>NZ_SLVJ01000006.1 GCF_004345325.1 Acinetobacter calcoaceticus
AATCAGCGAAGAATTCAAAAAGATCTGGGTTTTAAAACGCCAAATCAAATGGCGGCAGACTTCTATAAGTTAGCTGCATAGAATCTCCCAAGTTGGAGTCTCCAGTAAATTCAGCACACATCATACAACTTCACCACCGACTTTCACTTCAGGAATATCCATCACATCACCCCATCACTTATAAAGCTATCACCATCCAGTCAAGTCTAACCACTCACCCGAACAGAACAAATTCCCCGTGCAGCAAAACATAAATTACATACCGTTCCATTCAGATCTAAGCACTTAATCAAACTTAAACAGCGCATTAAATACCTCCAAGCACCCGTCAGCAGTCTTTCCATGTAAGCCCTATGCGGCAAGACCTACAGTTCATTACATGCGATTGCATTGCCCTGTGTAATATGGGCGGGTATTTTTTATGAGGCGTTTCGACCCACTGAAAGGCGCTCAAAAAATACCTTTAAGGATGGTTAAAATGAAGCATGAAGTTTTAATAAAATGTGGCTCGCTGATCGCAGTGCTGACATCTTCAATCATATCAACCAATCTGTTTGCACATGGCTATGTACTCAAGCCAGAATCAAGAAGCTATGCCTGTAAGCTCAACAAGAATAGTCAATGCGGCAGTATCGTTTGGGAAGCACAAAGCTTAGAAGGCGGGAAAAACTTTCCGCAAGCCGGCCCAACCGATGGGAAATTGGCCAGTGCGAGTTTGAGTCAGTTTGCCGAGTTGGATCAACAATCTCCCACACGTTGGTCTAAAAGCAATATCTCTACAGGTCCAATTGATTTCACTTGGCTTAAGACAGCAGCACATGCCACCCAGAGTTGGCGTTACTTTATCACCAAACCGGGGTGGAACCAGTCCGCTGCATTAACGCGAAACTCTTTTGATCTCAAACCTTTCTGTGAGGTCGATGGGCAAAACCGCCAACCAGCGATCCAACTCACGCACCGTTGTACCATCCCTGCTGATCGCAGTGGTTATCATGTGATTTTGGCAGTCTGGGATATCGCTGATACAGTCAATGCCTTCTATAACGCCATCGATGTACAGATCGGTGCTGGGCCTGCAATTCCCTCACCTCCGCCACCTCCACCGCCTACGCCACCCGTTGCAGCAGCATCAGACTGGATCGAAATCGGTGATATCACCCCAATTGATGATTTAAAACCCAAGGATCAAGTGAAAACTCGTGTGTTTGATGCCAATGGAGAAAATCCAAAACTACAAACCGTTATTACAATTCAATCCAAACAAGAGGGTGATCGAAATCTCTGGCCGCGACTGTTGGCCGAAGCCATCAATGCTCAACATAAAACCCTCATTGCGGGGATAAAAAACAGCAAAGGTGAAATCGTCCCTGTGCAGGGTAAAAATAATGTCTATACCCGTGGTAACAGTGGACTAAAAAGAGTCGAGTTTAAAATCGAACGTGCAGCAAATAACACACCGCCAATCGTCACGCCACCCACTCCACCACAACCTACGCCTACCCCACCGACTCAACCACCGAGCACTGGGACAAATGGTAAGTATCAATATGTCTACCCTGAGAATATTACAAGCTATAAAGCAGGGACCAGAGTCTTGGGCAGTGATGGACAGGTCTATGAATGTAAACCATTTCCTTATAGCGGTTGGTGTACCATCAAAGCCACACAATATACCCCAGCCACAGGATCACACTGGCAGGATGCTTGGAGCTTAGTTAAGAATCCTTAGATTTGGACATTTTAAATGCCCTCATTCGCAGCTTGATTATTTTGAATAAAAAATGCCATATCAAAAAATATTCTGATATGGCATTAGTTTTAATTCAAACCACTAAAATACATGTTTAGTTGGAGTTAACCACGGCTTTAGTATCGGCTGAATCAGATCTGCTAGCTGCCTTATCTTGCAGTTTGACTTGCTTTTTCACCTGCGGGTTTGAGTTACTCCACGGTGTATAGGCTTCTGCGAGTAAGTTGCCAGTAAGCTCTTCTAAATCACTGGTTTTCACTTCAGCATTGCCTTGGGTACCATAGAGTACCACTTCATCACCGGCTTTCACCCCGGGGATATCGGTCACATCAACCATCACGGTATTCATAGATACTCGACCAACCACTGGGGCTTTTTGTCCGCGTACCAAGACATAAGCCTTATTACTAAAATTACGACGATAGCCATCTGAATAACCCACGGGTAGATTCGCCAGTTTGGAATCGCGGGTTAAAGTAAAGGTCTGGTCATAACCCACAGTCGAATCTTTGAGGTAGTTATTTACCACAGCAATTTGGGTTTTAAACGCCATCATGCGCTTATATTCTGGATGATCAGGAAAACCATCGCCATACATAATCGATCCTGCGCGCACCATATCCAGACGAGCTTCAGGCACATTTAAAGTGGTAAATGAATTCGCCGTATGTAGGGTGAGATCTTTACGCTTGAGTTTGGCGGTTTTAATTAACCATGTGCTTTGCTCATTAAATTTAAGCAAATGCTCACGAACAAATTTCTGATCTTCAACCGCGTAGTGGGTCATGATGCCATCGAGTTTTAGATTGGACAGCTTGGTCATGGCTACGGCTTGTTGTTTGCCTTCGGCAGAGGTCATCTCCAAACCATTACGATCCATCGCCCCAGCATTTAATGCCAAACTATAATGGATGACGGTATTGTTGGCTTTCGCCCATTGAGACATACGCATCGCTTGATCATAGTTACCAAACAGCTCTTCCATATTTAAGGCATGCGCATTGATGATTTCAGCATCTGTCGCTGCACGTAAACGTGTGATTTTACCTTGATAACCATGTTTTCGTACCAGTGCTGCCTCTGCATTACTGGTAATCCCCACACAGGGCACATTCATTTTCATTACGCTTGGCATCAATAAATCAATGCTATGCCCATAGGCATTGGCCTTCATCACCATGCAAAGTTTCGATTTTCCATCGAGCAACTTATTCATTGTGGCGATGTTGCTTTCAAAAGCTTGGGTATCGATTTCTAGCCAAGCATTGGCAACAGGTGCTGGGCTGACTTCATTGCTAATATGTGAAGTCAGTAAAGGGGCTGCATTGGCCATTTGCATTGATCCAAACAATACCAATGCACAGCTATAGGCCAGATGAGAGAATTTTGCCTTGATTTCCATATACGTGTTGATCCTTCCGTGTTGTATGCCACTTATCCTATGTTCTGGATAAGCAACCAAATAGTTTTTTACAGACTCAATAACTGTATATTTTTCATACACTAAGTACTATAAGTCTCTGGAAGATATTAACAGATTTTATTTACTCTTTTGATTATTATTGCCTAAGCCTGAACTTAAACCACAAAAATTTTCGATTGTTCCTTAATAAAATTATGGACACAGCTTCTCTCACTGTCTCTGAGCCACGACAAAAAGCCCTCTTACGAGCTAATGCCAGTCAGTTAAGCAAAAAATTTAGGCTTTTATAAATAGATATTCCTCAGTCAAATCATTGTTATAATTGAGATATTTTTTAAAATCATCCCAACCTTCCTTTTAAAAAAGGAAGGAGCGTTGCGTATCCGATTAGGTGTTGATTTCAAAGGATGAGTGGTGTTCAGCACAACTAAACGCCCCATGCGCATCATGCAATACCGTACTGGTCAGGCCGATGGCTCTTCAACGATTCCCAGCCAACTTTAAAACGCTTTAAACTGATTTAAATCTTGTATAAAGGCACTAGACACTTCGGCATCGACAGGGAATTTTGAAAATTTCATCTGTAGTGCACTATTTTGCGTATTGGTTCCAAATAGATAGAGGATTTTAACATTGGCATTTTTATCGATCACTTCATAATAAGTAATCGCATTGTGTTGTTTCTCAACCAAAGGGCGACCACGTTTTTGTTCTTGATCGGCAAGCATGGCCTTGGTCCATGGCTGTAAATGAGTATCTGCATTAGGCATGATTTCACGAATCACTCCAACACCAATGCCGTCTTTATAATTGGAATAAAATAGGTTCGCTGTCCGACTCTGCAACTCAGAATATTCTAAATTTAATTTGCTAGTGCCAAACATCACACTATTGGTACTCATACACGCCGTTAAGAATAAAGCCGCGGACAAACTAAAACCCAAGATTAATTTTTTTCGATTCAGCTGCATAGATCACTCCAAAACTAAAACTAAAAAACAAGCAAAACCTAAATATGCTGCTATCAATCTGTGAAGCATGACTGCGTAACAAAGATGAGCGAAGGGAGAATTTCGCACATTGAGTTTAAAAGCCCTCTTTCGAGGGCCGATACAATCTAGCCCAATTCACGCAAAGTTAAGATCTGCTCAGCACGGCCAAATGGCCCATACGCATCATGCAATACCGTACTGGTCAGGCCGATGCCATCGCTACCATATTGTTGAATGGTTTCAAGTCCAAGCCAACGACCTTGTGGATACCGATGCATATGGATCTGTAGATCGAGGTTGGGGAAAGCCCATTTAAATTCACCGTCTTGACGCGCAACAATACCATTGGCGCCATCAATCATGCCGATGATATGGACAAAATCCGTGGTGCTCTGCCCTTCAACCATCTCGATGTCATTGTTCATCCAAACGGTGCCTTTCCCGCCCCGATGATGCTCATCAGTGCGGGTTTCAAGCGTGCGAATATAACCGCCTGGCCAGCGTTCCATTCCCTTCCACAGTGTATATTGATCAGGCTGATGTACCGCCTTGTCCTCTAAACCGGCCACGCTGCTGCTGTCCGAGGTACACATCCGCCATGCACGTGCCACGATACAAGTCTTGCCATTGGCACTCATTTTCGACTCAATCAGTTCAATGGTTTTACCAGCACGAATCACCGAAGTTTCAATTGAAAACTCACCGAAGTGAATCAGGCCCAAGATATCAAAACTGATTCGCCCAATCCGCATCCCTTCACGTGGAGAAAATGCCTCCAACTCAGCTGCAATGATTCCACTGGCAGGTGCCATGTGCTGCTCATGTGGATTCCATGCGCCTTGAGCATGTATGGTCGAAGTATAATGTGCAGTGACGACACCATTGGCATCTGTGCTACGACTTAAGCGTTGATAAAAGGCAGTCATGATCAGGTGAAGCTCCATTTCAAAACAAAAATATTGGGTTATTCAATGGCTCATTATGCGTACACATTGAATGATTATTCAAATAAATTATCTAGATAAAGCTAGACCCGTGGGTTTTCTATGTGCTGATTTGACTTGAGATCACAAAAAAACCAGTCATCACTGACTGGTTTTCCTGTTGAGATCTGACTGAAGCAAACCTGCATTTAAATGGGTAAATGCCGCTTGCCTTACTCAGAAATATCCATGCATAGATATTTGATTTCGAGATAATCATCCATACCGTACTGCGAACCTTCACGACCTAGGCCAGATTGTTTTACACCACCGAATGGAGAGACTTCATTGGAAATCAAACCGGTATTGACACCGATCATGCCATATTCAAGCGCTTCACCGACACGCCACTGACGTGCAGCATTTTGGGTGAAGAAATAGGCCGCCAAACCGAACTCAGTATCGTTGGCCATTTGGATCACTTCAGCTTCAGTTTTAAAGCTAAATAAAGGAGCCAACGGACCAAAAGTTTCCTCTTTGGCTACGCGCATCAACTGAGTTACCCCAGTCAATACCGTCGGTGCAAAGAAGGTAGTGTCAGCCGACAGACGTTGACCACCCGTTGCCACTTGAGCACCTTTACTCACTGCATCTTGGATATGCGACTCGACCTTAGCAATCGCATCTTCATCGATCAATGGACCTTGATTGTTGCCATCAATACGACCATCACCAACTTTAAGTTTATTAACTTCTTCGACCACACGTTTGCTGACCGCGTCGTAAATGCCTTCTTGAATATAAATTCGGTTGGCACAGACACAGGTTTGACCACTGTTGCGGTATTTACTGGCGATAATGCCTTTGACCGCTTGCTCAACATTGGCATCGTCAAACACGATCACTGGGGCATTGCCCCCCAATTCAAGTGATAATTTCTTAATGGTCGGTGCACTTTGCTGCATCAAGATTCGACCCACTTCGGTTGAACCCGTGAAACTTAGTTTACGCACGATGTCACTTTCACACAGGGTTTTACCCACATCCACCGAGTCACCGCTGAGGGTGATCATCACATCTGCAGGTAGTCCGGCCTCTAGCGCCAAGACTTCCATCGCATATGCGCTTAATGGTGTTTGTTCTGCGGGTTTGATCAACATCGAACAACCGGCTGCCAATGCAGGCGCGATTTTACGGGTGATCATGGCCGCTGGGAAATTCCACGGTGTAATTGCAGCAGTTACCCCAATCGGTTGTTTCAAAACCAAAAGTCGTTGCTGCACTTGTGCTGAAGGTAAAATATCCCCTTCCACACGGCGCGCTTGTTCAGCAAACCAACGGATGAATGACGCAGCATAAACGATTTCGCCACGTGCTTCCGCCAAAGGTTTACCTTGTTCTGCGGTGAGGATTTGCGCCAAATCTTCTTGGTGTTTCAACATCAGTTGATACCAATTCATCATCAGATCAGCACGTTGTAAGGCACTGAGCTTTTTGAATGTGGCCTGCGCTCGTTCTGAACGCTGAATAGCCGCTTCAACCGATGGCCGTTGATGCTTTCTGACCCAAGCCAAGGCTTGACCCGTAGCAGCATCATCCACTTGTATATAGTCTTCTGAAGCTTGAGCTTCAAAAGAGATATCAGCATGCTTTAAGAGATTGTGATATTTTTGATCGATCATGCAGTTACACCCATATTTTTTAAAGCGCTTGTTGCATCAAAGCTTTGTTTTAAGATCGCCAATGCAGCTTGAAATTGAGCATCTGGGATGGTCAAAGGATACAAGAAACGAATCACATTGGCCTTTTTACCACACGTTAATAGTATCAAGTTTTTGCTCATCGCATCATCTTGAATTGCTTTGGCGCGCTCTGCAGTGTCGAGTTCAACCGCAATCATCGAACCGATGCCACGGATATCACGTACAAAACTGTGGCTGTCTTTGAGGTCTTCAAGCACATTGACCAATTCAGCACCGAGTTTATTGGCACGTTCACATAATTTTTCTTCTTCAATCACATCCAGTACTGCATGTGCAGCAGCCACTGCCAATGGATTACCTGCATAAGTACCGCCTAGACCACCTGGTGCTGGCGCATCCATCACCTCAGCGCGACCCACGACTGCGGAAATCGGGAATCCGCCACCGAGGCTTTTGGCCATGGTCATCAAGTCAGGTTTCGCTTCAGGATGATAATCCATTGCAAACAATTTACCTGTACGTGCAAAGCCCGTTTGAACTTCATCTGCAATCAGTAAAATGCCGTGCTCATCGCAGATTTGACGTAGACGAATCATCAAAGCTTGCGGTGCGACATTAAAGCCACCCTCACCTTGAACAGGTTCAAGTACGATTGCGGCAACATCATGTGCTGCAATGTCTGCGCTGAAGATTTCTTCCAAGCTTTCAATCGCATCGTCCACACTGACATTGTTGATCGCAACAGGATAACGCGCATGAAATACGCCACCCGGCATGACACCAAAATCACGTTTATACGGTGCGGTTTTACCGGTCATGGCCATGGTCATAAAACTACGGCCGTGGAATGCACCACTGAAAGTAATCACGCCATGACGTTTGGTGGCTGCACGTGCAATTTTAATGGCATTTTCAACTGCTTCAGCACCTGTGGTGAACAAAGCTGCTTTGGCCGGTCCTGCGATTGGCGCACGTTCGATAAGGCGTTCAACCAAAGAGATATAGCTTTCATAAGGTACAACTTGATAGGCAGTGTGGGTGAATTTACCCAACTGCTCAGTCACTGCTGCCATAATTTTAGGGTGACAATGCCCAGTATTTAACACGGCGATACCGCCAGCAAAATCAATAAATTCGCGACCTTCCTGGTCCCATAATGTTGCATTTTCAGCACGTTCGACATACCACTGGCACATCACACCGACACCACGTGGTGTAGATTGTTGTTTACGGGCATTGAGTGCTGAGTATTGATTATCCATTTTCGATCCTCTTATTTTTTGGCCTGCTTGTGCAGAGAGGCAAAGTTAAACTTTGCGATTTTTGATGATCCAATGTCGCCCGTTTAGTAGAATCTGACGAGTGCCACTTTATAGTCTTAATAAGGAGCCAATTTAGTGTGGCGGTTTTTTATCTTGTAGATTAGGCTAAAGTCTTGAGGTCTATTCATCAAGACTTAGATTGGTGTATTGTCATGATCGATATAAAACAGATTTTTGATATCAAATGGATTTTTAATATACATGGAGTCGATGCGTGCTGAGTTTATTGGGGGATCACCTCCTACAACGGCTACAACAACAAACTGAAGGTGCACTGTATCAGCGTGTGTTCTGTTGCCTACGCGATGCGATTACCGCTGGCGTATTGGCACCTAAAACCCGCTTGCCTGCCTCACGGGATCTCGCCAAAGAGTTGCAAGTTTCACGCAATACCATTTTAAATGCCTATGAACAATTGCAAGCCCAAGGCTATGTTGAAGCGATCACAGGAAGTGGCACTTGGGTGGTTGAAGTGTTACCAGAGGATTATCTCAATGTACCGCGCAACGAGGTCAACCCACACCATAAACATCATCTGGACTTAAAAGCCCTCTCGCAACGTGGCACTGTTTTTTTAGAAAATGCCGCGGCCTCACCCTATCAATGGGGTGCATTTGTTCCCGGCATACCTGATGTGACCGAATTTCCACATGCCGAATTTAGTAAGATTCAACTGCGCTTAAGTCGCCAACCCGAAGTTTCACGGCTGATTTATAGCAGTGATGGTGGTTGCTTAGAACTGAAACAAGCCTTGGCAGAATACCTACAAGTGGCACGTTCGGTACGTTGTGATGCCGATCAAATCCTGATTACCGAGGGCATTCACCAAGCAGTGGATTTTATATCGCGGGTGCTGTGTGATTTAGATGACCATGTCTGGATCGAAGATCCGGGATATTGGGGTGCGCGAAACATTTTAAGAATGAATGGGCTGAATATACATCCGATGGCAGTAGACCATGAAGGCATGATTCCGGATTTAAATGTTCCTGCGCCAAAGCTGATCTTTGTCACCCCATCACATCAGTATCCCTTGGGTTCACACCTGAGTATTTCCCGACGTCGGCAGTTACTCGAATTGGCGCGCATCCATAAAAGCTGGATCATCGAAGATGATTATGACAGTGAGTTTCGTTTTTCAGGCCAACCATTTCCATCCTTGCAAGGCTTAGAAGAAAATACCCCAGTGATCTATATGGGCACATTTAGTAAGACCATTTACCCCGCACTGCGGATTGGTTATATGGTGGTGCCCAAAAATTTAGTCACTGCATTGAAAACCATTTCTGCTGAGCTTTATCGTGGTGGGCATATGCTGACTCAGCGTGCCTTGGCGGAGTTTATTCAAGAAGGTCATTATGCGGCACATATACGTCGCATGCGTTTGCTCTATACCAAACGCCGGGCATTTTTAATCGAACTGATTGAGCGTTATTTAGGCAGTGACTTTGTGCATGAATATAGCCATGAAGCTGGTTTACATCTGGTACTGAAACTGCCTGAGCATGTCGATGATATCGCCATTGCCCAATTGGCTTTGGTCCGTGGCGTGAAAGTTCGCCCATTGTCGCGTTATTATCACCAAGCCAGTAATAGCACTCGTGGCTTATTACTCGGTTTTGCCTGTGTTGCTGAAAAAGAAATGTTGATGGCATTTAGTGTGCTCAGACAATGCTTAAAAGAACATCAGGTCTTTGCCCAACCAGACTCGACTGGCCTTTGAATCGAACTAGCAATAAATTAGACATAAAATGGAATTGGAAATGAATCAGTCCGGGGAACTTTAAATCCCCAGACTGATTCACCTAGAGCAGAACTCGCTGTCACGCTTATAAATAACTGCGTTGTAGTTTCTGCAGCACTTGATTCTTCTTTCTGGCCTTATGTTGTACGATCAAGCCCGCCAAAATCACCAGCAAAGTTGCTCCACCCGTTGAGAGCACCAAAGTCCGATATTCCTCAAGGAAAGCCATAGCGATCAAAGACAAACTAATAAAGGCAATCACCACATAACTCAAGCCTGGGAATAACCACATTTTGAGTTTAATGTCCTGACCTTCACGCTCCATTTTACGGCGTAGTCTGACTTGAGAAACTGCAATCACTAAATAAACCAACATCGCAATCATCCCCGTGGTGTTCATGAGAATATCTAAGATTTCACGTGGTTTAATCGCATCAAAAAAGTTCATAAAGGCGATCATCAGTGCGATTACACATGAGGCAATCACCGCAAAGATTGGAGTACCGCTGGCACGTGTGCTCTGGAAGATCTTCGGTGCATCACCACGTCTAGACAAGGAATACAGCATCCGTGAAGCAGTATAATGCCCAGAGATAAAACAACTACTCACTGAGGTTAATACCACAAAATTCATGATCCATTTGGTCCCCGGTATACCTAAGATTTCAAAGGTACGTCGATAAGCACCATAACCAGTTTGGCTGAGTAAGGGATCATTCCAAGGCACGATACAGGCGATCAAGAAAATCGAACCGATATAAAATAAACAGATTCGCCACACCACCGATTTAATCGCACGACGGGTTTGTTCAACTGGATTTTTAGATTCTGAGGCGGCAATGGTGACAATCTCAGCACCAAGGAAGGAAAACATTACCCCAAGCAGGGCGATAATCACCGGTCCAATCCCGTTGGGCATAAATCCGCCATGGGCAGTCAGATTACTAAAACCATTTACTTGTGCGACCGGCCACAATTGCACCAATGCCAAAACACCGAGCACAATAAATACCACGATGGCGACCACTTTAATCAGTGCAAACCAAAATTCGACTTCACCGTATTTACTCACCCGCATAAAGTTAATCGAGATCAACAACAGGGTCATAATCAAGGTAAACATATTTACGCTGATCAACGGAAACCATTCATTTAAAATCAGGCCAGCGATATAAGCTTCCCATGCCATGAGTAATACCCAGAACCACCAATATAACCAACCGATGGTAAAACCTGCCCAACGTCCAATTGCACGATCAGCATAAGTCGAAAATGAGCCTGTATCTGGTGAGGTCGCAGCCATTTCACCGAGCATTCTCATGATGAAAACCACCAATGCACCACCCGCCAAATACGCCAATATAGCCGCAGGGCCTGCTTCCGCAATGATTCGTCCAGAACCTACAAATAATGCAGCGCCAATAACACCTGCAATCGACATCATCGTCAGGTGACGCGTTTGTAACGAAGAACTCAATACATTACTCGGTTGAAGACCGGGCCGAGGATCAGTGGGGTGATTTGATTGTTGTTTATCGATCTGCATATGCAATTCATTCCATGAATAAATTTAATGCCGCAACGCCATCTTAAAATCAGCGATGTTGCATTAAAATCATGCGCACAACATTGAATAATTAATTTCCAGTGATGGAAAATTAATATAGAAAAAATTAATCACCTAATATTATTCGCAGGCTTAATAAGTATGTCCTGATACGGATATCGCTATTGTCGTCGGTACAATTCCTATGCACCGAATATTCCATCACCTCGACAATATTGCGCGTTTATAGGGGCTTAACGAGTGCCACTTTGAGTTTTTAGCGTGGAGCCAATCGGCCATCGAGAATAGATGAGCGCAGAGAATGTGGCTTGATTTGCCACGATTTAAAATGCGAAAGTCGTTTAAATAGCCACCAATTCTACGATACAACATCTTGAGCTTATCGTACTTGCAAGCGATATATACTGCAGGCCAGTTTCTTTCTCAATCCGTACACAATCATATTCGGACAAGCAATATGCCTGTGTTCCGATGTGCAGTTGTAATTGTTCTGAAGCATTGAATATAAAGATCACATCAGCATCAGTATAAAGCTGCTGTGGCGTATTGATGGCCAACCATTGCAAACGCGCTTTAAACTGTAGCGGGTCATAGATCAAATTAAAGTCTTGGATTGGATCTTGGATTAATTCGCAATATACCGCCGCATCCCCAGAAAAAGCATAGGCAGAATGCGGTGTTAAATCCGGCATCAACTGACCATCAACACTTAATCTAAAGCCCTGCCCTTTGAGTACGCTAATGATGCGCTGCAGGCCTTGAAATACCGAAAAGCCACCTGATTGCTGTACATCAGCGATGGACAAACGCCAGCCGATTTGATCCAAACCTTGTTGTTGATCACGTGCAATTTCCATTGTTGTCCCCGCCCCATTTTTCCATGGCATAGACAAATAATCGTGGGGCTTTAGATGTTGAATCATGGGCTATCGACCTGTAAAAATGGACGTGTAGGCTAAGCGTGTAGCTATAAACGGCACTGTAGATTAGGCCTGTAAAATAAACTCAGCCAGGTTGTATGTACAAGACTATACAAAAACAACAGCGATATAAACACAATGTTCATTTAAGAATCAATACCTGTAGTCCGATGAGCATTCGATAGCGCAACACGATCAGACTTGCAGACTTATGCTTCATCCGTTAAAACTTATGCATATGCATAAAAAATGCCGTGTAGTTCACACGGCATTTTAAAACTGACTTATCCTCGATCAGGTCAATAACTAAGTCATATTATTTCTTCTGAATAATCTTTTGCAGCACATAACTTTGTAAGGGCGCATCTGCTGGAGGTTCACCTTGACCATAATCAATATCGGCCACTTTGATTTTTAGCACTGCAGTTTTCTTGGGATCATGTGTATAGCCTTGTATGCTTTCATAAAATAATCCCCAATCTGGATCAATCACTGTAACTTTTCCATCACGCGCCACATTCACTCGTTTTACCTGTAGGCATTCACTTTGACCTTCATAACCCGCGCATTCCACTTTGTCAGGTGCAACTTGTAAGTAAATGGTCTCTTCAGGTTGTTCGAACTCTTGCTCAGTGTTAGTGGTTTCCGCAACAGGTTGTTGCGGTGTAGGCTGACTACAGCCAAGTAACAGCAAAGGAATCAGTCCGATTAATATCATTTTAGCCATGAACAACTCCTATGTAGTTGTACTTGTATAACCCAAATCAAAATAGCAGATTATTAAAAATTGTGAACAGAAGCACAAATTAATCAATGTAAATTGCTTTAATCAATTCATCTTGCTCATTCTATATACGACTAAAGGTGTATAAAACAGTCGAATGATCTGAATCGATCAATATTTACGTGTTGCATGCAACATGCTATATTGCATTCAAATCCAATTCAGATGAGCACTTGGATCGCTATTCGTCCAGTTTTGGCGTTGTGCAGATTCTTGGTGAATCAGTAAGGTCGCGGTATTCATAATGTGTGATTTCATCAAGTTTGCAGCTTGATCAGCATCACCAGCAATGAATGCTTGATGTAACTCAAGATGATCCTCAAAGGTTTCTAGACAGCTCCTCGAATGAGGAATGGTCGCAGAGCCCGCGATAAGCACTTGGTTACGGGTATTACTAATAATATCAATCGCCTTTTGATTTCCCACGATTTGCAGCAAAGCCAAGTGGTAATCACGATCCGCTTTGAGCGTACCTGTGGTATCTCCTGAAGTTGCTTTTTGTTTGAATTGTTCAAAAATCTGTTCCAGTTGCTCGATGTCTTGTGGTGTACGGACTTCAGTGGCACGGCGAATTAAGGGCACTTCAAGCATCAATCTAATCTGAAAAGACTCGATCATGGTTGCAAATGTAGTCGGCATTATTCGAATGCCTTTATTTTTTTCAATCGTCACAATACCGATCTTTTCCAGCATTTGTGCAGCTTCACGAACCGGAGTACGTGATACGCCCCCTAACATCTGACCCAATTCAGTTGCTGAGTACAGCACATTGAACTGAAGCTTATTATTGATAATGGCGTCCTGCAGAATTTCAAACGCTTCTTCAGTCAATGTTCTTGGTTTTTGGATCAATTTCATGTGGTTTTAACAAGGGAATATTTATGACAGACAAGCATTATGCCATTATCGGAGGGGGAATCAATGGACTAGCCGTTGCTCGGCAGTTGCTCCTTGACCACCCTGCTGCAAAGGTCACCGTTTTTGAAAAAGAAAGTGCTGTGGCAATGCACCAATCAAGTCATAACTCTGGCGTGGTTCATGCAGGTTTGTACTATGAACCAGGTGGCTTAAAAGCGCGTCTGTGTCGTCGTGGTGCGGAATTGGTTCAGCAATATTGTGCTGAAAACCAAATTGCCTATGATGAATGTGGCAAAGTCGTGGTGGCCTTATCCAAGGAGGAAGAAGGTCGCTTAGACACCATCTATCAAAAATCCCTCGCCAACAAAGTTCCCGATGTTCGCATGCTCAATGCTGAACAGATCAAAGAGATTGAACCCAATTGTATTGGTACCCGTGCGCTGTATTCCCCACGTACTGCCATTGTCAGCTATGGCGACATCGCCATTAAAATAGCTGAAGAAATTAAGCGCAAAGGCGGTGAGATCATATTGGGGCGTAAAGTCACCCATCTCAGTGAAAAGAACAGCAAAATCAACGTGCATTTTCAGGATAATGAACAGCACAGCAGCCAGTTTGACTACGCTGTATCCTGTGCTGGCCTACAGTCAGATCGACTGGCGATGCATTCAGGTGATATTGAAACCCCTAAAATCGTGCCGTTCTTTGGTCAATATTATGTGATCGATAGCAACTTTAAAGACCATGTCAAAGGCTTGATCTACCCAGTTCCAGATCCTAAATACCCATTCCTCGGGGTGCATTTCACCAAACGTATTGATGGACAAATGACCATTGGGCCAAATGCCTTTATTTCTTTTGGCCGTGAAAACTACAGTGGCAAAAACATCAACATCTCCGATGTTTATGACTTTCTCACCTACAAAGGCTTTTGGAAGTTCTCAGCAAAAAATGTCAATGCAGCGATGCGTGAGTTAAAAACCGTACTCAGTCAGACCAATTTTGTTGAAGAAGCAGCCAAATATGTACCCTGCCTTGCTGACGTATCCGTTGCGCCAGCCACACGTGGCATACGCGCCCAAGCCATGGAGTCCGATGGCTCACTGGTTGATGATTTTGTGATCCGTCAACACGGCAGAATCACCCATATTCGTAATGCACCTTCACCAGGTGCAACCTCTTCTATGGCGATAGCAGAATATATCGTCCGTGAAGTGATGACTCACAACTAAGGACACAAAGCGCTTACGCTCTATAAAGGATGATTGAATGAGTACTCACGTTGAAACTGAACAGAACAAGAAAAAAAGGTTAAGAAAGGTTGCGACTGCCACGATTTTTGGCTCCATGCTGGAATGGTATGACTTTTACTTATATGCGACCATGGCATCGATCGTATTTAGTAAAGTGTTTTTTGATACCTCCGATCCTGGAACAGCGGCAATTCAAGCCTTTGCCACCTTTGCAATTGGCTTTATTGCGCGCCCAATTGGTGGGGTGTTCTTTGGTTATTTCGGTGATAAATTCGGCCGAAAAAAAATGCTGTTTGTGACCTTCTTGTTGATGGGGGTGTGTACCACAGCGATTGGCTTGATTCCAACCTATGACAGTATTGGGCTCTGGGCGCCGGCCTTATTGGTCTTTTTCCGCATTATCCAAGGTTTGGGTGCTGGTGCAGAATTTGCAGGCGCTGCAATTACCTCTTATGAACATGCTTCAGCAGATAAACGTGGTAGCCAAGGGGCTTGGCCAGCATTGGGTTTAAACCTAGGCTTACTGCTGTCCTCTCTGACCATTTTCCTACTGACCCTCAATGGTGAAGAGTTCTTAATCAATGGTGGCTGGCGTATTCCATTTGTCTTGAGCTTTGTCTTGGTCTTGATCGGCTTATGGGTGCGTAAAAGTTTGCCAGAAACACCTGATTTCGCTGAAGTCCAAGAAATACAGCAAGAGACAGTCAAGGCCAATCCATTTAAACAGATCATGCAGAGCAATATGAAAGGTCTGATGGTGGTGTTTGTGGTTGCGATTGGCTATAACGCCTTGAGTTATATCTTTAAGACTTTCTCATTGGCCTATTTGACCCAATTCAAAGGCGTGAGCGCACATACCACAGCGCTCTCAGTGACCATTGCCAGTTTGGTTGCAATCATGACTGTGCCATTCTTTGGTTGGTTATGTGATAAATGGAACAGCAAAAAAGTCTTGGTCATGGGTGGCATCCTATCGATGTTATTTGCATATCCTTTTGTAAAAATGTTGGAAACAGGTAACAACACCATGATTTACCTGGCTATTGCTATCGGCACAGGGATCTTGGCACCGATGATGTTTGCACCTCAAGGCTCTTTCCTCAGTCGTCAGTTTGCGGTTGAAAATCGCTCGACTGGTGTCAGTTCAGGTCGCGAGTTAGGGACTGCAATCGCAGGTGGTTTGGCGCCTTTGGGTGCCTTGTCCTTGGTCGCAGCATCTCCAACCCACTCCACCACGGGCGTGATCTGGATCTTGTTTCTGGCTGCGGTCTTTGTCGTGGTCGCGGCACTATGTGATCAAGGTATGCGATTTTCCAAGCACAAAAACTAAAACTTTGTTTTATCTTTCAAGTAGATGGATCTCATCTTAGTTTAGCTGTATGACGCAGCAACTCTCCCTCTTAAGCGCAGTTTAGACTGCGCTTTTTTTATCTTTTGATTGGCTTATTAAAAAGGCACACCCTAGTGTGCCTTAATACTCAATGCTCAGTCGTTTTAAAGCTCAATGCTTAGCCGCTTTAAAGTTCAGAGCTATTATGCTGGTATACGTAAGACTTGCCCTGGAAAGATATCATCAGCATTTTTTAATAATGGCTTGTTGGCTTCAAATATTTTATTGTACTGATTAGCATCACCATAATATTGCTTCGATATTTTAGAGAGGTTATCACCTGATTGTACGGTATAAAACTGACTTTCAGGTTCTGGGCTTGCTACGGTCATTTGATCATCCACTTGCCCTACGTGATCCACATTGCCTACAGCCAATACAATTTTCTCTCGATCTGCTTGGCTCTGTGCCTCTCCCTTAACGGTCGCTAGGTCAGTGACCGTATTATAAGTCACCGATAGACCTTGGACTGGCAAGCCGAGACTAGAAACCAAGCCCAATAACTGATTGGCAATCTGTTGTGCCGATGGCTCAGCAGGGCTTGCTGGTGTTTGCTCAACTGCTGGCGCAGTATTCTTTTTACCAATGCCTTTTACAAAATCAAAAAGTCCCATATCTTTACTCCGTTGTTATGACTTCGATGGTTTTACTTAGAATGAATCATGATTAAATGTATCAACGAATGCTTTTTTCGCTCTATTTTTATACGGAGCGCACACCACTTACAGAGTAACTATTGGTTATAGAAAAGTAATTATACGTAAGGCTGGAATCTCAGGATTGATTATGTGATTAAGACCCAAATTTAGCCCATAAAAAAGCCACCAAAATGGTGGCTAATTCAAAGCGAAGCTAATCAGCAATAATGCTTAAGCAAGCTTTTTAGAAACGTAGTCAATCGCAGATTGAACAGTTGTAATTTCATTTGAATCTTCATCAGGAATGGTGATATCAAAATCATTTTCAAAAGACATTACAAGCTCTACTAGGTCAAGAGAGTCAGCACCTAAGTCATCCATGAAAGATGCTTCGTTTTTAATCTCTTCAGCTTTAATACCAAGTTGCTCTGCAACTGCTTGCTTAATACGTAGTTCGATATCGCTCACAGGAATTCTCCTCATTGCTTGTGGCGGCGTTTATTGCCGATAGTTTAATTGAATATTGATGTTTTTCATAGTTTACCCATCGCATTAAGCCATGAATAAACCGCCGTTCACGTGTAAAACGCTGCCTGTGATATAACTGGCCTTGTCCGATGCCAAGAAACTGACCGCATTGGCAATATCTTGGGGGTCACCGAATCGATTTAAAGCGACTTGATCACTCATTTTCTTACGAATATCTTCGTTTAATTGCTCAGTCATTTCTGTAGCAATAAAACCTGGGGCAATACAATTGACCGTAATCTGGCGACTGCCCATTTCCTTGGCAAGGCTGCGGCTAAATGCCTCAATCCCAGCTTTGGCTGCAGAGTAGTTGGCTTGACCCGGATTTGCAAAATGCGCAACCACAGAACTAATGTTAATAATGCGGCCAAAACGTGCTTTGGTCATACCTTTTAAAACACGTTTTGATAAGCGGAAAACCGCTTTCAAATGAATGTTTAAGATATCATCCCAATCTGCTTCTGACATACGCAGTAGTAAATTGTCCTTGGTGATCCCAGCATTGTTGACCAATACCATGACCGGCCCATACTGGGTCTCGATGTCCGTCACCAATGCATCAATCGCATCACCGTCACGTACATCTAATACTTTGCCTGCACCTTGATCTGCAAACTGTGTAGCGAGTTTTTCTGCACCACTTTCTGAAGTTGCGGTACCGACAACGAAATAACCGTCTAAAATGAGTTGCTGGGCAATTGACGCCCCAATTCCTCTACTTGCGCCGGTTACCAATGCAACCTTGCGTTCTTGTTTCATGCAATTTTCCCTTCTGCTACTAATATGGCATTGAGTGCATCTTCTATTCGACTTTGTGTGTCTATTGGAAAGGCTTTTTCAATATTGGGTAAACGTTTAGCTAAATTTGCCAACACATTACCTGGACCACACTCAACAACATATTGAATCTCATGTTGTTGAAGATATTGCATGGTCTTGGTCCATTGCACAGATTGATACAATTGTGCGGTCAAAGCACTGCGCAATTCCATCACATCTGTTGCCAATGCTGCGTTGACATTTTGTATTACAGGAATGCTTGGTAGCTCAATGGCCGTTTGTTCCAAAGCTTCAGCAAACTTTTCTGCAGCAGGCTTCATTAATGAACAATGTGAAGGCACAGAAACCGGTAAAGCAATGGCTTTTCCAGACAGTGACTTGGCTTGCGCCATGACTTCTTGAACCAATGCTGTGGTTCCAGCGATCACCACTTGACCCTGTGCATTGTAATTAGCAGCCTCTACAGAACCCACACCTGCCGCAGTAACAGACTGGCATAACTCGACCACTTTGGCATCTTCGATCCCAAGGATCGCAGCCATAGCACCTTCGCCTGCTGGCACTGCGGTTTGCATCAACTTGCCACGTAAATGCACCAATTTCGCTGCATCACCCAATGACAAGGCATTTGCCGCCACCAAGGCGCTGTATTCGCCCAGTGAGTGTCCTGCAAAGTATTTAGGTGCTAAACCACCTAAATCCAACCAGAGTCGCCATAAAGCAACACTAGCAGTTAATAATACCGGTTGAGTATTGTGGGTTTGATCCAACCCTTCGCCACTCTGTGCAATCTGCCACAAGTCGAAACCGACCGCATCAGATGCTTCCTGAAATGTTTCTTGAATACCACTAAACTGTTCAGCCAGTTCAGCCAGCATTGCAACCTTTTGTGAACCTTGGCCTGGAAACAAAAATGCTGTTTTCGTGGCCTGAGCAACTTGATCGATTCGTTTCGCAGACATATAAAGTCCCTTCAATATTTCTAATATCGTTTCCGATGCGGAAATTTAACATGGAATAGAAACGATTTTAATTGCTAAATACAACAAAAAAAGGGAGCTTTCGCTCCCCTCTTTTCACTAAGCCTAAGCTTATTGCATCAACAATTATTCAGCATCTGCTGCTTTAGCGAACAATTGACGACCACGGTAGAAACCGTCTTTAGTCACGTGGTGACGACGATGAGTTTCACCAGTAGCTTGGTCTACAGTTAATGCATTCTCGGTTAAAGCGTCATGTGAACGGCGCATGTCACGGCGAGAGCGACTTTTACGGTTTTGCTGAACGGCCATGATGGCTCCTTACAAATCGAAAAAATGGATCAGAACAAAATGAGTTGTTTTAACTGGGCGATAGTATATCACAATCGTCAGTTAAGTTTACCTTTCAAACTTGCCAAAACATCAAACGGGTTATCCCGTTTTTCTTCGACAATTTCTTCCTCGACGGGCTGGTGTTTGTGTTCGCAAACATCATGCTTCGGCGATAAAGGCATCAACAATAATAATTCATCTTCTATCAATGAGAGTAAATTGACAGTCGCAGGTGTAGAAAAATCACCTTTGGTTGTCGCTTCACTTTCACCTAAGACGATGAAATCAGCATCCTCATCCAAGCGCTCTATCAGTGATTCATCATCCACTAGCGCTAAATGAAAATCTGAAGCGAGAGCTATTTCAACAGATTCCAAACAACGTTGGCACTCCATTGGAACTCTCGCTTCAACATGACCATCTAACCATACGATACGATGATACGTATCCATTGATAGCTTACAGTCTATTTGCATCACTTGAGATTCAAGAGATCCAAAAGCTTCACGGGCAGTGCGAGCAAAACTAGACAAGGGCAGAGTTCCTGACCATGAAAAGCCTTGTTCAGCCCATTTAAACGGCTCTATCTGTGCCGGAAAGGTATTTGCTGACATAATTAAGGCGGCAATTCTACAAATTCATGGCTATTCTGTCAAAGATTAAGATACAATTTTGTACTTATTTAGACAGATCTATTGGGTAATTCGAGTCATGCATCTGTTGCACAAGCAACCTGAAGTCACAACACCAACTGTAAGTATTCCACTTTGCACTAAAAATTCTGTGCTGAATCGATTTAAAACACAAAATACACTGTGGTCGAATCAAAAAGCAGAATCACAAAAAGTTGACTGGCTTATTTTACACTTTAATCAATGGTTTTCATACTCAAATGTCACATTGGTTCGCGGTAATTTTGAACCTGAGTATTTTCCAGCGCAAAATGAGCAACCTGCACGGATTCAATTTGCACATGGTTTTTTCAATAGTGCCCTGCATGAAATCAGCCATTGGTGCATTGCAGGTCAACAACGACGGGGCTTAGCCGATTTGGGCTACTGGTATGCACCCGATGGTCGTAGTGAAGAACAACAGGCATTATTTGAACAAGTTGAGGTCAAACCTCAGGCGATCGAATGGTTATTTGCACAGGCCTTTGGACTTAAGTTTCGTGTTTCTCTGGATAATTTAACCGGAGAAGGTGGCAATGGTACGCAATTTAAAGACCATGTTTTTGCTCAAGTGCAGCAGTATTTTGCCGCGACGGCCAAACTCCCCATCGATGCTCAATACTTCATCCATCAAATCTGCGCTTGTACTCGCGACGGAAATCCTTTATACAGTCATGAATTTAGACGTGAAATGTTAGATTAACCGCTCCATTTTAATCGCATCACTGAGTCGAAGAATTTGGTCTAAGCATTTTTTTATGATCATGCGTCTAATTTTTTGCATCTAGATCCAGCCTAGCGCCAGATCTCTCGCAGCAAGCTCAACCCAAAACTTTGGATCAGCTTCAGGAGAATAATAATGTTACATTTAAGAATACATCCTGATAACCCACAACCACGCTTAATTAGCCAAGCGGTCGAACGTATTCGCGCGGGTGATGTTGTGGTCTACCCGACAGATGCGGCCTATGCCATTGGCTGCCAGATCGGAAATAAATCTGCGATGGAACGGATTGCACAAATTCGTGGCCTCGGGCCAAAGCATCAATATGCCATTATCTGTGCCGATCTATCTGATATTGCAACCTATGCCAAAGTAGACAATGCCATGTATCGCCTACTCAAAGCCAATACCCCAGCTGTCACCACCTATATCTTGCCTGCGACCAGTGAAGTTCCACGGCGACTGATGCATGCCAAGAAAAAAACCATTGGCCTGCGCGTGCCAAGCAACTTGATCTGCCAAATGTTACTCCAAGAACTTGGTGAACCGCTGCTGACCAGTACCTTAATCTTACCGACCCAAGAGCTTCCGCTCGATGATCCCTATGAGATTGAACAACAACTTGAAAAGCGTATCGATGTCTTTATCGATAGCGGTTTAGGGACTTTGACCAGTACCAGCATTGTCGATCTATCCGGTCCTCAGCCTAGCGTGATTCGTCGTGGCGTTGGTGATGTCAGTGCATTTGAATAAATAATCACTCATAAAAAAACAAGACCTTAAGTATTCAACGCACACTAAAGCGATGGCATTAAGGTCTTGCTATTGTTCACATCAAACGATTACTCAGCAAAGAACTTTAATTGCTGCGCAATCTGAATGGTTTCATTATTTAAGAACGTCGTGACGGTCTTGCTAATGGCCTTCAGACTCAATTGACGATCAGAAATTTGCTCGCCTTTTTCATCACAGACCCACCAGGTTAACTCATCTAGCACCTGTTGCATAAAGGCTGCGATATCCGTTGCTTCATGATGACCTTCAACAAAATAAGCCAAATAAAACAGCTGTTCAAAGTGACTGACGGGCACACCGATTCCTGTTAATGGGCTAATCAGTACCGCATAATTTGAATGAAACTTTGCTTGATTGATCAAGTGAAGATTCATCACTTGAGACTTGTGATATAGGCTTTTAGCCGTTTCTAAATTTTGGCAAGGCTGAGCATAACCCAAATGGCAGAGTACGATCAGTGAATTGAGGATCTGAGCATAATCAAGCTCAGGCAAAGCAGTTTCAAGTTCCCGAATCGTTAATGGCCGATATTTAGCAGTATCAAACTGCTTACCAATGGCATCATAAATCTCTTCAATCAGATTAAAACTCCCCAATATACCAACAATGGTCTTTGGAATACTTTTTGCAGATTTCAGCATGACAAATGGAACTTCACGTAAGCGTTCCTTCATTTGCAAAGGGGTCAATAGGTTATTACCGCGGATGAATAAATCTCTACGGAACTGATTTGAAGTAAAATAATCTCGACATTGTTCTTTAAAGACCGGATGATCAATTGAATTTAAAAAGTGTTGCTGTTCATCTGTAAAGTGTATTTTGTCTAAATGCCCCATCAAATCAGTCGAACCCGCGAAGCTCAGCTTGATGTCTTCAAATAGACGCACGATCTGTTGAAAGGAAAAACACTGCCAATCTTGATTGAGATATTCATGGATCAAATAGTTTGGATTTTTTTCTTTTAAGTCCCGTACTCTAGCCAAGGCTTGTGGGTTTTGCTGTGCAAACAGTGGATTTTGCTGCAACAATTGTTCACTAAAATTTAAAGCATCATTGACCTTTTGCACTGGATTGTGGCTTTTGCTATTAAATTTAAAATAACTATAAAACAACTCACGTATCGGCATGCTGGCTGCCCAACCGGTTACGCAGTTATAACTGATATAGACGATCCCGCTTGGCTTAAGATAATGTCGGATAAATTTCAAGATAATCAACTGATTTTCATAACTAATCCAGCTCCATATCCCATGTAAACTAATCGAATCAAATTGTGGCAAGTCCGATCGATTCAGCAACTCTTCAAAACTATCATCAAAAAAATGATGTTCATTCTCAACCAAACCTGCGAGTTGATTGGCATGTGCTGCATGTGCCGGATTGAAATCTGTTCCCCAGTAAATCCCCTCAGTTGAGGCTGAATGTACATTGATACTCACCCCTTGGCCAAATCCTAACTCGCAATGTGTATGCGTCTCACTCGGTGGTGCACAATCTACACCATTGAGCAATAAACAAAAGCGCTGATAATTCGGACTCAGATCGCGGTAATAACCGTAGGTGTAATTTACTTCTGTTTGATAACCATTGGTCCATGTGGTATTCATTTTCCCGCCTTTATAAACCGTACTTTACAATGCCTGCAAAGTGTAAAAATTAATAAACAATAATATGAACTACTCTATATTTTTATACTTAAATCAATAAAATACGTAGTCTTCAAATTTTATAAACTTATTATCCTATTTATTCAATCCAAATTTATTTGAAGTCACAATATTTTGAACAAGCTCATCATCTACTGCAAAATGAGTACAATTCGTTCAATCCCAACAACACTAAAAGAAAGAAAATGATATCAACAACACATAAATGATGCCCCGCATCCAGTCAGGGCCATCATCTATGAACTCAAAATCTAGTATTTACTTGGGTTACAATTTGAATCTCTCCCTTCAACTTAAGTATTAAACCTAAGCAATAGAATCTAAGCATTGAAATGCTATTTTGGGTTTATTTGTTGGATCTGTACAAGGCCACAAAATCATTTAAGCGGATTTTTTGTTGGCCTTTGTCATCAAAGTTGTCTGGCGCTAACCATGACGCATAAGCTTGCTGCAGTTGTGGCCATTCTTCATCAAGGATCGAAAACCATGCTGTATTGCGATTACGCCCTTTGGCGATACGGTCTTGGCGAAATGTTCCTTCGTACTCAAAACCATAACGCAATGCAGCGCGATAAGAGGGTTGATTTAAAGCATCGCATTTCCATTCTACACGGCGGAAGCCTTGATCAAAGCAACTTTTCAAGAGTAAATAGATACACGCGGTAGAGGCTGTGGATTGTTTCATTTGTGCAGAGAAATAGACATTACCGATTTCAATGGCTCGATGATCAGGACGCGGATTGAGTAAGGCCACCCACCCGACCAAACGTTGATTGACCTCAATGAGGTAATGCGTCGAACCTGCAAAGTTAAAATTATCTTTGAGTTTCTGAGCCAGTTGCACTTGCTCACTAAAGCCCGTATAGGGCAGATAAGTCCAACAACTTAAATCTGGTTCTGCTGCAACACAGGCCCACAGTTGCTCAATATCCTGTTGCTGTAGTGTCGCTGCAGTCAGATGATTGAGTCGCACATGCGCTGAGTTAAGAGCTTGTGCTTGATATTCGCTACGCAGATGAGGCAGCACAGCAATCCCAATGCTTTGATCAAATTCATTCAGTTGTGTTTTTAGGTGGCTTTTCATCTCAGTCAAACTCGCATTGTTGCAACGTTAAGGTAGACACTGCTGCTAGATCGACATTATTAATGTCACATTAAGAGTCTTCCATTAGCAGTTGATCATTCATTTCAAGAATCAGCTTAAAACAAGACTTTAAATCACAAAAAGTAATATTCCTTCAGTTTTTTGCGCTTTTTTTACATATTTGTATCTTTAGTAATTTATTCAACAGTTTTTTTACATTAGAATAAACACAATTCCTATTTGTGCTTTTCGACGCTCCTCAATCTGCAGTGACTGAGCAGATATTTTTCTATTCAATAAGTAAATGTTCGAATTGGCATAAACATGCTTTATACATTCGACTGGCTAAAACAACAGTAATGACCCAAGTAATCCAGAACACCGTGGACCACTTGCCGCACATCCGCGTATTAGATGAATGGCAAGAATCCGTTCCAGAGGATCTTTATATTCCTCCAGCAGCATTCGAAATTTTGCTTGATCATTTCGAAGGACCGCTCGACTTTCTGATTTACTTAATCCAAAAAAATGGTTTCGACCTGATCCAACTCGATATCGCCCCGATTGCGGCACAATACTTGTCCTATATCGACAACATGAAATCACTCAACATCGAATTAACTGCAGACTATATGGTCATGGCTGCACTCTTGGCCGATCTCAAGTCTAGACTGTTGCTGCCCAAGCCCAAAAACCTACATATCGAAAAAGATCCGAAACAAGAGTTGATCGATCGCCTCGAAACCTATTTAAAAATAAAAAAAGCCGCTGAACGGCTCGGGCAAATGCCCATCCTAGATCGAGATACCTTTGATACCCATATTCTGATTGGCGACATGCAGCAGCTCAATGAAGGCTATGCCATCGATCAACTGCGTGATGCCATGCTGTGCATCTTTAACCGCCCCGAACCTGTCGTGCATAAGATTGAGCAAGAACCGGTGCTGTTAGAAGAGCGTATCCAATATATTCAACATTTACTGCGCCATGGCGATACTTTGAGCTTTGGCTTATTACTCAAACCAAGCCAAGGTCGCTTGGGTATGGTGGTGACATTTATGGCCATCTTAGAGCTGACCCGCCAACAAAAAGTAAATATTGTTGCCACAGGAATCGAAGCACCTTTGAGCATTCAAGGAGCGATTGTATGACCATCGATCACAATCAAGTCTTTCAAGTAGATGAATTGCATCATGATGTTTTAATGCAAATTGAAGCGATTATTTTCGCAAGTGATGCACCGGTCTCAATTGCTCGGCTAAAAGAGGCATTCCAACAGCAATATTCTAAGCTGCAACTACAACAATATTTACAACAGTTGTCCGTTTTGCAGCATAATCGCTCTACTGAACTGATCGAAACAGCCCAAGGCTTTCGTTTTCAGGTTCGCGCCAAATATCGTCCAATCATTGCACAAACTTGGCCAGAGCGCCCGACCCGACTTTCTCCTTCACTGCTTGAAACCCTTGCAGTGATTGCATATCATCAGCCGGTTACCCGTGCTGATATTGAACAAATTCGTGGAGTTACAAATAACAGTCAATTGCTTAAGACTTTATTTGAATGGAACTGGATTAAAGAATCTGGATTCCGTGAACTCCCAGGAAGACCTGCGTTGTTAGTGACAACGTTACAATTCTTGAATGCATTTGGTTTAACTCATTTAGACCAAATGCCTCCCCTACAGGATGCCAAGGAAGCTTTTAGGGCTTTGGATGCGCATGCACCCAAGTCCTAGATAGGCGAACTGTTGATAATTATTTCTAAGGTTATGCTGTCATGAGTGAAAAATTGCAAAAGGTACTAGCGCGAATAGGCTTAGGTTCTCGACGTTATATGGAAGAGGTTATCGCGGCTGGTCGTGTTAGTGTCAACGGTCAAATTGCTCAAGTTGGTGAACGTATAGAGCCAGGTGATGAGCTTCGCATCGATGGCCGTAAGGTTCAGTTTCAAATTGAAGATGAGATACGTCGTCGCGTATTGATCTACTACAAACCTGAAGGTGAGATTTGTTCACGCAACGACCCTGAACAAAGACCAACCGTATTTGAACATTTACCTCCGATTAACAACGATCGCTGGGTCATGGTCGGTCGTCTGGATATTAACAGTACTGGGTTATTGTTATTTACCAACGATGGTGAGTTAGCCAACCGCTTAATGCACCCATCCAACGAGATCGAACGTGAATACGCAGTGCGTGTCATGGGTGAAGTCACACCACAATTGCGCCAAAACATGATGAATGGTGTAGTTCTGGATGATGGTCCAGCCAAATTTGAAACCTTCACTGATCTGGGTGGTGAAGGGATCAACCGTTGGTATCAGGTTGTGGTTAAAGAAGGCCGTAACCGTGAGGTTCGTCGTATCTTTGAATCTCAAGGTCTTAAAGTCAGCCGCTTGTTGCGTACCCGTTATGGTACGGTGATCTTGCCACGTGAACTGCGCACAGGTCGTTGGGTCGAGTTAGACAAATCAGATATCGACAACTTGACCAAAGTGGTTGATCTGAAACCACGCCAAGGTACTGGCTTGTATGGTATGGCGAAACGCCGTAACGAAAGAATGCAAGAAAAACCAATGGCTGCACGTCGTGGTGGTTATTTACGTCAACAACGCCGTGATCAAGACGAGCAAGTTGAAGAACAAACCAATGGTCAACAGCAACCCCGTCCGGCTGCTACTGAAAGTGGTGCTCAGCCACAGCAAGATCAACAACGCACCTATCGCAGCAACGAACGTAACCAGTTTGGTGGCAATCGTAGCAATGAACGCAACCAGTTTGGCGGCAACCGTAGCAACGAACGTAATCAATTCAGTGGCAACCGTAGCAATGAGCGCAGCCAATTCAGCGGCACTCGTGGCAATGAACGCAGCCAATTTGGCGGCAATCGCAGCACCCAAGACAATGAATTTGCAAAAGACAGCTATCCTAAAAAACGTGATGAACCTTTTGTACAACGTAAGTCTTCTGGCATTAAAAAAACCTTTAAAAAGTTTTAATCGCGCCTGAAGCCATTCAGATCAAAAAAAACCACTGCTGATGTAGTGGTTTTTTTAGGCCTCAATTCGACCAACAACGAGTATGGAGCAAGGCGAAATCTGCCCATAAACCTATAGCACGGGGATATCGATCCAAAGCGCTTCTGGAAAATGCGTCGACAAATATGTTTTTAGATAGCTCGCGGTATCTTCGGAGATGATCGGGTCCAAAGATTGATCTTTAAGGTTATAGGCCAAAGCATAGAGCGGTAGTTGGCGTGCTTTTAAAGCTTCTAGACTGAGCAATGTATGGTTAATGCTGCCCAAGCGTCCCGAAGTCACCAAGATCACGGGCAATTGTTGCGCTGCAATATAGTCTATGGTTAAAACCTGCGTACTCAAGGGCACCATCAACCCGCCTGCACCTTCAAGCAACACCACCTCATAACGACTCGCCAATTGCTGGGTCGCTGCAGTGATGTGAGCAAAATCAACCTCTCGCCCTTCCAATCGACTGGCCAAATGCGGTGAAGCGGGATAAGCAAAGATTTCCGGCATGGTCAATTTGCTGTCATCCTCGGCAAAATGCACATTCCCCATCATCAGTCGATGTTGATGAATATCTTCAGAAAATCCTACATTTCCCGTTTGAATCAGCTTTTGGGTAATCACCTTGCGACCTTGTTGCTGCCAAAGCTTAGCCAAATAGCCTGTGGCATAGGTCTTACCGATCGCAGTGTCAATTCCACTGATAAAATAGACTTGGCCACTTAAAACACTTTCAACTTTCTCAACACGCTCAACGCTCACGACACTCTCCGCGCAATACAATAAATAGGATGATAGCTCAGCGGATACTGCAATTTGCCCTGCACATCTGTGACTGCAAACTGATGATAGTCTTGATAGAACTGCTGCAAACTTTGTTTAGTCCAACGGTGTTGCTGTGCCGTGGCGGTCACCCCTGTGGCCTTAAGATGTTTCAGGACATGCAGCGGATGTTCAAAATAGATCAACTCCTCTGCCTCAGAGAGATGCACCACCTCAAATCCGAGTTGTGACAGTTTATCCTGCCATTGCGCCATACTCAGGTAATCCAAACCACGCCCAGTCAAGGTTTTGATCTGTTTGAGATTGTCCGCGCCAAAACTCGAGAAACACAGGTAACCTTCAGCGTGTATAGCCTGATGCAGACGTGCCAACAAGGCATCGATATCATTGATCCACTGCAAGGCAGAGCTAGACATGACCAGATCCAAGCCTTGAGCCAAATTGATTTTCTCGATATCACCGATACACCAAGTGATTGCATGCTGCGCATCAAAGTGCTGCTGCACTTCGGGATAGAGATCATTCAATAGCAATTGCTTGGTTTGAAACTGCTGCATAAACAAATGACTGAGATTGCCAGAACCACAACCTATCTCAAACACGCGCGTCAACTCAACGAAACTGAGATGCTGCTGCATATGTTGCATCAACTGTGCGGCAATGTGTTTTTGCACCACCGCTTGAGCCTGATAGCTCTGACTGGCTTGAGCAAAACGCTGTGCCACTTTTCCGGTATCAATACTCAACATCTTCACTCACAACTGTGTCGCTAACTGCTTTATATCTTGCATCTCGATCTGGCTATGCAAGCAAATTCGTAATCGTGAGCTATTTTGTGGCACCGTTGGTGGACGCACAGGCATGATATAGAAACCTGCCTGTTGTAAACGCTGCGCCAATTGCAAGGTGTGCGGCGACTCCCCCACAATGACGGGCACAATCTGACTGGTAGATGGACAGTCGTAGCCTTTATCTCGAACCCGTTGTTGTAAATCGGCACTCAACTCAGCCAACTGTAGCCGTTTGTCATTGAGATTCATCATCTTTTTAAAGATAAAATCCGACCATGCCATCATCATCGGGGGTTGTGCAGTACTAAAGATCAGTGGTCGCATCCGATTAATCAGAAAATCACGGATGATCGGATCACAAATCAGATAGCCACCGACCGAAGCCAAGGCCTTACCCAAGGTGCCGACCAAAAAATCAATCTCAGCGATGACGCCATATTGTTCTGCGCAGCCCAAGCCCTGTTCACCTCTGACCCCGATGGCATGAGCATCATCGACATAGAGCATGACTTTGCCAAACTGCTTTTTCAATGCAACCAGTTGCTTGAGATCAGTTTCATCACCATCCATACTAAAAATCGATTCAGTCACCACGATGATGCGGTCGTATGCCTCATCCTGCTGATAACGTTGCAGCAATTGCGATAAATGCAGCAGATCGTTATGGCGGTAACGGACATATTTGGCACTGGATAAACGAATGCCATCAATCATGCTGGCATGCACCAATTTATCCGCCAAGATCAAGGTTCGCTGATCACTGAGCGCTGGCAATATCCCAATATTCATGTGATAGCCACTGTTAAACAGCAATGCAGCACGCCCGGCAAAGGCTTGACTCAAGGTGGCTTCAAACTGCTCATAGCTGGGGAAATTACCCGTCAACAACCGTGAAGAAGAACTGCTCATGTAGCGTTCTGCCATCGGCGTTTGATCAAAGAACTGCTCACGCAGCAGCGGATCTGCCGCCAAGCCGAGATAATCATTTGAAGCCAGATTCAGCATGCGACGTTGATCGATATCGATATAACGCCCCTGCTGCAGATTACTGCGAAATTGGCGAAAGTTGCCCTGCTGTTTCAGCTGATCGAGTTGCTCAGCATAGGTATCGAGTAGACTCATGCTGGCACCTGTTGCATGTGCTCAACCACCTCAACCATCTGAGTTAATAAGTATTCTAGTTCGGCTTCAGTGATCACATACGGTGGCATGACGTAAACCAATTTTCCAAATGGACGCACCCAAATGCCACGCTCAACAAACTGCTGTTGTAGATCGCGCATATCAACAGCATGTTTGAGTTCAACCACACCGATTGCACCCAGCACACGGACTGCTTGGACATGATCCAAATCATTAAGCTGGCTAAGTTTAGCCTTCAAATGCTGTTCGATGCGCTGTACATTGCCCTGCCAATCTTGGGCCAACAACAGTTGAGTGCTTTTTAATGCCACGGAGCAGGCCAAAGGATTAGCCATAAAGGTTGGGCCATGCATAAACACCCCTGCTTCACCACGGCTAATGGTTTCTGCCACATGCTTGCTGGTTAAGGTCACGGACAGGGTCATATAACCGCCGGTCAATGCCTTACCGATACACATAATGTCTGGTTCAACTTGCGCATGTTCCCAAGCAAACATTTTTCCAGTACGACCAAAGCCCGTGGCAATTTCATCAAAAATCAACAACACCTGATATTTTTCACACAGCAACTTGGCCTGTCTCAAGTACTCAGGGTGATAAAAACGCATCCCACCCGCCCCTTGTACAATCGGTTCCAAAATCAACGCCGCAATGCTGTCATGATGCAGTGCCAAGGTACGTTCGAGTTCAGCCACATCCTGCTGATCCCACACTGCATCAAATGCGGTTTGAGGTGCAGGAACAAAGATTCGATTGGGTAAACTACTGCCAAATACTTGATGCATCCCAGTCACAGGATCACAAACGGACATCGCATTCCAAGTATCGCCGTGATAGCCAGAACGTGGGGTGACAAAGTTGGTTTTGGCGTTGCGACCTTGAGCAGTCCAGTATTGTACTGCCATTTTCAAAGCCACTTCGACCGCAACTGAGCCGGAGTCCGCATAGAATATTTTATCTAGGCTCGGTGGCAAGATACTCAGCAGTAACTTGCCCAGCGCAATGGCAGGTTCATGAGTCAGACCACCAAACATAATATGTGACATTGACTGTAATTGATCAATCGCAGCTTGATCGAGTTCAGGATGATGATAGCCGTGGATCGCACACCACCATGAAGCCATACCATCAATGAGTTGACGACCATCTTCAAGTTCGATGGTCACCCCAAATGCGCGCTTCACTTTGAAACAGGGCAAGGGTTCAGTCATGGAGGTGTAGGGATGCCAAATATGTTGTAGATCAAATGTGTCGGTCATCCTGCGCTCTCATTTCCATATGGGACAATGTTTTCGATCATACGCCAGCATTTATTAAAAATAAATTGCGATATGATCCAATTCAGATTAATTTTCAACTTTTAGCACGATATGCGCCATGATCTGCTGCACCGTCTGCTCAGCTTGAAATACCGGGAATGCATGACTACCCTCAATCTCTTCCAAAGCCAATAACTTAGCAGCCAAATCATCGATATTTCGAGCAACTTGGTGATTCAGCACTGCATCTTGCTTAGCCAACAGATGCAACTGCTTCCCGGGATAGTTTTTCCAGATCGTCACCAAGTTGAGCTGCTCCAACAAGTTCAAACCCATCTCTAGACGCTCAACATCCAGCTCAGCAAGTAAACTTTGCAGGGATAACCAATTTTTCTTGGTCTGCGGATCACCTTGAGTCACCAGAAAGCAAAAGCGTTTTACACAAGCGTTCGGATCTTTTTGGAAAGAGCGTTTAAATTGTTGAAATTCATCCACTGGCATCGCGATCGGCCATTCAGCCTGTGCGACAAAACAAGGATTTGATCCCAGCGTAATCACTGGTTTAGCGACTTGATAGCGTGAAAAATATTGCGCTGCCACATACATGGCCAATTGACCACCGAGTGACCAACCCATGAGCAGATCATAGTCACCCATTTGGTTGAGCATATGATCCAGTTGAATCGGATCAAGCACATCAAAAATCTCGATCACATCTGTGACAAAGCCCTGTAGATCCAGTTGTTGTTGCAGTGTCTTTAAGGCGGTGATGCCCATGCCCCACCCCGTGATCAACAGGATCTTAGGCTGAGACTGAGTATAAAGTTCAATCTTGGATTTGGGCTGTGTCATGCGGTCTGGAGAATTTGAAGTGGTGATCATGATCTTGCTTGTGGTCGCCTTTAGCGCCTGTGGTGCTGACATCGATAAGCCCTCTGTGCATGAGTAACAACAGCTTAGGCAGTTTCTGCAACAACGCTGTTTTTCTTTTGCTAGAATGTAACCCATATTCCCAATACAAGAAACTACACATGAAGATTTTGAATGTTTTTTCAATCAGTTTAGTTTGTTCCAGCGCACTGATGACGCTATCGATGCCTACACAAGCACAAGACTCGTCACCCATCCAATTTGACGATAAACAAAAGCAATGGGTCGGTCGCCCAGCTCCACAATTCAAACTGCAAGATCAAAGTCAAAAATGGCACGAGCTAAAGCAGTACAAAGGTCAATGGATGGTGTTGTATTTTTATCCTAAAGACGACTCACCAGGTTGTACCCAAGAAGCCAATCAATTTAAAGCACTCTATCCCGCATTTAAAAAAAGCAATGCCGTGGTGTTCGGGGTGAGCCTAGATGATGTGCAATCTCATCAAAAATTCTCGCAAAAGCTCGGTCTTCCCTTCCCCTTACTCTCAGACCAGCAGCATCAATTGGCCAATCAATTGGGCGTGGTACGCAATCTTGGTGTCATGAAAGTGGCGAAACGTGAAAGTTTTCTGATTGATCCGAATGGCACCATTGTTTATCACTACAGCAGTGTCAATACCCAATCTCATGCCGCAGAAGTGCTGAATGACATTCAACAATTGAAAAAGCCCTAAAGTTTAATTGAGCTCCATTGTTGCAGCAATAATCTATGCGAGCTCAACCAAAGCCACTAATTATTCCAACCAAGAATAAACCACTAAAATTCAGTTACTTAATTTTTACTTCATAAATAGCAATAAAATCGTCATTTTTTGCAATTATTATGAAGAATTACTTAACTTAAAAGACTTTAGTGGGATTGTTCGATGAAAATTAAATTACTATTATTACCAGCACTGATTGCACTACTCATGGGTTGTGGTAATGATGACAAGGAAATAAGCAGTCCCACTACACCTCCAGTCAATCCTCCCGTTGAGCCTCCTGTCAATCCTCCGGTTAAACCACCTGTAACTGAAGGCAATGGAGATTTACTCAGTCCTGGCGCCACAGGCAAACTCAGTGCTTTGGGTGGTGCAACGCGTTTAAAAGCAGAACGCACCGAGGCTTTGAAGGCATCACTCAGCAATCGCCAAGTGAAAAATATTATTTTATTTATTGGTGATGGGACCAGCGAGTCCGAAATAAGCATTGCACGTAATTATGCTGAAGGCGCAAGTGGCTATTTGAAAGGCTTAGACGTATTTCCATTCACTGGCGCATACTCGACTTATTCTTTGATGCAAAATTCAGAAGAAATTAACTATGTCCCAGACTCAGCAGCGACAGCAACGGCATGGGCAACTGGAGTGAAGACTTATAACGGTGCACTTGGGATTGATACCTTTGGCAAAGCACATGATTCGATTTTAAAAATGGCAAAAAAAGCAGGTTTCGCCACAGGGAACGTCACCACAACTGAGCTTCAAGATGCGACACCTGCTGCACTGGTCTCAAGTGTAAGTGGTCGTAAATGCTATGGTCCATCTGCGACCTCAAAAAGTTGTCCTAGCAATGCGCTTGAGAATAGTGGTCAAGGTTCGATCACAGAACAATTACTGATGACACGCGCTGATGTCACCCTCGGTGGTGGTTCCGCCACATTTGATGAAAAAGCCCTAGCTGGTGCTTATAAAGGCAAAACCCTGTGGGAGCAGGCGCAAGCACTTAAATATCAGATGCCAAACGACCTAGCCAGTTTAAAAGCAATCAAGGTCGCCGACCAAAACCAACCTGTCCTGGGTTTATTCGCTCGGGGCAATCTGCCTGTAAGCCTGATTGGCCCAAGTTCTGTGCTAGATGGCAATAAAAAACCAGCCACTACATGTGCGGATAATCCACTGCGCCTTGATTCGATACCAACCCTCCCAGACATGACGGCCAAAGCGATTGACTTACTTAAAGTCAATAAAAAAGGCTTCTTCTTACAAGTGGAAAGTGGCTCGATTGATAAACAGAACCATTCTGCAAATGCTTGTGGTCAGATTGGTGAAACTATTGCGCTCGATCAAGCCATCCAAGTGGCTTTAGAATTTGCCAAAACCAATCCTGATACCTTAATCATAGTGACTGGCGATCATGCACATACCAGCCAAATTATTTCTAATACGGCATCTAGCCCAGGTAAATCTGTATCACTATTCACCAAAGATAATACCAAGATGAGTATTAACTACGCGACGGCAAAAGGCAGCCAAGGCCATACTGGAGCGCAAGTTCGTACCGCAGCTTATGGTCCACATGCTGCTAACATCTCAGGTTTACTCGATCAAACTGATTTGTTCTTTATCATGCGTAATGCTATGGGCATAAAATAATTCATCAAATAATTCATCAAATCCCATCAACACAAGAAACAGTACTTCGGTGCTGTTTCTTTTTCATCCACATTGCAAATACCTGATTTAAATTGATATTTTCGCAACGAAATTTAAAATATTTAAAACCATCAAAATATTAAGATTTTCTTCATAATTTGGCAATATTAACGTCACAAATAACCCGTATTTTGTAGATCTAATAAACTATTTCCTACAACTGGGGCTTTATCGTGAAGTTCAAATTACTTTTATTACCTGCACTTATATCTTTATTAACGGCTTGTGGCGACGATGACAAAGACACCACAGTAACTGAAAAACCACCAGTTAAACCACCTGTAACTGAAGGTAATGGTGATTTACTTACACCAGGTGCCAAAGGGGATGTCAGCACACTCGGTGGCGCGGCTCGCTTAAAAGAAGAACGTACAGAAGCACTCAAAAAATCACTCAGCAATCGCCAAGTTAAAAATGTCATCTTGTTTATCGGTGATGGTACCAGCGAATCAGAAATCACAGCAGCGCGTAACTATGCTGAAGGGGCTTCAGGTTACTTTAAAGGCCTAGATGTCTTCCCATTTACTGGCGCATATACCACCTACTCACTGGTTGAAGGCACCAAAAAAATTGATTATGTCCCTGACTCAGCAGCAACTGCAACGGCTTGGGCGACAGGTATTAAAACCTATAATAATGCATTGGGTATCGATACTTTTGGTAAGCCACAAGAATCGATATTAAAACTAGCGAAAAAAGCTGGCTTTGCAACAGGTAATGTCACTACCACTGAACTGCAAGATGCATCACCTGCAGCACTATTTTCGAGTATCAAATACCGTAGTTGCTACAGCCCATCTAGGATGCAAGCATGTCCTGACGATAATTTCCCTAAGGGTAAAGGCTCGATCTCTGAACAACTGCTAGCAACACGTGCTGATGTTACTTTAGGCGGTGGCGCTGTATTCTTTGACGAGGTGGCGACTGGCGGCGGATATGCAGGTAAAACCTTATTGGCCCAAGCCAAAGAACTTAAATACCAATTACCTACTGACCTAGCTAGCTTAAATGCAATTAAAGCTGCAGACCAAAACCAACCCGTTCTTGGCCTGTTTGCACCCCGTAACCTACCAGTCAACTGGGTAGGTCCAGATTCGGTTATTAACGGGAACAACAAGCCTGCAGAAAGCTGTTCAGCAAATCCAGAACGTACCGCTTCTATACCAAGCCTTAAAGATATGACCGCTAAAGCAATTGAATTACTTCAAGTCAATAAAAAAGGTTTCTTCTTACAAGTGGAAAGTGGTTCAATTGACAAAGAAAATCATGCTGGAAATGCCTGTGGTCAGATCGGTGAAACTGTCGCATTTGATGATGCCATCCAAGTCGCTTTAGCATTTGCCAAGAAAAATCCTGATACTTTAATCATTGTTACGGGTGACCATGCGCATACCAGCCAAATCATTCCAAACAACTCTAAAAGCCCAGGCCGTACCGTTTCTCTAAAAACTAAAGATGACGCGGTCATGACCATCAACTATGCAACTGGAACATCAGAATCTTACCAACAGCACACTGGTGCTCAAGTGCGTACCGCTGCTTATGGTCCACGTGCAGCCAACGTCTCTGGTCTACTGGATCAGACCGATATCTTCTTCATCATGCGTGATGCAATGGGTATCAAATAATCCCCATTAAAACCAACATTTGATGATAAATCAGCAGTGCTTCGGCATTGCTTTTTTTATTCTAAGGATGGCAAAGCTCGAACTACAGGCAAAAAAAGACCTTGTCTAAACAAGGTCTTTTTACACATTCGATCAATTACATTTGTGATTGAATATAGTTTTGCAAGCCAATCAATTCGATCAAGCCAATTTGTTTTTCTAACCAATAGGTATGGTCTTCTTCGGTATCAGACATTTGCTGACGCAACATGTCACGTGTCACATAGTCAGCTTTTTCTTCACATAGCTTAATGCCCTGCGCCAATTTTTCACGAACATGGTATTCAAGTTTAAGGTCTGCTTTTAAGCACGACACCACATCCTGACCCACATCAACGTCATCACGGACCATGTTCGGTGTGCCTTCTAAAAACAACACACGACGAATAATGGCATCTGCATGTTGTGCTTCTTCTTGCATTTCATGATCGATACGTTCATAAATTTTGCTTAGACCCCAATCTTCATACATACGTGAATGTATTAAATATTGATCGCGGGCAGCCAGCTCACCACCAATCAACATATTTAAATAGGCTACGACTTCTGGATTACCACGCATTGCTAAAACTCCATATAATTTGCCAACATTATGAACACTTTTGACAAGGATTGCAAAAGTAAAAAAACTGTAAGTTTATGATTTTACTATAATTAAAATGAGAAACATACGCATTTACACTGCGAATTAGGATTTTTTTGATATAAATAATAAGCCTTTGCGTTGTTCTTGCCGCTAACTAAGCATCAAATACGCCATCTAAGTATTGATATTAAATTTTGTAACCAACAACAATGCTTCTTAGTACGTTAAAAATAGTGATGGAGTTACGAACAAATGCATGAAGATCAACCCAAGACATAGACTCAAACTTGCTACTAGGCAACAAGTAATGCTATCTCGCTGTGCACAATAAAGTTGCCTTGGCATAAAAGTGTCAAAAAATGCAAGCCAAGCATTCACTTGGCTTGCATCGTCAAATTCTGAGATTAGGAGGAGTAAATAGTCGTTTGAAGACCCAGCCTAGGTGATTCAATCGAGTCATTTAATAAGCGAATGACTTAGGCTCGACTTCTCTGCAACTTATAGGCCTTGGCCGTACTCCGCCATTAAGCTTAAAAACTCAGTTTCAGTCATCACGGTAATACCCAGTTTTTCAGCTTTTTCAAGTTTGGAACCGGCATTTTCACCCGCAACCAAGCATTTGGTTTTACTCGAAACACTGCCACTCACGCGCGCACCGAGTGCCTGCAAATACTGAGTAGCTTCATCTCGACTCAATTGACTTAGGGTGCCCGTGATCACCCAACTTTCACCATTTAAAGGCTGGCGCGTTGGTGCTGTCGGGGCATCCCAATGCAATCCTGCTGCCAATAAACGATCCAATACTTCTAGATTGTGTGGCGCTCGGAAGAAATCCAAGATCCATTCAGCGGTAATATCACCCACATCTGGGGTTTTCTTCAAAGCTTCAAGATCAGCGGCTTGGAGTGCTTCTAGATTTTGAAAACTATTCGCCAACATTCGGGCTGTGGTTTCACCCACCCCACGTATCCCCAGTGCATAGATCAAGGCAGCTAAGCTAGTTTTTTTGCTATTTTCAATCGCATCTAAAAGATTCTGAACCGATTTCTCCCCCATCTTTTCGATGCCCAACAACTTTTCACGATGCTCATGCAAATGATAAATATCCGCCACATCATTGAGTAAGTTGAGGTGCAATAAGGATTCTACCCAACGATCACCCAAGCCCTCAATATCTAAGGCTTTGCGTGATACAAAATGTCGAATCGCCTCTATACGTTGTGCAGCACAGTAGAGACCGCCTGCACAGCGCGCCAAAGCTTCGCCTTCAGGCATCACCACGGGTGATGAACACACTGGGCATTGCTCAGGGAGATGGATTTGCACATAGTCTTGATCAGCTTTGCGTAGCTCTACCCAGACCTTATCAACTTTAGGGATCACATCGCCACTGCGATAGACACTGACCGTATCACCAATGCGCACATCGAGGCGATGAATTTCGCCAATATTATGTAGTGTCACATTGGAAACAGTGACACCACCAACGGCAACAGGATTTAAGCGTGCCACGGGAGTCAATGCACCAGTACGCCCGACTTGCCAATCAATCTGCTCAACCTGAGTCAGTGCAGCGACTGCAGGAAATTTATATGCTGTTGCCCAACGTGGTTCACGACTAAGGAAACCCAATTGTTGTTGTTGCTTCAGCTCATCGACCTTGATCACCATACCATCGATTTCAACTTTTAAACTCGGGCGCAGTTGCTGAATCTCTTCATAACGTTGCTGCACCTCCTCAATGCTTTGGCAAACAAAATGCTGTTCCCCAATGGCAAAACCCAGTTGGTTTAACCAATCCAAGCTGGCTGAGATCGTGCTCAGGCCATGATGCGGTTGGCATTGCGCGATCCCATATGCATAAAAAGCCAGTGGGCGTGCTGCTGCAATATTCGGATCAAGTTGTCTTAAGCTGCCTGCTGCTGCATTACGAGGATTGGCAAAGGTCTTTTCACCTTTGGCAGCCTGCTCTAGATTAAGTTTTTCAAATCCAGCTTTGGGCATCAATACTTCACCGCGTACTTCGAGTAAAGCGGGTATATCGGCATCATTAGACGAGAGAAATTTAGGCAGATTACGAATGGTCTTGACGTTATGAGTAATCAATTCCCCTGTTTCACCATCACCACGGGTCACAGCACGGGTGAGTTGTCCTTGCTCATACCACAGTGAAATCGCCAGACCATCAAACTTTAGCTCCACATCATATTGGACCTTTTGTTGTGGCAGGCGTTCTTCTACACGACGTGCAAAGGCAAATAAGTCCTCTTGATTGAACACATTACCCAAAGACAACATCGGTACAGTATGGGTAATACTTTCAAATTTGCTCTGTGCTTCCCCACCGACTTTGAGCGTGGGTGTATCACTTTGAATCAAGTCCGGATGTTGTTGTTCTAAGTCTTTGAGCTGATGAAATAACTGATCATATTCACTGTCTTCAATCTCAGGTTGGTCCATCACATAATAAGCATGGTTATGCTTGGCAAGGAGTTGAATAAGTTGACGCATCTGCATCAAAACGGCAGTGTTATCCATATTTTTTCACCATATAAAAGGGCGGAAATCCGCCCTGTGTTTGCTCTACAGATTATAAATCAAATAAATGAATCTGATTACACTTCTTGACCAGATCGATAGTCAATCGCTTTATGACGCCAATGTTCTTTGAGTTGCGGAGTAAATTCAAGGTTATTTTCATCATAGACCGTACCATCCACTTCACGAGCGATTAAGCCTGCAATGCTGACCATGGTATCGAAGCCTTTTTGCACATCGTTATGTGGCAGTGCGAGGAAAAAAGCCAAACCTTGCACTTGTTCACCCGATAAGGTTTCAAGATCAAAGCCATTTGGACCCTCATCGGTAATACGCAGTACGGAGAACATCAATGGACTGACATCTTCTGAATTTTCAGTCGCTTCATAGCGATGGAAACATGACAACTCGCCAAAACGTAGACCATACTTCAATAATACTTTTAAGGTTTTATCCCCAGACAGAGCTTTACGCGGGTTCGGATAAACATTTAATGCGATGATGGTTTCAGCATTGGACAAACTGCTCTCATCGTCATAGCGCTGTTGTTCATGCAAATGCGTATCCAAAATACTGCTCTCATCATCAAATTCTGAGATCTGCGCAGCTGCGACATTTGGGTTTAAATTAAACACTTCTTCGACATTTTCAACACTGTTGGATTGAGTTGTTTCAGCGGTCTGAGTCGTAGTCGTATCCGGCTGCACAGCGGTCTGAGCATCCGACTGCGTTAAGCTCGATGCAGTCTGTGCAGCAGGGTCTGCTGCTAGATTGCTTGCTATTGTTTCTTTTGGATCTGCAACTTTCACTGCTGTAACAGCTTGAGCTGTTTCACTATCCTCATCAGCCACTGTTTGTTGCAGAACTGTATCGCGTGCAATTTGATTTAAGGGCTGTATTTGAGGCTCAACGCGCTGCACATTTTCTGGTTCAGCAGCGAACTGCAATTGGTCGCGTACATGGCGAGGAATAATGGGTAATTGACTATCAGCATTGATATGTAACTCAGACTCGAGCGAAGGTGCAGCATCATTGGGTTTGCGGAAAAAGATTTTTAATCCCATCAATATAATGATGACCGCAACAACAATTCCAACCACTGTAGTAATTTGCATATTATAACTCCGCAACTAGACCATATTCTCTGGCTTCTTCTAAATTAACACTGACGAGTTTTGAAGCACCGGGCTCTGGCATCGTTACACCCAATAAATCAGTTGCCATCGTCATCGCAACTTTATTATGAGTAATGTAAATGAATTGTACGTGTTCAGAAAGCTCTTTTACTAAATTACAAAATCTTCCCACATTGGCATCATCCAAAGGCGCATCAACCTCATCAAGCACACAAAATGGTGCTGGATTGAGGCGGAATATTGCAAAAACCAAAGCCAAAGCGGTCAATGCCTTTTCTCCGCCCGACAATAATGCCAAAGAACTGTTACGTTTACCCGGTGGTCGTGCCATCAGTTTGACACCTGATTGCCAATCCCCTTCCAAACTTAATTGGGCTTCGCCACCATTAAATACTTTCGGGAACAGATCTTGCAATTCTACATTCACCCGATCAAATGTGGTCATAAATAATTTTTTTGTTTCTTGATCGATGGTTTTCATCGCATCTTTTAATTGTGCAACGGTATTCTCCAGATCTTCGATCTGATGGGTTAATTCAGCATGCCGTTGTGAAACCTCAAGATACTCATCAGATGCAGCCAGATTGACTGAGCCCAATTTAGCAAACTGTTGCTGTGCTTTGTCGAGCTTGAGCTGATGTTGAGCGAGATCGATCACCACACCACTGCGTAACTCGCTGTCTAAGGCTTTGAGCTGTTCACTATAATGCTGCAAATCGGACTTCGCCGCCTGCCACGCCAAGCGCTGTTGCTCTAAAGCCGTCCGCAACTTTTCATCTTGTTGCTGCAGCTCATGACGCAGACCGGTCAATTGTTGCTGTTTTTCTTGCACATGATTCAACTCAATCTGCCAAGTGTTCCAGGTATGCTGCAGTTTTTCTGCCACCTGTAATTGCTGATTAAACTGCGACTCTAGACTTGGCAATTCGAGTTGGATCGGATCAAGCATTTGTTTAGCTTGATCAATCTGGGCCAAGATTTGTTGATATTGCAGTTTTAGGAAAGACTGGTCTTTTTCGAGCAACTCAATCTGCTGCTGATTTTGTACGGTTACTCGGCGTGTGGTTTCAAGATCTTGTTGTTTTAAATGCAATTGTCCTTGTTGATCATCGCGCTGATTAGTCAATTGATCCAACTGCTGTTGCATGTCTTTATATTGCGGCAAATTGAGGTCTAGCTTGATCATCAGCGCATGTAGATCAATCTCAAGATCATCTTTTTGCATGGCATCTTCTTCAAGCTGCAGGTCCAATTGACTGATTTGATCCTGCAAGTGCTGTTGTTGCAGTGCAAAAGCCTGGGCTGCACTCTGACGCTTTACGATATCAACATCTAACTGCTGGAGGCGTTGCTGACTGGATTTGAGTTGTTGTTGCAACTGCTGCGTGGACGTCTGTAGTTCCTGCTGTTGTTGCAACAAAGCAGCAACCGCCTGTTCTGCTTCAGGCAACTGTGGTTGCAAGTGCTGCAATTGCTGTTGAATCTCATCAAGTCTCACCCGATGGCTCAGCGCCCCTTGAGCGGCTTGACTGGACTCATCATAGTCTAGACCAATCACCCAATCTGCACCGACATGATAGCCATCTAGACTTAATATCGATTGACCCACTTGTAATTGCGCCTGTGCATCCAGTGCCTGGGTCAGGGTATCGACCAGCAGAACTTGATCCCACAATGAATGCTGCGGTGTCTCAATCCAATCACTTAAGTTTTTCAAGCCTGTACTTTTCAAAGCTGTTGCGACCTGACTGACTTTTAACTGTCGTGCAGTTTCAGGTTGAAAAGCGGCCTCGGTATCGAGCACATTCGCTGCAAGCCATTTGGCCAAAAACTTCTCGATCAAACTGGCATGGGCTTTTCCAGCTGTATTGAGCTGCAGGCTTTGCAATAGTTGCGTGGAACCCGCACTGGCCTGGCTGCCTTTGGTGAGCATTTGTTGGAGGGTGCTTTGCTCAGACAACAGCACTTTCAGCTCCGCCTGTAGCTGACTCAACTGACTGCGGCCCTGACTCAAGCCCTGTTGCGTCTGTTCCATCTGTGTGAGTTGTGCTTGATGCTGCTGCTCCATCTCTTCGAGCTGCTGTTGGCATTGCAGTTTATCTTGCTCAAACTGCACAACATCATCTTGTTGTGACTGTTGTTGGATCTGTTGCAATTGCTGATCTAGCGTGGCTTTTTGTTGCTCTATACGCAGAATATTTTTGGCCAATTGTTCCGATTGGCTGTGCATATGCAGTTGTTGCTGTTGTTGTTTCTCAACTTGGGCCTTGATCAGTTCAAATTGTTGTGTGATCTGCTGTTGCTGGGTATTCAAGACCTGTAATTGCTGCTGCTGTTGCTGTGCGCTTGATTCAGTTTCAAGCAACTGATCAGATTGCTGTTGTTGCTGCTCTAACACTACATCTAATTGCAATTCAATCAATTGTAAGCGTTCTTTGGTCTCTGTTTTTTGCAGGTCGAGTCGACTCAAACTACTGCTATTTTGCTGCATCAGACCTTGTTTTTGTTCCAAGTTGAGCTTGAGCTCAGCGAGTTTCTTTTCTGCTTGTTGCCACTCAATTTGCAGAGGTGATGATTGTTGAATCAAACGTTGAAACAATTCATTGGTGCCACTTAGGTCATGTTCAACCGTGGTCATTTCTGTGCGAACCAATTTAAACTGCTCGCCCAAAGTCGTCATCTCAGCATTGTAATGCTGCTGTAAATGAGAACTCTGCTCACATTGATAGGACAAAATATCAATTTTTAAACCGCGAATTTCACCTTCTAGGGTTTTGTATTGCACTGCTGTTTCAGATTGACGCTTTAAGGTTTTGAGCTGCGCATTTAACTCTGAGGCAATGTCTTCTAAACGTTCAAGATTTGAAGCAGTATGTTCTAAATGCTGTAAAGTTTCACGGCGACGTGCTTGATAACGTGACACCCCGGCTGCTTCTTCGATAAACACCCGCATTTCTTCAGGCTTGGCATCCACCAAACGATTGATCATGCCCTGCTCAATGATCGCATAGGAGCGTGGTCCTAAGCCTGTGCCAAGGAAAATATCGGTGATATCGCGGCGACGGCATTTAGTGCCATTTAAGAAATATTCAGATTTCCCTTCACGGCTGACCTGACGACGTACTGCCAATTCACTATAGGCATTATAGGCACCACCAAGCTTGCCGTAGGTATTTTCAAAGCGTAACTCCACACTGGCCATGCCCACAGGTTTACGTTTGGTGGTTCCAGTGAAGATCACGTCTTGCATGTTGCCGCCACGCAATTGCCGCGCGCTCGACTCCCCCATAACCCAGCGTATGGCATCAATCACATTGGATTTTCCACAGCCGTTGGGACCAACCACAGCGGTACGATTTGATCTAAAAGAAAGTGTAGTGCTATCGGCAAAAGATTTGAAGCCGGAGAGTTTTAAGCTGCTTAAACGCATAATGTCCTAATTACCGGCGCGATCTACGCGCCCAGGCGAGTTCTATCTGTTTCATTCGAGTTAGCGATTCCAACACGAGATTACGCAAGTGTCGACAAAAATCTTCCATAAATAAAGTAGCTTGTTGTGATTTTCGGATCAAAATCGCATCAATCACCAATTTAAACAACTCTAAGGACTCTTGTAACTCTCGGCGCGAGGTATTTAAGGTTAAAAAATAACTACGTCGTATTGAAGGCAATAATTCTTTATAAAATTTCATCAGATACGGATTGGACACCATATCGTGCTGTACAGCAAGATGTTGAAATATCGCATCATAAAATTTTTCAGTATTGCCTTGTTTAACCTGCTCAGTTAAATGCAATAACAATTGTTGCAATGCTTCTGCTTCATGACTGCGCCAAGTTTCACTCATTCGCTGCACAAAATAGCCAAGGACCATGGTACTGGTATCAAATAAGGCACGTACCTGCTGCGCAGACATTTCTGCGACGATCGCGCCACGCCGTGGGTAAATATGAATCAGATGGGTGCGCTCGAGCAACAACAAGGCCTCACGCACCGATCCTCGACTCACATCAAGTTCTTTGGCAATGCGCAACTCTTGTATACGCTCACCTTCAACCAATTCACCACTGATAATCTGCTGACAGATATGTTTGGCGATTTGTTCCGATAGACTTTCTAATTCTTCCAATTGCATCTATATCCTAGGTTATTATTTATTTTTACCAGATCCACATCTATATTTTTTCATTTTTAACCGAATAAGACACGTTTTTACTATGTCATTGTCAGACAATATTTGGAAATTTTAAGTCAATTCGGGGAAAATTCAATCATTTTCTCAAGCTAAGCAAGGAAGCCTTGAGAAACAAAATAAATCCCGATCAAAACCAATAACAAAGCAAAACATTTTTTCAATGCAGCAGGCGACAAGATATGTGCAACCTTGGCACCTAACTTGGCAGTGATAAAACTCATCACGCTAATCCCTACAAATGCATAGATATGCACAAAACCCACCGCATTGGGGATCGCAATCGTAGATTGAGCACCAAAGAACATAAATCCAAATGCCCCTGCCAGCGCAATGGGCAAGCCACAGGCAGCCGAAGTACCCACTGCTTTTTGCATAACCACACCGCATTTGTTTAAAAATGGCACGGTTAAACTGCCACCGCCAATCCCAAAAATCGCTGAGGCTACACCGATTCCACCACCCGCTAACATCTGCAATCGGGCTGATGGCAATTGTTTGCTCGGGTCAACTTGAACTTGTGCGCCTTTAAACATTTTATAGGCCACCCAAATCGCGAATGCACCAATCAGTAACTGTAAATTTGCACCAGTTAATAAACCTGCAACCCATGCACCAAAGAATGAACCAAGCACCAGACCTGGCGCTAAATTTTTAAAGACAGGCCACAATACCGCGCCTTTTTTATGGTGTGCTGAAACTGAACTAATCGACGTCACCACAATGGTCGCCAATGAAGTACCTAAGGCCAAATGCATAATCACGGTGGGGTCATAATTCATCTGGGTAAACACCACATAGAGAATTGGAACAATAATTAATCCACCACCTACACCAAATAGTCCTGCAGCGAAACCAGCGATTGCGCCAATAGCAAGATATATGATTAACTCCATAAATATTTTTCCATTCTTATCAGATTCAACATGGACGTAGAAACTCGTCAGCTCAGACAACTTCTAAATGATGTACAGCAACTTCCTGAAGCGCTGTTGCTTAAACACAGCACAACCTCAACCAACGACGATGTACGAGAACTCGCGCGAAATGGATTGAAGACGATTTTGGTCTGTAGTGAGCAGCAAACGCAGGGACGAGGTCAGCGCCTAAGGCAATGGGTCTCACCTAAGGGCAATATTTATTTAAGCACAATACTGGATACCCGAAAAGCCTTAGATGGGCGTTTAGCATTGGAAATTGCGTTAAATATCCTACAGATGCCCTCGCTCAAACCTTTACAAAAGCTGCAAATCAAATGGCCCAATGACCTGTATAGCCCCGATGGAAAATGGGGTGGTATCTTAGTCGAACCCATTTCACCACAACAAGCCATCATTGGCGTTGGGCTGAATCTGATGCCTTTTTCAGCGCAACAACTTGCTGATCAACCCATAGATCAACCTGCGACTTCACTTGCGCAGTTGGGCTTGCAGCATCCACAGCGCATCGAACTGATCAGTGAACTCTATCTGGCGATCCAACAGGCAGGACGCTGGTTTGACCATGGTTGCTATAATTTGGCGGCACGTTTTAATCACTGCGCAGCCTTTATGGATCAGCAAGTTGAGTTTGAGCAAATCCATCAGACGATAAACGGAATTTTTCGTGGTATTGCTGATGATGGTAGTGTCGGTATAGAGACTAACTCAGCTATATCACAGTATTATCAGGGTCGTTTACGTCAGTTCAACCCGTTAACAGAGCAACACGCATGAAAAAACTCTGGCTTGATATTGGTAATACCCGACTCAAATATTGGATCACTCAGCATGATCAAGTGATTGGTCATGCTGCAGAGCTACATCTGCAATCACCTGCAGATTTATTACTGGGCTTGATCCAATACTTTAAAAGCCTCAACCTTGATGATGTCGGCATTTCCTCGGTACAAGATGCCAAAAACAATGCGCGGATCAAAAAGATCTTGAGCTTGCTCGACATCCCAATTTATTTTGCCAAAGTGCATGCCGAATACGCAGGCTTAAGCTGTGGTTATGATCGAACTGAACTCCTGGGCATCGACCGTTGGCTACAGGTTTTAGCCGTAGCCAATGCCGAGCAAGACCTGTGTATCGTCAGTTGTGGTACTGCATTGACTATTGATCTCACTGCAGGTATGCAGCATTTGGGCGGTTATATTTTACCGAACCTCTATTTACAAAGAGACTCGCTGATCCAAAACACCAAGGGCATCAAGATCCCTGATGTGGCCTTTGATGAATTAAGCCCAGGACGCAATACCATTGATGCAGTACATCACGGCATTTTTCTTGGCCTACTCAGTACCATAGAAAAAGTATTAAGCCTCCAACCACGCCAACTGATCCTCACTGGTGGCGATGCACAATTATTTGCAACGCATCTGACTCAGTTCCAACCCGTGGTCGAAAATGACCTGTTGCTCAAAGGTCTACAACGCTATTTGACACTTCAAAGCAAGACTACAAGCTCCTATTGATGTTCAGAAATACAAAAAAGATGCGATAAATGCATCTTTTTTGTTGAATAGATCAAGGCTTGGGACAAGTATTATTTTTTGTCGTTGCCGCCAAACAATGGCCCCATGCCACCGCCACCACCACCGCCGAACTGTTTGTTCATGCCGCCGAGTGAACGCATCATTTTCGCCATACCAGATGGATTGGCGAATTTCTTCATCATCTTCGCCATCTGTGCATGTTGTTTAATCAATTTATTAACTTCAACCACATCCATACCACAACCCGATGCAATCCGCTTTTTACGGCTTGGATTCATGAGGTCTGGATTACGACGCTCTTTGATGGTCATCGATTGGATAATCGCTTCCATTTTTTTAACTTGTTTCTCAGGATTGGCTTGTTCAATCGCTTGCTGGATCCCCGCATTACTCATGCCGGGTAATTTATCCAAGAAGCCCATCATACCGCCCATTTTGTTCATTTGCTCAAATTGCATCAGCATATCTTCAAAGTTGAAGTTGCCGCCTTTTTGCAATTTTTTCGCCATTTTCTCGGCTTTTTCTTTGTCGATTTTACGTTCAACTTCTTCGACCAAAGACAGCACGTCACCCATGCCGAGAATACGTTGTGCAACACGTTCAGGATGGAAAGGCTCGAGTGCATCAAGCTTCTCGCCCATCCCTAAGAACTTAATCGGCTTACCAGTAATGGCACGAACTGAAAGTGCAGCACCACCACGCGCATCACCATCTGTCTTGGTCAAGATGACCCCAGTCAGTGGCAATGCATCGTTAAATGCTTTGGCAGTATTGGCCGCATCTTGACCGGTCATGGCATCGACCACGAACAAGGTTTCAGTTGGTTTCACCGCAGCATGCAACTCGATGATCTCACCCATCATGTCTTCATCGATATGCAAACGACCTGCAGTATCCACGATTAACACATCAGCAAACTGAATCTTGGCTTGCTCAATGGCACGGTTGACAATATCAATCGGTTTTTCAGAAGCATCAGAGTGGATGAAATCTGCACCCACTTCAGCTGAAACCGTTTCTAACTGTTTAATCGCCGCAGGACGATAAACGTCGGCAGACACGGTCATGACTTTTTTCTTTTGGCGTTCTTTTAAGAAACGTGCCAATTTTGCAGCGGTGGTGGTTTTACCCGCCCCCTGCAAACCGGCCAAAAGTATGACCACAGGCGGTTTTGCCGCAAGGTCTAGGCTCTCATTGGCCTCACCCATCATCTTGGTCAGTTCGTCATGTACAATTTTGACGAATGCCTGTCCAGGAGAAAGCTGGGACATTACTTCTTGGCCTAATGCTTGTTCCTTAACTTTCGCGATGAATTCACGAGTAACCGCTAAGGCAACATCGGCTTCGAGCAATGCCATACGCACTTCACGTAACGTATCTTTAATATTATCTTCGGTGAGTTGCCCTGAGCCAGTAACATTTCTTAAACTCTGCGTGAGGCGTTCTGTTAAGGTATCAAACATTACTAAATCCGCTTAAAATGGCTAGTTGCAAAAAAATCTTACTTAAAATAGAAAATTTATGCTTAAGATGCTATAGGATACTTCAGTTCACATGGAATTTATATCTCATCACATGAATTTTAAGCACCCAGAAAAAGGTTTGACATGATTAGCCTTCCCTTGGTCTACACTATTTTAGCATTAATTGCCTATACCACGTCATTTTGGTATTTGTTCGCACACTTAATGTCGAAACGTGCACTTAACCAATGGTTTATCGTGATCGTTTCAGGTTTGGGCTTAGCTTTACATGCTGTAGTACTCGCACCCGATATGTTTACCCCTGCTGGGACCAACTACGACGTCTTCAACCTGATGTCGTTTACCTCCGCATTGATGTTATTACTGAGTTTACTGTTTAGTAGTTATCGGCCTGTTTTGGCACTCAACTTGATGGGCATCCCAGTCGCGGCGGTTGGTCTGATTTTGGGCTTTAGTTTTAGTCAACCCAAGCAATTTATTGAAGCGCATTCACTCGGCTTAGACATCCATATCATCTTATCTTTGTCTGCCTATGCGGTCTTGTTGATGGCGACCATCCAAGCCATCATCTTGTGGCTGCAAAACCGCGAACTCAAAAATAAAATAAAACGCCGTGTGTGGGTCAACCTACTCCCTGCATTTCAGGTCATGGAAACCTTATTATTTGACTTACTCATCACTGGGTTTGTGTTATTGACGGTTGCGTTGGGTTTCGGCTTCTTTACCGTAGACAATTTTTTTGCCCAACATCTGGCCCACAAAACAGCATTTAGCATCATCTCTTGGTTTGTCTATGGCTCACTGTTAATTGGCCGTTATAAGTTTGGTTGGCGTGGTCTTAAAGCTATTCGCTTCACCATTTTGGGTTTTTTCTTGTTAGCTGTAGGCTTTATTGGCAGCAAACTCATTTTAGAGCTCCTGCTTAAGCGTTAGCGCCAATATTGACGATCAACTAGACTTCACTGCTTAAAATGCGTATAACGCTATTTTTGACTGCTCAGGTAAGCTGCTTTGAAACTCATACTTGCACCGATGGAAGGCTTGACCGACCCCGTCATGCGCGACGTACTCACCCATGTCGGCGATTTTGATTGGTGTGTGACTGAGTTTATTCGTGTGACTGACAGCCTTTTGCCCGACCATATCTATGATCAATACTGCCCTGAGCTTAAAAATGCAGGGAAAACAGCGGCAGGCACCCCGGTTCATGTCCAGTTCCTTGGTAATAACCCTGAGATGCTTGCAGCCAATGCAGTCAAAGCCGTGGCTTTAGGTGCCCCTGCCATCGATCTTAATTTTGGTTGCCCTGCCAAGACCGTAAACCGCCATCGTGGTGGATCGGTGTTGCTCGATGAACCTGAAGTGGTCCATCTATTGGTCAAAGCGGTTCGTGATGCAGTCCCTGCACATATCCCCGTCTCCGCAAAAATGCGCTTAGGCTATATGGACCGTAACTTCACACTAGAAAATGCCCATGCCATCGAAGATGCAGGCGCAAGTTGGGTCACGGTACATGCACGTACCAAAGCGGAAGGCTATACACCACCAGCCTATTGGGATCAACTCGCACCAATACGTGAAGCATTGAAAATCAAAGTGATTGCCAATGGTGAAATCTGGAATAATCTGGACGCACGGCAATGCCGGCTAGAATCGGGTTGTGAAGACTTGATGCTTGGTCGCGGTGCAGTCACCACCCCTGACTTGAGTCTGGCGGTGAGACAAAATAAAGATCATGCTTTAATGAGCTGGAATGAATTACTTAATTTACAAGTTCGATTTATACAGGGTCCACGCAAGACTGACTTGTGTATGCTGGGTCGTTATAAACAATGGCTTGGAATGATGTCTAAGCATTATCCAGAGGCAAAATTACTTTGGGGTGAAATCAAGCGCTTAAAAGAATTGGATCAGATTATTGTGATATTGAATCAACATGCAAATTTAGCAGAACTTACTCTAAAAATTGAAACCCAAGGCCTTAGATGAAGCGATGAAATATTATAATGATTGCTCAATCTAGGGTAATAGAAATATAAATGGCCTATTGCGATGAGGGTTTCTAGAAGCAATAAGCCGATGATATAAATAGCAAAATATTCATATGCAAGTCCTTTTTGCTTAGTCTAAGGCGGTGTTAGATAACCAATCTGAGCTTTGGAACATCCTCAATAAAAATCGCATTGCCACTTTTTATATTGACAGGCATCGAAATATGTTGATGCACAACCAACCATACACCGTCACGCTTTTGCAAGCATAAAGTTGTTCTGCACCATGGCATCGCTTGATGTGTTAAAGCTGTATTTTCAACTTTAGAATAGCAATGCAATACAGCTAAATCCTTTGAAGTGTAAAGTTTGACATCTCTACGCGTGATTTGCATATTCTCATTAAAATATGGACTAAATTTTTCCCATTGTTCTCTATACACATGGGCGCCAGTGAGTTGTGAACTGACATCAAACATACTCACCCCCCTGGTGCATTTTTGCATGAGATCATCAATACATTTTCCCACCACAGCCTTGTCCCAAAGCTCAATCTGATGAAGGACGTCTTGGGCAGCGTCGCGATCACCCTCTATAAATACAGGCATTATGTAACTCTATTTCAATTTAATGTGATTAAGTTATCACTTTTATGGGTTTGAGTTCATTGTTTTTATTTATCTTTTTTGTATACTTTACCGTCGATCGAAAATATTGCTAAGTTAACTTATTTTACACAATCAGCTATATATTCCTCCTTATTTTAGAAATCAAAGTGAATAAGAAAACGTTAGTTCTGATGTAGCTTTCTCAGCCGCAAGTCTTGCTTTAAAAAACACAATCATAGGCTGCGTATAACTATGCGAACATTGATTAAAAATAAAACAAAAAAAATCAGCTTAGGCCATAACCCAAGCTGAGTATTTTCTGCAAAAAACTTATTAAGCTTTTTTAACAAATTCCGATTTTAGCTTCATTGCGCCAATGCCATCAATTTTACAATCGATATCATGACCATCACTCGAATCAGGTAATAAACGGATATTTTTTACTTTGGTTCCCACTTTCACAACAGAAGATGAACCTTTGATTTTCAGGTCTTTAATCACAGTAACCACATCACCGTCGGTGAGTACTGTGCCAAAAGCATCTTTAATAATGCTTACTTCTTCCGTTGCATCAGTGTCTTTAAGCGACCATTCGTGTGAACATTCTGGGCAGATCAACATCTCTGCATCGGCATAAGTATATTCTGATTGGCATTTTGGGCAGTTAGGCAATGACATTTGAGTCTCCCTAAAAAGCTCCATTATGACCCTTTTAATTTTTTTTTCAATTTTTATACTTTTTTTCAATCTATTACAAAGTACTAGACCCTAGAAAATATACGCAACTATTCAGTTTAAGCTTCAGTTTTTAGGTTGTAGAACTGAGCTGTAGCTCAAGGACGACCTGATCTAGGCAACGGATTCCATTTTCATAGATCGGTTGGGGGTAATTTAAAAAGACATCTCTTTCAATCGCATGCATACGAAAACCCATTTTTTGATACAGGGCCAGTTGATCCAGACTGGAGTTGCCTGTTTTAACGCTTAGACAGTGCAATTGAAGTTGGCGGCTGTGTTTGATCACATGCGCAATAAGCAACTTTGCCAAACCCTGCCCTCGGTAGTTGGATGCCACTGCTAAATTTTTGATCTCAGCTTCTAGATGCGATATTGGATATAAACAGATCTGTGCAATCCACTGCTGCTGAACTCGTATCGCAAATATACTGCAATCCTCTAGATACTGAGCAATGTTTTCCCAATCTGGATCAGCTTCAAGGAGTAATTGTTTTAACTGTTGGCCGTGCTGTTTCGCATCCACATGTTCAATCTCAAACATCATAGCTAGTCTCCTCTTGCTTCTCTTGCTGTCTTTTGAATGTATATGAAAAAACCCCAATCAAGCTGACTGAGGTTCAGGATATTTATCTTTAGAATTGAATATTCATTCAACTCAAGTCAATCATCTTTGATAATTAGTCTTCAGGAAGCTCATCATCAAATTCTTCATCTTCGTCATCATAGACATAAGCCATGCAACCCCAACCGTCGTATTCACCTGAGAATTTTTCCGCAATACTGGTGAACCACTCTTCGAGGTCCACAATATCTGAATAATCAGGGATCATTTCAACATGGATGGTTAAGATCCAATCCTGAGCGTCACTATCTTCATCATTAAAAAAAGAAACTTGCTGTTCTTGATGTAATAAATGTAAGGCACATTGTTCGAGTTGCGCTTGATCTTGGAAAATGATCGAAAATTCGACTTGATGCGGTTCGCCCAGATCGTCTCCATCTTGAGCCATCTGCCAAAGAACATTGCCGTTATCGTCTTCTGGAAATTGTTCATAATCGCGAGTCATAGGAGTGTCCTTGTGATGATTGAGTGATTACTCTCAGCTAAGCTAACAGAATTTTATGACACTTCAAGGATCAAATCTATTTTTTCAGCCTAAACGAGATTTAAGTGGGGAATTTCCTTAAATTTTAGTCCTTTGTAGCTGAAGTATTGATCAACAATCAGCGCAAAGCAAAAAACCAATGCCATGCCGTTATCATAAGCATCGCACTGGTTATAGTTTTAGTTTTAGTTTTAGTTTTAGTTTTTGATGACGTTGAGCGACGTATTAAACCGTCTTGCTACTACTGCTGCTCAACCAACCAGCTTCAATATCTTGATATCCCCCTAACATCCCAATACTGCCAAAAGACCCAGGATTGCCAAAACTTCCGGCATTTCCATAATTGCCTTTAACGGCAAAGCTTGAGGTTTTAAATGGTGAAATACTGTTATATAACAGGCGGTTATTCAGAACTATCTCACCTAAATAGCGCCCATTCAAGTCAATAAATACGCCCTCTTGAACAGATAAATGGCCGATATTATGACCGTCTGGGCTATGTAGTTGATGATTGACCAAATTGGCCACATGCTGACCTTTACTATTAAATAAGAATTGCATCGAATACTCCACATTAGAATCTGAACGTTTTGAACCACAATATCTGATGTGATCCAAAAACAAAGTGCAGTTCTATGTTGGAATATTAATTATAGGTAAATTGCCCGAGCGCTTTGTAAATCAAATGATGATCACATCAACCATATGTTTAATGCCTTCCATGGTTAAGATGCCATCATCCTCAATAACGACCATAGGCCAAGTGATGACTTTTAGCCGAGGATCTTGGATATCTTGATAAAAGTGATCATCTAAGATAAAGCGATGCTGCTCGGATAAATGATTAGGTGTCAATTGACGAGCCAACCATTTGTCTTTGATTTTGGATAAGTTCTTCTTGGCCTTTTTTATTGCAATGCTGAGTCCAGCATCGTCCTTTGCTAGTTTAAACACGCCTGAACGTTCATTACTCTGACGAAGTGCATCGACCTTTTCAGACTTGAGCGGCGCCAATACGCTAAATAAAGACTGATTATGTTGCAGTACCCATTGCGGTCTTTCACAGAACAATTTTACAAAACTCGCCTCTGCCAAAGTTTGATGCATGACTTTGATCAATTCTGCATCAAAGCCAATCAATGCAACATGACATTGTTTAAACTGAGCATAGTCTTTGATATTTTCTTTTTTTAACACCACACCCTTGAAGTTTTTTAAACTTTTTAGATCAAGATCCACCTGCAGATCGGCTTTTTTCAACTGTACAGTTGGCTTGTCATTCATTGATACATTCATTATTATACTGCCCCCTTAAGACTGACGTGCAGATGTTTCAGCACTCAGTTCATAGATCCAAGTTGGTATTTTAGGTAATGATTCTTCAGGAATTTTATCCGTAATCGACACCATGCCATCAACAGGAATATGGAACATTTTATTGTTGCGATTGACCATCATTCTGGCGTGCCAATTGATAATTTGATACCAAGGATTACGTCGCCCTTCAACTGTTCGTCCACCAATACGCTGAAACTTATTCATTGCGTTATAAAGCTTTTGTTCAGCTAAACCCAGATTGATCACGTTGTCGCGCATTTTATTAATCAACGGTAAATAGGCCAATATGCCGAGAATCATCCGTGGATCAACTGCTTTGGCTGCCATACGTGATAACTCGATGAAGGTTTTGTTAAAGCCCTGTGCTTCCATTACACTAAAGCCAACCCCGAGATGTCTGGCCTCATCGCCATTAATCAACTCAAAGGCCTGATGACAAACAGGATCATCGACCGTTTCCAGCAAGAAGGTACACAGTGCGCCATCAAGGGCGACTTCCAACATCGGAATCACCGCACCCAGGATATAAAATGGCATCGCATCGGCATAGGTATCGAGCCATTCAATGATCAGGCGTAAATTTTTATTGGGTTTGGGGATGTCACCTTCAAGCATGCCCCAACGTTTCATCAGCGCCATTTCTGCATTGGCATGACGTTGTTCTTCAGCATGGAAAATGGCATACATTTCACGTAGCGTTTCAGTGGGGGCATTTTTTGACATCGCTGAAAATGCACGCGCACCTACATGCTCAATCCACATCAAATCCGCCATAAAGTCTTTGAGTTTTGGCCATTGTTGTTGTGTAATTAACTCTTTGCCTGGCGCATCCCAATCGATATCGGACAATGCCCATTGGGTATTTTTGACTTTTTCTAACATTTTTTCTAGATCGATCGACGCCATAATCTTTAACCCCTGCATTCCTTCAGATTATTCTTAATGAAATCAGGTTAAAGAACTTTGCAGAAACATACATTTTTGATGATATAAAATGTCAGGACTTTAACACTTTGAATTCAAATTGAAAAAAATCATGATTTTTGAATATTTTTTTAAGCCTATATCAATGCAGGACATTCCATATCAATTCAACCAAATTATTGTTTGACAATACGCTGATCAAAGTTTGGACTAGGCATAATTTTTTGCGAATAATCTCAAATTGAGCTATAAATACACAGTGATTGTGCATTGAAGCGCTGGATAACAACCCTCTGTATTTCAATTGCTTAGATGACAATAGAATATCAATTAAGTATTTAAACTACATAATACGGTGATTAATTTTCAGCTAAACAGTTTAAAGCATGCATCTAAATATTGGTCATCTAAAAAACTAAATGTAATATAGCAAAGTGTTTCAGAATGATTTACAGCACAATATTGATCTAATAGATTAAAAAATCAGGCAGCTCCAGTGACAGTGATCGTCACGATTAAGATTAAAAAATATTAAAAATCAATATTGTTCGCAATCAAATTATTATAATTCTAGCTAGGGCGATTGAATGAAGAGTAAACCCATATATTCAGATCCGTTTCAGGGTTATCGAGAACTGACCCTTCGCGGCATTGTTCTTGGTGTATTGATTACGGTGATCTTTACCGCCTCTAACATTTATCTTGGGCTGAAAGTCGGTTTGACCTTTGCCTCCTCGATACCTGCTGCGGTGTTGTCGATGGCAATTTTAAAGTTTGCCAAAGACTCCAACATCTTAGAGAACAACCAAGTCCAGACTCAAGCCTCTGCTGCTGGCACGCTCTCCTCCGTGGTATTTGTCATCCCTGGTCTATTGATGATGGGCTATTGGCAAGACTTTCCGTTTTGGCAGACCGCCATGATCTGTATGGCTGGCGGCATCTTGGGGGTAATCTTTACTATCCCCCTACGCTATGTGATGGTGGTCAACAGCTCACTGCCCTATCCAGAAGGTGTTGCTGCCGCTGAAATCCTGAAAGCAGGTGCTTCAGGACGTGTCGCAGATGAACATGGCAATATCATTCGTGATCAAAACCATGCTGCTCAAGAACAAAATGTTAAAGAAATCATTTATGGCGGTGTCTTTGCTGCCATCGTGGCTTTTTTCAGTAGTGCATTAAGGCTCATTTCGGACAGTAGCCAAGTGTGGTTTAAGGTGGGTTCTGCCATATTCCAACTGCCGATGGGTTACTCCATGGCACTGCTCGGTGCTGGTTCCTTGATTGGTATTGCTGCGGGTGTGGCGATCTTGGTTGGGATCGTGATTGCATGGGGCATTGCAGTTCCTGTATTTTCAAGCATGCAGCCGATGCCTGAGGGCATGGAAATGGCAGCCTATGCCAAACAAATATGGAGTCAAAAAGTCCGGATGATTGGGGTAGGTACCATTGGTATTGCTGCGATCTGGACCTTGATTGTATTATCCAAACCGATGCTTGAAGGGGTTCGCCTCTCTATCGCAGCCTATGCGAGCCGCGGTGAAATCCAAACACAAATGCGTGCTTCACGTGATCTCCATCCTAAGCATATGCTGATGATCGTGGCTGCCACTGCCTTGATCTTGTTCTGTACCTTTTACTACTTTGTTGCTGACTCAGGTCTACCTACAGCTTGGGCTTGGGGCATCGTCACGCTGGTCACGTTGTTAACCATGCTGATTGGGTTCTTGGTTGCAGCAGCTTGCGGTTATATGGCGGGTGTGGTGGGTTCATCCTCTAGCCCGATCTCTGGGATTGGGATCTTATCGGTATTGGCTTTTGCTGTGATCTTATTATTGATCGGCAATCATCAAGGTCTAGCCTCAACCGATAGCGGTATCCATTTCCTCATCGCCTTGACTCTATTTGCCAGTTCCACAGTATTGGCCATCGCCTGTATTTCCAATGACAACTTACAAGATTTAAAAACTGGGTATCTGGTGCATGCCTCCCCAGCCAAGCAACAAATTTCCTTGATCATCGGATGTATCGTTGGGGCATTGGTCATCGCACCAGTCTTGGGATTACTCTATCAGGCCTATGGTTTTAGTGGTGCCATGCCACGTCCTGACATGGATATGAGTCAAGTGCTTGCCGCTCCTCAAGCCTTGTTAATGACCACCATTGCACAGGGAATTTTCTCGCATCAATTGGTCTGGAATTATATTCTGATCGGTGTTGCGCTGGGTATTGGCTTGATTATCTTGGATATCATCCTAAGACGTAGCAGTAATCAGCTCTATTCTTTACCGGTATTGTGCGTAGGCTTAGGTATTTACTTACCACCTGCAGTCAACATGCCGTTGTTTATCGGTGCATTACTGTTTTGGTTGATCAAACGTCAAGTGAAAAAAACCAATGGACCCGATCAGCAACAACGCCTCGCCAATGTCGAGCAACGTGGTACTTTATTTGCTGCGGGTCTGATCGTTGGTGAAAGCTTGATGGGTGTGATCCTTGCCATGATCATTGTATTCTCGACCACCACCGGCGGTTCAGATGCACCTTTGGCGATCAAACTCAGCAACTGGGATAACATTGCCAACATCCTTGGCCTTGCCGTGTTTATCCTGGCGATGTATCTGTTTGCAAAACGAGCTTTAAGAAAGTAATCCTGACTGGGCACGCCATTTTAGCCGAGCCAGTATCGGCTTTGAGCTTAATCCCAGCTTGTCATACACGCTCCTCATCGGTCTAAACCGTGAGGAGCGTTGCTTTATATAGAGTTGGTTTGGTTTATATAGGCTAGAGTCTTGAAGACTTTTAGACTTAATGATTTAAAGACTGCAGATACTTTTGTTTAATCAGATCCATTTCAGCGTTTAAATAGTGCACGAGATATTGACGCATTTGCTGCTGGGTTAAATCCGAAAACTCAATATCCTGTTTTATATTTTTATTAAACAGACCAAAGAACACTCGCGTAGGAACAATGACTTCTGTACTGCTGCCAATCTGAAAATAAATATGCCTGATTTCAGGATCAGAGTTGGGATTAAACCAAAAATCAGTATTATTCTGCTGGTTATAAAGCATAAATAAGGGTTGTAAGTCATTAATTTCAATGGCCTGCTTCATCAAATGCCGCCAATTCTGACGGTCAAATATAGCCAATACTTCTGTAGCATCTAGACCGGTATGTATTTCTGCATCTTCAGGACTTTGGTGATGAGGATAAGTAATGTCGAGATCAAATGTTTTCATATTTTTCACTTTGTTATTTAAATCTAGGAAATGAATGCGATCAATCCAAGCCCTGATACGATCGTACAAAGGCATTGAGTTTTAGTTTCAAGGCACGATATTCATCGATATCGCCCGATGTAAAGCACTTGGCCAGTAAAGTGTCATTGCCCTTTGCTGGCGGATCTAAGTCATTAAAAAATGATAAAATCTTAGCGACTTGGCTGTCATTAACTTCCCTCACCCCCGTTTGAGGATTGACCTGACTTATCAGATCGAAACTTAAGTCTTCAGGCCGAATCAAAGCAACTTGATTTTTTTGCTTAGCTTGCAGTGCATGAATCTCAGCATTATAAGCTGGAATACAATGGCGCTTAATCAGCTCAAGGCTGGGATTAAAAATGCCTGCAGTTTTTGCTCAGTGCTGTGTGGCATCACCAAGCTATGCTCTGGATCTGGCAGATCACGCGTTGGTTTGGTGGCAAAGCCATGAAAGCCCCACATCAGCATAAATAAGATCAAAAAAATCACTGCAACAAAGGTCAGTACTTTGAGTAAAAGTTTCAGCACGACATGCCCTCAGTTTTAATGCATTGAACCCTGTGCTCGGTGTGTCGATGTACAGGTTCAAAGCTCAGAAAAATCCAATTCATCAAAATCTTCGATCTGTGATAAATACAGCATGGGCTGTTTAATACTTGACCAGATTTCCTTAAAGCGTGGTTCTGGATTCTGTTCATAATCGCGATTGGTATTGATCCGTACCAACTTACGCTGGGTTAAAAAGTTAATACTGGTTTGACTATCAATATATGGACCATGATTATTGGATTGATCATAACCAATCAATGCCAGATCATTGCCACTGAGTCTAAAAGCATAACTCCAATAACCATAGCGCCCATGCGCATAATCAATATTCAGGATACCCTTTTGAATCGAGATACTCAGTTCAGGTGCATAATACACCCCACCTTCTTCGTTTTCTGAAGAGAAGCAATCTAAGTTACTCATCAACTGAGTATATTTCCCCTGATGGTTTAACAACACGATCAGGCCACGGCGGTTGCGATCGAGTTCACCACGATATTCATGCTGGATGACATTTTCAGGGTCAGTGGCTTTGACCATCAGTAGCAGATCTTTTTGACCATCTTTATTCAGGTCACCTTGGATGGCTTCGAATAAGCTGTAGTCTTTCGGAATATAGGCCTTATAGCGGATGCGATCTTTTTCTAACTTAATCTGTTCAGCACTCGGTGCTTCAACTGCTGCAAACGCGTTGGAAGATATCCCGCCCAAACTCATTAAAGTGACTAAAGTTGCCGCTGTGATTTTAATATTGAGCATAGAACATCCCCTTTGACTCATTTATTCATTCAACAGTCATTCATCCATTGATGTTTTTATTGACGGGTCGATGTTCAACAAAAGTTTGTTTAACCCGTTCCGATTTAAGCATATAAGTGATCCAAAAGGCTGCGTAAATTAAAGCACGTACCAAGCTTTTTATCGTATCGTAGTCAAGCATCGGTTCCATGGGTGGTATAAGTGAAACCACATAACTATCAACTAGAATATAGAAAATCACAACAACTTGAATTGCTATAAAGAATTTTGGGAATAAATAGTGTTTTGAGAAAAATAGGTAGATCACATACAGGAATGCAAAAAATAATAGTATGTTAAATCCAATTTCAGCAAAAATTATGGATCGTAATTCCGAATTAAACGTTTCAGGTTCAAACGCAGCCAAAATCTCCCACTTTTCAGCACTTAGCATTTCGAAAAATGGATAAATCGAGACAAGTACAGCGGATGCCGATAATACCAAACCAATCGCAACCAAAATCAACCAACCGCCCAATCCCCTTAGCTCTTTTTTCTCATTCATACGAGCAACCTTTTTGAAAGTATAATTATTCTTATATTTTATATGACAAAATAAAAAAATCGAACCCCAATGGCCTCATCAGGATTCGACAAAAAACAAAAGTTTTTTAAAAGTTATTAAGCCACTTGGCCTTCTAAGAAGTCTTGTGCAAAGCGTTGTAGTACCCCACCCGCTTCATAGACCAGTACTTCTTCTTCGGTATCTAGACGGCAAGTCACGGTCAATTCCACGATTTTGCCATTCGTACGTTCAATCACCAATTCCAAATCTGAACGTGGTGCAATGTTACCGATCACGCTATACAACTCAGTACCATCGAGCTTTAATGTTTTACGATCAGTACCCGCTTTAAACTCAAGTGGTAACACGCCCATACCCACCAAGTTGGTACGGTGAATACGCTCAAAGCCTTCAGCCACAATCGCTTCCACACCTGCAAGGCGTACACCTTTGGCTGCCCAGTCACGGCTAGAGCCTTGACCATAATCAGCACCTGCAACGATGATCAGCGGTTGTTTGCGATTCATGTAGGTTTCAATGGCTTCCCACATACGCATGACTTTGCCTTCAGGCTCTACACGTGCCAATGAACCTTGCTTAACACTGCCATCGCTATTTAACACCATTTCATTAAACAGTTTCGGGTTGGCAAAGGTCGCACGTTGTGCTGTCAAATGATCGCCACGGTGCGTTGCATAGGAGTTGAAGTCTTCTTCAGGCACGCCCATTTTATGTAGATATTCACCTGCCGCAGAGTTCATCATAATCGCATTGGATGGTGACAAATGGTCTGTGGTGATGTTGTCTGGAAGTACCGCCAATGGACGCATTTTGGTCAAAGTACGCGGTGCTGCTAATGCGCCTTCCCAATACGGTGGACGACGAATATAGGTACTTTGCGGACGCCAATCATACAATGGGCTATCGGCTTGCTCATTTACACCCAGATCAAACATCGGGATATACACTTTACGGAACTGCTCAGGTTTTACCGAAGTTTTCACCAGTGCATCAATCTCAGCATCTGAAGGCCAGATATCTTTGAGGTAAACCGGGTTACCATTTTGATCTGTGCCCAGTGGATCTTTTTCGATATCCACACGGATGGTTCCTGCAATCGCATATGCCACCACCAATGGCGGTGAAGCCAAGAAGGCTTGCTTAGCATAAGGATGAATACGACCATCAAAGTTACGGTTGCCTGAAAGTACCGCTGTTGCATAGAGATCACGATCAATGATTTCTTGTTGAATCACTGGATCAAGTGCGCCAGACATACCATTACAAGTGGTACAGGCATAAGCCACGATACCAAAACCAAGTTTTTCAAGGTCCTTGAGTACGCCCGCTTCTTCAAGATACAAAGCGGCTGCTTTAGAACCTGGTGCAAAGGATGATTTCACCCAAGGTTGACGGATCAAACCCAGTTCATTGGCCTTACGTGCCAATAAGCCTGCAGCCACAGTATTACGTGGGTTTGAAGTGTTGGTACATGAGGTGATCGCAGCAATGATGATCGCGCCATCTGGCATCAGGCCATCGGTACGATGCTCAACCACACCCGCAATACCTTTTTCTTTCAGGTCAGCCGTTGAAACACGGGCATGCGGATTGGATGGACCGGCAATATTACGAGTGACTTTAGACAAATCAAAACGCAGTACTCGTGGGTATTGGGCCGTAGTCATATCCGCAGCCCAAAGACCGATTTCTTTGGCATAGGTTTCAACCAATTGCACTTGATCGGCTTCACGACCGGTCAAGGTCAAATAGTCCAAGGTATTTTGATCGATATAGAACATGGCTGCCGTAGCGCCGTATTCAGGCGTCATGTTCGAGATCGTGGCACGATCACCGACTGACATGCTGTCCGCACCTTCACCGAAGAATTCGAGATAAGCCCCAACCACACGTTCTTTACGCAAGAATGCGGTCAATTCGAGCACGATATCAGTTGCGGTAATTCCTGCTTGGCGTTGACCAACCAACTCTACACCGATGATATCCGGTAGACGCATCCAAGATGCACGACCAAGCATAACGTTTTCAGCTTCTAGGCCACCCACCCCAATAGAAATCACACCGAGCGCATCGGTATGTGGCGTATGTGAATCGGTACCGACACAAGTATCTGGATAAGCCACGCCTTCACGAGACTGTACTACAGGTGACATTTTTTCTAAGTTAATTTGGTGCATGATGCCGTTCCCTGCTGGGATCACATCGACATTTTCAAATGCAGTTTTGGTCCATTCAATAAAATGGAAACGGTCTTCGTTACGACGATCTTCAATGGCACGGTTTTTATCAAATGCATCTGGATCAAAACCACCAAACTCTACAGCGAGAGAGTGATCGACGATCAATTGAGTTGGCACCACTGGATTGACTTTGGCAGGGTCCCCACCCTGATCCGCAATCGCATCACGTAAGCCAGCCAAATCGACCAATGCAGTTTGACCCAAGATATCGTGGCAAACCACACGAGCGGGATACCATGGGAAATCATGTTCTTGCTTGGACTCGATCAATTGCTTTAACGATTGTTCTAACAGCTCTGGCGCACAGCGACGCACCAACTGCTCTGCAAGTACTTTAGATGTATAAGGAAGTTTTGCATATGCGCCTGGCTGAATATCTTCAACGGCTTGACGCACGTCAAAATATTCGAGCTGGGTAGATTGCAGCGCTTTACGATAATTTTGATTCATAGCCTACTCGCCTCTAGAGTCATTTATTCTGACCACTTCATGTGGTGTGTCGTTAGAATGAAGATGCAGGCATTGTACGCTCTGGAAAAGCCATTTCCCAAATCGTTTAAATATCATATAGTTACATAGCAAAACAGGGGTTTTGGAAATAATTGGTTACATAACAGTTAAAATATTATCTGCATATGTGCTTTTTTCTACAAAATAGTAGAGAATTACAGTCATTCTTTAGTCTTAGATCAAATCTTAGCGAGTCATTATGCCCAGTTTAGCGTTCTCCTCATTCACATTAACCGGTGTAGAAGCACAAAAATTCCTGCAAGGACAAGTCACCATTAACGTGGAAGCACTGGCTGAAAATGTCACCCGTTATACCGGAATTTGTAGCCTCAAAGGTCGCTTGCAATTTGGCCTGTGGGTAAAAAAAACCGCTGCTGAAAGTTTAGAGATCGTCACCACAGCAGACCAAGTCGAAGAACTAAGCAAGCATATTAAAAAATACGGTGCATTCTCAAAAATGAAACTTGAAAATGGCCCTACCGTTTACCCAACAGTACAGGGTATCCACACCGAGTTTTCAACCACTGAAACCGATGTTGACGCTTGGCAGTTACAGGCCATCGAATCAGGTCAAGCATGGATTAGTACTGCATCAGCTCAAGCCTTTCAACCACAAGAGTTACGCCTACATCAACGTGAAGGTGTGCACTATGACAAAGGCTGTTATTTGGGTCAGGAAATTGTCGCTAGATTGTGGTTTAAAGCCAAACCTAAACAGTGGTTACATCTGGTTCAAAGCGTTGGCGAAGTCCCTGCACCAACCAGCAAATTGCATAACCAAATTGAAGTGGTGAATAGCATCGCGATCGAAGGTGGATTTAAAGCTTTGGTGATGGCAAAACCTGAAGCATTAATTGAAATGGGCTTAACCGTATTAGCACTTCCTGAAGCGCTAAATGGTGATGTGGCCAGACCGCAGTAAGCTGGTTTTTAACCACAAATACACGCGATTCATCAATGAAAATATGTCCGGATTCGGGCATATTTTTTTTGTTGCTTAGGGTGCAGGTTTAGGTTGCCCTTGATGATACGCACTTAAATCTTCATCCAATGACCAGATAAAAACCTCACTCATTGGAAATTTTGAACAGGTTCTTTCAAACTCTTTAATAATGCTGAGATCACCAAAGCTGGTGCCTTCCCCTGTACGAGATGCCGATTTATTTCTTTGAGCATGCGCTGGAAATGCCTTCATCCATTGCCGGATCTGATGTTGAGAATCCCATTCTGAGATTCTAAATGGCGCGGTATTGGTAAATGTTTGTTCTAAGGTATCGACAAACAACTGCGCAACAGCACGTCGAATATTCCCATCACCATTTTGTGCAATATGATTGCCTGTCTCAATGACAGTTGCCATCGGAATAATAAAACGACAGCCCAATTCTATATACTCCGCAAATTTATCTAAAACCTCAGCTCTTTCGCGATTTCGATTGGGTACGTCTAAAATATTTAAAAATATACTGGTATCGAGCAAACAAATGCTACTCATGCGAGACACCGCTGATTTGATCCAGCCAAGCCAAAGCATTTTGTTTTTGCTCTAGGTTAGAGATTGGATGCTTGACGAAACGATCAACCACGCCTTGAGTGACCAACTCACCCAAAGGCCCTTGAGCCACCAAACCAACATAATCATCTAGATCAGAGAGTCGGATTAATCGACTATCACCCATTTTTGGATCACGATAGGCAAAGACCACATCCGCCAAAGCTTGATCAGGCAAGGCATCCATCAATGCAGGATTATGCGTAGTCAGTAATAACCGAAGTTGCCTTTTCTGCGCAAAATACAGCATAGTATCAAGTAGATATCTGGCTCTAGAAGGATGAATACCATTGTCAATTTCTTCGATGGCCAGCGTCGAACCTTCGGGTGCAGAAAGTATCGCAGCAGCAATTCCCAATACCCTTAAAGTCCCATCAGATAATAGTTCAATGCCCCACTCTTGTTCATTGTCCGCAAAGTTTTCGATCAATGCCAACTCAACACGATCACGATGGTCTTTATAAAACTTGAGACTTTTAAAATCTTGCTCCGGCAAACTTTTAATAAACTGTAAAATATTGGCTTGCTGGTTTTCTTCACTCCATAAGGCATATAAAACCCCAGACAAGTTTTGACCATTTTGGCGTAATTGTTGGTCAACCAAGCTTTCTTGTCGCATCTGTGAGGGGATCAGATCAAAGAAATACGTTTGGTTTAAATGATGAACTATATTTGAGAGTTGAAGATGGGTTTCTTTTATAAAGCTATTATCGATAAAGCTTTCAAAATATAAGTTCCCAGTGAGTAAATTTTTTACATCATTTAAATTTGAAGACAATTGCTCTTGCAGAAATGAATAACTTTCTATTTCTTGTTTGAGGTTTTTATAGTGAATAACAGTCGATGGTGTAAATACTTCCGTTTTATCATTTTCATCATTTAAATTTTCAAAATCTTCGAGTAACTTCTTCTTTGTTTCAAACAAGAACTGCTCATTTTTATTTGATCTTAAAGTCTCATCATGTACATAAATTTCATGACTCTGTGCTTGTTTTTGAATACTGACCCGATATTCATTCCACTTTTCGCTAAAGTTTGCACCTAAGCAAAAGCCTTGACCACCTGAACAAAATAGGTCTCGGACATCGCCACGAAATATTTTTTCGGAGTCATTAATACGATTTTGGATCGTTGAAAGCTTCTCCCCCCCCGTAAACCAACTCAGAAAGCGAAAGGCTTCTATGGCGTTGGATTTACCAGATGCGTTAGCACCAATCATCAGTGTGATCGGTGCTAAAGGCAGCAGTTGACCAGTCTTATAACTTTTAAAATTTTCAATCCAAATGCCTTCAAGCATAGTGCGCCTTAACATCTTTCGGGTGTTTTTGAGTCTAACTCAAAGCACAATCACATACAAAAAATCATTTGATTCGATTTTTTTCATCTAGACCAAACCTCAGTCTAATGAGGATCGTGTGCTTGAAAAAGCTTAGCAAGCTTAAATCCGTTAGAATGACCTATATCTAAGCAACAACTTATTTTCTTTATATGAAAACAATGAAATTCATCGACCCGATACATAAATTAATCGCACTTTACTACGGTATATTTGCAGTATTGGGACTGTTTCTCTTGGCGCAAAGTTTCTATGACCAAGGTTTTAATTTTATCGCCCTGCCTTTTTTCTGCCTGCTCTTTGCACAATTACTACTGACGATCTTTGCCGCATATTACTATTGGCAAAGTGATGCACGCGGCTTAATCCTGATGTACTGGATCAGCTTGAGTCTGGTCTTTATTGTATTTACCCCGTTGATTGCATATATGTCCAATATCGGGGTCATGTTTGCACCCTTCATTCAATTGACTAATTATGCTTCACAACTCGGTTTTGAATTTCATATTTCCTATAAAAGTAATTTAAGAATACTCAATGGCAACATTTGGACCTTGGGTATTAATTTAATCGAACTTGGTTTGTTTCTACACTTCCGACGCTTGGTCAAGCAACAACAGATTTCCGTCAATTTGAAGCAGCTCAAAAGCATATTTAAAGACTAAATGTTGGACGCTGCGATACATCATTGTGCGCCATACCCTTAAGGTGACAAAGATGGCTTCTGGCCCGAAGCCTAGTCAATTGGCTAAAATAAAACGCTGATATACAGCCGATTTTCGCAATATACTAGGTCTAATACATCCCTGTGAATGCTCATCATATGAAGCGACTTAAATGGTTCCTTGGCGTTGTCATCATTCTGAGTCTGGTCTTGGCGATCAATATGCTGTTGCCCGCTGCGATGACCAGCAGCAGTCGTATTGACCGTGATGGCGAGCGTATTGAAGGCTCCATTTATACACGTTATCAAGATCATATCTATGCCAGTGTCCCCAGCAACGGGGCCTATCGCATGGATCAAGTCGATGTCGCTAGTTTTAGATTGATCAGTAATGATTTTCAAAGTCGTCAATTTGCAGTTGATCAGCATCATGTCTACTGCGCCAATCTCAGCCTACCGAAACTCAATCCCATTCGCACGCGTCATCTGGGTTATGGCTATTTAAGTGATGGTCAGCATACTTTTTATTGTGCCAGTCAGAGTGAACCTAATGCCAAACTCGGGCCAGTAAACTACCTTTTTCAGCAACTCCTGTATTCGATGGCGCTTGGCGCAAAACCTCAGAACTATATTTACCCATGGTTCGAACTTGAATCCAGTCCACAACCCTATCAAGTCCTTTTGGACACCCAGATTGCCAGTAATGGCACGATGACTTACTTTGCTGGACAACAGATGCCGCAAGCACAGTCGGCGACTTTGCGTAAACTGCCGAAGTACTTTAGTGATGGCGATCAACGTGAGAGTGATGAATATTTTGCTGATGGTCAGCACGTTTATTATCAACATCAGCGATTAGAAATCAAAGATCAGCCTGAGCTTTATCAGCTTGAAGTTGAGGGACTCAGCCTACAGCCCTACTTAATCGCCCCATTACACGGCGATGTCTATCTTAGGGAGATTGCATTTAATCGCAAACATGCACCCTATCGTTTATTGTCTGCGGCTGGAAGTCATGTCGCACATGTGCTTTTTGCCAGTGCGGATGGGATTTATTTTTATAATACCGAAGCCAAAGCCTTACAACGTGCTGGTGATCACCCTATGCAAAAAGGCCAATGGACGGAGATGGCACCCTCGATCTTCACCGATGGAAAACGTATCGTGTATTTAGAGTATGCTGATCGTTGGGGCAACAATCGCAGTCCAGGTCTCAAAGCCAGAAGCACCCATCTCTACCAACTCGATGAAGCCACCAGCAGCACTTGGCAAAAGTTGGGCGATGTTGATGCAAATTTTGGTCAAGTCTGGAAAAATGGCGATGCCCTGTATTATTTCGATCAATTGGGCAACGGCCAACAGATATTGCAAACCATCTATCGTATCCCTGATCGGACTCTGGCCAATCAACTCATCACTACTGAGCAAGGTAGCAATAATATCCGTCGATTAGTCGAGGATAAGCAACTGATCCCCGTACAAAAAACAAAATTACTCAGCGCAACGACACGCTATACCCGTTCCTATTATGGCGTCTTTATTGCAATCGGCGGTTTTGGGCTGTTGCTGATGTTCATTTTATATATTTATAGACGACGCTCATCCACCACTTAAAATAGTGGTATGAAAATTATCCACTTTTCACCTTATAATGCGATACATATTGATATTAAAAAATGATCTTAGTCATATGAAGTTAGCTAAATACTTGCTTGCTCTGCTCGGCATTCTGGTCTTACTGAGTCTGATCTTCTGTATCGGTATCGTGATGTCGTGGAACAAAGCGTCGAGCAATGACATCGACCGTGATGGAGCGCGCGTAGACAACAGTATTTACTCGCTCTATCAAGGTCACCTTTATGCTGATGTGCCTAGCAATGGGGTCTATCGCATGGATCAGGTCGATCTAAACAGCTTTAAGCCGATCGGAGATGATTATCGAAGTCGGCAAATTGCAGTGGATCGCCAGCAGGTTTATTGTGGCAATCTCAGCCTACCTAAACTCAATCCTACCCTCACTCGACATATAGGTTATGGCTATATCAGCGATGGGACTTATCATTTTTATTGTCCACCGATGAGCGAATCAAATCTTGATTTAGGCAGTCTGCAGCAACTATATCAGCAGTTTCTCTATGGACTTAACTGGGGACCAAAGCCACAAAGCTATCAATATCAGTTTGTAGAACTGGCACAGAGCAGCCAACCTTATCGCTTGATCTTGGATCGTAATATTGCAACCAATGGCGAGCAGACCTATATTGCTGGGCAATTGATGCCCAAGGCTGACCCCACACGCTTAGCCCGTCTGCCGCAAAAAATGAGCGATGCTAAACTCAAACAGAGTGAGGTCTATTTTAGTGATGGTCGCCGAGTGTATTATCGAGAGCATTTACTCGATCTACCTGCGCAAGATGGTCTATATGCCGTTGAAATTGATGGACTGTCACAACAGAACTATTTAATGCTGCAATCAAGCGGCCAAGTTTATCAAAATGATATCGCCTTTGACCCTCAACACGCCCCCTATCAACTCATTTCACCCTATGGCCAGCATGTCTTACACGCTTTATTTGCCAGTAAAGATGGCATCTTTTTTTATAATACGCAGACCAAAACCTTGCAACGTGCAGGAGACAACCCCTTTCTTGTTGGCCAATGGCAGGAAATCGCCCCACTGATTTTCAGTGATGGGCAAGACACTTTATTTTTACAAGGTTCTGAAAGTTGGGGGAGTAATCGAAATCCAGGACTTAAATCTCGAACAACCCATGTCTATAAATTGACTGAGTCCGCTACAGGACAGTGGGAAAAGCTGGGCATCGTCAGCCCTCACTTTGGATCGATATGGAAAAAGGGCGCGGATGTGTATTATTTCGACCAATTGGGGCGAACTCAAGGCTTGTCAGCGCCGCTCTATCGCCTTGATGATCCAAGCTTGGTGTCGGTATTACTCAAAGCAGATATTCGAGTCAATGAAATCCGCCAGTTGATCCGAGATAAACGATTGCTTCCCGTCAAGAAAGAAATGCTACTCAGTGCTGTTAGCCGTTATTCCAAAACTGGGGAAATTCGCCTGTCGCTACCACCTCTACCTCTGATCTTATTTATCTTGGCTGTGGGTTTATTATTACAATATTGGATTCGTCGCGTACAAAAGAAAGCAGCAAAATCAACTGGGAACTCAACTCAATGTTGATGTATTCCAAAGACTAACCATAGTTATGATACATTTTAGAACTATTGTTTTATTGAAACTTTGGTCAATATATCACTTAAATAATCTAGAGAATGCAAATGAAAACTTGGCTTAGCTTAATCACTTTGGGGTTGCTCAGTGCAAACTTTGCACATGCAGACATCAATACCTTAAAACAAAACTTACAAAAAAACTTTCCAGAGATGAGTATAAAATCGGTGAATAGCACGCCTGTTGCCGACATCTATGAAGTCTATACCGCAGACCGTATCGTCTATACCAATGATCAAGCACGTTATTTTTTCGTGGGCAATCTGATTGATCTTGCTGCACAAAAAAACATTACCGAAGAGCGCATGCAATTGCTCGATGCCATCGATGTAAAAAAACTGCCCCTTGAGCAGGCGATCAAAAAAGTCAAAGGTAATGGCAAACGGGTAATTTATATCTTCAGTGATCCTGATTGTCCGTACTGTCATAAGCTTGAAGAACAATTGGCGAAAATAGACAACATCACTATATATCTGTTCCCTTTCCCGCTAACCAGTTTGCATCCAAAAGCTGAAGCCATTTCCAAACAAGTCTGGTGTTCTAAAGACCCGTATCTGGCTTGGACGGATTACACCATGAAAAAAATCTTACCAACAGCATCCGCCAACTGCACCAATCCTATCGCAAAAAATATTGCCTTGGCTGAGAAACTTGATATTACCGGCACACCGACCTTCTTCCTCAAAGATGGTCGCCGAATCTCAGGTGTACTTGCTGCAACTGAACTTGAAAGTCTAATGGACCAAATTAAATAATTCATATGCAAGGGAATGACATGAACTTTAAACAATCGAGATCTCACATGAAAAAAATTTTACTTGCCAGCGTGATTGCAGTTGCAAACATCCAAGCCTATTCTGCGCAGCCTGCCACCCTACCGCCACAAGGCGATAGCATTGAGATAGATCCTGCTTTTGAAAAAGTAAAGCAGTTGATTCAAGCCAATGATCTCACTGGAGCATATAAGGAATTAGAGCGCCTCGGTAAAACTGGAAATGCTCAAGCCCTGTACAATCTGGCTTATCTCAACCAAGCAGGCCAAGGCACGCCACAGAATTTTTCAAAAGCAGTACAGTACTACGAGGAAGCAGGTAAAAAAGGTTATTCGATTGCCAACTATGTTTTGGCGCAGAACTATGCTACCGGTGGCTTAGGGCTGAAAAAAGATGACAAAAAATCGCGAGATTATTTAGAGAAAGCTTCTGCTCAAGGTTTCAGCGATGCCACAGTCGAGTTGGCGGTCATGCTGTTTGCGGAAGGTAAAGCACAATCAGATAAACTTGCATTACAAAAACTTGATCCACTTTTGAAAAAGGGTGACTATCAAGCCATGCATGCCAAAGCGCTGTATGACATTAGCCAAGGCTATGTCCGCAAGGATGCCAAATTGATTGAGCAAGGTATTTCTACCATCCAAGATTTGGGTAAAAAAGGCTATATCCCTGCGCTAATGGCCATCGGCAATATGATGACCAATGGCAATATCATCAATCAAAATCTGCCTGAAGCCAAAAAAATCTTTGCAGCATTGGCAGAGCAAAATGTCCCTCAAGCCAAAGAAAGCTTAGACGCAGTCAATCAACTGATTGCTGAGAAAGCCAAAGCGCCTGCCAAAAAATAAGCCAGATTTCGGCGAAGCCTACGATAAAGCTTCGCCATAGGATTGCTGTGTTTAAGTCATCTCAAGGTTTCGGCATCTCAAGTATTTGCCAGCTCAAGCATTCAACAACTCATGCAAAAGCTTGAAACAGTGTATTGAATTCGCGAGGTTGGCAGCGCAAATACTGTGGTGCAATATTAATTTGTACTCCCAGTTTTGCTGCTGCATGCCACGGCCAGCGTGGATCATAGAGCATTGCACGGGCCAAACCGATTGCATCTGCCTGCCCTGTTGTTAATATCTGCTCAGCCTGCTCGGCTTCTGTGATCAAGCCCACAGCGATCACAGGTATATCCAGATGCTGCTTGATTTGGCTAGCAAAAGGCACTTGATAATGTGCACCGAGCTGAATTTTTTGCTGTGCATCCAAACCACCAGAAGACACATGGATATATGCAGCACCCGCCTGCTGTAACAATTTACTGAGCTCGACCGACTCTTCAACGCTCCAGCCCTGCTCGACCCAATCCTGCGCTGAGATCCTTACACCGATTGGGAAATCATGGGGAATCTGTTGCTGAATGGCATTGAAAACTTCTAAGGTCAGTCGCATACGATTGGCCAAGCTGCCACCATAATGGTCTTGGCGTTGATTAGACAAAGGTGAAAGAAACTGGTGCAGCAAGTAGCCATGCGCTGCATGAATTTCAATCAGATCAAAACCCGCCATCACTGCACGTACTGCGGCTTGAGCAAAATCACCAATCACTTGCTTGATCTCAATCAGACTCAACTGATGCGGTGCCTGATCCTCAGCTTGAAAAGGCAAGTCGCTAGCAGACACCGTTTGCCAGCCCAAAGCTGCATCCGAAGCAATCTGCTGCCGACCCAACCATGGCTTCTCACTTGATGCTTTACGGCCCGCATGCGCCAACTGCACTGCAAAAGGCATGGGCGAAAGACTTTTAACTTGTTGTAATGTTGCTTTGATCAGATCACGTTGTCGGTCATTCCATAAGCCTAGATCAGCATAACTGATACGCCCCTGCGCATTAACTGCTGTAGCCTCAATCACACAGAGACCTGCCCCTGAAAGCGCATAATTGGCCCACTGTTGTTGATGCCAAAAGCTTAATTCACCGTTTTCTGTTGCTGAATATTGGCACATCGGTGCAATGACAATCTTATTTTCAAGGGCCAAACGGCCAAACTGTATCGGTTCAAATAACATCGCCATCACTTCACTCCTGTCTATTTTTCATGAAGATTCACTCATGTTGAGCAGATCTGATATTAAACAAGGCTTAAGATATCATTGGTTTAACTATCCCACCAGCGTTAGTCTTTGCTGTTTAACGATGCTCAGATTGCAGCTATCAACTATGCAAAGCCTTTATAGACTGTGCCAACTGCCCTAGAATAGAGTGAAAATTCTCATTGATCCTGAGTGCGCTATGCCCGAGTTACCTGAAGTTGAAACCACCAAAACCAGTTTGATGCCACTGATTCAACAACAGGTTATCAACATCGAAGTCCGTGAATCACGTTTGCGTTGGCCGATTCCAGCAGACATCAGCAAGCTCAAAGGACAGAAACTGATTCAGCTCAGTCGCCGTTCTAAATATATTATTGCGGAGTTTGAACAAGATCGCATGCTTTGGCATCTGGGCATGTCAGGCAGCTTCCGACTCTGTGAGCCAGATCATGAATTACGTAAACATGATCACTTGCGGATGAGCTTTGATGATGTTGAATTGCGCTATCACGACCCACGCCGCTTTGGTTGCATTCTTTGGTTAGACGAACAGCATCAAGCCAAGTTACTGACCCCGCTCGGCCCTGAACCACTGAGCGATGCTTTCAATGCAGAATATTTGGCTGAGAAACTCAAATCCAAAAAGGTCGGCATAAAAATTGCAATTATGGATAATCACATCGTGGTTGGGGTTGGCAATATTTATGCGACTGAGTGTTTATTTCTACTCGGTATCCATCCTGCTCAACCCGCTTCGAGTCTAAATCAGGCACAGATTGCAGCCTTGGTCGTTGAGATCAAAAAGATTTTGCAACAGGCAATCACCTTAGGTGGCACCACCTTGAGAGACTATAGCAATGCGATGGGTGAAAATGGTTACTTCCAACAAACCCTATTGGCCTATGGTCGTAATGGCGAAATGTGTGTGCAATGTGAGACCACCTTGCAAAGTATCAAACTTGGACAACGTGCCAGTGTCTACTGCCCAGAATGCCAAGCTTTACGTAAAACTGAGTGATCCGGCCTCGAAGCACTTATACCGTTTAAATGAGCAATGACATAACAGGAATGATTCTATGAAAACAGCGATCGTGCGACATATCTTAGTCAAAGACAAAGATTTTGCGGAACAATTAAAGCAGAGAATTCAATCGGGAACTGACTTTGCTACGATAGCAAAACAGCATTCTACTTGTCGGTCAGCCAGCAAAGGCGGTGAATTAGGCGAAGTAAAAAAAGGTCAATTGGTTCCTGTCATCGATCGCTTGGTGTTTAGCGCTGCGGAACGTGTACTACATGGTCCGATCAAAAGCCAATTCGGTTTTCACCTACTTGAAATCAAATTTCGAATGGATTTTTGATTTCAGTGCGCATCTACATCCTCAGTTCAGTCTAGGGCAGACTGAGGAACTCATCATAAGCAAGTGCGTTGCTGTGAGCTTGTCATTGCTATAGTGGCTTCTTGAGTGTAGCGTTGATCAATAAGCTTGCTATCTTCCACTGTTGTAATAGCAGCGCATTCAGGTTGAGCCACAAATAAGGATTTAAGATCTGAAAGTGCAAGCTTAGAAGGCTGTTCAATTTCCACAATTGGATTATCTTGATCTTGAGCTGACTTACGATGAATGTGCACCGCCTCAAGTAAATTCAATCGCAATGGCTCATCCCCAATCATCGCTTGTAAAGGTGCTGGCAACATGGCGTATTCTGGTGCAGGCTCCTCTACTCCACGATAATCTATATAATCATCATGGCGGCAGCGGATTTTTTTCATAAAATTACTTTCATCCCCCAAGGTGTTATTGGTACGGATGCTTTGGGCCACGCCTTCTAAGCTAATGATTAAATATGTACTCCTCTGATTTTCAATCATCATTAATGGTTGTAACTCTTGCAACATATTTTGATGAGTGGCCTTGATCGGACCTAAGGAAATTTGATTGTTGATGACCTGGTATTGACCTTGCAATTGAATCACATCGAGCACTTGATCCACTTGTGAGTCCCATTTTTTTTGAAAAATGAGTAATTCAAAGCGCTGATCTTTCATACCAAGAATAGTATGCTTGCCATGATTGTCCCGACTGATATAAATGCCATTTTCATTGTTTTTTGGGTTATCGTTTTGTTGGCTATAATTTTTACATATCGCCTCAATCTCTGGCCGAATTGATAGACTGAAATCTTTTAAAAACTGTTGATCGATATTGGATTGAAATTTATCAGCAAAGCCCGAAAGTTGCTTCCCTGTATCGAATTGCTGATCACAACCCGCAATCAAACTGATTACGATGCTATAGCAAGATACAGGTAATAACGTTTTGATGAGGCTCAATTGATTAACCTTTGTTGGCTGAACGAATCCACTAAACATAAAAATACATTAAGTAGATTTTGTATAAATATTAATTAACACTAATTAATAATTAATAAATACAACTTAACAATAGGATTCTACATTCTCTAGTCTCACCCTTCCTCAAACAGCTCGAATGATAAATTGGATATTTCTGCAGCTTAGGGATAAAAAAACGCGACTCAGAAGCGTCGCGTTTTGTATTTAAAAATTTGATTGGTTTAGCGTTTTTTTAACTCATCGCGGATTTCACGTAACAATTCGATATCTTCAGGCGTAGCGGCTGGTGCAGGTGCAGCTTCTTGTTTTTGGCGCATACGATTAATCGCTTTCACCATCAAAAACACCACCCAAGCCAAGATAACAAAGTTCAATAAAATGGTCAGGAAGTTACCATAGGTCAAGACATTAATCCCAGCCTTGGTCAATTGATCCAAAGACTCAAGTTGATTCGGATTATCACCCAATACAATGAATTTCTGAGTGAAATCTACACCACCACCCGTGATCATCGTGATCAGTGGCATGATGATGTCTTTCACCAACGAATCGACAATCTTACCGAATGCTCCACCAATAATCACACCAACAGCCAAGTCGATCATATTGCCTTTTACCGCAAATTCGCGGAATTCTTTAACAATGCTCATGTAGAGTCTCCAGTTTTTTTCATGTTTATTTATGTGACGAAGTATACTTTATTTTACGATATATATTTCCACCTAATTTACTCGGTTTAATATATTTTCCAATATTTTATTGAATTTTTCATACAAAAAAAACCGCGACTTTTATTCAAGTCGCGGTTTTTCCAACCGAATTAGATAGGTTTAAATCAATTACATACCACGTGAAGCACGTTTACGATCGTTTTCAGTCAAGAATTTCTTACGAATACGAACAGACTTAGGTGTAACTTCAACGAGTTCGTCATCTTCAATGAACTCAAGCGCTTGCTCAAGTGTGAAGCGAATTGCTGGCGTTAATGTCAACGCTTCATCAGTACCAGAAGCACGCATGTTGGTTAATTGTTTGGCTTTAGTTGGGTTAACCACCATGTCGTCTGAACGTGAGTTCATACCAACGATCATACCTTCGTATACTTCAAGCTGTGGTTCAGCAAATAGACGACCACGGTCCTGCAATGTGAATAGTGCAAATGCCAAACAAGTACCATTAACCATAGAGATCAATACACCGTTTTGACGTTTAGCAACTGCACCCTGCTTCGCAACACCATAATGCGAGAAGCTAGATGTCATGATGCCTGTACCTGAAGTTAAAGTCAGGAATTCAGAACGGAAACCGATTAAGCCACGTGAAGGAACAGTTGCTTCAATACGGATACGGCCTTTGCCGTCAACTTCCATATTGGTCATTTCGCCTTTACGTGTACCCATTTGCTCCATGATCGAACCTTGATGTTGTTCTTCCACATCAAAAGTTACGTTTTCATACGGTTCGTTAATCACACCGTCGATTTCTTTCATGATCACTTGCGGACGAGAAACACCCATCTCGAAGCCTTCACGACGCATGTTTTCGATCAATACAGATAAATGAAGCTCACCACGACCTGAAACTTTGAAACGGTCTGGGCTGTCAGTATCTTCTACACGAAGCGCAACGTTGTGGATCAACTCACGATCTAGACGTTCACGAATATTACGTGAAGTAACGAACTTACCTTCGCGACCCGCAAATGGTGAGTTGTTAACTTGGAACGTCATCGATACTGTTGGTTCATCTACAGACAATGGCGGTAAAGCTTCAACATTTTTCGGATCACAAATCGTGTCAGAAATGTTTAATGCATCAATACCTGTAATACATACGATATCACCAGCAGACGCTGAATCAACATCGATACGCTCTAGACCATGGTAGCCCATGATTTTCAAGATACGACCGTTACGAGTTTTGCCTTCTTTGTCGACAACAGTAACAGGGGTATTGGTTTTAACAGAACCACGTTGAATACGGCCAATACCGATTACACCAACAAAGCTGTTGTAATCAAGTGAAGACACTTGCATTTGGAATGGACCTTCAACATCAACTGCTGGTGGTTCAACGATATCAACGATCGTTTCATACAATGGAGTCATATCTTCAGCAAGTTCTTCTGGTGAAGGACCTGCAACACCACGTAAGCCTGAAGCATAAACAATTGGGAAATCCAATTGCTCATCAGTAGCGCCTAAGCTATCAAACAAATCAAATACTTGATCGATAACCCAATCTGGACGTGCGCTTGGCTTGTCGACTTTGTTGATGATCACGATTGGTTTCAAACCACGTGCGAACGCTTTTTGCGTTACAAAACGTGTTTGTGGCATTGGACCTTCTTGAGAATCGACAAGAAGCAATACACAGTCTACCATCGACATTACACGTTCTACTTCACCACCAAAGTCGGCGTGTCCCGGGGTGTCGACGATGTTGATACGGTATTCAGTATTGGTACGCTTATCTAACCATTTAATTGCGGTATTTTTCGCCAAAATGGTAATACCACGTTCGCTTTCAATCGCACCTGAGTCCATGACGCGTTCAATCTCGCCTGCGCGATCACCGAGTGCACCAGATTGTTGTAGCAACTTGTCGACAAGCGTCGTTTTACCATGGTCGACGTGAGCGATAATAGCGATATTACGCAAAGTCTTGATATTGTTAATAGAATTTGAATCGGTCATAAAAATCTCAGCCAAATATTTACACAATTGAAAAGAAACCCTCAATTGTGCAATGGCGCATACAATTAAGTTGTCGCAGATTATACAGACTAGCGAAAATTCAATAAACTTTTTTTACAAAGCATTTTCATTGTAATGCTTTCACACATTTGGTTGACTTTTGCGAATTGGTCTAACAATTGTGAAATATGGGCTATACAGCTGAGTTATTCACCCAACTGCCAATGTATGCTCAATTGTATTTCAATGGTTTATACGGTGGTTCATTTGGCTTTCTCTGATTCACATCAACAGAAAATCCAAATATTTCACTGAATTTACGCTGCTTTAGCAGCAGATTTAGTCTGTAATGAGGGGGCGGAATAGCATGTTGCGCTACTGCTAGGTCCGATTATACTCGCATAGCCTAACGACTTTCATAGATAAGTCCATCTTTTATAGGCATTAACATCTAAAGCCAGCAAGAAAAATAGTCTTAAACCATATTGCCGAAAGGTTTTGCGTAGTATAAGAGAAAACGGGGTGAATTTAATACATTTTCCAATTAAATCTCTTCTAAAACTAATGCGGCCCTCAAACCCTGTTTCACCTTTGGGTTCGGAAACAAGATGAAGACCTGAGGTTGACTTACCACATAGTCGTAATTTTCAGGTTCAGGCTGTAGTGCCAAATTGCCGTAGGCGGGTTGCTCACGACAATCCAAGGTTGTTAGCGGCTGAATCGTATTGCTTGCTGCTACTTGAATTTGTTCATCCGATGCAGATGCACTTTGATGGGCATAACAACCCTCATTGACGACGATCTGGCTCTCCTGATCTGGCTTAGACAGTTCAGACTTCAATTGCTCAGCCTTAAACGTCTTGGCCTTTGACTGCGTGGCGATGATGTCATTTTGGTGAAAGACGGAAAAGTTGGCCGCATCATCCGTCAGATTCAGTTGAAAATCTTCCGCAGTTTTAATGATTGAATCAATCACTTTAAACTGGCGTAACCGCGGTTTCTGTCGCGACGGGAGGCGCTGCTCACTGACGACGGCGCGAATGACGCGGTCAATCGCTGCAAATTGATGCAAGTCATTTTGACCAAATGGTCTGGCCTGCCCCAACTCCAAGGTCACACTCGCCGCAAGATGATTTGAACTACTAAAATGAGTGAAGGTTCGCCCAACTGCGTTGTGATACACGATTGCATCCAAATCTGCCGCTTCTAAACACTGCAACACATACTGGTCATAAGCATGCGTTTGATAAGGAAACAGTGCAAAGGTGGGCAGTAATGAAGCACGAATTGCAGTATGCAGGTCGAAATGATAGCGCTTGGATTGTATTGGATGACGCTCAAAGAATCGAGTCACTTGCTGTTCAAGGGTTTGAGCACGGCGTGGCTCTTCAGCATCACCCAGTTTTAGATAAGCGCCACAAAACATTCGATTTAAATCATTTTCGATATAACGTTGTCCAGATCGAATCGCAGCCGGATTCCCCAAGATACACAACAAGCGCACCCCGAGTCTGAGCTTTCCAGACAACAGATCTAGACACAACTGCGCCAAGAGCTCAATGGGTGCAGTTTCGTTACCATGGATTCCCGCAGAAAGCACAATATCTTTTTCATAGGCATGTCGCGGCGTCAGTTCCAGTATCCCATTATCCAACCATTGCCAGTTAAGATCTTTGGTTTCTCCAAACTGGCTCTGGGGTTGTTGCTGTTGCAATAGCAAACCTAGAAAATCAAACATGTGCTTTGCAGACTCCTGCTTATTTTTGGAAATGATAGACCGAACCCAAGCCGAGTATCTGAGTCAATTCATCCAATGCACCACGACTTTGTAGCAGCAACTCTGGGTCAGCCAAATCTGCTTGGGACAATTGATCACGATAATAACGATCCACCCAAAGATTCAACCGCTCAAATAATGCGTCATTCATTAGTACTTGCGGATTTATTGCTTCAAGCTCAGCTTGATTGACGGCGACCCGTAAACGTAAGCAGGCAGGTCCACCGCCATTACGCATACTTTCTCGTAGGTCAAAAACTTTGATGTCGTCAATGGGTGTTCCCATTGCAATCATGTCAGTCAGATAAGACCACACCGCTGTATTTTGACGTGACTCTTCAGGAACCACGATACTCATACCACCATCTGCACGGGTCAGAATTTGACTATTAAACAGATAAGTCGACACAGCATCTGCAACAGAAACCCGTTGGTCAGGCACTTCTATCGATACCAGATCATGACCTAAATCAGCCATCTTGGTTCGAATCTCAGCCAAAGCTTGGCCTTGATTTAAAAATGCATGTTGATGATGAAACAACACTTGCTGATTGCTGACCGCGATAACATCGTTATGAAATACACCTTGGTCAATCACATCAGGATGTTGCTGTATAAAGACCGTTTTGCTCGGATCGAGTTGATGTAAACGTGCGATGGCCTCACTGGCCTCACGTGATTGTCTTGCTGGATAACGCTGAGGACCTGCTACTCCACCCAAAAACTGTTGACCGTAGACAAAAACTTGCACAGCGGCCCGATCATAGGCGCCGCCCAATCGATTATGGTTTGCAGCCCCCTCATCACCAAATAATGCCACCTCTGGCAATGCCGCATGATGGACAAAATGACGCTCATTGTTAAACATCGCCGCCAAAATTTGGCTGGTGGTGCTATGTTCAATCGAACGATGAAATTTGTTATTTAGGTTTGCAGCAGTGAAATGTATCCGACCATCGGCGCTATCAGCGGAGGGAGATACCGTCCCAGCATTGGCAGTCCACATACATGAAGCCGAACTCAGTGCTGATAACAACTCTGGCGCACGCTTTAATGCCGATGCAATCACTTGCTGGTCAGTTCCCGTAAAGCCCAAACTTCTCAAGCTTGGTACATGCGGTCGCTCCTGAGGTGCAAATACGCCTTGCTTAAGACCTAAATCTGCCAAAGCTTTCATCTTCAACAAGCCTTGCTTGGCCGCCAACTTAGGATTGGACATCTGTTGGCGATGCTTGGTCGATGCTTCGTTACCAAAGGATAAGCCTGCATAGTGATGTGTAGGCCCCACTAAACCATCAAAATTTACTTCATAGCCTGACATTTTGTTCTCCACGCAGACTCACTACAGCACGATGCCGGGTGATAATTTCTCAGGCAAACTCACCTGTTCACTTTCTAAAGAAGCCATCGGCCAAGCACAATAATCTGCTGCATAGTAGGCACTGGCACGATGATTACCTGATGCACCTACACCACCAAATGGTGCTGCGCTTGATGCACCTGTCAATGGTTTATTCCAATTCACAATCCCAGCACGTGCTTCGAGCAGTAGTCGCTCAAACAGATCTCGATTCGGCGAAACCAAACCAACCGACAAACCATAACGAGTTGCATTGGCCAAGGTCAAAGCTTGATCAAAATCATCATAGCGATAGATACAACTTAAGGGGCCAAAATACTCTTCATCAGGCACCTCAGCGACATCAGTTAATTCCAGTAAACCAGGACGTAGTAAACTACTGTTTGCATCCACCACGCTCAGTGGCAGTAACACTTTTGCGCCTAAATCAATCAGACGTTGCTGTGCAAGTAACATCTGTTTGGCCGCATGCAGAGAGATGACCCCACCCATAAAGGGTTGCGGTTGTGCATCCCACTCACCAACCTTCAATTGTGCTGTTGCTTGGATCAGACGTTGAATAAACGCATCTCCAACCTCACCCCGCTTAACAATCAATCGTCGCGCGCAAGTACAACGCTGACCTGCAGAGATGAAAGCAGACTGCAGCGTAAGGTTGACCACTGCATCGATGTCGGTAATCTCATCAATGATCAGGGCATTGTTGCCCCCCATTTCCAAGGCTAATATCTTTTCTGGATGACCCGATAACTGTCGATGCAGTACCGCACCGGTATTGGCACTTCCCGTAAACAACAGACCATCGATTGCATCGCTCTGTGCCAAAGCCTCACCCGTAGTACGCCCGCCTTGGACCAAATTGATCACACCTTTGGGCAAGCCTGCGTTATGCCATAGTTTTAACGTTTCTTCGGCAGTCCATGGCGTGAGTTCACTCGGTTTAAACACCACAGTATTGCCCGCAATCAGCGCGGGAATGATATGTCCATTAGGTAAATGACCAGGGAAGTTATACGGCCCAAAGACAGCCAATACACCGTGTGGCTTATGTCTTAAGGCAGCCACAGCATCAGGCATCACGGTGCTGCTGACCCCAGTTCGCTGTTCATAGGACCGAACCGAAATGGCCACTTTCGCAATCATGGATTGAACTTCGGTCAAGGTTTCCCAAAGGGGCTTAGAAGTCTCTTGGCTAATGACTTGCGCCAATTCAGTTTTATGTTGTTCTAACTGTGTAGCAAAGGCCTCAATAATCGCAACGCGTTCTGCCAAAGGACGTCGCGCCCAAGTCGGAAATGCAGCACGTGCCGCCAAACAGGCTTGTGACACATCGTCTTGAGTTGCCTCATGGCCATGCCAAATTTGTTGTTGATTGACTGGATTAACTTTCACCCATTCGGCACCTTGGCCTTGGGACCACACCCCATTGATATATAAATGTCCTTGTGACATGGTGCTTACTCCGAAATATTGAGTGGCAAAATGCGAACTTGACTGCCATCTTTGACATTCAATGCCTTCGCCTGCTCTACGCTGAGTTGAATGCTGTCTTGTTCTATGGCGGCATTGACTAAAATAACGCGATAATTTTCATAATGATCATTGGCAACCAAATAACTGATCGTTGACGCTTTAGGCTGCTCGTATATTCGAGCCTGAACGACGCGATTATCTTTTACTGCACGAAGGTTTTTTATTTCCGCTTCAACCGTTGGACCGCCATCAAAAATATCGACATAACCTTGATTTTTCAGACCTTCCAACGCCAACATATGTAAGGCTGGCTGAGTCTGCGGATGAACCTGACCAATCACCTGTTGTGCAGATTGAGGCAATAAATCGATATACACTGGAAATCTAGGCATTAATTCAGCAATAAAGACTTTTTGACCGATACCACTGAGATAATCTGCTGTGGCGAAATCCATATTGAAAAACTGATTGCCTAAGGCATCCCACAAAGGAGAACGACCTTCTTCATCGGAATAACCGCGCATCTCCGCAATCAATTTGGACTCAAAACAAGATTGGAACGCGGCAATAAATAGAAAACGTACTTTTGATAAGAACTTTCCATTTTGATTTTCACGAAAATCAGGATCTAAAAACAAAGTACACAGTTCACTACTGCCGGTAAGATCATTGCTTAGAAACATGGTATTCAATGTTTTATAAACTTTGAGTGCCTGCGATGCATGCACTTGCTTTCCGACATGAAAATTGTAAAACGGCTCCATGAGTCCGACTGCAACTTCAATTGCGCTCAATCCAACCACTTTTTTCAACTCAGTATCTTCTAAAACAAAGAGATACCCTTGTTCGCCTCTGGCGAGTTGACCATCTAAAGTATGTTGAGTCCGCGCAATTCTGGCTGCTAGAATTTCCTTATTCGATGGCAATGAGGTCATGCCCACGCCTGACTTCACTGCCAAGACATAGATTTCGTCTATGTCCCGATGCTCTGCATGTCTAACAATCATCATATTGGCTGGCCTATGGATGGGTGAAGCGGTCTAAAGCTCGACCTAAACGGTTTAAGCCTTCTGCAATATCTTGCTCAGGGATAATCAATGATGGCGTGAAACGCACCACATTTGGTCCTGCGATCAAAGCCATCAAGCCTTCATCACCTGCAAGTTGGATGATTTCTTTGGCGCGCCCAGCATATTCAGCATTGAGCTCAATCCCAATCAACAAACCTTGACCACGGATCTGTTTAAACACGCCATATTGAGCATTGAGTTGATTAATCCCATCGATAAAGATTTGGGCACGTCGCTTTACACCTTCAAGCACTTCAGGCTGGCGAATATGCTCAAATACTGCACCTGCGACTGCACTGGCTAAAGGATTACCGCCATAGGTGGTCCCATGATCACCAACAACATAATGTTGTGAATAGGCATCTGTGGTCAGCATTGCCCCGATTGGAAAGCCACCACCGAGTGCTTTGGCGGTGGTTAAAATATCTGGAGTCACTGCAGTATTCATATAGGCATACAAAGCGCCTGTACGTCCTACACCGGTTTGAACTTCATCAAAAATAAGCACTGCACCAGTCTCGTCACAACGTTGACGAAGGATCTGTAAAAATGCAGGATCGGCATTAATGACCCCACCTTCCCCTTGTATCGGCTCAACAATCACAGCACAGGTTTGATCATCAATCGCTATGCGTGCTGCTTCGATATCGTTATAGGCAATGTGTTCAATTGCTGGCGGTAAAGGCGCAAAGTCTTGTGAATATTTAGGCTGTCCACCAGCTGTCACCGTAAACAAGGTCCGACCATGAAAGGCATTTTTAAAAGCGACAATTTTATTTTTTGCTGAACCACCTCGCGCCAAGCCCACTTTTCGGGCCAATTTCAACGCGGCTTCATTGGCTTCAGCCCCTGAATTACAAAAGAATACTTTGTCAGCAAAGGTATGCTGTATCAATTGATTGGCTAGTTTGAGCACAGGTTCATTGGTATAGCCATTACCAAGATGCCAAAGTTTTTGCGCTTGTTCAGTCAAGGCATTAACAGCGACAGGATGAGCATGACCGAGTGCATTTACAGCGATCCCCCCAGCAAAATCGATATATTCTTTCTCTTCTTGATCCCAGACTCTTGAGCCTGCACCACGGACCAAAATGAAATTTGCAGGGGCATATACAGGCACCATCCAATCATTGAAATTTTGGCGGCTAATCGTTTTTTGTACCATAGTCATCCTCACTTTATATTGACTTAGATTTTTTTAGAATTTACTTAATTGATCAATGACCGATCGATTGATGAATAACACTTTTACTTATTTAATCTTTCGTGGATCAAAAAAGCCCAGCCTTAGGCAAAAAATGCAACAACAACAAAACAACCAAAATGAAAAACTAAACAAATTAAGTTTAAATACTGCGGTGCGATTCACATTCATAAGGAGTCTCATCTATTATTTTTGATGAGTAGTCGATAACACTGATCGCGAAAAGTGACCGAACTCCAAACATGCCGTTAAGTATGAAAAATCATTTCGATCCCAAAAAGTTGGTATTTTGCGTAAAATGACCTATATTTTTTCCAATTTGATTATAGGTGCAATCAAAATGAACAATACCGACAGTCAAATCCTTGGATTACTGCGAGACAATGCCAGACTCTCGATTACTGCATTGGCCACAACCTTGCGCATTTCGAGAGCTACAGTACAAAAACGGATAGAGTTTATGGAAGCCAGTGGCGTCATTACTGGTTATACAGTGAAAGTCAAACCAGACTTTGAGAAGGATATGATTCGTGCTTGGATGCACATCATGGTAGAGGGCAATAAATCAATGCAGGTGATTAAAGCACTGCGGGTAGATCCTGCAGTAGAAACATTACATACCACCAATGGCAAATGGGATCTGTTAGTCGAAATAAAATCCAATGATCTAGACAGCTTTGACAAAATCTTAGATCGAATCCGCACAATTACTGGAGTACAAAGTTCTGAAACCAGTATTCTATTAAGCACCTATAAGACCCATTAACCACGCTTATTGTAATTTCATAAGATATTTAATCTTGGAATTAAATAAGTTTTACTTCAGTTTATCTAGGAAAAAAAGGAATACTAGCCTAGGCTTATATTCCCAATTTTCAATCAACGCATCTACTTGATCAAAGAAATACTCTTCTTTTATACCAATGACTTAGCATTTGAGATCATGATCGAGCAATGCGAAACAGTCAGAGATATCAACTTGTTTAGAAGTCGAATTATTTGCATCAAATTATGAGTACACCTGTAGCATTGCCGCAGCAACGAGCAAACAAGTTGTTTCACATGAAGAATATCAATAATAAATACTGTACCAAATATCCTGTCTGGATCCATCCTGTGCAGTGGAGCTATTTGTCAACTTTTTTTCTTAGATGAGAAAATCGCCAACTTAGTCAAAGCTAGCATTTATGTTTCCAACTGCGGCACACTCGATTAGAATAGCGCCATCTTGCCACTACCGCCTGCGTTTATGTCACAACACGACCCAGTAACACCGTCAGAACAAAAAATCGATCTCGTCTATGGGCTTGAAGATCGACCGAATAACTTGCTGTCTTTTTTTGCTGCCTTACAACATTTGCTTGCGATCATTGTCCCAATTGTGACCCCTGGTCTATTGATCTGTTTGGCACTTGGTGTATCGACTCAAGACACCAATATGATTTTGTCCATGTCATTGGTCATCTCTGGTATCGCAACTTTTTTACAATGTAAGAAAGTTGGCCCATTCGGTGCAGGTTTATTGATTGTTCAAGGTACCAGTTTTAACTTTATCGGCCCGATCATTGCGATTGGTAGTCTAATGGTGAGTTCAGGAACGCCAGTCAATCAAGTCATGGCCGCTATCTTTGGTGTGGTGATCGCAGGTTCATTTATTGAGATGGGCGTGTCACGGATATTACCTTGGGTAAAACAATTGATCACGCCACTGGTCACAGGTATCGTGGTCTTGCTGATTGGTCTGACCCTGATTAAAGAAGGTCTCATCAGCATGGGCGGTGGCTATCAAGCCATGCAAAGCAATAGTTTTGCTAGCGCAGATAACTTGATTATGTCCTGTACGGTATTGGGGATTATTATCCTGCTCAACCGAATTAATATCGTTTGGATTAAAAGTTCAGCGATTCTCATTGCATTGGTTATCGGTTATATCTTGGCTGGTTTTATGGGCTATTTAGATTTTTCTAATTTAGATCAAATGCCACTGGTTCAAGTCCCTACACCGATGCACTTTGGCTTGAGTTTTGATTGGGGACTGTTTATCCCGATGGCCTTTATTTATTTGGTCACCTCACTTGAAGCGATTGGTGATATTACAGCAACCTCTAAGATTTCCAATCAACCCGTTGATGGTCCGATCTGGATGCAGCGTATTAAAGGCGGTGTTTTGGTCAATGGTGCTAACTCATTATTAGCAGGTCTATTCAATACTTTTCCAAGCTCAGTCTTTGCACAAAATAATGGTGTGATTCAATTGACGGGTGTAGCCAGTCGCCATGTTGGCATTTGGATCGCATTTATGTTGATTATATTGGGTTTATTCCCTATTGTAGCGGGAGTGATCCAAGCTGTTCCACAAGCTGTTTTGGGCGGTGCAGTCATGGTGATGTTTGGTGCTGTTGCAGCTTCAGGTATTAATATTTTAGCTGGTGTGCATTTAGATCGTCGTGCTCTGTTGATTATTGCCATATCTCTGGCTCTCGGTTTAGGTGTCGCTCAAGTACCGCAAATCCTGGAACACCTTCCAGAGCTTATACGCAATATCTTTAGCTCAGGTGTGGCAACCGGTGGTATCTGTGCCCTGATTCTTAATGTCGTGCTACCAGCACATAAGAAATAAATCCTATATGTACTGAGTCGCCCCCTAACAAGGCATTAAGCTCAATAAATGTGAAAAGTGAAGAAAATGGATCCTAGAAGTGAAGTTGTCATTCGACAAAGCGCCAGCCTCAAAGGCCGAGTTTTATTCATCAATGCACCTGCGGATACTCTGCTGCATGACCTTGATGATCAAATCCAGTCCACACATTGGACCTGGAACTATTACGATCATCAAGCGCACCTGAAGCAACAATACAATTCATTTTTCTCTGTCGAGTTTCCGGCACAAGAATTTGATCAAGTCGTTATTTTTACGCCAAAATCTAAAATATTATTAGAGTATGTTCTGGCACAAGTCGCCAGTCAGTTAAAACCACAACAATTGGTATTTCTAGTCGGTGAAAAGAAAGGGGGTATAGAAGGAGCTGCCAAACAATTACAGCCTTACGGGAGCTGTTTTAAATTAGATAGTGCCCGTCATTGTCAACTGTGGCAGATGGCATTATCTGAAACTGTCGCAGCACAACCATTACAAGCATGGATAAAGAAATACACCATCCAAGCGCCAGACTTTAGTTTTGAAGTCTGTGCTTTACCTGGTGTATTTAGCCAAGATCACTTGGATATCGGCACAGCGGAATTACTGCCGTTTCTCAGCCAAGTTAAATCAGGTAAAATCGCAGATTTTGGCTGTGGTGCGGGGGTGATTGCATGTTATTTAGCGAAGTTAAATCCTGCGAATTTAATACATGCGTTAGATATTGATGCATTCGCGTTAAAGTCTACGGAATTGACTTTTCAACACAATCAAATTGCGCCAGAACAACTGCAGCTTCAAGCAGTGACTGGAATACAAGATGCACCTACAGACTTGAATGCATTGGTGAGTAATCCACCATTTCATCAAGGTATTCAAACTAACTATGATGCCAGTGAAGGCTTATGCCGGCATGCAAAATCACACCTAAGACCTTATGGTGAATTGTGGATCGTTGCTAATCGCTTCTTAAACTATCCCCAACTCATTGAACAATATTTTGGCCGAACCACTATTAAGTTGGATCAAAATGGGTTTAAGGTAATGCATGCCCAAGCATTTAAACGATCAAAAAAATAAGGAAATACGATGAGCAAGACAGATCATCCACAGCTGCAGCGCAAGCTTGGCGCGCGACATTTAAATATGATTGCCATTGGTGGTTCCATCGGAACAGGGCTATTTCTTGCTTCAGGCACCACCATTGCACAAGCCGGTCCAGGCGGTGCGTTATTGGCCTATGTCTTAATCGGCATCATGATCTACTTTTTAATGACCAGCTTGGGCGAGTTGGCCACACACAATCCCACCTCAGGTGCTTTTTTTACCTACGGTAATAAATACGTAGAAGAAGGTTTTGGTTTCGCATTGGGATGGAACTATTGGTATAACTGGGCCATTACGGTCGCATTTGAATTGGTTGCAGTGCAATTCATTATGAAGTTCTGGTTCCCAGACCTGCCCGGCTTTTATTGGAGTGCATTATTCCTTGCCATCATCTTTTCCATCAATGCCCTGACGGTTAAAGGCTTTGGTGAAAGTGAATTCTTTTTCTCTTTGATTAAGGTGATTGCAATATTGGTCTTCATCTGTATTGGTATGTATATGATCGTCAAGATCATGCTCGATCCAAGTCAAAGCATTCTACAAAACTGGACGGTGGGTGATGCGCCCTTTGTTGGTGGCTTACAAGCCATGATTGGGGTAGCGATGATTGCCGGGTTCTCTTTTCAGGGAACTGAAATGGTTGGGGTGGCGGCGGGTGAATCTAAAGATCCGAAAAAAACCATTCCACTGGCAATTAAGCAAATTTTCTGGCGTATCTTGTTGTTTTATGTGGTGTGTATTTTCATTATCGGTACTTTAGTTGCTTATAACGACCCGAACCTTATCTTGGCTGCTGAAGGCGATGGTAACGTTACTTTATCTCCATTCACCTTGTTATATAACAAAGCAGGTTTTGCCTTCGCTGCGAGCTTGATGAATGCAGTGATCTTATCCGCAATCTTGTCTGCTGGTAACTCAGGCATGTATTCTTCAACCCGTATGTTGTTTGATATGGCTCGCCAAGGTCGTGCACCGAAGTGGTTTGCCAAATTAGATCCGCGTGGTGTACCAATGCATGCGCTATTTGCCACCACTGCTGTTGCAGCACTCTGCTTTTTAACCACCTTTATCGGTGAACAAAAAGTTTTTGCCTGGTTACTCAACATGTCAGGCATGTGTGGTTTTATCGTCTGGTTAGGCATTGCTATCTCACATTATCGCTTCCGCAAAGGTTATATTGCTCAAGGTTATAAACTCAAAGACCTCGCCTATAGAGCTAAATTCTTCCCATTTGGACCTTGGTTTGCTTTCATCCTGTGCTCGTTTATTGTCTTAGGTCAAAACTATGAAGCATTGATTGGCGGGAAAATTAATTGGGTCGGTATACTGTCCACTTATATTAGTATTCCATTGTTCCTGATTATCTGGTTCGCTTATAAATGGAAATACAAAACCAAACTGATTGCTTATGATCAAATGGATGTACAACCCATGGATGTGGAAAATAAGATTAAGTAAAGCTTAAACATGTTGCGGCTTAATCTTAAGCCGCAACTTGACTAATTCAATTTGGCATCTATAATGTGCAGCATTCGCTATAGTAGTGAATCCAGATACTGAATTGATTGATCGTGATCAATACAAAATACATAGGAGAACGTCATGCTTTTATTGGAACTTAACTTTAACTAAAACAGCAGACGTCAACTTACGGACACTTGCTTTGTTTTTAGTGTCCGAATGCAAAGATACCACCTAGCATTCGCTAGGTTTTTTTATGACTAAAAATCTTGTCCTCGGGCCAAAACTTTAAAAATATCATGATGGATCTTGATCGATCCAGACCAATTAAAAGTGCTTAACATCTTTGCACGAAGAGAATAAATTAATGGGCATACAAATGATTTTAAACGCCAAAGCTGAATATGGCGTTCCAGTCAAGATATACACTCGCGATGTTGATGAAGAAAGTCTGACTCAACTTAGCAAAATGGCACAGTTACAATTCATTCATTCACATATTGCGGTTATGCCAGATGTGCATGTGGGTAAAGGTGCTACAGTAGGCAGCGTCATTCCGACTAAAAATGCCATTATCCCTGCAGCAGTAGGCGTGGATATCGGTTGCGGCATGAATGCGCTGCGCTTAAGTTTAACTGCAGCACAGCTGCCAGACAATTTAAGCGCACTTCGCAATGCCATTGAACGAAAGGTGCCCGTAGGTTTTGAGATGCATAAACAAATCAAAGTCAAATCCTCCACCCTTTCACCCTTGGAAAAACGCTTGGCGGTCATTACCACCAAGCATCCGGGGTTAAAACGCATGCTGCGAAATTTTGATTCAACGTGGCAGAAACAAATCGGGACACTCGGTGGCGGCAACCACTTTATTGAACTGTGCCTGGATGAACAGCAAGATGTCTGGATTATGCTGCATTCTGGGAGTCGAGGTCTGGGCAATGTCATCGGTACTTATTTTATCGAGCGTGCTAAAAAAGAATCACAACATCGCTTTGGCCATGTACCCGACAAAGATTTATCCTATTTTGCCAAAGGTTCCTCCAATTTTGACGACTATGTCGAAGCCGTTGAATGGGCGCAAGAGTATGCCTATGAAAATCGCCGAGAAATGATGCGACTGATCCTAGAAGCCATACGACCCTTGCTTCCGAGCTTTCAGATGACCAAAGAAGCCATTAATTGTCATCACAATTATGTACAAAAGGAACTGCATTTTGGTGAAGAAGTCTTTGTCACTCGCAAAGGTGCCATTCGTGCCGGACTCGGTGACTTTGGCATCATTCCAGGCTCTATGGGTGCCCAATCCTTTATCGTTAAAGGTAAGGGTAATCCTGATTCATTTTGTTCATGCTCACATGGCGCTGGTCGTAAGATGAGTCGAAGTAAAGCCAAATTATTATTTAATCAACAAGATTTAATTCAACAAACCCAAGGTGTAGAGTGTCGTAAAGACAAAGCTGTGGTTGATGAGATTCCAAGTGCCTATAAAGATATCCATGAAGTCATGGCCAATCAACAGGATCTGATCGAGGTGGTACACACCCTAAAACAGGTTCTTTGCATCAAAGGTTAAATCCACATCATTCTTAGACATTGTCATTTATAAAAAACCCCAGGCTCGATGAGCTCTGGGGTTTTTAATATTAATTGGACAAATTATTTTAGCTTACTTTAAAGTTAAGCTGACCCGTCTATTCTTAGCACGTCCTTCAGCAGTGTTATTATCTGCTATCGGTTGCGTAGAGGCTTGACCTGTTGCTCGTATTTGACTGGGATTGACATTGTAGTCTGTAACTAAACGAGCTTGTACCATATTAGCACGCTGTTGCGACACCCTACGGTTAATGGCATTAGACCCGCTACTATCGGTATGACCATCCACCTCTAAAATTAAGCGTGGATTTTGTGCTAAGAGCTTTGCCGCCGAGCTTAGATATGCATTATATTGCGGCTCAATCTCCGATGAATTCTTATTAAAGTATATAGCCACACCTTGTTTAAGTTCAGCTAATAACGGTTGAACTTGCTGTACAGCGACTTGAGGCGGAGGAGCTACAGATTGATGTGTACAAGCAGTGAGCATTAGCGCAGAAAGAATCATTAACCATGGATTGATATTCATTTTATTAATCTCAAAAAATATTGATTGAATTTATTTTTGTTAAACATATCACACTTTTATTATTTAAATTTAAATTAAGTACAAAAAAAGCGACTCTGACGAGTCGCTTTTATAACTATATTAGGCTACTGCATAAAGCTCAAATTAACGTTGAACTTGAACAGTACGGCTACCAGAGATCGTAGCGAATACGCGACGGTTCATAGCACGGCCTTCTTTAGTGTTGTTGTCAGCAATTGGTTGATCCCAAGCGAAACCTTGAGTTGACAAGCGTGAAGCGTCAACGTTGAATTCGCTTACAAGTGCAGTTTTAACAGAGTTAGCACGAGCCAAAGATAAACGTTCGTTTAACTTACGTGGACCAGTGTTATCTGTGTGACCTTCAATCAAAGCAGTCGCATTTGGATAATCAGTTAACTTTTCAGCAACTTTAGCGAGTTCTGGTTTGTATTGATCTTTGATATTTGATTTATTGGTATCAAAGAACACACGAAGTTCCATGCTCAGATTTTCAATCTGCTCTTGAACTTCAGGTTGAACTACAGGTGCAATTGGTGCAATTGGTTCAACTACTACTACAGGAGCAGCAGGTTTCAAGTGACCACCTAGAACAACGTTAAGACCTGCTAGAGCTGTATAGTTCCAGAAATCTTCATCGATGTTATAAGTACCACGAGCTTCAGTACGTAGTGATAACACATCGTTTAAGCGCCAGAAAGCACCAACACCCGCGTTAGCCAAAGTACCTTCTTCAGAACGACCACGACCATCACGACCAATTGGATAAGCAGTAGTGCCACTAAAGTTATACTTATAGTGACCAGCACCAGCTAGTACATAAGGCTTGATTTTGCTGTCATAGTTTTTAGTGATTAAATCAGAAGTAACATAGAAGTTACCATTGATTTGTTTTTGCTTATATTCAGCACCAGATACAGGATTAACATCACCCTTAACTTGGTTATATTCAGCTTCAAAACCTAACCATGGAGTCAATTCGATACCGAGAGCAGCACCAACGAATAAATCGTCCTGTAGCTCACCAGATGAAGTTAGATTGTCACGGCCATTGTTGTGTTTAGAATCTTGGAATGTGTAACCTAATAATAAAGGAGTTACAGTTACACCAGCATTAGCGGCTGCTAATGGCGCAGCAACTAGCATAGCAAGTGCGATACGACTCAGTTTCATGGATATCCTCCAGAGATAACAATTGTTGTTCAAGCTCAGCCTAAAATGATTTAGCTACCTGAGATAGGCGTTCTTTATACCCCAGTATTATTTTTAAGCTACTCACGTTGAATCATACAAACACTTAGATGACTTTCCAAGTGCTTGATAAATTTAATCAAGCAAATTATTGACAAAATTACTTACAATTTCCGTTGTAATTCGGTAATTTTATCAACAAAAGCTGATCCGAGCAGCATATATTCAAACTCGCGCCGCGCTATTTTAGCAGCAATCGCGAACGATAGTAATAAAAAAATTATTTTAACCCTGTAGCTCACTGGTTTTCAATAAAAATTTAAATAATTCTGAGGTTTAAATTATAACTATAATTGGCGCACACTCTAATTAAGTTGTATTAGACACTGTGCATTTTGTATGAATTTCACTCACTTCAACTTGCCAAATTTGACCAACCTTACAAATTTACAGTATTGATTAAAAATAACACCATTATTTTAATCAACAATTACAAATCCAACCAAGTTATATTAAAGAATTTTTTAAGCTTGGAATGTTAGACTATTTACGCCCAAATTATAGCAATGCCCAGTATATATAGCCATTTGATCCAATAAGCTTTTATTCACAATATAATTTCCAGCATCAACAAGTGTTTTAAACCTAGAATTAAAAACAGTTTATATATAAAAATGGACTATACATATGAAAAAATGCGCAACCCAAGCAAATCAAGGTCTATATATCGGATCACTCGAAATCTCAACCAATATTAGTAGTAAAAAGGTGATCAGTATCTGCGATGGATCATTCAATAACAGTCTATAAAAAAATTAAAGGATTCACACTCTTAGAGCTATTGGTCTGTCTAAGCATCATCGCAATCATTATCGTCTATGCACAGCCGTCTTTTCATCACATAGGTGCACGACAAGAGCTTTCAAATTTGCAGCATGTGATACAGCAACACATCAACATGGCACGGTCACATGCGATCACCGTACACAGTGATGTGGTAATGTGCGCTTCAGCCAATCTAGAATACTGCCAAAACAACCAATGGCATCACGGTATACTGCTATACATAGACCGCAATAAAAACCGCCAACTCGATGTAAATGAAACGGTGCTCACAGCAACAGCCACCCAACTTAAGTACGGCTCATTTGCATGGCATGGCAATGCATCCCACCCCAATACTGTGGTGTTCCAATCTGATTCAGGCTTACCCAGAGGGTCTATCGGCAGTTTTCGTTATTGTAGTTTTCAACATCCAGAATTTAGTCAAGATTTCCCCATTGGAATGATGGGGCATTTGCGTAGCATCGAATCCACAAAGTGCAATAAAACAACAGCTGAATGAAGACCGTTGCGTCTATGTTTGACCCAGAATAACGCTTTATTCTTATCCAGTATTTTATATACTGCTTAGGGTTTTAAAATCTGATGTATTACAAATTTGGAGAATACAACAATGACTGACATCGTAATTGTAAATGGCGCGCGTACCGCTATGGGTGGTTTTCAAGGCAGTTTAGCAAATGCAACTGCGCCACAACTTGGTGCAGCAACCATCAAAGAAGCAATTAGCCGTTCAGGCTTACAGGCCAATGATGTTGAAGAAGTCATCATGGGTTGTGTACTTCCAGCGGGTTTAAAACAGGGCCCTGCCCGTCAAGCCATGCGTTTAGCAGGCCTTCCAGATTCAACAGCGGCTGTTACCATTAATAAACTCTGTGGTTCAGGCATGAAAGCAGTCATGCAAGCCGCTGACATGATTAAAGCAGGTTCTGCGAACATCGTCGTTGCAGGCGGTATGGAATCGATGAGTAATGCACCATATTTACTCCCCAAAGCTCGTGGCGGTTATCGCATGGGTCATGGTGAAGTTAAAGACCATATGTTCTTTGATGGTTTAGAAGATGCTGAAACTGGCCGTCTCATGGGTTCATTCGCACAAGATATGGCCAATAAGCGTGGTTATAGCCGTGAGCAAATGGATGACTTTGCCATTCGCTCATTGAAACGTGCTCAAACTGCGATTAATGAAGGTTACTTTGCTGCAGAAATCGTTCCTGTAACACTCTCTACACGTAAAGGTGATGTGATCGTTGACAAGGATGAACAACCTTTCAATGCAAATATCGACAAGATTCCAAGTTTAAAACCTGCATTTGCAAAAGACGGCACCATTACCGCAGCCAATGCCAGCTCGATTTCAGATGGTGCTTCAGCATTGGTATTGACTTCTGCTGAACATGCACAAGCCAAAGGTCTTGCACCATTAGCGAAAATTGTGGCTTATGCGTCGAATTCACAACATCCTTCTGAATTCACCATTGCCCCGGTAGGCGCTATCGAGAAAGTCCTCAAGCAAACAGGTTGGACTGCTCAGGATGTTGATCTCTGGGAGATTAATGAAGCATTTGCCATGGTGACCATGTGCCCAATCGATGACTTCAAACTCGATGCAGAGAAAGTCAACATTCATGGCGGCGCTTGTGCACTCGGACATCCTGTTGGTTCTACAGGTTCACGTATTATCTTAAGTTTAATCTATGCTTTAAAACGTACTGGCGGTAAAAAAGGTATCGCTGCACTGTGTATCGGTGGTGGTGAAGCGACTGCTGTTGCGATTGAAATTCTTTAATTTACAAATACACAGCTCTATCAAGAAAATCCTGCACTGAGCAGGATTTTTTTTGTTGCATCTGGATGAGCGTGATCGAATTATTTTTCATATTCTTTTAGACAACGAGCTGCTAAATTAATTTCCTCACAACAATAAATAGGCTCCCCATGCAACTGAATCACTACCTTAATTTTCAAGGTCAGACTGAAGCGGCATTTAACTTTTATAAATCCGTCTTTGGCAGAGAGTTCTCTTATATCAAACGTTATGGTGAATTGCCGACTGAAGATGGGATTCAAATATCAGAGCAAGAAAAAGACTATATCCTGCATATATCATTACCTATCAACGAATTTACAGAATTAATGGGCTCTGACTACAGTGAAGCTTTCTGTGCCCAGACCAATACTGTATTTACTCAGGGCAACAATCACTATATCTCCATCAATCTTGCTATAGGTGAAGAAACTGAGGCAAAACGACTATTCGAATCACTTTCAGAAAAAGGCCAAATCGAAATGCCATTGGATAAAACCTTTTGGGGTGCGCTCTATGGCGCATTCACAGATCAATTTGGTGTACGCTGGATGGTGAATTGTCAGCTTGATAGTATTTGATCCGCTAAGCTTCTATAAATGCTAAAAAATCCCGCAGAAGCGGGATTTTTTGATTAGCAACGTCCTATATAAAGCTTAAGCGCCCGTTTGATAATGTGCTTGAGCAACGGCAGTCGATGCTTGGTAAGGATTTTTAAAATCATTTAATCCAGCAGCGGCTTCGTGGATATCTTTGCCTTCTTTGATCACAAAACTATCAAAGCCTGAACGTTTTAAATAGTTCAGTACATCTTTAAAGATATCACCCACAGCGCGTAATTCACCTTGAAAGCCTTGACGACGTAATAGTGCCGCGAATGAATAACCACGGCCATCGTTAAAGCCTGCAAACTCGATCAAAATAGTATCCAGCTCAGCCAAAGGAAATTCATTGACTTCAGGTGAGTCTTCTACCGTGATATATAAAGCTTTTTTACCTTGGATCTGCCCCAACAACTCAAGTTGCTGAGTACTCACCACCACATCCCCTGTCGGGACGATGCCATCATCAGCAACAAGCTGATACTGGTTGTCATGGATGCTGCCATCTTTGCAGAGCACCTGTAATTGCGTATTAAGCATATGCACGCTCCTTGAACGGTTTAATACCGACACGGCGATAAGTATCGATAAACTCTTCGCCATCCTGACGGATATCAAGATAGGTATTGAGAATTTCCTCAATCACATCTGGAATCAGATCGGCAGCAAATGATGGCCCTAAAATGTCACCAATCGAGGCATCATGATCTGCATTGCCACCTAAAGTCACTTGATAGAACTCAGCACCTTTTTTATCTACACCCAAGATACCGATATTACCGACATGGTGATGACCGCAAGCATTCATACAACCAGAAATATTCAGATCAATATGACCCAAGTTATAAATGGTATCTAAGTCTTCAAAACGACGGGTAATCGCTTCAGAAATTGGAATGGATTTGGCATTGGCCAATGAACAGAAATCACCACCTGGACAGCAGATAATATCGGTAATAAAACCAATATGCGCGCGCGCTAAATTGTGTTGATCCAGTGACTGCCACAAAGCAAACAAATCTTTTTGCGGCACATCGACCAAGGCAATATTTTGCTCATGGGTCGTACGCAACTCACCAAAGGTATATTGATCAGCCAAGTCCGCGATCAGATTCATTTCTTCAGTGCTCATATCGCCAGGGGCAATACCTGCACGTTTGAGTGAAATGGTCACGATGCGATAACCCGGCACTTTATGCGGATTGGTATTGATATTGAACCAATGCTTAAATTTTGGATATTGTGCAAAGCGTTCTGTGAAATCTTGGTCGGCATAATCCTGATAAGTAAAAGGCATAAACTCATCATCGAGTCGGCTCAAAACTTCAGGCTGTATTTTTAAAGTTTGGATGGTATGTTGGAACTCAGCTTCCACTTTCTCTGCAAATACTGCAGGGGTCAATGCTTTGACCAAAATCTTAATCCGCGCTTTATATTTGTTATCACGGCGACCATGTAGATTATAAACACGGAGTACCGCTTCCAGATAAGCAATCAAGTCCTCACGTGGCAACCATTCTTTAATCACGGCACCAATGATCGGAGTACGACCCAAGCCACCACCGACTTTAATGGTATAGCCAATTTCCCCAGCAGCATTTTTGACAATGTATACCCCGATGTCATGAAACGACACCGCAGCACGATCGATTTCAGCAAGCGCAGAAACGGCAATCTTAAACTTACGTGGCAAAAATGCGAATTCAGGATGGAAGGTACTCCACTGACGAATCAACTCACAGGTTGGACGTGGATCGGCTATTTCACCGGCCACCACACCTGCATATTGGTCGGTCGTGGTATTACGAATACAGTTGCCTGAAGTCTGGATGGCGTGCATTTGCACAGTCGCCAACTCAGCCAACATATCTGGTACATTTTCCAGTGCAGGCCAGTTGAATTGAATATTTTGGCGAGTTGAGACGTGGGCATAACCACGGTCATATTCTTTTGCCAAGGTTGCAACTTTACGCAACTGATTTGAATTCATCAGCCCATAAGGGACTGCGATGCGCAGCATCGGCGCATAGCGTTGTATATATAGACCGTTTTGTAAACGAAGAGGACGATACTCATCTTCACTCAATTTGCCCGCTAAATAGCGTTCAGTTTGATCACGGAATTGTGCAACTCGTTCATTAATCAGTTGCTGATCGAAATCAGTATATAAATACATGGCGTATGGCTAGTAATATCATTATAAAGGTGACTAGCATAACGAGAATTTTTCTATCAATAAAATGCCTTTTTTACATAGTGCTTAGCTATTTTACTGATAAGAAGCATTTAAGACCTTGATGAACTTATATTTCATTCATATATCAACAACTAAGCAAACTTCTATTTTATTTTCAAATAGATATCACATTTATTCATATACAATCCCACTGAATCAAGTGTTTGTTTTTTGATCGAATTTAAAAAACAAAGCCACCATTTAAATACTCAAATAAGTATTTTCCCAACAGTTTCCACTAAACTCACCTTCGACCAATTGCACAAAATGACCATGAACTTGATCAATGGCGAGGCAATCATCAACCTCTAATACGCGATCGGTGTGCTGTTTTTGCCAATGTGCTGCAAAGTGTTGTTTTCCTTTCTCTTTAGCAACCATCGCATTTTGTGCGACCACCAAGACATAGCGATGCAACTCGCCAAACTCACGAGCATCATAACCACCCAAATTGATTAAATAGAGTTTTTGCTGATCTTGTGCTGGCGCTGCTTGAGCAAAATGCAATTGATAGCGCTTCCCTTCAAATTCCACACCATGGATCTGTGCCCAAGCATCGATATGTAAACCTTGAGCTGCACCAAACCATGCTTGCTTCAATTGCGGATAAACCTCCTCTAAGGAGTCACCTACGGCCAGCACCACATCATGGACTTCAGTATTGGCACGTTGATGACGACCACCCAACATAACGATAAATAGACTTGGCATTGCACTCCCCTTGCATCGACTCAAAAAGTCATTTTAATCAATAAACTGCCCTATTTTAATCTTATTTTGAATAAAACCATTCACTCCTTCTACCCTATCTTCCCTTCAACGCATCATCGATAAAGCGCCATTGATATAAGGTCAAAAAAAATCGTGCTCAATCCAAGGATTCAGCACGATTTTTAAGTTGAGCATTGAGGCTTACATCTCAACCATTTCCACACCATCAATACGAGCCACAGTCATCAAGTCTTTGTCACCACGACCTGACACTGTCGCGATAATGATTTGATCTTTAGACATCGTCGGTGCCAATTTGGTCACATAGGCCATGGCGTGGGCGCTTTCAAGCGCTGGGATAATGCCTTCAATCTGGGTCAGGTCACGGAAACCTTGTAGCGCTTCCTGATCATTGATCGGCATATATTGCACACGTTGCATATCTTTCAAGAAGCTATGCTCTGGCCCAACGCCCGGATAATCTAAGCCCGCAGAAATACTGTGGGTTTCCATGATCTGACCTTGCTCATCTGACATCAAATAAGTTCGGTTACCATGCAACACTCCCACTTGACCGGCATTGAGTGGTGCAGAGTGTTTACCGGTTTCAATGCCATGACCTGCCGCTTCCACGCCAAAAATCTTCACATCTGTATCATTGAGGAAAGGATAGAATAACCCCATCGCATTTGAGCCACCACCAACACAGGCCACCAAGGCATCAGGTAAACGACCAGCTTGGGTTAAAATTTGTTGACGTGCTTCACGGCCAATGATCGATTGGAAATCACGAACCAATTGCGGATAAGGGTGTGGGCCTGCCACAGTACCAATCACATAATAAGTACTGTCTACATGAGTCACCCAATCACGCATCGCTTCATTCATAGCATCTTTGAGGGTTTTAGAGCCACTTTCTACAGGGACAACCGTTGCGCCAAGTAAACGCATCCGATAGACATTCATGGCCTGACGTTTCACGTCTTCACTGCCCATAAATACCACGCACTCTAGTCCTAGACGTGCAGCAATAGTGGCGGTGGCCACGCCATGCTGACCCGCGCCAGTTTCGGCAATAATGCGTTTTTTACCAGAGAGCTTGGCCAGTAAAGCCTGACCAATAGTGTTATTCACTTTATGTGAACCAGTGTGATTTAAATCTTCACGTTTTAAATAAATCTGTGCGCCACCCAATTGCTTAGACCAACGTTCAGCATGATACAAAGGACTCGGACGGCCAACATAGTGTGCCAAATCACGGTCAAATTCTGCCAAAAACTGCGCATCGTCTTTCATACGGAAATAGAGTTTCTCTAGATCCTGCAATGCAGCCATTAAAGTTTCTGATACAAAACGTCCACCATGAACCCCAAAATGCCCTTGGTCATCTGGGAATTGGCGATAGTCAATTGTATTACTTTGCTGATCCACCTTGGACTCCTTGCATAAAGTGTTGAATGAGTTGTTGATCTTTTATACCTTTGCTCGACTCTACCCCACCACTGACATCGACCGCATAAGCTTGGGTCATACTGATCGCCTGTTGGATATTGTCCGGATTGAGTCCACCTGCCAAGATTAAAGCCACGTCGGCACGTGGAAATGTTGCCCAATCAAACTGCAACCCTGTACCGCCTTTCAGCTCAGGATGCCACGCATCCAAGAGCACTGCACTTGCGCCCGCTTGATGATATTGCTGGATCAACGCAGGTAAATCCAGATCAGCTTTGACTTGCAGGGCTTTGTACCAACGACGTCCGGTTTGCTGGGCAATCATGCGACATTGTTCGGGTGTTTCATCGCCATGTAACTGTAACACATCAATAGGAACATGCTGCAAGACTGTCTTGATCTCATCTGCACTGGCATTAACAAATAAACCCACGATGCTTACATAAGCGGGGATATGCTGGACAAGGCTTTGCGCGAGTTCAATACTGACATGACGTGGGCTAGGTGCATAGAACACCAGTCCGATCGCATCCGCACCTGCATCGACAGCGGCATGGATGTCTTCCACTCGGGTAATTCCACAAATTTTGACACGGGTTCGCATAAATTACAGGCTCAAATCAAAGGTTGACCAAATCGCTTTAAATCAGGTTAAGACTCAGCATTGTAATAGAAATTCGGAACGATGAGTGAAAGTTAAATCTGAATATCTGTTTTTCATTGTCTATAGTTTCGGCAGTCTTTATACTGCGCGCCTATAGCAACGAGTCTCGCCTAAAAGCCTAGGGAATTTGGTGTAATGCCAAGACTGCCCCCGCAACGGTAAGAATGAAAACCATATCCTATAAGTGAAAACTTAAGCCACTGCACCTGTGTGGGAAGGTGGATATGGATGATGACTGAAATCCAGTTCAATCTTATATTCGAGTCCGGAAACCTGCTTGTTGTCCCCTCTACATAAAACGTTCACGGGGAGTGAATGTATGGAGCCAAATATGTCTACGCAACTTCAACAGACCACATTGGTCGGTGCAATCGCACTGGCAATGGGTTTATCAACATCAGTTTTCGCCAATACCACAGCTACAGCTGAGCGCAACATTGTTACCCTAGAACCTCTTGTGGTGACTGCAACTCGCTCAGAGCAAAAAATAGAATCTGTACCGGCACGTATCAATATTATTGAAGCATCAGTCTTAGAACAATCTCCCATTGCCGAACTCCCTCACCTGCTCATGAGAGATGCTTCAATCAATATGGTCCAAAGTGGCGGTTATGGGCAAATTTCCTCTATATTTTTACGTGGTGCCAATTCCAATCAGACCCTGATCTTACGTGATGGCGTACGTCTTAACACAGCAACAACGGGCGCACCTTCGCTTGCGTTTATTGATACCACCGATATTAAACAAATCGAAGTACTCAAAGGCCCTGCGTCTGTGTTGTATGGAACTGACGCCATCGCGGGTGTTGTTCAACTGATCTCTAAAACACCAGAAAAAACATCCGCCTTTGTTACAGGTGAAATAGGCGAAAATAATACCTATAAATCTATTGTCGGGGCAGATTTAGCCCAAGATGGCTTTTATGCACAAATTCGTGGTCAACGCCTTGAAACAGATGGTACACAGGTCACTGATTTTAAAAATAGCAATGTAAAAACAGCAGACTATGATCAAAAAGGCTTTAGTACTAAATTTGGTGTAGAAAAAGAAGACTATGCTTTATCTGTAGACTACCAACAAAATCAAGGCTCTACAGGCTATATTGATTGCGCAGCATCGGATGCAAGTTATAACTGCATTCAACTTAAGAATGTAAATCAAGACTTTAAAAATGAAATTGTGAATATTAAAGGACGGGTCAACTTAAATGCTGATGTCTCTTTAAATGCGCGATTATCTCAATTTAAAGATGATATTGAGCAAAAAAATAAAAACTTTGCGGGTACTTTGGACTTTATCAATAGTAAAACTCAAGAAGCCGAGCTTTATGGGAAATGGCAATTTACGCCACAACAAAATGTATTGATTGGTACCACATATCAAAACATTAAAGGAGATGCCCTCTCCTTTGCAGCACCCTATAAGGGCGATGTTGATTCCATGGGCTATTACATACAACATCAATACAACGATCAGGGTTTAAGTACTCAAGTCGGTTTACGTGTTGAAGACAATCAAAAATACGGCACGCATACTGTTGGTCAAGCAGCCGTACGTTACCAAGTTCTACCGTTGACCAGTGTTTACGCTAACATTGGCACAGCATTTAGATCGCCTACACTGAATGAACTTTATAGTGCATATGGCAACGCTGACCTCAATCCAGAAGAAAGTACCTCTTATGAAATTGGTATAGATCAAGAACTTAATTATGGTCTAACCACAGGTTTATCACTCTACAAAACCAAAGTCGAAGACTTGATTGAAATGGATTCACGTAACAACTACAAAAATGGCAATATCAGTAAAGCCAACTTTGAAGGTGGTGAAACCTATTTAGCTTTCCAACAAGATCAATGGTTTGCGAAGGCATCTTATCACTATGTAAAAACTGAAAACGAAGTAACTAAACAAGAACTGAATCGTCGCCCTCGTCAAAGCTTTACCTTTACCGCGGGTCTACAAAATGAAATCTATGGCTTAAGTGGATCATTATCATCAAAATCTTCTGCTAAAGATTATCAACAAGATTCTCCGGGATACGCAACTGTTGACTTAAATGCGTATTGGAATATCAATCCAAATGTCAAAGTCTTTACCAATATTGAAAATGTGGGTGATGTGGAATACAAAACTGCCTCATATGGTGGGGGCTATTATTATGTGAATGGTGGCCGTGTAGCATCTGCTGGTGTGACATTTAAATACTAAGCTTCCCTTTAAAGCAGTTTCATCCATTGAATGGCTACATCCATTGAATGAATGTCAAGGATAATGTCATGACTGTGGCATTGTCCTTTTTTATACACTTAGAAATTAAGAGTAGGAATATTTATGGGACATCGTTTAAGTAAAATCTATACCCGAACTGGTGATACCGGTACCACAGGACTGGGCGATGGATCACGTGTTGCCAAGGATGATTTACGTATCCATGCACTGGGTGATGTTGATGAATTGAACGCCATCATCGGGGTATTGCGTGCTCAGATCAGTCATAGCACGGTCCAAGATCAAGCTGCGTGGGATAAATCATTGAGTTTGATCCAGCACTGGTTATTCGATTTAGGTGGTGAAGTGTGTATCCCCAACTATCACCTCCTACAGAGCCTCTGCATCGACTATCTAGAGCAAGATATAGACCGTATGAATCAGGACTTGCCAATGCTCAAGGAATTCATTTTGCCTTCGGGAAGCTTGAATTGTAGTTATGCCCATCAAGCCCGTGCAGTCTGCCGCCGCGCTGAACGTAGCTTAATGACGGTGCATGCCCGTGATCAGAACATTCAAGCCACTGCCTTACAACTGTTAAATCGTCTATCAGATTGGTTGTTCGTGGCTTCACGTGCCTTGCAACGTTCTGAGGGCGGTCAGGAAGTGCTGTGGCAAAAAAATATTAATGACAGTATTGCGCCTTAATGAAAGTCACGCCTTGAATATCGGCCTGATTTTGTCTATACATGGATGACAAGTCGATTCGTTCTGGGTGAGTAAATTCATGCAAATCATTGGTCATCGTGGTGCTCGCGGCGAAGCCCCTGAAAATACCTTAGTGGGTTTTGAATATCTGCGTGATTTGGGATTGAGTGCCGTCGAGTTTGATGTGCGCCAACTCGCAGATCATGAATTGATTGTGATGCATGATGACAACTTCATTCGCACTGCAGGTGTAGTACAAGACCTCTACGCCTGCACACACAGCGAACTATTGGGCTTTAATCAAGCCTCAAGCTGGCCAAACTGGCCGATTCAGGCCACCCCCTTACTGTCTCAAGCCCTTAAAATCATGACCGGTTTTCAACACATCGAAGTTGAAGTCAAAGCTGTAGAGAACATGGCTGAGGCAGAACGTTTGGTGGTGCGCCTTCAACAGGAATTGCAAGGTTTTGAACACAACGCTGTGATTACTAGCTTTGATCAACAGGTTTTAGCGGTATTGCAACAACAGTCCTCTCCGTTTAAACGTGGTTTATTGATTGAAAATCCACGCTTAAAACATCCGATTGAACTGGCCTTAAGCTATGGCTGCTGTCAAATTGGCTGGATGGATAGTCTAGCAACGAATGAACGTATCGCTGCTACACATCAGGCAGATTTACAAGTCAGTGTCTGGACCGTCAATGATATTGATCGTGCCAAACAACTCCGTGAACTCGGTGTAAATGGTTTGATTACTGATTTCCCAAAGCGCTTTCAGCAGCAGTTAAACAGCGCTTAACACTTAACTTAAACTAAACTGATCGGTTTTAACTTTATTCTAAGCCAATCATTTACATCATAATTCTAACACTATCGTTTCTTCAGTCGTGTAAGGTTTTTCTCTACGGTAAAACCAATCAAATACATGACTTATTCTGTTACCGTTGAATTGAATACAATTGTACAATAATGCTAGTGAACATTTGTACGCTCATGCTAATATCCATTGCAGCATAGCGCATAAAAAAAGTTCAGCTATGTTTCGATTATTGACTACCTCTCAGGTCTCTAGGAGTGCTGTTGGAGATGAATCCTCCCCTACCCAAAGCCCCGATCAACTGGATTGCGATATTTGCACTGATCTTTTTACCGATCGTTGCCGTGATTGCGATTCCCCTTTATGCCTACCACTATGATTTTAGTACCGCGGCATGGGTCAGTTTACTTGTACTTCTTGGTACAAGTAGTCTGGGTATTACTGCTGGTTATCACCGTTTATGGGCTCACAAAGCCTATGAAGCGTCACTCCCATTGAAAATCATTTTGATGCTCATGGGTACTTTTGCGGTTCAAAACAGTATTTTGTTCTGGTCATCAGGCCACCGTACCCATCATCGTCATGTCGATGATATCGATAAAGATCCATATTCGATTAATCGTGGATTTTGGTATGCGCATATTGGTTGGATGTTACGAGACTATCCTGCAGCCGAACCTGAATTTAGAAATGCACCTGATTTGTTAAATGACAAGTTGGTGATGTTCCAACACAAATATTATGTTCCTTTGGTGGTTGCAGTACATGTGGCCATTTTGGGCATCGTCGGTTGGGCGGTTGGCGATATGTGGGGTGTGGTTCTACTTGGCGGTTTACTGCGTCTGATCCTCAGTCATCATGTCACTTTCTTTATTAACTCACTGTGTCACATGTGGGGCAAGCGTCCATATACCGACGAAAATACCGCTCGTGATAATTTCTGGTTAGCCATCGCCACTTGGGGTGAGGGTTATCATAACTATCACCATATCTTCCAATACGATTATCGTAATGGTGTGAAGTGGTGGCAATATGATCCAACCAAATGGTTAATTTGGTCTTGTTCTAAACTTGGTCTGGCAAAAAATTTACGCCGCATACCGAGCTTCAATATCAAAAAAGCAGAGTTAGCAATGCGTTTTAAATATGCCGAGCAAGATTTAGCGGTATATGGTCATGATATGAATGCCGATCTGAATGCGATGAAACAAAAAGTTGCTCAAGAATATGAAGCATTTACCCATACCTTGAATGATTGGACCAAATTGAAAGAACAAGAGCTACATGCCAAAAAAGCGGCCGTGGCTGAAAAAATCCATAATATGGATATTAAGTTAAAAGTTGATTTTCAATTGGTGGAACAAAAACTCAGTTTCCATCGTGAACGTCTAGAAACTTTAATGCGTAATATTAAAAAGACCACGCTTGCTGAGTAAAGCTCATCAGCACCATAAAACATCCCCGACTTCGGGGATGTTTTATTATCGGCCTCATAATTTGCTATAGTAAAACTACAATTTTTCCCGCGTTGTATTGCCATGCAGTTTATTTCTCGCTATCCCTCCCTAGACCCACGCCTCTATCACCCACAGTTGCCTCGTCCACTGATCGGTGCGAAAGCAGGTCATTTCAATCATGCGCTAGCTGATGAACTGAACTGGTCCGCCGAGGAAAAACAACAATGGGTTGAAATCTGTAGTGGTCAAAAGACCTTTGCCGAATTTAACCCCTTGGCCATGGTCTATGCAGGCCATCAGTTTGGCCAGTGGGCGGGACAACTTGGTGATGGTCGCGGACTGTTGATTGCTCAAGTCCAAGCACGAAATGGCCAAGTGATTGATCTGCATTTAAAAGGTGCAGGTAAGACCCCGTATTCACGCATGGGGGATGGTCGTGCAGTACTGCGTTCGGTGATACGAGAATACTTAGCCGGTCATGCCTTAACGGCACTCGGCATTCCCTCAAGCAATGCGGTCGGTTTCACCACGTCCACGCAACCGATTCAACGTGAAAGCATGGAAATGGGGGCAATGATGCTTCGAAGCAGTGATAGTCATATCCGCTTGGGACACTTTGAATGGATCAATCAATACGCACCCGATCTCCTGCCTGAATTTGTGCAGCAATGCATCACATGGCATTACCCAGAATGTCTTACTGCTGAACAACCCATCCTCGCATTTGCTGAACAGGTGATCAAACGTACCGCCTGCATGATCGCCAAATGGCAATTGTGCGGCTTTGCTCACGGCGTCATGAATACCGACAATTTAAATATTACCGGTTCAACACTCGACTTTGGGCCCTATGGCTTTATGGAGCGCTTCCGTCCGAACTGGATCAACAACCATTCAGATCATCATGGACGTTATAGTTATCAACAACAGCCAAGTGTAGGACATTGGAATCTGTGGGTCTGGCTCAACAATTTAATCCCATTGGCAAGTGCTGAGGATAAAGAACATTTCAAACAACAATTGGCCGAATGTCTCAAGCATTTTGAAACAAGCTTCGTCGAACATTACCGCATCGGGATGTGTGAAAAGATGGGTCTACCCGCATTTCACAAAGACAGTTTTGATTGTGCTTTGGCCTTTTTGAATATCTTGCAAAGCGAACAACTCGACTATAGTCAGAGCTTTATTCGACTACAGCAACAGGACTACACCGCCCTGAGAGATGATTGTTTAAACCTACGTCAATTTGATGATTTCCTCAGTCTTTTTCAGCAGATCCGCCAGCATCTAGACCCTGATTCATTAGATGCATTGGATACCGCCATGCAACAGGCCAATCCGCGCTATATCTTGCGCAATCACATGGCTCAGACGGCAATTACACTGGCCGAGCAAGGTGACTTTTCTGAGGTAGAGCGATTGTTTCAACTGCTCAGCCAACCCTATAGCCATCAAAAAGAACGTGAACGTAGCGCCGACATCGGTCCATTGGCCAGTGATCAAGCTGAAGTAATGGTCAGTTGCTCATCTTAAAAGTAGTAGAGTTATACACATTTTCTGTGGATAAACTTGTGTTTATCCACAGGATAACGTAAAAACGACTAAAGTCTAAGGACTTATCAGCAATTTCAAATTAACCATTCTTTAATCAACTTGTTAAACAGAATAGAACTCGCCTATGTCTCTTAAAAACACCCCAAGAACCCTTATTTTATTGGCTTTGGTCGGTATTTTGATTGCGACTGTGGTCTATGCTTATAACCATTATCGTGGCTTTCTTCCTGCACAAGTACAGCATGAGCCCGTACTCAGCCTTGAACAACAAGAACAAATTAAAACCCATAGCCCGATTAGCGAGATTCGGGTCTACAAAGCTAAGCGTGAATTGCAGCTGATCAGCGGTGAACTCGTCATCCGATGTTATCCAATGCGGCTCGGCTTTAGCCCTCAAGGTCACAAGCAGCAAGAAGGTGATGGGAAGACACCTGAAGGGCGCTATATGATTGACTGGCGTAACTCAAAAAGTGCATTTTATAAATCGCTGCATGTCTCCTACCCCAATACAACGGATCGTGCAGCGGCGACTGCACGAGGCGTATCTGCTGGTGGAGATATCATGATCCATGGCTCAACCAACAGTAAAGTGGCGGAGTTGCCCAATATGATGCAGTATCTGCCAGAACAAGACTGGACCCTTGGCTGTATTGCGGTGCGCAATGTGGATATCGATGAGATCTGGAAATTGGTTGAAAACAATATCCCGATCGTGATCTATCCCTAAACCAGACTTGCTCTACCTTTCAAGGACCAGCTTTTAGTACTATTCCGCTGGATATTCAAAACGATAACCTACACCATATACAGCTTGCACCCATTCATGGCGGTTGCCCGTTTCAGCCACTTCGGCAATTTTACGGCGTAAGTTTTTAATATGGCTGTCGATGACGCGATCTGCGACATCAAAGCTATCTGGATTGATATGATCAAGCAAATGAGCACGTGAATAGACCTGTCCCACATGCTCTAAAAACAATTCCAATAAGCGGAATTCGGTGGGCGTCAGGTTTAATGATTTCTGTTGATACCAAATCCGTTGTTGACCTTTGTCCATACGAAATAGGTCATGATCATTGACCTCTGCTTTACGCTCTAGACGACGCAATACGGCTTGAACACGGGCAACCAATTCCTTCGGGCTAAACGGTTTACAGACATAATCGTCAGCCCCCATATTTAATCCAAGTACACGATCGATTTCTTCAGTACGTGCAGTCACCATAATGATCGGAAGATCGGTTTGCTCACGCACTTTACGGCAAATGGTCAATCCATCCATACGTGGGACCATCAGATCCAATACCATTAAACTTGGCTTACGTTGTTGAAAGCTTTGATAGGCTTCTTGACCATCATGAAACATGCCGACTTCAAATCCAGCAGCTTCTAAATAGTCACGTACCAATTGTGCAAGTTCGACTTCATCTTCAACGAGCATGATGTATTTCATTGACTTATCCTTTTACGCTTTCATTTTTTAGAAAAACCAGTTTGCATCGCAAACCACCTAATGGAGAGTGTTCAAAACTTAATTCAGCGCCCAAAGCTTGAGCGATTTTACATGATAGCGCCAGACCTAGACCTGTTCCGCCAGTACTTCGGGTTCGAGAGTCATCGACACGATAAAAACGCTCACCCAATCGAGCCAATTGTGTATCGCTGAGCCCCAATGGACTGTCATCGACATAAAGGGTCCAAGAATGGCTGTCTTGTTGACTGTGAATCTGGATTTCGCCCCCCGCATCGGTGTAGCGCACACAGTTACCCAATAAATTGACCACTATTTGTTTAAAACGATCACGATCGAGTTGTAATATTGCCCCACTGCCATTCACTGAGATGCTTAAATCAGCCTGCTCAAACTTGGATCTAAAGTTTTCAACTTCTTGTAGAACCACTTCCCAAGGATCGACAGCATTGAAATAACAAGTGAGCTGCAAGGCATCTGCTTGGGCCAAATCGGCAAGATCTTGGGTGAGTTTTTTCAAGCTACTGATCTGGCGCATCATGGCAGCCAAATGTTCAGGTGTGGCTTTGCGTATGCCATCTTGCATGGCTTCAATCTGTGCTTGCAATACGGCCAATGGTGTTTTGAGTTCGTGAGAGGTGTCCGCCACCCATTGTTGGCGTGAATGCTCATGTTGATGCAATATTTCAGCCAGTTGATTGAGTTGATTCGACAGATCCCCCAACTCATCATCACGCTTAATAATCACTTGATGTTGGTAATTGCCATTGGTTAATTCACGGGTTGCATCGACCAAACGTTGGATCGGGCGTCTAAAATGAGTCGCCAACAACAAAGCCGCCACCAAACTGCTGAGTATGGTAAAGATATAGACCAGTACCAAATAACGCTTTTGGGTACTAAAGAAATTGATGCTCAATGCATCTTGTTGATCGAGTATCGATTTCAGTCCCAAATATCCCACGATCTGGTCTTTAACATAGATTGGCCTAAACGTCACTTGCGGTGCCGCTCCTTCTCCAACCACAAAGTGTTGATTGGCATCATATAATGATAAACGCGCACTCAAGCCTAAACCATCGGGCATCGCAATAATACGTTTCTTGCTATTGTTCTGTTTTAAGCTGGTGACTTCTGGTTTTTCGCTCTTATTACGGTCTTTATTTTTGGTTCGATAAAAATCTTGGTTGGAACTAAGTGGGAATTTTAAGCCTTCGAATGGACGTAACTCAGAGGGAAGATTTTCTCTCAGCACCTTGAGATCTTGTTGATCGAGCACGGTTTCATTGCTGGGCTCATTCGAATTACCATCAATTAAGGTATGTTCATTAAAGTAGCGCTGTTGTAATGCAATATCATATTGTCGGCGCAACCACCATTTTGACAACTTATCATAGTCCTCAGGTGCGGCTTGGCCTTCAATCTGTAAGATTTGCGCTTGAATCGCATTGCCCCAGTCATCGTAACTGCCATAGACCCCAGACAAGTTTTCAACCAAATGATCGAGCTTTTGCATTTCTACATCCGCCACATAATTGGAGAAATTGCGCTGCATGGTCCAATGCAACACCCCTAAACTGACTGTGATGATGACCAATGTGGTCAACAGCACGGTCAAGAATAAACGCAGAGCGATGGGAATGCGACGAGGTTTCAAATTTGTTCTCATAATTTCTACTATTTCCGCATTTTAACCAACATTGCTCAAAAAAACTCTACATTGTTTCTCCATGACCTTTACTTAATCTTTGCAGCAAATATTTCCAATCAAAGATTTAAGGCGAAAAACAATGCAAACCGCTTCCAAGTTAGCGCTTATCAGCTTCAGTGTACTTGCGGCACTCACCCTGAGTGCCTGCCAATCCACTCAATCCACTCCCGTCAATTCAGCCGAACCACAACATCGATCAGGCCATCATCATGACAGAAGTCAAATGACCGATGCGCAAAAACAACATTGGCAACAACAAAGCGCAGGCCGCAAACAACTGTTTAATCAGATGCAACAAGCCTGTGATGGCAAAAAATTAGGCCAAAATCTGCAACTGCAAGTCGCCGACAAAACCATCTCAGGTCAATGCCAATTAATGTTTAAACCTGAGGCACGCGTCGGTACTGAGCTACACACCCGTCAACATCAACCCCACACAATGCGCATGCAGGATCAAAATCAACACCCACAAGGTCGCGATAAGCATAACCAAGCGCCAGTAGATCCACAGAACATGAGTGCTGAACAAATCCAACAACGTGAACTACGCCAACAACAATTTGCACTACGCCGCGCCGAACGTCAGCAAAAGTGGCAAGCTCTACAAAATGCCTGTAACGGACAAACTGTGGGTAAAAATATTCAAGCTCAAATCGGCGATAAGACCTTAAATGGCCAATGCGTAGTTAAGTTCAAACCAGACCTAAATGCCATGCATATCGATCATAAAACGCCTAAAAATAACACTTAATCTAGGGCTAGAAAATGACGAAAAAGACGCAAAATGCGTCTTTTTTTATGGACATATATTTTTACGATTTTGACAATTTGTTTCATCCAGTTGTCGCGAAAAGCATTTACACTCAATACACTTAGGCGATTGCCATATTTTTTCTTTGACTTTACAGTCACAGGAATACAGCATAGAAATGCTTGTACCAAACCCTTAGATGTAGCACGATGTATGCGAACAAATTAGATGTCATCTGACATTGATTATTTTTAAGAATTAAATCTGGTTTAACCAGTATTGAGGAATCAGCTATGCCACAATACAAGGCGCCCTTACGTGATATGCAATTTGTTTTGCATGAATTATTAAATGCCGAAGAACATTATTCAAAACTACCTGCATTCAAGGACAACGTAAGTCGTGAATTGGTTGACCAATATCTAGAAGCAGCAGCAGATTTCTGTGAAAACGAACTCTCTCCACTGAATCAAGTTGGCGACCGTGAAGGTTGTACTTGGAATGATGGTGAAGTCACAACCCCTACAGGCTTTAAAGCCGCTTATCAAAAATATATTGAGCTGGGCTTCCCTTCGCTTTCAGTCCCTGAAGAACACGGTGGCCAAGGCCTTCCTGGTTCATTGGGCACAACAATTTCTGAAATGGTCGGTACTGCAAACTGGTCTTGGGGCATGTACCCTGGCCTATCGCATGGTGCAGTGCGTACCATTGAACATCATGGTTCAGATCAACAAAAACAAGTTTTTTTACCAAAATTAGTCAGTGGTGAATGGACGGGTACCATGTGTTTAACTGAATCTCATGCAGGTTCAGATCTCGGTATTATTCGTAGTAAAGCTGAACCGAATGCCGATGGCAGCTATGCGATTTCTGGTGAGAAAATCTTTATCTCAGCAGGCGAGCATGATATGGCTGAGAACATTATCCATATTGTTTTGGCTCGTCTTCCTGGCGCGCCTAAAGGCACTAAGGGTATCTCGTTATTCATCGTACCTAAATTCAACGTCAATGCAGATGGCTCAGTAAGCGATCGTAATGCAGTTCGTTGTGGTTCGATTGAACACAAGATGGGTATTCATGGTAATGCCACTTGTGTGATCAACTTTGACCAAGCCAAAGGTTTCTTGATTGGCCCTGAAAACCGTGGCCTAAACTGCATGTTCACCTTTATGAACACTGCGCGTATCGGTACAGCAGTGCAAGGTCTATCTGCATCTGAAGGTTCATTCCAAGGTGCATTGGCTTATGCCAAAGATCGTTTAGCGATGCGTTCGTTGTCTGGTCCTAAAGCACCTGAAAAAGATGCCGATCCAATCATCGTACATCCTGCAGTTCGTAACATGCTTCTGACCCAAAAAGCCTTTGCTGAAGGTGGTCGTGCATTGGTGTACTTACTATCGCAATATGCGGATATCGTTGAACAAGGTGCAACTGAAGAAGAACGTAAGTTTGCCGACAATATCTTGTCGCTATTGACCCCGATCGCCAAAGCCTTCTTAACTGAAACAGGTTCTGAGTCTGCAAAACACGGCGTACAAGTGTTTGGTGGTCATGGCTTTATTTCAGAGCATGGTATGGAGCAAATCGTACGTGATACACGTATTTCTTGCTTATACGAAGGCACCACTGAGATTCAAGCACTGGATTTATTGGGCCGTAAAGTCCTACAAACCCAAGGTGCGATGCTCAAAGACTTCACCAAGATCATTCATAAATTTGTTGAAAGCAACAAAGACAATGCTGATCTGCAAGAGTTCGTTGAGCCATTGGCAGCCCTCAATAAAGAGTGGGGCGACCTGACCATGAAAATTGGTATGCGCGCCATGAAAAGCCCCGATGAAGTTGGAGCAGCAGCCGTTGATTACTTGTACTTTTCAGGCTATGTGACTCTCGGTTATTTATGGGCACGTATGGCTTTGGTTGCTCAAGAGCAATTGGCAGCAGGTAGTTCTGAAGTTGATTTCTACAATGCCAAAGTGACCACTGCACGTTTCTACTTCAAGAAAATCTTGCCACGTGTCCGTTCACACGTTGACGTGATCGAAGGCGGTTTAGAGCCTTTGATGAGTTTAAATGTTGACCATTTCGCATTCTAAGCTTAGCAATTGCTGATGAAAAATCAGAATGACAAATTAAAGGAACTCTGCGGTCATCTGCAAAAGCAGATGCTGCATGACAGCAAGTTCATGTAGAAAAAGAAAAGGACGGTCATCGTATTGACGGTCCTTTTTCTTTATAAAAGATTGATTTTAAAATAAATGATCAAACAATACCGTGCCTGCTCAGGCCACAATATGCCTTAAAGGTACTGCTATTCTAGCTTGAGCATAGCCAGACCCTGTCATCGTTGTTTGCTCATCTTTGACTGAAATGCTTTGATCAAGATTACTTTCAGGTTATTGTTTTAAGACCGTTCTATTCAGATAAAAATATCGTATCAACTCATCTAAATTGATTTAGACATAACAGGTGGATCTAGTATGCCAATTTATAATGCGCCCCTTGCTGACATGCGTTTTATCCTCAATGAGGTTTTTAATGCAGAACAATTCTGGCAAGCCAATGAAAATCTTGCACATGTAGATGCGGCTACCGCTGAAGCGATCTTAGAAGAGATGGCTAAATTTGCGCAAAATATTACTCTTCCACTAAATCGCACTGGCGATGAAGAAGGTGCACAATTTAGCAATGGCCAAGTCACCACCCCTGCTGGCTTTAAACAAGCATTTAAACAATATGCTGAGGGCGGTTGGATCGGTCTTGCCGCTGATGAAGAATGGGGCGGCCAAGGCATGCCGAAGATGTTGACGGTATTGGCTGATGAAATGCTATTTGCCACCAACCCATCATTTATGTTGTATCCGCTGCTTTCTGTCGGTGCAGGTATGGCCTTAAACAGCTATGCATCCCAACAACAAAAACAAACCTATTTACCAAAGATCTATTCAGGTGAATGGTCTGGAACCATGTGTTTGACTGAGCCACATGCAGGCACAGATCTCGGGATTATTAAAACCAAAGCAGAACCCAATGCCGATGGTAGCTACAACATTACCGGAACCAAAATCTTTATCACCGGTGGTGATCACGATCTTGCGGATAACATTATCCACTTGGTCTTGGCCAAAACGCCGAATGCACCTGCGGGTTCTCGTGGTATCTCACTGTTTATCGTGCCGAAGTTTTTGGTCAACGAAGATGGTTCAGTTGGCGAGCGCAATACTGCAGGTCCGGGTTCAATTGAACACAAAATGGGGATCAAAGCCTCTGCAACTTGTGTTATGAACTTTGATGCTGCCAAAGGTTTCTTGGTCGGCAAGGAAAATGAAGGCCTCGCTGCAATGTTCGTGATGATGAACTACGAACGTTTGTCTATGGGGATTCAAGGTCTGGGCGCATCTGAATTTGCCTATCAAAATGCAGCACAATATGCCACTGACCGTCTACAAGGTCGTAGTGTGACTGGGGTGAAATCACCCAACCAACCTGCAGACAGTATCTTAGTTCACGGCGATGTACGTCGTATGTTGCTCAATGCTCGTGCCAATAACGAAGCTTCACGTGCTTTTGCGGTCTATGTGGGTCAACAGTTGGATATTACCAAGTTCTCCACTGACCCTGAAGCAGTTGCCCAAGCCAATAACCGTGTAGCCTTGTTGACGCCAATCGCCAAAGCCTACCTCACTGATACCGCCTTCCAAGCGACCATTGATGCGCAAATGTGCTTTGGTGGCCATGGCTATATTCGTGAATGGGGTATGGAACAATGTGTTCGTGATCTGCGTATTGCCCAGATCTACGAAGGCACCAATGGTGTACAAGCCCAAGATTTGATTGGTCGTAAAACCATTAAATGTGGTGGTGAATATATCGATGAATATCTAGCCGAAATTCGTGATTTCGCCAATGAATTGGACTCAAGCCTCAACTTCATTAAAGATGCCACTTTAGACGTGGTAACTGAAGTTGAAATGGTCACCCATTTCATCCTTGAAAGCGCTAAGGAAAACCCTGAATTTTCCAATGCAGCTGCGATTGATTATTTACATGCAGTCGGCTTACTCAGCTTTACCTATATGTTTGCCAAAATGGCCAGTGCGGCTCAGGGCAAATCAGGTGAGTTCTACCAAAACAAACTCTCATTGGCACATTACTTTATCCAACGTGTGCTCCCTGATTTGACTTCACGCATCCTCAAAATCAAAGCAGGTAGCGATGTGATCATGAATTTCAGTGAAGACTACTTTACCAATCAGGGCTAATGCGCTGATGATCTAAAATCAAAGGCCTGACTAGAATGCGTTCTGGTCAGGCCTTTTTAATGATCATTTAAAAAAAAATATAGATTCGCTCATATTAAGCACAAAATTTGCATAATAAAACACAGCCCCCATTTGCGACCTTAGAGGCTCCACATGTCAAAGCAAGATTCCAGAGTTGAAAAAATAGTCAGTTGGCTTGATCGTTGCGGTAATCTGGCAGTCGAAGCCTTTCATTATTTAGCGCTGTTTATTATTGGCTGTATGGTGGCGTGGTCCGCGGTGCATACCGTGATTGAAATCCTCACCGTCAAACAATATGCGACCATTGATGACATTCTTTTGCTATTTATCTACTTAGAACTCGGTGCCATGGTTGGCATTTATTTTAAAACCAATCACATGCCAGTACGCTTTCTCATCTATGTCGCCATTACTGCATTGACCCGATTATTGATCTCTAATATTCAACATGAACACAAAGCCAGTATGGATTTGGTGATCATCACAGGTTCCATCTTGATATTGGCCTTCGCCATATTGATCGTCCGTTATGCTTCTTGGAATTTCCCTTCAGTGATCCGAGATAAGCATGGGATTAAAGTCACGCCGAACAATAAAACTCCAAGACCAGAGGATGATGAATTAGCTTGAGTCTGGACCCATCAACATCTTAGCAAATAAAAAAAATGGATTTCTCAATCCATTTTTAGAATGGCTGCAGCCTTTAACCCCCTCATACTGACTCCGCTTAGCGTTTGGGTTAAAAAAGCGTTTTACTGGCTTAAAATAATGGCTGAAATCAATCCAGTCGCCACTGCAGCCAATACATAACGGTCATCTACGCTGTACCATGCATAACCCTGTGGCGGCGCATAAAGTCGCGGATGACGACGCCAATTATTGACATGATACTGTTGCCCCCAATATGCCCGAGGCAAATGTCCTCCTCGATGATAACTACGGGCATTAACCTGTCTAGAACCACCTCCCCCATGCCTATATACGGGTGGAGGTGGTCTATAGCCTTGATCGTGATTACGAGGATAGTGCTGGGGTCTATGTTGCCCTTGGTTCCGCTGATGGGATTGCCCATGCCTTGAACCCTGATTTGAAGCATGGTTTGAACCACGATGATCCTGAGGTTTTGCAAAGCTTTCAGCACTCAAGCTCATTAGTGCAGACAGCAATACAGTATTGATAAATAGTAATCTCATTTATCTCACTCCTTATTTTTTAAAATACCGGGTTCAATTTAGGCCCTCATTGCAGAAAAATCATGAATCAAATAAGTCGGATTGCAGGCATTTATTAACCCGATACTGCGCTTCACGTGCATTGTGTAAATGATCTTTATTGCAGCATTGATTGTGTTTTAACCCGATGCATAACTTGGGTGTACTCAAAACCTCATCCCCTTGAATTTTCAGCTATACATCCCAACTTGATTAACATTGATCTAGGGGCGAATGACGATGCAACAACATTTTGATTTGGTCGCATTTACTGACACGGCGTCTGATTTTCAGCTGTATTTGCAATTGGTCAGTGATATCGAGGTGATGCAAATGATCACTGAACGCGCCATTGCTGAACCTGAAGCAGTGAGCGACTATGCAAAACTGTTAAGCAATAATGCATTGCTGTCCGGTTGTGGAAATTTTAAGATTATCGATGCAGGCACTCAGCAATTTATTGGATTGGCCAAACTTGAAGTCGATCATCGAGATGCTGCTGTGGCTGAACTCGGTTATATGCTACTTCCTGTGTATTGGGGCCAAGGCATTGCCAGTCAGATCGCCAAGCAACTGATTCAACAAGCTCAAAGCTTGCCACAATTGTGCAGTCTCACTGCCATCATTGATCCCAAACATGCAGCATCACGTAAAGTATTAAGCAAACATGGATTTGAATCAGCAGGGTTTGAAGATTATGATGGCTTGCCTGCTGAAATACTGAACTTGTCTTTAGCACATGAAATCCAAGCCTAAGCTTTATGCTAAACTTTAGCCCCACCTGCATTTGAGAGCCTTATCGTGTCTGAATTGAGTTTTGATCGTCTGCATCAGTTTTTTTCAAAAGTGCCGAGTATTCAAGCATCGCGGATCGATGCCTATGGATCTGATGGCGCACATGCATGGTGGTTTAAGTTTCAAATCGACACCACTCATGCCCTCGCTTGGCAGACCGTGCAAGAACTCGGTCATGTACTGAATTATCTTTCTACCAATGAACGTCTGCCGACTCAGTTTTTCCCTGTGTCCCCACCACCCTATATGAATGGTGAGGCACAACAATTTTTAGCTTGGGTGATTCAGTGTAATCATGCGGACTTTGGCCCTGATGTGGTCTGCGATTGGTTAGAAGCACGCCTGCCGAGTCCAGTCGAAGATGAAGATCAGTGGAAGATTAAAACCAAGCTTGAAGATATTGAAAAGATGAGCGATAAAGATTTGGATCAGATGATTCCACCAAACAACTAGACCGACTAAGTTGATTCACTTGGTGCATCGCCAGTCATAAAAAAAATGCCATCTGATGATGGCATTTTTTTACGTTCAACAGTGCTCGACACTGAGGGTACTATTCCTACATCAAAACGTCGACATACCCGACCATTCCATAAAGCGGTAGGTCCAATATTTCATTGTTGATTCATCGGCAAACTCTGCATAGTCCACACTCATTTTTCGACCATTAAGATTGGACCAAGCGCTATTAAAATAGTTCCCCGCATCGACGAATACCATTTGCTGAGCTGCACCGATGACACGTAAATCAGTTTCAAGATTATAATTTTTTAGATTACGCGCAGTGAAATTGGCTGAACCCAAAATCATTTCAGTCTGCTGCGGATTACGTTTAATAATCATTTTGCTGTGGCATTGCTCACCTTGGGTATTACACCAACGCACATCGATACCGGCTTGATGCAACTCAGACGCCACTTGACGATTTGGCATACCGTTCTTTTCCCGTCCAAAGGCATCTTTGTTTGGATCGAGTAACACTCTGACATTTACCCCACGGTCTTTTGCATCCATCAATTGCTGGATAATCTCGCGCTCTGACAGATAGAACATCATCAAATCAATCGACTCTTTTGCTTTCGCCGTTTTGATCAAGTCGACTACTGAGCGGTAAATTGCAGCCTCGGTCAAGACTTGAACCTGAGGCTGATCCATTGCGCCATCGACATTACCAACGATCACCATCGGTGCATCCCCACCCGACATGGTGGCGACTGCACGTTCAGAATTTAATAAATCGATAGCAGTATGACCTGAGACCAACAAACCGACATTGGAATGGCGTGAACTGCCATCGTGCGGATTCGCAGAAATCACCATACTTTTCCAGCCCTCAAGCGTATCAACCATAATGGTTTTACGATGATTGGCTTTGAAGTTTAGTAAGTTGAGATAGCTGCGAATGGTAATTTTCTCATTGCCAAATGGATTTGGTAACCAACCCCCTTCTGGGTTATTGCCTACACCCTGACAGCACAGATACCACAGGCCTGACCATGCAGGGTTGGGTGTGCGTAAAGGTGCTAAATCGGTTTCCATCACCTCGACCCCCGATTGGCGCATTTTTGCATATTGCTGCGGTATCATCCCGCCATAGACCGAGTTAATTGGATCGGTGATAAATTTGATTTCAATATTTGGGTTTTGTTGCCGTTTAATCGCCAAAGCATCCGTCAACTCTTTGGTCAAAGGTCGGTGCTGCAGCTTAGATGTGCCCACCTCGGCATTAAACAAAAACATATCGATGACAATGGTGCTCTCAGCTTCAGCAATCAGTTGTAAGACTTGATCGAAAATCTGTTGATCCAGTTGCTGCTGACCTTGAGCGTCGACATAGCTTTGATCGACGAGAAACTTCACATTGGCATGGCGTAATGGACCGGTGTAGTCCAAACCTGCTGGCATGGTTTTAACACTATGAAATACGGCTGAAGCCACATAACCCAATGCTAAAAAACCGACCACTACACCCAAGTAGCGTCGGCGAGACCAATTCAATTTTGTCTGAAGTTTTCGAAAGATACGCATAATAACAACCTAGTCTAATGCGCTCAGACTAGGTGCAATCTGCTTTATTTTCAATACGATTTTCGTGAAAAATGTCACTTTAGAAGTTTAAGTTGACACCCATCATGAAATTACGCCCCATTTGTGGAATCTGTGGCAAGAACGAAGCATGTTGATAAACTTGCTGATCTAACAAGTTGTTTGCATTAAAGAAAACACGATATTCCTGTGCTGCTTTGTACTTTCCTGCACCTGTACCGGTATAGGAAAGTCCAAGATTCAACATATTGTAGCCATCGGTGGCACTTTCAAAAGCACTGATCTTATCTTGTTCAAACACATGGTAAAACTCTGCAGAACCAGCCCAATGATCATCAAATGCAGCATCGACTCGTGTACCCACACGCCCTGCTGGGACACGTGGTGCATTGTCATTGTCGATTTTTCCGCGTACATAATCGCCAAATAAGCCAACGTTATAAACAGGATTGAGCTGATAGGCAACCTTGCCTTCTAGACCATAAAACTTAGCCGAATCTTGATTGTATTCAATCAGACGGAAGTCTTTATAGCGATCCAAGGTTTGTGCATAGATATAATCATCAAACCAGTTGTGATAGAGATTGACCTTGTAACTCAATTGCTGATTATCAAAGTTCAATCCCAACTCTAGGTTATTGGACTGCTCTTTGTTTAAGTTTTGGTTGCCCTTTTCATAAGTATTGGTGGCAAAGTGTTTGCCATCTGAATACAACTCTTGTGCCAAAGGCAGACGCTCTTGGTGCGAAGCGGTTAAGGACAAAGTGTAATCAGGGGCAAAGTCCCAATGCGTGGCACCCGAATATGAAAATGCCGTTCCACTAAAATCTTTTTGATCCGAATCAATTTGATTCTTTTGATAATCCACCCGTGTACCAAGTTCAAAACGCAGATCTTTCCATTGGTTTTTTTCTAAGCCAAATAGACTATATTTATGGGTTTTGTTCGGTGCGAGGATGGCCTCCTCACCATTGAGATTGAGTTTTTGTTGACTGGCTTGTACACCCCACAGTCCATCCCAACCCGCTATGGTCTGATGTTCGAGTTCCAATCTACCGTCATAGGCCTTACTTTCAAATCGAGTGGCAATATTGCCCTCTTCAATTTCATCATGGCGATAATCGGTATAGCTGGCTTGAAAACGTAATGTTGAAAAACCGTGAAAAGGATCATTCAACTCAGAGCGAAAATCATAGCGCTCCGAAACCAAATCAATCCATGGCCCCCCATGCGCATGTCCATCTTCATCATGATCGTGGCCATGACCTGCTCCCTCATGTCCTTCGCCCTCATGATCGTCATGCCCATGACCACCACAATGCAAAGACATTCCATGCAAATGGCAGTCTTCATATTCATGGCTATGGCCCGGTAGGCCGTATTGATCCTTACGTTTGCTATATGCCATACCCGCAAAGCCACGTTCACCGATCCACGACAGACCTAGATTAAAATTTTCAGACTCTGCAAAGGTGTTATCGACACGACGCTCTTTGTTCTGATGCACGTGGTCACCATGATCTTCGGTCACGATATAATTTGGCGCAATATAATTATTGGCATCACGTTTTAGACCTTCCACACGTAGCGCCACATTGCTGCCTAGCGCAACGGTGGCACCAGCTTGGACTAATTTTTCATCATTGCCGGTGTTATATCGCACGCCGACCTGTGCTTCATAGCCTTTTTCTGGCATCTGAGTCGGGATTTTCCCATCAGTGACATTGACCAGACCACCCACCGAACCCGCAGCATACAATAAACTGGCAGGTCCACGGATCACCTCAATTTTTTCTGACAATTGCGGATCAATCGTGACCACATGATCAGGGGAAAGGCTCGATACATCCATGGTATCGCTGGCATTAGAGGTCACTTTTAAACGCGCACCTTCTTGGCCACGAATCACAGGACGACTGGCACCAGCACCAAAACCACTCGACGATACACTCAACTCATTTTGTAATGCATCACCTAAGGTGCTGGCAGATTGTTGCAACTGAGCCTGCTTTACAGTCTGCTCAGCTTGAATAAAACCAACATCCGACTGAGCTGTGACTGTGATCGTTGCCAATTCAACAGGCACTGGGCTTTGTTGTTCAGCCCAAGAGGTATTCGTCAAGATAGACCAGATAGACAGTGCCAACGCACTTTGGCTTAAGCGATTCATATGCTTTCAAAGCTCATTATGAAATTTTTTGTTATGTTATAACATTTCAAATTAATTGCAATAAAAAACAGTTATTCAGTGCTAACTTTTATAGACTGTGCTGTAAAATTCGTTCAGAACCAGTGTTATTCATGCCTTTCACCCTTTCGCATATGATCGTCGCGCCCCCCATCTCCAAACTCAGTGGTGATCGTCTCCCGATTGCCGCCTTGGCGATTGGCAGTATGACCCCCGATCTATATCGACTGTTTACCGAACAAGATTTCAACCAATCGCATCAATGGAATAGCCTGTTCAGCCTCAACCTCGGACTCGGCTTATTTTTCTGTGCGCTCTGGTATCTACTCTATCGCCCAGTGCTGTTTGCCCTACTCAATCTCAATAAACCACTGCGCTTACATTCATTTCGTTCAATATGCGGTTTCGTACTCTGTGTCTGCATCGCCATTGTGATCGGTGCCGCTACCCATCTGATCTGGGATGGTCTTACCCATTCAGACTTTAGAAGCTTTGCTTTTCATGACTTTCTTAATCAGAGCGTGGTGATTGCTGAACGTACATTTGCCATGCATCGTGTATTACAAATTGGCTCTTCAATCATCGCTTTACCAATATTACTTTGGATGGGCATCCACTACGCGATAGCTTATAGGCCAGCCTCTCATCAACATCAGGCTCACACCGCTCAAACTGAGCAATCCGATCAATTACGCCAACCATTAAAATTTGCCGGTCTATTATTGATTTTATTCAGCTTCTTTATTGGATGCTTTGCCTATATCGATTTTGCACAAAGCTGGAGTGCAGATGCACGTTGGGCTGACCTGTATCAATTCATTGGTCGCGCCATCAATCAGTTTTCTAGCGCATTTTTAATCAGCTTTAGCCTCGGCTGTGTGGCGATATTGATCTTTATGCAGCGCAAAGGCTTACAGCCCTATCGTTAGAACTTGATGAAATTTTGCTGTTTTTATAACTACTTCTTGTGACTACACCTGCAACGAGGCATAATTGAGTGTTTCCTAAAGTAAGTCACTCCTGACTTATTTTTTTACTTATTTTTTTAAATAATAGAAGTTGGACTTAGCACGCCATGATGCGAACTCATTACTGCGGCTCTTTAACAGAAGCCCAAATTGACCAAACAGTAACATTATGCGGTTGGGTACACCGTCGCCGCGATCATGGCGGTGTAATCTTCCTCGATATGCGTGACCGTGATGGTCTCGTACAAGTGGTTATCGATCCAGATACCCCAGAAGCATTCTCAACAGCTGACAAAGCACGCTCTGAATTTGTATTAAAAATCACAGGCCGTGTACGTCGTCGTTATGAAGGCACCGAAAATGCCAATATGGTCAGTGGACAAATTGAAGTCCTTGGCAAAGACATCGAAGTGCTTGCCAGCTCTGAGACACCGCCATTCCCATTGAACGATGAAAACGTCAATATCTCTGAAGATGTACGTTTAAAATATCGCTTCCTCGATATTCGTCGTCCAGAAATGTTAGACCGCTTACGTTTCCGTTCTAAAGTCACCAATCTTATCCGTAACTATTTGGATGATAATGGTTTCTTAGATGTGGAAACTCCAATTTTGACCCGTGCTACGCCTGAAGGCGCACGTGACTATTTGGTACCGAGCCGCGTTTCAAATGGTAGTTTCTATGCCCTACCACAGTCACCACAGTTGTTTAAACAATTGTTAATGGTGGGTGGTATTGATCGTTATTATCAAATCGCAAAATGTTTCCGTGACGAAGACTTACGTGCCGATCGTCAACCAGAATTCACCCAAATCGACATTGAAACTTCATTCTTAAACGATGAAGAAATCATGGATTTGATGGAAGGAATGACGGTTAAGCTGTTCAAGGACATGCTTGGCATCAATTTTGATCGCTTCCAACGTATGCCGTATAGCGAAGCAATGCGTGACTATGCATCTGATAAACCAGATATGCGTATTCCACTTAAACTCATCGATGTTGCAGATCTTATGCAAGACGTTGAGTTCAAAGTCTTTGCTGGCCCTGCCAAAGATCCTAAAGGCCGTATCGTTGCATTACGCGTGCCGGGTGCTGGTGCTCTGCCACGTAGCCAAATTGATGAATATACTAAATTTGTTGGCATCTATGGTGCCAAAGGTTTGGCTTATATCAAAGTCAATGAACTTGAAAAAGGCGTTGAAGGCTTACAGTCTCCAATCGTTAAGTTCATCGAACCAATCGTTATGGATCTATTAAAACGTGTTGGCGCGGAAAATGGCGACATCGTCTTCTTTGGTGCTGATAAAGCCAAAGTCGTTAACGATGCTATGGGTGCGCTTCGCGTTAAAATCGGTCATGACCTCAAACTCGCTACTTGCGAATGGGCACCACTTTGGGTGGTTGATTTCCCAATGTTTGAGGAAACTGATGATGGCAAATGGACCTCTGTTCACCATCCATTTACCCTGCCAAAAAGCAGCGTAGAAGATGTTAAGAACAATCCAGGTGAAGCATTATCTGTTGCTTATGACATGGTATTGAACGGTACTGAAGTGGGTGGTGGTTCACTGCGTATCTATACCCTTGAAATGCAAAAAGCGATTTTTGCTGCACTCGGTATCGATGACGAAGAAGCTGAAGAGAAATTTAGCTTCCTACTTAATGCGTTGAAATATGGTGCGCCTCCACATGGTGGTTTGGCATTCGGTTTAGACCGTCTAATCATGCTGATGACCGGTGCATCGTCTATTCGTGATGTGATCGCATTCCCGAAAACCAAAACAGCTGAATGTCCTTTAACTCAAGCACCTGCGCCAGTTGAAGCCAACCAGTTACGTGATCTGGGTATTCGTCTACGCGAAAAACCAAAAGCTGACGAAGCTAAAGCAGAAGTTTCTAAATAATTCTCCTCCATCCGTCTTGCTGAATTGAGTGGTTAAAAGCGGCTCAAGCGCAACGCAAAAAACCTGCATCATGCAGGTTTTTTGTTGTCTTTGATTCGCCGCTGAAAACTGAAATGCTATTAAATCCTAAGTGCTATCAGTGCGACTACGCCCAGATTGATTGCGATAGAGGGCTTGAACTGGCATAATGACGCGATATTCATTGGTAGGTTTTGTTATGGCTATGCGTCCAGATGTACGTCGTCAAGCGATCGTAATTATAGTGTTTGCAATCGTGCAATGGGGATTCATGCGCTATATCTTATGGGCTGAGTTGTTCAACTTAACTAGCTATCAACGTATCTTATTTTTTAGTATCAGTAGCCTCAGTGCTGCATTACTCATCTTTGTGGCATTGCTGTATTTGGTGCTCAAGGGAAATCAGGATCAGTGAGTATATTGTTTCTCAACAGCAGAACCACCTTTCACACCACTCAAAATGTCGCCAATAAAACATGTTTTTTGTTTTTAATGAAGAATAAATCACAAAAATTCTGGGCGCGGTTACAAATTAAATTGACCTTAAACAGTGGTTTAGTCGACCACTCTCAAGACAACTCAGTTAAAATAGGCTGATCTCTTCACATTACTCCTGCTCTAGCATGAAACGTACATTACTCAAAAAATGGTATAAATTTAAACAAAAGAAAATGGCCCAACAATTTGAGTCACATTGGTATATACGTTTCGGTTGGATCGATAAAAACTTTACAGAATTAAGTCAACTTGACCAGTTGCATGAAATTCATTCTCCAGAAAAGTTCACCTTTGCGGATAGTTTTTATGCCAAGCATGAAGACCAACATTTTATCTTCTTTGAGGAAGTCGATGCTGAGCACCCGGTAGGCTTCCTATCTGTCCTTGAAGTCTTTAAAGATGGTTCCTATAGCGAACCACAGGCCATTTTAAAACTGGACTATCATTTATCATATCCTTGTATCTTCCAAGTTGAAAAAGATTGGTACATGATCCCTGAAACATGTGCCAATAAAACGATCGAACTGTGGAAAGCAAAAGACTTCCCCTACAGCTGGGAAAAGCACTCGAATATTTTAGATAATATTTCTGCTGTTGATAGCACACCATTTTATTATCAGGGTATGTGGTATTTATTTACTTCTACTCGTCGTGACTGTAAAAAATTTGGCGATCGTCTCGATATATTCTTTACTGAAGATATATTAAATCCAAATTGGCAAGAGCACCCACTCAACCCTGTTTGTAAGGGTAAGATTGAGCATCGTATGGCGGGTAAATTATTTTACTATCAGGATAAGTTGATTCGACCAAGTCAAGATTCATTGAAACGCTATGGTGGCCATATTGAGTTTAAACAGATCTTGAAACTTTCAACCACTGAATATCAAGAGCAATTGATCGAAAATCTCTATGCAACATGGAATCCTGAAGATGATGGCTGTCACACCATTGATGTGCATGAGGATTTTGTTGTCGTTGATGCCATACGTTTGAGTCCAAAAACCATCGCAAATTAAATTATAAGCCAATACTCCGTACATCTTGGTATGGGGTGTTTACTGTATACGCTAACGGCAATGAATGAATAATTACCACTCTGTGCATGCTTATCTTGGATTTTTAAGTCTGAGTTTTCAGTCAATTTTTAGCATCAGAAGATGATTTAAATAGCATGCCAATTGGTAATGTGATATATCATGTCCTGTCGAATCATTAACCGTTTAAAGTAGAACCTCTAAAAATATATCAAATTAATTTCTAAGATTATTTTTTATGAGTTAAGCGCATTTATGGATACTCAATACGATTGATCATTTAGACGCGAAATCTAGCGCTTTTCAACCGTTACATCAATGGATTGCATTTTCTTTCACAACCACTCCCTTTTAAGTTTTGTTAAACCAATTTAATCATTGTCCCTGTGCATTTCTCTGTCATGGGTTTAAACAAATTAAATTTAACGACAAAAACTTAAGTTGTAGTTTAGCTAAGTCGCCCTTACATGTATTTTATTTTAAAATTAATAGCACTCATACCATTGCGCATATTACAGACATTGGCATGTTGGATTGCGGTGATCTTATATAGTTTCGACTCTTCGATGAAGCGTATTACTCAGATTAATATTGAGATTGTTTATCCAGAGCTAAGCAAGAGTGAACAACAACACTTAATTAAACAGAGCCTTAAAAGTCAATGTAGAACCTACGTCGAATTTTTAAAAAGCTGGGGAATGCCACCCGAATATAGCTTAAGTTTATTAAAAAATATCATTGGTGAGCAAATTCTGACTGAATCTTTGGAGAATAAGAAAGGCGTTATTGTCGTTGTACTCCATTACGGTTGTTGGGAATTATTAAATTCATGGTTAAGCCTTTATACTTCACCCGTCATTATGTACAAACCCAATAAAGTAAAAGGCTTTAATCGTTATATTTTAGAAGCACGTCAAAAATATAATGCCACGCTTGTTCCAACTGATGAAAATGGGGTTCGAGCAATCTTTAAACATCTTAAGCAAGGTGGACTCACGGTGATACTCCCCGATCATTTACCGAAAATATCAGGCGGTGTCTACGCTGATTTTTATGGAAAAAATGCTTTATCGAGCACATTAGTTTCCAAGCTTGCTGCAAAAACCCAGTGCAATATTTTAGGAGTGAGTTGTACACGTAATACCGATTTATCCAGTTTTGATGTCCACTGTCGCCGTTTATCAGAAGAGATCCTCTCAAAAGATACCCAACAATCTGTAGAATGCTTAAATCAAGAAATTGAAAAAATGATTAATCAGGACCCAGTACAATATATCTGGTCTTATAAGCGCTTTAGAAATATATCAGGGCAAGTTAATGTTTATAATAAAACTTAAATTACTTTGGATAAGAATTTAATTGATTAATGTAATGTATTCTTAAGCTTACAAATCAACTTTATTATATAGTATTTCATTTGACTTACCTCTCTCATAGGGTTAATCACATATTGCTTTAAAATATTAAATCTTGCTTTTTTAAATCCAGATTCATTTCTATATCCTTCAATGATATTTAATAAGTCCTTTAGCATTAGTTCATTATTTTTCGATATATTAAACATATGGATCCTATAATATGCGAGTTGCTCAGGAATACACAATATCTTTTTACCACTTTTCGTCAACCGCAACCAAAGTTCCCAGTCTTCGACTTTTACATTCTCATCAAAACCACCGAGATCAACTATATCTTTTAGTCTATGCATTTGAGTAGGTGCATAGAGAATAAATTTATGCATGAATATTTTATCAAAGGTATAAAGCTGAAAAGGTAAATCGATTTTCTCTTTCAATGCCCCATTATCATCAATAAGCTGTACCCCACCATAAAATGAAGTTACATCAGGGTACTTTAATGCATAATCAACTTGAATTTTAGTTTTATTAATTCGCATTAAATCATCTGATGCAATGATACAAAAATACTCCCCATGACATAAAGTTAAAGCTTCATTTAAAGTTGCACATAAACCTTTATTCTCACGATGCCTAAATATAAAATTTACAAATCTATTTTTACATGCATCCGCAATTTCTAAAATCTTTTCAATTGATTGATCCTCTGACCCATCGTCAATAACTATCAACTCTATATTATGGTAACTTTGATCAATAATACTTTGAATACATTGTGAAATATAGTTTTCATGGTTATAGCAAGGTACGACAATGGAGACTAAAGGCAAACTATTATTCATTAAATTCACGCATGACACATTAAGTAGAGAATTGATGAGATATACAACTAAAAATAAGAAATTTAATTACAAAGGTTTATTTGTAATTTTCATAAAAAATCTTCAGCCACTTTTTAGTCACTGATTTTTTTAGTCGAGTGAGAATTGACTTCTTCATTTGAATATTTGAGGTCAGTTTCTTTCGCTCATCTTCAATGCTACTCACTATAGATTTATTTAGTTCAACTTCAGGATGATCAAATAAAAATGTGGCATAGAAATTTATGTCTTTATTAAACTCATAAAGCTCATCCCAGTGATCGCAAACATGTGGAACTTCATGATATTCAATAAGTACCTTAGCCATTTTTTTATCTACAACATAAGCATAGGTATAACATAGATTAGCAATACTAAAAGGATGGAGTTTTAAAATGTTTTTTTCAAAAATCTGTTCAGCTTCGATTTTTCCTCTTAATTTATTATTTACTCTTAACTGTATTCCACCTAAACTAAATAGAAAACAAGTTTTTAAATTTAACTTTTTAATTTCTAGATTTAATTGATTGAGATCAATATCATTTGTAGCAATTGCATCATCTTCAAAGATAATCGCATAATCCTCATCACCGTCTACAAAATGCTTTAATGCCTTAAGATGAGATAAGGTACATCCAAGCTCCCCTGGAGTGAGTGCTATCGATTGAGAGGCGATAGCTAAATTAAAATAATCTTCTACACTAAGCTTTTTACCGATCACTCCAAATCTTGTAAAGTCTGATTGATATCTAGCGAAAGTTTTTTGACTAAAAAATTGTTTTAATCTCGGACTTTGTTCAGACTCAATTGAGATTAAATATTTTTTCATAGTGAATCCTATCAATTCTTAATACAGTTAATCTATTTGATATTTTTTAGCAAAAATCTTAGCTAAATTTTTCTTTATTGGTGTTCCATAGTTACTTTTTTTCAGATCTGCTGATTTAGAGCGTTCCTCAGCCAAACAACTTAACATTGGATCAGTTTCATCTGCATCAATCTGGGGATGGTCTACAAGATAAGTCATATATAAATGGCTAGAACAATCAAAATCATATAGATAGCCCCAATCATCTGCTTTACGTATTTGCTTATGATAATTAATCAATGTTTCAGCCATACTCCGATCTACGATATATGCAAATGCGTAGCAGACACGGTGATAAAAATCTGGAATAACCTTTAGGACTTTTTTATTTAAAAAGTCATCTTTAAACTCACCACGAACTTTACGGCTTTCTTTCATTTGTATTCCACCCAAACTAAACAGTAGATTATTAGGTAAAGTTTGCTGTTCAATCGCAGTGCTTAGATCGACTAAGGATAAATCTTGCGGAATAATGGCATCGTCTTCAAAAATTAAGGCATATTTATCATTTGTATTTAGGAAAAGTTCCAATGCTTTTAGATGAGATAGCGTACAACCGAGTTCACCTGGACTTAGTGGTTTTGATCGACCTTTCACGGCTAAATCAAAATACTGCTTCGTCGGAACTTCTGCCCCTTTGATTCCAATTTTTTGATAAGTGATATTGGGGTGCTGAAAAAAAGGCTGCTGTATGAACTTTTCCCATCGAGGGGAGTCTTCATCTTCAATACTGATGATATAGATCTGCATGAAACTAAAACCTTAATAATTTTAAAAACTGGTTCCAAATGAAAAGCAGTGCACTTTTCTATTTTTACTCAAACTAAGATGTCATTTTATGGGCTTGGTAAAATTATTAATAGGACTGACACAAATATATTGCGTATATTAATAACTCTACATTGGCTCAATAAAGAGATATTTTACCGAATTGACTTGATTAGCACATCAAATCGATGTCATACACCACAAAACTTTACAAGTCATTTTTCAATCTAATGGATTTAGCAATGCAGCATAGTTAAATCTAGTTCAACAATGAGTATTTAATCACTGTAATCTAACTTAGACTTTCAAACTCTCTTTCGCGGTTTTTTCTTGCAGCTGTCGTTGGTATACCGCAATCGTTTTCTGAGTCATCTTGGTCAGTGTCAACGTGTCTGCTGCAACCCTATAAGCAGTATTAAACTCTTCTGGCAATTGTGAAATGTGCGCCAAGGTAAATTCTATTAGTTTGGTTAAGTTTTCAACATCATTATTTTTAGCTATATATTGCTGCGGTATAAACTCTTTAGCCATACCAACATCAGTTGCAATGATTGGTACTTGTTGCAGTAAAGCCTCTGCAACAACAATCGGACCTCCCTCTTTTAAGGAAGATACAACCACAAAACTACTTTGGCATATTTCTAGATTCACTGGGTGCTTATATCCTAATAATCGAACTCGATCTTGCAATTGATGCTGCTCAATTATCGCCTGAAGATGCTCTCGCTCTGCCCCGTCCCCAATAATATCCAATCGATAATCAATCCCGACCCAAGCTTTAATCAGATGATCAAAACCTTTGACCGGATCAAGGCGTCCTATTGCCAAGGCACGAGGTTGGTGAACCAACTGATCACGATCGAGCACGGGATCAATATCTACACCATTATGAATCAGATCAACACTACGCAACCCTTTAAATTTATCTGCCACATGACCACTTACAGCGATGACGGCACTAAAGCGTTTATAATCACCTAAATGATTTTTCATGCCGTGAACTGTCGCAACGGTTGGTTGTTTTATAAAGCTCGAAAGAAAAGCCATTATCTTGGAGGCTTTGCCACCCTGCGCATGTATCAGATTAGGTTGAATCGTCTTTATACATTGATAGAGTTGATACAGTAAAAATGGATTCCAACGACTTTTTGAAAAATCAAAAGCATGCATCTGAACCTGAGGCAAAGATTCTTGCATACTCAGATAGCTTTGATCAGCCAAAAGATGTACTTCAATACCCTTTGCTGCCAATTCTCGGCATAAATTAAAGCAATGAGACTCTAAGCCACCTATACCACCACGAGTCGCCATGAGTTGTATGACCTTCATCGTTTAATTCACTTCTCAGGCTTTTTCAGGTGTTGTTCAAATAATTTGGCTTCTTTTAAAAAAGCATAAAAAGCATTAACCATACTATTTACAAATCCTCGCCATCCATTTAAACAGCTTCGACGAATTAAATAGGATTTAAAAAAAGTAAGTGGCATTACCAAAACCAATTTTAAAATGCTCGGTTGCTTGGATTTGCTATATTTTTCCAATGCTTTGAGATTAGAGTATTGGTTATTTTTTTCGACTTTGACGAAGATACTTGATTCACCATAATGGTAAATATCAGCTTCAGCTCGTTCTATTTGGCCATCGACAATCACATTTTCATGCACCATATTTTCAAGATCATAGCGACCTTTGGCTTTACGAAAAAATCGAGTCTTGGCGTGTTTCTTAATATATTTACTGTTTGGAACACCTAAAAATACGTCGTTGATAGGTGTAATCAAAGCATCAATTTTATTTTCTGAAATTACTTTAATGATTTGGTTTTTGAGCCCTACAGATAATACTTCATCGCCATCAAGATTCAGTACCCAGTCATTTTGGCATTCAGCCAGTGCTAGATTTTTCTGTGCAGCATAACCCTGCCAATCTTGATGACGTATCTGTGTATTTTCAAACCGCTGTGCAATCTCATAGGTTTGATCGGTACTTCCCGAATCAAGAATAATCACTTCAGCAAAATCTTTAACACTCTCTAAGGTATCTTCCAACCAAGCTGCACAGTTTAAAGTTACGATATAGACGCTACATGCAATTTTCATAATTTATACCGACCTTTAGCCATTGCGATTCGCATTTGTACAGCATTCATCCCACCATGGGTGCTGACTCGAGGGATATTGAATCGATTATTTTGATTGTATGCTTCAACTTTCTTACGCGTTGAAACCGCATTCATAAAACCTATCTCTTGTGCCATTTGCTGATGCTTATCATTAAAACGTCCAAAAGGATAAGCAAAACTCAAGCATTGACCCACTAATGCTTCTACATCTTTTTTCGATGCTGACATTTCGTTATACGCCTCTTCATCACTAAGAGTGAGTAAGTTCACATGATGTTGAGTGTGTGCACCAAATTCAATTAATCCTGATGCAGACATCTCATGGATTTGTTCAAACTCTAATTTATCAATACCTTTGATCTTGGTCGCAAGATAAATGGTTGCTTTGATATTATATTTTTTAAGTAAGGGAAATGCATATTGATAATTATCCAAAAAACCATCATCAAATGAAAGTGCAACAACATTATGCTGATCTTGATATTGCTCAAGTTCAGAGACAAAGCAAAATACACTATTTTTATTAATCAAATATTTTAATAAATGCTCAAATTTTTCTGGCGGCATATTCATACCAGAAGCTTTATCATCTGGATTAACTTGATGAAGCATAACGATCCGCGGCAACTTAGAACTTCGATAGGGCAACCAGAAAGTGTAGTTTCCCAATATTTGTAAGCTGATCGCCACAAGTATTAAAATGGCAAATAAATAAATTAACCATAAGTGGTTCTGCGCATGTAGTTCTAGATCGATCAAGGCCGACTGAATAATTTGACCTAATTCATACACCATGCGACTGACTCACCTTTATTCACATTTATCACTTGAAATAACGCCATATCTTAAGTGACGTTCATTTATCGAAATAAAATTCAGGCACTTTCACATAGAGATGATCAGATCGTTCCAGCATGAAAAACCGACAGGCGTTCAGACTGGGGAGAGCTAATACATTTCATCAGTGTAGACAGCGTATTTGAATGGATTAGTATACCTCATTTGCCCATTCATATTGCATTGATAAAGTCTGGTCGAAAGTGACTTCAAGCATAAATTGAGTAATGCGTTGCGCATTAAAGCTATTGCGTGTTCTATGCCAGCCAGCTTCTGCGATTTTTTTTGCTTCTTGAGGGTGATCTACATAATATTTTATTTTATCGGCCAAATCGAATTGATCATCAAAATAAATGATTTCATTCTCATCATACAATTGAGTAAAAGAAGGAATTTTAGGACTGAATGTTAATAGGCCGTTGCCGGTTAATTGCACGATGCGATCTGAACTATAGAGCTGCACATTATTTCTACGAGAATAATTCAATCCCATCCTTGATTGTGCCAGTACTTGATAATAAGCCTTGCCATATACAGCTCCTTGATCATCACCACCATAAAACTGATGTTGGATTTGATATGATTTAAGCCGATCAGAAGTATCTTTTAAAAATTGGACTCGCTCTGGTTCTTTGTAAACCACACCACAGAATATAAATTGGTTTTTTATATGCGCTGCATCAAACTGCTGTAGTTGTTCGACATTACGATGCCCAACATTGGGCATATAAGCCACTTTCAAATGTGCTTTCTTGAGTTTTTGTAGGTATTCGCCACCTGTGGTACAAAAAATTGCGTCAAGGTAGGGTGAAAATTGTTCAATAAAACCCAGTTTATGTTCCAAATAAAGCGGATCTACATACCAAAATGCAATCTTAGTCTTGGGATAACGGCTTTTAATTTCCTTTAAAACCGATGGACACATGAGATCACTATGTCCAACCAATACTAATTCTGGCTCGAGATTATCGACAATTTTTAATACCTCTCGATTGGCCCAGCGGGCACCTAACTTTTTGGTTTTAAATACTGTGCCCAATCTCGCCATATCACGAAAGCTAAAATCATAGACAAAATGCCCATTTTCAATCAGGCCAGCGGACAACTTACGATCTGTACAATAGAAATGAGCACCCTGTTTATTAAAACCAAAATTCGAGATATGTAATATTTTCATCGACCCGCTCAGAATTATATTATTGCAAAACTAAACTGTAATTCTGCATTAAACTTAAAGTCAGGTTCAATAGCCAATTTGTCACTATCTTGCAATTAATTTAAACTTTTTAACTTTACATAATTCTGCCAATCAAAAACGGTAATATCATCATTGGATTTGATTTGATCTAAAGTCTTCTGCGAATCTAAATAAGGCGTTTTTACCCCAATCATTCCGGCATAAATATTCATAAAATCATAAGCACTGATACTTTTATCGAGATAGTTTTTCTGCCGTGCATCACTACTCAATACAAAAAAGGGAACTTGATAATTGGCTTTATACTCGTTTTCCACATAGATTCCATCTGGGGTCACACTCATGCCATGGTCAGAAAAATATGTGATATTGAAACTACGTTTAGTCTTATTGAGCTCTTGATAGATGTGTTGCACAAAACGATCCAATTTATTAATGCTCGATAAGTAACAATCGATAGGTTCTGGTTGTTTCGGATAAAGCTTTGGACTATCAAATAAACGTTCACAAGCGTCAGGATGTGACCCCATCATGTGTACAAAGATGATATTTTTTTTATCTTTATAGCGCTCTAGCTGCGCCGTCAATATGGCTATCATTTTTTCATCATCAAATGATTGCGACATATAATTGCCATTTTTTAAGAAAAAGCGATGATCTGCATGTATTGCTGTTTTAGATATCGCAGTATCATTTTTCCCAACAAAACCCTGATTTGAAATCCACAGCGTATTATATTTAGCCTGTTTGGCCAAAGTCATGACGTTCATGGAGATATGAATATTTTTTTCATCATCCATATATGACAGTGTTCTAGGCAAACTCATCGCTGTATTTGCTGAGGTCGAATTATAATCAGCAACCATTGTTACAGGCATCTTATCCAAAAAGGGTGTGGTATTATGCTCACTGCCATACAGTGACAAGTGATCACGTTGCACACTTTCACCAATAATAAACACTTGATTGTCGTAAGAATATTTGACCTCTTTTATCCCCCAGTCCGGGGTAAAATCATTCGCTTCATAGAGTATATTTTCTTCGTTCTTGTATTTGACTACAGCTTTTACAGTTTGAATGAGAAATAAATTTAATAAATTAAAAACGATTAAAAATAGCACAAATGGTTTTTTAAATTTAACTGTATACGCTGGTTTATACAAATAAAAATAAAAAACTGTCGCAGCAAATAAGACAAAAGAATAGATTAAAAATTTTGGTTGTATCACTGAAAAAAATTCAAAAGCTTCATTACTATTTGTTTGAAAAATTGATGCGACTATACCAATAGACATCCGACCTTGTAGAAAACCTGTCCCCGTTGCGATATACAGGCTCAAGCACAGAAAAAAGGAAAATGCCAGTGTTCGCAACCATCCTGTTTTTAATTGTTGGAGTAAAACTAAAAAAAAAGTCGTTAATACAATAGCCAAAACCAATAGCAACGCGCCTTGAAAATTAGGAAGTAAATCCCACAGACCAATTCCAAGACAAAAGCCAAGCGAAATAAAAAATGGAAAACTATATAATTTTACAATATGAATCAAAGCTGCAAGCCAAATCAAAAAAACACAGAATTCTAGCAACTTGAACACACAATGCAACAAAAATTTGTATAAATTTTAGTTATATATCTCCATAAAAACCAGCTCCTTCAAATTAAACTTAATAAATATTGTATATACAGATCATAAGCATTTTTAAGCTGATGGAATCAAATAGTTTTTAAAAATTGAATTGTATCCTATGTATTAAGGATAAATTTAGCTACACGTTGCGATTCATTTAAAGCATTAGCAAAAGGTAGGTGTTTTAATTGCAATTGAATTGAAACACGTTGACAATGCAATAATTGGTCTACTGAGCGTGTAATCCGATCTTGGTTAATACGCTCCATTTCGATTACGCCCACTCTACAACCTGCGGTCAATGCCTCATAAATCATCGAAACACTATCCTCAGTCACCCAAACAGCTTCGGCCAATTGCATCTGCTCAAAGATCCATCCCTGCGGCGTATCCTCCACTGGAAAAACCTGCAAGCCTTTAGAAAATGAATGTTTGGATAATGTTGTTAAAAATTCAATTGGCGTCCGTCTTGACGTCGTCAAAACAATCTCAGCTGTAGCATTTTGAATCACGATCTGTTCAATGGCAGCCAAAACCTTCTCCGCATTCCATTGATGGCGCTTTGATGATCCCCCAAGCGCCACCAAAATACGATTGGCTTGATGGCGTTGCTCATTCACGATGGGATTAATTGCCCCTTGCGTCACAATGATGCGGTCACTCGCTTGAACCCCATCATGTTCAGGCAGCACCACATAATCAAACCAATGCATGGGATAATTCGGTTTCATCAAAATAATGGTTTTGGCTTGAGGATAGATTTTACCCAAAAGTAATACCCTGAGCTGAGTATGACTGCCGACGCCAATAATATAATCGGGGGCCTGATGCAATGCGGTTGGTTTTTTGGTTATGAGCGCCGTAAATAGCGAGCATAAGTTTAATTCTTCTAGAGGGCACTCTGTAAAATGCAGCCCGGTATTAACCTGTCTGTGCATTGCTTGGTATAAACCCAGTGCTTGTGATCGATGTCCAGCCTTGCCATCACTCACATAAACCATCTGCATCGCCACAGCCTCCTTCCCAGTAGAACTAAAATCAAAATAGAACTAAATTTAAAATGAAAAAAAGGCGAAATACAGGTTTCGCCTTTGGTTTATTACAATGATCTTAGCGCATCGGCTTATTTAACGTAAGTTAACCAGTGAGCATATTTAGGATCTTTACCCTGAACAGCATCAAAGTAAGCTTTCTGAATTTTCTCAGTAATTGGCCCACGTGCACCATTACCAATTTCACGATCATCATATTCACGAATTGGGGTTACTTCAGCGGCCGTACCGGTAAAGAAGGCCTCATCACCAATATAGAACTCATCGCGAGTAATACGACGTTCAACCACGTCATAACCTAAATCTTTAGCAATGGTAATAATGGTTTGGCGGGTAATCCCATCCAAAGCGCCACCTGAGATATCTGGGGTATGGATCACGCCATCTTTGACCAAGAATACGTTTTCGCCAGAACCCTGACAAACATAACCTTGTGGGTCCATCAACATCGCTTCGTCATAGCCTGAATGTGCGACTTCCTGATGAGCCAAGATAGACAAAGTATAGTTACCAGAAGCCTTGGCTTTGCACATGGTCACGTTTGGATGATGATGGGTAAATGATGAAGTTTTTACACGAATGCCTTTGGCCATCGCTTCTTCACCCAAATACGCACCCCAACTCCATGCGGCAACAGTGGCATGAATGGTATTGTCAGTCGCTGCAATACCGAGTTTTTCAGAGCCGATAAAAATAATCGGACGCAAATAGCATGAAGCCAATTTATTTTCACGCACCACATCGATCTGCGCTTGCTCAAGAGTGGCTTGGTCAAATGGAACTTTCATTTGATAAATTTTTGCCGAGTTCAACAAGCGTTTGGTATGGTCTTGCAAACGAAATATCGCAGTCCCATTTGGCGTTTCATAGGCACGGACACCTTCAAACACACCCATACTGTAATGTAACGTATGCGTTAATACGTGAATTTTCGCTTCACGCCAATCAACCATTTGCCCATCTTGCCAAATAAAACCATCACGATCCGCCAAATTCATGCCACACACTCCAAATTTCACAACGTTATTCAGTACCCACGGCGACCGTCGCTGTAGGATCAATTAATCTTTGCCATAACTTGCAAACGATCACTCGGGTATCGTGCCAGTCCGCAGCTTGTACTTGCATGGATTGATTTGCAAGGGCTAGTCGGTGGCTCTCGGCTCGTTCACTGAGATAAGCTTGAATCAGAGCTGATGCATCGTCACTGGATAAGCAACCTGCTTGAGCTGCATCTTCAAGAATTCGTACATTATCAGAATAATGGGCGAGATCTTTATTCGTCCCACTCCACGCTAACACCACATACTGTGCCATAAATTCTATGTCAACGATACCACCTGCATCCTGTTTTAATTGAAAAATCCCATGTTTTTTTTGCTCATTAGATGAACCAAGATGATCTTTCATTTTTTCACGCATATTCAAAACTTCGAGTCGTACCTCTTGCTCTACACGAGGGATGGTCAGGATATTACAGCGTAATTGTTCAAACTTTTGTCTTAATGCTAAATCCCCTGCGATCGAACGTGCGCGTACTAAGGCTTGATGCTCCCAGACCCATGCGCTTTTGAACTGATATTGCTCAAAGGCTTTGAAACTGGTCACTAACATGCCCGCTTCGCCTGAAGGCCGTAAGCGCGTATCCACTTCATAGACCCGACCATCTAAGGTTTGCGTGGTCATAAAGGAGACGAACTTTTGCGCCACACGCATGGCAAACTCAAAGCCACTGATCGGTTTCATGCCATCAGTATCTGCTTGTTCATCCATATAGTGGATGAACACCAAATCTAGATCTGAGCCATAGCCCAATTCAATGCCGCCAACCTTGCCATAACCGACCACCACAAAGGCCAGATCTTGTAAGCTACAACGTTGACCATCTACATTGAGTGGATAGCCATGACGTTTGGCCACAGTCTGATAAGCCAGATTCAAGGTAGCAATGACAGAGACTTCAGCTATATCCGTCAGCGCATCAGAAACTTTCATTAGCGGACTTTCAGCCAACACATCACTGGCTGCCACAGTTAATACATTTGATTTTTTAAATAACCTTAACACCCGCATCAAATCTTCAACTTGATCGAGTTCGATACGCAGCAATTGTTGGCGCAATGAATCTTCAAGATCCTGACGTTTCGGCAACTCAAAATCCATGGATAAAAATTCATCCAGCAATACGGGATAATGGGTCAATTCCTCACAAATCCACGGGCTTACCGTCGCCATCTTCACCAAACGCTGTAAGGCCCCCTTACTTTCGATCAGCATCACCAAATACACGGTACGGCGCATCACTGATTCGACCAATGGCATCAATCGCATTAAAGCGACTTGGGGTTTATCCGACTGCAGCACCGCTTCAATCAGATGTGGCCAAAACTCTTTCAAGCGTTGCACTGCTTTTGCAGGTAATTTCTTGATGGCATGGCCGTACCAAAACTCATGGATTAAATTTTTTGTACCATCATCAAGAATATCATCCAGTTTCTTTTCCAATAACCCAAAATTTTCCGCAGGTGAATCCAAGCCTTTCTCTTTAATCAAATGCTCAAATTGAAAGATGACTTTGTCACGCTTAAGATTGAGATGCTGCATAAACACCTCCCAATCTGCAAAGCCTAGGGTTTGGGTTATGCGCTCACGCAACTCTGGCTCAGTCGGTAGCGATTGAGTCTGTTGATCATTCAACGCTTGAATGGCATGTTCAACGCGTCTTAAAAATAAATAAGCATCCTCTAAATCAATGACCGCTTGCTCATCCAACAACCCGACTTCACCCAAATGTTTGAGGCTGACCAAACACTGTCGATCTTGTAGTTCTAATTTGGCGCCACCATAGATCAACTGAAAGACTTGAACAATGAACTCAACCTCACGTATACCGCCAGCGCCCAATTTAATATCGTCAGTTATATTGCGTCTAGCCACTTCACGTTCGATCATGGCTTTCATTTCACGCATGGCTTCAAAAGCGGTGTAATCCACATATTTTCGGAACACAAAGGGTCGTGTCATATTTAAGAGCTCAAGTCCTGCTTGCCCACCCGAAACGATTCGGGCTTTAATCCACGCATAACGCTCCCACTCACGACCATGCTGACTCAAATATTTTTCTAAAGCGACATGACTGATCGCCAATGCAGAACCATCGCCCCAAGGTCGCAAGCGCATATCTACTCGGAAGATAAAGCCATCTGCAGTAATATGATCCAGCAAATAGATCAGTTTCTGACCCCAGAGTATGCAAAACTGTTGCACATCAATCGACCTACGTCCTGTTGTTTCACCTTGTTCATCAAAGGCAAAAATCAAATCGATATCACTGGAAAGATTCAGCTCCTGCGCACCCAACTTGCCCATCGCGATCACAATCAGATCCTGTACTTTTCCGCTATAACTTAGGGGCTCGCCATATTTCAGCACCAAGGGTTGCCGAGCAAACGCTTTAGCTGCACAAATACATACATCAGCAAAATCTGAAAGTTCACGGGTTAAGGTCACTACATCAGTTAACTGGTTGGCATCTTGCCAAATCCAACGCAACATTAGACGCGCTCTTAATCCACGAAGCGCATGCATCCATTGACCTTCATCTTGAATATCAACTAAACATTGATCAACAAACTGATTAATCTGCTCGGTGGAGAGTGCCGTTAAAAATTGGTCAAACTGATAATCCTCATTTAAAGCATCTTGATGCAAGCTTAAGACCTGTTCCGCATATTGACTTGCGATTAACGTTTTTCCCAATTGTGTTGCATTCATCAAAAAGTCTTCAAGTTTCTTAGATTAGTCATAGTTATAACAGGAGCATCCCAACTTTTGGAGAGTCGACTCAAGTTTTATTTTTTGGAATACCGCTGAATGCTAATGTGCTTGTAGATCGCAAAGACCGTTGTGAGCCAGATGCGGTTGAAGGTAAGATGACTTTAACTGTGGTGCCCTGCCCAAGTTTGGAGGTCACCTGCATTTGACCATGGTTCAAATCGATAAAGCGCCGACATAAAACCAAACCAAGTCCTGTGCCCTTTTCTCCTGAAGTCCCTTTTAAACTAATATTAATATCGGGTTGAAAGATATCTCTCAGTTGAGATTTAGTCATCCCTAAACCCGTATCTCGAACACAAATCTCTACGGTTCCAAGTAGTTGTTTTGCAGAAATAAATACCTTTCCAGTGCCATCTAATGGCGTAAATTTTAATGCATTTGAAACCAAATTTTGAATGACTGACGTCACCATATTGATATCTGCATAAACTTTGAGTGCTGGATCAATATTTTCAAAGAGTGAAATATTTTTTTTCAATGCTAAAGAATTTAGGACATCATAGACAATTTTACTCGATTGCTTTAACGAAAATTCGACTGGATGAATGACCAATCGCCCCCCTTCAGCCATTGCCCAGTTGAGCAGATTTTCCAATAAACTGTATGTAGACTGAGTCGTATCATGCAGATATTCTGCGATATTTTGGATACCCTCATCATCTAAGCTTTCACGTTCTTCAGCCAATATCCCTGAAAAACCCAACAAACCATGAAATGGAGCGCGTAAATCATGAGCAATAATCTGAAAAAACTTAGTCTTACTAAAGTTTAGCGCGCATTGTTGGTCATAGAGTTCTTTTAAAGCATCATATTCACGGCGCAACTCTAGATTACGCATTAAGCCTTTGGTTAAATCATCAATCAATTGCTGATAATTTAAGCCTTGGTTTGCCAACCCTGCTCCATCAAGCAAAATCAATTGAGCAAAAGACTGACCTGACGCCATTTTCAAATCAAAAGCAATAAAATGCTGATGCTCAAAACCAGCATTCGTCATGCATTTTGATAAAAGCTGCCCCTGCTGCTGATCTGAGTAGAGCATATTGGATTGCTTAAAAAACCCATGCAATTGCATTAATTCAGTGGGCTGAAATGCCTCAAAACCACGTTCTGTATTTTGCCAAATATAAGGTTCGTCTTGAACAAACATCAAGGCAGTATGCGCCTGCATGAGGCGACGCGTCATGAGTAGAAAATCATCAATTAAATTTTGAGTAGTAAAGACCCCAAGCAAAAGTGACACCTTACATGTACTTAGTTGATCTGCTTGACCTATACCAATGACCTTTAAAGCCATGATGCCCACCTTCGATGAAAATGCACAAATCTAATTTGCCTTCGATTGCTCATTTGTAAAAATAATTAAATAGCAAAATGTGCAAATATTATTTTAATTAAATAACTTAGAGTTTGATAAAGACTAGGTTATTACATTTAGCAATAATAAGGAAGCAATTTCTAATTCTATAAAAACAATAACTTGTTTGATTAAAACTGTAAATTTCAAAATTAGATAATGAAAATTTGATTTTTATAGATGATCTATAATGAAATTCACATGACATTTTAAGAGAATTAGACAACTTTTTATTTTTACAATGGGTCGGCTTTCTATATCTAAGTACAGATGTCTTTTAAGTTACCCAAACGCTTTAATTTTTTTAATGAGAGGAACTGATCAGGCTAAACTACAGACATAAAAAACCCCAAGCCTTAGTAACCAGCTTGGGGTTTTTAGAATCTTGCGATTCTGAATATGGTCCCGAGGGTCGGACTCGAACCGACACGTCATCTCTGACAGCGGATTTTGAGTCCGCCGCGTCTACCAATTTCACCACCTCGGGAGAGATGTGCGTTGTTGGAACGTATAATAGCGTTTTTCAGAATCTTGTCAACGCCAAGTTCACACGTTTGGATGTTTTTAAAACAGTTAAAGATTTTTCGTACTAAAAAACAGCAAAATCAGCCGAAATATGCGAAAAAGTTTATACTAGCACTAACTTCAAGGCTTGTTTTCCTCCATCATTATGCAACTTTCAGACTTTAACTTTGTACTCCCCGATGAGCTGATTGCTCGATATCCCCTAGATGCGCGTAGCGCCTCACGACTTTTACACTTAAAAGCCGATGGCAGCTTTCAAGACCATCAATTCACAGATATTTTAGATCTCTTTCAAGCTGGCGACTTATTGGTGCTCAATGACACCCGCGTCATGAAAGCACGCTTAAAAGGGAAACGTGCCTCAGGTGGTGCGGTTGAAGTTTTGGTTGAACGTATTTTTGATCAATGCATTGCGCATTGTCACATTAAGGCCAGTAACTCGCCCAAAGCGGGTGCTGAGTTGTTCCTCGGTGATGCAGCAATCAAAGCCACCGTTACAGGCCGTCTGGACAACCTATTCATCGTCGAGTTCCCAGAGCCGATATTAGATGTCTTAGAACGCTATGGCCAATTACCGATCCCGCCCTATTTCAATCGTGAAGCGGAAGAAATTGATACCCTTCGCTACCAAACCGTATTTAACGATCCGGCTAAATTAGCCAGCGTTGCCGCACCTACTGCAAGTCTACATTTCGATGAAACGGTATTACAACAACTGCAGCAAAAAGGCATCGAGACCAGCTTTGTGACCTTACATGTCGGCGCAGGGACATTCTTGCCGGTGCGCAGTAGTGATATCAAAGATCATCTCATGCACAGTGAATGGTGTGAGGTGCCTGTTGCTACAGTAGAGCTGATTAAAGCGACCCAAGCCCGTGGAAATAAAGTCATTGCCATCGGCACCACAGCGACTCGTGCACTAGAGAGTGCAGCCCAAGCCAGTGGTGGACAAATTGCAGCATGGTCTGGTGATACACAGATCTTTATTTATCCAGGTTATCAATTCTGTGTAGTTGATCGTTTAATTACCAACTTTCATTTACCAGAATCGACCTTACTGATGCTTGTTTCAGCACTATCGAGCCAAAATAATGTCATGAATGCCTATCAGCATGCAGTCAAAGCTCAATATCGCTTCTTTAGTTATGGTGATGCGATGTTGGTTGATCGAAATAATACGAATAATAATGATCTCGCTGATTAATTTTATCTGCTATTTACTTTAATAATGATCCATACCGTTGCAAATCATCTGCACGGTATGTGACTCCTATCATTTCACTCGCTTTGAGTATCAACTTTTAATTTATGTTTTAAACCCTATAACCATGACTTAAATTCATATTCAACTTTATTTATAAAGTCTTATTAAGCATAGATCTTAAGATATTTCGATAAATTATTTTTTATTTAAACAATGACAACTTTTAACCTATTTGATATTTTTCCAGCTTAGTAAAATAAATTACACATCATAAAAATCATTCTTAGAGGTAAATAATGTTCATGAAAAAATTAATGATTATTTTTAGTCTGTGTTTTCTTTGGCACTCACCTGTTTATGCCAAAGGATTACTGATATTTAACACTGGGGAGGAATTATTTGAAATAAGTGCTTTTCCAAAAGAGCTGACCCAACAATATACCGAACTTGCTGCACTGAAAGTGGGATATAAGTGTAGTCATTTTGGTATTTTATGGGCAGACATCCGCACTTGGGATTGCACTTTAGTCGCGGTCGACCCAGCTGATGAAAATGCGTACATTGACTTACCCGAAGATATTGTTGCTCAACTCAAACAAAATCCAGATTATCAAGAAAATAAAATGCAGCGTAGTTTTTGGAATCACTACGGGATTTATTTCTTCATCCTGATCATTATTGGCTTTATTTTTATAGGGCGGTTAAGAAAATAAATAATGCTGGGTATTAAATAAATGAAGCGAACGCAATGTTCGCTTCATTTAATCTGCAGAGAAAATATCTCAGCAATTCAATATCGCCATGGATGTTGTCATCCACACAACATACATTTAAGCATCTTGCACAAGGGCTAAACCTGCGGTGTGTGCGGCACGTGTACCTCCCATCAGCACGACATAATCACGCGAGTTATCAAGACTCTCTAATTTTTCAGCTGCTCGTGGTGCTTTACTGCCACCACCGCATAAAATATAAATCGTTTGATCCGACTCCACCTGAGTTAGGCTCTCAGCATTTAATCCATCTAAGGGTTGATTAACTGCCCCCATAATATGGCCTTCTGAAAAAGCACTTGCATCACGAACATCCCAAATAACGGCATTATCTGGGAACTCAAATGTTGTAATTTCTTGTTTACGGATCATTGTGCACTCCTTTGATGTAAACAACACTTGGCAAAAGAAGAAAACCCCCCTAGCATCTCAGATATTCTTTCCCTTTGTAAAGGTCTAAACTATGCCATCTTTAGATATTGTATCTGAATTAGAAATATTTGAAGTTAATCATGCAGTCCAAAACACCGAAAAGGAGATTGCGACCCGTTTTGACTTCAGAGGTCACGATGTTTCTATTGAGCTCAATGAGAAAGCTAAAGAGATTAAAATCAATAGCGAAAGTGACTTCCAGTGTGAGCAAGTGTATAGCATGCTTGAAAATCATTTTTTTAAACGCAAGGTTGATATTCAAGCCCTTGATCCACAAAAAATGACAGCTTCTGGTAAAAACATCATTCAAGTTATTAAACTCAAAGATGGTCTTGACTCAGACACTGCAAAAAAAGTGAACAAAGCCATTAAAGAAAGCGGTATTAAAGTGCAATCATCCATTCAAGGTGACAAAATACGTGTAACGGATAAGAAACGTGACACTTTGCAACAATTAATGGCTTTCTTAAAAGAACAGCAATTTGGTGTCCCTTTACAGTTCAACAATTTTAAAGACTAGTGAATCCGCACTTAAATGCTTTAAGTGCCTGAGAATATATAGGTTGTACATATGACGCAGACCAATCGTTTATCTAAACTTGTTAAAGCCACATCTAAATTTCCGAAAGGAATTCGAAGTACGCTGTGGAGTAAAGCTTTTGGTCGCGTCGTCCCGATGGTGGGCACTGCAAATATTCGTTATCTCGAAGTTGATGCACACCACGTTACAGTCCGTATCGAAAATCAACGCAATATGCAAAATCATATTAAAGGGGTGCATGCTGCAGCTATGGCCCTATTGGCGGAGACTGCCACAGGTTTTGTCACAGGCTTACATGTACCTGATGAACGGATCTTGTTGATCAAATCACTGCATGTCGATTATCTCAAAGTAGCTCAAGGTGGTTTGACTGCTACAGCAACATTAAGCCTTGAACAACAACAATTTATTTTAGAAAATGAAAAGGGTGAACTACTCATCCCAGTCACAGTAACGGATGATGCGGGCAATCAACCGATCCAATGTCAAATGCTCTGGGCATGGTTACCAAAACGTAAAAAATAATCACTGATTCAAGCTTTCTAAACTTAAGTTAAAAATCCAAGATGCTTAAATCAATCAATATTTGAGCATCGACCATGCATGACCATCTGCAAAAAAATGAAAAGAACGAACCGAAAAATAACCACAAGCATAACCTTATACTCACTACGCTGATGTTCAGCGCCCTATCACTCAGTGCATGTAGCTTAAGGCCAGCAAAACCACCTGTTGCAATTCCAGCAGCAGTCGTCTCATCAGACCCACAACTACAACTCTCTGAGCAGAACAAAAAAATTGTTGTCGACTTTTATCAAGGGGTGTTTCTAAAACATCAAGTCAGTGAGTTTGCAGATTTGTATTTGGCTGAGCATTATATTCAACACAATCCACATGTTGCAGATGGTAAGACACCATTTGTAAAATATTTCAAAACTTATTTTAAAGAGAACCCTGAAGCACGAAATCAAATCAAACGTGTGATTGCCTCAGGTGATTTGGTTGCGCTGCATGTGCACTCTATCCAATCTACAACAGATCGTGGTCAAGCGATCGTCGATATCTTTAGAGTTGAAAATGGAAAAATTGTAGAGCATTGGGATGTAATCCAAGCCATTCCAGAACAATCCGCCAACAGTAATAGTATGTTTTAACCCAGCTGAGTTAAATCTGATATATTAAATAGACCATAAAAAAACCAAAAAAAATCCCAAATCAAGTTTGGGTTTTTTTTGAATTCATCAATCGATTAAGTCTAGGTACTTAAGCGACTTGTAGCTCCATAAAACGCTGTTTAGACGCTTCAGGGATCTGTCTCTTACCGCCTTTGACATCAACCGCAACAAAGGTAAATACACCCTCTGTAACGCGTTTAGGTGCGCGAGAGCTGTCATGACTATCCCAAACCTCAATCTGCATTTGAATTGATGTATTCCCTACTTTCAAGATCTTGGTGTAGCAACTAATCACATCACCGACTTTAACCGGTACTAAAAAAGTCATTTGATTGATCGAGATCGTCGCACAGCGTCCTTTACTAAATCTTTCTGCATGAATCGCACCAGCCAAATCCATTTGTGACACGATCCATCCCCCAAATACATCGCCGCTCCAGTTGGTATCTGCTGGCATAGCAATGGTTTGTAATGAAAGTGTACCTTCTGGTCTAAGATGAGAATCTGACACATTAACTCCAGTTGTGAGTGTTTAATTGTTGATCTAACCATTGTTGCATTTGATTGGCGCGCATAACACCACTTGTTCGTGCAACTTCTGTGGTTTTATTCATGAGTACGATAGTTGGTATACTGCGAATATTAAAAGCTTGACTGAGTCGTGGATTTGCTTCGGTATCAATTTTAGCAAATATCACCGTTGGGTTTTGCTTAGCACACTCAGCAAAATGCGGCGCCATTATTTTACATGGGCCACACCATTCAGCCCATAAATCAATCAGAATAGGTAAATCACTATTTTGAATAAATTGACTGAAATTTTGCTCATTGAGCTCAATCGGTTCAAGTCGAATGAGTCCTTGATGACATTGACCACATGCAGGTTGCTCTGAAATCGCATCCTTAGGAACCCGATTTTTCGCACTACAGGATGGACATACAATAATCATTTACACGACTCCAATATGTTGATGTAAAAATGCCAATTGAGTTTGAATTGCCTTCTCCAACCATTGACCATGGTAAATCTCAAAATGCGAAATTTCCCATTCATGATATTGCACAAATGGCGCAATGTTGGTGGCTGTTTCCCGACTAGACTCAATCGGAATTAAACTGTCTTGTTTAGCGGCAATCATCAGTACAGGGACATTAATATCACGAACGCTGAGTATTGGCCGATAACGAATTAAGTTAAAGAAAACTCGGGCGGGTACTTCTCCACTCCAGTAATAATCCGTATGAACAATCGACATATAACCTTTGTAGCTGTCTTTGGTCGGTATAAAACTGAGTGCATAGGGATGTACCACAGGTAAAGTTTTGGCACTGATCCCGACCTTCGCCCCCATATAATCTTGACTCGACAATTTTAAAGCCTTTGGAAAATACTGTATAGGGTAACATTTGGCACTTTCAGCACCGTCGACAAAAGGAATTTGGACCATGACTGCTTGAATATTTTTGAGCTCAGATGCCAGACTGAGTACATATCCACCACTCAACGACGTTCCCCAAAGTACGATCTTGCGAGAATCTACAAGTTTAAAGGTAGAGAGATAACCAATCACTGTTTTCCAATCTTGCAATTGATATTTAAGTGATATTAGTTCACGCGGTTGCCCCGTACTCCCACCCCAATAGCGATAATCGAATAGGACTACTGCATACCCTGCTTGTACAAAACGTTGCGCATAATGAATCAATTTAAATTGTCGCAATGCTGCAAACCCATGTGCCATAACGACTACAGCAGGTTTCCGAATATTCTTAGGCCGATAAAAATCTGCAGCGATAAGTTCATCCCCCACTTTGATATAAAGTGGTTCTACACTGAAAGCATACATGCGCGCTCCATTGCATTATAATTTATTAGTATTCACTGGTGAGGATGAGGGTTCATTTAAACTCGAATCTAAGCTTAATGTTAAGATATTAGCATAATACGTTTATCAAATTTGTGGAGTGACAAAATGAGTGAAAAAATCGGTTTTGCTGGTCAAATTGGTCCTGAGCATATTGCCCAAGTTGTAGAAAAAGGCTTTAAATCAATCATTAATAATCGTCCTGATTCAGAAGGTGGTTCAGATCAACCGACAAGTGCCCAAATTGAAGCTGCAGCTCGTGAAGTTGGGCTTGATTATGTATTCCAACCAGTGATTTCAGGACAAATCACGGAACTTGATGTACGTACTTTTGCTAACCATTACAATGAATTACCAAAGCCTCTACTGATGTTCTGTCGTACTGGCAATCGATCTAACAATCTTTATCAGCTTGCGAAACAAATGGATCTCTTAGACGATGAATAATCCAACCCGCAACAAAACTTAAATTCCATCGAAGCTTTAATTTTAAGTGATTTCAGCTCTTGCAATACTTATTCCTATAAGTGTTGCAAATTAAAAAATGACCAATGTCGTTATAACTACAAATTATCAATACCTTACTGTCTGTGATGCGCTTATTATTGGCTGTTCTTTTCTAGATTAAAATTTAAAGGCTAAGTTTATGAATAAATTATTGATTATACTAATATCTACTTTAATAATCACCGCCTGTAGCAGCATGAATGTCAAACCAACTGTAGGCGTCACGATGGGAACAGGTATCAAATAATCTGGCTAGGTTATCCATCTCAAGTCATTGTTTTTATAAACTTAACCATATAAATTAAATACTTGATATCTACATTGCTGAATATTTCCTATTCCATCGCATTTCATAAATGAGTATGCGTGTAGGCGTGATTCTTTTTAATCCTTATTTCAAGCACGATCAAAAACTTAAACGCGAATCATATTCCACCGCTCATCCTATTATGATCAGGTTAAAATTTGTGAAATTTAATCGAATGTTCAACTTTTAAAACGATTCTTTGTTAAGGTGAATATTTGATTTCATAAATCAAATCTATACCTTTATTTGCTGTTTTATTGCTTTCAATCCTTGATTAAGATAAGGCTCAATTATGTACGACATTATTATTATCGGTGCTGGAACTGCAGGTATTAGCGCATACAAAGAAGCAGTAAAATATACCAAAAACATTTTAATCATCAATCAAGGACCATGGGATACCACCTGTGCTCGTGTCGGGTGCATGCCAAGTAAGGTCCTCATTTCAAGTGCAAATCGCGCTTATGATATTCAACATGCTGATGAGGTCGCTTTAAAAGTAGAAGTAAAAATTGATACCAGTGCAGTAATGACACATTTACGTCAATTAAGAGATCGCTTTACTGCCGCAACCATGCGCGATGTAGATTCATGGCCCTCTAAGCATAAGATTTCAGGCACTGCACATTTCATTGATGCTGAAACAGTTCAGGTCAATGATCAGCAATATCAAGCCAAAGCCTTTATATTGGCGGTCGGTTCCACTCCAAACATTGATCCTGAATGGAAGCATGAGTTGCAGGATCGCTATATCACGTCTGATCAAGTCTTTGAACTGAAAGATTTACCAAAATCTATGGCTGTCATCGGCAGTGGTGTAATTGCCATCGAACTCGCCCAAGCGATGACAAGACTCGGTGTTGAAACCACTGTATTTGCACGTAGTCATCGCGTTGGAGCACTCACAAGCCCAGCGCTACAACAACTGGCTTGTAGTGAACTCGCTCAAGTCATGAACATTAAATTTGGCATACTACCAAAACAGGTTAAACGACTTGATCACACCATTGAAATTCAGTATCAAGACAAAGGGCTACAAAGCATAGATGTAGACTATGTGCTCAGTGCAACAGGTCGTAGCTCAAACCTCAGCAGTCTTGATCTTTTGAAGATAGATCAAAGCTTTAGCGATTTAAAAACCCTACCTGTTGATTCCGAGACCAAGCAATTAGCGAACTATCCGATCTTTATCGTTGGCGATGCATTTACCGAGACGCCTTTACAACATGAGGCTGCGATTGAAGGTAAGTTGGTGGTACATAATTGTTTAAATTTTCCAAAAATTTCTAATATCCGTACATTAACCCCATTGTCGATCGTATTTAGTGCACCTGAAATGGTGATTGCAGGGCAAAGTCACAAGCAACTCAGCGCAGGAAAAGTTAACTTTATAACAGGCAAAGTATCCTATGAAAATCAAGGCCGCGCACGGGTACTGGGTAAAAATCTTGGTGCAGCAGAGGTTTACATTGATGAATATAGCAGACGCTTACTCGGTGCAGAATTATTGGTTGAATCGGCAGAACATATGGGCCATCTGTTATCTTGGATGATCTCTGAAGATGTCACTGTAGATGAAATTGTGGATAAACCCTATTACCACCCAACACTTGAAGAAGGTCTCCGTACAGCACTTAAGCATGCACGTCGACAGCTAACTAAACCGACAGTAGATAAATAAAAATAATAAAAAACAGCCTCAATATCAATGTTGAGGCTGTTGGTTGTTACTCAATGTTCAAACTTCAATACACTCGTAAATCAACATTAATTAACTTGATAAAGAGGGCTTCTCTCTATAGTCGTTCACTGCATCTGAGCTTTTTTGAGTTTTCGGTGCCTTAATCAGTGCAACTGAAATCACGCAGATCATCGCTGGAATCGCAATTGCAATGAAATTCCATTGATGTGGTAACTCCATGCCTAATAGTGCACCAATCACGATTGGACCTACAATTGCACCAATACGACCGATGCCTGATGCAGTACCGATACCTGTTGAACGAACAGATAAAGGATAATATTCAGCAACATAGCTATATAGCAATATACTTGCACCAGTCGCTGATGCACCGGTTACTGCAACCAAGAAGTATAAAATATATTGTGGTGATTTAAATCCAAGTCCAAATAATGCTAAGGCGCCCATCAGCAACATCGTAATAATGACGGGTTTTAAGCCAAGTTTATCTGAGAGCATGCCACCACCAATAACACCAATCACAGCACCAATATTCATAGAGAGTAAGAAGGTTAAACTCGTACCCATTGAATAGCCTGCTGCAATCATCAGTTTTGGTAACCAACTGCCTAAGGCATAGAGCATCAATAACCCCATGAAAAAGCTACACCAAAATAATATTGTCCCAACTCCACGACCTTGTTTGAATAGTTCTTTCACTGAAGCTTCAGACACTTCAACTTCATCAAGCTCCAAACGAGTTTCTTTCAAAATTTGTTGTTCAGGCGCAACTCTTTTTAGCAATAATTGTGCTTGTTCAATACGTTGTTTCTTGACTAAGAACGTTATTGACTCAGGTAAGAACTTCCATATGAAGGGCACAAGAAATAATGCTAGACCCGCAAGATAGAACATGATTTGCCAGCCATGCTCAGCAATCAACCACTTCCCTACGAGTGCTGAAACAATTCCGCCCATAGCGTAGCCACTGAACATCAGAGTTACCAATGTGCCACGTAGACGTTTAGGTGAGTATTCGTAGGTAAGTGCAACCAAATTTGGCAATACACCACCAATACCAAGACCAGCAATAAAGCGTAAAGCACCAAATTCATATGGATTTGAAGCAAAACCACCCCAAAATGTAAAACCACTAAATAAGGTAACGCAAATTATGATCACATTTTTACGGCCTATTTTATCGGCCAACATACCAAACAACATTGCGCCAAACATCATGCCACATAATGCTGTACTGGCAAGCATACCTGCTTGAACCGCGGTTAATCCCCACTCCTTCATTAATAAAGGAAGCGTTACTCCATTAATTGCTAAATCATAGCCATCAAAAACAACGATAATTAAACACCAGATCACAATGAGAGCGTGAAAAGGTTTGAATTTAGCGTTATCGATTACAGCATTTACATTCATTGTTTGCGCTGTCATTTATACTCACCTCCAGTTGTGAGATTTTCATTTCAGCATAGAATGAATCTTCATTCACTTTTTGTCTAAAACCTAATAGGTATTAACTAGACTTAAAATAAGTATAATCGATCAAATTGTCACAATACGCTAATCCTTTAAATTTATTGACTTTATTTGAATTAACAACGTGATGATGATTTTGTTAAAAATTTATTATTTAACCTTTAAATACAGTGAGTTAGGATTGGCACACTTTACACCTACCTCAATAACCGCTATTAGCTCATCGTCATTAAATGCATACTAATATTTAGTCTAATATCTTATTTATTTTACAACTCTATTTTTTTTATTGATATTTTAGTTATTAAATAAAAAAATTCCCTACTTTCAAGCAGAGAACCAATGCCTACATTGGAATCCATCAGGCAATTTCATTCCTTTAAATTTATATTTCTCGCATAAAAAAATCCCCCGATCGGATAGATCGAGGGATTTTTAGGAATAATGAGCTGGCGATGACTTACTCTCACATGGGTAACCCCACACTACCATCAGCGCAAAGAGGTTTCACTTCTGAGTTCGGGAAGGGATCAGG
>NZ_SLVJ01000007.1 GCF_004345325.1 Acinetobacter calcoaceticus
TAAAGTCATGGCAGCAGATCAAATACAAAACTGGGTTGGTCAAGTATCAACAGAATTTGGAGATAAATACATGTTTACTTTTTAGAGCTGACTTAATGTTTCGCAATTTCAATCAAGACTCAATATTTATTTTTAATCCTAATAATAAAATTAATAAACATTCAATTTGGACAATTTATTGCACTCAAGAGCATCAAACCAATAAAAAACAATGTAGCCTACAAAAACAAGGTTTCTTCCTAATAAAGACTGCGGAAATTGACTTGGCAATCAATGTCAGTCAATCGGTAGAAAGACTGTGGCAGGATGAAGATCAACATATCCGGATTGATAACAACCAGACCTTTAACACCAACTCAATTTTTAAAGACCAATCCGCATTGGATATAGTGAATCAAATGAAATTAGGGACTATTGTCAATACGCGCTTTTCCGCACCGTCCGGTACACATGAAGAAACAATAGATTTAAATGGCTTCTCCGCGGCTTATGACTCGATGAATTTGTTATACAACAATCTGGGGAAATAGCTTAAAACCTGATAATGTCATTTTTTTTATGTTCATGTTCTTCGGACTTAGACCAGTAAGACACGACCAAGATGGATTTTCTCTTTGCATCCATTGTGCAATGCAATGCCAAACCGGTTGATATTTGCTTTAAACTGCTTTTTGTTTAGTCAGAACGGGGGCAGGACAAAGGCTAAAAACTCAAATAGCATATTAATTATTTCTTATATTTTTCAACCATTAGGATTTATATTTGTTAGAATACCCCGCAACTTTATGGGGTGTTTTTTGATCAATGTCAAAATATAAGTTAAGTCTAGTACTTGCATCGACTACTTTTTGCATAATGCCGAGTTATGCTGATTTAGTGCAACTCGATTCACCAAATCGAGATTCAGATGAACGATTGGCGCAATTGACTAAGACACTGTCACAAAGCACCTATACACCGCCTTCAGGCAACAATACTTATAGCGTTAGAGTAAGAGCTGCTTCAACTCAGTCATCCAATAATAATGACAAACTTGATGATATTAAAATACATCCCAATGACTATAATCGTTATGGATTAAAGCCACTGTATAGCTCCTCAACCATTTATTACGATCCCAATCAAAAAGAATATTACGAACGACATAAGTTTAATAATAATATTGTCATGATTCGATATACAGATCAGAATCACGCAACATTTTATGATCTAGATGCAAAAAACATGCGTGAATCTGCTTGGCGGCTTAATTGTGATATTGACCACACCACAGATGAGATAATTTGTGCAATTGAGAAGTCTAAACTTATGTTAATCAAAGGTTCAGACCTAGGCTTCTTATTAACAGTTAGTCAAGATTTTGATAATTTAAAAGACAATGAATACCAATTTTTAAAAATTGATGAAAACCCTGTAGCGCAAACCAAGCTGATTTTTTCAGGTAATACCGCATTAAAAATCGTCAATCAAATGAAAGTCGGCACTTATGCCTATACCCGGTTTACTGAATATGCTGGCACCTATGAGGAAACGCTTTCCCTATATGGCTTCTCAGCGGCTTATGACACGATGAATCTGATGTACGCTGGTTTAAGTCATTAAATGTGCTTTATATAATCTGATTCAAGATGCAATCAACTCAGAACTGACGACAAGTGCAACATCATAATGCTCCTTCGTCAGTTTGCCTTTGTGATACAACCAAGTGACGACTTCTTGAAATTAATAATAAAAAACGGCTGATCAATCAGCCGTTTACTTCACAGGTTTTGGTCGTTTTCTACGCCTAGCACGGGCATTTTTTCATGCCGCCGCCAGCACTTGGATAACGTGAATCCACACAGTAGCGGTAAAACGTCTTTACATCCATCGGCTCTAAATCAGGATGATGTTTCTGCATATGCGCCACATAGGTTTCATAATCCGGCACACCAACCATCAAGCGAAAACTCTGTTGTAAACGCTGCCATAAGGTGGCAATGCGTGACCAATTCTTCGGAGAAAAAATAATCCCCTTCTGAGCCACGATCGTCATCTTAATGATGTTGAAAAACATGGTTTTACCCTTGTGGGCAAATTTAAGTTTCATGCCTTAAACTCCTTTGGTCTCGCTTTGCAGCGTTGCATCCGTTGCATCTACATAGATCGCTTCAGCTTCTTTGACCGTCGGAGTAGGACTGGCCAAGGCACGGCGAATAATTCCGATTGAAGCAAAGATCATCACGATGGCAACGATCATAAAGAAACCACACAACACAGCATTGATCTGATTGGAAAGCACAATGCTCTGCATCTCAGCAATACTCTTGGCAGGTTTTAATATTTCACCGCGCGCAATCGCATCAGAAAAACGGTTGGCTTGGGCCAAGAAACCAATCTTTGGATTGGCGTGGAAGATTTTCTGCCAGCCAGCAGTCATCGCTGTAATGAATAAGAAGATGGTCGGTAAAATGGTGACCCAAACATATTTCTCTTTCTTCATCTTAAACAGAATCACTGTACCTAAGATCAAGGCCATGGCTGCCAAGATTTGGTTTCCGATCCCGAATAGCGGCCACAAACTATTGATACCGCCGAGTGGATCGACCACCCCTTGATAAACAAAATAACCCCATGCCGATACAGCAACCAGGGTTCCGAGCATATTGCCAATAAATGAACTTGAAGATTTCACCGCAGGAATCACAATACCCACCGTATCTTGCACCATAAAACGACAAGCACGGGTTCCGGCATCGACTGCAGTTAAGATAAATAAGGCTTCAAATAAAATCGCAAAATGGTACCAAAACGCCATCATCGAGCGATTATTAAAGATCTCACTGATAATGTGTGCCATACCAATGGCAAAGGTTGGTGCACCACCGGTACGTGACAAGATCGAGTTCTCACCCACTTCTTGCGCCAGTACAGTAAGCATTTCAGGGGTGATCACAAAGCCCAGACCGCGTACCGCTTCTGCAGCTGATTCAACGGTGGTGCCGATGACTGCTGCAGGCGAGTTAATCGCAAAGTAAATCCCTGGTTCAAGCACAGTGGCACAGATCATTGCCATGATGGCAACAAAGGACTCCATCAACATGCCGCCATAACCGATAACACGGATATGCGATTCGTTATCAACCAATTTAGGCGTGGTTCCTGAAGACACCAGCGCATGGAAACCCGAAATCGCACCACAGGCAATGGTAATAAATAAGAATGGGAACATTGAACCGGAAAATACCGGGCCACTGCCATCAATAAAGGGAGTGACTGCTGGCATTTTCAACATCGGTAATGCCACGACGATCCCGATCGCCAAGCCTGCTATGACCCCAATTTTTAGGAACGTCGATAAATAATCACGCGGTGCCAACAACAACCAAACGGGCAATACTGAAGCAATAAAGCCATAGATGACCAAGCACCACGTCAGTTGTGTACCGGTTAAAGTAAAGAATGGTCCCCAATACGCATGTTGAGCGACATCACCACCATAGATAATTGCTGCCATCATCAATACAAAGCCGATGATAGATACTTCTGCAATTTTCCCTGGTCGGATATAGCGCATATATACGCCCATAAAGATCGCAATCGGAATGGTCGCCGCGATACTAAATACCCCCCATGGACTATTGGTCAGGGCTTTCACCACCACCAAAGCCAACACAGCAAGGATAATCACCATCACACCCAGCGCACCCAGCATCACTACGATCCCAGGAAAGGTGCCTAATTCTTGTTTGGCCATTTCCCCGAGCGAGCGGCCATCACGGCGGGTCGAGATAAACAGCACTAAAAAGTCTTGTACTGCTCCGGCCAAAACCACCCCGACCAAAAGCCAGATGGTACCGGGCAGATAGCCCATTTGTGCAGCCAAGATCGGACCAACCAAGGGTCCAGCACCCGCAATTGCGGCAAAATGATGTCCAAACAAAACCGATTTATTGGTCGGCACATAATCCAAACCATCCGCCAAGCGATGGGCTGGGGTTAAGCGCCTTGGATTGAGCTCAAAAACTTTGGTGGCGATAAATAAACTATAAAAACGATACGCAATACTATAAACACAGATTGCAGCGAGTACCAACCACACAGCATTGACATGTTCACCTCGGCTCACCGCCAGTATCCCAAACGATACTGCACCAATCAGTGCGACGATAGCCCATATAAATTTTGACAATGTGGATGGTTTTTTTTGACTAATTTCCATTTACACCTCGATTGTTTCTCATGATTATTCAAGCACCATGACTGGCTCAATATTGTTATTCGACACAACTGTCGTAGTTAATGATCCTTTACATCCAGACAACTGATTACACTCAGCTAAGAATTCAATCTCTAACCCCTTATTTAAAGTTATATATTTAACATAAAAAAGGGGATGATTTTCATCATCCCCTTGATCATAATCTATTTATTTAACGTTATGCACGTTCTAAATAGTCACCAGTACGTGTATCTACACGAACGCTTTCTTCTTGTTGCACGAATAACGGTACACGTACCACAGCACCAGTTTCAAGTTTAGCGGGTTTACCACCACCACCTGAAGTATCGCCACGTACACCTGGATCAGTTTCGACGACTTTCAATACTACAAAGTTCGGTGCGTTGACGTTTAATGGCACGCCATTAAACAACATAATGGTACACAATTCGTTTGAATCGTCTTTCAACCATTTTGCAGCATCGCCCATTGCATTTTTATCAGCAGCGATTTGCTCAAATGAAACTGGATCCATAAAGTTCCAAAGTTCACCATCGTTATACAAGTAGTTCATTTCTACTTCAACGATATCCGCGCCTTCTAAAGACTCACCTGATTTAAAGGTTTTTTCGAGAACTTTACCGCTTCTAAGGTTACGTAATTTGACACGGTTAAATGCTTGGCCTTTACCCGGTTTTACGTATTCGTTTTCCATGATTGAACATGGGTTGCCATCAAGCATGATCTTTAAGCCTTGCTTAAAGTCATTTGTAGAATAATAGGCCATGAATGGCACACTCCAAAATCTTAAAACTTAATTCAATGAATATAACGGATTGCTCGACGGTACCAATTCGGAAGCGACAGCAAGCGCTAGATCAGTACACGACTGATATCTCGATATGTCGTATTCTAAATGAGCAACACATCATGAAGCAATGTCAAAATGATTATTGCCTATGGCTATGCACGCTCGAAGCCTGATATTTAGCGTATCAGTATACAAATCTTGGTGCCGAACAGCACGATACCGTGTTTCTGCGATGCTACATCCCATAAGACAAAGTACAGCGCCAATCTGAGCAGCGAACAAGATTTCAGCATTAAGTTCAGGTCATCATCGACGTTAAAGCAATTGATTGCCGAATTGTCTATAATCCTCAACCAATCCTTTGTGTTTACATGCGGCATGATAAACTATTTATTTCAAGAGCAAAACTGGCAATCTCAACTCAGTGACCTGATTACCGATCCTGCAGAACTGCTGGAAATCTTACAATTGGCCCCTGAGCAATTGTTATCAGGTGCGATTTTAGCCAGTGCGCAATTTAAATTACGTGTGCCTCGTGCCTTCGTCAATAAAATGAAACCAGCCGATCCACTAGATCCGCTACTGCTTCAAGTGCTGCCCCATCATCTCGAACTCGAATCTGATGCCAACTATGTGACTGATCCTTTAGGTGAAGAAGCAGCCAATCAACTGCCGGGTGTATTACACAAATATAAATCACGTTTTTTACTGACCTTGACTGGCGCCTGTGCGGTACATTGCCGCTACTGTTTCCGTCGCCATTTCCCCTATCAAGCCAATCTGCCCAAAGATCAAGATTGGCCGGATATGCAACAGTACTTAATTGATCATCCAGAAATCAACGAAGTGATTCTTAGTGGTGGTGATCCACTAAGTTTGTCAAATCGTAAATTGGCCCTGTGGTTGGATCGCTTAGAAAGCATGCCACAAATCACCACTTTGCGGATTCACAGCCGTGTGCCAATCGTCATGCCACAGCGCATCGATGATGAATTGCTACAGATTCTGAGCCAGCGCCGTTATAGCGTGGTCATGGTGGTGCATTGTAATCACGCCCAAGAATTGGATGATTTCACTTGCGCTCAGTTAAAACGCATTGCTGCACAACAAATTTGGTTGTTTAATCAAGCGGTCATCTTAAAAGGCGTAAATGATTCTGCCAGTTGCTTGGTTCAACTCAGCCAACGTCTATTCCAAGCCCAAGTTATGCCCTACTACTTACATGTGTTGGATAAAGTTAAAGGCGCGCAGCATTTTGATTTGTCTTCAGATAAGATAGATTTGATCTACCAAGAACTCTTGGCCAGTTTACCGGGATATTTGGTGCCTAAATTGGTCAGGGAAATAGCGGGGGAAGCCAATAAAACCCCACTTTATGGAACCCAAACATTTTAAGATCTGGTGGAGTATCACGCTGTCGAGCATCTGTTTAAATCCCTATTGCTAACGACCCCAACCTCAGATTGAAGCTTTGTTTTTGAGTGCAAGAGCATCTATTCTTATGCATCATAAAGAACTATCAGATTCATTTCAGGCCACTACAACCTTGTATCGTCCACGATTAAGCTTTAGTGAGGCCAGTGTCAAAGCCCTCAATATCTGGACGGGGAGCTTGGCGATGCTGCAGTTGGGCGATACCGCAGAAGCAGTGTTGCGTGCTTTGTCAGAACTCTCTGAACTGGACTGTGCTGAAACTTTAAGATTTGATCTGATTCAAGTGATCCATCCACTTGTTGAACATGTCCTGCTTGCACTGGAAAAACACTTTGTACAGCAGACAGCTCACTACTCAGATCGGCAAAATCACCTTATCGAACTCAATACCCGCATCCGACTGTATTTCACTCACATTTATATTGATATCGCTTATCGTAGTCATCATCAATTGCTACAACTGAAACGTTCAATGCTTAATTTCGGGTTGAAAAATAATTTAAAAACAGCACGTATATTAGCGAGTTACTATGCTTTACAGCAATTGGCGCAACTGCAAGTCCAACAGCAAAAACAGTATAGCAATAGCTTTGTAGATCAATGGCAAAGCACCCATCAATTGTATCGTTTGGCCTGCAAGAATGAAGAACACTTAATCAACATCAACCAACTTCAAGGCAGCCATTATCCACTCAAACACATTCAACACGCCTATGTACAAGTGTTATTGCTGGATATATTTAACACCTACCAAATCCGCGCCGAAGAGATTGAAGCCCTGTTGCAATGCAGTGCAGAATGGGTCAGTTTGGTTGATGTCTCACATATAGAAATGCCAATGTCGCGCTATATCATCGATACGCATCAAGACCTACCGCCGATCTACAATCAAAAACAGCATCAAGCTTTTTTTCATCCCGATCTGTTTTTGGCTACACAGAGCTTGCTTGAACATATCAATACTACGATTCAGCATGATGCGAAGTTTATGTCAGAGACGGAGCGTGAATATCTCACCCCAGCTTTACAGTTTCATATCCAAAATGTACTCGGCACCAATCATGCTGAGCGACGTTATCAGCGTTATGCCTATTCTGCTCAATTACAACTTTGCTTTAGCGTTAAAGCTGCACATTTTAATCTGACTCATGATGCGCCCTTTGACCCTCAGGCCAGCAACGGTAGCGAAGCTGTGTCCAGTAACACAGCCGAACAAAGCATGACCTTATTTTCATCAGAACTTGATCGAGAGGCATTGCAGATTTATACCACCCAAGTACTTGATATCAGTCTACATGGCTACCGTGTTCATTGGACCCAAGAACAACCTAAACTACTCAACACCGGTGAATTCATCATCCTGAGAGAACATGAAGATCAAGCTTGGAAAGCGGGTGTTATTCGTTGGATGAAGCAATCCGTAGCCAAAACCTATGCCATTGGCTTAGAGGTTTTGGCTGACCAGATGATCCCCTGCCGCCTCGAACTCACCCAGCAAGATGTTACTGTCCCGAGTCGCATTGATGGACTCAATGGCATGGTGCTCTATCAAAGTCAGTCTTTAAGACCCAGAATCTCTGTGGTGATCCCCAATGGTGAAGCATTTAATGAAAATGCCCAATGGCTACTTAAAATTGCCACATTGAGTATTGCACTCGATCTAAAAAATATTCTATTGATCACTCAAAGTTTCATACAGTTTGAATTCAAGGCAAGGCATGCGCATCAACAGCAACATCTACTCGATCTACTCCAGTCAGATCTGAAATCGCACACTGATCCAACCGAGCCTAAAACACAGGCATAAAAAAACGGGCCAATGCCCGTTTTCTTTATTTTGTTGATTAGTCGCGTTTGATAGAACGTGACATACCAGCAAAACGTTGTTTGAACTTGTCGATACGACCGCCAGTGTCAACATTCTTCTGTTTACCAGTATAGAACGGGTGGCAAGCTGAACATACGTCAAGGTAAATCGTGTCTTTACCGCTTGCAGAACGAGTTTCAATTACGTTACCACAAGAACAAGTTGCAACTAAAGTTGTATATTTTGGGTGAATACCGGCGCGCATGCTCGATTACTCCAATAAGGCAGAAAGGTTTAGCTGTCATCGCAATTGATCACTCTCAGACTTGAGTATCAAGTTTAAGGAAAAGCCATCTTAAACAAGTTTTTGAAAAACAAGTTGAAAATAGCAGATCAACACCACAACAGACCATTTCTTTTGGCTCACCGAGATCTATTGATCAGGGCTAAGCACAACAAGTGAGCGCGATTATACGTGAATCAGCCACAAAATGCGAGTTAGTCCATGGATGTATTTGGATTAATTTGCTCATCCTGTTGTTTTGACCAATAGTTGGCAATGATACCGCAGACCATCAATTGGATTTGATGAAAAATCATGATCGGCAACACGATCATTCCCAAGGGTTGACCTGCAAATAAGATTTGCGCCATCGGTACACCACTGGCCAAGGTCTTCTTTGAGCCACAGAAAAATACCGTGATTTGATCAGCACGATTCAGCCCCAACCATTTAGGTAAATACAGGGACAACAGCATGATCGCAGTCAATAACACCGAACAGATCAAAGTTAGATAGAGCAAGGTCTGCCAACTGACTTGGCTCCAAAGTCCAGCCACCACAGCTCCACTAAATGCGCCATAAACCACCATTAAAATGGTGCCCTGATCAAAGTTTTTGACGATACTGGGTGCCTTTTTCATCCATGGGAATACATAAGGTCTTAGCAACTGCCCTGCAATAAACGGTAGCAATAACAGCAAGCCAATCTCGATAATCGATGCGGTTGGATCATAGTCATGCTTAGATTGACCAAAGATAAATAAGCTCACCATGACTGGGGTGATAAACATCCCGACCAAGTTTGAAAAGGACGCGCTACAGACTGCTGCAGCAACGTTACCGCGTGCCACCGAGGTAAAGGCAATGGATGACTGCACTGTCGATGGCAAGAAGCACATAAACAAAAAGCCCCAGTACAACTGCTGCCCAAGCACAGGCTCAACCAAAGGTTTGGCGAGTAGGCCCAAGATCGGGAAGATGGCAAAGGTAATCGCAAATACCAAGCTATGCAGTTTCCAATGCAAGATTCCTTCCACGATGGCTTGGCGTGATAATTTCGCCCCATGCAAAAAGAACAAAACCGCAATCGCAACATTGGTACCCAAGGAAAAGACCTGTGCCGCTTGACCGTGCACAGGCAGAAAACTCGCCAATAGCACCATCACAAAAAGTGAAATTGTGAATCGATCCAGCGCTAATAATTTCAACATAATTACATCCTGTATTCTGGCCTATCGTCCATCGTCACGGCATAAAAAAGCCCAGTAAGCCCCTTTAGCTTCGACCAGTATGATCGATCATTAAAGGTTCATCTTACTGAGCTTGATAAATAAAGCTATTTTTCAAACAAAATGTTCACTATTTTGTTTAAAAATCCCCCCTCCTACAGTCCCTCTCCTTTCAGGAGAGGATGGGTGAGGTAAAACGCCTCTCCTTTCAGGAGAGGTTCGGTGAGGTCTAGTTACTACGTGCAAATTGATCCTGCTGGATTAATTCCACTTTATAGCCATCTGGATCTTCAACAAAGGCGATGACTGAGCGACCGCCCTTCATTGGACCCGCTTCACGAACCACGTTTCCGCCACGCGCTTTGATGAGCTCACAAGCGGCATACGCATCAGCAACCCCGATGGCAATGTGTCCATAAGCCGTACCGAGTTCATAGTCAGTCGTATCCCAGTTATGGGTCAACTCCAACACGGTATGGTCTTTTTCTTCACCGTAGCCCACAAAGGCCAAGGTAAAACGCCCTTCTGGGAACTCATTTTGACGCAACAAAGTCATACCAAGGACTTCAGTGTAGAACTTCAAGGATTGTTCTAAGTTGCCTACTCGCAACATGGTATGTAGCATGCGCATTGCGTTCTCCTTAAGTTTATCAAGAATATAAATGAAGTCGGTTCATTCAACGTTGATTATTTCAGTTCAGGTCGATTCGCCAACAATCGTCCAACCCAGATCACCAAGAAGAAGATTGGAATCCCCATCAAGAAGGTCGAAAAGAAGAAGGTTGAATAGCCAAAACTGGTCACAATTGTACCCGAATATCCCGCGATCATTTTAGGGAATAGTAACATCAACGAACTGAAGATCGCATACTGCATGGCAGTGAATGAGATACTGGTCAGGCTGGATAAGAAGGCAATAAATACCGCACCGGCCAACCCTGATGCCAAGTTATCAAAGATAATCCCCATCACCAACCAGACCTTACTATAAGGCACAACCACTTTACCTTTGAGTACCACATCATCCGCGTGTTGTAGATCAACTGCTGCGATATCAGCGACAGCAAGTCTAAAAGCTGGTTGGTTCTGATCTTTAAATACCTGATAAGCATGCTGCTGATTTAACACATGCTTTTGCTGCTGTAGTTGATAGCTTGCCGACACATCCAAGCGCTGTTGTTTGGCAAGTTGCGCCCCCGGAATCACCAAACTCCATTCTTGCTTATCTACTTTCGCAGTCAGTGCTTTGTCCTTGCCTAAGCGGACTTCGATCGCTTGTAAAGTTGCATCTTGAGGGAGATTGACGATGCTACCGCGCACGATGACATCTTTCAGCAATTGATTTTTATATAAGCGATCATCACCGCCAATGGCCTGTACAAAGACTTGGGCTTGATCAGATTTTTTATAACTATCAAATGCCACGGCGACACTCAGTGCTTGTGCCTGACCTTCGGGCTGTGCCGACACCACAATCTGCTGTAAAGCACTGCCATGACCACTATTATTGCTATTACTGCTATTACTGCTATTGCTGGTAAGGGCTGATTGCGCGACGGTCAGCGCTTGTAGCTCTTTTTTCGGTAGATTTAAATTCCAGTTCCCCACTTCATCAGGCTGAACCACATGGGTTTTATCACCAACCACCACGCTAACATCATTGATCTTTGGACCTGACTTCACCAATCCCACAAAGATCAAATTGGTACTACTGGCCAAAACTGCACCCACCAACATCAACTTCAGCACATTATATTTTTGTGCCAAGATCCCGCCGATCAGACCACCGAGGATCACAAAGATCACAGCAAAGAGTTTGTTAAACCATGCGATTTCTTCTTTATCAAAGTTGAGATCCAGATAAAACAAGTTGGCCATCACGCCAGCCACCACATCGGAGATGCGATAAAAGCCGATTAACAACAGGATGGCCAAAGCCACCTTGACGCCATAGCGCTTAAAGAAGTCCAGTAATGGCGCAATCCACGTGTCGACCACAACCTTTTGCTTGACCAGACCAGTCTTGATCAAGCCCATCACCACCAGTACGGCACAGAGTACACTGACGATAAAACGCAAAACCAATAATAGAAAACTGAGGAGTGAGTCCTGCACCTTGAGTAACGCAATTAGATCGCCCAGAAAATAAAAACTTGAGCCAAAAATCACGGTAGATATCACGAATACCCCAAACAACTGCAAATAGTCTGCGGTTCGATAATCGCTCGTATTGCGTTGAATTTTCGGTTCATGGATCAGTAGTGTGGTGACCACACCGATCAGCATTAAAGCCGCCATCAACAAATAGGTGCTTTGCCATGCTTCATAGATATAGTTACCCGCTGCAGTCCCTAAAGAGGCAGCAAATAACAATCCACCCAATTGGGTAATAATAGTGGCGATGCGATAACCGGCATTATAGGTTGATGCTAATACGGTCTGTAAATTGGGATCTTGGCTCAATTCGATACGGTATGCATCGACGATAATATCTTGCGTTGCCGATGAGAAACCCAGAAATACCGCTGACATAGCCATTAAAGTCAGGTTAGGTATAGAACCATAGCTGAATAATCCCGGACGTGGATCGATAAAGGACATTGCACAAATCGCAGTAATCACCAAGATTTGCGAGACCAACAGCCAACTGCGGCGTTGTCCCATTTGACGAGTTAGAAAGGGTAATGGCAGCTTATCGATCAGCGGTGCCCAAATAAACTTAAAGGCATAGGCCAAACCCGCCCATGAAAACATGGTGATGGTACTACGCTGTACCCCTGCTTCACTCAACCAAAAAGAGAGTGTTGCAAAGATCAGAAAAATCGGGATCCCCGATGAAAATCCCAGCGCCAGCATGATCAAAGCACGTCGATCGAGAAAAGCCTTGAGGCCTGAGATAAAGCCTTTGGTTTGCGTAGTCATCGCGTTATTGTTTTCTACAAAATTAAATAGTGCTATTCAACCTTTTAATGCGAACAGATTCAATATTTTTATGCACTCATTGTGCGGAAAGGCGGAGAAATACAAAGAATTCCTCCCAGTGTGCTTGAATTTTTTCAGTAAACCTGTATACCTTTAACTTTTCAACCGCAACTCAGTTTTGGATTTCACCAGTGGCCCAAAAACACGATCAAGTAAACTCAAATGTTCTCGCTTATACAACTATAACGCCATTAGCTATCAGTGAATCCCTATTGCCATCCGTATTTGAACAGGAACAAATTAAAACCACACTTGTTCAAACGGCACTTAAACCAGAACAACTGACCCATATTCCCAATACTCAAAGTATTCCAACTTCGACCCGACGTATAAAACCGCTGAATAATTTTTTAGGCCAAGACCGCGCCAAAGCATCTGTTGAGGCGGGCATCGCCTTGCCCTATTCAGGCTATAACATCTTTGCAGTCGGTACCGCAGGTCTGGGCAAACGCACCATGATCAAGCGTTTGTTACAACAACACGCCAAGACGATGCCTACACCGGATGACTGGGTTTATCTGAATAATTTTAAAAATGCTCGCCAACCTTTAGTGCTTAATTTTCCAGCGGGTATGGGAAGTAAATTTCAAACCCAACTGCATCAAGCATGGCAAACCATTTTAAAACAATTAGAACGTCGCTTCAGTGCCGAGACTTATCACAATCGTATTGAAAGTATTCGTCAAGTCACTGGCAATGAACAGCAATTGGCTTTGGTCGAACTCACCAAAGAAGGCGAAGAACTCGATCTAAAATTGATCAATCGCGATGATGAGCATTGTTTTGTCCCGACCCAGATCAAGGATCAAAAGATCCTTGAGATGACCCAAGAAGAAATGAATGCGCTGAGCAGCAAAGAACGTGCGGATATCGCGTCTAAAATCCGTTATATGGATAAAAAATTAGAGCGCTTGGGCTCTCAGTTGGGTACTTTAGAAGATGATGCCCGTGATCAAGTCTCTGAGCTCAATCGCGATATTGCCAAGCAAGTGGTCATTCCGCGTATGCAGCAGATCCTGCATAAGCATGAGGGGGTCAAAGGCTTAGAGCTGTACTTAAAGCATTATGCCGCCGATATTATTGAAAACGTCGAGATGATCCTAGAGCAGGAAGAAGACGAGTTTTCGCCTAGCCTGTTTAACCGTGTGCCGTCACGCTACCAAGCCAACGTGGTGGTCAGCAACCGTGCCAATACCGGTGCGCCGGTGATCTTTGAGGACTTCCCTACCCATTACAATCTATTGGGCCATGTGGAACAACTGACCCATAATGGTACGATTACCACAGATTTCACCTTAATTCGTCCGGGTTCATTGCATCAAGCCAATGGCGGTTTCCTGATCCTCGAAGCTGAACAATTGCTAGAGCAACCCTATGCATGGCAAGGGCTAAAACGTGCGCTGAAATCAGGGCAACTCAAACTTTCTTCGCTAGAGCACATGTTGACCCTGACCGGTAGCATTTCGATTGAGCCGGCCTCTATTCCACTGAAACTCAAAGTGGTGTTATTGGCAGAACCTGAAATTTATTATGAAATTTTAGAGCTTGAGCCAGAACTCGGTAGTGTCTTTAAGATCCGTGCTGATTTCACCGACACGCTACAACGTAACCACGACAACGAACAAGCCTATATGCAGTTGATCGCGGATTATGTACAACAAGACAAATTATTGCCTTTTGATCGCACCGCTTTGGCAGCCTTGTTGACCGACTCTAGCCGTCAAGCTGAGGATCAAAGCTCGCTTTCCTTGCATGCCCTGACCTTGGGTGATCTGATCCGTGAATCGCATCATCATGCGGCACAGACCGAAGAAAAAATGGTCTCGGCTGAGCACATCAACACCGCACTCAAACATCGCCAATATCGCTTAGGCTATTTGAGAGAGCTGTATTGGCAAGACCTGTTCCGTGGCACCCAGTTGATTGAAACTCGTGGTCATCGTTTGGGCCAGATCAATGCCTTGTCGGTGATCCATTATGCAGATGTTGAATTTGGACTCCCTTCACGCCTGACTGCTTCGGTCTATCAAGGTGGCGGTGATATCTTGGATATCGAGCGCAGTGTCGAACTTGGCGGTTCCCTACATGCCAAAGGCGTGTTGTTGATGTCGAGCTTCCTCAAAGCGCATTTTGGTCGTGAGCAAATCTTGCATTTCTCTGCTGCCCTCGCCTTTGAACAAAGTTATGGTCAGGTTGATGGCGACAGCGCGACTGTAGCGGAGTTATCTGCCTTGATCTCTGCGATCAGCCAATTGCCGATTGATCAATCTTGGGCCATTACTGGCTCAATGAACCAATTGGGCCAAGTGCAACCGATTGGCGGGGTCAATGCCAAGATCGAAGGCTTCTTTGATGCATGCAAAATGCAAGGTCTCACTGGCAAACAAGGGGTGATCATTCCAAGGCAGAACATGCAACATCTGATGCTACGCCAAGATGTCATCGATGCTGTGGCTGAAGCTCAGTTCCATATCCATGCCATTAATACCATTGATGAAGCCCTTGAAATTTTAATGGCGCGTCCTGTTGGCACCTTAGATAAAAAAGGTCGCTATAGCAAACACTCGATTTACGCTGCGGTTATGGCACAACTTGAGTATTGGCAAGCCATTGAAGATGGTACTCACTTGCAAGAAAAGCCGAAGAAAAAGAAGAAGAAAAAGAAAAAAGAGCCAAGCAAAAAAGTAGAGGCTAAAACTGAGGTCGAAACTGAAGTGGAACAGACCGCAAAAACAGCCAGCGAGTAGTTCAGCGCTGCAAAAACTGCGCTAGCATGAAATTAATAGCATGCGTGAAATCAGCTGCATGCATTCAACATACATCAGGGTCTAGGTCAAAGTCATTTGGCCTAGACCCTTTTATTTAACAAGATTGGCTTTTCGCTAGATCAGCCTATTCCCATAGTCTGTAGAGTTGGGTGAGTTGAGATAGCTTGGAGAGATGCAGATCCACTAAATCTCTTCTTTACGCACGATATAGTCTTCTAACTGCATCGCTTGCATTAACGGCCCCAGATCGGTCGCCGTTTTTAATTCGATATCAATACTCACGGCGCTGTTCTTGGCGCGACTGGTGGCCGCAAAGCGTTCATGGCGTAGTTCATAGATATTGCCACCTTGTTCCGCAATAATCGCAGTCAGACGTGCCAAGGCACCAGGATGATCAGACAGATCGACACGAATCCGAACCAAACGCCCACTGCGGGTCAGGTGTCGTTGCAATACTGAGATCATCACACGGGTATCAATATTCCCGCCCGACAACACCACACCGACTTTATGGCCTAAAAACAGTTCAGGTTTGCTCATGATCGCAGCAATACCCGCAGCACCCGCCCCTTCACAGACGGTTTTTTCGACATTGAGTAACAGCGCGATGGACTCTTCGATCATGTCTTCATTGACCACCACAATCTCATCGACATATTTGGCCACGATCTGCCGTGTCAATTGACCCGGATCAGCGACTGCGATCCCTTCTGCTACAGTAGACCCCAAGGAAGCAATCGATTGATCGCCAAACACCAACTTGGCCATATTGGGATAGACCGCGGACTGCACCCCAATCACTCGGATCTCAGGTCGAATGGCCTTTGCTGCAATGGCCATCCCTGAGATCATGCCGCCGCCGCCAATCGGCACCACCAAGATATCCAAATCCGGAACACGCGCCAGCATCTCTATGGCAATCGTCCCTTGACCTGCAATCACATCTCGATCATCAAAGGGATGAATAATACTTAAGCCCTCTTCAGCAGAGAGTTCAAACATTTTCTGCGCAGCCTGATCATAGCTTTGCCCATGCAAGATCACCCGTGCGCCATACTCACGTACCCGTTGCACTTTGATATTGGGCGTGCTTTGTGGCATGACGATCGTCGCTGCAATCCCATTACGCTGCGCATGATAGGCCACACCTTGGGCATGATTGCCTGCAGAGGCTGCGATGACCCCAGCTTGCTTTTCTTGTTCTGTCAGGCAGAGTAATTTATTCAAGGCACCACGTTCTTTGAAGGATGCAGTAAATTGTAGATTTTCAAACTTGAGCCAGATTTGGCCCCCGAGTTTTTTAGAAATGGTTTCAGACTTAACACATGGACTTTCGACCAGCATACCTTTGATACGATCTGCAGCGGTTTGAATATCCTGTAACTCTGGAAAAGGGGCTGCATCAAAGGGCAGAAACATTGATCTTATCCTAGTATGAAAAATAAATTGAGATGTTTATAAAAGCACAAGCGCAAAATGATATTTAGAGGTTTTTGTATATAGATCGAGAAAAATCACTCAATTCAGATTTAATTGCTGCTTTAATCAACACATTCTCAATGAAAATCACTTTTTAGCGCAGCACTATAAATAAAAACTACACTAGGACGAGATGCCTAAAGCAAAAAAAACGAGTCGCAAGCGCGACTCGTTTTTGGGATCAGCAGCCAATCACCGCAAGTGACTGGCAGACAGCTTTAAGCTTCTGGAGCTGGGCTATGCTGTTCGATTAATGGCTTAAGTTCACCATTTTGGAACATTTCTAAGATGATGTCGCTACCACCAATCAATTCAGCATTGACCCACAACTGTGGGAAAGTCGGCCAATTTGCAATCTGTGGCAACATTGCGCGAATATCTTGGTTCTCTAATATATTCACATAAGCAAAAGGACGACCAATTTGGCTCAGTGCTTCAACTGCACGTGCAGAAAATCCGCATTGTGGAAACTGTGGTGTACCTTTCATGTACAGGAGTACCGCATGTTTTGCAATTTGATCACGAATTAATGCTTCAGTGTCACGAGCTTGTTCAGTCATTGATAAGTCCTCAACTATTCTAAGCTGCATTATACCCAAATCAGATTAAAACAATATGTTTAAAGCAATAAAACTATTTATATTTCGGTTTAGGCTTTAAATTTGTTGGCTTTTTTGCTTATATAATCTTTCACTTTAAACCTCATAGATAAGAGCTCACTATGAACGATCTACATCTCGCCCCAGTTCAACCTGATCAACCCTCTCATTTGATGCCTGTATTCGGCCGTCAACCGATCAGCTTTGTCCGAGGTCGAGGTTCATATTTGTATAGCGATGCTGGGGTTGAGTATTTAGATGCATTAACAGGGATCGCTGTGTGCGGACTCGGTCATGCCCATCCAGTTTTGGCTGAAGCTATTGCAGAACAGGCTGCCGCCTTGATCCACACCAGTAATCTCTATGAAGTGCCTTGGCAAACAGCAGCGGCACAAAAACTTGCTGCAGTGTCAGGCATGCATGAAATTTTCTTTTCAAACAGTGGTGCTGAAGCCAACGAAGGTGCAATTAAAATTGCACGTAAATATGGCAACCAACAAGGCCTACGCTGCCCTAAAATCATTGTTGCAGACGGTTCATTCCATGGCCGCACCCTTGCGACCTTGTCTGCGACTGGCAACAAGAAAGTCCAAGAAGGTTTTGCACCCTTGGTTGAAGGTTTTATCCGTGTACCCTTTGGTGATGTGCAAGCCATTGAAGAAGCAGCACTGCTACATCCAGATATCGTGGCGATTCTACTTGAACCAATCCAAGGTGAAGGCGGTATCAACACCGCAGCAAATGGCTTTGGCTATTTAGAAGATGTGCGTCGTATTTGCGATCAACATCAATGGTTAATGATGCTTGACGAGATCCAAACCGGTAACGGCCGTACTGGACAATATTTTGCCTATCAACACACCCAAATCATCCCCGATGTACTCACCACAGCCAAAGGCTTAGGCAATGGCTTCCCTGTGGGTGCAGTGATGACTCAAGCCCGTGGTACTGGGATCTTAACTGCGGGCAACCATGGTTCAACCTATAGCGGTACTGCATTGGGTTCACGTATCGTCTATACCGTACTGGATCTGATTGAAAAAGAAAATGCAGTTGAGAATGCTGCAGTGATTGGCAACTATTTGGCCGAATCGTTCCGTGAACAATTGGCTGAGCAAAACGTGATTGTACGTGGCTTTGGCATGATGATCGGTATTGAACTACCGAAAGAGTGTGCGGAGTTAGTGGCGATTGCGCGTGATCAACATCAACTCTTAATCAACGTCACTGCAGGCAACGTGGTACGTTTACTCCCGGCCCTAAACATGAGTCGTGAGCAAGCAGATGATTTACTGCAACGTTTGGTTCCTGCGATCAAAAACTTTCTCAACTAAAGGCCAGATCAGCAGCTTCATCCTCTAGATACACAAAAAGCCGCAGTAGCGGCTTTTCTTTACTTGTATGACAACCATAACCATATGTTAAGGATGTTATGACGCTTCTTGGTAAACGCGTCCACCGGGAAGTTGACTAAAATATTGTTTTAATGCTTCTAAACAACGTTGAATTTTCATTGGTTGTAAATCACGTTTTAGTGTTTCTGCGATTAATAAGAAAGCTGGTAATTTCCACTCTGGTAAAACTTCCACCAAAGCACCGCTGACCAAATCTTTTTGCACATCTAAATAATGTAATCGAGCAATACCATGACCGTTTTGGCACAAAGCTTTGGCCACAAAAACGTTGTTGGTTTCAATACGGTTGCTCATTTCTAAAACTACAGCTTCTTTGGTCGCACCATGTTGGAACGACAAGTGTTGATAGTCCTTCATACTGTTAATTGGAATCAAATCATGATTACTCAAGTCTTGCGGACGAGAAATCGGCATGGTTTGATTTAAATAACTTGGTGATGCAACCAATACTTGGTCAACTTTGGCCATAACCATTGATGCAACATGATTAGACTCTTCGATCTTGGCACACATCCGAATAGCGATGTCGATCTTTTCATCTACCAAATCAACACTTTTATTATCAGCTTCAAAAAAAACTTTCAAACCACGATGTGCTGACATCCAGTGCGATAACGCAGGGGCTACATGTGCAGCACCCAATTCTGGCGTGGTTGAGATACGTAAATCACCGACTAAATCATCTCGCAACTCATTAATCCGGATTTTTCCGCGTTCTGCTGCTGCAAGCATTTCTTGACAACTGTGAAAAAAAGCTTGCCCAACCTCAGTTAAACTGAGTCTCCGAGTAGAACGGTGTAACAGCGTGACTTCCATTTCGTTTTCTAAAGAACGGACTTGCTGACTAACAGCACTTGTGGTGATACCGAGTTCACGTGCAGCGCCACTGAATGAACTCTTCTCAACAACACAAGCAAAGACACCCATTGCTCGAAGTTGATCTAACATAATTTATCCCCTAAAACCATGAAATGCTTCACACATTTTCATAGAAGCAACCCATTGGTATTATACGAATAATTTTATACTTTGTATAAAGTATATTTAATTAGTTGGCAATAAATTTACTGGATTGATTGGCTTGCCATCTAAACGTACTTGAAATTCGAGCATCACACGATTTGTTCCACTAGCGCCCATTTCAGCAATTTTTCGACCAGCAGTGATGTTATCGCCACTTTTTACCAGTATTTTGCTGTTGTGTGCATAGGCGGTAATATAACCATTGATATGTTTGATCAGCACCAAGTTACCATATTCTTTTAAACCATTCGCAGCATAGACCACTTGCCCATCAGCCGCAGCATAGATTGGATCACCTTGATTGCCTCCATAACGGATGCCTTTGACATTGTTGGCCAAATTAAACTGCCCAATCACAGGGCCTGCGCTCGGTTTGCTCCAGCGTAAACCTGAGCTCTGTGGCACATTGACTGGAACCGTCGGTTTGACCACGGCGGGTGCAGTTGCAGTTTGATTGTTTGGCAAGGTTACGGTCTGACGCTGAATTTGCTCTGCGCTACTGAGTGGTTGAGTGGTGGGACGCGAGTTGGCTGTATTGACATTGCTGCCCGATTGTTTGAGTCGGATCGATTGATTGACATAGATTCGATACGGCTCAGGGATATTATTCATTTTTGCGACACTGATGTAATCCAAGCCATAACGATTTGCAATACCACTTAAAGTATCGCCAGAACGAACCGTATAATAATTTGGTGCTGCTGCATAACGGGTGCTATTGGTGACTTGAGGCTTTGATGCACATCCGGTCATCGCCAGTGATACCGCCACTGTAGTCGATAATAAAATCGTATTTATCCAAACCTTAGGCAGTCCAAAAACATGCTGCGTTCGAGCCAAAAGCATGGGGTTCCCTCTCTACATCTTAAATTGAATTTAAAGTTGCGTTTAGATTAGCAAAAAAGCCGTGTAATTCCCCGTTTTACACCGCTTTTTCACAAACTTATAACATTTAGCCCAATGGGCTTAAATATTTGTATATAGGCAAACTTAAATTACATGTCTGCAATTTTTTGCTGTAAAGCGTGCAACACATCATAGTTGGTGGCGTCCATTTGTATCGGTGTGATACTGACAAAGCCATGAGCCACTGCAAAAAAGTCGGATTGCAACTGTTGCTGATTCTTTTTCGGTTCAGTCACCGCCTCGCCCGCCAGACCAATCCAATACACTTGGCGACCACGCGGATCGACATGGCTACTGATCGGTTTAGATTGCAAACGACGACCTTGATAGGTCAGTTGCACGCCCTTTATGTGTTCGACATCGGGGATATTGATATTGAAAATATGCCGTTCTGGGAGTGTCGGTATGCCCTGTGCAATAAAATCATGTACCCATTGCGCAGCTTGTGCATAATCTTCAGGGCGATCATAACTACGCACATTGGCACCCGCCAATGACACCGCAATCGCAGCATGTTTCATCAAGCGCCCTTCAAATGCAGCCCCTACGGTGCCCGAATACAGCACATCATCGCCTAAGTTTGCACCACTATTGATGCCGCTGACCACCAAGTCAAACTCGAAATCAAACAGGCCATTCATCGACAGATACACACAATCCGCGGGAGTCCCATTCACCGCCCATACGTCTTCAGCCACTTGCATCGGGCGTAAAGGACGATCCAAAGTCAAAGCACTGGAATAACCACTCCGTTCACCTTCTGGCGCGACGATGACCACTCGCCCAAGTGGCTTTAAGGCTTGCGCCAATGCTTGTATACCTGGCGCATAAACGCCATCATCATTCGCCACTAAAATATTCACAACTTCCCCTCCTGATTAATCACTGCTCGGTATGACACTGCTGTGCAACTCGTGATGTACACCAACATTGCATCTAACTTAGATTTAAAATTGACCTTTAAATGTATTAAACGCCCCACGCGATCATCATTTAAGTTTGCTGCAAAGTGATTGACATTACTGACTATTCATGTGAAAACCTACATGTTCAATACATTTCATCTATTTTATTCAGATTAGAAATGTTTACCCTACGCATATCGTTCATTCAGGTTTGTAATTAAGATGTCTAAAACATTAATCCAATCCAAACTCAGTAAAATTCTCTCACTCGCAGTCCTTTGTGGTTCTACGCTCATTGCACCGGCTTATGCTGCTTCTGAAAAAGCACAAAGTCAAAATGAAAATATTGAAGTTACCCAACAACAAGTCACCCCAGAAGAATTGGCAGCCATCTATGTATTGTCAGACATCTGTCCGACGCTTTTAGATAAAGATGCAAAGTTTGATGCTGGTCTAGAACAATTGTTACATGACTATATGCCAGGTGAAAAACAACCCTTGGCGGCATTGAAAAAACTGAGCAAGCAAAGTAGTTTTAAACCCGCTTTAAAGCAAGCACAAGAAGATGCTAAAAAAGCTGGCGAGAAAGCTAACCGGGATATTTGCCAAGATGTTGTAAATTATCAGGCATATAAATAAGTTATTTACAATAAGTCTGCAATATGCCGACTTCCCCCGTAGATGTCGGCTTGGCTTTATCCTAAAATGCTAAGCTTATTACGCTCATATAAGATATTGGAATAAACTAGAATGATCCGAAAATGTGCCATTGCTGCAGTCCTCATCTCACCTAGCCTGAGCTATGCAGCAACTGTATTATCCAATCCACCCGAATTAAATAATAAGTCATATATATTAATGGACTACGAGACGGGGCAAATACTCGCAGCCAAGAATGAAAATGAAAAACTCGCACCCGCTTCGATGACCAAGATGATGACCAGTTATATCATCGAGCAGAAACTGCTTAAAGGTGAGCTGACTGAAGACGAAAAAGTTCGCATGAACGAGTCGGCTTGGTGTCGTGGTAGCAGTACTGAATCGTGTATGTATGTGCCTTTAAATGGTACCGCAACAGTATTGGAAATGCTGCGTGGCATCATCATTCAATCGGGTAATGATGCCTCTAAGGCCATGGCTGAACATATTGCTGGCAATGAAGGTACCTTTGCCCACAGTATGAATCAAGAAGCCAAACGTATTGGCATGAACAACACCCAGTTTATTAACTCGACTGGTATGCCAGCTGAAGGCCATTATTCTACAGCCAATGATATGGCATTGTTGGCCAAGCATATTATCCATGACAGTTCAAAATACTATCCGATCTATTCTGAAAAAGAATTTGCCTTTAATAACATCAAACAAGGCAACCGTAACGCGCTGTTGTATACCGATCCGAGTGTTGATGGTTTAAAAACTGGCCATACCAATGAAGCAGGCTACTGTTTGACCACCTCAGCAAAACGCGGTCCTATGCGTTTGATCTCGGTCATCTTTGGTGCACCAACCATTCAATCTCGTGCCACGCAAACCCGTGAATTGTTGGCTTGGGGCTACTCAAACTTTGAAACCAAAGCGGTACACCCTGCCAAACAAGTATTGGCCACCTCTAAAGTCTGGTTTGGTACAGAAGACGAAGTTAAAGTCGGCCTAGCAGAAAGCTTTAATGTGACCTTACCTAAAGGTCAAGGAAACGCGATTAAAACCCAAGTTTCTGTACAACCCAACCTCAATGCACCGCTTAAACAAGGTCAAGTGGTGGGTAAACTCACTGCGACCCTCGATGGTAAAGTCATCGCAGAAAAATCGTTGGTGGCATTGACTGAAGTTGAAGAAGCGGGATTCTTCTCACGTATGATCGACCACATCAAATTGTTCTTTAGCAATATGTTCTAAGTCTTACATCGTCATTCATTAGCATCCATATCCTAGATATGGATGCTTTTTAATTTCAACTGATCAGGCTATTCATGCTTGAATGGTCAGCAGGCCCTCAACCCTCACCTCACACATCTTAAGCCAACATGTATTCCAAATCGCGATGACATGATGGTTGCAATCTGGATCTGAACCTATGAAAAAGAATGTGCGTTCTTATTTAGAACATCACCCTAAAATTGATTCAACCTGTTATATCGATGATTTAGCTGTGGTGATTGGCCAAATCAGCATGGCCGAAAATGTGTCAGTTTGGCCCTTTGCAGTGATTCGCGCCGATGTTAACTCGATACAGATCGGTCGCAACAGCAACGTCCAAGATCACTGCATGCTGCATGTCAGTCATAAAAATGATAAAAAGCCCAATGGCTCGCCATTAATCATCGGTGAAGATGTCACCGTTGGCCACCATGTCACTTTACATGGATGTCAGATTGGCAATCGGGTCTTGGTTGGCATCAGTAGCATCATTCTCGATGATGCCATCATTGAAGATGATGTCATGATTGGTGCAGGCAGTTTGGTTCCGCCACGTAAGCGTTTGGAAAGTGGATACTTATATGTAGGCAGCCCAGTGAAACGCATCCGTGCATTGACCGATGAGGAAAAAGCATTTTTACCTTATTCGGCGCGTCACTATGTCAAAGTTGCGCAACAACACCTGCAAAGTGTGTGAGAAACGTAGCCAAAAACAGTGAAATTTTGTAGAATAGCTTTTTTATCCCTTGGTGCTTTTTTATGACCGCTTGGACACCCCACGTTACCGTTGCGACGGTCATTGAGAAAGATGGAAAATTCCTCTTTGTAGAGGAATATACCGAAGGTCTAAGTCATAGCGTGTTTAACCAACCTGCGGGACATGTCGAATGCGCTGAAACGCTGATTGAAGCGGCAGTGCGTGAAACCCTTGAGGAAACAGGCTATACGGTTCACATCACCGCACTATTGGGTATGTATAGCTATACCCCGCCGATGTTTCCAGATCGTACCTATTATCGCTTTTGCTTTCATGCCGAAGTGCTAGATCATGATCCCCATGCTGAACTGGATCGCGATGTTATCGCTGCAGTATGGATGAGCTTGGATGAACTACAGGCCAGCGCCCGTGCACGAAGCCCCTTGGTGATCAAAGCCATACAAGATGCACTTGCTGGACAACGCTTCCCGCTCTCGCTGATTTACGAGCACAAAAACTCTCCTTTTACTACTCAAATGGATGCCTAGTCCTATGCAACAACGTGTCATCGTCGGTATGTCTGGTGGTGTAGATTCTTCTGTTTCTGCTGCACTTTTACTTCAACAGGGTTATCAGGTTGAAGGGCTTTTCATGAAAAACTGGGAAGAAGATGATGGCACTGAATATTGCACCGCAATGGAAGATCTGGCCGATGCTCAAGCCGTATGCGACAAGATCGGTATCAAACTTCACACTGCCAACTTCGCCATGGAGTATTGGGATCGCGTGTTTGAGCATTTTCTCGCTGAATACGCTGCAGGGCGTACGCCAAACCCAGATATTTTATGTAATAAAGAAATTAAATTTCGCGCCTTTATCGATCATGCCATGACTTTAGGTGCGGATTTTATTGCCACTGGACACTATACCCGCCGTGGTGAAACCAAGATCAATAGCAAAGGTGAGCACTATGCACCGTTATTGCGTGGTCTAGACCAAAACAAAGATCAAAGCTATTTCCTCCATGCGGTACATGGCCGTGAAATCAACAAGACCTTATTTCCTGTCGGTGAGATCGAAAAGCCGCAAGTACGCCAAATTGCAGAGCAACTTGATCTGGTCACAGCCAAGAAAAAAGATTCAACTGGTATTTGCTTTATCGGTGAACGTCGCTTCAATGATTTCCTCAAACAATACCTACCCGCACAGCCCGGAAAAATTGTTTTAGACAATGGGAAAGTGGTTGGTGATCATCATGGCTTAATGTACTATACGCTCGGACAACGTGGTGGAATTGGCATTGGTGGTCTAAAAGGTGCTGAGGAAGGCGCTTGGTTTGTATTACATAAAGATATTGCAGCCAATCTACTGGTGGTCGGGCAAGGTCACGAGCATCCATTGATGCACAGCACCGAACTGTGGAGCCAGCAAATAGACTGGGTTGCAGGTGAAGCCCATATTCCAACCGAAGGTCTACGTTGTACAGCAAAAACCCGTTATCGCCAGCCAGATCAAGCTTGTACGATCTATCCAGATCCAACGCAAGACAATGCAGTGCATGTGGTTTTTGATGAGTCGCAACGTGCAGTGACACCGGGACAAAGTGTGGTGTTCTATTTAGATGAAGTCTGTTTAGGTGGAGGGGTGATTCATCATACCAACGCGCCTAAACCTCATTTTATATGAAGGAAATTGGCATGGTTGAGCTCCCTTTTCAACAGCCTCAAACTTTGAATGTACGTCAAAACCGTGCTTTGGCACTGGCTGCTGTGTTTCAAGCCACGCAGTTGACGCATATGACCGCAATTGCTGGTCGTCAAAGTATCGGTGAAAATGGCAACTTCTATTTTGAACACCTGATTAAAGCCAGCTTAAACATACGTCCGACTGACAATTGTGCTGGACAAACTTTGGATTTCTTTAATCAGTTGGCCGATATATCGCTGGGTTTAAAAACCTTGGAAAGTAGTATTGTTCAACCTTTCAACCCCACCCCAAAATCACCCATCCCCAAATTAGGCAATGCCAAACTGCCGATGACCTATGCTATGTCATTGTTGGCACTTGAGAAAAAAGTCTATAACCAGCCTGAATTTGTTGAGATCATCGAAAATTCTCAGCAAAAAATCCTCAAGCAACTGTCTTTTTTCGATAATAACTATACCCACCCCAGCATATTGGCCAATCTTGCCCAAACCTACGTGGAAACGGCAGGCCAAATCAATCCCCGTATTATGGTTCGTGGCCATTCAGAAGCCTTTAAAGATCCAGCGCATACCAATCGGATACGCGCTTCATTATTTACCGGTTTACAGATGGCACATCTCTGGCGTCAACTTGGCGGCAGTTCATGGAATATGATGTTAAGTAAACGTCGCTTACTTCAAGATATTCAAGCACTTGCTCGCTTACAGTATCAGGTGGTGTAAACCGATCTGGGTGAGTTTTATTTTGAATTTATTTGCAATTCTAGTGTCAATAATTTAGGACAGTTTTATGAATGCTTTAACAGCACTTTCTCCACTCGATGGACGTTACGCGAGCAAATGTGATGCCTTGCGCCCATTCCTTTCTGAGTTCGGTCTGATTCATGCCCGTGTAACCGTTGAAGTACGTTGGTTGCAAGCACTGGCTAAACATCCTGAAATTATTGAAGTTCCAGCATTTAGCTCGGCAACTGAAGCAGCACTTGATGCCATCGTTTCTGAGTTCTCAGAAGCTGATGCTAACCGCATTAAAGACATCGAACGTACCACCAACCATGATGTTAAAGCGGTTGAGTACTTCCTCAAAGAAAAAATCGCACCGATTGCTGAACTGGCCAATGTCGGCGAGTTTATTCATTTTGCATGTACTTCTGAAGACATCAACAACTTGTCTCATGCCCTAATGCTTAAAAATGGTCGTGAAGTATTGGCGCTTAGTATGCAGCAATTGGTTGATGCGATTGTAAAATTGGCTGAAACCCACGCTGAGCAACCAATGTTGTCACGTACTCATGGTCAAACTGCGAGCCCAACCACCTTGGGTAAAGAAATGGCCAACGTTGCTTATCGTTTAGCACGTCAAGTCAAACAATTTAACCAAGTTGAATTGCTTGGCAAAATCAATGGTGCAGTCGGTAACTACAACGCACATCTTTCAGCTTATCCAGACATGGATTGGGCAGCACATGCTGAAAACTTTGTGCTTTCATTAGGCCTACAGTTCAACCCCTACACCACGCAAATCGAACCGCATGACTACATGGCGGAACTATTTGATGCGCTACGTCGTTTCAACACCATTTTGATCGACTTTAACCGCGATGTTTGGGGTTATATCTCACTGGGTTATTTCAAACAAAAATTGAAAGATGGCGAAGTTGGTTCTTCAACCATGCCACACAAAGTCAATCCAATTGATTTTGAAAACTCTGAAGGTAACTTGGGTCTGGCCAATGCTGTATTGGGTCATTTGGGTGAGAAACTTCCAGTATCACGCTGGCAGCGTGACCTGACTGACTCTACCGTACTGCGTAATATGGGTGTTGGTTTTGCTCAAAGCTTGATCGCATTTGATGCCTGCCTAAAAGGTGTAGGTAAACTCGAACTGAATGCCAATCGCCTGCTTGACGATTTAAACTCAGCTCAAGAAGTACTTGCTGAACCAATTCAAACAGTAATGCGCCGTTATAACGTTGAAAAACCATACGAAAAACTAAAAGCACTGACCCGTGGCCAAGCCATGACTCGTGACATGATGGTGAATTTCGTCAATGGTGAAGAATTGCTCCAAGTGCCTGCTGCTGACCGTGCGCGTTTGGCAGAAATGACGCCTGCAAGCTACACCGGTAATGCCGCTGAGCAAGCTAAACAAGTCAAAGCCATGATCGAAAAACTCTAAGTCTGAGTTTTGATCAAGAATAAACCTAGCTCCGGCTAGGTTTTTTTTGGCTGAAAGATTGAACTTATACAAAAATACATGACTGGTATTCATTTAAATCAGTCTGTTATACAATCGAGTAAAATTTTAGTTAAAGATAACAATGATCTATTACACTTTTAGATGGCCACATTACTTGGCCTTGGCTGTACTCGCTGCAGTCGTACTCTGGGCCAGCATCGACCCACTCGAATATGCATCTTATTTATTACATCAAGTTGGCACGGTATTGATGCTGATCCTGATTGTGCTGGTGCAACGTCGCTATGGGCTGAGCTTATTCAGCTTTTGCTGCTATCTGATCTTCTTGGTGGTTCATGTCATCGGCGCACATTATCTTTACTCCTATGTGCCATATAACCTGTGGGCTCAACAGTTGCTGCATTTAGATCTGGATCAGATCATGGGTTCGGATCGGAATATGTATGATCGCTGGGTGCATTTTAGTTATGGCCTACTGCTCTACCCGTTCTTTGAACGTATCTTTGCCTTGTGGCTACCACAAGTCAGTCCTGCCAAGCGCTTTATCTTGGTGGTGCAATTCGTCATGGCAACCAGCCTCATCTACGAATGGATTGAATGGCTTATTGCCATTGGCTTGTCCCCTGAAGAAGCTGAAAACTACAATGGTCAACAAGGTGATGTCTGGGATGCACATAAAGATATGCTACTGGCGACCCTCGGTACCGTGATTGCCGGTGGCATACAATGGGTTAAGCAACTCAAGCCAAAGCCGTAAAAAATAGTAAAAGCAATCAGAGAAAAGAGTCCTTCTATCTGAGCCAAACTCAATATTTACTTAGGCTATTTTCAGGACTATATGATAAAAAAAAGAGCCCTATTGGGCTCTTTTCACTTTAAACAATCTCTTTAAACACTGACTTTAAATAATCACTTCAAATCAGAGTTTAGGATCACGTAACTGAACCAGAGACTGATTGACCTTGGCCAGATGCGCTGCCACTTTATCCAGCACCGCCGGAATCAAACCATCGGCAATCTGTGCTGCCTGTAGTCCGAGTTTCTCACCCAATGTTGGCTTACGACGGGTCTGAATCACATAGACATCATGTTGAGTCAATAAACTGAGTATGTATTCATCCGAGGTTTGAATTTTATCGACCAGATTCAGTTCATGTGCATCTTGACCATACCAATGCTCACCTGTAGCCACTTGATCTACATTGAGTTTTGGACGGTATTTTTCAACAAAGTGCTTAAACAAAACATGGGTCTGCTGCAATTCTTCTTCAAATTTGGCTTTACCTTCAGCGGTATTTTCACCAAACATGGTCACAGTGCGCTTAAACTCACCTGCGGTATACAGTTCATAATCCACATTGTGTTGTTTTAACAAGCGATTAAAATTCGGTACTTGTGCCACGACACCGATCGAACCTAAGATTGCGAAAGGTGCAGCATAGATCTCATTGGCGATACACGCCATCATATAGCCACCACTGGCAGCAACTTTATCGACACAGATGCTTAAATGAAAACCTGCATCGCGTAAACGCACCAACTGTGCAGCTGCCAATCCATAACCATGCACCATGCCACCTGGACTTTCTAGGCGAACCACAACACGATCACGCCCAGCTTTGGCTGTGGCCAAAATTAGGGTAATTTCCTCACGTATGTTTTCAACTGCCGACGCTTGCATATCGCCCTTAAAATCGAGCACATAAACTTTTTGATTATTCTTTTTACGGGCGCGTGCCTCTTTAGCAAGCTGTTGAGTAAGTTGCAAAAGCTCTAACTTTGAACAAGTGCTATTGGCTATTTTTTTTCGTTGTTCATTGATGCGAGCATTCAAATGGCTGACATGAATTTCAGCAGGTAACTTGGGCAGATGAAATAACATAAATAATAATTTCTCGTATGTGCATTTTATAAGGATTAGATTAGGTTGATGAGATCGAATTTCAATATCATTTTGACAAAACTTCAGCATAAATCAAAAAAAGAGCCTGACGGCTCTTTTGATTATAACAACGGTTATATCTAGATCAACCAAAACGACCAGTAATATAGGCTTCGGTCAATTGATGATCCGGTTGGGTAAAGACTTTTTCAGTAGAATTGACTTCGATCAAATCACCCAAATGGAAATACGCAGTACGATCAGAAACACGTGCCGCTTGCTGCATCGAGTGCGTCACGATCGCAATGGTATATTGGGTCGATAACTCAGAGATCAATTCTTCAACTTTGGCCGTTGCGATTGGATCGAGTGCTGAACAAGGTTCATCCATCAAGATCACTTCTGGGCTCACCGCAATGGTACGTGCAATACACAAACGTTGTTGCTGACCACCCGAAAGACCCGTACCCGGTTGATTTAAACGATCTTTGACTTCTTCCCAAAGGCCCGCTTTACGTAGGCTACTTTCAACGATTTCTTCGAGATCATATTTATCACGTGCCAAACCATGCAGTTTAGGTCCATACGCCACGTTATCAAAAATTGATTTTGGGAATGGATTTGGTTTTTGAAAGACCATGCCCACTTGTGCACGAAGTAACACCACGTCCAAATTAGGATCATAAATATCTTGATTATCCAAAGTGACTTTACCCGTCACGCGGCAGATATCAATGGTGTCATTCATACGGTTTAAGGTACGCAAGAATGTAGACTTACCGCAACCCGATGGTCCAATAAATGCAATGACTTCATTTTCATAAACTTGAAGATCAATACCTTTAATGGCTTCAGCTTCACCATAATAGACATGTACGTCTTGGGCGCTCAATTTGACCGTGGTATTTTTCTCTTTTTTACTTGGTGCTTTAGAGTCAAATTGAGAAACAAAGGAAGTACTTTGTTGCTTCTGGTCAGATGGAGTCGATGTAAATTGCGAGTGTTCTTGATTCACGGATTTATCCTTTTCTAAGGAATTTTTAATTTCAGTAGTTGTCATATTGTGCCCCCTTTTACCAACGCACTTCAAATTTCTTACGTAACCAAATTGCAAAACTATTCAAGCTAATCATCAATGCCATTAGCACGATGATGGCAGCAGCAGTACGACCTTCAAAGAAGTTACGTAATTCATTGCCTTGCCATAAGAACACTTGAACAGGAAGTGCAGTCGATTGATCCAGTGGTGACATCGGCACATTGGCAACGAAAGCGCTCATCCCGATGAGAAGTAAGGGTGCAGTTTCACCCAACGCTTGTGCTACACCAATAATTGCCCCTGTCAAAATCCCAGGTAATGCCAATGGTAAAGTATGATGAAATACGGTTTGTACACGTGAAGCACCTAAGCCAAGTGCCGCCTGACGAATCGATGGCGGTACAGCTTTAAGTGAAGCACGCGTGGTAATGATCACGGTAGGTAAGGTCATTAAACTGAGCACCAAACCACCGACCAAAGGTGCAGAAATCGGCAAATGCATCCAACTAATAAAAATTGAGGCACCCAATAAACCGAATACGATAGAAGGAACCGCTGCCAAGTTATTGATGTTGACTTCGATGATATCAGTGAGCCAGCTTTTCTTCGCAAATTCTTCTAGATACACTGCACTCGCAACACCGATTGGTATTGAGATAAAGATCACGATTAGCATCATGAACAATGAACCCATGAATGCACCAGCCAAACCTGCAGTAGCAGGAGAACTACGTGAATCTGGATTGCTGAACAATTGCATATTAAAGGTTCTTTCAATTAAGCCTTGTTCCGACATGCTATCCACCAAACTACGCATTTCGGGGCTTAACTGTTGTTGGTGGTCTGGTAAAGTACGATCGATATTACCGGCAATCCAGACATCAATGTTGGCGTCTGCAAGTAAGGTCAGATCCACTGTTTTACCCAATAAACTTGGATCTTTAAACAACATATCTCGAATACGGTAGGCTTCAGAGCTGGTATATAAACTGCTCAACTCTTCACGCTTACTTTCTAGCGCAGGTTCTTTAGATACAATCCCATTTACAATCACCGCATCCCAATCCGCCATACCCATTTTGGTTTGCCAATCGATATAGCGATCTTTATATTGCGCTGGTGATTCAGTTTCAGTTTGAACAGGTTGTGGACCAGCATCGATAATTTTAGGATCAAAATAAACTGGGACCGTAATACTGGCCTGCCAAAATGCAGGAAGGCCTTTGTATAAAATACTACTAAACAACAAGGCAACAAAGGCTAAGCCAATCACCACTGCACTAAAACCAAACCAACGGAAGGTCTTTTCTTTGCGATGACGGGTGGCCAAAGTCTTCTGAATTTTTGCCATACGTTTTTCACGTAATTCGGCTGCCACGCGAGGATCAAATACATTTTGATCCGAAGCAGATGTATTTGATGTACTCATTCGTATTGCTCACGGTATTTACGCACGATGTAAAGTGCAACAATATTAAGACCCAAGGTAATCACAAACAAGGTCAGACCCAGTGCAAATGCCACCAAGGCTTGCGGACTGGCAAAGTCAGTATCACCTGTTAACTGATTGACGATGGTAATGGTCACCGTTGAAACCGCTTCGAGTGGATTCACGTGTAGTAGAGGGCTATTCCCCGCTGCCAACACCACGATCATGGTTTCACCAATTGCACGTGAAGCTGCCAATAAGAATGCACCAATAATACCGGGTAATGCCGCTGGCATCACCACACGGCGAATGGTTTCAGACTTGGTTGCACCAAGACCTAAAGATCCGTCACGCAAAGAACGAGGAACTTGAGTAATAATGTCATCTGAAAGTGAAGACACGAATGGGATAATCATAATTCCCATGACAAAACCAGCCGTCAAGGCACTGGTTGCATTAATATTCAGTCCAATGGTGTCCCCGATCAATTTAAAGAAGGGACCAATCACCATCAGTGCAAATACACCATAAACAATGGTTGGGATACCCGCAAGTATCTCAATAATTGGCTTCGCCCAAGCACGTAGACGTGGAGAGGCATATTCTGCTAAGTAAATGGCAATCATCAGGCCTACAGGTACCGCCACCAATAAGGCGATGATACTGACCATGAGTGTGCCCCAGAGTAATGGCAGTAAGCCATAACTGCCTTCAGCATTTCCTGAAGTACTAAAACCTGGATTCCACTCAGTACCAAAGAAGAAATCCAATGGACTGACGAAATTAAAGAATCGCATTGCTTCACTGAACATCGACATCACGATACCAATCGTGGTCAAAATGGCGACACCAGAACAGAGTGCTAATGCTACGTTAATTGCTTTCTCAACTTGGTTACGAGCACGATATTGTTGACCAATTTTTCTTTTGGCCCAAATTAAACCAAGTAATGCCGCACAAACCACCACAGCGATTTTTGCGAAGGATCCTATATTTTGAAACTTTTTAAGTTCAGAAGCAGCTGCGATTTCATACGCTTGTGCTTGATCACTTACCCCAAAGCCCGAAGCAATTGCTTTGACACGTTCAACCATGACTTGGATGCCAGCCTGATCAAGTGACGCTGCCACTGATGCAGGAATATTACTTAAGACTAAGTGCTTTAAAATATTTGGTTCAACGAGGTTCCAGACAATCAAAATCAAAAAAGCAGGAATTCCGCACCACAATGCCACCAACGCCCCATAGTATCCTGGACGTGAATGCAGCGTGGCTGAATTATTTTCCTTACCAGCGATGCTTCGACTTTTTCTGAGTCCAATTTGATACGCAATTGCTACAAGAGCCAATAACACACCAATAAGTAGCAGATTCATGTATTCTCCACTGCGTTTTTTCGATTTTATTTTTAGAAAAAACTCTGCTTAAAACAAAAGGCTGATGGTAGTCACCCACCATCAGCCTCACTTGAACTCAGATTATTTCACGCCTTGACCGGCTTTGAATGCCGCAAGAACTTTGGCACGCTCAGCGTCAGACATTGAAATAAGACCCGCTTTGTCTAGCTTAGATCCTTTACCTGATACTTTCTTATTCAGGAAGTATTCAGTAAATTCAGATAAACCTTTGATTGATTTTAAATGCTCGCCTTTAACATAGAAATATAAAGGACGAGATACTGGGTAAGTACCATTCAAAATCGTTTGTTCAGAAGGCGCTACATTGTTAACAGTAGCAACGCGTAATTTATCACGGTTTTGATCATAGAAGCCTAGACCGAATACACCCACTGCACTTGGAGATGTTTTTAGGCGTGCTAATGTTTCAGTATAGTCACCCGCGATTTCGACCACACGGCCATCTTTACGGAATGTAGAACATGCTTTTTTCTGAGCATCTTTGTCTAATTTTTTGAAGAAATCATAAGATTCACAACCAGATTCGATCATTTTCTCTTGGAAAACTTCACGAGTACCGTGGTTAGAAGCTGGGATCACTAGAGTAATCGGTTCATTTGGAAGTGAACTATCGATTTGGTTCCAACGGGTATATGGGTTAGGTACTAACTTACCACCAGATGGTAATTCAGCTGCAAGCGCTGCGAATACATGTTGTGGACGTAGTTTATATGCGGCTTTGCTAGAGTTAGAAGCAAATACGATACCGTCATAACCAAATTTAATTTCTAAAACAGTGTTAACACCAGCTTTTTTACACGCTGCAACTTCAGTATCTTTAATTTTACGTGATGAGTTAGCGATATCGATGGTGTTATCACCCACACCCGAACAGAATTGTTTCAGACCAGCAGAACTACCGCCTGAACCGACGACAGGTGCTTTAAACTGAGGGAAAGTATTGCCAAATTCTTCAGCAACAATACTTGCAAAAGGAAGTACAGTTGAAGAACCAGCAATTTGAATGGTCTCACGAGCTGCATTGGCTGTGGTAGCTACAGCTGCCCCTGAAACGACTAAAGCAAGTGCGATATGGTTTAAGCGCATTCTTTTCTCTCTTAATTAAGCGTATGGTGTGAATGGTTAAGCACACCGATTATTGTGATGATGTACCTGAGTTCAATGCATTGTGATTTTAATATATGACAATTAGGTGACAGTTAAGTGACGCTTTGATGATGCTTGAAAAAACTGCAAATTTAGCAAAAAAAAAATTCTCAATCTGATTTATAAATTCAGCAATACATGGCGATAATTCTTTGTATAACAGTGTATTTCAAGCTGGTTATTTCCCAATCAATCAAAATTCAAAAACATCGACCAGTTCACACTTTTCTCAATAAAAACTTATTCTTAAGAATTGCATTTCATTATTTTTTCCAGTCTTCAACTCAGATTGTTTGTAATATATTCATTTTAAAAAATGATTTTATGAAATCGTCAACAGCAGAATAAATAAAATTTCAGAGATCTCCTATGCTCAAATAGCGTGATCAAGCATTGTATTTTTTTGTAACTGACCACCTTCTTATTAACTAGAAATGTCTCGCTGAGGATATTTTTTTTGCTGTGAAAAGCTTTATGAGAAGTCCCATGCCTATCGTGTTTAAAATAATTAAAAAAGAGACCATCTATATGGTCTCTTTTTATCTTAGTCTTCAGCTTAGTCGCACCACTATATATTTGCGATGGCAGACGCTTGATTACGGTACTGAAAATAATAGATCACCGATAACACTACTAGCCAAGCTGGGATCAAGTACACTGCAATTCGCATCCCTGGTGTTAATAACATCACGATGAGTATAAAAAATACAAAGGCGATCGTTAAATAATTGTTCCATGGACTGAGAATACTTTTAAAAGTCGTAACTTGATTTTCCAACTGCATGGCTTTGGTAAATTTCAAATGGGTAATCGAGATCATCAACCAATTGATGACTAAGGCAGAGACCACTAACATCATCAACATGCCAAATGCACCTTCTGGCATAAAGTAGTTAACCACCACGCCAATTCCCGTCGCCATCGATGAGACCAAAACGGCCATCACCGGTATGCCACGTTTATTTACTTCTTTTAATACCTGTGGTGCATTCCCCTGTTCAGCCAAACCATGCAACATGCGTGTATTGCAGTAGATACAACTGTTATAAACAGAGACTGCCGCGATCAATACTACAAAGTTGAGTATGTTCGCTAGCATATCGCCATTGACGGATTGGAAGATCAATACAAATGGACTTCCGCCCTGCGCCACTTGATTCCAAGGATACAAGCAAAGCAACACCCCAATTGCACCAACATAAAAAATCAATACGCGATAAACAATTTGATTAATCGCCTTAGGAATGGTTTTCTGCGGATTCTTGGTTTCAGCTGCACTGATCCCAATCAATTCCAAACCACCAAAAGCAAACATAATCACGGCCATGGCCATCATAAAGCCTTGCCAGCCATTGGCAAAAAATCCACCATGTTGCCAAAGATTGGCGACCCCTGCTTGTGGGCCTGCATTACCACTCAAGAGCAGATAAGCACCAAAGAAAATCATACTTAAAATGGCAATAATTTTAATGCAGGAAAATATAAATTCCGTTTCACCAAAGAATTTTACATTGACCAAGTTGATGCCATTGATCACGATAAAAAAGAACAAGGCAGAGACCCAAACAGGTAAATCTGGCCACCAAAACTGAATAAACGTACCGATCGCACTCAGTTCCGCCATGCTGACCAAGATGTACAACACCCAATAATTCCAACCTGAGATAAAGCCAGCATTACGCCCCCAGTATTTGTTGGCAAAATAACTAAATGAACCACTGACTGGTTCATGCACCACCATTTCACCTAACTGGCGCATAATCAGAAATGCGATGATACCTGCAATAGCATAGCCCAACAAAACAGCTGGACCTGCAAGTTGAATCGACTGTGATAATCCTAGAAATAATCCAGTACCAATTGCACCACCCAATGCAATCAGCTGGATATGTCGATTTGAAAGATCCTTCCTTAAAATATATTTATTTTCTTTACCCATATCTCTATCCATGCTTTGAAACTCCGAATGGCTATACCTCATGTATTGCCATGTATAAATTCTTAAAAATGTTATAACAAACACGGTTTTAATCTAAATATAAAACCAAATCCTTACAACATTATATTTCTTATACTGAAAGCCGCTGATAGGTTCAAGAAATAAAATAATATCTCGGCGAACTGCTCAGCCCTAAAAAATTCGCCATAAAAAAACAAAGGCCGCTGCGGCGACCTTTGCTTTTAAACGCGACTGACTAAACGCTTTTAACTGAGCACTTCACTAAGCTATTAACGATATTGCAAATTCGACTTAAATCCGTATAGCACAGCGTGCTATGCAAATATATTAGTCGATAGCAGGCACGTAATTACCTTGTTGGATTGGGTCTTTGATACGTGCAGCTTCAGCCAAAACTTGCGCCAAGAGTGCTTGTACGTTTGCCAAAGTTGCAACTGGACTCAAGGTGGTCATTTTCAAAGATTGAACTTGACCGACTTTGGTCACACCAATGTTGGCTTCACCACGTGCAAACAATTCGTCTGCCACGTTTTGGTTCAAGGTATCCAACAATTCAACTGGATAACCCTTTGGCACCACACGGAATAACACGGATGCAAACTGAGGTTCGAGTAACAGTTCTAGCTCATCGGTTGCTTTAATATAGTCTGCAACTTCACGGGTCAATTTAACCCCATGATCGATCATTGAGCCATACAGTTCTTCACCGAGTGCTTCAACCGTCATCCACAATTTTAGTGCATCAAAACGACGTGTGGTTTGCAAAGATTTAGACACAAGGTTTGGCACCCCATGTTCTTCATCATAAGCGGAGTTAAGATATTCAGCTTCATAGTGCATAAAGCGATAATTCGCTTCATCTTTGAGCAAGAATGCACCACATGAAATGCTTTGGAAATAATGCTTATGGAAATCCAAAGTCACTGAATCAGACAACTCTAGACCATCCAACATGGCACGGTATTCTGTAGACAGAATCAGTGCACCGCCCCAAGCTGCATCGATATGCATCCAAGCGCCGTATTTGTTGGTGATGTCACGTACTTGATGCAGTGGATCAATCGCACCCGCATCAGTTGTACCCGCAGTTGCGACCACACAAGCCACGATTTTGCCTTCAGCTTGTAGATGTGCCATGGTTTTTTCCAGCGCATCGACATCCATTTGTGCAAATTCGTTTACAGGCACAGTCACCACAGACTGGAAGCCCATACCCATCATGGCCATGTTCTTTTGCACAGAAAAATGCGCATTTTCAGAACAGATCACTTTGACTTTTTTCAGTGCGTCGCTCGGAATACCTTCGCGCTGTACAGACCACGGTTTACCGTTTTCATCTGTCCAGTGTTTTGCGATACAGGCATCACGCGCCAACAATACGCCCATCAAATTCGACTGTGTACCACCTGAGGTGAACACACCCGCCTGACCTGCGCCATAACCGACTTTTTGGCGTAACCAATCAATCAATTGCACTTCCATCAATGAACCCGCTGGGCTTTGATCCCAAGAATCCATAGATTGGTTGGTGGCATTGATCAATACTTCAGCCACTTGGCTCACCACCATGGTTGGGCAATGTAAATGCGCCAACGAGTGTGGATGATGCACTTTTAAACTTTTGTTTAAAAACAATTCAACGCTGCGTTGTAATGCAGTTTCAAGACCAAGGCCTTGTGCAGTGGCATTAAAAGAAATCGCGTTACGCAATTCTTTAACACTACCACCGGTATACATTTTGTCGTCTTGCAACCATGCTGCAACGGCTTTCACCGCTTGATCCATTGCTGACTCATAGTCAGCAATGGATTGAGCATCATTGCAGAGCAACGCTTTACGATGTTCTGCAAAATTAACCATGATTTAAGCGCCTCTTACCGCAACCAAAGCTTCAGCAATGGCTTTCTTAAAGCGGACCATTACTTCGACACATTCTTCTTCAGTGATGATCAATGGGCAAAGTAAACGAATTACTGTACCGCCACGACCACCTTTCTCAAGCAAGAGTAAGTTGTCAAAACACGCTGTTTGGATTGCTGCTGCCAACTGCGAATCCGCAGGATAAGCACCCAGATGGTTCGGTTGTTGACGTTCATCAACAATTTCCACACCAATCATCAAGCCACGACCACGGACGTGACCGATACATGGAAATTCTACAGCCAATTTTTTAAATTCGGCTTGTAAGAAATCACCACGCAGTTTTGCGTTTTCAGCTAAACCTTGTTCGCGAATCGTTGTTAATGTCGCTAAGCCCGTTCCCATCGCCAATTGGTTACCACGGAATGTGCCGGTATGACCAGCAGGCTGCCAAGCATCAAACTTACGTTTAATCCCAAGCACCGCCAACGGTAAGCTACCGCCAACAGCTTTAGACATCACCACCACGTCTGGCTCAATACCCGCTTGTTCATAAGCAAACATTTGACCTGAACGTGCAAAACCTGATTGCACTTCATCCAAGATGAGTACAATGTTATGTTTTTCAGTGACTTCACGAATTTTTTTCAGCCATTTCACCGGTGCAGACACCACACCACCTTCACCTTGAATTGCTTCAAGAATCACGGCAGCAGGCTTGGTTACACCGCTTTCAACGTCTTCAATAAATTGTTCAAAATAATACGTCAATGCATCAACACCCGCTTCACCGCCTAGACCCAATGGGCAACGGTATTCGTGCGGGTACGGCATAAACTGCACCCCAGGCATCAAATTATTGACAGAATTCTTGGCACTTAAATTGCCCGTCATTGCAAGCGAACCATGGGTCATACCATGATAGCCGCCTGAAAAACTGATAACAGAACCGCGACCGGTATAAGTCTTGGCAAGTTTAATTGCCGCTTCAGTCGCATCTGCACCCGATGGGCCACAAAATTGCAAGCAATACGCTGACTGACCACCAGGTAAGTAAGCAAGTAAAGCTTCAGTAAAAGCATCCTTTAATGGAGTAGTTAAGTCCAAAGTATGCAAAGGGAGTCCACTTGCGATCGTGTCCTGAATACTTTGAATGACCGCAGGATGATTATGGCCTAATGCCAATGTTCCTGCCCCAGCTAAACAATCTAGGTACTTCGTACCTTCAACATCGGTAACCCAACAGCCTTGTGCTTTTGCGATTGCCAAAGGCAATTTTCGCGGATAACTACGAACATTCGATTCCATCTGACTTTGGCGAGTCAAGTAGTATTCGTTGGTGGAAGTGTTGGCAGCAGGGTTTACAGAAGTAACGCTCATATCGAATTACCATCTCTGATATGGGTTGAAAGAAATAAGTCGGGTGACTTGTGGTCTTTTGACTCGGTGCTTTATAAATTTATACCAATGAGTTGCTCTGATTTTTGAGATCCCTCATTAGGAGCGCGATAATACAACTTTTCCCAAGAAAATAAAGAGACTTGTGGTACTTATTCAGCACATGCTTATTGGAAAAAACACTCATCCCGCGCTAGATTTGCATTATCATCATACTATGTGACAACACAAAGAAAACCCTAATTTTGATATAAGTAGAATTATAACGTTATTAGTACCACTTAACTTACTTTATAACAAAATTAAACACCTGATAATTAAGTAGTAAATGTGAATCAAAAATTGCACAACACCATTAAAAACTCACATAAAAATCACAGTGTTTGCATCACATATTTATCAGGTATGATTAGCATCAATTTTATAATTTTAGAACGTTCGGGGAATCACTCATGCGCCAACTTGCTCTTTCTGCTTTAATTTTAACCTCAGCCTTGTCAGGTCAAGCATTTGCCCAACAAAATGAGTCGTTAAATTACAACATCGCCAATGTTCAAGCCCAAGCGACACGTGAAGTGTCAAATGATCAAATGCATGCCACCCTTTATATCGAGAAAAGTAACAAACAGCCTGCTGAATTATCATCACAAATTACTCAACTGATGAATCAAGCCATCGCGATGGGCAAAAAATACCCGCAAGTTAAAATCAAGACTGGTTCTCAGAACACCTACCCGATTTATGACAATGACAATCGTAAACTCAAAGAATGGCGCGGTCGTGCAGAAGTGAAGATTGAAAGTAAAGATTTCAAAGCAGCCAGTCAATTGATCAGTGAGTTACAACAGAACTTCCAAACCCAATCCATCAACTTTACAGTGTCAGATGAGCAACGCATCAAAGTTGAAAATGAATTAATCAGTGAAGCATCAAAGAACTTCCAACAACGCGCGCAATTGCTGAGCCAAGCATGGAACAAATCGTCTTATACGCTGGTTAATCTAGATCTCAACACCAATAATTCCTACCCACAACCAATCATGATGCGCGCAAGGATGGCTAAAATGGAAGCATCAGATGGCGGTATGGCCCAAGATGTCGCTGCTGGCGAAAGCAAGATCACTGTCAATGCCAATGGCAGCATTCAATTTAAATAATCCGAATTGAGTTTTAATTAAAATAACCAAGACGCCTAAGGGCGTCTTTTCTGTGCGAAACAGAAGTTTCCCATTCAAACTCCCCTGCACTTTGCTTGAAACTGATGATTATTGATCGAAGCTAAATGCTGTTCCAATATCGTAAGTTCTCCGAGCCAAACCTGAAGCTGATTTAAATTATTTTGATTGATTGTTGATGTTTGCTTGAGTCGCGCAGATGTATAAGCTTGATGTTGAATTTTCTGCTGATAACGCTGCACAAACTGAAGCTGCAAACACAGTCCATCCAAGCTCCTTTCATTGACCCCACTGACAAGACTATAGGATTGTGTGATCTGCTTTAAACTTTTATTAGCAGTGAAATCCCTAAGGGTGCGTAGATTATTTAATTGATAAATATAAATTTCATCCAAAGTTTTATTGGGTGGAATATCTGACTCCAACATACTCAGATTCATCTGGCGCTGCTGTACTAAATTGCTCCAAGTACTTAATTGAATTATTTCTTCAGCCCATTGAATCCGAGCTTGCTCAGTGCGTTTGGGATACACCACCAAGAAATAATACCAACTCATCAGCAAGACAAAGACCAATATAACGCTGCACAAACGCCAATATTGGGTGCCTTTAATTATCTTCATCAACGATTCTTCGCATAAATTTTCCACGTCTGATTATCTGCCAACGGATCTTGATAACGATCACTGCGTTGTTTACGTGGTTTATCTCGCGCATCCACGATTTCAAAATGCTTTTCGGTACTCAATACAATGCCATTATTATAAAAACGTGTCCGCGTATAATCACTCTCACCGTGTTGAAAGACATAGGTTCTGAGATCGATAAACTCACGATGCGCGATTAATACTGCAGTCTCATCGCGATCCAACCATTGCTGCATGGCTTGAAGTTGCTCTGGCTCAAATTGACCACACTTTTCAATTAAACTGGCGATCCCGCGAAAAGTTTTTGATTCTTTGGCTGGGGTTTTATTTATTCGAATCCGATCGACATGAAAGAAAAACAAGGGAAAATTTAAATGACTAGGCAGATGAATCACATCAAGGACTTCATCTGACATAAAGGGTTGAAATAAGGCTTGTGCCCGCTCGATCAATCCCAACCATTCTGCATAATAAGCTGCTGTTTCAGCCGCAGTTGCATAATAAATCGGCAGACCTTCAACATTGGCCAAGTGCTGTGGCGGCCAAGTGTTTTGGCGTAATAAGGCGATATCACTCTTAAGGCTTTGTACTGCGATTGGATCTTGCATGACCGACTCCCTGATCTTGAGCGCCCACTCAATATTGCTTAGGCTATTTCAGAATAAGACAAAGGTTTAGTTTGGGCAAGGCTTTGCTTATAATGGCTCAGTATTTTATTTGTGGAACACAACATGTCTCAAAAAATTAATGCCACCGATGTTACCGATGAAGAAGCTTTAAATGCGGTTTTTTTTGAGCGTGCTGATGCGTTTATTCAACAAGCCAACGAATTTTGTCGCCCACCCAAGGGGGAAGCGCCAAAGCCAACTGAATTACGTGGTCAAGTCAGTGCCGCCATGTTATTTGGTACAGCACGTTTTAACACTTGGGTTGCTGCCAACAACTTTAAAGATGCTACCGAAATGCGCGATGCCAAAGACCAAGTCATGAGCTATGTGTTACAGCAGTTCCAAATGATGCTTGAAGACAACTATGACGAGTACTGCGATCAGTTTGAAAACTATTTACGTTTCCGTAAAAATGAAGATTTTCACACTCATAAGCATGATACTCAATCGGGTCATCAACACAAACATAGCGATGACCACGACCACAATCATGACCACGATCACGGTCACGGTCACGGTCACGGTCACAACCACCCACATTAAGCCCCCAACAACCATGTGGGTAGGTTAGATGCAATCAAGAACATAAAAAATAAGTCCTTCGCGGACTTGTTTTTTTAGCTGCAATTTATTGCGTATTCTGCGCAATTACACTGATTTAACATTACTCAAGCGCACACAATGTGCTAGTGTTTAATTCAGTTGGTTCTTGCTAAAAATTCTATGCTTTGTAATTTCGAATAAATATTCAAGAGGGAGTTCGAATGAGTCTAAGATTGCATTACGCGACCGCACATGACATTACACAACTCAGTGACATCGGCCGTAGTAGCTATCGACATCATTTTGCTGATCGTTGGCAAGTTGAGTCTGAATTAGCTCAATATTTAGATGAGGAATTTAGCCCTGAAGCCATCCAACAGGGACTAAGAAGTGCCCAAGTCGATTGGTTTCTGATTAGCACCACTGAAGTGATCGGTCTCGCCAAACTCAGTTATCAGCAAACCGTTCCGAACGTTCAAGCAGATCAGCAAGCGCAAATCGGTACGCAAATTAATAAAATTTATCTGCTCCCAGAACACACCGGTCAAGGTCACGGCGATGCCATCTTTAGAAAAATTGAGCAATTGGCACTCGAACATGGTGATGATTATATTTGGCTTGAAGTGCTGACGTCGAATCCCCAAGCGCGTCAATTTTATGAAAGTTGCGGTATGCAGTTTATCCAACAAACGCTGTTTCATAGTGCTACACAGCAAAACCCAATGGATCTCTTTGGCAAGCCATTATAATGAGTATCAAGATCGTATCTCTATCTAAATGATGCCAAGAATAAAACGCCAGCGGCTCATAAGCCACTGGCGTTTTTGAAACTATTGCCGTTGTGATTTAAGGCAAGCGCCAATAAACCGTTAACTCAACATGCTGACTCAAAGCCAACTTAGCAATTGATGATTATTTCTGTGCCTGACCATATTGATCCGACATCACTTCAACCAATTGATCCAGCTTGATGTATTTCTTAATCACTGCGTCTACATCTGCCTTACTTAGTTTGGCAAATTGTTGATCGCGTTCAGCACGACTCAGCATATCTTTATTACGTTCCAGTTGACTGGTCAGCATATTGTGAATAATGCGATCATCTTCAAGTGAAGTGACACGCTTTTTCATAATGTTGGCTTTGGCGGCTTCTAACTCTTGCTCTGTAATGCCTTTGCTCAACAGTTCATTTAATACTTTATAAACCACTTGAGATACTTGGGCTGATTTACCCGCAGTATAATTAGCTTCGATACTCATGGCACCGACATTATCATAGGAATCAAGACTGAGATTGCTGCCGAAACCATAGACCAAAGCATTTTTTTCACGTAATTCTTGGCCCAAACGTGACGAAAGTTGCGAATCACCGAGGATATAACTAAAGACGATCAATGCTGCGGCATCTGCATGATCAACACCAACTGGCAATGCCATCAAAGCTTGATAATTACCAAACTCACGTTGTTCGGCCAGTACATGTTTCTTTTGTGCAGCATAAGGACGGAATTCAGTGATTAAACGTTGATAGGGTTGCGTGCCTTTCCAGTTGCCAAACTCAGACTGCAACAGGGTCTTGATTGGCGCTGCTTCAAACTGCCCCGTGATCGCAATCTGTGCATGATCCATGCTAAAGAACTTGCTATAGAGCTGTTTCACTTGATCATTCGTTGCGGCATTGAGTTGTTTCTTGGCCAATTCAGGCTCAAAGTGATAACGTAAATCACCTTCCTTATAGACTTCGAGTAAACGCGCAATGGTCAATGCGGATACCGTTTCAGGCTCCGTATAGGGACGATTTAAACTCGATAAACTCTGCAACTTAATCAGGTCAAATTGAGATTGTTCAAATTTTGGTTTTTTCATCACATCGACAATGTACTTGAAGAAGTCTTCAAACTTGTCTTTTTTGGCCGAAATCTGAATCAGCATACCATTCGCAGCAGACTGTGCCACGGCGACACCCCCCGCATCAATGGACTTATCGGCGATATCTTGCAGACTATATTGATCAGAAGCACGTAACAGTAGATACGAGGTCAGATCCAAGATTTCACTTTGATTAAATAACGCTTCAGCACTACCAAAATTCACTTGAATCGTGGCATAGGTTTTATCATCACGAGTTGTGGTTGGGAATAATGCATATTGCATACCATTGCCCAATTGGCCACGTTGAATTTTTTTCTCAGTTTTCTGTAAATAGTCCGCTGAACTGCTGAGATACTGTGCCACTTCTGCTTTATAAACACTGACATCCTTTAATGCTTCAGGCTTTTCCGCCTGATCTAAGGTCTTCGGCTTTTCAGCAGCTTGTTTTTGTTCTAAGGCTTTTTTCTGATCTTCAGGGGTTGGTTTAATATCACCACTGATGCGATGCGCTGGCACCAAGAACTGTTTCAAGGTCTGATTCACCTGTTGCACATCAAGTTTTTGCACCTCATTCATATCAATAAAATATTGATCCCAACGTCCTTGACTCGCTACAGCATAATCAGCCAAACGTGAACCCAATGCCACAGCATCATTTGCGATGGTATCCGCTTGGTTTTGGATCAGGTTTTTGACCCGTTTTAATTCCACATCATTAAATGCAACATTCTGCTCTACCCCACTGATCAGACCAGAGGCCACGCTTTTCTCATCATGGTTCGGCGCATAGACCGCCCCCATAAACACCAAGTTAAAATCTTGGTCTAACCATGTGGTTGACTGTACGCCGGTGCTGGTTCCGGTTTCAACCATACTCGAGTACAAGTGACCACTCGGCTGCAAGGTATACAAATAAGGCGCCAGAGCCAAAGTGGTTTTGATCTGCGGATTTTTACCATTCATATAAATATTAAATTTCGCCAGATCACTGCCCTTTTCTACACTAAATTGGCGTTGTTGAATCTTGGCTGAATCCAGTACCGGGACCTGTGTTTGAGCAGGGATTGTTCGTGCTGGAATCGGGCTGAAATTTTTATCAATTTGTTTCAGTACTGCTGCCTTATCAAACTTACCACTGACCACCATAATGGCGTTATTCGGTGCATACCAATGACGATAAAATTTATTCAGCTCTTGCATTTTGATGGATTGCAATTCGCTTAAATCACCAATCGGCAGACGACCTAAATATTGATTACCATAGGCGGCTTTCCACATCTGATCCATCATCACCGCAAAGGGTTGATCCATACGTACTTCACGTTCACGCATCACGATCGATATTTCAGAGGGGACGAATTTTTCTTGTAAGACCAATTTATCCATGCGCTCAGCTTCAAGATAAATCACTTGATCAAGCACAGCCTGTTCAGGTCGAACGATGTTGATATATTTGGTGGCGTAATAATCGGTACTGGCATTGGTCATCAGCGTATATTGATCTAAGCGTCGCTGAAACTCTTCACCTTTCACATTCTTTGTACCTTTGAATGCCAAGTGTTCAAGTAAATGAGCCAAACCCCCTTTACCTTTTGGATCATTTAAAGAACCTGTTAAGTAAATGGTATTGAGATAGACCTTACTTTCTTTATCATTGGGTGCAAGAATGACTCTCAAACCATTATCTAACTTATATTCTTCAATATTATGTTCAGTTTTAACCAATACTGTTTGTGCTAAAGTCGTCGCACTCACACCCAAAATCAACAAAGAAAAGGTCAGTTGTTTGAACCGCATTAACATAGAACATCCACTTATAAACATTTATAAAAAGTATATTTTTATATTAAAAAACCTAAGTTGAATTGAATAGTAGAGTTTTGAAAAAAACAACGCTTAATTCAACAACTCAGCTTGATTGAGCTATTGATTAAGCGTTTGAACTGTTATTTTTACATTTAAACTTTATTCAATGACGATCTCAGCCTGCATATACAATTTAGCATAACCAGAAATCTCAACCCGATCATCGGCTTTGATCACACAGTATAATTCACCACCACGCGCTGAGGCCTGAAAAGCCAGCAACTCCGTTTTACCCAAGCGTTCAGCCCAAAACGGTGCCAAACCTGTATGCATAGAACCCGTCACTGGATCTTCATCAATACCAATATGCGGTGCAAAGTAGCGTGCCACATAATCATATTGTTCGGCATTTGCAGTCACAGCAACATCTAAGCTTTGCTCAAAGTGAGTATTTTGACTGGCGGTAATTGCGGTGCGTAATTGATCAGGCCCTGCCAATTGACGAATCACATCCAAATTCGGCACTGCCTCACGAACATCCGCTTCAGTTGCACAGACCAAAATGTAAGCTTGTGCATTGATATAAACCTCTACGATCGGTCGGTCGATGGCTTGATGAATGATGGCTGGATAATCCACTAACTTCTCAGCACGACGCATCGGGAAATTCATATGAATTTTGCCATCTTCTGCCTGATGCACGATGAACAGTCCCAGATTTTTAACATGAAAATGGATCACTGCGGCATCGGTATAGTCTTTAAATAAGACAAAAGCACTGGCCAAGGTTGCATGCCCACAAAATGCCACTTCGACATATGGACTAAACCAACGAATTTCAAAATTATCGGCATCGATGGGCCTAACAAATGCGGTTTCAGCCAGATTATTTTCTAGGGCGATATTTTGCATTAAGGCATCATCCAACCATGCTGCACCTTGATCCAGTACAATCACAGCAGCGGGATTTCCTTGAAATAACACTTTACTAAAAGCATCGACTTGGTACATTTTCATGATTGGATCTCCTTGGAATCTGCGCTATTTTGCCAAGATATTGCGTCTAAACACAGGTACAGATTCCAAGAAAAAAAGCTCACAGATCGCATGACCCTCCCAGTAGAGATGCTTTAGGTCAAGGTGATGACCAACAACACCACGCTCAGCAACAGGGTATAGCCCCATTCATGCAGGTGATTTGACATACGCCCCACCCAAGGCAGTGCAATACGCATTCCTATAAAGCTACCCACCAGCAAACACATCATCGCCGGCAAATAGATGTAACCCAAGAATGCTGCCCCCAAATCAACAGGCTGATACAGGTAGGCCACGATATAACTCGCACATCCTGCCAATGCCACAGGGACACTTAAGGGATTGGCCAAAGGCACAGCACGGCGCATCTCTAAACCACAACGTCGAAACAGCGGCACGGTCATCACACTGCCCCCGACACCCAATGCTGCGGCGACATGCCCAATCAACCACCCACCGACACGTTGTTCGATCGGGTTTAATCCACGGACTTGACCCGAGACATGTGCTACATGCTGTTGTGATTTTCGGTACAGACACTCGGCAATGGTGATGAGCAAATAAATCGCAAAGGCCCACTTCAGTGCCCCAGCACTCACATACAGTGCCATATAACTACCCGTCACCGCACCAAAAGCGATCCAGTAAGCCACTGGGAATAAATAACCACGTGGGATATTGCCTTTCTGATGCTGTTGAAAACTGGCCCAACCCGCATTGACCACCATCAATAACAACGACGTTGCGACTGCACTTTTAAATGCCAATGCTGCCGCTAGCGAATCCGCTCCCGAGGTATATCGTATCGTGGCATAGACCAAGGGTACGATTACAAATCCACCGCCAAAGCCAAAAAGTATCGTCAGTCCGCCACAGACCAGACCAGCAACCAACATCAGTAGGTAAAGTTCCATCGACAGTTCACCCTGTAAATAGATGCAGTGTACTGAGCATTTTGCGCTTGATATTTGTTATATTCCGCATTGAACTACGCCAATCAGACAGGCTTATGCAACAAGTCTCTATTCATTCGATTGAACATCTAGAGCAGCCGATCCTCGCCATTGAAAACCGCTATGCCGATTTTCAAATATTGAGCATGCATCAACATCAGCGTGCACAATTACTTTATGGCGCTGAAGGAATTATTCAAATTGAAACCCCAGATGGTCATTGGATTATTCCGCCTGAACGCGCTGTCTGGATTCCCCCACAGGTGCCACATCAACTCACTATGCATAAAGTGCGTACTTGTAGCGTGTACTTCATGCCTGAGCACTTACCGCGACAATCTCATCAATGTGAAGTCTTGGCCATTTCACCTCTATTACGTCAACTCTTATTAAAAGCACCGCAGTTTGAGCCCCCCTTTTCAGTACATGCACAATTGTTTTTCGATTTGATCTGTTGTGAATTGAGCGTGGCTGAAATCCTACAGTTGCATTTGCCGCTGCCACAGCATGCTGCACTCCTTGCGATTTGTCAGGATTTTTTAATTGAACCCAATATCCACTTATCCCCACTACAGATTGCAGAACAGTTGCATATGAGTGAGCGGCATTTTAGTCGTATCTTTAAACAACAGGTGGGAATGTCATTTTCAATGTGGCGGCAACATGCCTGTGTCTTAACCAGTCTAGAAAAAATCATCAGTGGACAAGCCATACACCATATCGCCTATCAATGTGGTTTTAAAAATCCTGCCGCTTTTAGCAGCATGTTTCAACGTGTATTTGGCCTAAGCCCTACAGCTTATCTGGCGGGTCTAAGGGCGTGACTGAGCCATAACGGCCTTCGCGCAATACTCAAAAAAAACTCGCCCTATAGGACGAGTTTTGAGTAGGCTAAGCTTTGAGTAAGACAAGTTTTGCGTGTAGATGATGCGAAATTAACGCTGGTTCAACAAATCCTCAGCATCAGATTTTAAAATATCATCATCCGTTTGTTTCATCCATTGACTGGTCACCATACCAGCAGTCATCGAACCACTGACATTAAGTGCAGTACGCCCCATATCAATCAAAGGCTCAATCGAGATCAACAAGGCAACCAAGGTTACAGGTAAGCCCATAATCGGTAGGACAATTAATGCTGCAAAAGTAGCACCACCACCCACACCCGCAACCCCAATTGAACTTAAGGTCACCACACAGATCAACGTCACGATCCACACTGGATCAAGTGGATTAATACCGACAGTGGGTGCCACCATCACCGCAAGCATTGCAGGATACAAGCCTGCACAACCATTCTGACCGATCGTGGTTCCAAATGATGCCGCGAAACTAGCAATTGATTCAGGTATACCCAATCGACGTGTTTGGGCTTCGATACTCAGTGGAATACTGGCTGCACTGGAACGACTGGTAAAAGCAAAAGTCAGGACAGGCATGACTTTTCTAAAGAAACGAAACGGATTGACCCCACTCATCACCAAGACGATGCCATGTACCACAAACATAATCGCTAAACCCACATACGAAGCGACCATAAAGCCACCAAGATTGAGCACATCAGCAAGATTAGAACTGGCAACAACCTTGGTCATCAAAGCAAAGACACCATAAGGGGTTAATGTCATCACCAAACGAACCAGTTTCATCACCCATGCCTGAATGGTTTCGACTGCAGTGATGATACGTTGACCCTTCTGGGCATCTTCTTGGATTAAACGTAAACCCGCTATACCCAATAAGGTCGCAAAGATCACCACACTAATAATCGAGGTCGGATTGGCACCCGCCAAATCGGCAAAGGGGTTTTTAGGAATAAACGATACAAACAGTTCAGGTACACTCAGATCTGTGACTTTACCGATATATTCAGATTGAATCTGCCCCAAGCGTTCTGATTCTTTGCTACCTTGCACCAAACCTGCAGCACTCAGACCAAATAGATTGGTTACGCCAATCCCTACAGCAGCAGATATAGCCGTGGTCACCAGTAAGGTACCAATACTATAAATACTGATTCGACCCAATGACGAAGCATTATGTAGTTTGATCACCGCACTTAATATCGAAACCAGCACCAGTGGCATCACCACCATTTGGAGCAGCTTTACGTAGCCATTACCAACGATGTTAAACCATAGGATTGACTCTTTAAGTACCGCAGAGCCTTCACCATAAAATAGATGCAGCCCAAGTCCAAATACAATCCCCAAACTCAAGCCAGCAAATACTTTCTTGGCCAGACTCCAATCTGTTTTACGAGTCTGCATCAAGAGGATAATCAAAAGAATGAATATGGCGATATTCAAAATCAGGCTAATGCTCATTAATATTCCATTTGTTCAGATGGGCAAATTATAAATCATGCACTTAAGGCATAACAGCACTGAAATACAGTAATAGCTCAATTTCCTTTAGATATTTTAAATTTTATTCCTTATTAATCATTAAGTTAATTTCATAAGCACATATTATGATACCTATTGCTCAAATCCTAATAAGGCTTCAAGCGCTAAAATGATCAATCTCTACTCAGCAGTTAATATTCGGTCAGTTAGATTCACTTTTCAAACTGTGTGCTGATACGCTTGCGCTCAGCGGAATAAAATTGAAGAGCCTAAACCGAAATCTGCTATAGTAGCCCGCACATAGCGGGCTTTATTTTTACCTGTTTAAGTCAAAACAGGTATCTTAACGGGTTACTTACCCAGTCTTATTTTTTAAACTCATATTTATCAGAGATTTATAGTGAAAGTCGTCATTCTCAACAAACCTTTTAATGTGCTCTCCCAGTTTCGCGAGGACGATACTCACTTAACTGTGTCGCATTATATCCATGATCCAGCACTCAGAATTGCAGGCCGCCTAGATCTCGACTCTGAAGGATTGATTTTTTTAACCGATCACGGTGGTTTAAATCAATTTATTACCAATCCAAGCAATAAAAAGTACAAAACTTATTATGCACAGGTCGATGGTGATATTACCGATGAAGCCTTGGAAAAATTACGTCAAGGCGTTGAACTCAACGATGGCATCACCCTTCCTGCCAAAGCAGCAAAAGTTGCAGAACCGGAATGGTTGTGGGAACGAACACCAGCTGTTCGTTTTCGTGCCAACATCCCAACCTCATGGGTCGAGATCCAAATCTGTGAAGGCCGCAACCGTCAAGTCCGTCGTATGACCTCAGCTGTAGGTTTTCCGACCTTACGTCTGATCCGCACTCGAATTGGTTCAATCGATTTGATTCAAATGAAGCTTCAACCTGGCGATCAAACTGAAATTGAGCCGCTACTTTATCCTGACTTCAAAGACCTTCCAGCCGACAAACCGTATGAAGGTCGTTCATTTGCCAAGAAAACAGGTGCGGCTAAAGCCAAGCCACATTTTTCTATCGCAAAAGACAAAGAGAATGGCGGCAAACCTGCCAAGAAAAAACCAGGTGGTGGTACACCACGTATTTGGCAAATGGATGATGCTGACAAACCACGTCGTAAAACCAATGGCACCACGCGTCCAAACACCAAAAGTCGTGGTCGTCGCCCAAGATAATCCTCCCCCTACGATCTAAATAAGATCTAAAAATCAAAAAACCCGAGTTCAAAATTGAACTCGGGTTTTTTATTCTTCATCAGAACTGTCGATTAAATATCTAGCAATAACCTTCTAGACGGGTCAAAGGTAGTTTTTGTCCGATGGCTTTTTCAATCTCAGGGAGATAGAAAGCATCATCTTCAGACAAGAAACTGATACTCACCCCTTGAGTTCCAGCACGTCCTGTACGTCCGATCCGATGCACATAGTCATCAGACTGTTCTGGTAAGGTAAAGTTAATCACGTGTGATACACCATCGACATGAATACCACGTCCTGCCACATCAGTCGCAATCATGATGTTATGTTGACCATTTTTAAATTGATCCAACATTTTCAAGCGCTTGTCCTGTGCAATTTCACCTGACAACATCACCACCTTATAACCATCGCGTTTTAAATGATCATAAAGTTTACGGACTTGATCACGTCGATTGGCAAAGATCATGACTTTTTCAATCGGCTCATCACTGATGATTTCACGCAACAACTTATACTTATCTTGATTGGCAACCACATAAACGCGCTGCTCAACATCAGCATTGGTTTTCTTTTCCGGTTCAATTTCAACCGTGACTGGCTCATGCAACCATTGCTGTGCCAAATTAAGCACATCATAACTAAATGTCGCTGAGAACATCAGGGTTTGACGTTGTTCTTTACGCGGTGAATAACGCACGATACGCTTAACCGAAGGTATAAAGCCCATATCAAGCAAACGGTCAGCTTCATCAATCACTAGAAATTCGATTTGATCCAACCAAATCTCTTTTTGCTCAGTAAAGTCAATTAAGCGGCCTGGTGTTGCCACCATAATATCTACGAAATTTTCGTTGAGTAATTTGCGTTGCTTATCAAAATCAACCCCACCAACCAAGGTGACCACATGCAGATCAGTGAATTTCACTAAATCTTTGGCATCATTTTCAATTTGAATCGCCAATTCGCGAGTCGGCGCCAAGATCAGTGCACGTGGTTCACCACGATAGCGCTGCTCTTTAATAGGATTGTTTAATAAATCATTGAGAATACTAATCAGAAATGCTGCAGTTTTTCCTGTACCCGTTTGTGCACGACCAATCGCATCATGCCCCGCAAGTGTGTATTTAAGCACTTTCTGCTGAATAGGGGTCATTTGAGTAAACCCTAGAGCATCAATCGCTTGTTTGAGTTGCGGATGTAAATTTAGGGTTTGGAAACCAGACATAAAATGGCGCTCTATACAGTCAAACACGAAAAATTATACGCTATTATAAACAAAAACGCCCCAATTCATCAAAATTGGAGCGCAACCCTAGTATGAATACCAGGGAATTAGTCTAAAGGTTGAACTTCTTCAGCCTGAAAACCTTTTTGTCCTTGCACAACACTGAATTCAACGCGCTGGCCGTCACGAAGTGAGCGGTGACCGTCTCCTTGAATCGCACGGAAGTGAACAAATACATCATCACCGCCACTGCGTTGGATAAAGCCAAAGCCTTTAGTATCGTTAAACCACTTAACTACGCCTTGTTCGCGAGCTGTCATAAGTTAATCCTCTGTAAACGTGATAAAAGGACCACCCGGTGTTGCAAACAGCAGAGCAAACAAGTATTTAAAATCTTTTTTAATTTCAAAGCTTGTAATCATTCTATAAAACTATTAACAAAATCCCGGTTACATCCATTAGTAAATAGGTTCTAAAACAATTTCTATATTATCATAAAGCCCAAGTACAGCCTGAGCTTAACATGGCTTAATCCCAATTAATAGAATTTTTTAGAGAAAAATTGCAGAAAAGCTATTCAATTATTCTTAATATAGTATTCACTTTAAATAATAAGCTTAAAAGTGAATAGCTTAAGCTATGAATATATGTGTTTCACTGCCCTTATTGCCGCAGTTCAGCTATACTTAGGATTTAGTATCTGCTTATTTTAGTCGCAATGAGTCAACCCATTATTATAGATGCCTTAGGTCAACCCTGCCCCATGCCGCTACTCATGTTAAAACGTGAGCTTAAAAAAGTAGCAACACCATGCAGTGTACTCCTTAAATCATCCGACCCACATAGCGAAGTCGATATTTTGCGTTACTGCCAACTAAATCATCATGTCTGTCAATTTATTAAAATTTCAGCGCAAGAATTTCACTACTTAATTGAATCTTAATTATTTTCAATTAAACTCAAGCTCGCTAAATACGTGGTTAATTTTACATTTCTCTACCCAAATTTTCTTACCAATAGCAGTTAATCACATTAAGATGAACGCATTGGTAACAATACAACGTTATTCCTAAAAGGAGAACTCATGCGTGACAGCAGCAATCAATTGATGCCCCTGTCATTAACTGCGCCTGGCGTAAATCTTGGTGCTTATATCAGCACAGTCAATCAAATCCCTATACTCACCGCTGAGCAAGAGAAAGAGTTGGCAGATCGTTATTTTTACGAACAAGATTTAGATGCAGCTAAGATGTTAGTGATGTCTCACTTACGTTTTGTTGTGCATATTGCGCGTAGTTATGCGGGTTATGGATTACCTCAAGGGGATTTAATTCAAGAAGGCAATCTTGGCTTAATGAAAGCCGTCAAACGTTTTGATCCAACCATGGGTGTTCGATTGGTATCTTTCGCCGTCCATTGGATCAAAGCTGAAATTCATGAATATGTGATTCGTAATTGGCGTATCGTAAAAATTGCAACCACCAAAGCGCAACGTAAATTATTTTTTAATTTACGCAGTTTAAAGAAATCTAGTAAAAAATTGACCCTCGCAGAGGCTCAATCTATTGCTGAGGATTTAAATGTCACCGCTGAGCAAGTCATTGAGATGGAAGGTCGCCTTACTGCTTATGATGCTGCATTTGAAGCTCAAGGCGATGATGACGATGATGGCCCTGTGCATGTCGCACCCGCTTTATATCTTGAAGACAATCGTTACGACCCAGCACGTTTAGTTGAAAATGAAGATTATGAAGAGCAAAGCAATGCCGCTTTACATGATGCCATGAATCAACTTGATGACCGCTCTCGCACGATCTTGCAACGTCGTTGGCTCGATGATGACAAATCAACTTTGCACGAACTGGCTTCAGAATATAACGTTTCCGCCGAACGCATTCGTCAACTGGAAAAGAATGCCATGGAAAAAATCAAAGTCGCAATGTCTTCGAACTAGACCCAAATCGGATCTTTGAATCCGCTGTAAAACATATGGACATGGATGTCCATTTTCCTATATGCACTCTCAATGTTTTGCATGGTTTCATCTTTATCCCAAGTCATCATTTATGCTACTGTTAGGCTCAATTTCATTCAGATAAGATCGGTCTATGTGGATTGCAATCTCAGCACTCAATTTATCCTTAGCAGTTATCTTAGGAGCCTTTGGCGCACATGGCTTAAAGTCTTTTGCCACAGTTGAACAATTGGCGTGGTGGTCTACCGCAACGGACTATTTCTTCTATCATGCCCTTGGGCTATTTGCCTTGAGCATCCTCGCCAAAGTTCAGCCCTTGTTTCCAATAAAATTCAGTTTTGTTTGCCTTCAAATCGGTATTATTCTATTCTGCGGCTCACTCTATTGCATGAGTCTCGGCTTTCCCCGTGTCTTCGGTGCGATTACACCTATCGGTGGTGCATTTATGATACTCGGATGGCTCACAGTGGCGTGGAATGCATTCCGTCACCGATAAGCAGTCAATTGAATACAGGTTTGTTATGCAAATTTATTTAAATGGTCAAGCTCAAGACACCACTTGCCAAAACTTATTACAGCTGATTCAGTCCCTTTCATTAGAAGGTAAGCGTTTTGCTGTTGAAGCAAACGAAATGATCATTGTAAAAAGTCAACTCGAACACACCCCTATTTCCGATCAAGATCGTATTGAAATTATTCAAGCCGTAGGTGGCGGCTAATATGGAGTTATGCATGGAAGACACCCCGCTTATCATTGGTAGCCGCAGTTTTAAATCACGTCTCCTCGTCGGTACAGGCAAATATAAAGACCTCAATGAAACAGGTTTAGCCATTCAAGCCAGTGCAGCCGAAATTGTCACCGTTGCTATACGACGCGTCAATATTGGTCAGCATCCTGATCAGCCGAACTTGTTATCGGTACTACCACCTGAGAAATATACGATTTTACCCAACACTGCAGGTTGCTTCGACGCCAATAGCGCGATTCGTACCTGTATGCTGGCACGTGAACTGCTCGATGGTCACAACCTGGTCAAGTTAGAAGTATTGGGTGATGAAAAAACCCTCTACCCAAATGTTACCGAGACGCTCAAAGCGGCCAAGATCTTGGTTGATGATGGCTTTGAAGTGATGGTCTATACCTCGGATGACCCAATCGTCGCGCAAGAACTTGAAAGCATGGGCTGTGTGGCCGTTATGCCTTTAGGAAGTCTGATTGGATCAGGCTTAGGAATTTTAAATCCACATACGCTGGCGATTATTAAAGAAAATGCCAAAGTACCAATCTTGGTCGATGCTGGGGTGGGTACAGCCAGCGATGCCGCGATTGCGATGGAACTCGGTTGTGATGGTGTACTGATGAATACCGCCATTGCCGCTGCGCAAAACCCAATTCTCATGGCATCTGCGATGAAAAAAGCGGTTGAAGCTGGTCGTGAAGCCTTTTTAGCTGGTCGTATGCCTGTTAAACGCTTGGCCAATGCCAGCTCGCCAGAAACGGGTTACTTTTTCAAATAAGTTTCGATTAAATCCAAACAAAAAATGAGTGCCTATAGGCACTCATTTTTTATGTACTTCATGCAGAGAACTGTACGATGTACCATTTTAAAAATCGCTTGTTATTAATCAATCAAACCTTCATCACGCATTGCGATCTGTACCGATTGACGTGCTGTAACTTTTTCACGTAATGCAAGCACATGCTTAAACTCAGAAAGATCATGTGCGATCAATTTAGACCAATTGGTCAGCACAAATAAATAGGCATCTGCAGGGCCAAAATTGTCATTGACCAAATAATCAAAATCTGAAGAACTTAAATAATGATCGGTATATCCCAATAGCTTGTTAATCTCAGCATAGCCACGTTGTTTTTCTTCATCGCTGAGTTTGCCTGCAAAAAATACCGAATAGGCATCATGCAACTCTGAGTTTAGATAACCCAGCCATTCAAGTACCTTGGCCCGACCTAAACCCGATGGTGGGATCAAATCTTGCTTAGGATCGTGCTGCGCAAGAAAAGGTAAAATGGCGACATTTTCAGTCAATATAAGACCTGGATTAATTTCCAATGCAGGGACACAACCCTTTGCATTGATACTAAAATAGTCTTTTCCTTTTTCAGTGGTATGGGTCTTTAGATCAACACGCTCTAAATCAAAGTCTACGTTTATTTCATTTAATATAATGTGCGAAGCCAGCGAACATGCGCCAGGCGAATAATATAATTTCATTGTTGATCCCTGTTATGAACTCTTATTGTTTTAATTTGATTTACAACAACATGCAAGCTTAACAAATCACAATTTTGCAATGATGCGTAACTTAGCCAAAAAAAATCGCTACATATCACCCAATTCTGTTGAATTGGGCAATATGTAACGATGCTTTGATCGTAACTTAGGCTACGCGTTTTTGAACCAAGATCGAACCGACCGAATAGCCAGCACCAAATGAACACAGAACGCCATACTCGCCATCATCAACTTGATCTGCAGTGCGATGCAAAGCAATAATTACACCCGCTGAAGATGTATTGGCAAACTCATCCAAAATGATGGGAACCAGCGCAGGATCAGTCTCTGCTGCTTGTTTACCGACAACCAATTTTAGAATCAGCTCATTCATCGTAGCATTGGCTTGATGTAACCAGAATCGCTTCACTTGCTGAGGCTCGATCTGATTTTTTGCCAACTGATTGGTGATCAATTTCGCAACCAATGGACAAACTTCTTTAAAGACTTTACGCCCATCTTGACGGAACTGCTTGTCATCTTTAACGGCATCTTCACTGCGATTTAAGAAGCCGAAATTATTACGAATGTTATTGGAAAACTGAGTAAACAAGTGGGTGTCGACAATTTCAAAACCCGTTTTGCTGTCTGTGTTTTCAATAATCGAAGCGGTTGCCACATCACCAAAGATAAAATGACAATCACGTGAACGATAGTCGGTATGACCTGAAGTGATTTCAACGTTAACCAACAACACACGACGCGCGCCAGATTGAATCGCATCGTAAGCTTGCTTCAACCCAAAGGTCGCAGCTGAACACGCCACATTCATGTCGTATGCATAGCCTTGTATACCGAGTGCAGTCTGGATTTCCACGGCCACTGCAGGATATGGGCGTTGCATATTTGAACATGCCAAAATCACAACATCGATATCTTCAGCAGTTACCCCTGCATTTTGCATGGCTTGTTTGGCCGCAGTCACGCCCCATTCAGCTTGTATAGAAAGTTCATCATCGCCACGCTCTTTTAGATAAGGACGTAGGCGAGTCGGGTCTAAAATACCTGACTTTTCGATCACATAGCGGCGCTTTACACCCGATGCTTTTTCGATGAATTCAGCACTAGAACCACGTAAAGCAGTTAATTCACCCGCTTCAATTTGATCTGCATGCTCATGATTAAAACGTTCTACATAAGCATTTAAACTTTCAACTAATTCTTCATTAGTAATCACTTGATCAGGATGGTAAAGGCCAGTCCCTGTAATACGAATGCCCATGTAAAACTCCTTGCTTAAATTGCAAATATTAACTGTAACTTTAACTTATTCCGAGCGCATCCCAAACCTTTTTCAAACGCGTATCTGAAATCGGCATTTTGGTCTTCATCGGTTGTGAAAACAATGAAATACGTAACTCCTCAACCATAAAATACAAGTTGGTTAGGCGCAGATCATGTTTAAACTTAAACAACTTATCCATCCATGGATCAATCTCTGCAATGGCAGTAATATCACGATTTAAATTGTTCGGCAATCGCTCAAGGCGAAGGATCAAACCCTTCAAATATCGTGGATATTCCAACCAAATATCATGGCTTTTACTATACACAAAATTTGATAAATTCATCAGATCCATTTGATCTTCCATGTCATCAATACATTTCCCAAATATAGCTTGATCCAAGCCTCGTATTTTTTGACGTATTTCTTGCCATTGGGTATAGATTTCAGTCATGATTTTGAGTGCCGCTTGGCCATGACTTAAAAATGATTGTTTAACCTTGAGCAACATTTGCTGATAACCCGCCAAATCGGTAGGCACGGATTCGATCGACATTTGCAATGTTGCATAAATCAACATCTGCTCCAACTTGGCCTTATCCCCTAAAGGTGCATAGGCCAAAGCCAAGTCTTTAGAGATCTGTTTTTTTAACTGCCGCACCAAATCACCCAATTGCATATGAATCAATCGAATAACACCCTGTCGATGCTGTTCAAGTGCTTCAGTTTGATCATTAAAGGTTTGAATGACCACCCCAGAACTGGTATTGGCTTCGAGCAGGCTAAATTCAGTACACGGCACCAAGGCTTGGTATTGTTTAACCACGACACCAGAAACTTTCTGTGAACTTTCAAAGATAAAATCATCTGGAAAAGTCTTAAACTCACCGCTTAATTGTTTCACTGGACGGTGGGTTTCAGCACGACAACGGGCTTTTAACTCACTTAAATCACGCCCCTGCTCTAATACACGCCCTTTGTCATCAAGGACTTTAATTAAAGGCGTCAAATAGGCTGGAACACGTTCAAAGGAAAAATCTTGTGCGCTGATCTGCTCGCCACGAAGTTGAAAAGCCAAATAGCGAAATAAATGCTCGCGCATCTGCTCGGCATTGATGTTTCGCATCAACTTAGTCGCAGTATCTGGGATCGGCACCAGATTACGGCGTTTATCTTTACTCAGTGACTTGAGTAATGCCTCAATCAAATCCTGTCGCCAACCTGGAACACCCCAAGACCAAATATTTTCATCCACCTGCGCTAAGGCCTGTAATGGAATCCTCACCGTTGCGCCATCTTCATCATGACTTGGATCAAAGCGGTAACTTGCTGCAAAACGTAATGCGCCATTGTGCAAATGATCTGGAAACATCCCTGTGGTCGGACGATCATTGAGCCATAAAGCATCATCATCAATATACAAGTAGCGTGGTTGGGCCGGTTCAATGGTTGCTCGCCAATCTTCAAAGCTACGACGACTGGCGATTTCTTCTGGTACCTTAGCAGCATAAAATTGATATATGGTTTCTTCATCCACCACCAAATCACGGCGACGCAATTTATCTTCAACCCGTTCAACTTCCTCGAGTTTCAATAAATTATGCTTTAGGAACGGTGGGGTTAGCCCCAGATTCCCCGTGGTCAAACCATCTCTTAAAAAGATTTCATGCGCAGCGGGTTGATCCACTTTTTCATAGTTGGTCAAACGTTTGGGTTCAATAATCAAACCAAATAATGAGACCTGATCATAGGCATTGACCACACCATTTTTCTTCGACCAATGTGGTTCAAAATAATGATGTTTCAATAAATCTGGGGCTGCCAACAAGATCCACTCAGGTTCAATTTTTGCCATGGTGCGCAAATAAACCTGCGAAGTTTCCACCATTTCAAAAGCCATAATCCAAGCAGTATTGGTTTTATGAATTGCAGATGCGGGGAAAATCCGTGCCTTCTGTTGACGCACGGCCATATAAATATTTTTTTCATCCGTCTTATTGGCAATAAAAGACAGTAATCCGGTCAATAGTGCACGATGTAGATTTTCATAATTGGCGGGTTGATCGTTAAATGACAACTTGAGGGAACGTGCTAAATCCAGCAATTGTTCATGGGTTTTCTGCCATTCACGCAAACGCAACCAACTGAGAAAATGCTGCTTAGCAAATTGGCGGCGTTTGTTCTCGGTAAATGTTTCAGCACTGTTGTGCAAGGTATCCCAAAGCTTGGTATAAAACAAAAAGTCAGAATCCGCCTGCTTAAATAAGGCATGTTTTTGATCTGCTTGGCTTTGTTTATCTACAGGTCGCTCACGTGGGTCTTGCACGGCCAAGGCAGCCACAATAACCAAGACTTCATTGAGTACACCAAAGTGTGACCCTGCCACCATCATTCTAGATAGACGTGGATCAATCGGCATGCGTGCCATGATCTCGCCGATCTTGGTGAGCTCATTTTTCTTTTCAATGTATGCGCCCAACTCGATCAATAATTTACGTCCATCATTGACCAAACGATGATCAGGTGGCTCAATGAAATCAAAAGATTCAACTGCACCTAAGCCCAGACTCTGCATCTGTAAAATCACTGAGGCCAAGTTGGTCCGTTTGATTTCTGGCTCAGTAAATTCTGGACGACTTTGGAAATCGTCCTCACTGTATAAGCGTATACAAACACCCGGTGCGATACGACCACAACGACCTTTACGTTGATTGGCCGCAGCTTGCGAGACAGCTTCAATCGGCAAACGTTGCACACGAGAACGATAGTTATAACGTGAAATACGTGCAAAACCACTGTCAATCACATAGTGGATATTGGGTACTGTTAATGCAGTTTCAGCAACGTTGGTGGCAATAATAATCCGTCGTCCACCACCCGAAGGATTAAAAATCTTCTGCTGTTCAGCCAAGGCTAAGCGTGCATATAAAGGCAAAATCTGAGTGTGTCGTGGGCCGAACTTCTGCAAGGTTTCTTGTAGCTCTCGAATCTCTTGTTCAGTGCTGGAAAAAATCAAGATATCCGCATGTTCTGGATGCCCTTTGGCATCAGCATCTTTAAAACACTCCTCAACCGCTTGTACGACTGCCCGCGGGAGATTTTCTTCAAATTGATCAAATTCATCATCATCACTGCCCACAATACTCATTTCTGAGATCGGGCGATAACGCACTTCTACAGGAAAACTGCGCCCTTCAACTTCAAAGATTGGTGCATTATTAAAGTATTGACTGAAGCGGTTCACATCCAAGGTTGCCGAAGTGACGATGACTTTTAAATCTGGGCGCTTCGGCAGCAACTGCTTGAGATAGCCCATGATGAAGTCGATGTTCAGAGAACGCTCATGTGCCTCATCGATAATAATGGTGTCGTATTTATTGAGAAAACGATCATGGGTCAATTCAGCCAGTAAAATACCATCTGTCATTAATCGAACGATTGAATCTTGTGAACCTTGTTCATTAAACCGGACTTTAAAGCCGATGGATTGGCCAAGTTTCTCACCGACCTCTTCAGCGATACGCTGAGATACAGTACGTGCTGCCAATCGTCTAGGTTGGGTGTGACCGATCATGCCAGTCAGGCCTCGTCCAGCCAACATGGCAATTTGCGGTAATTGTGTTGTTTTACCCGAACCCGTTTCACCGGCCACAATCACTACTTGATGCTTCTGGATCGCCGCAATGAGGCGATCTGCATACTGGGTGACAGGCAGATCTTGATTGAGACCGATTTTTGGCAGTCGCGCCAAGCGCTGACGAACCTTATGATTTGATTTTTCAAATAATTCTTGATATGGCGATTGTTGTTTTGCGACCGCCTGATCTGCAGCAACCGCTTTAGGTTTGGGTTGTTTCGCATTGCGGAGTCGATTTAAACGATGAAGGTCTCGAACCATGACCAGTTGATCGACATTTAAATGACTAGACACAGAGCATTTATCCCAAAAATAATAAATTGAACTGCGTATTTTACGCTGAATCCTTTCGAAACGATAGTCTGTCTCTATGCATAAGCTATAGCAGCCATCATGCTGTATCCGCTAAGCATTATATTTTAAATGCGCTTGATACTACAAAGCCCTGCTGGGTGCAGGGCTTTGTTTGATAAAAAATTCAGTCTAATGATTTATGGCATCTAAAAACGCCTAAATCAATTACAGGCTGTAATACATATCAAATTCAACTGGATGAGTCGTAGTGTTTAGACGACGTACATCTTCAGTTTTCAATTCGATATATGCATCAAGCATATCCTTGGTGAATACACCGCCTTTTAGCAAGAAGTCATGATCCGCTTGAAGTGCTTCTAGCGCCATTTCTAGGCTATGCGCAACTGTTGGGATTTTAGCTTCTTCTTCTGGTGGTAAGTCATACAAGTTTTTATCTGCAGCATCACCAGGGTGCAATTTGTTTTGAATACCGTCTAGGCCAGCCATCAACAAAGCTGCAAATGCCAAGTATGGGTTTGCACATGGATCTGGGAAACGTGCTTCAATACGTTTACCTTTAGGGCTAGACACGTAAGGGATACGGATCGAAGCTGAACGGTTACGTGCAGAATAAGCCAACATGATTGGTGCTTCATAATGAGGCACTAAACGCTTATATGAGTTGGTTGCTGGGTTTGTGATTGCATTCAATGCGCGAGCATGTTTGATCACACCACCGATGAAATACAGTGCCATTTCAGAAAGGCCTGCATATTCATCACCTGCGAACAAGTTTTTGCCATCTTTTGCAATCGACATATGCACGTGCATACCAGAACCGTTATCGCCAACCATTGGTTTAGGCATAAAGGTTGCTGTTTTAGCATATTGATGCGCTACATTCCAAACAGCATATTTAAACTGTTGAACTTCATCTGCTTTACGCACTAGCGTATTGAAGCTTACACCAATTTCTAATTGGCAAGATGCCACTTCATGGTGATGCACTTCTACACGGCCAGGCCCCATGATTTCTTCGATTTTTGCACACATTTCTGCGCGCATATCTTGTGAAGAATCAACAGGTGGTACTGGGAAGTAACCGCCTTTCACACGTGGACGATGACCTGAGTTACCAGCTTCGAAATCTTTACCTGTAGACCAAGCCGCTTCTTCTGCAATAATCGTATGACGAGCGCCAGACATATCGATGTCCCACTTCACTTCGTCAAATACAAAAAATTCTGGCTCTGGACCAAAAAAAGCGGTATCGCCGATACCCGTTGATTTCAAATACTCTTCTGCACGGCGTGCAATCGAACGTGGATCACGCTGATAACCTTGACCGGTTGAAGGCTCGATAACATCACAGGTCACGACAATTGTCGGTTCTGCGAAGAACGGGTCCATAAAACAGGTTTCAGCATCAGGACGGAGAATCATGTCTGATGCTTCAATACCTTTCCAACCTGCAATCGAAGAACCATCAAACATTTTACCGTCTTCAAAGGTATCTTCATCAATTGAATCAGAAGGATAAGTAACGTGTTGCTCTTTCCCTTTAGTATCAGTAAAGCGAAAATCAACCCATTTTGCGCCACTTTCTTGTATGAGTTGAAGGACCTTGTTCGCCATGCTCATTTTGCTCCAGTGAAATTTTGCTTGCACTCATCAAGTGCGTTTGTGTTGTTGATCGTTATAAAGCAATTCCCGTACCAACTTAGCAATTAATTATGAATCTCACCAACTGCTGAGTAGATCTCTAGTAAAGGACTGATTTGTTATGGGCTATTATACTGAGTGATCGTATAAATGCACCATATTCACTCAACCTTGTACTGAATAGATCAAAAAGTCAGATTGTTTGTACTAAATTAGTGCAACATTCATAATTTCTGATTTTATGCTTAAAAATCGTGCGGAATATTCAACTTTGGTTAAGCCTATATTGCAGCATCAGCCACGTCATACAGACCTGATTAGACTGCAAGTAAATCCACCTGCTCGACTTGTACATCACTCATAATATTGCCCTTATCCAATAATTGATTGAAATACGCCAACACCACTTCAGCTTGAGCCGCTGTGCTTTCAACCTTATACATGTTTTGGCGAAATTCATTGCTGGCATACAAGCCTTTGGTGTACCAAGCGATATGTTTACGGGCAATTCGACAACCTGAGTATTCGCCATAAAATTGGTACAATTCACTTAAATGTCCGAGCAGCACTTGCTTCACTTCTTCAATTTCTGGTGCTGCGAGATGCTGGCCCGTTTGAATAAAGTGTGCAATTTCTCGAAAGATCCACGGACGACCTTGGGCTGCACGACCAATCATAATCGCATCAGCACCGGTGTATTCCAGTACATATTTGGCTTTTTCAGGGCTGTCGATATCACCATTGGCAATGACGGGGATATTAATATTGGCTTTGACCTGTTTGATCAACTCATAGCGTGCAGTGTTGAGGTACATATCTTCACGCGTGCGACCATGCAATGCCAAAGCTGCGATTCCGGACTGCTCAGCCTGCTGCGCAACACGTATGATATTTTCATGACCATTCAGAAAACCGAGTCGAGTTTTGAGCGTCACAGGAACATCTACTGCTGCTACAACAGTATCTAAAATACGTGCCACCAAATCTTCATCTTGTAGCAGAGCTGAACCCGCCAACTTATTGCATACTTTCTTGGCAGGACATCCCATATTAATGTCCACGATCTGTGCACCGTTTGCCACCTGATAACGAGCCGCTTCTGCCAACTCTAGAGGATCTGAACCTGCAATTTGTGCTGAAATGGGCGCTATTTCCCCATCAAAATTAGCGCGATATAAGCTTTTTTTGCTCATGCGCAAGGTTTTATCTGCAGTCATCATTTCACTGACGGCATGCCCTGCACCAAAGTATTTACATAATGTTCTAAACGGACGATCTGTGACTCCCGCCATCGGTGCCACCCAAATCTTCTGATCGATCGGCTTATCAAACAATTGTTGAATTACTTCATGTTGATGCAAAAGGTTTACCTCATTTATGACAGTTAGGTTGCAGGCGTAGAAAGTCCTGAGTTCAAATATTCCAAGCTCGATATGGCACTCAATCGAGTCAATATAGAATTACTTCACAGGTACGGCTAGTTTAGTTAGATTTAGGCTGAATTTCTATTGTTTAAACAACAATCACAATTGATCAATCTCATCAATTGTGATCATAACAGACGCTGATTTGCTCTATTAATAGACTCATCACACATAATCAAGGTTTGAATTAATGGGGTCAATTTATTCATCAACTCAATCACACTCGGAGCATTCTCACAGACAAAATACTCAACATATGATTTTGATGGCTTAAACTTAACCAAATAGGGGGGTAATTCATCATTTTCTTTTTGTTGATAAACGGTGAGTGGGCCCTCAAGCTTTTCATCTAGAATAAAATAAATATTAGCATCATGCCCATAGCCCAGTGCATTGATCGCTTGCATCCGATCTAATCCCACATTTTCATCACAGTGCTTGGCTAGAAAATCATCAACCTCATACCAGTTCTTTTTAAAATCATAAGCCCACATTGCAAATCCCTCTTCTTAATTCAAAAATATTCTCAAACGACAACTGAATTGAAATGCAAGCGATGAGCATCACGGGCGTATTTTCGCCATTAATTAGCTTCATATTAAGAACACCCAATCTCACCGAGATACATATAAACTCTAACATTTAATGACAAACATAGTATAATTCCTTAGCTAAATTATCCCTCCTTCTTGAGCGCAATTTCGTTCATATGAAAAAAAATACCTCATACGCCTTGTTACGTCCGACTTGTATCCTCAGTTTAGCCATTGCATTAACCGCATGTGGCAATGGATCGTGGTGGTCAGAAGATGATCCACAACTTAACACCGATCAAATTCGAAGTTTGATTCCCAATCGTGTCAAAGATCGCGCGTCATGGGCCAAAGATATTTCTGCCATCTCTGCAGAACTCAAAATACCGACCAATAAAGAAAACATTTGCACCATCATTGCTGTGGTTGATCAAGAATCAAATTTTATTGCCAATCCAAATGTAGCCGGCTTGGGACAAAAGGCTGTTAAAGAAGTGAGCAGCCGACTTCAAGAAAAGTTTGAAGCAAAACTCGGTGAAACCATTGGTGGACCTTTGGCAGGTTATTTTGAAGATGTCTTACAAAATCAACCCAGTCCAGAAGACAACTACTTAAAACAAATGAGCAAGGTCAAAAACGAAAAAGAACTTGATGTACTTTATCGTGAAATTTTTGACTATATGTCCAAGCACTATCACGTCAGTGCATTGACGGGTGCTGCCAAATTAGTCGGTCAAGACTTTGCAGAAAAGATGAATCCCATCACGACTTTGGGCTCGATGCAAGTGCATATTAATTATGCCAAAGATCATAAACGCAGCAGCATGAGCACCAATGAATTACGTGATGACTTATATACCGAATATGGTGGTTTATATTATGGTATACACCGCTTGATGATGTATCCCACTGCCTATGATAAAGCGATTTATCGTTTTGCCGATTATAATTCAGGGATCTATTCAAGCAGAAATGCAGCACTACAAAAAATGGTCAACAAATTGAGTGATGCGGATTTGACACTTGATGGCGACCTATTGTCCTATGACAAAAATGGCAATGCACTACCTGCGACGACCGGTACTGAAAAAGCCATTACCAGCTTATTTATTCAAAGTAATATTTTGATTACTCAAAGACAATTACGTTCTGACCTAAAAAAGGAAAAAGAACAAGACTTTGAAAAAACCCAAACCTATATTGCGATTACCAAACTCTATAAAGACAAAGTGGGTAAAGATCCAATTTATGCCATGATGCCTGAAGTGGTGATCTCCGGCCCCAAACTCAGTCGTGACTACAATACCAATTGGTACGCAAGTCGTGTGAATGGACGGTATGAAACATGTATGCAACGTGCGAAACGAATAAAAATTTAGCCTTATTTGATTTTGATGGAACCCTGTGCAACAAGGATAGTTTCACAGGTTTCATTTTCTATGCCCTTTCCAAACGCCACATCGTAAAACAAGGCATTAAGATTCTGCCTTGGATTCAAGCTTATTATTTGAATATTTATCCTGCACATTCGATGCGGTCTAAATTGTTCCATGCCATGTTTGCTGACTCACCTACTCAAGATATCCTTGCATTGGCTGATGAATATGCACCACGCCTATTGTCACAGCTCAATCAAGAGCTTTACCAACAACTCTTAAAACATCAACAACTTGGTGACGACATTGTATTGGTATCAGCATCCGTAGATATATATTTAGAGCCCTTGTGCCAACTACTGAAAATCGATTTGATCTGTACTGAAACCGAAATCAAGGCGCAGCGATTTACTGGAAAATACATCACACCAGATTGTAGTTCCGCGCAAAAACGCATCCGAATTTTGGAAAAATACAGACTCAGCAGCTATGCCAAAGTCTATGCCTATGGCAATAGCAACGAAGATTTAAAGATGTTGAGCTTGGCGGATTTCCCCTATATGGTTGGGGTAGATAAACAACTACCTGTCGTAATTGAACATAGTGAAAAAATCGCCTAAGCACATCCAGTACATCTAACACAAACTTCAACTACAAAAAAAGCTCGCCGATGCGAGCTTTTTCAGTTTTTGAATTACAGAAGAATTTGTTTGAAAATTAGTAGATCGCCATGTGATTGCGATGAATCATTTCCAAAGAACGTGCTTCACCCAAGACTTGATAGACCTTATCCGATGCCAGACCTTTGACCAACTCTGCTGAACGTGAGCTAAAATTCACCCGCCCTACAGCAATGCGTTTTCCAGCATGATCAACACACTCAACCACATCACCACGTTCAAAATGGCCTTCAACCAGTTTCACCCCAACAGGCAGTAAACTGCGATGTTGAGCAGTGATTGCATTGACAGCACCTGCATCGATCACCAAACGACCAGCCGTTTGCAGATGTGCAGCGAGCCATTGTTGATGCGCTGTCATCCGATCATTGTCAGTGACAAATAATGTCCCCAACATCTCACCCGCCATCAAGCGCGCAAGTACTCGATCACTATCACCACTGGCGATTAAGGTTGGACAACCCGACTTGGCCGCCAAACGTGCCGCACGAACTTTAGTCAACATACCACCACGACCAAAGACACCGCCACCGCCTGCCATTTCAAACAGGCTTTCATCTAGAGCACGTACCGTTGAGAGTAGTTTGGCATCAGGGTTACTGCGTGGGTCGGCATCAAACATGCCTTGTTGATCGGTCAATATAATTAACAGATCGGCATGTACTTGGCCTGCAACCATCGCAGCTAAAGTGTCGTTATCACCAAAACGGATTTCATCGGTTGAAACCGTATCGTTTTCGTTGATCACCGGAATAACTTTCCACTCAATCAACTGCTGCAAGGTATCACAAGAATTGAGATAACGACGACGATCACTGAGGTCATCATGTGTCAACAAGACCTGTGCAGTTTGGATTTGATGACGATCTAACACACTTGACCATGTTTGGATCAATCCCATCTGACCAATGGCAGCACAGGCTTGTAAACTGGGTAAATCGGTGGGTCGACTGGTCAACTTCATACGCACCATCCCTTCTGCCACTGCACCCGAACTCACCAAAATGAGTTCATGTCCGGCATGATGTAGATCTACAATCTGTTTCGCCCAATGCGAAATTGCTTCTAGATCCAAACCTTGCCCGTTTGCAGTGAGTAGAGATGAGCCGATCTTAACAACGATCCGTTGACAGGCCTTGAGTTGACGCTGTCCATCCACCACTTCTATCATGTTTACCCCTAGTTCTCATTAACGAACGTAGACGACTTCCATTTCATCATTATCGTCGTCATCAAAGTCATCCAAATCATCTTCCAACAAACTTGCTTCACGTTGTGCTTTACGCATTTCACGATAGGCTTCTTTTGCTGCAATGGTTTGTTCACGTGTTTCAGCTTCGAGTTGTTCACGGAAAGCACGTACTTCTGCTGCATACTCTGGATCTTCAACTTCGCGTTCACGTTGTTGTTCAATTTGATCCATCAAGTAATACACCACATTTTTGGTGCCTTCTTGCATCAATCCTGAAGTTTTAAATACAGGACCTTCCCAATTTAATTCGTCAAGAATGTGCTGGCACCATTCTTCACGCGTATCTTCATTTAATTGATCAAGTTTATTTAACACTAGCACCACGGGGAGTTTAGCCAGTGTAGGTGAAAATTTGATTAATTCATTCAAAATTGCTTTGGCATTGTAGGCTGGGTCAGAACCATCAATCGGCTCCACATCTACGATGTGTAACAAGATACGAGTACGTGCCAAATGCTTTAAGAAACGAATCCCTAAACCAGCACCTTCAGATGCACCTTCGATCAAACCGGGAATATCGGCCATCACAAAAGAGCGATGACTATCTGCATCAACCACACCTAGATTTGGAATCATGGTGGTAAATGGATAATCAGCAACTTTCGGTTTAGCCGCTGAAACTGCACGAATAAAGGTTGATTTACCTGCGTTTGGCATACCTAGTAAGCCAACATCAGCCAATACTTTAAGCTCTAAACGAATTTCGCGGAACTCACCTTTGATCCCGTGTGTACACTTACGTGGTGCACGGTTGGTTGATGATTTGAAATGGATATTACCCAGTCCACCATCACCACCAGCAGCGACGAGAACGCGTTGGCCGTTTTCAACCAAGTCACCGATAATGTCGCCAGATTCAATATCTACAATCGTTGTTCCTACAGGAACTTTCAAGGTGACCGATTCACCACCCCGTCCTGCGCAGTTTGCGCCAGAACCATTCTTACCTCGTTCTGCACGGAATCTTCGCGTGTAACGATAATCAACCAGCGTACTGGCATCGTCACCCGCTTCAATATAAATGCTCCCACCACGGCCACCATCGCCGCCATCAGGGCCACCAAAAGGTACAAATTTTTCACGGCGAAAACTGGCTACGCCATTGCCACCGTCGCCAGCCTCTACGGTAATGACTGCTTCATCAACAAAGCGCATGCTGCCAATCCTCTAAATACTTTGAAACCGCTTATTTTGCCATATTTTACAAAATTTCTCGAATAGTATTCTTCACTAATGCAAGTTATTTGCGAATTAGCTTGATTTGACAAGCGTTGTGGATTTATCTAAAGTCAGCTTTAGCCAGATAAAATCTACAGCTTGAGTGGTTTTAACAGTTTAACTGTAACTGATCATAGGCCATTTAAATGACATCAACATGATGCTTCATAACAACAAATCGTTTTATTAGAGACACATTATTATTTTGACCAAACTATATATCCAACTCAGTGCTGCACTCGGCCCTGCCGAATGCGAATTGGCAGTGCAATATACCTTTGAGCAACTCACTAAAGATGCCAAAAGCAATCAGATCCAATTAACCACAGTAGAATCATCACCCACTGCATCGGGTTATTTGTCTATGTTATTGCTAGCAGAAGGTGAACAAGTACAACGCTGGGCCAATACTTGGTATGGCAGCATCCAATGGACCTTCCAAAGCCCCTTTCGAACCAAGCATCCACGTAAAAATTGGTTTATTGGAATCACAGGCTTTGCACCGCCTTCAGAACTACCCACAGATCAAAGTATTGTTTATCAAGCATGTCGCGCTTCAGGCAGTGGTGGCCAACACGTCAATACCACTGACTCTGCAGTACATGCCACCCATGTGGCATCAGGCATTAGTGTCAAAGTGATGACTGAACGCAGTCAACATGCCAATAAAAGACGTGCACGTGAACTGATTGCGCTGAAGTTGCTCCAGCTTGCAGAAAACAATCAGGCGGATCAAAAAACGGCCCGCCATTTAGAACATGCTCAAGTTGAGCGCGGTAATCCAGTACGAAAATTTAAACACTAACTCATTTTAGTCTTCGAATTGCCATTTGCCAAAGCTATCGTAGATCAGGGTTGCACCATCTTTAACATTTTCCAACTCAATCCAAGCACCAGCCGATTGACTGCGGGCTTTGTGTTTTGATTTGCCATCAATAATCACATTCAGACCTTTGATATATAGCTCACGACCTTGAATACCCTGTTGAATCCTTGCTGTAAATTTTAATTTTCTAAAATCATTTTTAGTATCAAATTGGACAGCATCTTTTGTTTGACCATCTCCTACCAAATCAATATTTTGTGGGAGATACAAGGTCGAGGTATTGTGCTGTAAATATTCAACACGGGGTTTGATGAAGGATGTTACACCTAGGGTGACAGCTGCATATTCATGATTAAATACTGTATTTATTTTTTTATCTGAATCAAGCTGTAAATTAGAAACCAACTTATCCGCTCCACTCTGGACAAAATACGTACTCTGCCCCCACTGCTTCAAACTTTTCCCTGTTAAATTATGAAAACTCAAACCACCATAAGGATAATTTGGAATAACATGACCCGTATAAAATAAAGTCAGATCTTCAGTCGCACCAGTATATTCCAATTTATTGAATACGATATCGAGCCCCGTATCAAAGAACACACTCGAGATCTCAGCTGAAGGATTTTTACTTTCCCACTGCAGATGCTCAAAATAAATTTTACCGGTTTGTTTCTGATCTATTTGATCTACAAACTTATAAATACTCAATTTGTCTTTATTTGAAGTTGTATTCTTTACCTGAGTTTTGCCTAAAAACTTTAGATCTACATGCCGCTTATCTTTATTGAGATATAAAGTAATCGCTTCAACATTATCAACGAGGGTTGCATCTTCAATAACACTCTGCTTGATCACAGATAAAGTGCTGGTTGCCTCCTCAGGTTCAATATCGATGCCCGCTTGAGGTGCTGTACCATTGGTTTTTTCAATATATGGCCGCTGTATTAATATATTTTCTCCAGCGGTAAATGAAATACCATTTCTACGAGCTTGGGAAATATAAGGCTCTATGATTGTAATATTTTGAGGGATACCCGATGCGGTACCCCATTTATTACCAATATAAATACCATCACCCCACATATTGATCACACGAGGCTTATAAATATACCCCCCTTTAGATTGGTAAATTGTCAACCCATAGCCCCATTCCCCTTTAGTGCCCAGATGTGTAAATCGATCACCTTCGAGATTGGCATTTAGGAGCCTGTAGTCTTCAATATCATAGGCATATAACACATGATAGCCTTGTGTAGCTGTCGGCAACACCCTGAGCTTGCCATTTTGGCTAAACGCCATTTCACTGTGAGAACGTAAATAAATATAGATGCCACTTTCTAATTCCGTCGGTCCAACCCAAAACTCATCATCAACAATGAACACTGTACCCAAGCGAGTGGCAGCATCATAAGCGACTTGAAGATATTTCGATTGACTACGTTTTATATTACTTACTGCAAAATCAGAGGCGTAAATAGCATTGGGTTTTTGCAAGATCCAATGTCCTTTTTTCTCTAAGTCCTCAACCACCGAAACATCATCAACTGAACTCGAGTCATTCAGAACAAAGCGATAGTGATAACGTCCTGCAACAATAACTTCGGATTGGCCATGATCTTTAGACTTTATTTTCTTGAGATCCTGAATTGAAGGCAGATGCACTATGGCATTTAAATGCTGAGTATAAGCAGATTGATCCATATTTTAGTATTGACTGGTATATATTAAAGCTCATGTTATCACCAGAATCAGACAATAAGACCCAAGTTTCTGTAACGCTCAATGTAAACGATGACTAATGCTTATTTTCCAAAATTTCAGGCAAATTACGTTCGATCCAAGTGATGAGATAATTGAGTTTTTCAGCGGCTTGCGCACCGACTAAAGTCAATTGATACTCCACCTTAGGCGGTACTTCTGCATACACAGTGCGCAAAATAAAACCATCCCCTTCCAACATTTTTAAAGTTTGGGCAAGCATCTTTTCACTAATACCTTGAATGCGGTTTCTGAGTTGGCTAAAACGATGTACACCCTCACTTAGACAATGCAGCACCAATACCGACCACTTATTGCTGAGGTGTTCAAGTATGGCCCTTGAAGGACAGGTACTCGATAAAACTTGACCAATCAAATGTGGGTTAATGCCATCTGTCATCATTACTCTCCGACGTGCAGCTGAACTTAAACTTTGTTCAGACACCTAGCTAACAAACTAACTTTTAGCTATGTGCTTACATTAAGTAAGTTTAAAACCAAGATCATAGCACTATGTTGATTAAATGATCAATGCAAGCATGAACTTATATGCCCGTCATCAAGGACGGACATTTTTAATCGGTAAGTCCAAATTCATTTCGAGATTCGCGATTGATTCGCGTTGGGTGTTGTACATGGTGGCATCAAAGGAAGCTACTTTGCGCATCAACATTGGATCATTTATCGCCAATACTGGGGTAAGTTTATGTTTTACAGGCAGATCGATCATTTCGTCAAAGTCGAAATAAACAGGACCATTAAATTTCACTTTTATCGGAACCAGATAACTGCGCTTTAAATGAAATGGCACATCTAAGACGATCGGAATATCTAAACTCAGTGGGAATTTAGGTAAATATTTCTTGTCATAGACCAAATCTGTAGTCGCTGAAAATGGCATCAAAGTATTAATCTTGACTGAAGTTTGATAATCAATATTGACTGTAACTGGTGTCTCAACCTCAAAACTAATATTCGCGAGATACTTCCCCTTCAGCGGCAAGGTGAAAGTTTGATCAAGATCAATTTCAGTATCAAGATTACCCTTGGCGTGTGCTTCTAAATAGTTACCGACATGAATTCGTGTCGGCAAGGAATCAGATAATTGAATTTTTGATTGATGTGCTGTCACTTGTAATGAAGCTTGCAGATTTAAATATAGCCAAAATAAAACTGCAACCAGCAAGACCAACACGATGAAACTCAACACGATATTTCGTACTGAACTAAAAAGTATCATGGGACATTGGCCTTTTGCATTGCTGACGGTACTGGACTCTGCGGCATTCCATTGAGCTGTTGTTGTGACACCTGAGTTGCTTGCTCACCCTGCGTAGTGGGTTGAGCAATAGGTGTTTTAGTTGCTGGATCAGTACGAGATAAGGTCAAACTATTGAGTGGGATTTTTAACTGCCCTTGTTGGATTTTCACAGGTAAAGTGTTTTTCACATCCACAGTTGCCTGTAAAGCGGTTTTTACAGGGACATTCAAGCGCCCTTTGATTGGAATATTGGTGTTCAACGTGGTCACCAAGGGAATACGCACATTTTCTTTGAGCTGCACTTTTACTGGCGCTTCAAACTTCAGATGTACTTTTTGATCGAGTGGCACATCCAAATTAATCGGCACATCCATTTTAATCGGAATCACACCTTTTAATGGCAAAGTAATGTCCTTGCCCATGACGCGTACACTGACTTTAGTATCAATCGGCATATCCTGTTCAACCTTGAGTAATTCTTTAACAGGTATCACGGTTTGGATCGGCACTTGATTGTCAAAATATACTTTAGGCGTCAAGGTTTGTGTGACAGGAATATTTAATTTCTCATTGATCGGAATCACCGCATCCACTTTTCCGGTTACATCCACATCTAATGCATCATGGATTTGAACTTTGGCTTGCAGAGGTTCTTGCAGGTCAATTGAAACCGCCTGATTTTCAAGCGGGATATAAATATTGAAATATTTAAATACCCAGATTGCTATAAATACCCCACATAGAGATGCAAGGATAATGAGCATGAATCCGACGAATAATCTTTTAATTTGCAACGATCTGTCCTTGATATGTTTTTATTAGATAGCCAGTTTACCGTTTTTTTTGTGATTTGTTATGCATATTAATTCAAAATATCTTCGCATACAGACATTTTCATTTAATTAGATTTATGAATCAAATTTGAATACAAATTTATTCATTAATATACAGCTAAAAAAATAGACTTCGATTGGAGCAGCAACAAGCCTAAATATGTTTTTCATTTGCAATTAATCAGCTTGTTATGTGTGGCCATCAACACTCAAATTCATGCAATCATGCAGACAAAAAAAGAGCCTCTAAAGAGACTCTTTTAAAGACATACAATGCCTACTTCGGGATCACTGCATAAGCTTCACTGATAGACAGCTTCACAGCATCAAAACACCAAAGTATTAAAGCCAAAGCTTAGGCATTGGTTTCCGCAGGGACTTTGACATACTTCACGCCACACATTTGCTCAGCAATACGCAATACTTGGCAGCTATAACCCACTTCATTGTCATACCAAACATAAGCAGTTAGACGCGTACCTGAAGTAATGGTTGCTTGTGCATCAAATACACCCGCCGTACGTGAACCAATAAAGTCGCTCGATACCACTTCAGTTGAGTTGGTATAACCGATTTGACCTTGGAGGCTAGAGTTGATTGAGATTTGGCGAATATATTCATTCACTTCTTCACGATCGACTTCTTTTTCAAGATTCAAGTTTAAAATGGCCAATGATACGTTTGGTGTAGGTACACGAACTGAGTTACCTGTCAATTTACCTTTTAGACCTGGTAATGCTTTAGCAACCGCTTTGGCAGCACCTGTTTCAGTAATCACCATGTTCAATGTAGCAGCACGACCACGACGATCCGCTTTATGATAGTTATCAATCAAGTTTTGGTCATTGGTGAATGAATGTACAGTTTCAACATGACCGTTTAATACGGTGTATTTATCATCTAAAACTTTAAGTACTGGTGTGATCGCATTGGTGGTACAGCTTGCAGCAGAGATGATTTTATCTTCATCTAAGATATCGGTATGGTTAACACCGAATACCACGTTTTTCATCTCACCTTTACTTGGTGCAGTCAGAACAACGCGTGCAATACCCGCACATTCAAGATGAACGCTCAGACCTTCTGCATCACGCCATTTACCGGTATTGTCAATTAACAAGGCATTGTTAATACCATATTGGGTATAGTCCACTTCACTTGGGCTAGATGCATAAATCACTTTGATGAAGTTACCGTTTGCGATAATCGCTTCATTTTCTTCATCTACAGAAATCGTGCCTGCAAAAGTGCCATGGATCGAATCACGACGTAGCAATGATGCACGTTTTGCAAGATCACCATCAGATGACTTACGCACCACAATCGCTTTTAAATTTAGACCACGACCTAGACCAGATTGGCTGATAATCAAACGTGCCAAGATACGACCGATACGACCGAAACCGTAAAGAACCACGTCTTTAGGTGTTTCTTCAGTCGCCTGCCCCTTGATGCTTTGAACCGCTTGGGTAACAAATGCATCGATGTCGCCACCTTTCTCTTTAAATTCAACAGCAAGTTTACCAATATCAACTTCTGCAGAACCAATGTTTTCTACTTTCGCCAACGCTTCAAGGATTGGAAAAGTATGAACAACCGAAAGCTCAACATCCAATACTCGGGTACGGCGATGTGTTTTTAAAATTTGGATAACTGAACGGTTGATTAAAGAACGACCGTAAACAGAAACAACAATATTTTTTTCACGGTACATTTGACCAATTAACGCAATCATACGTTCCGCGATTTCTTCACGGTTTGTCCAACGACCTTGATGCTCTGCGTGTAAGGCGGTAATGGTGTCTTTGCTCACAGATACGTCCTCTATTTAATATCTATTTAGGCTTCAATTTTAAACCGTCACAATTGTAATAGAAATTGCACCAATTTAGTATCTAAAGCTGTGCCTAGAGGCTAATTTTTAAGCGATACCAAATATAAATAGACGAAATGGATTGAACAATACAGATGATTATGTAGTTCATCTGATAAAAGCCCTTATTTCACTCAACTTGAGTCTTATTCGCCCAATCTTTCGGCGATTTTTTCACGGTTTAATTTCAGACTGCGACTTTTACGTTGTTGTTGATAAAGATGCCATACGCCTTCAAGCACCAGAATCATCACTGCAGCCCAAATCGGGATATAAGTCCACCATTCATCAGCAGAAATATGCTCCCCCATCAACAGTGCAGCAAAAGCCAATAACACTGGTTCAAGATAGCTCAATAGACCAAACAAAATCAGGGGTAGATGCCGACTGGCTAGCAAATAACTCCCTAAGCCAATCGCACTCAACAAACCCAATCCTGCGATCACCAAGATTAAACTCGGTTGATCTAGGAATTTTAAATACGGTTCTGCACCTAACTGGGTGAAATAAATCGCCACAGGCAGGCACAGCAGCATATCCCACCAGAAACCACCGAGATGATCCGTTTTGATCATTTTACGCAGTATGAAATAGACTGAATAGCCCACAGCAACCACCATGGTTTCCCATGCCACACTGCCCTGTTGCCAAAACTCATGCCCCACACCCACTAAAGCACAAGCCACGGCCACGGACTGAAACTTAGATAGTTTTTCTTTATATAAAACGCAACCAGAGAGCACCAAGACCAGAGGCAGTAAAAAGTAACCCAGTGATACTTGCAGGCCACGTCCATTGATCGGCCCCCACAAGAATAACCACAGTTGTAAAGCACAAAGTCCTGAACTGAGTAGCAGCATCAGGATGAACAACGGCTGCTGCCGCACACGTTGCATAATGGTATTAACTAAGCGTAATTCACCGCTGTAATACATAAACAAGGTTAGAAATGGAATCGTGGCAATGATGCGCCAACCAAAAACCTGCTCACTATTAAAGTCGCCCAACCATTGGGTATAGAAATACAGCACACCGAAGGTAATAGATGCCATGATCGATAGGACGATGCCCTTAAACATCTAATACCTCGTTTTTCATATTGTAATGTGTTCGCAGATCATAGTTAAAATCATGATAAATATATAGTGAATTTTCAAACACTGAACCACGTCCTAGTCTTCACTAACGCAGTCACAGCAACCGAAGTTGAAGTGGTCGAAGGCAACACGCCTTGAGTCAAAGCAAACCTAGTTTTGACCATGTGGTGAGTAGATCAGGTTATTCAATTGGTAGCCTTGGGCTTGGGCATAATCAAGGTAGGCTTTGATCGATTGTGCATCGGGATGGGGCTCACGTGACAACAGCCATAAGTACTGACGTTCTGGATCGCCAATCAATGCCATTTTATAGTCCTGATCCAGTTTTAATATCCAATATTGATTTTTCCCAATCGGTAACCAACGGATTCCATCCGGTAAATAACTGACTCTAAACTTGTTATACCACGGCGCATTGCTTGCATAAGCCTCACCGAAGTTCTGCACCAACTGATCTTGTTGATCATAGCAGCGTTGTTCAATCAGCATATTGCCATACTCACTTAAGGTATAACTAAAACTCACATCTCGAACACATTGGTTTTCAAGGCTATTCGGTTTACGTGCAATCTCATACCATACCCCAAGATATTGATCCAACTCGACTTTGTCTACAGTCTTTAAAGGGCTTTCTTTGGCCCAAGAACTGCTTATCAATGTCATACAGATGACTGCATAACCTAAGTTGGACATTGGCTTGGCCCATTGCGCTAAGATATTCTTTTTCATCGTCATCCATTTCGTTGTCGTATTTGGGACAGCATGAGACAGTATTTTTAGTAAGTTGCGTTGAGATCGTTTCGATCCAACCTGATCATGATTGTAACGATCTTCAACGCATTTGAGCAAAAAATCTGCAATGCCGAGGTCAATAGGATCAACCAAACTTAGATTTACATCAGCATTTGTGCCTTCAAGCGCACAATCGTGTCACGTATTTGAGCAGCTTGTTCAAATTGCAGTTCTTTGGAAGCCTTTAACATGTCTTTTTCCAATTTCGCAATATGCTTGGCATACAGTTTTGGATCTGAAAGTATGTGGCGTTCATCTGCATTCATCACGCGATCTGCTTCAGAAATTTCGTCATCATACTGATCTTCAAAAACCTCAGCCGTTTCAATCTCTTTGATCACTTGACGCACAGCACTACGTGGGGTGATACCATGCTCCAAATTAAATTGGATTTGCTTGGCACGACGACGCGCAGTTTCATCTATCGCTTTCTGCATCGAATCCGTGATGCGATCTGCATATAAAATCGCCTTCCCTTTGATATTACGTGCTGCACGGCCAATGGTTTGAATCAAAGCGCGCTCAGAACGCAAGAATCCTTCTTTGTCAGCATCTAAAATCGCCACCAAAGACACTTCTGGCATATCCAAGCCTTCACGTAATAGGTTGATCCCAATCAGCACATCATGTACACCGGTGCGTAATTCATGAATGATCTTGACCCGCTCCACAGTATCAATATCCGAATGCAGATAGGCCACCTTGACCCCGTATTCTTTCAAATATGAGGTCAGGTCTTCGGCCATACGTTTGGTCAGTGTGGTCACCAACACCCGTTCATTGAGTTCTTTACGGATATTGATTTCTGACAACACATCATCGACTTGGGTCAGGACTGGACGAACTTCAATCTCTGGATCGATGAGCCCTGTTGGACGTACCACCTGCTCGGCAATCACTTCAGAACGTTCAAGTTCATACTTGGCTGGGGTGGCACTGACATAGAGCGTGGTCGGAATAATACTTTGCCATTCTTCAAACTTCATTGGGCGATTGTCCAATGCACTCGGTAGACGGAAGCCATAATTGACCAAGTTTTCCTTACGTGATCGGTCACCCTTATACATGGCACCGATTTGTGGCACTGTGACATGTGATTCATCAATAATTAACAAGGCATCTTCAGGCAAATAATCAAACAGCGTTGGCGGTGCTTCACCAGAAGGTCGACCTGATAAATGTCGAGAATAGTTTTCGATCCCATTGGTGTAGCCCAATTGCTGCATCATTTCGAGGTCATAACGCGTGCGTTGCTCGATGCGCTGTGCTTCTAGAAGTTTGTCGTGGGCTCTAAAAAATTCCAATTGTTCTTTAAGCTCGGTTTTAATCGTGCCGATGGCGCGTTCGATATTTACTTTAGGCGTGACATAGTGACTCTTAGGATAAATCGTCACCCGTGGCACTTTACGAATCATTTTGCCATTGATGGGATCAAACCAACGAATCGAATCAACCTCAGCATCAAACAACTCGATACGAATAGCATACTGATCTGATTCTGCAGGGAAAATATCGATGATCTCACCACGAATACGGTAAGTACCACGTAAAAATTCCAATTCATTACGGGTGTACTGCATTTCAACCAAGCGGCGGATAATGTCATCACGACTAATTCGGTCACCTTGCACCACATGCAACAACATACTCATATAGGCATTGGGATCACCCAAACCATAAATGGCCGAAACTGAGGCCACGATAATGGCATCACGGCGCTCGAGCAAAGTCCGTGTCGCAGACAAACGCATCTGATCAATGTGATCATTGATTGCTGCATCTTTCTCGATAAAGGTATCTGAAGAAGGCACATAAGCTTCAGGCTGATAATAGTCGTAATAACTCACGAAATATTCGACTGCATTGTTGGGGAAAAACGACTTGAATTCCCCATAAAGTTGCGCCGCCAAGGTCTTATTATGTGCCATGACAATCGTGGGCCGTTGTAACTGAGCAATCACATTGGCCATGGTATAGGTCTTCCCTGACCCCGTCACGCCTAGCAGCAATTGATCATGCGCACCTTGCTGAATTCCTTTTACTAACTTCTCAATGGCTTGGGGTTGATCACCCGCAGGTTGATACGGGGTGACTAATTCAAAGGGCAGGTTTTCGCTCACGAACATTCATTCCTACAGGCTAGTGTTTAAAATGGGTACGGCGGAGAATAAAGAGTAACTGGACTAAAGTGCAAAGTGTAATCAGTATCCTGACTCAAAACCTAGACTCAAAACCTAGACTTAAAACCTTGCTTTACTCAATCACTCGACATTGTAGCGTTAAAATGCAGTTTTAATGCGATCTTATGCTTCGGACTGACAATTCAAACCCCTCGAAAGTGTTTTGTATTTAGGCATTAAATCTACTTAATTTACACCCTAAATAACAGCAATATTCAAGCGCAATTCAATCCATCTCAACCCTGAATACAATCATAATAAAGTGTTAATTTTATTAACTTAAATGACAAAGTTTGATTATATCATCATGGCACGTACCAAATATCTGGCCAATTTTGAATTGTTTTTCATCGCATGTTTTGTTATTTTTATTTTTACAGTTTCCACCCCCAACCAGCAGCAAATAAACATTTGTATAATATAGAAATTCCTACTTAAAACCATCTAAAAATAGCCATGCATTTATAAAACACAGCGAACAAAATAAGATCGATATGTGTTGTAACGATACAATATTTCCACTCAAGTATGATCTTTTTCAAACTTGAGTATATAGAGGGCGATATGCCAAGAATTACGGTTTCAAACTTAAAAAATTCAACGATGCTGCAAGATCTTCAAAGCAACCAAGTTCGATTACAACAACCCTCCATCGTGGAAATAGGCATCCAACACAGCGATATTGCACATATTGAACACGCTGGCACACGGATGATTATCTTCTTAAAAACAGGTGAAAAAATAATCGTAGATAATTTTTTCACCGCAGAAATGAACACGCCACACACCCTACTCTTTCTCGATGCACAATCCAATAAAGTCCAAGCCAATTTTAATGAAAAAGCTGAAGTCATCGATTACAGCGCCTTTGACCCCAATAAAACTATCGCCAAAAACACCAGCAGTGCCAGCGCAAGCACGACTACAGCCACGTCCCAGGCAGCTGAACCCACGCCAACAGAACAAGAGGATAGCGGGCCATCCTTGTTAAAAATCGGTTTGGGGGTGGCTGCTGCCGAGGCAACTTATTTATTGGCATTTAAGGATGATGACAAATCCAAGTCGAGCACCGAAAAAGATATATTAGCCCCAACCATTAGCTCTGCGGCGATTGATGCAGATGGCAAAGTCATTACGGGTGTTACAGAAGCCAATGCTAAAATTTACGCGACCGATAAAGAGGGCAATCTTTTAGGTGAGGCAGTCGCAGATGATAAAGGCGCATTTACCTTAAGCCTAAATAAAGAAATCATTAATGGTGCCTTGGTGACGATTAAGGCTAAAGATCAAGCTGGCAATGAATCTAAAGGCGTTATCCTGATGGGCAATAAAGATACCATCTCCCCTTTGGAGGCCAATGCCCAAGTCAATGACCAAGGTACAATTATCTCAGGTAAGGCCGAAGCCAATGCCAAAATATATATCTATGCAGCAGATGGTAAAACCTTGATTGTTGGCCCAATCAATACAGCTAAAGATGGTTCATTTTCTATCACTTTGGCGAAAGCATTGACCTTGGGTGAAAAAGTTCAAATCTTGGTTGAAGATGCGGCGGGCAATAAATCAAAAATGGTCTTTTTGGAGGCTGGTAAAGATACGCTGTCACCAGAGCAACCCTTGATCGAAGTTGCTAAAGACGGCAGTGTTATCCATGGAGTCGCTGAAGCCAATGCAAAAATCAATATTTTGAATGCCGATGGTGTGGTGATTGCAACAGGTCAAGCCGATGCCACAGGTAAATTTAGTATTGCCTTAACTCCAGCACTTGGAGAAAAAGACACTGCTTCCATCGTGGTGGAAGATGCCGCTGGCAACACATCCCAATCTCTTAACTTTAAAGCGGGGCAAGATGGCATTGCACCTGATATCCCTGTAGCGACCCTGAATACAGATGGCACCATTGTGACAGGGACAGCGGAAGCCAATGCCGAAATTGAGGTGCACGACTCTAGAGGTAATGTGATTGGTACTGGCACTGCCGACAAAGATGGGCAGTACAGCATTACCCTAAAATCGGCCTTAGCAAATAATAGCGCAGCTAAAGTCTACGCCATTGATGCTGCAGGCAATAAGTCTAATGCCCAAGATATTGTAGGCACTAAAGATACCCTTGCACCGACCAAGGTACTGCTCAAAAGTGTCATTGACGATATCGGTGAAGTCAAAGGCGTGATTAAAGCAGGAACCGCGACCGATGATGCACGACCGAAGTTTGAAGGCACAGGTGAAGCCAATGCAACCTTGACGATTTATAACCAAGGTGTCGCCATCGGGAGTGTTAAAGTCAATCCCAATGGGACTTGGAGCTATATACCAGATAAAGATTTAGCATTGGGTGATCAGAACTTCACTTTTAGCCAAATGGATGCAAGCAATAACACCAGTGATATGAGTGACAGCTTTAAATTTAGCATCGTCGCTGCAGACACACCGCCAACAACAACGACAGTTAATCTAATGCACGATGTGCACAGTTTATTCATTACAGAACAAACTTTACAGGATGTATTAAAGACTGTAGCAGTAAATAAAATATCACTTCCCGCTGAGGGCGCTGTACCGCACTCGATTAATCAGCTCTTATCTGATACTGATTTAGCGCAAGAACAGACCACGCACTCACTGTTAAATGACTTAGGCATTGATGACAGTGCAACCTTGAACAATGATATACAAACAGCCATGGCAAATGGCGGTAACGCTCAATACAACACACTGGATGCCTTACATGCGAAATCAGAACTGGTTCATTTACTTAATCCACCAAATGAATTTATCGCCTAAGCCATAAACAACTTGACCCGCATAGCAAAGGACTGCAACATGAGTACACCCTCATCGTCACATATGTAAATACCATGACCTACCACTATCATGATGAAAGCATTATCAAAAGCTTGGCTGAAGACACCATCTTTGTATTTGGTAGCAATATGGCAGGTACCCATGCGGGCGGCGCTGCAAAAATTGCATTACAGCACTTCGGCGCCAGCAAGGGCGTAGGTCGTGGTTGGGCGGGTCAAAGTTTTGCGATCCCCACCATGAATGAGCATTTACAACAAATGCCATTGTCACAAATCCAGCACTATATTGATGATTTTAAAATTTACGTTAAACATCATCCTAAAATGAAGTTTTTTATTACTGCAGTCGGCTGTGGTGTTGCGGGATATAAGGTGGAAGAAATTGCACCGATGTTTAAAGGCATCAGTCATAAAGTTATATTCCCGGCCTCATTTCGTCCCTTTGTTGAAAAGACCCTACCGAAATTGACCCAAATACTGCTGAAAAGCTTTATCAATCATGAGGTGATATTGGCTGCGGATCCTGTCGCGGCTATACAAGAATTAGATTTAAATGATGCAGAAAAAAGTTTAGCCACCATTGTACTCAATACCCCGATGTCCCCTGTAGACAGCAATGGTCGTGAGCGTGTCTTTGAAATCCAAGATATATTGCACACACTTAACAGTAAAATATTTAATTTTGAACCAGAAACTGCCGATTCTTTATTAATGGGTGGTAGTATTTTGGCGTTGTTAGAGCTGTATCATTTAAATGAACAAGATTTTATCGACGTTTGGTTGGGTCGCCGTGATATCTCCCCACCAAGTCCTGCGCATAAAGCCAGAAAATAAGCGTCATTCAGTGACAATGATGCTTATGTAGCGTTAAAAAAATCAGGTTTAGACCTGATTTTTTGTATTTAAACCCTCTAAATACTGCTATTAAAATTTGAAGCCTAACATTGCATTATTTAGAAAATCTAAAAATTTATTTTTTGAAATCAGTTAAGTATTAATGATATATTGCCCTTCTAAATCAATTGATCAATAAAAATAGGCTGAATATGGATATGTTTGATTCATCAATATTTGATTTATCACCCATACCGATGTGGCTCGAAGATTATAGCCAGATACAGGCTCTATTTGAGCATTGGCGTCAGCAAGGCATAACTGATCTGCGAACATTCTTAGAACAAGACTCAAGTCGAGTCACCTTATGTGCACACAAGATAAAAATTATTAAAGTTAATCAAAAAACCCTTGAACTATTCCAAGCACAAAACCTGCAACACCTCTGCCAAAACCTCAATATTATATTTCAAAAACAGATGTTCTCATCGCATATCAACGAATTGGTTGCCTTATGGGAAGGTAAAACGGCGTTTTCCAGTACCACCACCAATTACACCATCCAAGGACAGGCGCTCGATATTAAATTACGTGGGGTGGTGTTGCCAGGTTATGAACACGATTTAAGTCGGCTACTGATTACCACTGAAGATATTACTGATTATCAGCAAGCGCGGCGTTTGGCAGAGTCACGATTTGTTTACTCCCCGACCTCATTATGGGTAGAGGATTTTAGTCGAGTCAAAACCCGATTAGATCGACTGCGTGAAATGGGAATCGAAGACTTTAGAACTTTTTTGGATGTACACAGCGACTTTGTCTATTTATGCGTTGAAGATATCTTGCTTCTCGATGTTAACCAAGCCACTTTAGAACTGTTTAAAGCTCCAGACAAACAAACCTTATTTAAAAATTTAAATAAGGTGTTTGCCAAAGAAATGCATCAAACCTTCCGCGAACAACTGATTGAACTCTGGGATGGGAAAATACACCATTCTCGCGAAGCGATTAATTATGCATTGGATGGTTCAATGCGTAATGTGCTGCTGCAATTCACCGTCTTTCCTGGTTATGAACATGACTGGGGATTGGTGCAAATCGCACTCACTGATATTACTGCACGTAAAAAAGCTGAAAACTATTTAGAATATCTAGGTAAGCATGATGTATTAACCAAACTGTTTAATCGCTCATTTTTTACTGAAGAACTGAATCGGCTCGAACGCAGTATACTGCGCCCTGTCTCCGCCATATTCCTCGACATGAATGGTTTAAAAGAGGCCAATGATCGTTTTGGTCATGACAATGGAGATAATCTACTTAGACGTTTGGGTAACATACTCAACCGAACAGTAAATAATACCAGCTATACGGCTTCACGGATTGGCGGTGACGAATTTGTGATCCTCATGCCTGGAGCCAATGACACCCATGTTGAGAGCATCGTGCAGAGTTTAGAAGAACTACTCAATATCGATAACCAATTTTACTCAACCCAACCGATCAGCCTTTCCATGGGACAGGCCACCACTGAAGAACATGAAAGCATTGAAGATATGCTCAAGCGCGCAGATTTGATTATGTATGAGAAGAAAAAGAAGTTTTATGGCTTCGGTGTATAACTAGATGAAGTAAAACTAGATAGGATAAAACCAGATGGAGTAAACAGGCCGAGTAACTGTACTCCCCTGCTGAGTTAGAAGTATGTGCTTATGGGAGTATCCCTACTCAACCCTTCGCACCTCAAAAACTCAGGCAATATAACTTAGCGTTTTCCGAATGAACGACGCGTACCCCGTGGTGGTGCCCAGGTACGATCTGCATAGCCTTCAGGTTTAGGGCGTACATCATTATGCACACTTTGATCTTCAGCATTTTGGGGTTTTTCTGGCATTGGAAAGGGCAGCTTGATTGCTGGCTTTTTCGCTTTTGACATGACGAGTACTCAATCTACAATTGGCGTAGATTTTAAATTTTTTTAAGCAAAGTTACTAGAGGCGATTGGACTGCATACACAAGTATTCTCGATCCTCTGGCATTTAAACCGGTCTCAGCATCGTATTTTGAGCAGAGTGGACTGATTCTTTCATTATTTTATAAATAAATTTGATTATTCACCCCAAGTTCCCTTTTTTTTAAGCTAAGATAATATGCTTTTTTTATTTTTTTTATCCCCATAAGAAGGAATACTGCCGTGGACGTACGTCTCTCTGATCGTGTAAATGCCATCAAACCGTCCCCTACACTTGCTGTGACCAACAAAGCTGCTGAATTAAAAGCTGCTGGTAAAAATGTCATTGGTCTTGGCGCGGGTGAACCAGATTTTGATACCCCACAACACATCAAAGATGCAGCTATTACAGCGATTAATAATGGTTTTACCAAATACACTGCAGTCGATGGTACACCAGGCTTAAAAAAAGCGATTATTGCTAAATTCAAGCGTGATAATAACCTTGACTACCAAGCCAACCAAATCTTGGTGTCTTGTGGTGGTAAACAATCTTTCTTTAACTTGGCTTTGGCATTGTTAAACAAAGGTGATGAAGTCATTATCCCTGCGCCATACTGGGTCAGCTATCCAGACATGGTGATTATCGCTGAAGGTACCCCAGTGATTGTGAAGTGTGGTGAAGCACAACGCTTTAAAATCACACCTGAACAATTGGCTGCTGCGATTACTGAAAAAACCCGTTTAGTGGTGTTAAACAGCCCATCAAACCCAACAGGTATGATCTATACCAAAGCTGAACTTGAAGCGTTGGCAGATGTGTTACGTCAACACCCACAAGTTTATGTTGCTTCTGATGATATGTATGAGCCAATCCGTTGGGATGACGCGTTCTACAATATCGCAACCGTTGCACCTGATCTTTATGACCGTGTCATCGTTCTGAATGGTGTATCTAAAGCCTATGCTATGACAGGCTGGCGTATTGGTTATGCAGCAGGTCCTGCGAAACTAATCGGCGCAATGAAAAAAATCCAATCACAATCAACCTCTAACCCAACTTCGATTTCTCAAGTTGCGGCTGAAGCAGCATTGAATGGTCCTCAAGATGTGCTTGAACCGATGATTGAAGCATTCAAACGTCGCCATGACTTGGTGATGGATGGCCTCAATGCAATCAACGGTATTAGCTGCCTACCTGCAGATGGTGCCTTCTATGCTTATGCCAACATTCGTCCATTGATTCGTGCCAAAGGCTTGAAATCATGTACTGAATTTTCAGAATGGTTACTTGAAGAAACTGGCGTTGCTGTCGTTCCTGGTGATGCATTTGGTTTAGGTGGCTTTATGCGTATCTCTTATGCGACTGCTGATGAAGTTTTGGTTGATGCTTTGGCGCGTATTAAGAAAGCTGCTGATTCTATCGAAGGCGTTGATGCTGCGATTGCATCGATTGCTGCTGAAGCTTAATCAAGCCCAGACCACTGAAGCATGAAAAACCGCAGCCCAATGGCTGCGGTTTTTTTATGGCAAGTGTTTGGTTCTAGAGGCGATTGACTCATCAGCAGGTTGAGAGCTTTCGATGTACAGGATCAATCAGTTGTAGGCGAATCGCTTTGCGCTGCAAATAATGCCATGACTTCAGCTTCGGTCATGGTATTACGCTCACCAGCAAAGGCATAGAAATCAGGCTTATTGTCAATGAAGATTTCCATGCCCAATTCTAGATCCGCTGGTTGCTCATCCAAGGCAAAGACATTGATATTGCAGTAACTGTGATCCTTACTGCGCCAGAACAGGTTGGTGCCGCATTGACGACAGAATCCGCGCTCACCCCATGCAGATGAATCATAGATTGCCAAGTCTTGTTGCTGGCTAAACTTCAAACTTTGCGCTTCGATCTCAATGGTCATAATCACACCACTGGTTTGACGTCGGCAGATCGAACAATGACAACTTCCGACTTGATGATTTTTAAGTGCTAACTCAAACTGGGTTGCCCCACATACACATTGTCCTTTCATGATCGAATCCCGCATTAAATAAATGATATAGGTAAGTTTAAATTGAAAATATTCAATTAAATAGCAATACATTCACGAATCAGTCCCTATCATCAGATCACCACAGCATGCGGTTAAGTAAGATATATCGGGTAACTTTCAACCATTCCAGCTGAATTTGTTTAAATATAAACCACCCAATCCACAAATGTGCTGTTCTGGGCAAATTAGGCTTGACCCTCGTTAAAATATCCCTATAATCGCACTCAGATTCTCCAATAGCTCAGTCGGTAGAGCGACGGACTGTTAATCCGCAGGTCCCTGGTTCGAGCCCAGGTTGGAGAGCCAAATTCTAGATAGCCCGCTACTTTCAAGTCAGCGGGTTTTCTTTTGCCTGTTATTTAATGCCTTTCCTCAAAACCGAGGCATTAAAAAATCCCCATGTTTTGGGGATTTTCTATTTCAACTAAAACAATCGCTCAAGCCTTAAGCCGCTGCCTTCTTTGGTACACCGCTATGAAAACGGAATACTGGATCTGGCGTTAAAATCAGCTTGGCTTCTACCTCACGGATCAACTCGATACGACTTTGGATATCTTCTTCAGGATCTTTCAGTTTACCGGTCTTCGCCACATCCAAGGCCAAAGCAAGATAATCCTCAAAATGCCGTGACTCTGATTTGAGTAAATAGCGATAGTATTTCCCTAACTCCTCATCCACCAAAGGTGCCAGTGCGTAAAAACGCTCACACGAACGCGCCTCAACAAAAGCACCAATGATCAGAATATCAATCAAGGCTTCAGGCTCATACGTCCGCACTTCTTTACGCAGGCCAGCAGCATAGCGCCCTGCACTTAGGGCTTGCCATTCTTGACCACGTTTATGCATCAACGCTAAGACTTGTTCGTAATGGAGCATTTCCTCACGAACCAATTGCGCCAACTTCACCTGTAGATCATTAAAAAAACTATAACGAAACATCAGGTTCATCGCTGTGCCTGCTGCTTTTTTCTCGCAGTTGGCATGATCTTGCATCAACAAAGGCAATTGATTCATGGCTTCATCTAGCCATGCTTTCGGTGTTTCACAACCTAAAAAAGCCAGTACCGGTTGGATCAGTTGTTCATGTGTCATGTCGATCTAAAACCCTTAACCCGCAACTTGGATAGCAGCTTTCATATCTTTTACTGCTTGTTCCAATCCAACAAAAACACTTTGCGCCACGATGGCGTGTCCAATGTTCAACTCATAAATGCCTGGAATAGCGGCAATTGCAGCAACGTTGTCTAGGTTGAGACCATGGCCGGCGTTAACCACCAAACCTTTGCTTACCGCATAGGCCACACCCGCAACAATACGTGCCAATTCAGCAGGTTGATCCGCTGCACTGGCTTCAGCATAAGCACCGGTGTGCAATTCAATCGTGGGTGCGCCACAGGCAACCGCTGCATCAATCTGAGCCAAGTCCGCATCGATAAACAAAGACACATCACAACCGATCGCGGTCAGTGCTTGAGTCGCTGCTTTGACCTGTTCAAAATGTGTGACCACATCCAAACCACCTTCAGTGGTGAGTTCTTCACGTTTTTCAGGGACAAAGCAGATATGCTGCGGCTTAATCTCTTTGGCAAAGGCCACCATTTCATCGGTCACGGCAATTTCGAGATTCATGCGTGTTGCTAACACTGGGCGCATACGACGTACATCATCATCTTGGATATGTCGGCGGTCTTCACGTAAATGCAAGGTAATCCCTTCCGCCCCAGCCCGTTCACAAAGCAATGCTGCTTGTACAGGATCTGGATAACAGGTGCCACGCGCCTGTCTAAGCGTTGCTACATGATCGATATTCACACCCAGTAATGCGGCCATGGTCTTTTCCTCATTCACTTTCTAGATTGAAAATTTTGAATCCACAATTGACGACTCTTTAATGGTCGGTCGCCCAACAGTGAACTAATCAGCTGACGGTATAGTTTCGACAGTAATTGTAGCTGTTCTGGATTGAAATCCCTACCCTTTTCATATTCAGGCATGCTTAAGATTGCAGCACCAGCCAATGTCGCTGTAGTCGGTGACTTAACTGGCAGAAAGCCTTCATTCAATTGAAATAGATAATGCTGCTGGGCTTGAATTTGCTGCTGCTCGGCATCGGTTTGAAAATCCAGTCCATACCCAAGTTCTTCGATTAAGACATGCTCGAACTGGCGCAAGATTTGTTTGAGGAAGGTATTTGCATCGGGATGACTAGACAATTGCTGCAGATCCAGCAAGGTTTGATGGTACTGCTGAAAGCTGGCTGGCATACTTTCCTCAAGCGGACATAGGCGCAGTAGCACTTCATTGAGGTAAAAACCGGCAAAGAAGGCATCACCATGAAAGAAGACCGGTTGATTGAGGATTTCAAGTTTAGAGAAATTTTTCAGGTCGGATTTGCCCGAGGCCTGAGTGACAATGGTTTGATATTGTGGCGGAGGCACTTGACGCAAAATACCATCTACCCGCCCATGTTCTTGGCTAAACAAATGCACAATGTGGCTGCGTTCACGGTATTTACGATGATGGATGAGATAGCCATGCAGCATTTCATTACGCATAGGCGCGGAACTTCTGCATGCTATTCATCCTTTGGTTTCATCGTATATTTCATCAACACATTGTTCAGTGCATTGTTGAGTACGTTGTTCAGTGCATTGTTCAGTGCAATCGTTTAGATATCGCTATAACCTAAGCTCTTCAAAGCACGTTCGTCATCAGACCAACCGCCTTTGACTTTCACCCACAAGGTCAGCATGATTTTTTGCTCAAACATTTTTTCCATGTCTGCGCGTGCATCCATACCGATCTTTTTCAGCTTGGCGCCTTTTTCACCGATCACAATGGCTTTCTGACCCGTACGCTCAACATAGATGGTGGCATCAATATAAGTACAAGCCGGTTTCATTCTGCCCGTTTTTTCATTGAGTACCGGTTCTTCGATTTTAAATGACTCGATTTGAACGGTTAAATCATAGGGCAATTCTTCACCAAGTTGACGCATGATTTTTTCACGAATCACTTCACTGGCCAAGAAACGCTCTGAGCGATCGGTAATTTGATCCAACGAATATAACGGTGGTTGGAATGGCAAATATTTTTCAATCGATTCACGTAAATGCGCGAGGTTTGAACCTTGAAGTGCTGATACGGGTACGATTTCAGCAAAGTTCATCAACTTGGTACGCTCTTGAATCAATGGCAATAAATTGCGCTTGTCTTCAAGGGTATCAATCTTGTTGATCACCAACACTACCGGCATCTCAGCATGTTGGAGTTTTTCCAACACCAAGTCATCATTCTGCGTCCATTTTTGCCCATCGATCACGAACAACACCAAGTTCACATCACGTAGTGCTGAATGTGCAGCGCGGTTCATCATTTTATTGATGGCACGCACTTCTTTTTTGTGCATTCCCGGGGTGTCTACAAACACCGCCTGAGATTTTTCACGGCTGTCAATCCCAACGATCTTATGTCGTGTGGTTTGTGGCTTACGTGAAGTGATCGAGAGTTTTTGACCCAAAATATGGTTCATCAATGTCGATTTACCGACATTGGGACGACCCACGATGGCAACAAAACCACTTTTATAGTCTGCTGGGATCTCGGTGGCTTGCCCTTTGAAGAATTGATCAAGAAGATCATTGTGCTCAGTGGGTGCATCTAGATCATTTGGTTTTTGATCATTTTCAGTCGACATGAGGGTTATTGCTCCAATATCTTTAAAATTTCTGCCGCTACGGCTTGTTCCGCAAAACGACGACTTGACCCCTCACCCAACAAGGTCGGTAGTCCGCTCACAAGGCATTCTACCTTAAAATGTTGATTGGGCGCGTCACCTTGGATATCAACCACCTCATAAACAGGGAGAGGTTGTTTACGGGCTTGTAAATGTTCCTGCAAGCGGGACTTCGGGTCTTTGAGTTGGTCGGTGGGTTCGATGTGTTCGAGGTAGGGAATATACCAATTCATTACAATCGGTTCTAAAACACTGAGATCTTTACAATCGATATAAATCGCACCAATAATCGCTTCTACAGTGTCGGCCAAGATCGATTCACGATGATGACCCCCCGATTTTAATTCGCCAGTACTGAGGATTAAACTCTGGCTCAATTTCAAATCGTTGGCAATTTTTCCTAGCGCTTCTTGGCGAACCAAAGTCGCACGCATACGCGTCAAGCGACCTTCGTTTTCCTTAGGATAGGCATGATAGAGATAATTGGCAATGATCATGCCCAACAATGAATCCCCCAAAAATTCGAGGCGTTCATAGTTGTATTTATGACTGACGGATCGGTGAGTCAACGCCAATTGCAGTAATTCAGGCTCATTAAATTGATAGCCGATACGACTGAGTAAACGTGGATCACTTACTTTGAACTGTCCTTTGATCAAAACTCTTCTCAAAATGGTTAAAACAAAAAATCTTGGATGCCGAAGACACAGCGGTCTTATGGCAAGGCGGTTGTTGACAAGCTCACCCTATGCAACATGACACATTGATCTGTATCAGCATGGCTTAGATGGGAGAACTTAAATTCAATGGCTGTATCATAGCATTTAAACATGACCACTTCATGCGAATGCTTTTGTAGATAGCTAAAACTGCATCAAACAACACTAAAAAAATCAGCATGATGTTCGGACAGCATGCTGATCAGATCTCGCTTGGATGCGATGAATTAATCAATCGCACCATTGCGGCCAAAGCTTGGTAAGTTTAAACCTGGTTGTTTATGCATCCAGACATAGATGGCATGACCAATCAAGTTTTCCTCAGGTACAAAGCCCCAATAACGACTGTCTGAACTTTGATCACGGTTATCACCCATGGCAAAGTATTGACCTTGAGGCACTTTAACTTCCCAACTTTGTTCTTGAGTTAAACCTAGATTTGAAGAAGCTTTTATTTGACGCAACAACATTTCAGGTTCTGGACCAAATTGCTGATCCGAAATCTGCTGTTGATTAAACTGATGCTCACCAATCTTGACTTTATATTTCATACCCGCCATGACGATGTCATTTTGCGCATTGATGGCGATATTATCAACAAAGGTTTTCTCTTGTTTAACGCCATTAATAAACAACTCACCTTTGTCCATTTTAACCGTATCGCCTGGCAAGCCAATGATACGTTTAATATAGCTAATCTTTGGATTAAGTGGATAGCGGAACACGGCCACATCACCATGCTGCGGCTCACCCACAGAGATGATTTTGCCGTTGCTGATCGGTAAACGCACGCCGTAAGCAAATTTATTCACCAAGATATAGTCGCCAGTTTCTAAGGTTGGCACCATAGAGTCTGACGGGATATTAAACGGTTCGAATAAAAATGAACGTAGTACCAAAACCACAGCCAAAACTGGCCAGAAATCATAGGCCCATGTAATGATGAAGTTTTCGTTCTGCTTACCTTTGGTACTGCGTTGCTTAAATACCAATTTATCCAGCAACCACACCAAAAAGAAGATTAAGGTGACGGGAACGAGAATGAGATTAAAATCAAAATCCATGGGCTATATGCTCTCTATTATTTTTTATCAACTTGTAAAACTGCCAAAAACGCTTCTTGTGGAATTTCGACGCTACCCACTTGTTTCATACGTTTTTTACCTTCTTTTTGTTTAGAAAGCAATTTCTTCTTACGTGACACGTCACCACCATAACATTTGGCCAATACGTTTTTGCGCATTGCCTTCACTGTTGAGCGCGCAATAATTTGAGCGCCAATGGCAGCTTGAATCGCGACATCAAACATTTGACGTGGAATCAATTCTTTCATTTTTTCTACTAAGGCAATACCACGATGGCGCGCATCATTACGGTGACAAATCATCGCCAAAGCATCGACTTTTTCACCGTTAATCAATACATCCACTTTGACCAACTCCGAGCTTTCAAAACGCACAAAGTTATAGTCCAGTGAGGCAAAACCACGTGAACATGATTTTAAGCGGTCAAAGAAATCCATCACCACTTCTGCCATTGGAATTTCAAAATTCAATGACACTTGGTTGCCCAAGAATTTCATGTCTTTTTGAATACCACGGCGCTCGATACACAAGGTCATCACGTTACCGAGATATTCTTGTGGAACCAAGATATGACATTCAGCAATCGGTTCACGCAGATCTTCAACGGTAGAACCATCTGGCATTTTTGATGGGCTATCGATGTAGATGGTATCACCCGACTTCATCAATGACTCATAGATCACTGTTGGTGCAGAGGTAATGATGTCTAAATCGTACTCACGCTCAAGACGCTCTTGAACGATTTCCATATGCAACATACCCAAGAAACCACAGCGGAAACCAAAGCCGAGCGCATCGGAACTTTCTGGTTCAAAGAACAACGCTGAGTCATTGATTTGCAATTTATGTAATGCTTCACGGAACGGTTCAAAGTCACTGGCATCAATCGGGAACAAACCGGCATAGACCTGTGGTTTAACCTTTTTAAAACCAGGTAAGATCGCCACTTCTGGGGTATTTGACAAGGTAATGGTATCCCCGACAGGTGCACCAAAAATGTCTTTAATCCCTGCGATCACAAAACCAACTTCACCGGCCTCTAGCATGCCCGTTTCAGTATGTTTAGGATTGAAGATACCCACTGAGGTAATAATGTGGGTCTGACCGGTTGATTTGATCAGCATTTTGTCGCCTTTACGCACACGACCTTGCTTGATACGAACCAAAGAGACTACACCGAGATAGTTATCGAACCATGAGTCGACGATCAAGGCTTGCAGCGGTGCGTCACGATCACCCTCAGGTGCCGGAATCACTTCAACCAAACGTTCTAATACTTGCTCTACGCCCATACCGGTTTTTGCAGAACAAGTCGGTGCGTCTGTGGCTTCAATGCCGATGATTTCTTCAATTTCGTGAATCACGCGCTCAGGTTCTGCTTGTGGCAGATCGATCTTATTTAAGATAGGCAGTACTTCAAGGCCCTGTTCGATCGCGGTATAGCAGTTGGCAACGGATTGTGCTTCTACACCTTGTGCGGCATCCACCACCAACAATGCGCCTTCACAGGCAGCAAGTGATCGCGAAACTTCATAGGAAAAGTCAACGTGTCCTGGGGTGTCAATAAAGTTTAGTTGATATTCTTGGCCATTCGGATGCGTGTAATACAAGGTCACCGAAGTCGCTTTAATGGTAATACCACGTTCGCGCTCAAGCTCCATGGAGTCCAAAACTTGCGCTTGCATTTCACGTGCTTGTAAACCACCACACATTTGAATGAAACGGTCGGCTAATGTTGATTTACCGTGGTCGATATGCGCGATAATACTGAAATTACGGATATTTTTGATATCTACAGATTTTTTAGCTACGGCCATAAACTACTCTAAAATATATGCACAATCATGGACTCGGAACTGTCAGCAGACATGACGTGATAAAAAGGATGTTTCAAAGATGAGCCACAGTATAAGCAGTCACTCATTAAAAATACAGAGAGCTTTTAAAAATAGTACGATTCTGCAGCGAAATTGAAATTTATGCCTAGAAACTCAGCTTAGCCGTGCTTCTTTGCCGACCCAAGCGCAGTCACAAATGGATGAAACGCATGCGTTTTGACTGCATAGCTTAGGGCCTGTTGACATTTCATCTATGGTTTAACTGCCTCAAAACTGATGATTTCACTTTGGTTGCGTACTGGGGCCAGATATTGATAATCCGATGATACAGACACATCCACAAAGCCCAGTTGGGTCAAGATTCGTGTCAGTTCTGCCAAGCCAAACCATTTCAATTTAAAGATCTCAAATTCACTTTGTATACAGTTACCTGCAACATCCCATTTATCATAGCGGTGATATGTGGTCGTCACTTGGTGTACATAATCGATATCTGAAGAGGTCATGCTCAAAGAGATCAACTGATTTTGTGCAGTCTGGAAGGTCTTCACTGTAGATGTACCAGGTTTAAATTGATGCTGAAAAAACACATCCAAGATCAAGCGCCCACCCGATGTCAGCGCTTGAAAACATTGTGCTAGGGTTTCAATCGCACTTGCATCATCCTCCAAGAGCAGAAAAGAACCGGTCGGAATGATAATCGCCTCATAGCGTTGTTCGGTTGCAAACTGTTGAAACTGCGCTTGATAGACCAACTCAGGGTCATAATCATGTGCGACCAAGTTGTTACGGCAAATCTCCAACATTGCAGGAGAGGCATCAAAACCACGGACATCAAAGCCCTGTTGCAATAACGGAATCAAGATCCGTCCAGTGCCTACGGCAGGCTCAAGGATCTTACCGCTCACCCCGGCCAAACGTGCTGCATAATACTCGACATCCCCAAAACTACAGCCAATCGGCTTATCCAGTTGATACACTTCTGCGGATAAACGTTGATAACTCAACACCTTGACACTCCTCTATTTCTAAATACCCATCATGCTTGCTTAAGACACCATCCAACGACAGTTTTTACTACAAATACGATGCAAAGTCATAAGGTTGTGCATCTGCATCCACAGGTTGATAGGCCTGTATAAAGGTCGGTGACATGCGTTTTGGTCGTCCAGTGTCAATTTCAATACAGGCCCATTTGGTTTGCCCTGTAAACAATATGCTTTGGTCATGCGGCCGATAAAAAGCATATTGGCGGAATGAATACAAAGCATTGATATCGTTCAGCCATGTTCTCAGGATCAATTGATCATCTGGCATAGCGGCTTTGCGGTACTGTACCTGATGTTCTACCGCCACCATGGCATGCTTTAATTGTAAATATTGGGCAACACCGAGTCCGAGTGCCTCGATATGTGCTGCTGCAATATCCTGCATCCATTGCACATAGACCACATTGTTGACATGACCGAGTAGATCGATATGTTGTGGTTGGACTGTTAACTGCAGATCAAATAGTTGACTCACGCCTTAAAACCTCAATATTTACATTATTTTTGCTATTGCAAAGCAGCATAGCATTTTTTAATTCAGGGATTAAGCATGCTTTTTCCCCTGCAATTTAAATGGGATTTTTCAAGCATTTCACTGGAGTAATACGGGCTTATAAACCCATCTGCATGATTTAAGCGCAATTTGATCGCCTATTGTGAAATAAAGAGCATTGGAAGCGCGTTAAATTCCAAGTACAATGACGCCCTAGTCGAGGGATGCTGCGACGCTTTATCAATCACACGCTTAATAACACACTTAAACGCTGTAAATTGAATAAAGAGGCCAGGCTCGACTTTAGATGTGCCACTAAGCGCACGTCAACAACGGCATCCGCGAACTGAATGATCAACACGATAAAACATGTTTAGGAGATCCTGATGAACGCGGTAAACGCTGCATTTACAGACTATAAAGTTGCCGATATCCAACTCGCTGATTACGGCCGTAAAGAAATCAAACTTGCTGAAGCAGAAATGCCAGCATTGATGGGCTTACGCCGTCGCTATGCTGCTGAAAAGCCATTGGCAGGTGCGAAGATTTTGGGTTGTATCCACATGACCATCCAAACTGCAGTGCTGATCGAAACTTTGATCGAGCTTGGCGCTGAAGTACGGTGGACCTCTTGTAACATCTTCTCTACCCAAGATCATGCTGCAGCAGCGATTGCAGCACGTGGTATTCCAGTTTTTGCTTGGAAAGGCGAAACTGAAGAAGAATACAACTGGTGCCTAGAGCAACAGATCAATGTCAATGGTCAAGTGTGGGATGCCAACATGATCTTGGATGATGGCGGTGATTTAACCTCCCTCGTTCATGAAAAATATGCTGACCTGCTCAACCACATCCACGGCATCACTGAAGAAACCACCACAGGCGTACAACGTCTACTTGAAATGTGGAAAGATGGTTCACTTAAAGTGCCTGCGATCAATGTCAATGACTCAGTAACCAAGTCTAAAAATGACAACAAATACGGCTGCCGCCACTCTCTAAACGATGCAATCAAACGCGGTACTGACATGCTCTTGTCTGGTCGTCGTGCTTTGGTGATCGGTTATGGTGATGTGGGTAAAGGTTCTGCACAATCTTTGCGTCAAGAAGGCATGATTGTTCGTGTAACTGAAGTCGATCCAATCTGTGCTATGCAAGCATGTATGGATGGTTATGAAGTTGTATCTCCATATAAAAATGGTGTGCAAACAGGTAAGGCTGCCGACATCAACCTTGATCTATTACAAAACACTGATTTGATCGTGACCACTACTGGTAACTATCATGTTTGTGACTCCGCTATGCTCGATACACTTAAAGCAGGTGCTGTGGTTTGTAATATTGGTCACTTCGATACTGAAATCGACACCAACTACCTACGCGGTTTCAAATGGGTTGAAGTTAAACCTCAAGTTCACCAAGTTTACCGTAGCGATAGCGACAGTGATTATTTGATCTTGTTGTCTGAAGGTCGTTTGGTTAACTTGGGCAATGCTACAGGTCACCCTTCACGTATCATGGATGGTTCATTTGCCAACCAAGTCTTGGGTCAAATGCACTTATTTGCTGAGAAATTTGCAGATCTTGATGCCGCTGCTAAACAAGCGCAGATTCGCGTCGAACTTTTACCTAAAAAGTTAGATGAAGAAGTTGCTGCAGCAATGGTTGAAGGCTTTGGCGGTGTACTTACACAGCTCACGTCTTATCAAGCAGAGTATCTCGGTGTAGCAGTTGAAGGTCCATTCAAATCAGATTCTTATAAATATTAAGTCACGACTCGGTCATAACCAAGTCGGGATGATTAAGCATTAAGCTGATTGAAAGACCTGCTTTATGTCACCTGTGATCAGGTGGCGTAAAGCACTGTGACTGTTGCATGAATAAAAACAACATCCATGAGCCAAGGATTCCAACATGAGCAAACGTGTTCCGATTTCATTTGAATTTTTTCCAACTAAAACAGATGCCGGCGCTGAAAAACTGCGTGTAGTGCATCAAGAATTACTCCCTTTAGCACCAGAATTTTTCTCCATTACCTACGGAGCTGGCGGTTCAACCCGTGAACGCACCCTAGCTGCGATTAATGATTTTAATGGCCAAGGCGTACCTGTTGCACCACATCTGTCATGTATTGGTGATAACAAAGGGCGTATCGCCGAACTATTAGATTTGTATAAAGATCTAGGCATTAATCGTGTGGTTGCATTGCGTGGTGACTTACCATCCGGTCAAGTTGGCCTCGGTGAACTGCCCTATGCCCAAGATTTGGTCCGTTTTATCCGTGAGCATTCGGGTGACCATTTTCAAATCGAAGTCGCGGCCTATCCTGAAATGCATCCCCAAGCGGACAGTTTCGATGCCGATATCCATCGTTTCGTGGAAAAAGTCCAAGCGGGTGCCAATGCTGGCCTTACCCAGTTCTTCTTTAATCCAGATGCATACTTTTACTTTGTAGACCGTATTCAAAAGGCTGGAATTGATATTCCAATTGCCCCTGGGATTATGCCATTGACCAATGCCAGCAACCTGATCCGCTTTGCGGATGGTACCGGAGCTGAGATACCACGTTGGATTCGCAAGCAATTACAAGCCTATGGTGATGACAGCCAAAGTATTAAAGCCTTTGGTCATGAAGTGGTGTTGAATCTATGCGAACGCCTACTGGCCGGTGGCGCGCCAGGATTGCATTTCTATACCATGAACCAAACCGATCCAACCCGTCAATTGGTCCTCGATCTTGGCCTAGCTAAAGCCTAACCGTGTCTTAATTGTTTGATTTAATATATGATCTCCCCTTTTTTCTTGACCTGAGTTGTTGTTATGCCGCGTTTTTTTATTGAAGCCGATTTATCGCTCTCCCAGCAGCTTGAATTAACTGAGCCGGTTTTTCATCACTGGGTCAAGGTTCTCCGTTCTCAGATCGGAGACAGCGCCATCTTGTTCAATGGACAAGGTGGTGAATATCATGCCACTTTGGTTGAAATTAACAAAAAATCTGCAAAAGTCAGTATCGACCACTTCAATCCAGACAATCGCACCCCCGCCTTTCACAGTTTATTGGGTCAGGTCATGAGTAAGGGTGATCGGATGGATTATGCCATTCAAAAAGCCACCGAACTGGGGGTCAGCCAAATTCAACTGTTGACCTCAGAACGTTGTGAAATGCGCTTAAAATACGATCGCGATCAGAAAAAAATAGACCACTGGCAAGCCATCGCCGTTGCAGCCTGTGAACAATGTGGTATGAATAGAGTTCCCGAAGTCCTCACCCCGCTGTCCCTGAGTGATTGGTTGGCCAGCGAACTTCCTGCATCCAAATTGGTCTTGGCACCCAATACTGAAGCGGTGGATGTATTGGATGGCATCGGCACTGAGATTGCACTACTCATCGGACCAGAAGGTGGATTAAGTGAATCCGAGATCCAAAGCGCCAATGCAGTCGGCTTTCAAAACTGGTGTATCGGCGAACGAATCCTGCGTACTGAAACTGCGCCTATCGTCGCACTTTCAATTTTGATACACAACTCACTCAACAAAAAATAGGATTTTGCGGTACATATCAAAAAAATTTGCAATTCCAGAAAAATCAAAGTAATTTACCCATCGGTAAATCATAGTTTTTACTCTATTAAACTGCGTTATCCAAAAAATATTCCAGTATCTTCATAGGGATAGGCAAAATAAACATGATGGACGTTCAGGAAGATGCGCTCAACCATCATGTGAATGCGACGCAGATAAAACGTGCCGCACGTCACATGCAAATATTCCTTATCTGGGTATTATGTGCATGCGCCTATGATATTGTGGTCTATCACTTAAGTTTTAATGCGTTTTCTGTTTATCTCTCTAGCACAGTGATCGCCATGATGGCGGTGATTGTGGTGGGTTGGGTCATCACCCAACGTATGCTGTCCTCTCAGCATATGACTGCACTCAATTTAGACCTCTGGTGCCAGGCACTGAGTCTGACCATCGGTATCGGTCTGGGTCTCGGTTCTTTTGTGATTTATTCCTTTTTACCGGATGAAAATCAAAACTTTGGTCATCTGCAATTGATGACCTTGTCGATCTTGCCGATCAGTATTATCTACATCATTGCCTTTACTTATCTATCGCAACGACTACGCTATTTTTTATTGATTTTTATTCCTTCTTCATTGCCATTTTTTCTAGCAGAATTTCTGTTCCCGAACCAAATTCCTCGAATCTACAATGTGGTCATCAATGTTTGGTTAATGATTATCTTTATGGCTGCGATCCTGTCATTCAGAAATCATCGACGTATTATTAATCTTGATATTGAAAAAAATAGATTACTACAACAGCACCATTTGCAATCACAGCATACCGATGCCCTACAGTCCAAACTCAAACAACAAATCCAACAGTCCCAATCTATTCAAGACCAATTACAACAACAAAATGAATTACTTGAGCAGAAAATCAAACAACGAGGTTTTGAAATCAACCAAATCAATGATCGCCTAGAATACCATCAAGCCAATTTATCTTTTGCCCACGAAACTGCTGGCATCAGTTCATGGTTATGGAATATTGAAAAACGCATGGTTGAATTGTCGACCATCAAACATGATTTGGACTTTGAATACTTTAATAATCAACGCCCTCAGATTGAATTTATTATCCACCCTGATGATCTCAATCAATATCGTCAATTATTAAGACGACACTTACGTGGCCATAGCCATCGTTTCGAAGCCAATTATCGGGTGAAAAAACAGGGCGAGTGGTATTGGATTCAAGATATCGGCAAGGTGGTTTCAAGGCATCCCGTTACCCGTAAGCCACTGCGAATGGTCGGGATCTTTAGAGACATTCAAAACGAGAAACGAAATCAAGAGCAACTTAAACTTGCCGCCAATGTATTTGACCAAGTCGCAGAAGGCGTATTTGTCTTGGATCAACACTTATGTTATGTCGACGTCAATCCTTATTATGAAACTTTGATCGGTTTTAGCCGTGAGCAATTGATGGGCAAGCATTTGTTTGACATCACCATGAATGATCGTACCGAAGTTCAACAACTGCATAGCCTTATCTCACAGCAATTGATGCTGACTGGCGAATTTGAGTCTGAAATCCAAGAAGAATATATTACTGGGAAAAATCTGAGTCTGTGGATGCATATTAACGCCATTACTGATGATCAAAACAACATCATCAACTATGTTGGCATTACCACAGACCTCACCGATCGAAAAATACAAGAACAACGCCTGACCTATCTCGAAAATCATGATCTTAATACGGATCTCCCCAACCGTTTTTATTATCATTTGAAGCTTCATCATTATATCAACAGCAGTTCGGGCTTAACCCATTTTGCCGTGATCCGCCTGAACATCGATCGCTTCCGTTTGTTTAATGAGTTTTTAAACAACCATGCTGGTGATGAATTACTCAAATTGATCGCGCAGCGATTGCGTAACTGTAGCCCCGATGCGCAATTGATTGCCTATCTGAACAACGATGATTTTGCAATCATTTACAATCTGTCCAATCGGAAAGTCTCCATACACCAACAAGCGCAAATTATCTTAAATGCCTTCCAGCAGCCATTTTTGATCCAAGATCAAGAGCACCTGATTTCGATCTCAATGGGAATCGTGCTTTACCCTGAACATGGTCGACAAGTGGATAGCCTGATGAGTCATGTAGAAATGGCTTTATTGGATGCAAAACGCCTCGGTGGCAATACCATTCGCATGTATAACAACGAAACCACACCGTTGCTAGATGACAGCATTGCCTTAAAACGTGACTTACAGTTCGCCATCAAAAAACAGCAACTCACCGTGTATTACCAGCCGCAGATGTGCAGTAAAACCTATGCAATTTTAGGATTTGAAGCTTTGGTGCGTTGGCAACATCCGCAACGTGGTCTGATTTCGCCAGAAATGTTTATCCCCTTGGCCGAAGAAAGCAGCCTGATTTCAGAGATTGGTCAATTCGTCATTTTTCAAAGCTGTAAGCAAATCCAAATTTGGCGTGAGTTGGGTTTTGGTCAGATTAATGTCTCAGTCAATATTGTTGCGCAACAAATTCATCGGGGGCAATTGTTGATCGACCTTGATACCGCCATGTCGATGTATCAAGTCACAGGCCCGCAGATTGCACTCGAACTCACAGAGTCATCCTTATTGGATCATACTGATCATGTAATTGAATTACTTAAACAAATTAAGCAAAGACAGATCTCGATCTCGCTAGATGACTTTGGTACTGGCTATTCTTCACTGGCGTATTTGAGTCAATATCCAATTGACACCTTAAAAATCGACAAGCTCTTTGTCTCGAAAATTGGCAATGTGCGTGATGGGGCAATTGTCGATGCCATTATTGCCATGGCCAAAGCCATGGGCATGAATGTGATCGCTGAAGGGGTTGAAACACGTGCTCAGCTCGAGTATCTGATCAAACATGAATGTAATGTATTACAAGGTTTTTATTTTTCCAAACCCCTCACTGCACTTGAAAGTACCGATTACTTGAATCAGTATAGGTCTGCTCTTTCATCTTCAGACGATTGATGCAGTTAACCTAGATGAGCTTGAATGCAGTTTTACACTGACAGACTTGCTCAACTAGTGATATATTCGAGCAAATTTAGCTAAAACCACCAGCTTCGCTGGCCCACTGTAACAAACGAGATTCAAATGGACGATCAATCATTAAAGCAGCAAGCTTTGTACTACCATGAGTTTCCTACCCCAGGAAAAATCAGCGTTACACCAAGTAAGCAACTGGTCAATCAGCATGATTTAGCACTGGCCTATTCGCCAGGCGTTGCTGCACCTTGCTTAGAAATTGAAAAGGATCCTTCAAAGGCTGCGCTATATACTGCACGTGGCAATTTGGTTGCTGTGATCACCAATGGTACAGCGGTATTGGGCTTAGGCAACATTGGGCCATTGGCGTCTAAACCAGTTATGGAAGGTAAAGGCGTCCTGTTTAAAAAATTCGCGGGTGTCGATGTTTTCGACATCGAAATTGCGGAAAATGATCCAGACAAGATTGTGGATATTGTCGCGGCACTTGAACCGACTTTTGGCGGGATCAACCTCGAAGATATCAAAGCCCCTGAATGCTTCTATATCGAACGTAAATTACGTGAACGTATGAATATTCCGGTATTCCATGACGATCAACATGGGACCTCAATCATCGTTGGTGCTGCATTGCTCAACGCTTTGCAAATCAATGGTAAGAAAATTGAAGACATCAAAATCGTAGCTTCAGGTGCTGGTGCTGCTGCATTGTCTTGCTTGGATTTACTTTGCGCGATTGGTGTCAACAAAGACAACATTATCGTTGCCGATTCACGCGGTCTATTGACCACCAAACGTGAAGGCCTAGACGAGTCGAAAAAGCGCTATGTTCAAGACATTAGCGCCACCATGTTGCATGAAGTGATGCCTGGTGCGGATATGTTCTTGGGTCTTTCTGCTGCTGGCATTTTGACCAAAGACATGGTCAAAGGTATGGCTGCTGATCCGATTATCTTTGCACTTGCTAATCCAAATCCAGAAATCCTCCCTGAGCATGCACATGAAGTACGCCCAGATGTGATTATGGCAACAGGTCGTTCGGACTATCCAAACCAAGTAAACAACGCCTTATGTTTCCCGTATATCTTCCGTGGTGCTTTAGACGTTGGTGCAACCACCATCAATGAAGAAATGAAAATTGCCTGTGTGCATGCGATTGCACGTATGGCACATATTGAAGCCGATGCTGCCACCTATGGTGAAAAATCAGCTTCATTTGGTCGTGACTACATCATTCCACGTCCACTCGATCAACGTTTGATTCTTGAAATTGCACCTGCAGTCGCATTGGCAGCCATGGAATCTGGCGTCGCAACTCGTCCAATCGAGGATTTCTCAGCTTATCGTCAACGTTTGTCTGAGTTTGTTTATAACTCAGCGTTTATGATGAAGCCGATTTTTGCTCAAGCCAAATCTGCACCTAAACGCATTGCCTATGCTGAAGGTGAAGACCAACGCGTACTTCGTGCGGTACAAATTGCAGTAGATGAAGGTCTGGCCTTCCCGATTTTGGTCGGTCGTACTGCGGTAATCGAAGCCAACATTAAAAAGTTGGGTCTACGTTTACAACATGGCGAAAATATCGAAATCGTTGATCAAGAAAACAATCCGTATTACGAAACATTCTGGAATGACTATCTCCAAATCATGCAACGTAAAGGCGTTACAGTTGAATATGCACAACGTGAATCACGTCGTCGTTCAACCTTGATTGCATCAATGTTGGTGAAATTTGGTCATGCGGACGGCATGCTCTGCGGTACTTACTCAAGCTACGACATCCACTTGGACTTCGTTCGTAACATCATTGGTTTAAAAGAAGGTATGAATAACTTCTTTACCTTGAATGCCTTGATGCTACAAGACCGTAACTTGTTTATCGCAGATACCTATGTCAACACCAACCCGACTGCTGAGCAGTTGGCTGAGATGACCATCTTGGCTGCTGAAGAAGTACGTCGCTTCGGGATGACACCGCGTATTGCCCTATTGTCACATTCTAGTTTTGGTTCAGATCAAGTGGATGCCAGCGCGCAAAAAATGCGTAAGGTTTATGAAATCTTATCTGAGATTGCACCTGAACTTGAAGTTGAAGGTGAAATGCATGGTGATGCAGCATTGGACGAAAATATCCGTCATTTTGCATTCCCGAATTCACGTTTCAAAGGTTCAGCAAACTTGTTGATTATGCCAAATCTAGATGCGGCAAATATTTCATTCAACTTGTTAAAAGCCACTTCAGGCAACAACGTGACCATCGGACCGATCTTGTTAGGTGCAGCGAAACCTGTGCATATCTTGACGCCAACGGCAACCACACGTCGTTTGATCAACATGACAGCATTGACTGTGGCTGAAATCCAACAAGCACAAGCATAAGCCCCACACTCGGGCTTTTGTGACTTGAGAAAACCTCTATTCTGTAGCATGATGGCTTGAAGAATAGAGGTTTTTTCATGCAAGTTTATTTAGTAGGTGGTGCGGTTCGAGATCATTTGCTCGGGCATCCCTATCACGAAAAAGATTATGTGGTTGTAGGCGCAACGCCAGAACAACTGATTGCTCAAGGTTATCAACCGGTTGGGAAGGACTTTCCTGTCTTTCTGCATCCCAAAACCAAAGAAGAATATGCCTTAGCCCGTACAGAGCGCAAGTCTGGTCAGGGCTATCATGGATTTGAGTTTTACACTGATCTCGATGTCAGTTTAGAACAAGATTTGATCCGTCGTGATTTAACCATCAATGCCATGGCCATGGATGAACAGGGTCAGGTCTATGACCCTTATCACGGCCAACAAGACCTTGCCAATAAAATACTGCGCCACGTCTCAGATGCCTTTGTAGAAGATCCACTGCGGGTACTGCGTATCGCACGTTTCGCTGCACGTTATGCCCAGTATGGTTTTAGCGTCGCTGATGAAACCCTAGCACTGATGCGACAACTGGCACATTCGGGTGAATTAAATGCGCTCACCCCCGAACGGGTCTGGAAAGAAACTTCACGAGCGTTGATGGAATCACATGCAGAGGTCTATTTTGAAGTGCTGCGGCAATGTGATGCACTCAAGGTTCTGTTCCCTGAGGTCGATGCCCTATTTGGTGTCCCACAACGTCCTGAATATCATCCCGAAGTAGACTGCGGCATTCACACCATGATGTCGCTACAGCAAGCCTGTCGCGCCAACTATAGTTTAGATGTGCGTTTTGCGGTATTGCTGCATGATCTGGGCAAAGCACTTACCCCAGCAGATGAACTACCCCGCCATGTACAACATGAAGAACGTGGTATTGCACCGGTGACTGAAGTTTGTGATCGTCTGAAAGTGCCGACCCAAACCAAGCAATTGGCCTTGGCGGTGTGTAAAGAGCATCTGAAAAGTCACCAAGCCTTTCAATTAAAGGCCGGTACAGTCTGGCGTTTATTGCAACGTCTGGATGTGCTGCGTCGTCCTGAACGTGTAGAGGCGTTTATACAAGCCTGTGAATGTGATGCACGTGGTCGTCTGGGCCTAGAGCATCGAGACTATCCGCAGGCAGAATATCTCATGAATGCCATGCAAACCGTCAGAGAAATCAAAGCACACAGTCTACCGCAGCATGTACAAGGTGCAGAGATCGGTGAAATGTTGATTACCAAGCGTATTGAGGCGATTGCGGCCTTACGTGCAGAGCAACGTTATGCGCAATTTGTTTAACCACGTTTAAGAAACAGCAAAAAACCACCACGCGTATAGCGAACAACCTCAACGCATGGTGGTTTTCTGATCTGCTGCTATGAATGTTCAGCAGGGAATGTAATCACTTGAGCCAATTGCATTTTCTGTTGGATCACCATCAATAAACGATCAATCCCCAGTGCAATCCCACTGCATTCGCTCATATGTGGCAACGCCGCCAGTAAATAATGATCGATGGGCATCGCAATCATACCCCGTTGCAGGCGTTCAGCATTATCCGCTTCAAAGCGCTGTTGTAACACCTCAGCATCGATTAACTCATCATAGGCATTGGCCAACTCCAAGCCTTCGATATACAGTTCAAAACGCGCAGCAACCCATTCCCCATCCTCATCTTGTTTCACTTTGGCGAGGGAGGCCATTTCAGGTGGGAAATCCGTTAAAAACACTGGCGTATCAAAACCGAGACTCGGTTCAACCAAATGCGAAAATAACAGGTCGATATAGGCCAGACGATCATCACCCAAATCAATATTTAAACCGACTCGACGAGCACTGTTTTTCAACTCAGCCAAACTTGCTTGTAGTGGATTGAGTTCAACCCGTTGTATAAAGGCCTGTTTATAACTCAAGATCATTGGTCGAACTTCGCCAAAGCGTTCAGCCAAGACCAGATTGAGGAGATCCGTCACTTCATGCATCAAGCCTTTAAGGCTCAAATGCGGGCGGTACCATTCCAACATGGTGAATTCGCTATTGTGCTTACGGCCATGTTCATCATCACGGAACACTTTGCAGATCTGATAAATCGGCCCACTGCCACTGGCCAATAAACGCTTCATTGGAAACTCAGGTGAGGTCTGCAAATAATGCGCCTGAGCACGACCAGAAATGTGGCGTTGTACCGCAACTGAGGCCAGATGCACATCGGTGACCGCGGCTTGCGACAAGATCGGGGTTTCCACTTCAAGTACATCACGCTCGGCAAAAAAACCACGCAGTTGACTATAGAGTTTGGCACGGGCTTTGAGCGCAGCAAGACTACAGGTCGGCTGGAAACTCAGCGCATTTGGCGAAGGGTTCGGGTCAGAAGTCAGATTAGAATTCAAATCAGATGCTTGGCTCATGCCTGAGGCCCTCCATGCGCCGCCCATTCACGGCGTAGCGGATAATGTTTTCTCAAATGATCAAATGCCGCCTGCTCCACGACCCCGTTTTTAAGGCAAGCACGTAAGGCAGCATCATCGCTGGCAATATCGTAGATCTGCTTCAAATGTAGTCCTAGCCCCGCCTTGAGATCGGCTGAGTTGAGTAAGGGCTCGGCCTCAGGCAATTGACTCCGAAAATCTTTGTCTGCTGGCAAGGCAAAAGCATCACAAAAAGCGTTATAGATCATTTGTGTGCCACGTGCTTTACCTTCTAAGCTATAACCCGCGATATGTGGTGTTGCCAATTGAAGTAGATTCAACAGCGTCGCAGAGATCACAGGTTCATGCTCAAAGACATCCAAGACCACAGCGCGTCCAGTACCTTGAATATCGGCAATCAAGGCCTGTTCTTCGATCACAGGACCCCGCGCTGAATTAATCAGTAGCGCCCGATCTTTGAGTTGTGCCAAGGTGGTTGCATTGAGCAAATGATGCGTTGGATAAGGCCCTGTTTGGGTCAAAGGCACATGCAAAGACAAGGCATCAGCGCGACTGAGTACAGTGGCTAGATCTGCTTGCTCGATATGATGATGTTGCACCAAGGGATCATAACCAATCACAGACCAACCCATCAGAGTGGCCATGGCTGCCAATCGACTGCCAACATTGCCTAGGCCGACAATCCCCAGGCAAAATTCCGCACCTTGATGTAAGACTTGTGGTTGTAAATGCAAGATCGCGCTAATCACATATTCAGCGACAGCTTGTGCATTACAGCCTGCAGCATTTGACCATACAATATCCTGCGCAGCCAACGCCGCTTGGTCTAGATGGTCAGTACCGATGGTGGCGCTGCCAACGAATTTCAGCTCAGTATTTTCAATCAAAGCATGATTGACTTGAGTCACAGAACGCACCAATAACACTTCAGCATCCTGTACATCAGGCTGAGTCAGATGTCGCCCAGCAACATGATGGATCTTGCCAAATTCAGCAAAGAAATATTCGGTCAGTGCCAGATTTTCATCTGCAACAATGTTCATAAGCCATCTCAAATTTTGGATGACATTATCATAACGTTTTGTGGTAGAACTGACCATGTAAAGGCCAGACAAAAATCATGCACACCGTGTACAGCATGCATGGATGGCAAAATAATCAACGTCAATCAAGCATTAGGCATGATCTTCGGATGAGTTACTTAGGCTATTCGACTAGCAAGTCTTTCGGATCAATATCTGCACCATAAACAGGTTTCAGTGTTTTCTCATAGGCTTGCTGGATCACACCTTCTTTGCTTAGTTTTTGCAAATCCTGATTCAGCCAATCTAATAATGCTTGATCACCTTTTTTCACTGCAGGCGCAATAAAATCTTGCGCACCTAAGCTGGTCACCCCTACTGTATAATTTGGATTCTCTTTGGCCCACGCTAGTACCAATAGGTTGTCATGTGCCAATGCCACACCTCGACCATCTTTCAATGCATCAAAGGTTTCGGTATTTTGCTCAAATTTAAGCAACTTAATATCAGGATGTTGCTTACTAAAGAAACTGTCTGCAGTGGTACCCTTATTGACCAACAACACTTTGTCTTTGAGTTGAGCCACATCGGTAATCGGTTGATTTTTAGGTGATACCACGCCCAATGCCACTTTCAGATACGGCTGAGCAAAATCAACCACTTCTTTACGTTCAGGGGTAACAGTGAAATTGGCAAAGATAATATCAACCTTATTGGCCTTAAGATATTCCACTCGATTGGCGGCTTCAGTCAGTACAAATTCGACCTTGTTTTCATCGCCAAGCAGATCCTTAGCAACATGTTTGGCGATTTCTACATCAAAACCTTGGTTTTTACCCTGTTCATCTAAGTAACCAAATGGTGGCTTATCACTAAACACCCCGATCCGCACCACACCATTTTTTTTGATCCGCTCTAGACTCGATGAGGGTTCTGCTGCCGCAGCGCTCTTATCGTCTTTGCCGCTAGGTTGGCAGGCAACAAGACCCATACTCAGCAGTGCAGTGGCCAAGATATATTTTAATTTATCGATTTGAATGCTATGCATAGTTGTTCTACCTTTTAATAAATTCACCAAGAAACCACAAGTGGCTGCCGATACATCGAATTGACCTGAATACCTTAGATACAGGATCAATACGACAACATATTTAAAAATGCTTTGGCACGTTCAGTCTGTGGCTGTTTAAAAAACTGTGCTGGTGCTGCTTGTTCTATAATTTTGCCTTGATCCATAAAAATGATCCGATCTGCGACTTTGGCAGCGAAGGACATTTCATGTGTGACGATCAACATGGTCATACCTGCCTGAGCTAACTCCAACACCACATCCAATACCTCACGGACCATTTCAGGATCTAAGGCCGCAGTAATTTCATCAAATAACATCACTTTGGGCTGCATGATTAAGGAACGCACGATGGCAATCCGCTGCTTTTGCCCCCCTGACAACTGTCGCGGATAATCCAATTTCCGTTCATATAATCCAACGCGTTTTAACAATTGATCCGCCATATTTTCAGCTTCATCACGTTGGCGTTTTTGTACTTTTAAAGGTCCGAGCAAGATATTGTCGATGACATTTTTGTGGCCAAACAGTTCGTAGTTTTGAAATACCATTCCGATCTGCTGGCGTACTTGAGTCCATGCAAGGTCTTGTCCCAATATGCCTAAACCGTCCAGATGGATGTGCCCTGATTGGATCTGCTCCAAACCATTTAAACAACGTAATAAGGTGCTTTTGCCACAACCCGATGGACCGAGGATCACCAACACTTCACCTTGTTCTACCTCTAAATCAATACCTTTTAAAATATGACTTTGCGCAAAAGATTTCTGTAAATTATGTATCGTTAAAAGCGCCATGACTTACTCCCATTTTTTCTCAAGGTAGACCGATAAGCGAGTCAGTGGATAACAGAGTAGAAAGTATAAAATAAAAATAAAGCCGTAGATCCAGAGCGAGGCACTAGGCACAGTCAAAATGGAATTTTCAATGATTTGCTGACCGACCTTGATCAGCTCAACCACACCGATCAATACGGCTAAAGCACTGGTTTTAATCATGCGGGTAAATAAATTAATCGCTGAGGGTGTGACTCGTTTTAAACTTTGCGGAAAAATCACGTAGATCAGCGTCTGCAAATGGCTTAGTCCCAAGGCATAGGCGGAATCACGCTGTTGTCGATCAATCGAGGTGATGGCTGCACGGACCAAGTCGCCCATTTCAGCAGTGCCCCACAGCACAAAGACCACGATTGATACCGTGACGGCTGACCAGTGCCAATCGAACCATGTCGCGAAACCAAAATAAAAGATGAACAGCAATACCAAAATGGGAATGACCCGCATAGATTCCAGATAGACTCTGCACAGCCCACGCAGCAAGAGATGCCGCGAGGTCATGACAACGCCAAATACCGTGCCAAACAGCGCAGAAAAAAACACCGAAAGCATGGCAATTTTTGCAGTCACCCAGAGCCCTTGCATCAAGCGCTGCATATGGTTGGCTTGAAATAAATAATCAAACTCCATGGCTCCCCCGACGGCTTCGGTATTCCAAATAACTGATGCAGAATGACATCGGAAGCAAAATGATCAGATAAGACATCACCAACAAAAACAACGCTTCGGTGGTTTTATAGTCCATTCCGATCAAGTCTTTTGTGACAAATAACAGTTCAACCACAGCAATGGCGCTGATGACTGAACTTTCTTTAACTAGAAACAAGCAGTTAGCACCAATCGCAGGTATAGAAATCGAGAGTGCTTGAGGCAACACCACATGGAAAAACAATTGCTGTTGACTGAGTCCAATGCTCAGTCCAGCATCCAGTTGGGCTTTGGCAACAGACTGGATCCCCGCTCTGAAGGCTTCAGCCATATAACTGCCGCCCAAAAAACTCAGTCCGATCACACCACAACTAAAGCCATCGAGCTTAATACCCAGTTTGGGTAAGCCGTAATATAAAAAGAACAGTTGAATGAGCAGCGGTGTATTACGAGAAACTTCAATATAAACCTGAGCCAGACGCTGTACGCCTATAATCCGATAATTGATCACGATACTGCAGAATAGTCCGATTAATATCGCCAAGACGATACTGATCAAAGACAACTGTAAGGTGGTCAGTGTGGCATGAAAAAACTGCGGTAAAACGCTGTAGATATAGGTCCAATTCACTTGCAGTTCCAGATTTAATTTCGGTGATAAAATGAGTTAGTCAGTTGTAAAATTTGTTTTACAGTGTATTCGTCAGTTAAAATTTTCAGAACTAATATTCACAGCTAAGCTTTGCTTAAATGAGTTGATTGATTTTTTGGATTTATTGTTGGTGCAACGGATCAATCTAGTGATCAATCCGTTGCGTTGATTGAGCTGAACTGATATTTAGGCCTATTGACAATACATCAATCAATTGTCAACAGGCCCTAATGTTGAGCGTCTTCAGATGAAGTTTTTTCTGGAAATGATTTCCAATCAATACGTTGCATCGCACGCCTTAGCCCCGAATAACTGATACTTTCACCAAAATGTTGCTGATAAAGTGGTAACAGTTGTTTGAGGGTTTGAAACTCAGTGTGTTCAACAAAATGCTGAAAGGCTTGTAAGTTTTGTAGTTTTGGCGCTGGCCCGCGGCGCCATTGCGGTTGTTCTAATTGGCCAGTTTCGGTTTTTAATTTGATCCAATCATCCAATGTGGATCGTGCAATATTGAAATGTCGGCAGACTTTGCTTTTATTGCCCATGAGTTCATAAGCGTTGAGCACACGCTCACGCAAGTCAGTTGAAAGTACGGCCATAGTTTAATCAAAATGATTGAATGGAAATAATAAAAAGCTTAAAAAAATTAAGCAGCCTCACTGTAAAAAACCATCTTATTTTTCACAGTTATGAAAATATAAAGTGATCAATCTCTCACCAATGTTGAGACTTTGTTAGAGTTTTAATTTATTTATTATCCATTGCAAATTATAGCTTGCATTTGACCAATACTCGATGCTGTTTATGACACGGCATATGCTCGATTAAAATTTGGAACATTTTCAGAGAGATTATTGCTTTAGATAAACAAGCAGAATGAAAAGTGCTACAATCTGGCGATAAAAATTTCCTAGGCATCGCGTGGTTGATGCCTAAATCATCATGTAGGAACTGTAATGACTGATAATGCAACCATCTTGCAGCATGTACCAGTGGGTAAAAAAGTCGGGATTGCCTTCTCTGGCGGTCTAGATACGTCAGCTGCTTTATTGTGGATGAAACAAAAAGGGGCTGAGCCTTATGCCTATACGGCGAATCTCGGTCAACCCGATGAAGAGGACTACGATGCGATTCCTCGCAAAGCAGATCAATACGGTGCAGTAAAATCGCGTTTGGTTGACTGCCGTCTGCAATTGGCCCTTGAAGGTATTGCTGCAATTCAATGTGGTGCATTTCACATTCATACTGGTGGTGTGCCGTATTTCAATACCACGCCATTAGGCCGTGCAGTCACAGGCACTATGCTTGTCACCGCAATGAAAGAAGATGACGTCAATATTTGGGGCGACGGTTCGACCTATAAAGGCAACGACATCGAACGTTTCTATCGTTATGGCCTATTGACCAATCCTGCACTTAAAATCTACAAGCCATGGTTAGATCAAACTTTTATTGATGAATTGGGCGGCCGTGCAGAAATGTCACAGTTCCTGATCGACAATGGCTTTGACTATAAAATGTCTAAAGAAAAAGCCTATTCGACTGACTCGAATATGCTGGGTGCGACTCACGAAGCCAAAGACCTCGAATTCCTCAATGCTGGTATCAAGATCGTAGATCCGATCATGGGCGTAGCATTCTGGAAAGATGATGTACAGGTTGATGCTGAAGAAGTGACCGTACGCTTTGAAGAAGGTATGCCTGTTGCACTGAACGGCAAAGTGATCGAAGATCCAGTTGAATTGATCCTTGAAGCCAATCGTATTGGTGGTCGTCATGGTCTAGGTATGTCGGATCAAATCGAAAACCGTATCATTGAAGCCAAATCACGCGGCATCTATGAAGCACCGGGTATGGCGTTATTGCACATTGCTTATGAGCGTTTATTGACGGGTATTCACAACGAAGACACCATTGAGCAGTATCGTATCAATGGTCTACGTTTGGGTCGTCTACTCTATCAAGGCCGTTGGTTCGATTCACAAGCGCTGATGTTACGTGAAACTGCACAACGTTGGGTGGCTAAAGCCATCACCGGTGAAGTTACCCTTGAACTACGCCGTGGTAATGATTACACCATCATGAACACTGAATCACCTAACCTGACCTATGAAGCTGAACGCTTGACCATGGAAAAAGGTGATTCTGTATTTACTCCGATGGATCGTATCGGTCAATTGACCATGCGTAACCTCGATATTACCGATACACGCGCCAAACTGGGTATTTATACCAATACTGGTCTGTTGTCATTGGGTCAAGGTTCTGCCGTTCCTCAGTTAGACAGCAAGAAAAAATAAGCTGTGGTCCGTTGACCGTTAAATACCCAGCAACAAATAACCGCCTCTAGGGCGGTTTTTTGTTGCTGATCATATGCAATCAAGCAGCACAGATCATCAAGCTCGGTCTAAGCAGGTCTAAGCCTGAATTACTCTAAGAACTTCACCACCACGCCAGATTGCACCTTACGGCCCAAGTCATTGGCATCCCAGTTGGTCAGACGGATACAACCATGTGATGCCGTTTTAGAGATCAATGAAGGGTTCGGTGTTCCATGAATACCAAAAGTTGGTTTGCTTAAAGCAATCCAGATATTGCCCACAGGGCCATTGGGTCCTGGCGGTAAAGCCAGACTTTGTTTATTGTTGCCCTGTACAAAGTTTTTCGGAGAGTAACCGTACACTGGGTTCGGCGCCACCTTGACCACGGTATGACTCCCCTTCGGTGAAGGCGTTGCCGTTCCACCAATGGTCGCTGGAAAAGCGCCAATCATACGATTTTGTGAGTTAAACAAATACAATTGTCGCGCGCCCTTATGAGCCACGATCAATGCCACATCGTTGGGTAAATCATTGCGCACATTCGGCACGATCAGACTTTGACCGACTTTATTAAAGTTGGCTTTGGGATTGAGTTGACGTAAAAATGCTTCATCCAGATGAAATTTTTCCGCCAACATTTCGCTGACGCGTGTGTAATACAAACCGGGCATCTTGGCCTGCAACGCATAGTTGCGTGGAATGCTTTTGGCATACGGCCCCTTTAGGTCTTCGGCAGTGATTTGGTAATTGGTGAACGCGGGTTGGCGTTGTGTATTGACCAACTGATTCCATGTTTGCTGAGTCAATTCACCTGTAGGTGCAAAACCCTGCATCTGCTGATAGGCCGATATGGCTTTAAGGAAATTTTTACCGCTGGTACCGTCAATTGCTCCAGGTGAAGCATGTGAATTATTAAGCATCACTTGTGCTCTGGCATAAGCTGGATATTGCCCTTTACCTAGATTATTCGACCATACCGCATTGTTAATCGTGTCCAAACTCCATACTGATGCAGCAACTGTAGTGGCTGCAGCGGGTTGTGCTGCAGGCGCTGGGTTTTGCTTCACAGCAAAGGCAGGTGCATTGAAGAACATCAGACTGAGCAGGCAAATAAGATTGATTTGATGCTGACCCATAAAATTTCTCAAAAAAAAAATGATTTTAAATAAGCGTGCTAAAGATGAAAATTTCGACGATTTCTAATCTTTAAAGTTTGATTATTGTAAGTCTAATTGTTAATATTTTGTTGAATATCATAAAAATAATTTGAATTTATTGGAGCTTGAAGTCAAAAAAGCCCCATTATTAATGGGGCTTGGACTGGAACCATGGCGATCATTTAGTGCAGCATAAGATTACTGAATGCGCAGTCCAATCATTGCAGGTTGACCTTCACGGACGATGCCCACACGCGCAACAGTATCTTTTTTCAACTCAGACACTGCATCGACAAAATCGTTTGGATTGGCAATTTTCTTGTTATTGATCTGTGTGATCACATCCCCAGGCAAGATTTTCGATTGCGCTGCCAGACCACCGCGCGCCACATCTTGAATCAATACCCCACCTTTGATGTTTAGACGTGATTTTTCAACATCACTTAAGCCACGAATAGCTACGCCCAAGACAGGTCCTTTTTTCGCAGCATTTGCGCCTGCAGTGGTTCCATCTTTAGCAGGCGTGTCATCTGGAGCAAGGGTTAAGGTGGCCTCGATTACTCTTGGCTTATCATCACGCAACACTTCTAACTGAATTTTTTGATTCGGTGTAGTGCGATTGAGAAAGTTAAGCAAGTCACTGGTCCGTGAAATCGGCGTACCATTAAACTTCATGATCACATCGCCCGCTTTATAACCGGCTTTCTCTGCGGGTGAACCTGGTGCGATTTGGGTGATCAATGAACCTTCTGGTTTCGGGAGTTTATACGCTTCAGCTAGATTACGATCGATATCTTGTAACATCACGCCTAGATAAGAACGGGTCACTTTACCGGTTTTTTTCAACTGATCTGCAACATCCATGGCCACATCGATCGGGATCGAGAAAGACAAGCCCATATAACCACCTGTCCCACTGAAAATACGAGAGTTCACCCCAACCACTTGACCTTGCTGGTTAAACAGTGGTCCGCCTGAGTTACCAGGATTCAAAGCCACATCTGTTTGAATAAACGGAACTGAAGTCTCCCCCATCATATTACGAGATTTGGCACTGACAATACCGGCGGAGGCCGAATAATCAAATCCAAACGGTGAACCAATGGCGAGTACCGGCTGACCCACTTTCAGTTGATCCATATTTCCCGTAGTCAACGAAGGATAGTTCTGTCCTTCAACTTTGAGCAAGGCAACATCTGTTCGCGCATCACTACCGATGACTTTGGCATCAATTTCACGACGGTCATTCAACATAATCGTGACTTTACTCGCATTTTCAACCACATGGTGATTGGTCAATAGATAGCCATCTTTAGTAATGAAAAATGCACTTCCATAACCGGTTTTTTCTTGCGGTATCCGCTGCTCTGGAATAACAATTTGGTTGCCAAAAAAACGTTTTAAAATTTCTGGAACTTGCTGCTGTAATAACTCTTCTTGGGTCATTTTCTTGACCACATTGACGCTCACCACAGCAGGGCCAACTTGTTCTACCAGATTTGAGAAATCCACTGGTGACGCGGCCTGAGTTTGAGCGGTCACTACAAACACAACCGCACAGATTCCCTTTTGTAGATATTGACTATTCATGAACAACGAACTCACAAATGATTATTTTGATCAAAAAACGTTGTAGCATATTAATCTGAATTGGAACGTAAATAAATGTTTCTATATTTTTATAAAACAAGATCTTATTCTGAATTCATTGGTTTTTCCCCACCAATCTGCTCAATTCTATTCTACTAAAATGATCAAGGCTGATATCACTTGAAATTTTCTTAAAAAAAGAGTGTTATGAACGGACTTTTTTCAAATTAGCTGATGGACATGTCTAATTTAAACAAAACACATTGTTTTGATGTGATTATTGTGGGAAGTGGTGGTGCTGGGCTCAGCCTTGCCTTGTCATTACCAGCGCATTTTAACATTGCGGTATTGGCAAAATCACACCTCACAGATGCCAGTACCTATTATGCTCAAGGTGGGGTGGCTGCGGTATTGGATCAAACGGACTCTATTCAACAACATATTGATGACACTATGATTGCAGGGGTGCAATTATGTGAATTAGAAGCTGTACAACAGACAGTATTGGGCGGAAAAGCTTCGGTCGATTTCTTATTACAACAAGGCGTTGCTTTTACCTTAGACCAAGATCAACAATTACATCTTACCCGTGAAGGCGGTCACTCGCAGCGGCGTATTATCCATGCGGCCGATGCCACAGGCAAAGCAATCTCGACCACCTTGGTACAGCGCGCTCAAGAAAAGTCCAATATTCAGATCTTTGAAAATTTCATCGCCATCGATGTCATTACCCGTGCCAAACTGGGCCAAACTGAATTGCCCAATCAAGCTTTGGGTCTATACGCCCTTGATGAAAAAAATGCCCAAGTGCATACCTTCTTAGCCCCCTTTACCGCCCTGGCTTGTGGCGGTGCGATGAAAGCTTACCTCTATACCTCAAACCCAGACATTGCTACTGGGGATGGCATCGCAATGGCCTATCGTGCTGGATGTCGTGTCGCCAATATGGAATTTAATCAATTTCATCCAACTTGCCTCTACCATCCTCAAGCACGTTCATTTCTGATCACTGAGGCGATGCGTGGTGAAGGTGCCTACTTGCGCTTACCCAATGGCGAACGCTTTATGCTGCGCTTTGATGAGCGTGCTGAATTGGCACCAAGGGATGTGGTGGCACGTGCTATTGATTATGAAATTAAACGCTTAGGCATACGTCATGTCTGGTTGGACATCAGCCATCAACCCGAAGAATTTGTCCGTGAGCACTTCCCGACCCTCTATGCACGTTTGATGGAGTTGGGGATCGACATTACCCAGGACATGATTCCAGTCGTGCCCGCAGCACACTATACCTGTGGTGGTGTGATGGTCGATGAACATAGTCAAACCGATCTCAAAGGTCTGTATGCCATTGGTGAAACTGCCTATACCGGCTTACATGGTTCAAACCGCATGGCCAGCAACTCCCTGCTCGAATGCTTTGTCTACGGCATGAGCGCGGCAACGCATATACAGCAACAACACCAACCACACTTTGAATATCCCCCAATCCCGGCATGGGATACCTCACAAGTCACGGATGCTGATGAAGAAGTGGTGATCTTGCAAAACTGGGATGAACTACGCGCCACCATGTGGAACTATGTCGGTATCGTGCGTACCAGCAAACGGCTTGAACGCGCCTTGCACCGTATTGAGATGTTGAAAAAAGAAATTGATGAATACTATCAAGGCTACCATGTCAGTAAAAACCTGATTGAACTGCGCAATCTGGTGTTGGTATCTGAAATGATCGTCCGCTGTGCGATGCAACGCAAAGAATCTCGTGGCCTGCACTACACCTTGGACTATCCTGAGTTATCGACTGAATTGCGTAGAACGGTGCTCAACCCTACAGATTTTAAAGTTGAAATGCAGTTGGTCAATCTCCAGGCAAATAACCTTTGAATCAGCGACTCAATCAGCTATAGCAGCGCTTCAGTCGACTTAGGCGCTCAAGCTTGAACCTTGCTGCTGTTCATGTTTTGCATCTGGATGCTGTTGATGAAATTTCATATATCTTTTCGGTGACATCAACATCATCTTTTTAAACATCATAATAAATGAAGTATCACTGTCATAGCTTAGACGATGTGCGATACGTTGCACGGTATCGCCTTCGCTTAACCATTGTAAGGCCAGGATCACATGCAGTTTTTTACGCCATTGATTAATACTCAATCGCGTTGCAGCATGAAATGCTCGGGTCATACTACGTTCACTCATACAGCATAGTTGTGCCCATTCGGCCAGAGCATAGTTTTGTTCTGGATGTCTGAGCATCGCATCAGTGATTTTTTTCAAGCGTGGATCTTGCGGCATCGGTAGATAAAATGATTGTTTCGGCGCACCCAAAATTTCGTCCATCAAACAACGCATCAAACGTTGCTCCTGAGGCAAATGATATTCATGTGGAATCATCTCTGCGCGCAACAACATGGCTTTGAGAAATGCCGTCGTTTGATACATCTGAAAATCATCAGGGATTTCGATATCGAGTCGGGGGTCCATAAACAGCACGTAGCCAGATGAGTAACCGTAGCTTTTCACTTCATGCGCAGTGAATGCCGGAATCCATAAGGCACTATTCGGTGGCAATATCCAGATCCCTTGTGCAGTTTCTAGCGTCACCAAACCGGTTAAACAGACCACAAATTGATTTTTTAAATGATGATGCACCCCAAGCTCCCAATCCGGAATCTGGTCTTGCATCTTAAAAATCACCAAAGGACGATCGAGGGTATCGGCAAAGCAGTGTTCGGCGGGAGTGTGCATGGCTTGCATTGAATCTGTGCTCATATTTTCAACACGGAGTGGATCACCCGTTGGGCCTGTTCTTTGTTGACCACAATAAACATCGGGTAACCCGAAAACTTAATAAAGTTATTGGCAAATTTTTGCGCCACCCATCGGGATTGCTGATCTGGCTCGATATGCACAAAAGCTTTTACATACTTAGCCATAGCACTGCGCTTTTGCTTGACCCAAGCAGCCACTTTTTGACGTTCTTCATGGCTGGCCTGTTGTTCTGGAAATGGACCTTCGCTGATAAAAACAAAATTTTTCTGTTGATCAAGTAAAGCCTCATAAACTGCTATCGTATCTTCAAATGTCACAGCATCTGCAGTTTGATAGCTGACTTCAACCACTGGGAAGTGCTGAGTGTCTTTGATAAACATCATGATTACTCTAAATAAGAATGATTATTATCTTAACAACTCAAACACTCGTTAAATTGGGCTCATCAGCCAAAGAATAGGGCTATCCAGCCAATTCTCGAAACATTATGAAACTTTTGGTCCCAAATCGCGCTGAGGTGGTATTGAGTAGCTCCCGACCACATGCGCCACTGGATCAGGGCTATCCACCGAATAGATCCAGACCTCCCCAACCACCAGGGTTTTACCCACTTTCATTAACTTACATTGACCCCGAATATCCTTGCCACCTGAAGGTTTACGCAAGAAATTAATATTCATGTTGGTGGTCACCGTCAATCCAACTAAACCAATCTCACCCAAAATCGCCACATATAAGGCAAAGTCGGCCAACATCATCATGGTTGGACCAGAGATGGTGCCACCCGGACGCAGATCATCATTATTGACGATACAACGCATGGTTGCCCCCTTCGGAACCACCTCTTCGATGACACATTTTTCTAAACTTTGTGGAAACTCTTTGAGTAAAAATTGTTCTATTTCGATTTGGCTGATTTTCATTACATTCCTTGTTTTTTCAGATCATTCAAATCAACCATAAGCAAAATCAAAGCAAAGATAAAGGTTTAAACAGCGACGATGCTGCAAGTTTTCTGGTCTCTACAGTTCAACTTCTGGCCAAAGCCAGTTGGCTCAAGGCTTGGGCAAAGACTTGAGCTGCATTTTGACTGGCATCTAAACGCTTCATACGTTCAGGTTCTTGTTGATGAATCTCTGCATAGCCTGCACGTACTCTGGCAAAAAATTCCATTTTTTCCTGCTCAAAACGATCCAACTCACCTCGTGCTCTGGCACGAGCCATCCCCAACTCAATCGGCGCATCCAACCAAAATGTAATCTCTGGCCGATGACTGACAAAGTGCTGATTGAGCATCTGTAGCTTGTCACGACTCAAACCACGACCTGCACATTGATAGGCAAAACTGGCATCAATAAAACGATCGCAAAGCACCACCTTACCCGCGCTCAAGGCCGGCAAGATGAAATTTTGTAGATGTTGTGCCCGTGCGGCATACATTAATAGCAGTTCCGTGTCATTGCTGATCGGCTCTTGATGTTCAACCGATAACAATAAACCACGGATTTGCTCAGCCAAAGGTGTCCCTCCTGGCTCTCGGGTCAGAACCACATCCAAACCCTGTTGTAAAAAATGTTCATACAGTTGAGTAATCAGTGTGGTTTTCCCTACACCCTCAGTACCTTCAAAACTAATAAACATCTTTACTCCTTATTTTTGGCGCGGATCACGGCGAGATAGTCTTGGACAGCTCGATTATGATCGGGTAGATTGCTGGAAAATTTATGCCCCCCATTGCCTGTTGCGACAAAATAGAGCGCATCTGATTGATCAGGATGCATGGCCGCTTCGATGGCCTTCTTGCTTGGCAAAGCAATCGGTGTAGGGGGTAGACCATTGATGGTATAGGTATTATAGGCTGTGGGTGTACGCAAATTTTGGCGGGTAATATTGCCTTTATAAGCATCCCCCATACCATAAATCACGGTTGGATCGGTCTGTAACCGCATACCAATCTTGAGTCGGCGTACGAACACTCCCGAAACTTTCGTCATTTCACTATCAAGGCTGGTTTCTTTTTCAATAATCGACGCCATAATCAAGGCTTGGTATTTATTTTCATAAGGCAGATTGGCATCACGTTTGGCCCAAGCAGTATCGAGTATTTTCATTTGACGTTGATAAAGATCCGTCAAGATTTGCTCATCACTGGCACCTTTATCAAAGAAATAGGTATCGGGTGCAAATAAGCCTTCAACATGATCATAGGGAATTTCAAGCTGCTTCAATATCTGCGCATAATTGTTTTGCGTCACACGCTTGCTGACCATCGGATCTTTTTTTAATGCTGCAATCAATTGTTTCGCAGTCGTCCCTTCGATCACCAAGATCCGATTCATTTGTGCATTTTCAGCATTGGATACCATATCGAGAACTTGACGTACACTCATGCCGCGTTTTACTTCATAGATCCCTGCTTTCAAGGTGTCATGGATAAACAACTTACGATATAACTTTAAAATGATCGGACATTTGACTTTATTTTCTGCAGCCAATTGATCAATAAAGCTGGTATAGGTCTGTCCATTATTGATGGATAATTTTTGCTTATTGCCTAAAACGGGATAGTCCTTGAACAAACTCATCTGCAACCCAACCGCACAGAGCAGCAATGCCAGAATACACAGGCTGAGTAACAGTTTGAAATAGCGTTTCAACCCACCGACTTTGGCGTTATTTTTGGCTTTATCTTTAGATTTGGTTTTCGACATAAGAATTAAAGTGATCAAGTTGCAAGGTTTGAAATAACTCAACGCAAGGTTGAGTCGCTAAAGTCCGCGTCGCTAAACGTTGTACAATTTTCATCGGCGATAAGGCATTGCAGAAAAATAAACTTTGGATCTGATCAACCTCGGAGAGATCCACTGAACGAATGCTACAGTTTAATTGTCGCTGCTGCATACGTGCCAGTATCTCAGCCCGCATCACGCCATGCACGCCATTATAACCAAGATCAGGTGTAATCCACTCATCTTGAAGACGAATAAAGCAATTACTGCTCACACCTTCAACAATATGCTGTCGTACATCACTGACTAAGGCTTCTACCCAACCCTGTTGATCCGCTTCTTGCTTGAGCAGTACTTGTTCTAGACGATTGAGACTCTTTAGCCCAACCAAGCTTGGCATGCATAGCCCCATCTGCTGTTGCAGTAGGCCACTATCTATATATTCAGCAGCCGCTAAGCCCAAATGATTTGGATAATAAAATACATAAATATCAGCATCGTGCATCGGCAGACTATAGCCTCGGTCCCCATATCCACGGCTAATGAGCACTTTAATCGTGCCATTGAGTTGCCCATGATCGGCAGATAAACGCTTTAGACTCTGTTCAATCAACGCAAGATCAAACTTTAAACTGAGTTGCCTTCCAGCATGGCTTAATCGTGCCCAATGTCGCTGTTTTAAAAGTAGCGTATTTTCATAAATCCGCGCCGTAGTAAAACATCCATCGCCATAATGAAAAGCACGATCCATGATCGGTGCAGCATCCATATACTGCATATTTTTCAAACACTGCACCATAACAAGCAATCCTATTGATTTCTAAAAACTTAGCTCAAAATTTCCACAAACTCTATTTCTGTTTAATTCATATAAACTTCGTTTTTTATTATTTTTTATGGATAAACAGCCGCGTTATCCTGCATCCATATTCAAATCTTCTCTCATCAGCCCACTTATACATCAGGGACTAGTATATGCGTTTTTCAACAATAAAACTTGGGCTGCTTGCGACCCTGATCTCAGTGTCTTCTGTCGGATACGCGGCCAAAGACTTTCTTAATGTTTCCTATGATCCGACACGTGAACTTTATGATGATTTAAACAAAAAATTTGGCAGCTATTGGAAACAACGCACTGGGCAAGACATCAACTTTAAACAGTCGCATGGTGGTTCAGGTAAACAAGGTCGTGCCGTCATTGATGGCCTATCTGCCGATGTGGTGACGTTAGCCTTGGCTGCAGATATCGATGCCATTGCAGAGAAAACCAATTTATTGCCCAAAGACTGGCAAACCAAATTTCCACAAAATTCAACACCATATACTTCAACCATTGTATTTTTAGTGCGTAAAGGCAATCCCAAAGGAATTAAAGATTGGGCTGACCTGACCAAATCTGGGGTCGCCATTATCACCCCAAATCCTAAAACCTCAGGTGGTGCACGTTGGAATTATCTCGCTGCGTGGGCATGGGCCAAACATCAATATGGTTCAGATGCCAAGGCGCAAGATTTTGTACGTCAAATCTATAAACAAACCAAAGTCCTTGACTCTGGTGCACGCGGTGCCACCACCACATTTGCAGAACGTGGTATCGGTGATGTGCTGTTAGCTTGGGAAAACGAAGCCTATCTTGCGGTGCGTGAACAACCAGGTAAGTTTGAAATCATCACCCCTTCATTGTCGATCTTGGCTGAACCGCCAGTTGCCATCGTGGAAAAAAATGCGCAAAAACATGGCAGCTCAAATCTAGCGCGAGGCTATCTGAACTTTTTGTATTCACCTCAGGGTCAAGACATTGCAGCCAAGAACTATTACCGCCCTCGCGATGCAGCAACCTTAAAACGCTATAGCCAAACCTTTAAACCACTGAAACTGGTCACGATTGATCAAGAATTTGGTGGCTGGGCTAAAGTGCAGAAACAACATTTTGAAAATGGCGGAGTCTTTGACCAAATTGTTAAAGCCAATTCAGCCAAATAACCCATAAACCGATTAACCCAATGACGGCATTAGATATTTTTTAATTTGTTCTCGATTGTTTTGTTTTAGATAGTTTTGTTTTAGATCAAGTAGGAGCTTCGACATGATTCATACTGTAATTGTACCTGGTGCAGGGGGCAGTGATTTTGATCATTGGCAATCCTGGTTACAACGTCAATTGATGTCAAGCTCACGTGTTCAACAACAAGACTGGCAATTACCCATCCTAGAACAGTGGGTCAATCAATGCGTCAAAACCTTGCAAAAAGCACCGGATCAAGTCCAAATCATCGCACATAGTTTTGGTTGCTTAACCAGTGTTGCGACCTTGGCCCGCCATCCGATGCTGGCCAAAAAAGTTAAAAAAATGTTGTTAGTCGCACCTGCAAATCCATCACGTTTTGGGGAACGCGGCTTTGCGCGTGACAGTGTTACAGACTATGCATCGTATTTTCATCAATTAAAGCTCAATGTACCGACTGAAATGATCATCAGTGAAAATGACCCTTGGCTTGCTTTTGCAGATGCACAGCGTTTAGCACAAGCGTGGCACGTGAATGCGCACAACTTGGGTCAGGTCGGTCATATCAATGTCGCTTCTGGATTTGGACCCTTTCCAGAGATTTATGATTATATGATCACAGAGCAGCATCAACGCTTTATCAATCATTCTGATGACGGCAAGTTATTTTTTAAATTTGCAATCTAGGTCCTACTCTCTATTCTTGTTTTATTCATTTTTTAGCATAAATTTTTAGCCAATTGATTCAATTGGCATATTCTCATTTTGAGGAGTCAACATGTCGCAGCGATCCCGAGTGCTGCCAGGATTCGGTCTGTCTTTAGGCTTTACCCTTGCGTATTTGTCTTTAATCGTCCTCATTCCATTATCAGCGGTTTTTATAAAATCCCTTGGTATAGGATGGGATGGTTTTTGGGAGATTCTCAGTTCTGAGCGTATCTTAAAGTCCTTACAACTCAGCTTTAGCACCGCACTGTTAGCAGCATTGATCAATGTTATCTTCGGTTTATTACTGGCATGGTGTTTGGTGCGTTATAACTTTCCAGGTAAACGGATTGTGGATGCCTTGGTCGATCTACCCTTTGCCCTGCCGACTGCAGTAGCAGGGATTGCATTGACCTCGCTTTATGCACCTACAGGCTGGATCGGTCAATATCTAGAACATTGGCAGATCAAAGTCGCCTATAGCCCTACCGGGATTACCCTTGCCTTGATCTTTATTGGTATTCCTTTTGTGGTGCGTACTGTACAACCGGTGCTCAGTGATTTTGAAACTGAACTTGAAGAAGCCGCCTCTGCATTGGGTGCGAATCGCTGGCAAATCGTGACACGAGTTATTTTCCCCGTTCTGGCTCCTGCCTTGCTGACCGGTTTTGCATTGGCCTTTGCGCGTGGGGTGGGTGAATATGGTTCAGTCATCTTTATCGCGGGTAATCAGCCTTTTTATACCGAGATTGCGCCCTTGATGATTATTTCTCGCTTGGAGGAATATGACTATGCAGGCGCAACCACCATTGCAGTGATTATGCTGGTGCTTTCCTTTGTAATTTTATTCCTCATTAACCTACTTCAAGCCTGGATGAGTCGCCGTACCGGGAGAACTGCACGATGAGCTTAAATACCTCTAGCAATGCTTTAGCTGAGAAACTGCAGTCACGCGATGCCACACGAGAACCGCTTGTGGTACGAAACATCTTGATTGCAATTGCGCTGATTTTCTTTTTGGCTTGTTTGATCCTGCCATTAATCTTGGTGTTTGTAGAAGCCTTTAAACAAGGAATGGGCGTCTACTTTGAAGCCTTGATCAATCCCGATACCTTATCTGCGGTAAAACTGACCTTGATCACGGCTGCAATCGCTGTACCGCTTAACGTGGTGTTTGGTGTCGCTGCGGCATGGTGTGTAGCGAAGTTTAACTTCCGTGGTAAGGCCATATTGACCACGATTATCGACATGCCATTTTCAGTATCACCTGTGATCGCAGGTTTGATGTTGGTGCTAATCTTTGGTACCCAAGGTTGGATGGGTGGATGGTTGATGGAAAATGATATTAAGATCCTTTATGCCACGCCTGCCATCGTGATTGCCACTATCTTTATTACAGTACCTTTTGTGGCACGTGAATTGATTCCGTTAATGGAAGCCCAAGGGACCGAGGAAGAAGAAGCCGCCATCGTACTCGGTGCTTCTGGTTGGCAAACCTTTTTCAAAGTCACCTTGCCCAATATCAAATGGGGTTTGATTTACGGTGTGATCTTGTGTAATGCCCGAGCGATGGGTGAATTTGGTGCCGTATCGGTGGTCTCAGGACATATCCGTGGTGAAACCAATACCCTGCCGCTGCATGTGGAAATTCTGTATAACGAATATACCTTTAGTGCGGCATTCGCAGTATCTTCACTGTTGGCTCTACTTGCCATCGTGACGCTGATACTTAAAACATGGGTTGAATACCGTCAAGAAAAACTCAACCGCTCTCAACAAGATTCAAGTGTTTGATCAGGAATGTACACATGAGTATTCAAGTTAAAAATATCGAAAAAAACTTTGGTGCCTTTCATGCACTGAACAATATCTCACTGGACTTTCCTGAAGGTCAGTTGGTTGCATTATTGGGACCCTCTGGCTGCGGTAAAACCACCTTATTGCGTATTATTGCGGGCTTAGAAAGCGCTGATGGCGGCCAAGTCATCTTAGAAGGCCAAGACGCCACCTATACCCATGTCCGCGAACGTCAGGTCGGTTTTGTATTTCAGCACTATGCGTTGTTCCGACATATGACGGTATATGACAATATCGCATTTGGACTCCGGGTTCGTCCGCGCGCGACACGTCCATCAGAAAATGAGATCAAAAAACGGGTGACCCGCTTACTTGATTTGGTGCAGTTGGGCTTTTTGGCTGACCGCTATCCTGCACAATTGTCAGGTGGTCAACGGCAACGTATCGCTTTAGCCCGAGCCTTGGCGGTTGAGCCACGGGTATTGCTGCTTGATGAACCCTTTGGTGCCCTAGATGCCAAAGTGCGTAAAGAGTTACGTCGCTGGTTACGAACCTTACATGACGAGCTACATATCACCTCAATCTTCGTCACCCATGACCAAGAAGAAGCACTCGAAGTTGCCGATCAAATCGTAGTGATGAACAAGGGCAATATTGAACAAATAGGCTCACCACGAGAAGTTTATGAAAAACCAGCCACACCTTTTGTATTTGATTTCTTAGGTCAGGCCAATCGATTTGAAGCTGAAAACCGCCAAGGTGTGATGCATATGGGTGATGATCGGATCAAATTAACAGAACAGCAACAAGCTCCTATAGGCAAAGTCATTGCCTTTGCCCGCCCGAATGAATTAAAGATTTATGCGCAGCCCACTGAAAATACCATTCAAGCTGTGTTTTTAAGAGAACTTTGGATCGCAGGTAAAGTCGTAACTGAATTACAAGCACGTAATGGTCAATTGATTGAAATCGAACTCAGTCCAGATCAAGCCCAATTACACCAGTTCCGACCAAACCAAAATGTATGGATCAGCCCAACAAAATTACATTTTTTTGCTGATCAAACTGCATAAACACATTAAGGATAAATCTTTTTAGGATTTATCAAGCATAAGGTATGAATCCAAAATGAATTTTCAACAATTAAGAATAATTCGAGAAACCGTCAGACAGAACTTCAACTTAACTGAAGCCTCTGCTGCACTGTATACCTCTCAATCTGGGGTGAGTAAGCACATCAAAGATTTAGAAGATGAATTAGGGGTGCAACTGTTTGTACGTAAAGGTAAACGCTTATTGGGCTTAACCGAACCAGGTCAGGCGCTGCTCAGCATTGTGGAAAGAATGTTGGTTGATGCTGACAATATCAAACGTTTAGCCGATGACTTTAATAAAGTTGATGAAGGTATATTGACTGTAGCCACAACCCATACTCAAGCGCGTTATGTCTTGCCTTTAATCGTCAATGCATTCAAAAAGTCATTTCCTAAAGTCCACCTGATTCTACAACAGGCCAGTCCTACAGAAATTGCAGAGCTATTGGCCTTGGGACTCGCTGATATAGGGATCGCAACAGAATCATTGACCACAGAAGACAATCTGGCCAGTGTGCCTTATTACGATTGGAAGCATTGCATCATTACTCCGCAAGACCATCCATTAAGTCAGATGAAGCCTGAAGAGATTACTTTAGAAATACTGGCTGAATATCCGATCATTACCTATCACGGCGGATTTACGGGCCGTTCTAAGATCGATCAAGCCTTTGAGCAAGCCAACCTCAATGTCAATATCGTTATGTCTGCTTTGGATGCCGATGTCATTAAAACCTATGTTGAATTGGGTATGGGCATCGGAATCGTTAACAATGTCGCCTACGATACTGAGCGTGATCATCGCCTCAAACAGATTGACACCGATATTTTTGGCGTCAACACCACTTGGATCGCCGTGCGTAAAGGTCATTTATTGCGTGGCTATGGCTATGAATTTATCGCGCTATGTGCACCAGATGCGGATGTCAAAGCATTGAAAAAAGTCGCCTATCCTGATGATTAGTTGCGCGAACTGAACCTCAGCATTGGGGCATCCGCCACTTGCACTAAACCAAAAAAAACGAGCCTAAGCTCGTTTTTTTACACTTGAAATTTTACGTTCTCACACTTACCAGTAGAAGTTTAGGCCAACTTTACCTACTGGCATCCACTCATACTTGCTATCGTTGCTAATTTTTCTAGCTTCGTTGTTGACTGCATCTTGGGCAGAGGTATTATTACCTTCTACAGGAGATAGGTTATATTGATTTAAATTGACTTCTGGGTTGCCAGTATAGTACGCACCGACTTCGCCAAATACACCCCAGTTTTTATTAAACTTCGGTGCAATACCTAAACCGACATAAGGTGCGATGTCATTTTTATAGGCCATCTTACCTTTAACACCACCTTCTTGGCCTGCTTGAGCCAATTGATAGCTACCACCATCGATCTTAAGTGTACCACCATCGCCAATACGTTTCTTTAGATCATAATCATTGTCTAAATAACCTACACCAGCTGCAAGATAGAAACTATTTGCAAAGGTATTGGTACTTGCGCCAAAAGGACGAAGTTCCGCATTTAAATAGGCAGTTTTATTGTTCATTTCCATGTCGTATTTAGTACCATTTACAGATACGTCATCACGCCAAGAGATATCCCCACCGTTATAACCCAAAGCTAAACCTACGTATGGGTTTACATTCCATAGTAGAGCACCACCGTAGCCCGTAGTACCCACTTCAGCACGAACGCCAGAAGGGATTAATTGGTTGGCTTCGAATACATTGCCACTACGGACAATTTGTGAATCAGCCATAGCCATAGCGGACATAGACAACGCAGTAGTTACAACAGCAATTTTTAACACGTTCATAAACATTTCCTCAATATAGTGAGCTTTTTTAATCGTTCATCATTTATGTTTCAGGCCCGAATCAAATAATAAACGACAGTAAAGATTTGTTTAAGAATTTATTGAGTAGTTTTTGTTATTTTTTGATACAATTGAGCATTAGATCATGTTTTTAAACAAATTTTAATATTAATTCCGACCAAAAAGCATACAATAGTGTACTTTAATGCCACAATCCCAACGTACTCCGAGTACAAGTTTAATTTTTAACGACTCTACGGAAATTTAGTGTAAAATCTTAAAAATTTTTTGGAAGGAAGAACATGACTCAGCTTTCTACGATTATTGAGCAAGCCTTTGAAGATCGCGCAAATTTTACAGCAAGTGATTGCACTGCAGAGATCCGTACTGCTGTTGAACAGGCCATCGCAGGTTTGGACAATGGTACATTGCGTGTAGCAGAAAAAATTAATGGCGAGTGGATTGTCCATCAATGGTTAAAAAAAGCGGTTCTATTATCATTCAAATTGAATGACAATAAACCGATCGAATCAGGTGATATACGTTTCTACGACAAAGTAGATACTAAATTTGCTGATTGGACAGATGAACAATTTAAAGCATCTGGTGTTCGTGTTGTTCCACCTGCTGTAGCACGTAAAGGCAGTTTCCAAGCCAAAAATGTGGTATTGATGCCTTCTTATGTCAATATTGGTGCTTATGTCGATGAAGGCACCATGGTTGATACTTGGGCTACCGTGGGTTCATGTGCCCAAATTGGTAAAAACGTCCATCTTTCAGGTGGTGTAGGGATCGGTGGTGTACTAGAGCCGTTACAAGCCAACCCAACCATTATTGAAGATAACTGCTTTATCGGTGCACGTTCTGAAATTGTTGAAGGTGTAATCGTAGAAGAAGGTTCTGTGATTTCTATGGGCGTTTATATCGGTCAATCGACCCGTATTTATGACCGTGAAACCGGTGAGATTCACTATGGTCGCGTACCTGCGGGTTCTGTGGTCGTATCTGGTAGCTTGCCATCTAAAGATGGTCGCTATAGCTTATATGCTGCGATTATCGTGAAAAAAGTGGATGCACAAACCCGTGCCAAAACCAGCTTAAACGATTTACTCCGCGAAGACTAAGTCTTTCCAAATCAAGTCTCTTCGCTCAGATCTGAGCGAAGAGACTTTTTTGCTTTTCACGACTTTGTTTTTTATGTTTTGGTTTTTCTGATTAAATATTGATGCGATTGATTTTTTCAAATTTATTGCTGAATCGAATTTTGTGGTCACTGATATGTTAACGCGCCGTTCCTCTGCTATTCCTGTTTCTGACCCTTCTGCAGGGTTACGCATTACAGAGATTTTCTATTCACTCCAAGGTGAAGCCAATGCTGCGGGCTTAGCAACGGTATTTATACGCTTAACAGGATGTCCATTGCGTTGTCACTATTGCGATACCATCTATTCCTTTGAAGGTGGAGAACGCTTGTCTTTAGACAGTATTATCCAAACCGCACTGGACTATAAAACCCCCTATATCTGTGTAACAGGTGGTGAGCCTTTGGCTCAACCCAATGCGCTGCCGCTGATGACACGTCTGGCTGATTTAGGTTGTCAGATTTCACTTGAAACCAGTGGTGCCTTGGATGTATCCAAAGTTGATCCGCGTGTGTCTAAAGTTCTCGACTTAAAAACACCCAGTTCTGGTGAGGAACGACGCAATCTGATGAGCAACATAGATCATTTAAATCCACATGATCAAATCAAATTTGTGATCTGTAATCGTGAAGACTATGAATGGTCTAAGGCGCAACTTGCCCAGTATGCCCTGCATGAGAAAGTCAGCACAGTTTGGTTTTCACCCGCATTTGCCGTTGAAAAAGGGGCCGTTGCCCTGCCTGCTTTGGCTCGCGAACTGGCACAATGGATTCTTGAAGACCACTTACCTGTCCGCTTTCAACTACAGCTACATAAACTGCTTTGGAATGATGAAACTGGACGCTAAATGCTTTTAAACATTCATATCGACTGCCCCAAAGCACCTAAACTCGATATGTTGTTTTAAACACAGCTCTATCACCCGAGCTTAGATATACTCAGTATTAAATTTTTTCAATTTGGTATTTTAAACTCAAGGTTTAAATACAATCAGGAGATTGTCATGACGCGCGCGCGTGCCATCGTATTGTTATCTGGTGGCTTAGACTCAACCACATGTTTGGCTTGGGCCCAAGCCCACTATGAATGTATCGCCATTAGCTTCATGTATGGTCAACGTTCAAACACTGAACTCGATGCAGCTCAGGCACTGACCAAAGCTGCTGGCGTGGTACATCGCGTCATCAATATTGATCTAGGTAGTCTCGGTGGTTCTGCATTAACGGATCATTCCATTGATATTCCTGAAGAAGAACAACAAGGCATACCGATCACTTACGTCCCAGCACGTAATACTATCTTTCTGTCTTATGCACTGGCTGCTGCTGAAGTCTATGCGGCTGAAGCCATCGTCATTGGGATTAATGCTGTTGATTATTCAGGTTATCCAGACTGCCGCCCTGAATTTATCGACGCTTTTGCCAATATGGCACGTTTGGCCACCAAAGTCGGTGTTGAAGGTCAGGCTTTAAAAATCGAAACACCTTTGTTACATTTATCCAAAGCGAATATAATACGCTTGGGGATTGAACATGGCGTAGACTACAGTCAAACTGTGTCGTGTTATCAAGCCGATGATCAAGGACGTGCTTGTGGAAAATGTGACAGTTGTCGATTACGCAAACAAGGTTTTGCCGATGCACAGATCACTGACCCTACACGTTATATACCGTAATAATCAGGTAAAATTTATGAAAAACTTAAAATCACGCTTAACGCTATCTGCTTTGTTCACTGCCTCTGCTTTGTTTGCAAGCACAAGCTTTGCCTCAGAAGCAGACTTACAACAAGCTTACAAAAGCGCGAATGTAAAAGCATCTTTGATTAATGTATGTAAAGCAGAAACCAAAAAATCAGGTAAATTAACTGATGCTGAAATAGCCAAATATTGTGGCTGTGCAATCGAGTCTGACGGTAAACTCACCAATGCACAAAAATGGGAAATCCAAAGCGCGATTAACCAAAAGAAAAGCCCTTCGACTTTAGCTTTCGTACAACAGCAAAACCAAGCATTACAGACTTGTTTTGGCCCACAGTTGACCACGAAGTTAAAAACGTTAACTGAAGAAGCAATGAAAGCAGCGCAAGCGAAAAAATAATTTCTTAAACGTGGATTGAAATAAATCTACTTAAGACTTAAAAATGGGCCACACAATGTGGCTCATTTTTATGGTCTATATGGAGGACTATCCCAATGTCAGTCGACAATATTCAACTCCCCGATCAAAGCTTTGCTGCCACGATCGGTGAAATCAATCTCAGCCAGATCGCAAGCGATTGGTTGGTAGTGTATTTTTACCCTAAAGACTCGACCCCTGGTTGTACCACTCAAGCTACGGACTTTAGTCAATTTAAAGACCAATTCGATGCTCTGGGTGTCACAGTGATTGGCGTTTCACGTGACTCAGTCAAGGCGCACCAAAACTTCACTGAGAAACAATCTCTCACGATCAACCTCATTAGTGATAAAGAGGAAGTGTTGTGTAAATTGTTTGATGTGATTAAAGAAAAAAATATGTATGGTAAAACCGTCATGGGTATTGAACGCTCAAGCTTTGTATTTCATCAATCACAGTTAAAAAAACAATACCGTAAAGTTAAAGCCGCGGGTCATGCTGAACAATTGCTATTGGATATTGCGGCACTACAAAAGGCTTAAGCTACTTTAAATGAGTCGAGATATTCCCAAGACTATATCCAAAACCATATCCAAGACTATAACCAAGATCATACCCATCCAATTGATGGGTATTTTTTTAGAGCTGCATATTTAACAACGATATCGCAATCCCCCACATCACCATACCGATGATAACATCCAAGACTTGCCAGGCTTTTTGACTTTGAAAGACTGGACTCAACAATCGTGCCCCATAGCCCAAGCTGAAGAAGAACAACCACGAGGCTGTTACTGCCCCCAAAGCAAAATACAGTTTTGTACTTTCATACTGCGTTGAAACTGCCCCGATTAACATCACTGTGTCTAAGTACACATGTGGGTTAAGCCAGGTCATCGCCAGACAAATCAAGATGATTTTCCATGTCTTCGTCTGCCGTACATGATCAAGCGTATTGAGCTTAGGCATGCTATAGGCTTGATAAAAATGTTGTGCCCCATACCAGAGTAGGAAAGTTGCACCAAAATATTGAGCAAATACCAACGCTTGTGGGTAATGCGAGATCAACTTGGCAAAACCCAAGACCCCGATAGCAATCAAAATGGAATCGGACAAGGCACACACCAGACACACCAAAAACACCGACTGCTTTTTTAAGCCTTGTTTAAGTACAAAGGCATTTTGTGCACCGATAGCCAAGATCAGCCCTAAGCCGACCAAAAAACCTTGAAAATAACTGTAAAGCATAGTGAGCACACTGATGGATGAGCAAACGCAATTATCTATAATTTTTCTAAAAATTAAGTATGATTAAGAAAATATAGCTTTAACTAAATTTTTCTTAAGTACTTTAACAGGCTGCCCATATGCTACAGAGCAAACAAAGTGACGCTTTTCTCGCCGTAATTGAAACAGGCAGTTTTGAAGCGGCTTCAGCTCAATTGCACCTCACTGCAGCTGCAGTCAGTTTGAGGGTACAAAGTTTAGAGAAAGCCTTGGGACAGATCTTGATTGTACGAGAGCGGCCTTGTCGTCCGACCTTAGTCGGTCAACAGCTACTCGAGCATTTACAACATATACGTTTGATCCAAGAAGGTTTTTTACAGAACATTCAAGAAAGAACAGCAGATTCTGCATGTTATAAAATTCGTGTTGGCAGCAATGCAGATAGCCTTTCGACCTGGCTACTGGGCGCATTGCAGGAAATTTTGATCAAAGCAAACATCGTGCTTGAATTGAACATTGATGACCAAACGCAGACCTACCATCTACTCGAAACAGGATTGGTCAATGCCTGTATCAGTACTGAGCCTCAGGCCATGAAAGCGTGTGTGGCTGAGCCCCTTGGTCTTATGCGTTATAAATTGGTGGCCAGCGCTGATTTTTGTCAACGTTGGTTTGCACAAGGCCTCAATCATCAAAGTTTACAACTGGCACCTGCTGTGATCTTTAACGAGAAAGATCATCTACATACGGAATTGCTATTGAAGCATTTTGGTTTGAACAGTCAGCGCTACCCACACCATTACATCCCCTCTTCCACTGCATTTTTACACAGTATTGAATTGGGACTCGGCTATGGTTTGCTGCCGCTGATTCAGATGCAGGAACAATTGGCCAACGGCAGTCTGATTGAATTGGCTGTGGATCACCCCGTAGATGTGGCCTTGTACTGGCATCATTGGAAGCGCCAATCGCTTCCATTACAACAACTCACCCAACATCTACTGCAACAAGCACGGCGCTACTTAAGTCCGTTTCCTGAACCTAAACCCCAATGAAGCTTTGTTTAAATTCTTAAGGTCTAGTTTGTAGGGGCTAAGTTGTAGCGTCTAGGTTTGAAGGATCTTTGTGTTGATATTTATACTGTAATTGCCGATAGAGTGCTGTTTGGGCAAAGGCGGTTAAGAACTGAATCGTCCCCAAAGGTAATGCCGCTTCAACAATTTCACCGCGAAAAAAAGCTTCACGTAATGGCGTTGCTGAAATCGAGCCTCTTAAACTCTCCAATTCCAACATGTTCCATTCAGGAAAAAGTTGTAAATAATAAGATGAATCATCTTTAAAATGACCAATGAGACCCACATGGCTGTCGGGTTTAACCACGGCATTGACCAGTTTTTTGACCAAAGCCACCCATTTAGCATCATCATAAACATCAATCACATGCACAAATTTGATCCGCTGCTGTAGTGTTTCTGGAAAATTGGACAAGATCATCTGTTCGCGCTCTGCCGCGCTAAACGGATTTTTAATGTTACGTTCTGCTTGGGTAGAGCCCAAGGCCAGTATCACCTGTTGGCTGTGTTGCAATGCAATCTGGATGGTTTGCATATGTGCCAGATGAAAAGGTTGGAATCGGCCAATAAAAACTAAATAGTCAAATTGTTCAGTCATAATTCATCATGTTTTTTATGAACGCCAGAGTTACAACTTTGAAATCAATCTCAGCCATAATGGGTGCATAAATATATCTAAACTTAAAGCAAGGATAGTACGATGACACTTCGTTGTATTCAACAGCCACATCAACATTTAAATGCAACTTTAGAGCAAGGTATCTTGACCTTGGCCATTCAACGCCCTGAAGCCAAGAATGCGCTCTATGCCGAATTATACTTATGCATCGCTGACGCACTTGATCAGGCCGATCAATCCAATGACGTTCGTGTGGTGATTTTACGTGGAGTTGATGCAGACTTTACTGCGGGCAATGACATGCAGGATTTCATGAAATTTGTCCAATCACCACTCCAAGGTAAAGCGGGTGATACGCCGCCCTTTGTCTTACTGAAGTCAGCTGCACAGTTCTCCAAGCCATTGATTATTGCGGTGCGTGGGGTGGCTATTGGGATTGGGGTGACCTTGTTACTGCATGCTGATTTGGTCTATAGCGACAGCTCTGCCCTGTTCCAAATTCCCTTTGTCAGCCTCGGCCTGTCACCTGAAGGCGCGGCAAGTAAATTGTTGGTTCAACAAGCAGGTTATCGTCAAGCAGCTGAGCTGCTGTTTACTGCACAGAAATTCCACAGTGAAAAGGCACTCAGTGTAGGGTTGATCAATAGCATCCATGAGGATGTTTATGCCCATGCTCTTAAACAAGCACAAACCTTGTCTGCATTGCCTTTGGCTTCGCTGAAACAAAGCAAAGCCTTGATGAAGCATAATTTGCAAGAGATTCTCGACTGTATCGATCATGAAGCGGAAATCTTTATGCAGCGTGTGGCTTCACCGGAGATGATGGAAGCGGTACAAGCCTTTATGCAAAAACGTAAACCTGATTTTTCTCAGTTTAACTAAATGCTTTTTAGCAAGCCCTGAACAGCAATTTAAACCTTCAAAAAAAAGGCAAGCATGTGAAGTATGCTTGCCTTTTTTAATTTGCTCGGCTGTTCAAATCAATTGCACTGCGGCTATTTTTTTTCAAGTGGAATAATAAACAATAGGGAGGTCACCCCGACGAGCTCATCGGTATATTCCATGAAATATTGGTTTTTTTTAAAACCATCTAAACTAAATGGGCGTCGTACTTTCGCTTTGATCTGTGGCGTTAATTCTACCTCTTCATCGGGAAAGTCTGCAGATACATCATAAAATCGTTCCACAAATTGACTGTATGCCTGTAGATCTTTCTTGGTTAATTTGGATAAATCTGCTTTATATAACACCACATGATCATTTAATTGCGTCTGGCATTGCAGCACCGGTTTGGCTATTAAACTTTCCGCCAGCGTAATCTTGAAATCCTGATCAACTGAACCATCTTTATCTAGCTTAAAATTGGATCCTGTTTTGATCTCGATCGGTTTAAGCTCAGCCGCATCGCGTTGATGTGCTGATCCGTCACCGTTGCCTAAGATCAGTACAGATTGATCACCTTGTTTTTTAATACTCAACAATTCAGTTTCAGAGTTGCTTTCTAAAGCCTCCAGCGCGATTTGTTCTAAAAAATAATTGGCATGTTTGGATATCTGATATTGTCCAGAAAGTGCTTTGCTACAGTCTTCTGCAAAAGCACAACGACCTAAAGCCAACAAGCAGAGTGGAAGTATGATTTTTTTCATTGTTATCCTAAAGTAAAATGATTTAGATGCGATTTATGAATAAGCAATTAAATAATAAACAATTTATTAATAAGTAACTTAGCATGAATATAGCCATCTGCCCATAATCAATGATCCACAATCCACAATCTACAATCTACAAATAGTCATCCATACTCCAGCTCTTGATCTTGATTTAACCATGTCGCTCCAATCTGTAAATACATCTGCCCCTAATCAAACTCCACCAATTGCATCAGTTCAAAGGCGGGTTGCTCATAAGGATGGCTACTGCGCAGTGCTTGAATGATCTGTTTGGCTTTGGCCTCAGGCACAATCGTTTCTACACGCCATTCAGAAAGTTGTTCTAAAGTATCTAACTGACCGATATAAGGATTCGCCCCATTGATGGGTTTGAATTGCCCTGTGCCCAGCACTTGCCACGCACAATGCTCATAGTCGCCCATACAACCTGCCCCAGCGACAAAGATCGCTGATTTGGTGGCATCCAAATGTGAGTCAGGAACGTAGTATATTAATTTGAACATCAGTCCATCCCCTATCATCAAAAAGATCGTTGAAAAGTGACTGCAGGCTAAAGTGCGAGGCCGTGAACCACGACCATCCATAACATAAGCGTTGTAGTTCGCGCTATCTTAAAGCTGCAGATTTACTTTTCATATATTCTACCGCGACATCCAGTGCAAAGTCTTGGCAAGCTTCACCTGTGCCTGCATCATAAGCACCACCATTGGTAATGTTATTGGATAAGATGCGGATGCCGAGAAAGGGCACTTTGTATTGACTGGCAATCTGCGCCACAGAGGCGGCTTCCATTTCCTCAACAGATGTATTGTAAGTTTTATGGAAAAATGCAATCCGATCTAATTCATTGTTCCATGTATCTGCTGATCCAATGGTCCCCTCAACCACGCGGCCTTTGCGGTAATTGGGTTTGACCTGATGTGCAGCGACCAATAGGCCTTGATCTCCAGCAAATTTTCGTTGTGCAATAGGTTCTGGATCGAACTCATCTTCGGGCAGCACATCAAAGGCTTGGGTCCATTGCAGTGCATTTGATCCCTCACCGAGTGCTTTATTGGGGGTTTTAAATGCGGAGATATTGGTGCTATATGCGCCAAGCACGATGTCATAAACCTTGAGCTGGGGGTCATGTCCGCCCGATGTGCCTTGGTTAATAATCGCAATGGGCTGATAGCGCTCTATCGCAATTGCAGTGGCGGCAGCTGAATTGCTCATGCCCATCCGAGTCTTGGAAATAATCACTGGATAGCCTTGATAACTGCCCTTCCAAAAAGTCCACCCCGCCACCGTTTCAACTTTGGCGTGGCTGAGCTTTGCCGCCATACGCTCTGATTCTACGGGCAATGCGCCCTGTATCACGATCGGTTGCAGTTGCTTATTGAGTGCTACGGGCTGTGCATGTACAACTGTTGTGAGTAGGCTACAGCCTATAAATAGGCTTATAAAGTAATGTTTCATTGGCATTCTTGCTCTCATCTTTGTATGCATTGTTGGCGGTTCATAATTCATATTGCTGCTTAGCTGTTGGTGCTTGCTAGGGCGATATTTTTGATTGGGTGTTCAAAGTTTTTGATTCGGTGTTCGATGTCCATCGTTAAGAAGTGCAATAGTTGCGCCATCTCTATCTAAAGCAATACCCTGACCCACTAAAATTACAGCGCGATTTCCAAACGTTGCACATACTAAACTGAATTCTTGAGTGACACCGTAGCAACAATGCAAACATCTTTAAAATGTGTTGTAAAGCAACTCACCGTCACAGTGAAAATAAAAGCCACACTCATCCCCCAAGCCCGTTCCAAATTCACCAGACTGCAATTTATCTCAGCTAAGGTGTTTTAAATTTTTGATAAGCATAGGAATAGCGTCATGGGGAAAACAGGTTTGAGCTTAAATAAATGCATACTGAGCTTAGCGATCGCCTGCGCCAGTGTGGCGTTTACGGGATGCAATGATACTGATACTGACGATAGTCCAACAGTGGATACACCTGCCACTACAGTGGGGTCATTGCGACTCATCGGTGACTATAGCATCCCGACCAAAACCATGTATCAAGCGGTAGAGTTTGGTGGTATCTCAGGACTCGATCGTGATCAAGATGGTCGCTATTGGGCCATATCCGACGACCGTGGCGGTGAAAAAGGTGCGCCGCGTTTTTATAATTTGTCGATTGATATGGATGCCAACAAAATCAATAAGGTTAGCATCAATCAAATGATCTATCTGCGCGATCAGAATAACAATCTGCTCCCTGACAATCGTCGCAGTGCAGATCCTGAATCGATCCGTGTCGCGCCAAATGGCAATCTGTACATTTCCAGTGAAGGTAATTTCTCAAACAAAGTGACTGATCTCTATCAACCCTTTGTGCGTGAATATGCTCGTGATGGTCAATTTGTACGTGAGTTCGATATACCGAAAAGATTCCATTATGTTGATAACACCAGCACAGGAGGGCGCAGTAACAAACTGTTTGAATCATTGACCGTGACACCGAATGGTAATATTTTCACTGCGAATGAAGATGCCTTGATCCAAGATGGTCCGCTCACCTCCATGAATAATGGCAGTGTAATCCGAGTGGTCAAACTCGATCCAAGTTCAGGTAAAAGCTTGGCTGAATATGCCTATCAAATCCCTTCGATTCCGGTAAATAGCTTACCGAATACATTTGCACCTGATAATGGTGTATCGGAGATGCTGGCAATCAGTGAAAATGAGTTTATCGCTATCGAACGTGCTTATGCGGATGGCGTCGGAAATACCATTCGCTTGGTCAAAACCAAAATCAATCCGACTAGCACCGATATTAAAAATATAGACAGTCTAAACGCAGCCAAATTTGAACCGATGAGCAAACAGTTATTGCTAGAAATGCCGATTCATTATATGGGGATTAAGTTGGATAATATTGAAGCGATCACTTGGGGACCAACCCTGAACAATGGACATCGCAGTTTGATTATCGCAGCTGATAATAATTTCCTCGATAAACAATCCACTCAATTTATTGGCTTTGAAGTCATACCTTAATCCTGCGACGCATTAAGGATATTCAATCATTAGGCTTTAAGCTGCACAGACCTTGTGTTGTGCAGCTGACTGGTTATTTATAAACAATTGTAAATGTAACATCATTAACAGTGCCGTCTTGCTGGGCTTCTTCAGCTGCAAAATATTTGATTTGATAATGATAGGCTTGATTCATCAATGTGCTTGATGCCTGCCGACCATAGCCCAAAGATAGATTAATCGGCATTTTTTTATCGTTCAGCAATTGTAGATCAACATTTTTGGCATCCCCCCTATTTTTAAGGCGGCCATGTGTATCGATATTGCCTTCATCTGAACTAAAATAAACCCCAGCAATTGTTTTTGCACCACGGCATTTCTGCCCTAATATATTGCTTAAGCCGATACTAAAATTAGCATTTTCTGCCTCCTTAGCGCCAAATTTTACCAGCGAGTCTTTGGGAGTTGATGCCAATATAAGTGCAGTATGGGAAGGAGATTGTCGCTGTGTAGCACCATGAATATTTGCAACACATGTATCTGCGGCAACGATACGACCTACAAAGGTAATTTTACCGGTCTCTGCAAACACGGGCATGCTGAGGCCTAAAGCCAGTATCAAAAGCCATTGATTTAATTTTTTCATCGATCAAACCCACCATAATTTTAAATGGAAAGGCAATCACATCGAATAAACTGTGATCATCACTGTCAATCAAAATTTATAGCTTCGCCTTGGATTGATCTTTTCCGATGAGACTTATTTTTTTGTTTATTTACGAACATCTATTATTATTATTTTATTGAATTGGCTGGCTTATATCTGACTAATAAGGGACTGTTTTACAGGCTTGTTCAGTGCTATTGGTATTATGCTCAACTGACTCCACCAAGATCACATCGAGCTGATGGCGGCTTTTGGTTTCTCGGTTAATATCAATATAAGCTTGGGTTTGATAACCCGGTTTGGTAACACAGGCAAACCAGCGGTAATATTGCACACCATGTAAAAAAGTGACATTCAATTGCCATTCAGATGCTTTTTTAAAATGTGCCTGCCCCTGTTGGGTAAATTGAATTTGATGCGGATCTAATAATAACCCCGGACTCTGTATGGTGGTGAGCACCACTTGGGCCTGATTGATTGGATGGCCTTGCTGATCCTTCACCAAAACATTCAGATTGGGACGTATGGTTTTATAGACTGGAAAACATGCGGCTAATCCTAGCGTCATGATCAAAGTCAGGCTTATTTTAAAGAGCATAATCATTCATTATCCATATATACAGGTCAGTTTAGTATTGCCTTGCGGGGTTTGCTCTAAGCTGTTTTCGATATTCCACACTGAGCCCAGTGCTTTGCGCAACTGATAAGTCACCGTCACTGGTGCGCCTGCAAAGACAAAATAATAAGCTGCAGACTCGGTGTCTGATCCGCGAATACGCTGTAAAGAGATTTTAATCACTCGTACGCCATAATGCTCGAAGTTCACTGCAAAATCATTTTGCTCCATATGTGCTGTGGTGTAATGCTGATAACCCTGTATACCGCGATAGTTATTTTTACCGAGTTTTAAACGCTGTATCCCCGGATTGAATTGAGATGAATCGTAGCCATTGGCGTAGAAATCACCGATAAAATTCAACATTGGATTGGGAAGTTCACAATTCAAACTCTGTGCATTGACTAAGCTCTGCACATTGATATCTTTGGCATAAACTGAACAGCCCATGCATAGTGCAAGCGATATTAAACTGAGCTTTTTCATATTTAAATCCCCAAAACCCTACACGACATACTCGGCATGTGATGTGATCTCACTTACTCAAGTCGCAGCAGACATATTTTATAATTAGGCTTGATAATAATGGTTATTGCGCACAAATAAAACAACAGCGGCCACGCAATGTGCCGCTGTTAGAAAACAATCATTACAATAAGAACGCCCAGTCCGCGATAAAAACTTAAAAGGACTGCCAACAAAACACGCTAAATGTAAATAAAATCTGGATGAGAATAACGACTGAAAACCATTTCCAGCCCTTTTGGCGTAAAGCTTCCTTGCCTGTGAGTGGTATTGTATGCAGCATAAGATCACCTCGTTTAATTCGCTTTTCAGCTCACGTTGATCTGGAGTCAAGTCAAGATCTGTCGCACCTATATGCTTCGCAACACTAAACATTGAAGCATTGAAACACTCAAAATCTGCTTGTCCACCTTGAAACTAACACTTATCGCCAACAACTTTCTAGATTAATTGTTTCTGGCCCAGAAAAACTTGCAACTTCGGCCCCCATTCGTATTGATTCATTTGTTAACAACTCATATTCGTTAAGCAACAATCAAACCAAGTTCAGTGATAAATCACACGCTACCTATCCTAAACATGAAAAAGCCTCCAACTGGAGGCTTTTTCAAAGCTGTTATAGCGTTCTAGCCATTAGCCAATAAATTTACGTGCGTTACGGAACATACGCAACCATGCACCATCTTCGGTCCATTCTTCTGGTTTCCAAGAATGTTGCACTGCACGGAAGTTACGTTCTGGATGCGGCATCATGATCGTGGCACGACCATCTTTTGAGGTGACCCCAGAAATCGCTTCAGGCGAACCATTTGGATTTAATGGATAATGCTGAGTCGGCTGACCAAGGCTATCCACATAACGCATAATCACTTGTTGATTGGCGTTGAGGCTGGTCAAGTGCTCTGCACTGCTCACCACACGGCCTTCACCATGTGCTACTGCGATCGGTAAGATCGAACCTTGCATATCTTGTAACAACACTGAGTTTGATTTCTCAATGCGTACATTCACCACACGCGCTTCAAACATCTCAGAGGTATTGCGATAGTAACGTGGCCAAGCATCGGCACCGGGAATTAATGGTGCAAGCTGTGACAACATTTGACAACCATTACAGATCCCGAGACTGAAGGTTTCTTCACGGTTGAAGAACTGCTCAAATTGATCGCGTAGTTTCGGATTAAACAGAACTGATTTAGCCCAACCACCACCGGCACCGAGTACGTCACCATAAGAGAAACCACCACATGCCACTAAGCCTTGGAAGTCGCTGAGGTCAATACGACCTGCAAGCAAATCACTCATGTGTACGTCAACCGTGTTAAAGCCGACTTTGTCAAATGCCGCAGCCATTTCCACATGACCATTGACCCCTTGCTCACGCAGGATCACCATGCTTGGACGACGGCTGTTGAGATATGGTGCTTCAATCGGTTCATTCAAGTCGAATGTCGGTTGCGCAATAATACCTTTATGCGCTGCATCTGCGATCAAGCTGTATTCTTGATCCGCAGTCTCAACGTTGTCACGTAGACGTTGGATCTGATGTGATACCTCAGTCCAAGCCTGTTGTAATTCAATACGGCTCAAGCTCAAAGTATTGATCGTGAGTTGATCAGTGTTGTTGACCTGACCCACCACACTAATCGCAGCCTGTAATGTTGAAGTGGCCAATTCAGCTTGTACAGATGCCCAATCAGCTTGGGTCATTTGCAACACGGCGCCAATTTCTTCAGCAAACAAACTCTCAATGCTTTGGCTTTCAAGTGCCACACCGAGGCGTGATGCAAACATCATCTCTGCCACAGTTGCCACTAAACCACCATCACCGATGTCATGGTAAGCCTTGATCAGACCACGGTTATTCCAGTCTTGAACCAAGTTAAAGAAGGCTTTGAAATCATCGAAGCTATCAACATCAGGAGTGATATCGCCCATTTCTTTATAGACTTGGGTCAAGATCGAACCACCGAGACGGAATTGACCTTTAGACAGATCAATACGCACCAAGACTGAATCGAGATTGGCTTTAAGCTCTGGTGTCATGGTTTTACGTACATCGAGTACCGGTGCGAATGCAGTAATAACACCAGTCATCGGTGAGGTCACTGCTTTGTCTTCGCCCGCGTCATTCCACGTGGTCCGCATAGACAATGAGTCTTTACCGACTGGAATCGCGATACCGAGTGCTGGACACATTTCCATACCAATGGCTTTTACACCTTCAAACAAGGCTTGATCTTCGCCAGTTTGACCCGCAGCCGCCATCCAGTTCGCAGACAATTTAATGTCGCTAATCTGTTCGATGTTGGCACACATGATATTTGAAATGGATTCTGCCACGGCCAAACGTGCCGATGCAGCTGGATTGAGCAATGCCACAGGAGGACGTTCACCCATCGCCATCGCTTCACCAGTATAGCCTTGTAAACTGGTGGTGGTCACTGCAGCATCCGCCACAGGCACTTGCCAAGGACCGACCATTTGATCACGTGCCACCATACCGGTAATCGAACGGTCACCGATGGTGATCAAGAACGATTTAGATGCAACTGTTGGGTTTTTAAGTACACGGAAAATCGCATCTTTTAGATCGATTTTGCTGGTATCAAAGGCGCTACCCTGACGCACAATGCTGTCATAACTGCGGCTCATACGTGGTGTACCACCCAGCATAACCTGCATCGGCATATCGACCGCTTTGTTATCAAACAATGGATCTTCAACGGTTAAATGACGTGCTTCAGTCGCTTCACCCAAAACTGCAAATGGGCAACGTTCACGGGCACAGATGTCTTCAAACAAAGCCAAAGATGTTGGACGAATCGCCAAGACATAACGTTCTTGCGCTTCGTTAGACCAGATCTCCATCGGAGACATGCCTGGTTCCAACGAAGGAATCTTACGCAAATCAAGCACAGCACCGAGTTCGTGATCATTCACCAACTCAGGCATAGCATTGGAAACACCGCCCGCACCGACATCATGCACCGATACGATTGGGTTGGCCTCTTCAAAGCGCCAGCAGGTATCAATTACTTCTTGGCAACGACGTTCCATTTCTGGGTTTTCACGCTGTACCGAAGCAAAGTCTAGGTTTTCACCCATGGTACCGCTGTCTACAGAAGATGCAGCACCACCGCCCAAACCGATCAACATCGCTGGACCACCGAGCACGATCAATAGATCACCCGGTTGAATGGCATCTTTTTCCACGTGGTCTGGACGAATATTACCGTAACCACCAGCGATCATGATTGGCTTATGGAAGCCTTTCACATCACCATTCACGTTCTGTTCAAAGGTACGGAAATAACCATTCAGTGCTGGACGACCAAATTCGTTATTAAATGCAGCACCACCCAATGGGCCTTCGATCATGATTTGCAAAGGTGACGCAATGCGTGACGGTTTGCCATACTGCTCTTCCCACGGTTGTTCAAAACCAGGGATATTCAAGTTCGAGGTGGTAAAACCAGTCAAACCTGCTTTCGGCTTACCACCACGGCCTGTTGCGCCTTCGTCACGGATCTCACCGCCCGAACCTGTCGCAGCACCCGCAAAAGGTGCAATTGCGGTTGGATGGTTATGGGTTTCAACTTTCATCAAGATATGTGCAGCTTGGCTTTTGTACTTATAGACAAAATGACCAGTGTCAGGATCTTGTTTAGGATAAAAACGTTGGGTATCGAAGCCCACGATTACAGAGGCATTGTCTTTATAGGCAGACAACACATCGGTTGGAGATTCTTTATAGGTATTTTTAATCATTTGGAACAGCGAGAGTGGCTGTTCTACGCCATCAATACTCCACTCTGAACCAAAGATTTTATGACGACAATGCTCAGAGTTTGCCTGAGCAAACATCATCAATTCGATATCGTGCGGATTGCGACCGAGCTTGATAAAGGCTTCAGTCAGATAATCAATTTCTTCATCAGACAAAGCAAAACCAAATTCGCTATTGGCACGGACCAATGCAGCTTTGCCTTCACCCAAGATGTCAATCGAGTTGAGTGGTTTAGGCTCAGTTTCAGTAAACAATGCTGCTGCATCATCGATCTGTGCAAACACGCTTTCGGTCATACGATCATGTAATGCCAGTTTTAGCTCAGCGGAAACTTCTGTAATCCCCTTTAGAGTAAACAAAACACCGCGTTCTAGGCGGTGTACAGGCGTATTACAGTTGGCAAAAATATCCGTGGCTTTCGAGGACCATGGTGAAATGGTGCCCAATCGTGGCGTGACCAATATTTGGATTTCATCACTTGCGGCTTGGCGCAAATTAAAGCTTTCACCGTCGTTGAGCAAAGCAAGCGCAGACTGTTGCTGCTGCTCGTTGAGCGCTTGGTCAAACAGATAAACCCACTGGCTGTCGAAAGATTGAACAGAACTCATTGACGCTAAACGATTTAAGAGTTGAGTTTTCTTAAAAGAAGAATGTGCTGGTGCACCGGCCACGATAAACATGTTGATTTTGGCTCCACGGGCAGGTCTGATCAACCATGCCGCAATGTGACTTGAAGAGAGCGCATATTCTACTGCGAAAGCTTATTTTCAGCTAGTCATATCCACTTTTTAAAATGCAGTTTTATGATCAAAACGATCATTTAGTTGCTGTTGCTACAACGTTTTTCATGACTTTTGCTCAGCTTTAGCCCAAATTACACCGATGACCAGCATTTAAATTTAGCTCACATGCCAGACCTAGATTCTCAAGCTAAAATTCAATAGGACACCTGAGTAACATTGGCTTTAAGCCCCTAAATGGCGCTCGGCTCACTAACTATTTTGCAGCTTATTTTGCCGTGCGAATACGACCAGATCATGACCCTTTCATGACAATTCATCGGCAGTGATGAAAAACCATGCAAACAAGCCAAAGCAGGATAAATCTGTGCAGCTTTTAGGATCAACTGGCCTATTCACCGATTGTTGAGCGATTTGAATCAGCATGACAAATCATGTCGTGCTGCCCTAGTGCTTTGACTAATTTTTTGGCATGATGCTTTGAAGCACATAGTGAATAATGATAAATGACTCAAATGCGTTGGTTAGAATTGCTTTCTACAGTCCGAATTGGCAGTAAAAAACAAAGTTCCGAACAGGCTCGTAGCCCCTTTCATAAAGATTATGACCGAATTATTTTCTCTCAAAGTTTTAGACAACTGAATCGTAAAACCCAAGTCCATCCGCTTACCCAGCATGATGGCATTCATACCCGTCTGACACATTCACTTGAAGTGTCATGTATTGGTCGCTCCTTGGGCATGTTGGCCGCAGAAAAAATCCAGAAAGAACTTCCGGTGTGGATTTCTCCTGCCGATGTCGGCGCGATTATTCAAGCCGCTTGCTTGGCGCATGACATTGGTAATCCACCCTTTGGCCATGCTGGTGAGTATGCGATCCGAGAATGGTTTGATGATGCCTCACATACCGACTTTTTACGTGACTTAAGCCCAGAGCAACAAGCCGATGTGCGCCAGTTTGAAGGTAATGCACAGGGTTTACGTTTGCTCAGCAAGATCGATTACCACCCCAACGATGGGGGTATGCGCCTGACCTACGCCACTTTGGGTGCTTATCTCAAATACCCGTGGCTGTCCAAAACCATTGACTCTCAAGCCGATCTCCCCGCCAGTCAACGTGCCAAGTTTGGCTGCTATCAAGCGGAAAAAGAGATTTTAAAACAAATAGCAGAGCAACTCGGTTTGATCAAACTCGGTGAGTATCACTACTGTCGTCATCCATTGACCTATTTACTCGAAGCTGCCGATGATATCTGTTATGCGCTGATCGATCTTGAAGATGGCATCATCCTCAATATGCTTAGCTATGAAGAAGTTGAACCGGTGTTTCTCAATCTGATCGGTGAATATGATCGCCCTGAAGAACTGCATATGCCACACAGCACTTGGCAACAAAAAATTGCTGCGCTACGTGGTCGAGTGATGAAGCGTTTGGTTGAAGAAGTGACCAGTGCCTTTGCCAAACACCATTATGAAATTATCTCCGGTCAACTCAAAGGCAGTTTGTTACAATACTGCGCTCAAGATATCGAAGTCGGAATTAACCGCGCCAAGAACTTGGCTCGGGATAAGATTTTTGAGCATCCACAAAAGTCAGGCTTAGAAATTATTGCGCACCAAAGTTTACAACATATATTAGATGCCTTTATACCGCTGACCACGCCGCATAAAACCCTCAGCTTTAAAGAAACTCGCCTGCTCTCGATCTTGCATCGCTTTGGCGCGCATTTTAGTGATGATCATTATGACAATATTATGCAGGTGCTCGATATCGTCAGTAAGTTTTCAGATCATCAAGCCTATAACTTGGCTCAAGAACTACAGGGTAATAAGGTCGGCTTTTTATAAATGAAGACGGTAAAATTACAACTGTATTCAGGTTTTATGACCTTATTGATGGCTTTTATTGTCGGTTTGTTTTTCTATATCTTCGTTCGGATATTGAGTAGCATTGAACCCAAGTATCAAATAGAAAAACCACCACTCACGGTTGAGCAATATTTAGCTGATCGACCTGCTGATATGCGTTACCTTTATACAACTGCTCAAGCGGTATTTAGAGAGCAGCTTCCCCCGATTACTACTGACAACTTTGCTTGGGCTATGAGTAAATGGAGAACCTTTGAATTTAAGATCTCATCGCAATACATAAGCGATGAGATATTTGAAAAAGTATATTTAGAACGCTTTATCGAACAAGGTTGGCAATTAACTCGATCCGAAAGGTCCTTGTACAGACTTCAAGATAAACAACATAATCAGGTTTATATCACTGAAGTAAGCAGCAATACTGCGCAAATCTGGAGCATTCAATTCTATAGTAACTATGGCAACTATTATTCTGATGATTAATATTTAACTGAGACATAAATATGCAGCGCCGACATGTAGACCAAGGTGATCAACACCGTGTTTTTTAACTAATTGTGCGAAATTCTCCATCTATAATCTTTCTTGCGAAGCAGTGCTTCTCAGGTGGAGATGGATAGCACCCATTATTCAGGTCTTTGCTGTTTTTCGATATTGTCTAATATGGTCCCGTATTGTTTCGATTGTTGCCCCACCAGTGCTAAGCAGGCAATATGCTCTTGTCCAAAGCACAGGTTTCCAGTAGAAAGCACTCAATTCTTCTGCAAACTCTTTTCGGATCAATCGGCTTGTTACAGTCTT
>NZ_SLVJ01000008.1:0-80590 GCF_004345325.1 Acinetobacter calcoaceticus
GTGTTCGCGCATTTATAAATACAACCACCTTTTTTATTTTTCAAGCTAAAATTATAATATTTTCAAAAACTTAACTCTTAAGTTGGCGCGTATGCATGAACGACCTCATATGTCGGTTGATGGTAAACCACCTAAATTTAAACAATTATAAGGGCTTTGGTTTTTCTACTCATTAACTCAATTAAATATGGGGGTATTACCGTCGAAATTTAGCTAATTTTTCTGTTTCTGAGTAGAGTTTTTCATTATCTTCATAATAAATAAACAAATATTCATATTTAACTAATTCTTTAATTAAAGAGTACGTTTGTTGCTGAATTGAATCCGAATTTGGATTGATTTCTTGCCAAATTCGTTTTGGTTTAAATGCAAACATAAGTGGATCATTTTCTACAATTTTTAGAAAATCCTCTTTGAAAGGATGATTGAACTCATTCATGAAGGCATACTTTTAATTTTTAAAAAGAGGATTATAGTCCGTGGATCTTTAATCCTCAAATAGTGATAGTTCTGTTTTTTGAGCAATTGATTCAAATGACAGAATTAGCAATAGTGTTAGGTCAAAACATACGCAAAGCAAGGAAAGAGAAAGACCTTTCACAAGAAAAATTAGCATTGATGTGCGGACTTGATAGAAGCTATCTGGGGCGTATAGAAAGAGGAGAAGTAAATATAACGGTTTTGAAACTTTATGAAATATCGAAAGTTTTAGAGGTAGATATTCGAATACTACTTGTCTAATTTATAGATATACGATTTTAGATTTACTAATTGTTAGTCTTTTGACCTATACAGATTTACATTTTTTTGATTATTTTTTAGATAAGAGTTTTAATTTTTGATAAGATTTTAGAGTGAGTACTTAAAAGTAAGTGACTATAAGATTTATATGGAAAATTCAGTTAAAAAATATGGTGTTAAAATAGTTCCTCGTCCGAAAATAAAGGCTTCAAAAAAGCTTGATTTAACTGGAGAAGAGGGAGAGAAAATTATTGAATATGAAACAAAGTTGCTTCTAATTCGCCATAAAAAAGTATTTGAGCGTTTGGCTGATTTATAGGTTATATAAATAGTTATTGTTTGATTTGCATTATAAGTTTAGGCAACTGTGAACTGGGAAACTAGTTACTACTTTTGAAGTTATACAAGAATGAGAGACTTAACGTGACACCTGAATCGAAAAATTTTGGTTTTTTAGCTGAGTATGATCCCTTATTCGTTGAATTGGCTGGGGCAGCAGAAAGGGCCTTTTATAGTGATCCTAATACAACATTGATTAAACTTCGTCAGTTGGGTGAGGCTATTGCACAGCATATGGCGCTAACACTTGGTATTGAATTTAATGAGCAAACCACACAGGCTGACTTAATTTATAAGTTAAGTGGTGAGCTGAGGTTAGATAAAGTTGTCCGTGATTTATTCCATACTTTAAGGATTGAGGGTAACAAAGCTAATCACCAATTTAAGACCAAACATAAAGAAGCTGTTAGTGGTTTGGTTGTAGCGCGCAATTTAGCAATTTGGTTCCATCGATCTTTTGGTAAGGCTGGGCCAGATTTTAAACCAACACCTTTTGTTCCTCCTGTTGATCCTAGTTTACAGTTACGTGAGTTGCAGGCAGAAATATCTAAATTAAAAAATGACTTAGAAGCTACTAATGTTCAGGTGGATTCTAGTCAGCAGTTGAATGATTTAATTGCTAAAGAAAAGGCAGAATTTAAAGCATTAGCCTTAGCAATGGATGAAGCTGCTCAAAAATTTGCTACTCAAGCTAAAGCACATGAAGATGCGCTTGCAAAACAAAAACGAGAATATGAAGACAAAGTTAAGGAATTACATCAACAACTTTCACATCAAAATGAAAAAGAAGTTTCTGTCAAACGACAACAGATTGGTCGTAATGCAAGAACAGCAAGTCAATCTATTGTATTAGATGAAAGATTAACTCGTATTTTAATTGATCAGCAGCTACAAGAGGCGGGTTGGGAAACAGATACACAAGAACTAGATTATCGTAAAGGTGCCCGTCCTAAAAAAGGGCGAAATATGGCAATTGCTGAATGGCCGATGCGAGGAAATATTAAAGGTGAACGTGCTGATTATGTGTTGTTTTCAGGATTAACGCCAATTGCTGTGGTTGAGGCAAAAAAAGAAAATCTTAATGTGGCTGGTGCTATCACTCAAGCTGAACGGTACAGTCGTGGAATAACTATTGAAGCTCCATTACAAGGTGCTTGGTTGCTTGAAGGACTATCACAACCTTGGTCTGATGGTGTTGTTAGCTTCTATCGTATTCCATTTGCATATTCTTGTAATGGTCGCGAGTATTTCAAACAGTCAGCAGAGCAGTCTGGAACTTGGTTTAGAGATATACGAAGTTTGAGTAACATTAAACGTCCATTACAATCCTTTCATAGTCCAGAAGGTTTATTAGATATTCTCAAACGAAGTAAAGAAGAGGCACAGCAAAAATTAAAAGATGAGCCATTTGGATATCTAAAAGTTCGTGACTATCAACAAAAAGCAATTATTGCAGTTGAAAAGGCTTTGTCTCAAGGTGCTCATTCAGCTCTCTTAGCGATGGCAACAGGGACTGGGAAAACAAGAACAATCATTGGGTTAATGTATCGTTTCTTAAAAGTAGAAAGATTTAAACGTATTTTATTTCTAGTAGATCGTAAGGTATTAGGACAGCAAGCTCTTGATACATTCAATGAAGCACCATTAGAGCAAAACTACACGTTATCTAAAATTTATAATGTAGCTGAGCTGGGTGATATGACTGCTGAGGCAGAAACACGTGTGCAAGTGGCAACGGTGCAGGCAATGGTCAATCGCATATTTAAGAGTGATAACCCACCTCCAGTTGACCAATTCGATTGTATTATTGTGGATGAAGCCCATCGAGGGTATGCCCTAGATCAGGAAATGACTGAAGGCGAAATCGCAACTCGTGATGCGGCTCAATATTTATCTAGCTATCGAAGAGTGTTGGACTATTTTGATGCAGTCAAAGTGGGGCTAACCGCAACACCAGCAAAACATACTAGCGAGATTTTTGGTAAACCCGTTTATACCTACTCTTATCGTGAAGCAGTTGCAGAAGATTGGTTGATCGATCATGAAGCTCCAATCCGTTATGAAACATTGCTGACCCAAAATGGGATTAAATTTACCAAGGGTGAAATGGTTAGTACGATCAATACACAAACAGGCTCAATCGAAAGTGCTGAATTAGCCGATGAGGTCAGTTTCGAAATTGATGCTTTTAACCGTCAAGTGATTACTAAAAACTTTAATAGAGTGATCTGCGAACAATTAGCCCAAGAAATTGATCCGTTTGGTGATGAGAAAACCATGATCTTCTGTGCGACGGATGCTCATGCTGATATGGTAGTGAATCTTTTAGGGAAAGCATTTAAAGAGCTTTACAATGGGGAATATAATCAAGCCGCAGTTGCCAAGATTACAGGTAAAAGTGATAAGGTTGACCAGTTGATTCGCCAGTATAAAAATGAGCGATATCCAAGTATTGCAGTTACTGTTGATTTACTTACTACAGGGATTGACGTCCCAAAAATTTGTAATCTTGTGTTCATGCGCCGAGTGAAGTCTCGTATTTTGTATGAACAAATGATTGGTCGTGCGACTCGTCGTTGCGATGAGATTGGTAAAACTGTTTTCCGTATCTATGATCCTGTGGATATTTATGCCGCTTTGCAGGATGTAAATACCATGAAGCCATTAGTCAAAGATCCAAATGTAACTCTAGAGCAACTTGTTGATGAGTTAACTGATCCTGAACTGTTGGGTATAGCTTTAAGTAATCCCGGAGAGCAGGAAGGGGAAACACATGCGGATGTTGTTCTTAGTCAACTTAGTCAAAAATTAATGAGAGTTCTACGTAAAGCTGAGAAAAAGGCAGAGAATAAGCCATTATTGAAGCAGAAGTTGAATGAATTGCAGCAACAATGGGGTGTTGAGCCTAAGACACTTCATAAGCATTTACATGATTTAGGTCCTAAAAAAGCCGCTGAATTTATGATACAGCACTCAGGTTTGGTCAATCAGTTAGCTAGTGTTGATGAACTTATCGGCTCTGATAAAAAACCGATTATTTCAGAGCATCAAGATGAGTTGGTCAATCGAGAACAGACTTATGGGGCAAATCAAAAACCTGAAGATTATCTAGATCAATTTAATCATTTCATTAAAGAACAGTTAAATCTGTCCGTTGCTTTGGGCGTAGTAGTGAATAGACCTAAAGATTTAACCCGAGAACAATTAAAAGAAGTGAAGCTGTTGTTGGACGGCAACGGGTATAATGAGGCCAATTTGCGTAGTGCCGTTCTTCAGCAAACCAATCAAGATATTGCAGCGAGTATTGTTGGGCATATACGTCGAGCAGCTTTAGGTGAGGCGTTAATTCCATTTGAACAACGTGTAATGCAAGGAATGCAGCGAATTTATGCTATGCATCCTTGGACATTAGCCCAACGTAAATGGCTGGAACGTTTAGCAAAACAACTTGTACATGAAGTCATTATTGACCGTGAGTTTGTTAATAACCGCTTTAGTGATCAGGGCGGTGCGAAGCAGATGGACAAAGTATTAGGCAATCAGCTCGATACTGTTTTAGATCAATTAAGTGAAGCCATTTGGCTTTCGCAAAGTGCGTAATTTTTTAATTTGGATTGACCATGACAAATAATGATATTGTTCAAAAACTTTGGAATCTGTGTGATGTATTGCGCGATGACGGCATTAATTACTCAGATTATGTGACTGAACTGGTTTTATTATTATTTATTAAAATGGTTCATGAGAATACTGAAGCTGGTACTTTAAAGAGCCATCCTTTACCTGAAGGATGTCGTTGGGAGGATTTAAAAGGAAAATCTGGTTTAAATCTACTGAATGATTACAAGCGCATTCTATTGAGCCTATCAACTGGTAAAGACCATGATGGAAAACAGATTCATGAAGACCCTCTAATTTCTGCTATATATGCAGATGCTCAGACACGTTTGCGAGAGCCACGCCATTTAGAACAAATGATTAAGACACTAGATCAGATTGATTGGTTTAGTGCCACGAAAGATGGTCTAGGGGATTTATATGAAGGTTTGTTAGAGAAGAATGCATCTGAAACAAAATCTGGCGCAGGACAATACTTTACTCCGCGTCCATTAATTAACAGCATGGTTCGTTGTTTAAAACCACACGCTGGAGAAATAATCCAAGACCCTGCTGCGGGGACTGCTGGATTTTTAATTGCCGCCGACCAATATATTAAAGAACAGACAGATGATCTATTTGATTTAACTGCACAGCAACAAGCATTCCAAAAAAATAAGGCTTTTGTGGGTGTGGAGCTTGTCCCAAGTACGCGTCGTTTAGCTTTAATGAATTGCTTGCTGCATGGCATGGAAGGTGATGATGAAGGTGTGATTCACCTTGGGAACTCTCTAGGTCAAATTGGAGCAAACTTGCCGAAAGTAGATGTAATCTTGGCGAACCCTCCATTTGGTACATCAAAGGGTGGTGAAGCCAGTATTACTCGTGATGATTTAACCTACCCAACGAGTAATAAACAATTAGCATTCTTACAACACATTTATCGTGGTTTAAAACCGGGGGGGCGAGCAGCAGTAGTTCTTCCTGATAACGTTCTATTCGAAGCAAATACAGGTACAGATATTCGTCGTGACTTGATGAATAAATGTAATCTACATACGATTTTACGTTTACCAACAGGAATTTTTTACGCACAAGGTGTAAAAACGAATGTGTTGTTTTTTACTAAAGGTAGTTCTGAAGACAAATACCAAGAAGAGAATTGTACTAAGCAAGTTTGGGTCTATGATTTGCGCACAAATATGCCAAGTTTTGGTAAACGTACACCATTTACAGAGCAATATTTAAAGTCATTTGAAGATGTGTATGGTGATGATCCTAAAGGTACTAGTCCAAGACTAGAAGGTGAATATAGTTTTGATGCTTTATCAGTAGAGTTAGCAAATGATGATGCAAACCGAAATGTAGATAAAGAGTTAGCTCATAGCCGTTGGCGTTGTTTTAGCCGTGAGTGGATTGCTGAGAATAAAAGTGATTCATTAGATATTAGTTGGCTTAAAGATAAAGACAGTGTGGATGCTACTAATTTGCCTGAACCAGAGATTTTGGCGATGGAGGCTAAAGAAAAGCTTGGAGCTGCATTGGTGGAGCTAGATTTACTATTAGCTGCGTTACAAGGAGCTAAGTAATGAGTGGCGGAAAGATTCCAACTCAATGGATGAAAACTGATTTAGATAATGTTCTTTTATCTATTATGGGTGGTGGAACACCGAGTAAAGCTAACTCTAATTATTATCAAGGTGATATACCTTGGATGAGTGTTAAGGACATGAATAAAAATGTCCTAGAAGATACAATTGATCATATTTCTCAAGATGCTGTAGACAATAGCAGTACCAATGTTATTCCTGCTGGAGTTCCTATCATTGCTACTAGGATGAGCTTGGGGAAAATTGTTGTAGCTAATTTTGATACCGCAATTAATCAAGATTTAAAAGCATTATTTCTGCCTAAGAATATCGACCGAAATTACTTGATATGGTGGTATCGCTCTATAGCTCGAGATATAGAAAGTCTTGGAACTGGTACTACTGTGAAGGGAGTTCGATTAGAGGTTCTCAGAGAGTTACAGTTTCCAGTAGCTCCACTAGCTGAACAACAAGTTATTGCAGACAAGCTTGATATCTTACTGGCTCAAGTAGAAAGCATCAAAGCTCGTTTAGAACGTATCCCTGAGATTTTTAAACAATTCCGTCAGTCTGTGCTTGCTGCTGCTGTTAGTGGAAAGTTGACTGAGGAATGGGATGTACAAGATTGCTTATTATCGGATGTTGTAGAGTTTCAAAATGGTTATGCTTTTAAGAGTGAGTGGTTTTCTGATGCTGGTGCTTACCAAGTCATAAAGCTTGGGAACATTCGTGACGGTCGGTTATTTATTGAGAATGCACCTGCTTATGTTGATAGAAAAATTGGGCAAGAGTTTGAGCGGTTTAAACCAAATGTTGGAGATACTTTGATTAGTATGACTGGCACTAGATTTAAACAAGATTATGGGTTTGGCTGCCTAGTAGAAACAGATCAAGATATTCTCATAAATCAGCGAGTAGGCAGATTAATTCCTATTCGAGAAAAAATAACACCAGAGTTTCTTAATCTCTTTATAAGATCAGAGCAGTTTAGAAGACAATTTTTTCAGGGTGAAACTGGTGGTGTGAATCAAGGTAATGTGGGTTCAAAGCACATAATGTCTTTATCTATTAAAGTCCCACGAATTGAGATTCAAATTGAAGTAGTAAATAAGGTTATTAAAGCGTTAAATGCTGTAACTGTAATAGAAAGGCAAGCCGAATTAGCTTTAGAACGAGTAAACAATCTCACTCAATCTATCCTTGCAAAAGCATTTCGGGGAGAACTTACTGCTGAATGGCATGAGGCTAATCCAGAGTTAATCAGTGGTGATAACAGTGCTGAAGCATTGTTGGGCAGAATTAAAGCAGAACGTGAATTAGCTAAACCTGCTACAAAGCGTGGTCGAGGTAAAGCATAATGCGTTTACTTTCTTTAGAGCTTATTGGGCAATATAAGGGCTTAAAAGATCAGTATTTTGATTTTCGAAATACTGAGGGGAATATTCTTGCTTTGATTGGTCTGAATGGTTCTGGAAAGTCTCAGCTTCTTGAACTAATTGCAGAAACTTTTGCTTATTTAGAACGAAAGCAACGTGAGGATTTTATTACTCGTACTCCATTACCATTTGGGGTAAATACTCAGTATTCAATAAAACATCAGAACCAAACTGAAGACTTGATTCTGGTGAATATTGATAAACAAGGTAATGTAAATTCCTATAAAATAACAGAAGATGGCGAACGGCATCCATTGCTTTTGGGGGCTATTTTACCTGATTTTATTGTGGGTTATGCCTCTGGATTGAATGAAAATCTTCAGCGTGCTTTTATGAAAAATTCATTACAGTACTTTGAAATTAAAAGAATAAGTGCGCAGCGTCAAAAGTTGTTGGCTAATGATCTTAATGAAGAACAAATTTCTGATATTAATCAAAAATATCTTAAAAAATATCCTCATATATTCGATAATCTTTACTCTGAAGATTACGATCAAGAGAACTATTTAAGCCTTAGAGAAGTTAACCTACAGCCAAGTAATCTTATATATCTAGATTACGATAGCACTAGCCTTTTGTTGTTGAGTCTAATCCTATTACCTTTAGAAAAAGTTGAACAGATATTTGGTGAGCTAGGCTTTAAATATCCTATAAAGGCTAAGATTTATTATGATTTGAGATCAGGGGTTATTGATACAGATGCGATCCGTGATGTAAAAATGCTTGTACGGTCTGTTGGGGAAAATAATATAGTTCCTATTGGAAATAGAACGACTAACGACCAATATGATCAATATGAGTTAAATTTTCTAGCGGGTATAATTGAGCTTGATTTTAGTAATTCGAGTATTTTGAATAGTTTACGAGAAGCTAATTATCATGATCCTAGATCGTTTTTCCTAAGATTATTAAAATTACAACAATTAGGGAATAAAAAGTGGCCGATTACCAATAGAAGAAAGTTAGCTAAAGATGACTTTATTGAAACAGTCAAGACACCTTTGAAAACTCAGTTGCCTTTAAGCGTGGTTGAGCTGAAATTCTTGAATAATAAGAATCAGAAAGTATGTTTTGATGATCTTTCTGATGGTGAAGCTCAACTTATGCTGGTGTTAGCAGCTTCAACTATTTTTGGTATCGGGCAGTCTCTCTTTCTATTTGATGAACCGGAAACACATCTTAATCCGTCATGGCGAACTTATTTCCACACCTATCTTGAAAATGCCTTGAACATAAATGAGGAAGATGCAAAAGATTCTCAAATATTTTTATCAACACATTCTCCATTTATGATTTCTTCACTTAAAAAAGAGAATGTCTTTTTTTTCGAAAGAAATGAAAATGGACTTATTGATTTAAAATCTGTTAATGAAGAAACCTATGGGGCTTCCTTTGATGTGATTATTAAAAGGTACTTCAGACTGAGGTCTTTGATTTCTCATAGTGTTATTGATGAAATACGTGAGCAATTGGAACATGGTGATGCTCATGCAAAACAATGGATTGAAGACAATTTGGGTCTTTCAGCTGAACGTGCATATTTGATTAAGAAACTGAGTAGTTAATGCTTTTTAAATTACATCCACAAACTCCTAAATTTCGAGTTTTCGAGTTGTTAAATGAAGAGTTAATTTTTTTCTTACAGAAATCTATTAATCAGCAGAGATTTGGAAGACGTCTATTTAGCTATACTCCTGTTGGTAAAGCATGTTGGGAAAATTCTAAGGCAAATGATCTCACAGTAAAGAATGATTTAACTCGAGATAAATTTCAAAAGTTATTTGAAAATTTAAAGAGAGAGATAGAGACTAATCGTCAACAGTTGCATCGAGTGGTGATTGACAATCAAGATTTGTCATCATTTTTTTCAACACCTAACCCTGCTTTGTTAGGCTTTCTTCGACCGGAAACTTTTAAAGCATTTAAAGTGTTGGCTGCTCATTTGTATGGAGCTACTAAAGATTTGCAGCCAATCATTGATTCAGCTGGTGGAGCAAATATTCATGGTCATTTTGAAGCTTTTCGTATAGATACTTTAAATGGAAATATTTGTAAGGCCTGTGGTATGGAAAAGCTTGCACCATTTAGAGCAAATATTGGTATAGAGAATCAATGGCGAGCAGATTACGATCATCAATTATGCAAATCTAAATATCCATTATTTGCAGTTCATCCTGATAATTTAATCCCACTATGTGATGTATGTAATCAAGATGCAAAAAAAGCAAAAGATTTATTTGTGGCGGAAGATACAAGTCTTAGATATAGCTTCTATGCATTTACTGAAGAAGCTCATAGTTATGTCTTATTAGAAATTGAAAACTTAAGAGATCCTAGTCCTAGTGTTAAAGTTAATTGGAATACTAGTGATAGTATTTTGATTAATAAATTAGATACTTGGGATAATATTTATGAAATAAAAAATAGAGTTGAAGGTGAGTTCTGTAATTTAGAGCAAATTATACAAAATGAAATTCAGCCTGAAGACTATACTGAATTTGAGCGTGAAGTGAATCGGAAAACTAGAGATATTTCAGATACAACTCTTAAGAGTAAATCTTGGGCATACTGGTATCATAAATTTTTTTGTAAATTGAATGCAATTCATAAAGATGATAAAGAAGCTTTTTGGGAAAGGAGTAGATTTGGTCAACTGATAGCTATGGATGGTGTGGAATATATTTTATCGACTCAAGTAACATCTTAATTAGATTGGCGATGTGTTATCCATAATATGTTGGAATTTTAAATCTGTTCTAATTCAAAAAAGCTCATATATCTAGATGGGCTTTTTTTAAGGAAATTTTATGTACTGTAACAAAAAAATAGAGCCATTAGGCTCTATTTTTTTTTTGAATTAATGTAGCTGATGGAATTTGTAACAATCTCGTAATATGTGTCAAAAATCTCGCATTATCTGTCATTCACTGGCGCTTTGGCGGTTTTTTAGAATCCCCCCCAACCTGAATGCTAATCAATTAAGCAAGGACCCATAATAAAATCCAATTTAAATAACTGATTTTTATACAATTGTTTAAATCCTCCCCAACCCTCCTTTTTCTAAGGAGGGAGCGTTGCGTATCAAGTTATATTTTGATTTCAAAATATTTTTTCTCGTTGCACTCGCTCTCCTGCGCAAGAGGTTGGATTCAGGCTGAAAGCCTTTGGCAACGATGAGCCATATATGGCGTAAGAGGGAGATATGATGCTGATACAGTTCTTATTACTTAGGCTATTTTCTAGCCTAGCGAATTGACTGCAGCGACTGGTATTGCTGTAACTCATCTATGCCATTGATGCTATGGAAAATCAGTGCTGGATTTTCGATCTCCAAGGCCACCGCATGCAGGGCTTGGAAGCAAGCTTTTAAACTGCGCTGGGCGGCATTGGGTTGTTGTAAATGTTTTATGAGCATCGGGAGGCTGCTACGCTTGGCAAGGCAAAATGGATACAATGCCGATTGGTTGATCGATAGATAGGCCAACTGCGCTGTGGGCACAGCAATCAAGCATTGATGTAATTGTGATAAGACCTGTTCCGGAATGTAGGTCACGTCACATGGAACAAATAAGATATAGTCGGCTTGACTGTGCGTCCAGGCACTTTTCATTCCCATCAATGGTCCTATAAAGCCAGCTTGATCATCGACAAAGCATCTGATGTTGGCGATTAACTGACGATAATAACTGTGGTCACGATGGCTGTTGACCCAAACCTGTGCAACCTGTTGCTGTAACTGTTGATAAATCTTCAGCAACTGAATTTGTGCATCAAAACGCTGCAATAATTTGTTGATTCCATTCATTCGCCTTGCCTGCCCACCCGCCAAGATCACCAGATCGGTGCTGGGATACAGTCCTTGGGTATTGCTGCTGGATTGTCGCTGTGGTGTGGTTGTATTTTGTTCAATGCTGGTGATCATGTGCACGATGCTCCCTGCTGCTTTTCATTGTTGTTATTTGTGATTGTTGTTCGCATATGGCGATCTGGGTCAGCCTGTTTGGCGCAATCTTATTTGGATGATGACTGCTTGCTGAGCCTGAGTATATGCAATTCTTAGACCGATCTGCGCCACAATCCATATTCCACATGCCCGTTCAGATCAGACCACTGCTGATTGTGCAGATGCTGTAGTTGCTGCTGATGCTACTGTGTCCTCCAATTGACACATTTTAATCAAGCCGCGAATTTCAGGGAGGCAAGAACCACAATTCCCACCGACTTTTAAACACGCAGTCACTTGTTTTTCATCTTGAAGTTGCTGCGTTCTGATCGCTTCAACTATGCGTTGCTTGCCGACTTTAAAACAGCTACACAGCAATGGCCCATCTGCTGCTTGTGCCGTCATGGCAGCCCCTGCCAATAAGGCCTTACGATGTTGTGCACTGAGGCGCTGACGCTTAAACAATCCTGCCAACCATGCCCGATCAGGGAGCAATTCAGGCGCTGCAATATACAGACACGCCATCAGTTGGTGCTGCTGCAAGATCACGATATGAACAATCTGTGCCGATGGGTCATCGAGATTTAACCATTCATAACTTTCATCTTCAAATTGGAGTAACTGTTTAATGGTTGCACGGAGCTGATGCAGTGGACGCCGATCTGCCAATTCATAGCGCGTGGCATGCGCGGTGGTGATTTTATTCCACCACACGCTTTGCTGTATCAAGTGCTGCGCCCTGTGCTCATAGCCATGACGCAAATACAGCACCGCTTGCCATTCGCTATAAAACGCCTGAATTGAAACCGGGGTGTGTTTAAATTCAGGTTCGCCCGAAATTGGATCAACGACCGGATTGACCACCTTGCCAATCCGCGCATCCGAAGCAAATTGATCACTCCAATGGATCGGGACAAAAACCTGACCACGGCGTATGCCATCACTGAGTTTAAGTCGATAAATCGCACTGCCCCATGTCGAGGTCAGTCTGATCAAGCCATGCTCCTGAACCGCGTATTTCAGGGCATCCAAAGGATGGATTTCACATTCGGCCACAGCACGATGTTGACTTAAATTGGCGGATAATCCTGTTCGCGTCATGCTATGCCACTGATCACGCAGTCGCCCCGTATTTAAGATCAATGGATAAGTGTCCGTGCGCGGATGCTTTGGATCGGCTGCGACAGTGGCGATAAATCTGGCTTTGCCATCGGCATGACTAAATTGACCGTGCTGAAATAACTGTGCCACCTGGTTCGGTTGCTGATCCTGCTGCCAAACCGGCCACTGGATCGGGGCCAGATTTTGGTATTGCGCCAGACTCAAATCACGCAGTCCAGCCAAATTAAAATAGCGAAAATGCGCTACCTGCTGCCGTTGGTTGAGATCGCTGTTTTGCTCACAGGACAATCGCGCATGCTCCACAAAGATCTGATGGCTATTTTCAAAATCAAAACCCTGAAAACCCAGCCGTTTCGCCACCTGACACAGTGCCCACCAATCGGCTTTGGCCGCTCCAGCCGCAGCCATAAAAGCCCGTTGTCTAGAGATACGCCGCTCGGAATTGGTCACCGTGCCCTCCTTTTCCCCCCATGCCAAGGCAGGCAATAACACATCCGCATAGGCGCTGCTATCGGTGTCTTGGCAGACCTCAGAAACCACCACATATTCGCATTGTGCCAAGGCTCGTTTCACTTGCTCTGCATCGGGAAGACTGACCACCGGATTGGTGGCCATGATCCACAGAAATTTGATCTGCTTTGCCTCTACTGCTTGAAACAAGTCCACCGCCTTCAAGCCCGCTTTTGAGGCAATATGTGGACTTTGCCAAAAATTTTGCACCAATTGACGGTGCTCTGGATTTTCAAGTGCCAGATGGGCCGCCAACATATTGGCCAGTCCCCCCACCTCACGCCCACCCATGGCATTGGGTTGGCCGGTCATTGAAAATGGTGCTGACCCCGGTTTGCCGATTTTGCCACTGAGCAGATGACAATTGATGATGCTATTGACCTTGTCCACGCCTTGCGATGATTGATTCACGCCCATGGAAAACAAGGTCATGACCTTTTCAGTCTGGGCAAACCGCTGATAAAACTGCTGCAATGCTTCAAGCGTAATCCCAGTACGCGCAGCCAGTTGTGTCAGATCCGCCTGCGCCGCACTGGCCGCTAAGGCGAGGCTCAAGTCTTGGGTATGCGTCGCAACAAAATCACGGTCGCTATAGCCATGTTGATGTAAATACTGCAATAACCCATTGAACAATGCCACATCCTGACCTGGCAAGATCGGCAAATGTAGATCTGCTGCTTCGCAAGTACTGGTATAGCGCGGATCGACCACCACCACAAACAGACCACGTTCAGCCTTGGCCTGCATAATGCGTTGATAAAGCACTGGATGGCACCAAGCGGTATTGGAACCGACCAAGACCACCATCTGCGTCTGCTCAAAATCCGTATAACTGGCAGGAACCAGATCTTCGCCAAAGGCACGATGATGTCCTGCCACCGCTGAGGACATACACAGTCTGGAATTGGTGTCGATATTGGCTGTGCCCAAATAGCCTTTGACGAATTTATTCACCACATAATAGTCTTCGGTCAATAACTGCCCCGACACATAAAAGGCAATGCTGTCGCGGCCATATTCTGCAATACAGTGTTGTAATTGCTGGCTCATCTGCTCAAGTGCCTGATCCCAACTGCAGGCTTGGCGCTGTGTACCGCGCCCAAGCATCGGCTGTAATACGCGCGTGGCAGGATCTAGGGTATCGGCCAAGTGACCGCCTTTGATACACAATTTGCCCAGATTGGCTGGATGCTGTGGATCGCCCACGATCTGCACTGCGCTCGCATCACCACGACTCGGATCACCACGACTCAGCCTGCTGCATTGAACCCCACAACCAACCCCACAATAGGGACATGTGCTTTGAATCATCGCGATCACCTCGCCTGTTTCATAGCAAAATCGCGCCCAAACAAAAGCTTATGTCGAATGGCCGTGATCGGGGTTTGATCCGCGATTAACTCGGCATACCATGCGCCATCTTCGGTATCGCCAAATAACACAGCGCCAATGACCCGATCCTGTTGTAGGATGATGCGCTTGTAAATCTGACGTTTTTCATCATTTAAAATAATATCCTCATGCGGCTCACTCGGATCAAACTGGCCTGCAGAGAACACTTCTACCCCACTGACCTTTAGCTGCGTCGGCATGGTCGGTGCTTTAAAACTCAGACTGCCATGCTCTGCCAGATGACTGGCACAAACAAAGGCCTGACCCCACAACGGTTCCACCAAACCATAGGTCTGACCACGATGTTGGATGCATTCCCCCACGGCGTAAATACTGGGATCAAAACTCTGCATGGTGTCATTGACCAAGATCCCGCGCTCACAGGCCAAGCCTGCTGCTTGCGCTAAGTTGATCTCTGGACGTATCCCCACTGCAAATACCACCATGTCTGCTGTCATCAACCCTCCATCCTTGAGCTGTACTTGGCGTACATGTCCAACCTCACCGAGTAGTGCTTGGGTCTGGGCTGAGGTCAAGATCTGGATGCCACGTTGTTCTAGGCTTTGCTGCAACATTTGACTGGCACGTTGATCCAGTTGCCGCTCCATGATCCGATCCATCAGATGGATCACGGTCACCTGCATTCCTCTTTGGTGCAGCCCATAAGCGGCCTCCAAGCCCAATAAGCCACCACCAATCACCACTGCATGGCGACCCGAAGCACAGGATTGCAACATGCCTTGTACATCTTGGATATTTCGAAAGGGATACACCCCTTGCAGATCTGTTCCGGGCAGCGGTGGAATAAATGGCCGCGAACCGGTGGCCAAGATCAGACGGTCATAGTCCAGCACACGACCCGATTGGGTATGCACTTGCTTGAGCGAACGCTTGATCTGTACAGCGACATCCCCTGCAATCAACTCGATGCCCTTCTCGCGATACCATGCTGGGTCATGCAACATAATGTCATCAAAATGCTTTTCGCCAGACAATAGCGGTGATAACAGGATGCGGTTGTAGTTGCCATGTGCTTCGGCGCCGATCACAGTAATCTGATAATGATGCGGTGCCATATCTAACACATCTTCTAGACAGCGCATCCCTGCCAGACCATTACCGATCAATACCAATTTTAAAGGTTGAGTGCTGCGTGTCGCCGCAGTCAGATAGGTCTTTTGTGGCTGCGGTCTGACCCACACTGTGCCTGCAACCACCTTGCAGGGATAAACCAACAAATGTTGACTGGCATCTTCCAAACAACGTCCCGTCGCGAGACTAAAATGCTGCTTATACATCGGTGAAGCAACCACCCGTTCCCCTTGTAGATCCCCCAAAATCCCGCGTGACATTACACAGGCCTGACTAAAGGGATCTTGGTTACTCAGCGCATAGACCCGTTGTTCTTGCCCCACTCGAAACAAGGCCATCTGGGTCTGTGCAATCATGGCGGCCACACCGGTATTTTCCGTGATCTGATCCAATGCACAGACCTCCACCCATGCCGTGGGGTCGCTTACAGCACTGAAGTTTTCTGGTGCTAAGGTCTCAGGCGCTGAGGTATTGGGTAATGAGTTTTCAGCTGCTAGGATTTTAGGCGCTGAGGTTTTGGGTAGTGAGTTTTCAACTGCTAGGGTTTTAGGCGCTGAGGTTTTGGGTAGTGAGTTTTCAGCTGCTCGGGTTTTAGGCGCTGAAGCTTGAGCTGCTGAGGTTTTATGGCTAAAGCTGTGCGGGCTAAGCTCAGAGGACATTTTCATAGCAGCACCTGCTCGATTTGCTGTTCAATCATTTGAATGCGACGATCTTGAGGTTTAGATTGAGCCTCTTGAGCCGTGTTAGAAACATCTTGGCTTCTAGATCGATGAAGCAGTGGATTTGAGCGCGGTCGAATCTGACCCCGTTCGCTGCTAAATTGAATCTGAGGATCGGCTTGTTGATCAGGTTGCAACTCTCGATTGATAAAGGTCTTAAAGCGTTTACGAATCTCAGGATCTTCAATTGCCGTGCGCCATTCATCTTGATAACGACCCACCACCACCGCCATACGCGCTTCAAGTTCAGCCGCCAAGCCCAAGCTGTCATCGATGATCACCGCTTGTAAATAAGCAAGCCCACCCTCTAAGTTATCTCGCCAGACACTGGTTCGTTGGAGCCGATCTGCAGTTTCGATATAGAACATCAACAAGCGATCGATATAACGAATCAAGGTCGCTGTATCCAGATCAGTCGCCAGCAATTCTGCATGCCGAGGTTTCATCCCACCATTTCCACAGACATACAGATTCCAGCCCTTCTCGGTGGCTATCACCCCGACATCCTTACTTTGTGCTTCGGCACATTCACGGGTACAACCTGAAACGGCCATTTTGACTTTATGCGGTGAGCGTAAGCCCTTATAACGATTTTCTAATCGGATCGCCAAACCCACCGCATCATCCACACCATAACGACACCAATTGCTGCCGACACAGGATTTTACTGTGCGTAGCGATTTGCCATAAGCATGTCCAGATTCAAACCCAGCTTGAATCAATTCCTCCCAGATCAAGGGCAATTGATGCAGTTGCGCGCCGAACAGATCAATACGTTGTCCACCGGTAATTTTGCTATAGAGCTGATATTTCTGAGCCACCTGTCCAATCGCGATTAAGCCCTCAGGGCTAATTTCCCCGCCTGCAATCCGTGGCACCACCGAGTAGGAACCATCTTTTTGAATATTGCCCAGATAATAATCATTGCTGTCTTGCAATCCAGCATGGCTCGGTTGCAGCACAAAATCATTCCAGCAAGAGGCCAGAATATTCGCCACTGTGGGTTTGCAAATATCACAGCCCAGACCTTGTCCGTACTGGCTGATCAGCTCATCGAAGCTTTTGATTTGATTGACTCGCACCAAGTGATACAGCCCTTGGCGGCTATAGCCAAAATGTTCACACAGATGATTGTTGACCGTGACCCTTTGGCGTTGTAATTCCGCTTTGAGCACTTGGCTGACCAATGCCGTGCAACCCCCACACGCTGTGGCGGCTTTGGTGGATTTTTTCAGTGCACCCAAGGAGGTGGAACCCGCACTGATGGCCTGACACAGATCCGCTTTAGAGACGTGATTGCAAGAACATAGCAGCGCAGTATCTGGCAGTAGATCCACTCCACGCCCCGCGGATTGGGGGACTTGGTCCTGTAGACTGGGCATGATCAGGGCCTCAGGCTGTGCGCTTAAGCCACTGCCATCCAAACTCAACTGCAACAAGTGATGATATTCCTTGGCACAGCCGACCAATACCGCACCCAATAATCGGCTTCGATCCGCATTCACCACGATTTTTTTATAAATCATTGCAGCTTCATCGGCATAGCAATAGCACAATGCCCCGGGTGTACGCGCATGGGCATCGCCGATGGAGGCCACATCAACCCCCATCAACTTCAATTTGGTGCTCATATCTGCACCCGCAAAACGCAGTTGGCCCAATTGCAACTGTGGTTGGCTCAATTGCAGTAGATGTTGAGCCGCGACCCGTGCCATGTCATAGCCCGGTGCCACCAGACCAAAAATCGTGTTGTTCCACAACGCACACTCACCAATGGCATAAATATCAGGGTCGGAACTTTGACAATGGTCATTGATCACAATCCCGCCACGCGCACCAACCGCGAGTCCACTCTGCACCGCCAATTGATCACGGGGACGAATCCCCGCCGAAAAGACGATCAAATCTGTAGCCAAGCTAGAGCCGTCAGCAAACCGCATCCGATGTATGCTGTCTGTACCCGCTTCAATGGCGAGGGTGGAAGTATCGGTATGCACCGTGACACCCAATTTTTCAATCTGGCGCGCTAATAGCTTGCCGCCGATTTCGTCGATCTGCACCGCCATTAATCGTGGTGCAAACTCCACCACATGGGTGTTGAGCTGTAGATCACATAAGGCTTTGGCCGCTTCTAGACCCAGCAAGCCCCCACCAATCACCACGCCTGTTTTGGCATTGCGACTGGCCGCTTTAATCGCATCCAAATCATCAAGGGTGCGATACACAAAACAATTCTCACGATCATGGCCTTGAATCGGCGGCACAAAGGCCGATGACCCCGTGGCCAAAACCAATCGATCATAGCCAAAGACTGTGCCGTGTACGGTGGTCACGGTTTTCTGCACCCGATCAATCTCGACCACGGGGCTACTTAAATGCAGATCGATCCCATAGGCATCGGCAAAATCAGCACGGGCCAAGGACAAGTCTTTGGCGCTTTTCCCTGAAAAATACTCGGTCAAATGTACTCGGTCGTAAGCAATTGTTGATTCTTCGGCGAGTATGGTGATTTCCAATTCATCATCAGCATGTTCCATCACCGATTCAATAAATTTATGCCCCACCATGCCATGACCAATCATGACTAATTTCATATCCAATCTCCTGATTTTGAGTGCGCGGTGCGGGCCTAATGGCGGGCATCAAGCACTGGGCTTGCACTGTCCAGCGCTCGTTGCGACAAAGCCTGTTCAAACAACTGTTGTTCTTTTTGTTTATGTTCAACCGAGAAACGAATCATCAATACCAAACTGGCGGCGATCACCACCAACGCACCGAGGATCATCAGACAACTTTGGATATCCAACATGCCTTTGAGTAAAAAGCCTGCTGCGACTGCACCGACATTGCCCCCGGCACCAATAATCCCCGCCACACCCCCCCAGGCATCTCGATCTATAAACGGCACCAAGGCATAGGTCGCCCCACAAGCAATATGAGTAAATAGCGCAAATAAAGTCATCACCAAGATTGCCAGCATTGGCGTCTGCATCGCAGCAAAGGCCATCAGAAACACGCCTTCAAGCAGGATCATTAAGAACAACACTCGGGTCCGTCCATCCAGTCCTTGTTTCAGTGCAATCTTGTCAGAAACGATACCGCCCAAAGCACGGGCAAATAGCGCCAGCAAACCAAAGATGCCTGCTGCTAGGCCTACTTCTTTCAAGCCAAAACTAAAATGCTCTACGTAATACATCGCCACAATGTTATGGATAAAGATCTCGATCCCAAAACACGCCGCATAGGCCCCAAATAAGATCCAGACCCGATAATTAGCCGCTGCATGTAACAAGATCGCCATGCCACCGTGTTTGTCATTGCCCACTGCAATGCCTTGAGCACGCAGGGCTTTAAAGTCACCTTGCGGACTGTCTTGGGTCAGGGTCCAATACATCACCCCGACGATCAACATCATTATTCCCGGTACGATCAAGGCGATACGCCATCCCAAGGCTTGCTCAACCCCAAACATAATCAATGCAGCCAACAACAGTGGCATCAGGGCTTGGGTCGCGCCGCCTCCGGCATTGCCTCAACCTGCCGCTGCGGCATTGGCGGTACCCACCACATTGGGCGCAAACATAATGCTGGTATGGTATTGGGTGATGACAAAACTGGCACCTATGGCACCAATCAACAATCGAAAGAATAGAAATGATTCATAGCTATTGGCTGCGGCCACACCAAAGACTGGGATACTCCCGATCAATAACAGTGCGGTATAGGTTTTACGTGGACCATATTTGTCACATAACGGGCCCACTATCAGCCGCACCAAAATGGTGATGGCCACGGCGGCAATGTTGATATTGGCGATTTGATCTTTGCTGAGATGGAACTCAGTCGCGATGACAGGCATCAAGGGTGCACAGGCAAACCATGCAAAGAAGCAGACAAAAAAAGCCAACCAACTCATATGGAAGGCGCGCATGGCGGCACTTTTGAAACTAAAGAGTTGGATCGATGTTGCTTTTCGAGCAGATAAATTTGATGACATGGCCATCTCCTTCCTGAACTGAACGCTTAAGTTGACCACTCAACCCTATGTTTGAGTGGTTCGATCAGAACGGACACCGTTGGCCGTTGTATCTGGGCAGTTGCACCATCAACCCCCTTGCAACGCATGCAGCAGTGGTTGAATCGGTGTGGCACAGCGCAGATTGTCTTCATTGACAGCGATAGAAATGCAGGAACTATGCCAAATGCTCAGGCTCAATACATAGGTCAGGTTTGGCTGTTCGATCTGTAAGGTCAATGGAGATGTGTGCTCCAATGATGGCGAGATTGACCTTAGACCTATACGGATAAACCGCAGCTCAACCCGACTTGCATTGGCATCGATTTTGCAAAACAAAGAGAAAAAAAAGCCCCAATTATCTGGCTCAGAATAGCCCTCACTCGGTTGTCTTGATGAGGAGATATGCCAGTACACAAAACAACAAGCAGATCCCCCATCTAATAAGCAGAGCTAAAACCCGATGGCTAAACAAAAACTAAAAATAGCGCTGATCGATGATGATCTCGAAAGAGCACAGATTATCGAACGTACCTTGCTGCAACACGGCTTTGCGGTCGTGGCTTGTCTGCTACTCGACCACGTCAATCTGCAGCAGTTGCAAGGTTTACACGCCGATGTGATCTTGCTGGACATGGATCATCCACATCGTGACATTATTGAAAGTTGCGTCAGCCAATTTGATTTACCCACGGTACTGTTCACTCAAAATACCGATCAGCACACCATTAAGACCGCCATCGAAGCGGGTGTCACTGCCTATATTGTGGATGGGATTGACCCGACCAAGTTGGAAAGTATTTTGGCGATTTCGATCGAACACTATAAAAAATATCAAAAACTTCGTCAGGATCTACACGATACCAAAACCAAACTTGCAGATCGCATTGATATTGAAAAAGCCAAACTGTTGTTGATGCAACTGCATCGCCTCACTGAAGATCAAGCCTTTGGATTGATCCGAAAAAATGCCATGAGCCATCGTATGACCATGGGTGATATGGCACGACGCCTGCTCGATGCACAACAATTACTCAACCCGCCCTTATCCGATCAAGCTTAGGTAGATGCCATGCAGCAACTTGAAAAATCTCAGATTCAAATCGGCTATATACCGTTATTAGATTGTATTGCGATCTTATGGGCACAGCATCGTGGCTATTTTAAGGCCCAAGGTCTAGAGGTCACCTTGATGCAAGAACCCTCTTGGGCCAGTTTAAGAGATCGTTTGGCTTTTGGTGTCTTGGATGCTGCACATTGTTTATCGGCGATGTTACCCGCTGCGGCCATCGGCTCAGATCAACTGGGAATCCCCTTACAAACCTCACTGAACTTAAGTGTCAATCAAGCCTTTATCAGCCTGAGTCAACAGCTCTGTGATCAACTCAATATTTCAGCATCTGACTCCGCCACCGAATCGGCAGAAAAAGTCTGCGCTGCGATCAAATCTGGGCAGTCGATTAAATTGGCGCATGTCTTTAAACATTCTTTGCATCATTATTGTTTAAGGCATTGGTTGGCATTGGCAGATCAAGAGATTGCGGCCGATATCGCCTTGATGACCTCGCCGCCACCCTATATGGTGGAAGGGATTGCAAAGCAAGTTTTTGATGGTTTTTGTGTCAGTGAGCCTTGGAATATCCAAGCTCAAATTCAAGGCCATAGTCTGATTATCGCCAGCGGTGCAGAGATCTGTCCCGATGTAGCAGATAAAGTCTTGGCTGTAACTCAAGATTGGGCGTTAAAACATCCACGTACCCTACATGCCATGACTCAGGCCATTCATATCGCACAACTGGAGTTGCAACAGCTTCCTGACTTGAGTGAGGTTTTGGCCCTACTCAGCCAATATCACATCCTTCGCTTTACGTGTAGTGATCGGGTGCATGTACAGACTTTTCATCATTTGCAACACACCATCCGCCAATTTATCGTTGCGCGCTCTACTCCACAGCAGGCTGATTTTGTGTGGTTGATTGAACAAATGCAGCTTAGCGATCAACTTGAGTTAAGTCCTATTCAAATTGAACGCATTGCCAAAGACTGCATTGTGACGAGGCGTTAAGGATGCTGTTTTGCCTGAACACCGCAAACAATTTAATAACGTCAATAACAGTTTAATATTTAATGTTTTTTACCAGCATGCAAGCGTCTTTGAATATCATCTAGTACTGTGATTAAGTCAGTAATGGAGAATTTCACACAGTTAGTTAAACTAAAAAGAGAATGGGAAGCCAGAGGCTTCCCATTTTTACTCTAGCCCCTTCATTGACTAGAGTACTTACAGTGGCAAAGGCAATCGGAGTCTTACCAGATGCATCCTTCCATACATCTCCACAACATTGATTCTATTAAATATTAATGCCTAATGCAACAGAGAATTCCACACTGAATCAAATACACATACTTGAATATACATTGGTGCCTGAGATTAGCATTAGCGCATCGGTTTTAAGTTATAAGTCACCACACCCCAGATCTGTAATTCTTGACCATCTTCGATATAAATGTTTTCAAAATCTGGGTTTTCGGCTTTTAACCATGCCTTGGCTGGGCTAAAACGCGTGTCATACATCAGACGCTTCACGGTAAATTCGTTATCCAACATGGCGATCACGATATCGCCTGATTTGGCACTAATGCTTTTGTCCACCAACAGCGGATCATTGATATCAATCCCCGCATCGAGCATCGACAGTGAGTTAGCCTTGACGATAAAGGTCGAACCCTCATTGCGAACCAAGTATTCGTTGAGATCCAGTGACTGCTCAATATCATCTTGAGCCGGCGATGGAAAACCTGCCGCAACACGCTCAGTGGCCATCGGAATCTGATAGATCTTGTCATTATTGGCTTGTAGTGGCTGTACTGTCAGACGCTTGGCACGGTCGCTTTGGTTGCCGGTTTTGGCATTGCTCAATAACCAATTTTTAATAAAAGACACCTGCGACTCAGGGACACGAATCACCTTGGTCGGTTCATTAAACTGCGCCTTACGTCCAGCGTTGGCTCGAGCACCACCGTGACGTGATTCGACCGCTTGCTGATCCTGTTGCTTGGTTTGGTTCGAATGGTTTGACATAACACTCCCTAGCCGACCTACACATTAAATGATGTTGTACCCGATTTTGCTTCTGACTGCAAAGCCCGTTGGCTCAAGCATCCTCGCCCATCTTATATAGCACAAAATCAGTCTATCTTGAAATAGTTACAAATTCAAGTTGACGAATGCTTTATTTTGAACAACAATACGCCATATCGATCAGATTTTGATTCATTTAACTGTCAGATCAGCGTTGAGCTGTACTGCCCATCCGATCTGATCATGCTGTGGTTTGATGTTTTTTTATCACTATTGATGTGGAGCACAAGATATGAATACCCAACGAGATGCCATCCTTGGCTATGCAAATGAAAAACACGCTTACTTTATTCAGTTGATCGAGAACAATACGGTCATGGGTGAGAGTTATGGTTTGGTCTGCCCACATCCCAATAGCGAAGCGGCCGAAAGTATTATGACCACGCTTTTTTTAAAGAAATCATTTTGGATGAATGGCTCAGCGTATACCGATATTATTAAAGGGCTGGAGCCGTTGCAGTCTTAGCATAGCTTTGATGAAAACAGTCTCCACATCCTATTTACTCAAGACGATGTTTTAGCCATAGTCTTGAGTAATTCAGTACTATTTGGCATCAATAATATCCAATATCTACTGCTCTCCTTTAAATCATCCCTTTTTGGATGACTTTCTGCAGAATAATTTTAGAATTAATATTCATAATGCCTTTAATCTTGTTGACTTTATTGATTACAAATTGAGAGAAGGCATTTAAATCTTGCGTGGCCACATGCAACACATAATTTGATTCACCAGTAATAATATAAGCATTAATCACCTCATCAAATCCCTGTATTTGCTCTAAGAATGCCTGATGATCATCATCGGTCAATTGGGATAATTTAATCTCAACGATGGCTTCGATCTTTAATCCCAGTTTTTCATAATTCACTTTGGCTTGGTATTTTTCAATAATCCCTTTGCTCTCTAATATTTTGACTCGACGATGACAGGCCGAAGCAGACAGGTTGACCAGATCGGCAAGATCCTGATTACTGAGTCGCGCATTCACTTGTAAAAACCGAATAATATTCAGGTCAATTTTATCTACATCCATATTCGAAGATTTCCTCGTTTATTTATCAAAAATTCGAATCCTATATTAAAATATCATAGTTCAACCTTAGATTATCGAATAATCCACTGATTTCACCATGCTAATATATCAAGCAACAAGGACGACAAAAAGAGTTGAAAATCAATGATTACTCGTAACGAATGTTTGGATTGGGATCAACACGATCCATTAAAAAATTTCAAAAATGATTTTGCCCTCCCCAAAGATGTGATTTATTTGGATGGTAACTCCTTGGGCGCACGCCCAAAAAAATCACTGACTTTGGCGGAACAAGTCATTACCCAAGAATGGGGGCAGGATTTAATTAACAGTTGGAATAAAGCAGACTGGTGGGGTTTACCGACCCGAGTTGGCGATAAAATTGCCACATTAATTGGTGCTGCTGCGGGTGAAACAGTGGTTTCTGATTCAACCACAGTCAATTTATTTAAAGTCCTTTCTGCTGCGGTGCAAATCCAAGCTGACAGCGATGCTCAGCGTAAAGTGATTATTGCCGAGCGCGATGCATTTCCAACCGATATTTATATTATCGAAGGCTATATTGATCTGATTCAAAAAGGCTATGTATTAAAGCTGATTGATAGCGTTGCAGAGCTTGAAAGTACCCTTAAGCACAATGATGTTGCTGTGGTGGTGTTATCGCATGTCAATTATCGCACCGGTTATTTTTATGATATGGCGGATATAAACCGTCTTGTGCATCAACACGGCGGTTTATTAATTTGGGATTTATGCCATTCAGTCGGCGCAGTCCCGATGGATCTTAAAAAGACCGATAGTGATTTTGCCATAGGTTGTACTTATAAATACTTAAATGGTGGCCCGGGTTCACCAGCCTTATTATGGGTCAATCCAAAACATCAGAATCAGTTTAAACAACCCTTATCTGGTTGGTGGGGACATCAAAAACCCTTTGATATGGCGCAGAGTTATACCCCTGCTGAAGGTATTCGCCGTTATTTATGTGGCACACAACCGATTCTATCGATGAGTTTAATTGAAGCCGGTGTGGATATATTCTTGGCCTCTGACATGGATCAAATCCGCAGTAAATCATTAAAGCTGACTGACTTATTTATCGACCTGATGCAGCAAGAATGTGCAGATCATGAGTTTGAACTCATTACGCCAACAGATTATCGTCACCGTGGTAGCCATGTCAGTTTTAGACATACCCATGGTTATGCGATTATCCAAGCCTTAATTGCGCGTGGTGTGATTGGTGATTATCGTGAGCCTGAAGTACTGAGATTTGGTGTAACCCCACTTTATATTGGCTATTGCGATATATGGGATGCGGTGCAACAGATTAAACAGGTGATGCAACATGAAGAATGGAAAGCACCACAGTATCAAATTCGTGGCCAGGTGACTTAGTGCTCAAGTGAATGAGTACTGAGTTGAGTAACTCAGTCATATGACAGCAAAACAAATTGACTTGGCCAGGAGGGCTTATGAGCAATTTTGATGAGATCCAAACACGTGAGGCTGGGCTACATAAAAAATTAACAGCCAAACAAATGACCATGATTGCAATCGGTGGTGCGATTGGTACTGGCTTATTTATGGGCAGTAAGTTTGCAATTGGTTTTGCAGGGCCAGGCGTGATCCTCAGTTATGCCATCGGTGGATTAATTGCCTTTGCCCTCATGGTCTGTTTGGCAGAAATGACAGTTCAACATCCAACCTCAGGATCTTTTGGTGCCTATGCTGAGCACTATATTCATCCTATGGCAGGATTTGTGGTGCGCTATTGTTATTGGGCGGCCATCGTACTGGCGGTGGGGACAGAGATTACTGCAGTGGCTGATTATATGAAGCTGTGGTATCCCGATGTCGCTTCGTGGATCTGGATTGGGTTATTTTCATTTTTATTATTTGCGGTCAATGCCTTTAGCGTCAAAGCCTTTGGGGTGGTGGAATATTGGTTTTCCACCATCAAAGTTTTTGCCATCGTGGTGTTTATTATTTTGGCGATCGGCATACTCACCCAGCAACAAAATGGCACTCAACAGATCAGTCACAACCTCACGGCGTATGGTGGTTTTTTCCCCAACGGCTTTAAAGGGGTTTGGATGGCGGTGATTATTTCAATCTTTAGTTATTTGAGTATTGAAATGATTGCAGTCGCTGCAGGTGAAGCCCAAGACCCAGAAACAGCCGTGGTTAAAGCGCTAAAAAGTACCGCTTTACGCTTAATCTTGTTTTATTTAATTTCACTGTTTTTGATTATCTGTCTTGTGCCGTGGCCAGAATTAATTCGTCCTGGTGCCACCAGTCCTTTTGTGACCGTGATGCAATATATTGGCATTCCATTTGCGGACAGTATTTTAAACTTTATCGTGATTGTAGCGGCCTTATCTGCCATGAACAGTATGTTGTATATCTCTACACGGATGTTATTTAGCTTATCTCGTGCTGGTGATGCACCGCAATTGTTTGGTCGTATTCGGAGTAATGGTGTCCCGATTAATGCACTGATGGTCTCAGCCTTAGGCATCGCCATTGCCAGTGTGGTTTATGCGGTAAATCCTGAGTCTGCATTTCCGATTATGATTGCATTATCGATGTTCGGTGTCCTGATTACTTGGGGCAGTATCTTCCTCACGCATATGTTTTTTAGAGCCAAGATGGCCAAAACACAGACCCCGATTAAATTTAAAGTGCCGCTGAGTAATCTCATTTCAGTGTTTGGTTTAATTTCCATGCTGAGCATTTTGATTACCACATGGTTTACCGATGAATTTAAATCGACCTTGAGTTTCGGACTACCCTTTCTGCTGCTGATCTTCATTATGTACTTTGTCAAAAAGTTATTTCCAAAATCAACTGATGTTTCTCAAAGCCAAGATCAGTTGAGTGACTAGATCATGACCGAGCATAAGAGAAAAACCATAAATCGCCCCTATGACAATGCAAGCACAGTGGACAACGAGCTGCAGATTTTAGCTGAATTCAAAAACCGTAGTTCGGCCTGTTACCAGCAGTTGCATTGTGTACAGGATATTGCCTATGCTGATCATGAGCGACTGTGCTTAGATGTGTTTCCACTGCCACAGGCCAAAAGCACAGTTATTTTTATTCATGGCGGCTATTGGCAATACTGCGATAAATCCGATTTCGCCTTTATCAGTACTGCATTATTAGCCAAAAATTACCAATGCGTTTTATTGGAATACGATTTAGCCCCGCAAAGCAGTCTGCAAAATATCGTATCCCAAGTTCAAGACGGATTTGATTTTATCCAAAAGCAAGCATGGATGACCCCAGAAGTGATTGTACTGGGGCATTCTGCGGGTGCGCATTTGGCGGCATTAATGCGGGATCACCCCTTGGTTTCAAGGACGATATTACTCAGTGGCATTTATGATTTAGCGCCGATCAAACACAGTCATTTAAATGAGGCTTTAAATCTGACTGATTTTGAAATCCAGCACTATAGCCCGATTTTAAAAAGTAATACCTCAAACACAGCCTGTGAGATTTATTGTGGTGCTCAGGAATTGGCTGAGTTGCGCTGGCAAAGTCAACATTACTACCAGCACTGTTTAGCGCAGGGCCAAGAAAACTGTGCCCTTTCTATATTGCCAGACTGCAATCATTATACGATTTTGGATACTTTTCTTGCTCAGTTTCCAAGTGCCCCGTCTGATGCACCCTGCATCAGTTCGAATCAAATCACTTAACAACCAACACGATACGCTTGCAATGCCAGCTGAATACGCAGCAGCTATAGCGGACTAAAACGCTTTCCTCTAGATCTCATCTCTACTTTGCCAAATCGATCATGATTTGGCCGAGATCTGTGCAATTTAAATAAAGGATTATTTTGAATGCTCAACCACCCGAACTATACAAAATCATTGTTCATCGCGCTGTGTGGCCTACTCAGTACCGCAGTCTATGCAGAGATTAGTTTAATTGACCAACAGGGACTGATCTCAGCAGATGATCATTTAAAATTAACATCAAAAGGCAGTTTAAGACTGCAAGCCTTGAACTTTGATCGTTATAACGACTCGAATCAAGGCATGAAATATCGGCGTGATGGTTATAGTGCCACCAGTCGCTTATTTTTTAATGCCGATTATCAATTCACTGACGATCTGCATCTGATTGCTAAATATGCCACCTTTATCAATCCACCGAAAATGTTAGATTGGGAAGGACATTATCGCCAAGGCGAATCCAGTGCCGATACCCAAGAATTATTTGCAGGCATCCAGAGTCAGCAATACGGCAGTTTAAAGTTTGGCAAGATGTACAGTATTTATTATGATGTGGTCGGCAGCAAAACCGATCTCTGGGACTATAACACCTTGGGACAACCGCAGACTTGGAGTCCAGTAAGCCATTTTGATGGCACCCAAGCCTCGAGTAAAACCCTCCGTTATGAGAAAAAGTCTGAGCATATTGATTTTTATGCAGCCTATTTATTTAAAGATCAAACCAACACCCAAGACATGCAATATCAAAGAAAATCAGGTCAAGAGTTGGCTGTCGATATCCATCTCAGCCCCAATTTAAGTGTGGCCACGGCGTGGAAGCATAATCGAGCCAGTTTAAATGACCAAGATCATCAGCATGACTTTAAGCAACAATCGATTGCCTCATCATTGTTTTATTTTAATGGCCATTGGATGCTGGGTTTAGGTGCTGGTTGGTATAAAAATTTATTGCCGAACAGCAAGCTCAGCGATCAACCGCAACAGAAACTGGCGCATTATCTCAATACCGAGGCCTATGGACTGGAATATTATTTGGGCTACCATTTTAAAATCGAAGATCACGGCATCAATTTTGTTCAACCCTATATTATGGGCGACACACTAAAAGTGACTCAGGGCGATGACTTATATCGTCGTGATTATGGTCTTGGTGTTGCTGTGCGATTTAATCATGGCATCGGCTTTGATTATGAGCGCCTCTATACTCAGGACTCATTTAATACCCCAGATATGCATTTATTCCGCTTGCGTTATGAATGGTAAAATCCATTCATTGCAATGTGAATCGGATATTGATTCTGCACAGGGTAAATTTTTCCTTCAAATCTACATTTCACCTGATAAATCAATCAATACACCTGAATATTAATTCAAAATACAGTTAAACTGACTAGGCATGACACCATATACTAGTGAAAATGACTAGCACAGATCAAGGGATGACAATGTACATCATCGATTTCGTCCGTGGTGTCATGACGGTGAGTGAATAGGATTAAACCAAGGAAACAAAACATGCCACGCCCGATACACGCAATTATTCATCAGGATGCGCTACGCCATAATTTATCAGTGGTTAGAAAGACTTGTCCAAACAGCCAAGTTTTTGCCGTCGTCAAAGCCAATGCTTATGGCCATGGTATCGAACGCGCTTATGCCGGTCTGTCCGCAGCCGATGGATTTGCCCTACTCGATATCGCAGAAGCGATCCGTGTACGTGCCTTGGGTTGGACGGGGCCGATTTTATTATTAGAAGGGATTTTTAGTCCCCAAGATCTCTATGACTGCGCCAACTATCAACTCAGTTTTAGTATTCATAGCCAACATCAATTGGATTGGGTACTGCAGTTTAACGCCCCTGCCCAATTTGATGTTTATTTAAAAATGAACAGCGGTATGAACCGTTTGGGCTTTAAGCCAGCAGAATACCCAGCCATCTGGAAACAGCTCAAGGCATTGGATCATGTGGCCTCAATCACCCATATGATGCATTTTTCCGATGCTGATGCTGATCGTCTTGGTAAAAATGGCATTGATGAACAATTAAGCTGTTTTAACCAAACTGTTGCTGATCTGCCGGGTCGTCGCAGTTTAAGCAATAGTGCCGCCATCTTACGTCATCATGATCAAGTCCAATCCGATGCGATTCGTGCGGGAATTTTGCTCTATGGCAGTTCTCCAGATTTCCCGACCCATGACTTGGCGCATTGGGATCTGAAACCGAGTATGAGTTTAGTCAGTGAATTGATTGCCATCCAAGATTTGCAGATGGATGAAACCGTGGGTTATGGTTCCAACTTTACCGCAACCGAACCGATGCGTATTGGTATCGTGGCCTGTGGTTATGCCGATGGATATCAACGTATTTCTCCAACGGGCACTCCAGTATTGGTCAATGGCATTCGCACCCAAACCATTGGTCGCGTCAGTATGGATATGTTGGCGGTGGATTTAACCCCGATCAGCGATGCGGAAATTGGCAGTGAAGTGGTGTTGTGGGGACAATCTAGTTCAGGCACAGTATTGCCAATCGATGAGGTGGCCGCAAGTTCTGGCACTGTCGGTTATGAACTGATGTGTGGCGTGACGCAACGGGTGAATGTTGTGATCCAAGCCTGCAGCACAACCAACCTCTAAACTGTTTTATTTAATTCGATTTTAATAGATTTGCTTTTATTCAATACGCTTTAATTTAAACCACCATGCATGATAAGGAATTTTCCATGAGCCATAGCGATATCCAAAAATTTAATAGCACTGAAGTCATGAGCGCAGTGACTGTATTTAACCAAGTGGTGTATTTGTCAGGTCAAGTACCGACAGATACTGATCTCGATATCGAAGGTCAAACCCGTGACGTATTACAGAAAGTTGATCAACTGCTCAGTTTGGCCAATACAGATAAATCACGTCTTCTTTCTGCACAAATTTTCATTAAAAACTTAGAAGACTTCCCAGCTGCAAATGCAGTATGGGTTGATTGGATCAAAGGTCATGTGGCACCTTCACGCGCAACGATTCAAGCTGATTTGGTTAACCCAAAATGGTTAATCGAAATCGCAGTGACTGCTGCACAAAACTAAGTTTTCAGCATAAAAAAAGCACTCGGCCGTAGATCACGACCGAGTGTTTTTTTATGCCTAATCCGCTACACCATAATAGGCATAACATCATGTACCGTACTGGGCACAATATAATCTATAAAAAGTTCGCGAGATCAACTTAGGGCGTCTCAGCCTGTTTGAATTCGAGTGCAATTTGCTTGGCCGTGTCATGCAACATTTTTACGATGCTGTCTACATCGATATGATTCATACGTTTAACCGACCCCACCACAGCGATTGCCAGTGGAAAAGCTTTATTGCTATAGACGATAGGTACTGCGAGAGCAGTGAGCGGCGCTTCGAATTCTCCCTTAGACAAGTAATAGCCTTGTTTTTTAATCAGACTGAGTTTTTGAGTAAAGACCTCTGCCGTTTCCGCAAAACCTGTCGCGATAATCTGTTCAGTGTTTTTGTCAAAGAAATTATTTTGAAACTTCAATGCGGTATTGGCCATGATTACTTTAGGCGCAGCGCCGACATAGGCAGGACGAGGTCGCCCGCGTCCATAGGCAGCCAAACTGCCCCAAGGGTCACTTTCATGATGAATATCCAAACAATAATTTTCATAAAACTGGGTCAAGCTACAATTTAATTCGGTTTGTTCGGTAATTGATTTCATCAAAGGGGTGCTGATCTGAATAATCGGATTGGATTTTTTTGCAATATAATCCAAAACACTAACCCGTGGCCCTAAGGTATATTGCCCGCCATATAAGCGTTCTAATAAGCCATGCACCACCAGATCTTTAATATAACGATAGCCTGTGGGTTTGGAAAATTCGAGTTGTTCACATATCGCATCGGCACCCAGAATCGGTTGCTCAAGGGTGAAGAGGCCTAAAATTTTCAGCATATTATTTGATGTAGACATTTATACCTCTAAAGCATCCACGGACATGAGTTGCTGCATTCTACTCTCCCATTCTGCCCTTGAGCAAAAACCTGAAAGTTTTCTAGCATGATTCTCAACAATTTGCATAATCTCGGCACTGCTGAGGCTTAAATCAATCTGCTGTTTCATGGGTTGCGAGTCATACCACGGGGTATGAATAAATAATTCCAAACGATTCCCTTCTGGGTCTGGTGCATAAAATGAAATCGCATTGCCATGCGTAATCGGATCTATGTTGGAAATATGCAGTGTTTTAAATTGTGTATAAAACCCCTGTAAGGTTTCCAAACTATCTGCCTCTAAAGAAATCTGGTTAATCGGATTAAACCCATGTTCTGTAGTCAGACGCTCACTGACCAATACGATTTGATGATGCTGTTTTGGATCACGACTCAGAAAAACCAATTGTACTGTACCTTTGGGGGTTTCTAACTGCCCCTGATCAGTAATAAAAAAACCTAAAACATCGCAATAAAATGCCTGCATTTTTGGCATGTCAGTTACATAAATGCCGACATGACTAAAACTCAATCCATTCACATTTTTCTCATTTAATAATAAAGATGTTGACCAAAAGGTATTATCGCAGCAACATAATGTCAATATTTATTAACATTCAATACTAAACAGTATCGGCCAATATTATAAATATTCGAGTTTTCTATATACCTTGAGTGAACACTTATGAAATTACTCAGTTTTGAGATCAACGGTCAGCCCTCCTTTGGATTGTTACAGCAACAGTCGGTGCTTGATTTAAAACTCAAACTCAATGGCAAATATGCCGACTTAAAAAGTCTCTTGAATGAAGCAGATTATCTCGACATCGTTGCAGGCGTGGCCACTGCAGCGGCTGATTATTCACTGCATGAGATTCAATTTGCGCCTGTGATTCCCAATCCAAGGCAGATTTTTTGTATCGGCTTAAACTACGCCGATCACGTCAAAGAAACCCAACGCGAAGTCACCGAGAAACCGATGATTTTTATGCGTGTCGCGCCCTCACAAGTCGGGCATGCACAACCCTTATTAAAGCCGATTGAAACTGAGTTTGTAGATTATGAGGGTGAGATAGCCATCATCATTGGCACAGGCAGTCGCCGTATATCAAAAGCGGTTGAAATTGAAATCGATAAAATCGGCATTCTCAGCAATACCGTCAGGACTGAGCTTAAGTCATACAGCATAAACAATAGCGCACCATCGACGTTGAATAGGAATGAAAGTCATGAATAAAGACAAAAAATATGATGTCGCCATCGTCGGTTATGGGCCTACAGGCGTGACATTGGCAAATCTGTTGATCAAATTAAAGCTCAATGTACTGGTGATCGAACGAGAAGAAGCAATCTTACAACTGCCACGCGCGATACGCTTTGATGCTGAATGTATGCGGGTTTTTCAGAGCATCGGCATTACTGAACAACTGCTCAAGCAAGTTGCTCCAGGTCCGGGAATGAAATTTCAAGATGCAAAAGGCAAAGAGATGTTTCGTTGGGAACGTCCAATTGAAGTTGGCCTACACCAATGGAGTTCTGCCTATAGAGTTCATCAACCTGATCTTGAAGCTGTACTGCGCCATCAAATCCACGATCATGAATTACTCGATTTAAAATTAGGCCATGAAGTTTATAAAGTCGAAGAACATGCGGATGATTGTACGATCTACTTTGAAGGCATCGCACAGGAAACTTTACACCAAGCCACGGCGCGTTATGTGATTGGCTGTGATGGGGCTCATTCCATTGTCAGACGCTTGATCAATACCACCTATGATGATTTGGGATTAAGTAGCCAATGGTTGGTGGTGGACTTTATTTTGACCGATGAGCAAAAAGATCTGGGCGATTATAGTATTCAGTTCTGTGATCCTAGGCGGCCGATTAGCTATATCAAGGGCACGGGGCAAAGACGTCGATTTGAAATCATGGTCATGCCTGAAGATAATCCGAAGCAATTGGCCAGCACAGCATCGATTTGGAATTTACTCGAGCAATATATCAAACCCGCAGATGCTCAGATTGAGCGCTCGGCAATCTACACCTTTGATGCATTATTGGCGAAACGTTATTGCAGACGCCGCTTGATCATTGCCGGTGATGCCGCGCATCAAACTCCCCCATTTATGGGTCAAGGCATGGCTGCGGGTATCCACGATGCAGCAAACTTGGCATGGAAATTACATCAAGCAATCGTGCATCAACATGATCACTTGATTAAAAGTTATCACACCGAGCGCCATGCCCATGTCAAAGAATTTATTCAGGGTGCGGTGCAGTTTGGCAACATTATCCAAAACTATTCTCAGGATGCCGAGTATCAACAACAGCTCGACCGTTTGACTCAATTTAGAACCCCTACCCCACGACTAGGTTATGGATTTTATCAATCTCGTGATGACATTGGCGGACAACTCTCGCCGCAATTTATACTCCAAGACGGTGAGTTGAGTGATGATGTGGTCGGGTATCACTTCGTATTATTCATTAAACCTGTATTTTATCGTCTGGTTCATGAATTAAACCTACACCTGATTGAAAACTTAAAAATTATAATCACCGATTGCTTAGAGTCCATGGCGTGGATTCAAGAAAATCAAGCAATTGCAATACTTGTAAGACCAGATCGTTATGTTTTTGGTCAAGCCAAAAGTGCGGAAACCCTTGAACAATTAATTAAATCAGCCAGTTTGAACAATCTCGTGGCACAATAAAAAATGTAGGTGGATCAACCACCTACTTTATTTATAAGTCCAAGGGAATGGATATGACTGTGCATGAAAATAACAACGCTCATTCTGTAAATAACCATGCAATGTCTCCCGCAATTGATCAAACAGCACAGCAGCATACTGAACAACTCAATGCGGTGATTAAAAAAGTTCACCGCAAATTACTTTATTTTTTATTGATCTTATTTATTTTCTCATTTTTAGATCGAATTAATATTGGTTTTGTGGGCAAGGAACTCAGTGCGGACTTGGGTTTAACTGCACTGAGTTTTGGTCTGGCCAACACGATTTTCTATGTGTTTTATATTTGTTTTGGCATGCCCAGTAATTTAATGCTGCGCAAATTCGGCACACGACTTTGGATCGGATTAATTATTATCGTCTGGGGCATTGCCTCCAGTGCGACGGCATTTGCCACCGATGAGAAATCGCTGTATATCATCCGCGCCATTGTGGGCATTGCCGAAGCCGGCTTTATGCCCGGCATGTTGTTGTATTTAACCCAATGGTTCCCATCGGCGCATCGTTCTCGCGCCAATGCCATCTTTATGCTGGCTTTTCCGTTTACTGCCATGTTTGGTGCAATGGTCACGGGCTTCTTTTTAAACCTGCACGACTGGCACGGCTTAGCAGGTTGGCAATGGGTATTTATACTTGAAGGCATGCCTTGTGTGATCTTGGGCTTGATCGTCTTTGCCAAACTGCCCAACACGCCGCAAGACGCCAAATGGCTCAATGCAGAAGAAAAACACATCCTCAAGGCAGCTTTAGAGGCTGAAAACACTCAGAAAACAGCAATACAACATCCTTCAATACAAGCATCTGCACAACAACAGACCGTACAACAATCGACAATACAGCAACCGACAGTACAACATCCTGCTGCGACACCATTTGAGACCACAGCATCTGAGACCTCGATGTACAGCCCACCTATTACAACAACAACCAGGCCGAATTATAGTGCTAACACCTTTAATTTATCCTTTTTAAACAGTGCTGTGATCCGCTGTGCAGTGGTGTATTTTTGTATTGTTACCACCAGTGGCATGATCAATATTTGGGTGCCGCAGATCGTATCCAGTACCCTACCCCAAGCCAGCAACATGCTAACGGGTGTGGTGATCGCCATCCCGCATATGCTCACCATTGTGGTGATGTATTTTCTGAGTCGACATTCTGATAAAACCCAAGAACGCTACCTACATACCTTAATCCCCATGCTACTCGGTGGCCTCGGCTGGTTAATGGCGGTGTATGTGGATATCGGTGTACTGCAATTGCTGGGGTTGAGTCTGGCTTGTATGGCTGGTTTTAGTACCATCGCCATCTTCTGGGCCTTTGCTGATGAAAGCCTGAGTACGGAAGAAAAATTCTTGGGCATCGCCTTTATCGCAGCCATGGGCAACTCGGCCACCATCGTCAGTTCATTCTTGGTCGGTTACTTAAAAGACCTGACCCAATCCTTTCACGCGGGCATGCTCTATGGCAGTAGCTTGATGTTTGTAGGCGCATTAATCCTGCTGAGTTTTGTGATCAGGAGGTCACCGCAGCGTAGCGCTATTTGATTCACCATGGACGACGTTAAAATATCAAGGGATTTGAAATGCGCATAAATCGATTATTTTGCGGCTGCCTAAGCTTAAGCTGCCTCAGTTCTCCGCTCTATGCGGCTTTGATCGAAGACAGTAAAGCCAGCCTGTATATGAAAAACTTATATTTTGATCGGGACATTAAAGATCAACATCAGCTGCCCACTCGCCCCGACTTGGACCATTGGTCACAGTCCTTCACCCTCAACCTCAATTCGGGTTATACCGATACGCCTGTGCAAGTTGGGCTAGATGCCACAGCACGTTATGCGATCCGTTTAAGTTCGGGTAAAAATATCGTTGATAATGTGATGCCCTACGATAGCAAGCATCAGCAACAAGCCCGCGATCATTTAAAACTCGGCGCTGCCTTAAAGCTAAAATACCAAAAAACTGAATTAAAAATCGGTGAATTGGTGCCGAAACTTCCGATCATTCATACTGATGCGGTGATGCAACTACCCACCACCTTTTTGGGTGCATTATTAGAATCCACCGACATTCAAAATACCAAAATCACCGCAGGTCGTATCACCAAGGTCAGTGGCCGTAATGAAGAGGATTATGCCAAACTGCGCTTGATTAATGGCAGCACTCAAGCGCCATCGGATGGCATGAATTTTCTGGGGGTCGACTATGATTTTAAAGATCAACAACTGCGCTATTTTTATGCCCAATTAGAAGATATTTATGATCAGCACTTTTTGGGTTATGAATATCGACATAGATTTAATCAACTGACCCAACTCAAAAGCAATCTCTATTTTTTTGATACCCGAGATTCAGGTCAACGCCTTGAGGGGAAAATCGACAGCCAAGCCTTTGCCAGCATGAATACTCTGAGTTATGGCCCACAAAGCTTTGGTCTGGGCTATAAACACATGCAGGGCGATACTCAATTTCCTTTACTTGCTGGATGGGTTCCGCAAGTGTATTTAGCCAATTGGTCGGTGGGGACGTATTCCGCACAGGATCAACGCTCTTGGCAATTGCGTTATGACTATGACTTTAAAAACACCGCCTTCAAGGGACTGAAAACCACATTGCGCTATTATTACGGTGACAATATTAAGACCCTCGATGCGCATGAGGGTGTGGAAAAAGAGTTGGATGTGATTTTAAATTATGAGTTTCAACATGCACGATTAAAAGGTTTGGCGCTGAATTGGCTCTATGCCGACTATAAACATTCGCTGGCGCGAGACTATGTTGAAAATCGCGTGGCAGCGACCTATAGCTACAATTTCTAATACGTTTACAACGCGTTCAATAGAATGCCTCAGCCAGACCAAATCCTGCTGAGGCATTCATATAAATATTGTTTGTGCTCTAAGTGAGATTACATAAAGCCCAAGCGCACCAGCGTAATCGGCCCCAAAGCCACCCATAGGGTTTGATAGATCAAGATCCATCGGATCAGTTTTAACTGCAAAGCTTGATCTGGAGATTGCTTGCGACAAAAAGCGTAGATGCCGTATGAGGTGGCAGCAATCACGATTAAACACAGCACATAGGTCAACCAAAATGAAAAATTCATCAGCGCCAACTCAACCAAAGCCCCTAAGATCGCAATCATCACTAGTTGTAGTAAGGATGGGTACAAAGCAAAAAAGATGATGCTATTTTCATTTTCCAATTGTGCACCGACCTTTTTCCCTAGACCAAAATTGATCAAAAAGAAAATAAACATACTAAACAGGGACAATATAAATTCGGCGTACATCTTGGTTTACTCGGCTGGGGATGGGTGAGGACTGATTTATTGTGGGTTGTATTATAGCGGGTGAGGCGTAGATGTGAAATTAACTGTTCTAATGTGTGCTGAGAAAATCGGTGACTTTCCCTTACCCTCAATTATCCACATTGTATCTCCCGAATTTGGCGTACCAGCAGCGCTTGTATACAAAACCACTTCACCAACACTTGCATAGGACATTCCCATACGAGGGACACTATGGTAGCCAATCCAGTGCTTTGACATACTTTAAATTATTAAAAATCAATTTATTGAATAAATTTATCACAACTCAACCTCATAAATACAGCATATTTCAACTAGCCCCTCTTGTAATTCATCCAGATCCAAGTCAAAATAATCCACTAAATTTACAGTTAAATTTACTAAATAAAGTGAATCACATGAATACTTCCGCCTACATCGAACTAGCATTAAAACAATTGGGCTGCACCCAAAAAGAACTTGCAGCACGATTAAGCGTTTCCACTACACAAATTTCCAAGTGGAAAAAAGGTGAATATATCTCTGCTGATATGCGGGAAAAAATAAAAAAACTTTTAGCTATAGACGATTATGAGCCTGAATTTATCCTACTGACCCATGGCCTAGAACAAGCACAGAAATGGGATAAATTAATTCACTACTTAGCTGACCTTGCACAACAAGGAGCCGAAACTGGATATAAAACTATACCACTGCATGACGAACTTAATATTCTCAATTGGCAAACACTTTCGACTTTAAAAAAAATGGGTGTTGATCTACCTCAACAATTCCCTATTGAGTTAGATATCAATTATGACCCAGAGAATGAAGAGGAATTTGAAACTGTCATTGAGATCATCAGCACCAACCCCTACTCAGTCTTGATTAACAATATTTTTGAATCACTGAATGATGTCTATGGATTTTATAACGCTTATATTTATGATTATATTTATGACGATGATCTAGATTTAGAGTCAACAGAGGCATGCAATATTGAAGATCGTCTTTTAGAGTTAGCCGCTAGTAAATTAGATAAATCTCCGCTGTGTTCAGCCTTAAACTTCGAAAATTTTAAATTTATAACCAAGAATACTTATGCAGACTGGATCAACATCGTTAAAGACAAAGCCTTCCGTGCTGGAATTCCATTACGTGCTGAGCTTATGAATTTGGTTTATTCATCTCATGATGAGATTGGGCATGAAGCAGAAGCTGAAAACTTAGGGTTCAATAAAAACAACATCCATCCTGACATTTATATGAATGAACTTCTGGTCGGCATGCGTATGATTCATCAAGTCCTGCCAGCAATACTGAAAAAACTTGAAATCAATGATTTTGAAATTGATGGGTCAGATTTAAGAATGAGGAAGTAAAAAGCTCACCCTTAAATCAATTTGCTTTGTGGGGCCACACCCTTTCCATCTCACTCAATATCCGTTATGTTGATTGCTCAATAACTGATCCAAAACCTAATCCTAGCCAAAACAAGAACGATGCCATGGACTTACTTAATCTTGCTTTATGGATATTTATTCCAGCCTTTATCATCATGATGATCTGCGTCTTAATCTCTTGGCCTGAAATCTATAACGATGACTGGTATTTCGATGATGAAGAACCAGAACTCACTCAAAAAGACATTCTCATTAACGCTGGCTTTAAATATAGCTTGATTGCCGTGTGCATCAGCGGCGGTATCTTTGCACTCGACTTTTATCTAAAAAGCCTTTACTTATTCACGATATTTCTTATGTTGGCAGTGATTTGGGGGTATTGGGGATTTATAAAAAACTAAAATAAATTTAGAAAATGAAGCAACAGCTCAGTCGTTATTTATACCCCCAATATCCCCTATTGCGCGGTAGCACTGCTACCCATCCTTATCAAACCATTCCTTGCGCAGGAACACCGCTCAACTTTGAAATCAATACCTAGTTGGATACGCAACGCTCCTTCCTTTGGCAAAGGAAGGTTGGGATGGATTCAGGCTGAAAGCCTTTTTAAAAGGTGAGCAGTATTGCTGTGCCAGGAGCGTCATTTAAATACGTTTAACGCCCGCACTGTGAACAGATCCAACGATTACTGACTGCGGTTACTGGCTTGGCAATCATGTGCCACAAAAATGACAGTATCCAAAAGATCGCCCAGACACCCGCAGTAATAATGGTCAAGACCAAATGCATCAACCAACTCATCTGTTTGGTGTTTTTTTGATGTAGCGTGACATGACCACAATGTCTACATGTCATCATCTTCTGAGCAACAACCTTTGCCATATTGATCCAGTAAAATGCAAGTTAGCTGAATGATTATACGCAGAATCGCATATACCCTCAAAGTTGGTTTAAAAATTATTTAATCCAACTCAATATGAGGCGACATGAGCCACGTGTAATGGTCGAATTAAGCTTAGCCTTGAAGTAACTGTTTATTATTCTGCTTTTTTGCAAGTTCGATGCTATTTAAAAGTTGATGATTCCGGCAGATTAATGCCGTGACCTCATCCAAATCAAAATGGCTAAACTCCCAAGATGCAAACCAATATTCATTATTCGCACCTTCATAACCAGAGCTATCTTTTTGATGCTTGCCTTGTTCGAGTGCCTCCACTATGAATTTGATCGCATCATCGGTTGGATGTTGTAAATACATCCACACACTACAACTCAACGGTTGTTGATCTATATGTAAATACAACGCTGAATCGGACCAGTCTTTCCAATTATTTCCAATAAAACGCAGCGCAGGCCCACGTGGCCAAGTATGCCTTCTTAAATGTTGTTCATATTCCTCACCCAGTTCACATTGCAAGGCGAGTTGAATATGCCCAATAATATCTTGGTAAAATGCCTCACGTAATTCAACGAGGGCTTGTATTTGGGTGATGTTTTCATGAACGAACTTAAAGCGATCCATATCTATATCCATTGCTGATTTATAACTGTCTAAATGCAATAAAAAGTCACGTGCGAAAATGCCCCATTTACTTAAAGGCTGCTCCATCATTTGATGAGCTAAACTTTTTCGTACTTGAGTCGATAATTGCGCATATGAAAGACCGGACCAACCACCAATCTGACTTTTTCCATTTGGACATAGGATCAGTGGGATCAAGACTTTTTTATTCGCATTTTCCGTCATGTCGCGACTTTGCCTTAAGCTTTGCTCAATTTTGGCATTGCCCCACACGATATAATCTGCAAATGGATTATTTTGTACATGATGGATTTTTGCTTCAACTACAATCAAAGCAGTATCGGTTTCTAACCACAGATCAATACGACTATTTTGAGAGGTTTTTTGTTCGATACACAGTTCAATAAAATCCCCAAACTCAAAATCTTGATAGGCAGGAATGTTTTCACGAATACTTTGGATTAATCCATAATAAAAACTTCGATCCAACGCATGCGGTTTATTGGGATCTAGAAAGAAACTTAATAATTCAGTGGTAGGATTTTCATAATGTTTACGGGCAGCACTATCAAAGATCGTCACCTCTGCTGCTGGTCTTTGCAGCGTTTTCGCTTGCTGCAATAGATTTTCATATTGCGATATTAAGCTCTGATCTAACAACATGCTTTATTCTTCCCCATCTTATTAAACTCACTTTCGCGTATCGTTCTTTCAGAATAATTAAAACCCAAGTCGAACATAAATAAAGCGCTCTATGGCACTTTATTCATGCTCTGCATATTGAGCGTTTTGACGATTCATAAATGAATATTCAACTGGTCCTAGGCTGGCTAAAGCGCTTTGCGCAGTTTTTCATGCAATCGAATTATTCGCTATATAAATGTGCTTTGCATTTAGTACAGTTCACTGTGGTCGTATCAGAACGATAAATACCCTTTTTAAACAGACGATTATTGCCACAAAATATGCAACGGACATCACCACTTCTTAGCTGAGCACTTCCTAAGTTGGCATACACATACTTTAAACTTCGGTCGATATACTTATATTTCGAATACAATGCTCTATTGACTGATGCTTTTTTCACATAAATTAATAGAAAAAACAAAGGTGCAACAATGCCAAAAAAGATGCCAACCAATAAACTTGAGAGCCGGCTAGAACCGGTAAAATCTAAAGCGTAAAGGCTTGCACAGAGTATGCTTGAGAATATAAATATTAAAATGTAGTTCCCTGTATTAGAACCATTTTCTAGATATTGAATATGAAATTTATACGCTTTAATATCACTTTCATTCGCTGTGAAAACAAAAGGCTTACGTACAACTCTTTCTTTCGGAGTGTGATCCACTAATGCGGATCCACATGATCCGCAATATTTATCTAATGCTGCGACTTCGTCCCCACAATAAACACAAAATTTTAAACCTTGATTCATCTTTCCCCCAGACTTGATTGAAATGAATAGTGCTTTTTCAACGCTTTTCAATAAACAATATGCTGTAAAGCCCAAACGCTTCGATGTGATTGGGCTAAATATTTTTAACTGAATGCTTATAATGTATTAATTATAATAGAAAAATACCAACATCTCTATAAAACTCAAACTGTACTGGCGCGGTATCCTGAAAAAATCAATTACACCGAAGAACCAAACTTAAATTGTATAAACTAACTTAAAAATTCGACCAAGCGCTCATAATAATATTTATAACAGCTCTATCGGCTAGCTAGATTTCAACAGTTTTTTTCTAGTAAATATTTTTCAATCAAGTATAGATAGTATTGCAGGCTGAAAATGAACAGTAACAATCGCAATAAAGTTCCTCCCTTTCCATTTCCATCAATATCCTCTATGTTGATTACTCAATCACTGATCCAACACATAATCCTAGCCACAACAACTATGCCAAAACCTGTGATCCTAGCCAAAACAAGAACGACGCCATGGACTTATATAAACTTTCATTCTGGTTCTTTATACCCGCCACGATCATCATACCGATCTGCGCCTGCATGATCTTCTCTGAGATGTATAAGCATGATAACGACTTTGAACAGGATTATGATTTCCCCAAGACTCGAAAAGAAAAGATCATTTGGGCCGGCTTTAAATATAGCGCTGTTGCCCTGTGCATCGCTGGTGGTCTGCTGATCATCGACTCATATTTAAAAGGCATGTATTTGTTGACGCTATTTCTGATCTTGGCTGCAATATGGATTTATTGGAGTTATAAGAAAGACTTGAAGGATTTTAGATAATGAAGGAATACAACAAAATGATAAAAAGACTCTTCGCCTTTGTTCTGATCAGCATATGCCTCGGTCGCGCTTATGCTCAGGATGCTTATCAAAACAGCAACCCCCTTAGTCCGAGTGAACAAAAACAACAACAATTCAATCGTGAGCTTTATCGAGACGTGGTTCGGGTATTCCCTGAAACTAAACGCATCCCAGCACCGCACTTCTCAAATTACGATCATAGTTATGATTATTTATACTTCTGGCTCCATGAAAGTAGTCAACTATATAAGTTTATGAGCCATGTGGAATCCAAAGATTGGAGCTTAGATTATGTGCTTGAAGAATTAAATGATCTCACGCTACTCAAGCAGCGGCAGATCCGATTGGACAAGCCCATCAAGACCAGTTTAGATCTGTTGGAAAAATATGAAGCTGAGGGTGAAGATTCTGAATTTGATTTTATAGATGATACTAATCCATTATTTGCTACGAATATTGCAAGCTATCTCAAGCCACATGGTTTACACCTAATCCACCTCGAATATGAAAACAATTATTTCATCGTGGTCGATAGCAAGGAAAAAGCCTTAGCACTGGTCAAAGTACTCGACAAATACGACTACCCTGCGTTTTATATTGAAGATTGAAGTTGAGGTTTTTAGCGGCAGCACTGTGAACAGGTCCAATGCTTACTGACTGTAGTCAAAGCTTTCACAAGCATATGGCATCAATAAGCATTACCCCGTCAAACTTAATTCCTATGATGTTGTCAATCAAGTGGCATCGGTTTAATCTTAACCCGATATATTTCCGGCACATCTCTATTGAACTGCCCTACACCTAACAGTATAGAATTAAATTTAATCAGTAGATTATATGAAACCTTCTAGCATTTACACCCCGACGATTATATTGATGGCAATCGCTGCGGGTATTTGCTCAGGCAGTAATTATTTTAGCTAACCGCTGATTCACAGTATGAGTCTGGCGCTGCAACTCCCCGAAGCAACGATTGCTTGGGTGCCAACGGTCGCTCAAATCGCCTATGCCTGTGGTCTACTGTTGCTGATGCCTCTGGGCGATATCGTCGAAAAGCGCAAATTACTACTGATCTTGATGTTACTGGCCGCCTCGGGTTTATTACTCAGTGGTTTCAGTAGCCATATTGCTTTGATTATTATTGGCACCGTGATTACTGGCTTATTTTCAGTTTCGGCACAGTTATTATTACCGCTGGCGGCCAGTTTAGTGCCGATGCATCACAGTGGTCGCGTTGTCGGCCTATTTGGGCTGGTCGGGATTATCGATACCTTTATTGCCAACTTTGCTGGCCGTTATATCGATCGGGGCTATATCCATCGTATCTCGATGTCTTGTGGCTTTGGCCTGATTCTGAGTTGGTTGTTGTTTTTATTATTACCCTTGCATTTTATATTTTATATACTCGGCAGCATCTTGATTTATGCCTCACTTTCGGCAGTACATGTCACCAATCAAAGCATTGTGTTTAAGCTCAATCAACAACTCAAATCACGCTTTAATGCCATCTATAGACCAGTTATTTTTTGGGTGGCGCATTTGGCACCCTGAGCGGCAGTTATATGTGGCGACATTGGGGCTGGATGGGGTCTGTGTATTGGGTCTAACCTTTGCCGTACTGACCTTGTGGTGTTGTTGGAGAGATTGGCAAGACCAGTTGAAAAATCAGTTGAATGCTGAGTTGAAAGAGAACGCGCTGAATAACCCGTCATAAGCGATCTAGGCCAATGACGGGTAATGAGTGATGGATAAGACTCAGGATCGGGTTGGCTTTAATCCAACTGATTTTTATAAATCACGCCATCTTTCATAATCACAGCGAGATTTTTTTCAGGATCAGCGATCAATTGGATATTTTCAATTGGATCACCATTGACCAAAAGTATATCCGCCAATGCACCTTCTTCAATCACGCCCAACTTGCCTACATAAGGTGAACGTTCACCCGAAAGTTTGAGTAATTCTGCATTGGTTGAGGTGGCCATTTTCAAGACTTCAACCGGGCTATACCAACGGGTCATGGTCGCCAGAATTGCGCCTTGATTTTTGGTCATCTGCGGATTAAATAAAATATCGGTGCCCCAAGACACTTTTAATTTGTACTTTTTGGCTAAGTCATAGGCCTTGTCTGTGCCCGCCTGTACCTGCATTTGTTTTTGACGATTTGCCCCGACTTGAGGATTGGCGAATTCATTATCAATAAAGGCTTGGCCACTTAACCATGCGCCTTTGCTGGCCATCATTTTCGCGGTAGGCTCATCCAAAAGCTGTGCATGTTCAATCACTTTGACCCCACCTTGCAAAGCCATTTGGATGGCTTTAGGGGTATAGGCATGCACCGATACATAAGTGCCCCAGTTGTCGGCAGCATCGACTGCGGCTTTAAACTCTTCCACAGAATATTGCGCCACATCAATCGGATCGTAGGTCGAGGACACCCCGCCCCCTGCCGCCAGTTTAATCTGGGTTGCACCCAACATTAATTGTTCACGGACACGTTTACGCACTTCATCTGGCCCATCGGCAATGATGCCGCCGCCAGCCGCTTCACCACGACTCAGCACACCATTTGAAGTCGATGGTATATCGTAAGTCATCCGAAAATCACCATGCCCACCGGTCTGGGAAATAATCGCACCCGATGGCCAAATCCGTGGACCAGTGACAATCTTGCTATCAATGGCGCGTTTTAATGAAAAGACTGGGCCGCCCAAATCACGCACCGTGGTAAAACCACGCATCAAGGTATTATTGGCTTCTTGCGCCGCCATAAAATTCATATCCGCAACTTCAGCACTCATCATTTTCATCGCGGGTAAGGCTGCCAACATACTGTGCCAGTGCGCATCGATTAATCCGGGCATTAAAGTACGATTAGCCCCTTCAATCAGCTTTACCTGATCCAAAGGTATATTAATCTCTTTCATGATGGCTTTAATCTGATTGCCTTCGACCAATACATGCATCGGTGGCGTTAATTTTGTCGATTTACCATCAAAGATACGCACATTTTTAAATAATACAGTTTGCTTTTCTGCCACTGCAGTAGAGGGTGAAACAGTGGACGGACTATGTGCAGAAACGCTCGTTACAGCACCGAGCAATAAAATACAGGTATAGAGGATTGGAAGATTAAATCGCATTAAAAAGTTTCCCTAAATCAAGTCTTTTGTACAAGCGAAAGGTGTTTTTAAGTCACAAGTTTTAAGCCACATGTCTTTTAAATTCAATTGTCATTCTACAAAGTCATTGCTGATCCAAATCCAGATCGGCAAATGCTTTGAATAGGTATTGCATCGAATTTCAATTCTATTGCAGCCAAAGATAAATTATAAATTCTCATCAGTAGACAATATAAATTGAATCTCAATTTTAACCATTTCAGTTATTTTATTTTTAAAATTCTTATAGCAAAAAAGTAACCGGAGCTGGGCAGTTTCAAATATGAAGTGCGGCAGCAATAAAGATCACTCTTTCTCAGCAAAAATCACTTTAACGGGTGCATTGGCTTGATAGCTTTGTGATGCCGGCCCATATTGCGGATTAAAGCGCGGATGCCAGGCGCGGAGTTCAGTATCCGAAATCCATTCTAGTTGTAATTCATTTTCAGGCGCATTGCCATCAAATTGAACCAGTGCATTCATCGCTGATTGGCACTCTTCAGATACCCCCGCTTCTAGCACTGAGATCTGAGTTTTACGCTCTCCAATGAGTGAACCGTTATGGCGACATTCACAAATTTCAACATGATATTGCCCTGTGGGTGAGGGTAGATTGTAAATGATTTTATTTGGACCACATCCAGTCACTAAAACTGACATTATCACGAGCATTGGAATATTTTTTTTCATCAAACCACCTTATGCTGATCGTCCCGTGATCAGTTCACGAACATTCCCTTGCAATATAAATACTGTGGTTTCTGTGGCTTTACAACATATATTTGGCTGTTTGATCACTAACAATCCAGCGGTTTGAACATGAGCTATTATTCTTAAGTAATCCTTATAAATATGCTTTAAATCAATACCAAATCAATAAAATGGCTAGAACATCAACGTTGATATTCTAGCCCTGAAATCTAGTGACAATACTTACGATCCAATATCTCTAGACCTTGTTCAGTATTGCTTTTTAATAAGGCTGAATCTTTAGGCGTCAGTTCAGGTATATTTGACCAGACAAAGCCGACTATAGATTCCTCTTGATTATATTTCACATTATTAAACTCATGTGCCAAGTACATTTTACAAATGCTCTGTTTAACTTTTTTCTCATAGGCCTTGGTATACGGCACTACTTTAGATGTCAAATTGCCATTTGAATAAGTCGTGCTCAATCGACGCGCTTTGGAAATATCATTTCCATCAGGATCTGATCCTGCACTAAATTGCATCAGTTCCAATCCAGATGCTGTCACCGAGAATGCTTGAGAATCGAGTGTTAAACCTTGCAACTCCCCCTTTAACTTAGCAGTGCCATCATTTTTTATGCTAATGACAGCCATATCAAATGAAGTATTGAAATTCATTCCATATAATGCACGACTAGCAGATAGAATAATTAGCAACTCATTATTATTTAATAAAAAAACTTGGGAAATACGTGATGGTTCACCTGTATAGAATTTACCGTCACTTGGATCAGGTCTTTCTCCGCTAGGCACATAGATATTTTTAAGTGAGTATTTTTTATTGTTATAGCTAACGACTGAATTTTGATAATCTTCATTATCCGTATTTATAAATATCTCATTATCCTTATTTTTATAGACATATTTATTAAATATTACGCCTCCCTCTCCAGATTGTTGAGGGTAGATTTCTGTGGAAAGCGCTTGCTGTGACAAATTTTGAGCTTTGGCACTATTTTCCACTGTGGTTGGATTTGCAATCAGCGATTGTGTGGTAAATAGTCCGACGATGAGACTCATCGCCGAAATTTTAAATTTTAACTTCATAGGTAATTTCCAATAAATTCAATAATCAATTCAGCTTTTTAGTAATCAAAACTTGCAGTACGTTTAAATTCTTTCAAATCACGTTCTGCAATATTATATTCCCGTTTGGCCTGACCCAGTTTATTTTCCGCATTGTCGTATTTCTCACGATAATTTTTTCTGGTTTCTGCTTTTAAATCATAGTCATACATTTTTGATTTAGCATTTGCCATAGTATCTTCAAGAGCGACCAAGTTTTTATTCGCAATATAAAAGCTATTCGCAGCATTATAATAGGGTCTTAAATTGTTTTGTAATTCCATTGGACAGCTCTGATATGTGCCACGCCCCTGCAACGCATAATCAAAAATTGTTTGAGGATTACAATAGTTCTTCAAGCCTTTTTTATAGCCTTGGACATAGGCTTCATTATCCAATACAGTCTTGTGCTTAATACATGCTTGGGCTCTTTTTTGCATTAATGAGCCGTTTCCATTAAAACCATCATTTTGACCAATCAGATTCCAATTCGCAGAAAGGCATTCATTTTTAGACATGATTGCACAGCCTTGCATGAGTGAAACACTACTCAGCAGCAATAAAAATTTAAACTTCATTTTTCCCCCCAGAAAAAAATAAAAAAGTCTCAATATGATTTTCCCCAATCGGACGTTGAGACTTTGAAAACAGATGCCTAAGTCAAATTAATCACACGTGAATTATGAGCAACTTTCTGACCATTCACGAGCACTTCAGTATCGAGTACATAACGGCCTTTAGAAACATTGGCAGGGAACTTCCAAGTAAATGAATTTTCGAAACCACCAGAGCCATATTCACTGCTCCCGCTGGTTTGCACATCTTTCACCAGTTCGCGAATAACTTTGCCATTGGGATCTTTTAAAATTAATTTTTCTTGCACCCGACTCAATGGTTCTGAGCGCCCTTCAATCACAGTCAAATCAGATTTAACGATAATATTTTGTTGAGCTTGGACAGTTTGATTGGGTAAGACCACCGTTGAATATTGCTCTACTCGTGCATATTCAGGTAATACGCCTTTATTGGATTTCTTATAAGCCGTTTCAACTTCTGCTGCAGATTTTTTTTGCACAGTATTGGCATTAATCATCACACACAGACCTGCAGACAACGCTCCGCCTGCAAGTGAACCCAAAGCCATAGCACGATTATTTTGTGCAGATGAATTTGCATTACCATGTGAAAGCGCAAATCCCGCAACGGCACCCACGATTGCCCCGACTGCAGCAGTTCGTTGTGTATCACAACCACCGTTTGAAGCTGTAGCAAAGCCCCCAGTACTTGTGCAGCCTGAAATCAACAATGTTGTGCTTAACATCGCAATTGTAAGTTGCTTCTTCATATTTTTCCCCAGATTTAACTCAGTTATTCAATGACCATGTCATCAAATGCTTTTGCTTCACCTTGTTCAGCTTGACGTAAAATACGTTTTGCTTGTGCATTGCTTGATGACTGCGACAAAACTTCTCTTGCTAGCGACTTTGCCAATCCATAATTATTTGATTTCAATGCTCTTTCAGCACGACTTAATTGATTATCAAATTTTTCTTCATGCTGTTTTCGAGCTGCTTCAGCTGCTTGTTTACGTTGTAATTCAGCCGCTTTCTGGCGCTCTTTAGCTACCTGTTCAGCTTGCTTACGTGCTGATTCAGCCGCTTTTAGACGCTCTTTATCTGCTTGTTGGACTTTGAGCAGATCTAATTCGGCTTGTATCTGACGTTGGCTGGCTTGTTTCTCCGCCTCTGCGACTGCTGCATTTGCTGGAGATGCGGTTGCTACTGGCAACTCACTGTTTGGCATAGGCGCTTCGATTTGATTATTGATTTTCTGCTCGGCTGCATCTTGTATGGATTGTAATATTTTTTCAGCACCAGGAACCTCGACATCTAAAGCCAATGCGGCATTTACAGTCTCATGTGCTTGCTCAAGCTCGCCCGATCGAAGCAGTTTTTTCGCTTGAAACATTTTCATATCAGCCGATGAAATCTGCGTATCTGCCAAGCTCATAAGTTTGGTAAATTCTTGATTATCTTTACAGAGTTTTTTATCTTGTCTAGAAATGCTAAGGGCACGCCTCGGTCTACTCTCACTGAGAAATTGCGATATTTCAGCATTTATACTTTCACAGGGACTCAGTTTAGAAGCTGCATCTTGACTTGTAGTGCCTGCATTTTTATTTCGTTGCCCATTGAAGTAAATCAATCCAATGATCAAGATAAAAAATGCGATGAATTTAAATTTTGAAGTATCGGCCTTTAGAGGCTTAAATGGAACTGATGGTAACGGCTGACGCTGAGGTTGTTGGCCAAATGGATCTGGCAATGGTGTAGACTGCGGTTGTTGACTCAATGGATCTGGCAATGGCGCCGCTTGTGGTTGCTGACTAAAGGGATCTGCCAAGGGTGTAGAAGCGACTGGCGCACTTTGATTGACAGCCTGGGTATAATCATTCGGATATCCAGTCAAATGAGATTGGTTTTTTAGTTTTATCTGATCAGCATTCAGCCATATATTGGGTACAGTTTTAAGATCTCTTAACCGTACAAATACCCCATTAAATTTTTTAAATGCATATTTATCATGCAATCTAAGCTCATCTAAACTACGACCGACCACGACGACGCCACGGATTTCTTTATTGGTCTTTTTAGAAAGATGGATCACCAAGGCTGGGTTCTGCTCAGGCAGCGCATTATTTTTATTTTGACTGCTGACTTGCGGATTGCTATTGCTTGGGTTGTTATTGCTTGAATGACTACTGCTTGGATTGTTACTACTTGGGTTGTTACTGCTTGGATGACGATTGCTAGGATGGCTATTGCCCGCAACTGGCACGGCCCTAGGCTGCGCTGCAGTTTGTGAGGCACCACAAAATGGACAATATTTAACTTCAAGTTGTAGCTTTTGTTCACACTGCTTACAACCACTGTATTTTTCTTGCGTAGCCATCCAAATCAACCTATTTCATCATTTATTTTTTCAGTCTTACCTACTGCCACTCCCCGAGTAGGAGCAGCAGATTTCATTCAGCTTATTGCAGTACAGGTGGAATACTTGGCATCCCCACAGGTACTTGGATGATGAACTCTGGACACTGGGAAATTGCGACCCAACTGGTCAGACCTTCACGCCAAATCGTAGTCGCAACATTAATTTGCTGTTTCTGCAACATATCCATCACTTGCGCATGGTTAAAGGGTCCATACGGTTGCCCATTGATCGCAACATGATATTGATATTGAGGCTGTTGCATAATCGGCGGTGGCATTGCAGCAGATAACGGCGGAGGTGTCATTCCAGCAGCAAACGGCATTGCACTTGCATCATTTGCAAGGACTTTTCGATGCAGTAGCTGTTCATGCATTTGCAAACTACTCGGTGCCATATTCAACACCCACTTCAAACGCGGGGTATTATTCTGCTCACGAATTTCTTCTTGATAGGCATCTTCATCCGAATCTTTAACCACATTGGCCCACTTTTCCAATTCTTCGCGGTATTCAGTCAATTCAAATGCACGCTCAATATCATCCTGTGAAATTTCACGGCGCTCAGCCAATGCCAACAGTTCTTTTTTCAACTCTTTGGTAATCGCACAAGCAAAACCGACATACTCCACCTGAGCACCGGATTCATTTTGAACCAGACGCGGCGTATAAACTTCTTTCTCGTAATAATCGGCCAGCGCAATCAGCATGGTTAAATTCGCTGAACTTAACGCATTAAATTTCTGTTGAACTTGTTCATAAATATTATCGCGATACATAGATGGTAAGCCGTTGAGTCTAAAGCTACGTTCATTGCCTAAACGTCTTAAATCGCCCCGTGCCACAGCAAACTCATATTGACCCACAGGAATGAGACCTGGCGCGTCACAACGCTTCAATACACCTAACATCACTGCTTTTAAATAGCATTTAAAATCATCGGCAAGCCCATTAAGCTCATCGGGTGTAGGCGCATATGGATGTTTAAATCGGGTCGAATCGATATGGGTATGCAGTGGTGTACGTTCGCTCTCCTTACGATAGCTGGTACGCCAAGTTTCGATACCGCGTAAAATAGTCAATGGAATGCCCGAGAGTTCGACATAACAAACCGCACGTCCGGGTTCACCCGTTTCAACGATAGAGAGTGCTTGAGCATTTAGACCCAGACCACTGGGAATACATGCGCTTAATTCATGCTTGAATTTTTTACTAAATTGATCTGCACCATTGACACCAATAAAGCACTTGAAACGATCAGGTGGCGGGGTAAAGTCGCCGCCCATACGGGCATCAATCCACGGCATGGCACGTTGCAACCATTCAGTAAACACATTCTGACGCTCGACTACACTCATATTATCCAGCGCATCATAGAGTGCATCACTTTCCTCTTGGGAACTTTGCGCAGTATTCATCAAACGGCGTTCTGCCATTCGAATAATTTTCAGCAGCAACGGTGATTGCTGTTCAGGGTCAATCAATGCGCGAAATAACTCACGTGAACCGCCAAAGTCTTTGAAAGCTTCACTGGCCCAATCACATAATATGCGTGGGTCGATATCATGGTCTTTGACTTCATCTGTTTCAATAATTTGTAAGGTCGCATGCTTGGTGCGGATTTGCTGATGAATGACTTCACGATCACGATCCAGTCGTTTCATCATTTCAATGACTAAGTCTTGTCCATTGAGTAAATCACCGAGTACGCCATTCCATAGCGTCTTACCACTTTCATCTACACCGAAACTATTCCCGAGCCAGTTGGAAATATCCTGCATTAACTCTATGGCTTCTATTGCAGCTTTGGCACGTAAATGGAAGGACAAGATATTCGCAATATCTTTACGCAAGTTATCGAGTACCGCACGTGCTTGCTCTTCATTACTTCCGCCACTGAATAGACTAAAGATGCCCTTACTCTTGGTTTCATCTAAGTCTTTGAGCTGTTTTTCATATTCATAGGTAAACAGCGCATCTTTGAGCGCGGCATAACGATTGGCAGAATTTTTTAATTGAATACAAATCCCAGAATTGGCATTTTCAATCCGGTCTTTAATTTGCTCAACCAATGAAATAACGTACTCAAAACCGCCTTGTTCCTGATTATCCAAGTACAAATATAGGCGGCTTTCGATGTCTTTTTTCAAGCTGTCAAATTTAGCCTTACGACGGCGCATAACGCGATCTTCAGCCGTTTCAGAAATCGCATCGGTATTACGGATCACATCACGCATTAAACCTTGCATGGTTTTGCGAACTTCACTGGCCCATTGATCACGATCGACATTACTGATTTCACTGATGCGTTGGCTGACGCGTTGCCGAGTCTCTTCAGCAATATCAATTTCCACCCCAGATTGTCCAGAACGCAATAAAGTGTCTACGATCTCTAAATCCATAAACTCTGTATTTAATTCACGAATTTCTGGGTTTTTTAAAGTAGATGCTGAAAAATCAGGAAGATTATTGAAAGGAATCAGACCCAATGCCATATATTCAGACATAAAACTATCGCGCTGTTTTTCACTGGCGCGATTTGCAGCTGGATTTGCACTGGCCACGCCAAAAAACGCCTTGAGCATGTCAGAAGCCAAGCGATAGGAATATTCATCATGACGTGCGCGGCCAAGTGTATCCAGTGTGGACTGGCCAAATGCAGAATATGCACATGAATAATTCAGCTTCATATCACCAAAACGCCCTGTTGGAACAGGTGGTGAGTACATATGGATTTTGTGTTGACGTTGATTGACCGCAACTGAGCGTTTGCGATTTGCGAAATCAGCAGAGCGAAAATCTTCAAATAAGGTATCCGCAATCATTGAATAAACATCATTCATGTTATCCGTATGCTGACGCGCGAGGTTACCTGAATCGATTAAGTGAACTTCATCATAAGGTTTCAATGCCAATTGAGGACGATCAAAATCATCCCACTTTTCCACATATTTTGAGTGGCCGACCATAGCAGATTCAACTTCCATCAGTGCGGCATAGGCATTCGCCTCAGTACGTGATTTATTGGCATTTGAATATCCAGTCGGCAAAAACAACATCAGTTCAACATCAGCCGCTTCAACTTCATTGCTGGCTACCCATTTGGACAACCACCCCATATCCAAAAATGAACCTGATCCTGTACCACCCGCCACTGAACCCATGATCACGATACGAAATTTACTGGTATCAAGCTGTAAATTAAGTTTTTTCAAAATATCATCACGCGAAAGACCCGCTTTAAGCGTATTTAATTTTGAGCGAATTTTGTCACGTGTTTTAGGGTATTTATCATAAAAATACAGCCGTGATACAGCTCGAATTTGCCCGGCACCTTTCGCAGGATCAATCCCTAGTTCCCGAATTTTTTTAGGTGTTAATGGCAACCAGCTTTGTATATGTGGGTAACGACTTAGAGAAGCATCATCACGGCTGTATTTTTCAATATCAAAAGATTCAACAATTTTTTCATCATCGGTAAATTTGACCAAGTTATATTGCAAATCTTCAGTTTGCGCACGACCGCTGTCAATGATCGCACCTTGGTCCAAGTCAAAATGAATAAATTGCGCAATGGGAAACTGGGACAAGTTTTCTAAGCGCACATTATCGCTGCCCCAACTCGCATTCAGAATACGACGACGCACACGCATCATCACTTCCATCCCTGTGCCCCCCACCCCAATATAGAGTGTAGGTCTAAGTTTGACGGTTTGCTCGCTCTTGACGGCAGAGCTGGTGTTGACGCTTGGTGCATCTGACATTGCTTTTCCCCAGTAATTTTTTGATTCTTAAAATGTGTTTAAGCGCGACTTGATGTAAAAGTGAATACCGCACTGACGATTGCGACGACAGCCAAGGGAGCAAAAATTAATAAAGATAAAAACCGTGAAGGATTTACTGCGGCCAATACTGCACCGATGGCAATCGATGCCAAGAAAATAAATAACCACCATCCAGCCATAGTTGCTTTACTTGGGGAGACGCGTTTTTTAACCAGACTGTTGGTAAAACCACGTTTTGCAAAAAAGAAAGCGATTAATAAGACAATGATAATTCCACCTGCAATCATCAAGTCTCGTGCACCTGTTTCTTCCTGTACCGTTGGCATTGAAGGATTTTCAGAGCTTTGAGACACAGTTGCAGTCTGCGTTTTATCGTCTGCTGTTGGTAAAACAAAGCCATTATTTTCTGATGAAGATGACATAAATACCCCTAAATTATATTGAACGTACTGTAACTGAGAATTCTTGATCTAAAATTTGAACCTGTGGATCAGATAGACCGCGTTTAACAACCGCAATTTCTCGACCCGAATCTGCATAAATTGAGCAACGCCCAAAAGGTTTAAGTTGAATGGTTTGTTTTTTTATACCATTCACCCAAACATCATAGCGCTTACGTTTCGAGCCCAATACTGCCGCCAAAAGCAGCAATAAAATGATGAATAACAGTGCCCCGAACATGACCACAATTGGCCACAATGGATATTGCAATTTAAATTGAACTGGAATAGTCGCAGTGGAGGATTGAATACTTTGTGGCGCAACGAACACATCTGAAAGTGGATCACCAGGGAAAATGCTTTGTAAGTTTTCTTTAAACTCTTCAGACAAACTTAATTTTTGCTCGTATAACGTCACATTTATGGTTGCGGGTATGGTGACTGCTTTACCCATGGCTTTAAATACTTCAAAAGACCAGGGTGAAACGATTAAGCTTGCAGGGATAGGAACGTCAAAGACTAAATTAATATTATCTTTAGTCAAAAGGCGAATATCTGTCTGCGAAATATTCATTGGCGCTTGTTTGCCATTCGCCAAGATCAGCTTGGCTTCGATTTGAGTTGCTGCGATGTTGTAAGGATAAAAATTGTTTTTCAAATCTGCAGTCAATTTCAGATCAGGAATCGCATTTTTAGCTTCTAATTCAAAAACCAAAGTTCTTCCATCTGCTGCAATTGCAGTATGAATATCCTTCGAGTTTTTAATACCCGTTGAAATCAATTTGATCGGTTCTTTGTCTAAGGGTTTTAGCAATGCGGGTTGCTGGGTAAATACTTTAGACATTCGCCCAGAGTCAATAAGTTGATTCAACTCCACTTCAGCACTTTCACCATAGGCGAGTGCATAAACCATCAGTCCAGAGGCGTTAAAATGATCACCTTCTACGGGCATTTTCAAAGGAAAGGCAACAACTTTATTGATGGCTCCGGCATGGTGAATTAATTGGTAAAACTCTCTATTTCGCTCAGCCGTCGCTTCATCATTATTCGGACTATTTTTATTATTGGTGAAAATCCAGATTATTCCTGATTTCTTATTAAAGGGTCCTACTATTGTTGAATAGACCGCTTCTTTAAAATCAGTATCGGCATAGGCGTATTCAGATTTTTTGGCAATATCTTGTTGCGCCAACAACTCAGAGAGATTTTTTTGTTGAGTGCTGTTAAAGATCACCTGGGGAGATACGGCGACGGCATTACTTTGGTTAAAAACAGACACCACGAATGGATCTTTTGCTGTGGTCACAGTCTGAACCACAGCTTCAACCAAGGGCTTGAATTGTGATTTTTCATCTTGATAGAAAGGTTCCATCCAGCCCGAATTTTGTACTAAAAATGCATGCTGTCCTGCAAACCCAGCACCGGACATTAATCCGATGAATATAGCCATCATGACTTTTTTCATCATTGTATCTCCCAACCGAGTAATTCATTTAAACTGGGGTTATAGAAATACACATGTGATTGATGATAAAAAAACCGAGAATCCAGCGGCTTTTTAACTTGAACTCGATGAATCAAACCTGGATGATCATGACTATCGAGAAACAGCATAATATCCTGTGGGGTTTCAGCATTTAATTTAAGATCAATGGATTGCGAACTGTCAGTCTCGAACCTAAAACCTAGGATTCGTTGATTAACTGCATCTTCAATGAGTGGCACAACGATTTTTTGGTCATGCGCGCTATTGGCAGATTCTGACCAAATTTCACCGTTGATGGGATCTTGAAAACTATATTTCACTCGACCTGTGGTAAAACGAAATGAAGATTTAATCTGAATTTTATTCGCAGGTGCATTCAGCTCAACATAATACCAACCATCATCATTTTTTTGGCAGAGCTGATAAAACTTTCCAGAACGATCCAAGTAGGGTGCACCGAATCGAAAATCTGGTATGAGGCTTGGTAGCCATTGTTCATAATGACTACTCAAATTATGCTCTGCATCAATCTCTAATATGAGTTGGCCTGCACTCCCCACCCAGATTAAACATTGCGGGTCATAAACCATTTTTTCAAAATAAAGCGCACTACCCAATGGACCAGCAGATTGTACATCAATGACCTGCTGGCTCAGAATATCGACTATTTTTATGTGTTGGTCGATAAACATCGCGACGACTAAATGCTTATTCCAATATACAGCTTGACTTAAACAGATACCTTTATGAGCGCTATATTCTACTTTATAACTCATTTCTAGGCCGTTAATCGTAATACACGCTAAACCCTGAGTGGTAGGAACATACAGTTGATGCTGATGGGTATCTTGATTATAAAAACTCACCGCTTGCCAAGACTGTAACAATGCTTCTGGACAAGATGAAAGACGCGAACCTACTGGGTTCAGGATCTTCCAAATCTGTTGTTGTTCATTTAAAAGATATAGTGCGCCATCATTTTTATTTAATGCAATCAGTTGCTGATACGGCGTGCCAATACAGATAGATAAAAATTCGAAACTTCCAGCTAAATCAAAGCGTATTTGCACAGGCGCAGCACTACTCGGATCCTCAGGAAATTTTTTTAATAGATGTAAATTTCTACTCAATTGCAATCCGTTATGACCAACTTCCTTCGGCTGATTTAGCGCATCAGTACTGTTGCCAAAAGCACCTAACCAGTAATGCTCAGGTCGATAAATTCGACGTTCAAGTTTAGTACCGGAATCAGGATGAAATTTAAATTCGACAGGAAAGCATTGGCCATTTAAAACCGGTAAATTAAGCAACTGCTTGACCAATGTTGGATCCATATGATTAGGAATATTTAGCTTGTTTCGGCTCACCAAGGTATAGCCATTTTTTTTATCTTGACGCCAAGTTCCTGATGGAAGCTCCCACCCTAAATTTTCCTGATTCAAAAAAACACCCCAAACTTTTTTATAAAAAAATTTATATATTTTACATTCTAGTGGAAAAACACAACTTTCAAATACATTAATGATAAAATTTTATCCTTAATTTTCAAATATTAATTTTTATCATGCAATCCAAAACCATTATTAAGTCATGATTAATTAAATAACCATTATTCTGTATATGTGGTGAGTTTTGCGCTGTGGAAACGTATTTGAAGTCATCTTAAGCTTTAAGATTGAAAGTCACAGCCCAAGGTTTTAGGCTGGAATGAATCGCTTTAGCGATCCCTATATCGCCTGAGCAATGAATGCATTTTGCATGCTACAGCGGCTGATTCTTTGCGGAAAATTGCTGTGGTTTTATAAGGATGGATTTCCTGAAACGCCAATGATTGACGTTGTTTCGCCAACCATTGGTCAACACCCCAGTCTAGGCCGACATTAGTTCTGGGATGATTTTGCATTTGCAACCCGTGAAGGTTTGATTGCTTCTGCGCTCGATATAACTGATCCTGCTGTGATTGCGGCACAAGGTATTACTGGCCCTTTTAAACACATCACTTTTAACGTTGCAATGGTTAAAGATCACGATACCGCACCGACCACTGAGATTGATCGCCGCCATGCAATTGCTTAAATATTAAGTATGGGCCCCGAGTCCGTATAAGCTAAAACCAGTCCTGAGGTGTGTGGCAATGCGACGCACCTTTCAAACTTGCCCACACGTATAATATTCAGTCCTTATTCTGAGTTGCAAACCAACAAAATATCGACCCTATGCAAATCATGGCTGCCCCCTGCCAAAAAGAAATCGACAATGGTGTACTTAACAACACCGCAGCCAAGGCCGCTGAAAGTACGGGTATAAAGTAGGAGGCTCCGGCCAGAATGGTCATGTTGCCATGTATAATCCCCACATTCCAAGCCGCATAACCAAAGCCCATTGCTGCCGCTGCAAGCAGTAAATACACCACGGCCTGAACACTAAAATCCATCGCTTCTGCGGGGAACATAAAGTACTTCACCCATAATGCCAATGCTGTCAGTATAAAAAATAAGGTCACCCCATTTTTACCGTTTGCAATCCTTGCGGTCACGGTACAGTAAGCTGCCCAAATAAATGCACCGATCAATGCCAGTCCGTAGCTCAGTGGATTATCTCGGACATTATTTGCCATCGAGAGCATATTGATGCCCTCATCACCGGCTAAAACCCAAACGATCCCAGTCATCGCCAGAATAAAACCGGGAATGATCCATAAATTGGTTTTTTGCTGATTAAATATAATCGCGGCAACCATCGTTAATGCTGGCCATAAATAATTCACCATACCGACTTCAATCGCTTGGCGATGGGTGTGTGCATAGCCAATGGAGAGCGCTAAACACAACTCATAAGATACAAATAATATGCTGCCCCAAAACAAATAGCGTTTAGGGAATTCGGATAACTTGCTAAACCCCACAGTGAGTAACAGAAATATTGCAGCGACTGTATATATCATCGCTGCGCCACCTGTAGCCCCTAAGTGTTCACTGACACTGCGGATCAAGCCAACAATGGCACTCCAGAGTAAGATAGCAATCAAGCCGATGCAGGTGGCTTGGGTTTTATTCATCATCATTCTTCACTACTTGGCTGAGGTTAAATCTCAATTTTCCATGCCGACTGCTCTACAAGCTTTCCATCCCGTATATGCATCATTACAGCATAGCTTGCCGCACCACCTTGACTAAAAGTATTCAACACATAGATATCATCATTTAAATAATAAATATTAAAATCCGCCAATTCATTTTTACCGCTACCTAGCCCCTCAGTCGGAAAGAAATACGGCTCAAGTTGATTAGAATCAAGTTTAATCACCTTTGATTGATATGTAATGCTGATCTGATTGAGCTGTGAAAATCGTTCATCTGGGATATCGCCTTCTGTTCCAAAAAATTCTTTATTTTTATAATACTGATGTATGCTGTTTAGATCTTTTTCTGAGGCTGGCGACTACCAGTGGTTGATTGTTTGTAGTCAAAACTAAGTACCTAAATGATGTTAGGTACTATCAGAAAGATTTAGGAGCATTAGACGTAGTGATTCAGCGGATGCTTACGATTTAGTGATATAGATATCCGTTTTAAAACATTCCTCACCCACTACATACATATTGGGATTATTTTCATGTATCCATAATAATATTTTCTGAATACTCTCTAAAAAAGGGAAATCTCCTTTCTCTTTAATTTCACGCCAATTATTATATTTAATTTGCCAATACTCCACACCTTGATCCAAGCGAATATCAATTTTTCTCCCTGATTTTAGAGAAAAAATAAAGTACCGAGGATGGTCTATTTTTGATCGACATATATGCAAGTTAAGTTTCTGAGATAATTGATCCTCAAAATAATTTATAAAAAATTTCTCAAAAACATCAAATTGATTGAAATCTGAATATAATTTCTCATCCCGTGCTTGTTTGTTTTTAAAACAAGTTGTTATGGTTAATTTGGGGCGAATACCTAATAGTTTCTTTATTTCTTTAAATAAACTACTTATTAAAATGATATTGGCTGGAGATTGAAGGTATCGATCAGAATATTCAATCTCTACAACTTCATCATTTACAAGATTATTTAATTTAGAAACAGGTAGAATTTTAGACCAGAATTTTTGAGCAAATCCATCTACCGAATCATTATCAAAATCTTTACCAACTTTTAACTGGTGAAACTCATTTTCATAAGATTCAATAGCCTTATAATCAAAACTAAATTTTTGCAATTGCAACTCTGGATAGGAGATTGACTTATAACTTGGGTTTTGGCCTTCCAACCAGCATTCATTAAAGAAACTCACCTCTTCTGATTGATTATATAAGGTAATTACCTTCTCATTACTTACAATCTGTGCGTACAAATAATCAGAATTGATATTGGTATTTACTGCAAATGAAAGCCCAATTTTTTCCAGAGCCAATATTTCTTGTTGTATTTGTGCAGTCAAATGCAAATTTGGTGAAACTACAATGACTAACTTAATATTACTGCTCAAAAACTTAAATAGCTTTTTTCTAATTGCAGTACATAAAACATCCCACTCTTCGCTATTGCCTGTTAAGTTGAATGTAACCTGTGTTGCGCCATAGTTTACATACTGTTCAATAATCGAAAATGGTGTTCCAGAAATAAATTCTGTTTCAGAAATTGGTGACTCTAAATACGTAATAAAGTCACTCCCTAACCAAGTTAAGGCTACCGTTCGATCTAATTGCTCGCTGTCATGTCGTGTTTGACTATCAAGCAGACACTTACCACATGCAGAAGAACAACTATCATCTACACATTTAAGTTTTTCTATCATTACTCTTAAAATTTCTGCAATAAAGTTGGCTGCAGTTGTTGAAAAACCTGCACCACCACTTAAATCATCAAAAATCTGTAACATTAATACCGCTTGATCATCTATTTTTTTTGCTTTTATTGCATAGCCTAGTTCATCAGTAGCTATTCCCAATTGATGTGCGATTGCCTGACGTAAAGCGATGACCAATGTTGTTGCGATTACTTTACCTTCATCAGAGTCTAAAATATATTCATTACGTGTAGGATGTTTTAAAACTAGTTCTAATACATCAGTTTTAATTTGACAACCTAAATGAATATTGGCTTTTACAACACTAGAACCACTACAATCAGGGCGCTTAAATTTATCACCATCTTTTTGAGCTTTAAGTGCTTTATGTGGACGATCTGGTGTCAAAGTGCTTGGATATTTAACTTTTTTACCATCCCCTACTTCCATCGAATCCGCACGACCACATTGCATACATATTGCAAATCCTGTGCCGTTTAAACCTGAACTATACTGAAATACATGCCCATTAGGGTCTACGTTAAAATATCCTAAATTGGCATGTGGCAATGACCAACTTTCAGCACTTTCTGAAAGCCCTACCCAAGGTTTTTGAACAGGTATGTATTTTTGCGTAGTGACATCATTATTCGGTTTATCATAATAATCGACACTAAAACCATTCGGACGTAATACCTTTTTAGTATCAGTAATCGTTTCCCCACACGCTATATTCGTACAGGTCAACTTATCTTCATTCGATAAAACACCAGAAGTTAAACCTGTCTGCCCACAATGATTACACATCCAGGCATGATCAAATTTTTGTGGTTTTTTATCATGCTCATTATGAATATTTTGCCATGCAAGTGATATCCCTTTAGATATGTAGACTCGACCATCGACAATTACTTCTGCACCTGGGGCATATTCCCGAATTGCAATAGCAATATTCCGACTAGGTAAGCCTTTAATTCTAGTTAAGTTATCTTCTCGATCAATACGACTTTCCAAAACCATCTCTTTTAGTTTTTTTGAGCGTTTGACCCAACGATCTTTCTCTAGCTTATTGGTATTATCAAAAGTAATTACATCAGTTGGAAAACCGTAGCTTGGTAAAAAATTACGCATTGCCAATTCAGACAATAAATATGCTTGTGTTAAGCGATATTTTTCACATGTTAGACGATATAGATAGCTACTATTAGGATTCATCACCTGCTCTTGTTGATACTCTTTTTCAATAATTACATATTCTTCCAACCACTCTGTTTTGAGCTCTCGAATTTTTGTCACACTTTTATTAATAATTTCTGCATTATCAATATCTTTTAATGCAGTACCTTTTTTCAAGAATTCCAATACATGTTGATATTGTTGTGCTGCTTTGCCCATTAACCATTTTTCAAATATGTCACAAATCGAATCGACTTGTCCTTCTTTCTTAAGATAAAACCATTTCAAATCTAGTTTAGGTCGATCAATATCAGTATCTCCGACCTCTTCAATTAAAAAGGTAGCAAGTAACTGTGCATTAACATGGCGCTGAATCAACCGTTGTGAATTAAAGCTGACATAAGGTGCCTGAATCGCTGTGCTATAAGCCCATAATGGCTGATTAAAAACCTGTTGATCATGTGGATTATTTTTACAAATCGTATAAGAAATCGCGCGTGATTGACTGCCACGACCTGCTCGCCCTGTACGTTGTAAATAATTGGCTGGATGGGGTGGCACATTATTCATTACTACTATTGATATCCCGCCAATATCAACACCCATTTCCATTGTTGTTGAGCAGTTTAAAACATTGACTTTACCTGCCTTAAAGTAAGTTTCATATTGTTTCAGTAATGTTGCCGACTGCTGTGCAGAATGCTCTGCTGTACGATAAAAGAAACCACCTAAAACTGTATTATCAGATAAGTCTGTCCATAGATTTAATGATCTTAACTTTTGAACTGCTGGATCTTGATAAAGTTCTGTTAGATTTTCAAGATCAGACTCCCATAACTTTGGAAAAGCCATGTCTTGAGTTCTATATTTACCAGTATCTTGTGGCAAACTTATCGGTAAATATGGCGTAAAACCTTTGAAAGTAGTATCTATTAAGCGATGTGTGATTGGGCATAAAAAAACTTTATCAAGCAAACTAAAAGTCAAATTTTCCTTTCTGAGATGATATTTGGAATTACCATCTTCAACTAAAAATTCCGCTTTTAGTACTTGCCATGCTTTTTTTAACCAATTATCAGCAATATTTTTATGAGCCAGCAAGTTCAAATCTAATTTTGCACCTAACACTAAGAGCTTCACCAAACGATGATTTTTAGATATGGAAGCAAGTGGCCATGCCAATACACTATTGTTCTTTGACCCATCTTCTCTTTTCTTAAATTGATCTCGCAGTTCATAACTAACAACATGCTTTGGTCGTACAGGTCCTCCCAGCCATTGTTTCCATTCATCAGCAAGATCAATTACTGTATTTTCACGAATATAGTAATCTAAAACAACTTTAATGAAATCCTGCCAATCCTGAATAGTTAATCCAAGCTCTTTCCAATAGTTCGGCAGATCATTTAAGTCTTTTAACCCTTGATAACTAACTTTCACCAATCCCAAAGTTTCTAAGCTATTGGCATTTTTAGGTCGACGAGAAAACTCTCGTGTAAGCAACATTTGTGCAAGTTTAAGTGGTCCTACATCGTCAAAAACTTCACCTGCAATATGGCGATTGGCAAGTAAAATACCTGTTCTAAAATCGAAATCTTTCGCTAATTCTCGGCATAGCTCTTCCCAATGCATTTCAGGAAATGCAACTTGTGAATTATTACTGACTAAATTGTCTAACTCTTTTTGAAACAGATTAATTAAAGTGTCGTTTCCTGATTGTTGAGCTTCAGTTAATAGCTGACGGAATTTTGCCTCCATCGGATCTGTATTTTTTGTTTGTGCTTTTGTATGTTGTATTAATACTTTAAGCACTGCACCACGTAATCGTGATCGTTCCGCTTCTTGCTGCATCTTCACGGATAAACGCGCTGTCCCTTGGCGACTATCCGTAAAGGTAATTAAGCGCTTACCCCTAGCTGGCATATCTGCAGGCGTACAATCCTTTAAATCTTTAAACTCACCGTCAATAAATTCTGGATCATTATAATTTTTACTTGCTTCATCAATGTCATCCTGATTAATATCTGAACAATATTGCAAAAGATGTGGAACAGTTTGTGTAATATAGTAAGGTGCACCTAAAATCGCACGCTTGAATGGCAAATCAAACTCTGAACCCTTTGTACTACATTCAGGATTACTACATAAAATTAAATCACCGCTGTTATGGGCGTCAAAATAATGTACCTTCAATGTGTTTTTAGAGATTTCTCTAAGTTTTAAATTTTCTAAATTCAGTTCATCTCGACGGTAATTTTTTTCTTTATTTTCATTGACAGAAAATACCACTAAACGATTCTTGATGTTCGGTTTAGCTTCTGTGTCTTCTTGTTCATCCGTTTCATTATCAAGGAGTAATGCAAATTCATCTTCAATTTCAACGGTCCACTGTTTCAGCATATCCTCCTTGCCTAATAAACCTATTAAATGTGGTTCCTTACAGCTTTTACAGAACGTTAATTCCAATACAGGAGCCCCACAAGCACATTTTTCTTGATGTGTCGCATATACCGGACCAAAACCCCAATGCTTTAAATCTTCCGTTTTTTTTGAGCACTTGGCATTAATACAACTCCATAAGCCATGTGTGACTCGCTGATAATAGTTTACCCGTACTTTTAAAAAAGCTTGCTCTTTATCAGATGGCTTTGTAAAAGTTAATAGATCTAACCATTGCAAAATGTCATGTTGAGAAAGTTGAAAACCCTTTTCTTGAGTGATGTAAAACAAATCTTCTAAAGTTAAAGCGCGTTGTGAGCAAATACTTTCTCTCAAAATACAAGCAATTGGATGCCCTGCTAGTCGTTGATAACGCTCATAAGAAATCCCTTTTTCTGCATCAATTGCTACTAATTCACTAAACGATTGCTGATTACCTACAACCATTGGTAATACAGGGACTTCACGCTGTCCACCAATGACTAGAATATTCTCTGTACTTTGACCCGAAATTTCCGACAAGAACTGTTTTAGCTTTTCTTCTGTATCTGCACCTGCAATGGTTGCAGAGGTTGCTACAAAACGAACGTCTTTTGCTTCCACACCAAAGGCATGTAAAACCCGACGTAATTGCATCGCAAGTTCCGCAGCTTGTGAGCCCATATAACTATGTGCTTCATCTAATACAATCCAACGCAATTTTCCTTGGGATTTTTGCAAAATAGATGCATCCATTTGGCGCACCATCATATATTCCAACATGGTGCCGTTTGTCACCAAAATAGGAGAAGGATTTAATCTCAGTTCTTCACGTGTAAGCACTTGGTTAGGATGTAGTTTTTGTTTTCCGGCTTCCTGTGATTTATGCTCTGGCGTATTGCCATTATACAAACAATAACGAATGGCATTAGATTGTGGAAAATGGCGTGTCCAAGCATCTAAGCGCTCTTGTTGTGAGTTAATCAGTGCATTCAATGGATATAAAAATAGCGCATGCACACCTGTTAAGGATTGTCCTGCTTGAATGAACTCTTCATATAAATCATTCAGAATTGGTACCATAAAACATTCTGTTTTACCTGAACCAGTTCCAGAAGTAACAACGATAGATTTTTTATCTTTTAACAAAGCATTCCAACTGTGTAATTGATGTACATATGGTTGGTAGCTACGATTAAAACGATATGCTCCATTTTCGTTGTGATCTAAAGCATCAACCACTTTTTTATGAAGTAATTCCCCCCCCAAATCATCTAATGTGGGATGTCCTGTTTGCCAGGCAAACATCTGTTCAATCACTGGTGAAGATAGAAATGATTGATCTTCACCCACAAATTGGGACATTTGTTGCCCTAAAACATCACGTAATTCTGGATGTGAAATACCTAATACACTCAATGTTGCTTCTTTATTTTTTTGAATACTTTCTTGAGTTAAAGAACTAAAATATTGATACATTGTTTACATCGCTTCTAAAATTAAATATTTAACAACTGAACTAAAAATTTGATTAAACCAATGCTCATCAAATGCAACGGTTTGTTTAAGCTGTAGTACCTCATAGGCACTCAGTTGAAATTTAGATTTCTGCATAACATTCATATAAGCTAAACAAAAAGGTAAATACACTACATCTTTATTCCATTGACTAGCCAATTGAGCGTTAAAAGGAAGCTTCTGCATGCAGTCAAAATAGATCCATCTATTCTGAGAAAGTGCATTTGGCCACTCTTGATCTTCAGTCGCACTATGATTTCGTTGCAACATGCGTTGATATTCAGAGTTTTCTTCCCCCCCAATGAACTTACCCTCGAATATACAATCATTTAAAAAATGACCTTTATATGCGGGTCCAAATGCACTTTGATCATCTAAATAGAATGGATGGAAAGATTCAGCCAATAAAGGCGTCAATTTTTTCAATCGCTTTAAAATATTTTCTGCCTTTCCGCGGCCATAAGTTCCATCACCACCCAATATTCTCTGCCAGTATTGCATAACTTGTAAAGTTGCTTTCCGCCACGATGAAATAGGTATCAAATACCACAGTACAGATAATTCGGTTTCAAAACGATGTAAAATGTCGAGCGACAAATCAAGTTTAAATACTGCAATAGCCAATTGGTCATAATTCGCAGCTAACCCTTTTAAAACTTCAAATGTATTTAAAGGTAAATGGTCATAATGATGCAGTAAAGCTTTTACATGATCCCAAAACTCCTCATTACCTTCATAGTTTACCGACTCAATAAAATGCTTAATTGATTGCTTATTCTGACCAAAAGCACGGGTTGCCACAGTTAAAGCATCTAAATCAGTATCTTCAGGGTAATCGAAATCTGGAATAAGTTTTGCTCTAAACAATGTGGAGTCTTTAGCAGGAATTAATAAATAAGGTGCAAGACTCATATCCAAATTAGGGATTTGAAAAACTGGCCCTATCCATTCATTTTTTTCAATTAAATCTAGTGGTATTACCTGTGGCTGTACCAATGACATTACTTTCGGTTTAAAAGATAGAAGCCCATTTTCATTATAGTACGCCTTAATATTTTTACCCCAGTTGAGGTGTTGTGCATAATGCCGAATATTCCATCTTTTTTCGCTGTGATGGTATCTCATTGTACATTCGACATAACTGTCTAAATCATCATCTAAACCCAATACACCTTTCACATCCTCTACAAACTCATATAAATTAATAGAAGAAATACCTTGTTTAACCTTAATTTTCTTACGATAAAAAGGTAAGTCATGACTCTGATTTTTTTTTGTTTTTAAAAAAATATCAAAACACAGTTTGGCCGGTCGATCATAGGAATAGACTTTAAGTTCGGTATTCAATAGGTCATGAACCACTAAGTCTTTTGATGTTACTTCTTTATGCTCATTAATTAGTTTTAATCCTCTTGCAGGAAAAGGAACTGAAAAAAAACACTCTCCACCAAACTTGAAAGTTACTTTTAAATTTAATGCTAATGGCACAACAGCACATTGCACATCGCACTTATATGATATTCCTGTCTTTTCATATTCTAAACTTGAACAAGGATTCAAGACTTCAATGTGAATTTCCGCATCCGACTCAATATAAAGTATGGCTTGATCTAGTGTGGTACCTGCTTGCACCATGACCTTAAAATGTTGTGGTAAAATAACCACTTTCTTTTTAAATAGGCTTTCACCTTGCCTATTTTTTAAAGTCAACATTTGCTGCCCTAAAAGCAGATGCAAAGGGATATTCTCTATATTCTCTTTACCACGAAACAAAGCATGTGCACCATAAGTCTTTAATATTGGCTTACCTGTAAATGCTATACTTGGGATGGTATCTAATGTGCTGATATTATTTTTTTTAAACAGTAACTTTTCAAATTCAATGTCAGAATGCCCACATTTGATGAAGATTTGATCATCATCTTGCGTCAGGATTCTTTGCTGCTCTCTAATTCTATAAAACTTAAATGTTAAAAACTGACCTACAAATTGCGGGACTTCTACTGATTCTGTATTTATAAACCTTGCCCCAGTAGGCAGGCTAATCAAGATTTCAGATGTTTTAGTTTTTAAAGCACCTTGAGCAATATATTTGGGGTTTTCTTGTATTTCAAAAGCCACTGGTAAGGTTTCAAAATCAATGGCGGTATCATCTAATTCAATATTACCAAGTACCACTCCATCCACTTCTAAACACAGATATAAAGCTTCGTTGTGAGATTGACGAAGAAGGTCTTTTGAAAAACCTCTATTAATTTCTGCAATGACTTTATTATTTTGTTGCGAAAGATAGGTCGTACATAAAAATTGGCTTTTATTATTCAAACCTTCTTTAATGACCAAATGACCACGTGTGCGGCGTAACTCGACATCATCATTTAACGTAAATGAAAGTTCTTCTGGCAAATAAATTGTACTAAATAAATATTTAAAGTTTTCAGATAGGCTATGACTACATTTTAACGCTTGGCGTAATTGATGAAGTTTAGATATTTCTTCAGAGGTAGACTTAAATAAAATTCTTAAGAAATCATCTACGATCATTTGATCTTCATCCATAGGCAATGGGAACTCATTACGCCAATGCTTAGATTGCTGGTCTAAAGTTACAATTGGATCTTGCTGTGGAGACAACTGACAAATTTCCACTTTTTCGATAATTAACTCTACAATATCAAAAACCAAAGCTAATGTTTCATCATGTTCAAAGGCTTGTGGCAGAGTCTTTAATTCTTGTTGAATCTCGGCTCTCAACACGTCCACATGAGCTTTATTGTCTAAATACAGTGAGGTTACTTTTTGGAAAATCGCAATATAGCGATTGCCATCATCTTTTAGCAAGCGTAAAGGGAATCCCCCTTCTTTAAAGATCGAACCTAAGTAATTATTGGCTTTGCTATATTTAATAATTGGACGTTTCCAATATCGTAATCCTTTCACTACGATTTCATTTCTAGTATTTACAGGCAAATCAACAATATTTAATGCTGTCAAAATAGGGTCCCATGTCCATTTTGCAGTGTATTCACGTCTAAACCATTCAGCTGTATATAGCGTAAACAGTCTAGCCCATTCATCACCTATACGATGAATATTTTGAAAAGTGAAACTTTTTCTAAGAATATTTTCAATTTCTTTAAATTCTACAAATGATAATTGATATTTATAAAGTACACGTCCGTCAGCAGAGGTTAATCCTCTCGTTGTTAATATCTTCTCTAAGTATTGTCTAGGGCTAAAATTTTTACTATACATCATTAAAAGACTCGAATTTCAAATATTAAAATGCTCATCGCTTTAATATTAAGAATGTTACTTTTAAAATTAATATTTGAGCCGATGACAAATAGCTCAAATAAAGTTGCACTTAACCAGGTACCTTTGGTGCGGTTCAAAAATGCCTACTCCTAAGGGCATTTGATATTTAAGCTTCCGACTTTTTACGTGTTTTCTTCACAGGTTTATTTACTTCCCTTTCCGCCTGAATTTTATTACGATGTTTTAAAAGCTACCATTTTATTAAGCATAACATTCCATAAACATTTAAGTAACTGGAATAATTAAAAAAAATGGAGCTCCTGCTCCCACTGACTCGCTCGCTTGTCCTCAATCCATTGATTGATTTCCCAAGCTGACCAGCCGATAAGCTTCGTAGTAATCGTCACTTTCTTTGGATAAGTCGGATCGTAATAAGGTGAAAATTCATCCATCATTTCATAGATGCTCGAACGACAGACACCTGTAAACTCGACGCCTTGTTTAATGTTAATTAATTGGTTCATTTGAAAGGTTTGGCCTACGAGCACATGCATGAGTTCTCTCCAATTCATTGATGCGAGCTGGATTCAATCAAATGATAGAGCAGCTGTGTAAAAATTTATTTTCCAATCTCACTTCGCTTGATCTAAGGCTAATTCACCACTTAAGCCGACTGCTGCAACTCCCGCTGAATATCATTAAATGCATGTTCCTGATCGACACCTCCTGCTCCACCATCTTCATGATAAAACTCATCCACCACATCTACGCCCCATCACTATTGAGTTCAAATCGTGCATTGGCAAAGCCCTGCTTAGCAGCTTGATCCAAGGCCACCTGAGTAAAACCTGCTGCTTTACCCTTCTGATCAATCTCTTTGGCCGTTTGGATCGCTTGGTGCAATTACACCCATCTCGCCTGCAACAACTCACTAACACGCACTCCAGTCAGCATGATGGCGTGCTGCGTTTGCGCATCGCTCGGATAGGCTCTTACTTTGACCAAGAATTGAGGCATTTCCTGTACTGACAGAGAAGAAAGGTTCTGTACCTTTTTAGATTTAAGTGCATAGACCAAATCTGCTGCTGGATTATCAAGCCGATACCCATGGGCTATCGTATATTTCATCACCATGCCGCAGCGTGACAAAGTCCGCTTGGCAATCTCAAGAGATCCACGCGCTTCAATCTTTTTAATATTTTGCAGAATTTCTGTTGCAACAACTTGATCAATACGCATAGCACCCAAAGTTAGATTCAACTCATCCAAGGAAGCCCGCACATTGGCTATATGCTTTGTTGACCATGTTTCTCTTTGATTGTCGAACCAATCTTCAGCAACGTCTCTAAACAATGGTTGTAATTCTTGAATTACATCCAATTTAGTCATTCTGATTTTAAGCTCGTAGGCTAACTCACGTGCTTTCTTCAGTCCAATCTCTGGATACTTTCCAATTGACTCTGATCGGCGCTGCCCTTGAGCTGTAAATCGAAGGTTCCAGTATTTTTTGCCATTTGTGTTGATCTGCAAAGATAAGCCATTCGCATCCGATAAACGGTACGGCTTATCTTGAGGTTGCGCTTTTTTACATTCTATATCAGTAAGTGCCATTTAAATTATCTCCGTACCCAATACCCATTTCGTGGGTCAAATTGTCCCAATTTTTACCCAGAGAAGCAAAAATGAGGTCAGATCAGGTCGGATCAACAAGGCAATAAAAAAGCCCTAAATCATTAAGACTTAAGGCTTTATTACATTCAGTCGTATTGCACTGAATTAGAATTTGGTGGAGATGGCGGGAGTTGAACCCGCGTCCGCCAACACTACACTCGAGAATACTACATGCTTAGATATCGTCAATTATTTTAACCCTTTGTGACCCGACGAACAGGGTACAAAGCGCGATCCTCTTAGTTTGGTATAAAGCCCCAAGGCTTGACTTTACACGGACTTGTGTGCGTGCGCTTCAGTCGGATTCACTAACCACAAGTATTCAGTGAGTCGGACAAGCTGCCCTTAGGCAGCTAGAGCGTAAGATTCGTCGTTTGCGACTAAAAAAATGCAAATTTGATTTACGAGAGGAAATGCGCTCTCGGCATGCATCTATAAGCTTCATCATCAGCGTCGAAGCCAAAAACATCCCCAATAGGTACTCGGCTATACTAACAGATTTGTAGAATAATACGATAGTTTTTCACCAACAATCCTGGAATAGATTCGATTCGGCGGTTAAATGCGCTAATATCTCTGTTTTCTCACTGCCCAATAACAAGATATGAGCTATTTACTTGCACTTGATCAAGGAACCACCTCGAGTAGAGCGATCATTTTTGATGAACATGGAAAGGTTCACGCTACAGCTCAAAGAGAAATTCACATTCGCACCCCACATTCAGGCTGGGTGGAACAAGATGCCCAAGAAATATGGACCACGCAAATCGCAGTGGTGCAACAAGCCATGGCATCGGCACGCATACTCGCCAAAGATATCCGTGCCATCGGCTTAACCAACCAACGTGAAACCACCGTGGTTTGGGACAAACGTAATGGTCGTCCGCTCGCCCCTGCTATCGTGTGGCAAGATCGGCGTGCCACGCAATGGTGTAACCAACTGCTCGAACAACAGCATCAACAACTGATCCATAAAAAAACCGGATTGCGTATAGATCCGTATTTTAGTGCTGGGAAATTGGTCTGGTTACTTGAGCATGTCGAAGGGTTAAGTGCGCTGGCACAGCAAGGTCATGTGGCCTTTGGCACCATTGACAGTTGGTTGATCTGGAACCTCACCCAAGGTTCACAACATGTGATTGAGATGAGTAATGCCTCTAGAACCATGTTAATGAACTTAGAGACCCAAACTTGGGATGAACAGCTCTTGGATCTGTTTCAGATCCCCGCCTCAGTCTTACCGCAAATCATTGCCTCAGATGCCTATATTGCAGATACTGCGACAGGTCTACTCGGTGCAACCATTCCAATCACTGGCATCTTAGGGGATCAGCAAGCTGCACTCTTTGGTCAATCATGTTTTGAAGCAGGCACCGCCAAAAACACTTATGGTACGGGCTGCTTTATGTTGTTTAACACTGGCGATCAGATCCAATATAGTCAGAACCAATTACTCACCACCTTGGCTTGGCAGTGTAAGCAACAGCAACGCTATGCGCTCGAAGGCAGTGTGTTTATGGCAGGTGCCATTGTGCAGTGGCTCAGAGATGGTCTCGGGATTATTAAAGACAGTGCCGAAGTAGAAAAACTCGCTTGCCAAGTCCCAAATACTGACGGTGTGGTTTTAGTGCCTGCCTTTACTGGTTTAGGCGCACCGCACTGGGACAGTGAAGCGCGAGCCTTGCTCTGTGGCATGTCACGCGGCACCAACAAGGCCCATATAGCCCGGGCAGCACTCGAATCGATTGCCTTTCAAGTTTCTGATGTGCTCACAGCGATGCAGTCTGACATTAGCAGCCCACTCAAAGAATTAAGAGTCGATGGGGGTGCCAGTCAAAACGCGATGTTAATGCAATTCCAAGCAGATTTGCTCAATGTTCCTGTGCTTAGACCTAAACTATTAGAGTCGACCGCTTGGGGTGCAGCGGCGATGGCCGGCCTACGGGTTGGGGTATTTTCAAATCAGGATGAGATCAGTCAATCTTGGCAACTTGATCGCGCCTTTGAACCCAATATGAGTGAAGACCAACGCCAAACACGTCTCAGCGAATGGTCTTCAGCCCTCTGTCGTGCCCGATCTGAACCTCAAAACTAAGCACCAAATGTCTCAGTGCTAGATCAGTGAGCTAAAACAGAACGCTTAAATTAATGCATCTGGTCGAGTCCAAGCGATCTTTTTGAACGTGGGCTCAACCAGATCATCATCGCTGCAATAATAAAAATCAGCGCAAAACTCATAAAGACATGATTGACTGACAAGGTGAGCGCTTCTTTATCCACAATACTTGAGATGATGCCCAAAGCAGTTTCAGCGTCTAAGCCACTGGCAATTAATTTTTGTTGGCTATCAGCGACATTCATCGTTGTGACCATTTCACTACGCGAGACTTTGGCAAAGTCATCCCATAAGGTGACCGCAAGCGAGGCACCGATTGCCCCGGCCATGGTTCTTAAAAAATTCATCAAGCCTGCAGCAGAGGCAAACTCATCCAGATCAACCGCGCTTAAAGCCAAATTGGTCAAGGGAATAAAGAAAAATGGCACAGCGAAACCCTGTAGGATTTGTGGCCAAGCCAAGGCCATAAAGTCAGCATTGCTGGTCCAAAATGCTCGCATCAACGTCACTCCAGCCAACATCACCAATCCAAAGCAGGCCAACGCACGTTGATCGTATTTGGTGGTTAATTTGGCCACGATCGGTGACATGGTCAGACTGCCAAAGCCCATGGTTGCGGTTAGGTACCCCGCCCAGGTCGCGGTATAGCCCAAATTGATCTGTAACCATTGCGGTATCAATACGATGCTGCCAAAAAAAGCCCCAAAGGCCAGCGCCAGACACAGCGTGGCGACTGTAAAGCCACGATGCCGAAAGATTTTGATATTGACCACTGGATGCTGTTCCGTACTTTCCCAGATGACAAACAACACAAATCCAATCACAGCAACAATCGCTAAAATGATGATTAAATTACTATTAAACCAATCATGGTCATGACCCAGATCCAGAATCAGTTGTAAGGACGCGATCCAGATAATCAACAATCCCAGTCCAATGCTGTCGATTTTTACACGACTAATGCTCGTTTCAGCAGATTTGAGTAAGCGCAACGCTGCAACAGCACAGACGATACCAACCGGAATATTGATAAAGAATATCCAATGCCAAGATAAATTGTCGCTTATGACCCCGCCTAAGATCGGGCCCAAGATCGGCCCCACCACGGTGGTCATGGCCCAAATGCCCATGGCTTGAGCATGTTTTTCTGGTGGAAAGATCCGCATCATCAAGGTTTGGCTCAATGGCATGATCGGCCCACCAAATAAACCCTGCCCGATTCGGCAGATGACCAACATGGCTAGACTATTGGATAAACCACACAAGATTGAAAATACCGTGAATCCAATCAAGCAAGCACTAAATACCCGTACTGGACCAAAGCGTGCCGCCAACCAACCCGTCAGTGGTACACAGATCGCTTCAGCAACAGCATAGGAGGTAATCACCCAAGTCCCTTGCGAACTAGATACGGCCAAACTCCCGGTAATATGCGGCACTGAAACATTGGCGATGGTCATATCCAAGACCACCATGAAGTTTGCCAAGGCCAGTACAAATGCGGCTAAAAATAGTTTCGTCCCTTTAAACTCGTTATAGATCGCTAGATTATTCATAAGCAATTACTTCGAATTCAAGTCGATCGTAACATCCATCGATAAACCGACCCTTAATGGGTGCGTGGCCAATTGCTTGGGATCAAGTTTGATCCGTACAGGTAAACGTTGTACCACTTTGATCCAGTTTCCAGTCGCATTCTGGGCAGGGATCAGGGCAAATGCCGCCCCTGTTCCACCTGAAAAACCCACCACCGTACCGCGATATTCAACGTTGTTACCATACAGATCCGAGGTTAATGTCGCAGTTTGCCCGACACGCACCTCTTCAAGTTGGCTCTCTTTAAAGTTCGCATCCACATAGAGTTGTGAGATCGGCACGATGACCATCATCGAGGCACCTGGAGACACCCGTTGCCCCACCTGAATGCTTCGCCGAGCCACCACACCATCAAATGGTGCACGTATTTCAGTACGTTGCAGATCCAATTGTGCCTGTTCGACTCGCGCCTGTGCCACCAGCACATCTGGGGTATTGGATTGACTGGTACCTTTGATCATGGCTTCATTGGCAGCAAGATTACTCTTGGCTGCACTACGCTTGGACTCCGCTTGTGCCAAGACTGCCTTTGCAACATCTAAATTGGCTTTTGCCGTTTGAAAAGCACTTTGCGCTGTGGCTAATTCTTCTTTGGAAATGGCACCCGATGCATCCAAAGTCATACGACGATTTAACTCTTGCTGTATACGACTGACATTGACTTCGGCCTGTGCCACTTGGGCTTTGGCACTATTGATGTCATCGCTACTGACCAAGATTTGCGAATTTAAAGCACTACTATTGGCCGAACTTTGGGTATAGAGGCGTTGCGCTTTGCCCAGTTCAGCCACCGCTTGGGCCAATGCAATCTTGGCATCTTGCGGATCGATCTGAACCAAGAGCTGACCTTTTTTCACTTGCTGGGTATCACTCACCTGTACTGCAGCCACTTGACCCGTCACCATCGAGGTAATTTCTGCAGTTTCAGCACCGACATAGGCATTGTCGGTATTGACTGATCCACTGAAAATCAGGGACCAAATCAGATACAGCACAGCAATGGTGGCGATGATTAAGCCCACGATACTGAGCCATTTTTTACGTTTGATTTGCAGTGTTGAGAGTTGATCTGGCTGATCATTTGGATAATCTGATCGATTGTCTGCGGCATGATTGTTTGGGGCATCTGACATCGCATCTTCCTATTTTTATTTTTGATTCAAATCCATGCACAGGCAGATGTTCAAAGTCGCACATCCCTGCATACTGCAAGGGATAAAGTGAGGTGTACTTTGATTGTTGTACATCTAGGTGCTTGAATCATTATTATTAAAATCGAGCGAATTAATTCTACAGCCAAAAATCAGCATACGAGAATAAAATTGTTAATTATTGGTTATTGTTAAAATTATCAACATGAATAACAAGTTAGTTGAAATAAGACAAAACCCAGTGACATAAGTAAAATGAGTTTTGTCTACACTTGTTGCTTCAACGATCAAGTCTTAAATCAGCGCTTAAACTTAGTAAGCATAGGAGGCTATCGCCGTCGCGATGGCTTTGCCTTCATCATTGACCATGGTCATACGCATGGTACAACCCTTGCGGCCTAAGCGCAGCGTCTCTGCCTTGGCGATAAAATGCTGCCCACGCCCAGGGGATAAATAGTCCACGCGCATATCCACAGTCGCCAATCTTGAAACTTTCTTTAACGTCTCAGGGATCGCCTCAGGTTCAGCCCGTTGGTACAGTTCAGCCATCGCCACTATGCCACCGATACTGTCTAGTAAGGTCGCTGCCACACCACCATGTAAAATTTGAAATGCCACATTCCCGATCAGACACGGTTGCATTTCAATATAACCTTCGATTTCGCCATTCACGACACGCATTAGCATCGTATTATGAGCAAAGTAGGGAGAGGTATTAAATGCTTGGGTCAATTGGTTGAGCACCACATCTAAATTGGCCTTAGCGCCAAGGTGCAAATTGCCCGTCCATTTCTTTTGCGATTCGCTCATAAAATACTCAAATTAGCTAAACAGTGAAAAAACAATGGGCTTTTTCACAAATAATTGATTTAGGGGGCTACAATATCGGCAAGTTTAATACCGAACATTGAGATTGTTATGACTTACACGTTCAATCGTCCCGCTTTTCCAGCCACGCGTATGCGCCGTATTCGTAAGAATGACCAACTCAGAGCCATGGTGAGAGAGACCCATCTCTTGGCTGATCACTTGATTTATCCTGTCTTTGTGTTGCCTGGACAAAATCAAAGCCAAGATATTCCAAGTATGCCGAACGTACAGCGTTTATCTGCGGACTTACTACTGAAGAAAGCAGAAAGCTTGATGGCGCTTGGGGTCACTAAACTTGCATTATTCCCCGTCACCCCGCAACAAGACAAGAGTTTAACAGCTGAAGCTGCTTGGCGCGCGGATGGTGTCGTACAAAATACCCTACGATTAATAAAAAAAGAATTACCAGACATGGTTTTAATTACCGATGGTGCGCTTGATCCCTATACCACTCATGGTCAAGATGGCATTCTCGATGAGCATGGTTATGTGCTCAATGATGAAACCGTGGACTGCCTGATTCAACAGGCATTAAGTCATGCCGAAGCCGGTGCGGATGTGTTTGCACCGAGCGATATGATGGATGGCCGTGTGGGCGCTGTACGTCAAGCCTTAGAGGCCAACGGCTTTATTGACACCAGTATCATGGCCTACTCTGCCAAATACGCCTCTAGTTTTTACGGCCCTTTCCGTGATGCAGTCGGTTCAGCCAGCAACTTAAAAGGTGGCAATAAATATAGCTATCAAATGGATATCGGTAATCGAGCTGAAGCCTTGCATGAAATCGCCTTGGATATCCAAGAAGGTGCCGACATGGTGATCGTCAAACCGGGTATGCCTTATCTGGATATCGTGCGTGAAGTCAAAGACACCTTTGGTGTGCCCACTTTTGTATATCAAGTCAGTGGTGAATATGCCATGTTGGCTGCTGCGGTGCAAAATGGTTGGATGTCTGAAGATGTGATCATGGAATCTCTACTCTGCTTCCGCCGTGCCGGTGCCGATGGCATCTGGACTTACTATGCTGAACATGCGGCGCGTAAACTCAAAGAAATGCGCTAATCCCTGATGAACGAATAGATTTCGCGCGGTTGTATACGCGCGATATCTAATTCACCCACCTTTCTCGATTACACTCAACGATGGGCCCTGCATACGCTCATTCTTTGATGAGTCGCTTTCTCTTTCAGTGCCCAAGCTTATTGATTTAACTCCATCTCCTCCAGATTTAAGAGTACGCGCATCATGCAGATCGCCGTGATTGGAGCAGGCGTCAGTGGTTTATTGTCTGCTTTAGAACTTGTAGAACAGGGCTGTACTGTCAGCATTTTTGATCAACAACAAGCAGGTCAAGCCGCTTCTTGGGCGGGTGGCGGCATACTCTCTCCGATGTATCCTTGGCGCTATGCCCCCGCAGTCAATCAACTGGCGCAATTCGGCAAAGCCTATTATCAGCAATGGAATCAACAACTACTGCCGCACACAGCCATTGATTTTCAGATTCATGACACGGGTATGTTGATTTTTGATCAAGATGATTTTGAGCTGGGTCTGAACTATAAACAGCAACATGCTGAGCCAATGCAACATTGTGAATATGTGGCAAACACCCGCTTAAAACGGCTCAATCCTCGCCTATCGAGTGACTTTAATCAGGCCATACATTTTCCGCACTTGTCCAATATCCGCAATCCCCGCCTACTCAAGTCATTGATTGTCTATCTGCAACAGCACCCCAAAGTTACATTCCATTCGCATCAGCAGATCGTGAAGTTTTCCATTCAAGGCGATCACGTAAATGCCATTCACACGACAGATGGACGGGCCTATCATGCTGATCAATTTGTGATGGCAACAGGCGCTTGGTCTGCGCAATGGCAACAACAATTACAACTTGAGATTCCTGTAGCACCCGTACAGGGTCAGATGTTGTTATTTAAAACGCCAAAAAATTGGCTGCCGACTATGTGTATGAATCAAGTGATGTATCTGATTCCGCGTAGAGATGGGCATGTGGTCTGTGGCTCGAGTGTGCGTGAATGCGGATTTAATACCACGCCAGATCAAAAAGTGAGTGCTGATATTTTAAAAGCCAGTTTGAAAATGGTTCCAGAGTTGGCACAATTTCCGATAGTACAACAATGGGCGGGGCTCAGACCCAGTTCACCAGATGGCATCCCCTATATTGGAAAAATGCCTGATTTAAAAAATCTTTGGGCGAACTTTGGCCATTATCGTAATGGCTTGTGTATGGGCCCTGCTTCAGCACGACTGCTTAGACAGTTGATGTTGCAGCAACAGACCCTAGTCGACCCAAGCCCTTATACCACCTTGCGCTTAAAGCCAAATATTGCGACGGTGAGTTAGGGTTGGATGGCTTTGGGGTATAAATCATGGCTAATATCAATATTATTTTAGCCCGTTAAACTAAATTCACTATTTTGAAGTCCCAAATTTCTCCTGATATTGTTTTCTTATACCAATACAATACTTTCCATAGATAATGTCATCCTTTTCCATACCATCACATAGCTCATACTCCTGCCGTAGACTTACATCCGCAGGAATATCTTGAGTAAGCATTACAAAGAAATTAAGCCCATCAATGATTTCTGGTTGATTAAAACTGGTGGTTATATTGACATCAAATAACTGACCCTTTTGGCCACTTTTGCATTC
>NZ_SLVJ01000008.1:80689-145800 GCF_004345325.1 Acinetobacter calcoaceticus
TGATTAAAATCGATCGCTTTATTGTTATAACTAATCTCACAACCATCTACCTTTACCTGATGTTGGGCATTGAGTTTTTTTTCTACCACCGGTATTGGGTTTTGCTCTGCATTTGAACAAGCGGTTAATGTAATGATTACTATAGATAGTAAGATTTTATTCATTTTTCTTCCTTTATTTTGAGTTTTTAATCGCCGTAGGATTTGCTTTCGCCCACTCACGCACATCTGCATCCATCCATGTTGTTTTACTCGGATGCACAAAGTATTTTTTCGCCGCTTCCTTGACTGCAAGCTTATTGGCGGCTGTTGGACTCGCTCGACATGCTATCCAACGCTGCCCAACACTTTCGACGGCCTTGATCGCCAATGTCGCAGCTAAAAGATGCAGATCATTATGTTGGTCATCTTTAGCGAGTTGGGTGTGGGTTGGGTTTTCACCATAATTACCCTTGTTTTGCACCAACTTAATAATATATGGACTGTGCTTAAATGCGCTGGAACCTGCAAACTGAAGTAAAAAACTAAAAATGGGTTTAACAATCGCCGCTAATGTCCGTGAAGTTGCTAAAAATTTTCCTATTTCATTTACTTTGTCTAGATATGCGGTTTCATTCAGACCTGCCAAACCATCACGCATGGATAAATAAGTGTTCCACACGTTGGTTATTTTCGGAATATCCAACCAACTCACGGCAGCCTGAATGAGTAAATCCTCAAGCCGTCTTTCCCCATATAGTAATCCTTTGTACTCTTTCAGACCTTTAACAGGATCAATCATTTCACCAATTTTTGGACCAATACTCGCAACTGTATCCCAAAAGCCAAAACTTCCAGAAACAATCGGGATCTGCTTATAGTCCTTATAGGGATTTTGCACGTGGTCATTGACCATATAACCATTTTTAATTAAGGCCACTTCAGTAAAATTAGTGTGTGCAAAAAAATCTTCTAATACATGAAAAGCATTTCCCAATGCTCTTAACGCCCTAAATGACGTCATAGAGCCAGACATACTCACATCTAATTGTCCCAACAAATACTCCAAAGCCGTTGGAAATGCACTATCCCCAGCATTCTCAGGTGTACTATCAGCGATATAATTCTTTAAATTATAATGCGGTGATTTGGCATCAAGATTGGTTTTATGACTTTTTTGATTAGGTGCTGGATTAAAGTCTTTAAAGTCCACATACCGCAGATCTTTAGCTGACTTACGCGCATCTATTTCTGACTGTGGGTTATCTATATGTTCCTGTGGTTTATATACACCTACAATATCTTTACCTTTTCCAGAACCTATACGCCATAAATCCGTGAACAGTTGTAATGGCATGGCTTTATCTGAATCATAAACAATCAAGGCCATTGCTTTATAACGCCGTTGTTTATCCTTAGGGAGGTGATCAAAACGTGTTACAGATTGTGCCTCTTTTTTGATCCACTCCAACAAGGGTTGTTGCTTACCTAAATTTACTTTTAAGCTGTCTTTTTTATCTAATAGCTCATGTGCAAAAAAGTCATCAAAAAAATAATCATATGCCAGTATTGCCAATACTCTAGAGAGGAAATCACGATTTGGATAGACCACCTGTATTTCCCCCTCAATTCGTATATCAACTGCGAAATTGAGTACTGCAGGTACAATAATTTGCGAATGATCCCTCAGCCAATTTCCAGCATAGATTCCCATGACTTGACCATTAGGTAATAATCCCCCCCCCTTCCGCTTTCTTCCTAGTGCCGTCAAAATGATTGATTCATGCCCATGACTTTCTCTGACACCGCTGTGATTATCTTCCTCTAATATATACTTACCATCGTTTCCAACTTTACCACGGGTGCCTTGGTCTGTATAAGTGCCCTCTCCTGCACCAAAAAACTCAAACTCACCATCATTGTCCTCGATATGATCCATAAAACTCGCATATAGATCAGCAGCTTCCTTACCACTTTTATACTCAATTTTTAATTTTCCAGTGTATCTACTACTTTCTACATCTGCATAAAGTAGTTCTTGAATGTGCGTTTTAGAATGGACATGATCAAAAAATTCCAATGAATATTTTGGCTTTTGGAGATCTGAGTCTAGATTTGCCATGTGTTGTGCAAATATAGAACCTTCATCCATATACCCATCTGGCTCAAGTTTAGTGAGTTCACACGGGATCTTGATATAATCTGACAGAACCAAATAAGAATCATCAAACTGATTTAATTTTTTTATTGCATCTATCGTTGTTTTATAAAATGTTGCGAGATCATCCAATGTGTCTCCCATTGCAACAATATGATAATAATAACTATTTTTTAAACTATATTGACCACTCAGCCTGAGTAACCAATCGATATAATGTCCGTACTCTTCTAATAAGGCGATATAGAGCATTTGATTATAATTTTCATTATGATGCGCATTGAGTACTAAATCTGCTGCAACTAATATTTTTCCTTCTTTTAAATCAAATGCTGCAACATGTCCTTTTATTTTTTTTGACCTCACTTCTAATTTTGGCGAGGGAACCTGTCCATTGATTAAGTTCTCTCTTAGCTGTTCATATAAACTATGCGGAATGTCATAACCAAAAATAGGTTGAACAATTGAAGCAAAAGTATGTCCTTCGAATTGTTCTGCTAAAAATTTAAGCTGATCATGTGCGTACGTTGAACGGATTTTAGGAATTTCTTTTTCAGGAATATCTGCAATCGGTAATATGGGCAATACTGGGCTTATCTTCTCGCCGCCTAAAAACACATGCTGCCCCGCCTTAGATTCAAATACCCGATTGGTAGTAGAAAATACTCCGGAACTATTTAGCTTTAATTCTGATCCAGCTGCTTTAAAACAAATTTCTTTGGGGCTGCTTATATAAATGCTGTCTTCGGTAGAGATAATCTGAATCCCTTGTCTAGCGATAAGATCCATTGCATTACCTTGAGCGACCACCTCAACTTTTTCTTTTGCCGCAATCATACCAATGCCTTTTTGTGCAGCAAATAAACTGATCTTGTCACTGGCATGTGCAATCCAGTTTTTCTGAGTACTGATATTAATGCTCTCTCCTGCACTGTGATTGATTTGGCCTTCTGCACAAAGGTGAATATCTTCATGACTACTGAATGCAATTGAATGAGGTGCTGCCAACAACATTATTGCTGATTTGAATTCTGCTGCCTTCTTTGGGTCTGTCTGTTCTAAGGTTTTAATAAAGCCTTGCAACTGGTCTAGTGCCTCTAATGGATCAGTTTGCTGATTCTTCGCCACTTCACTCAACGCTTTGGCATGATTTAAATTCGATTCCAATTGTTGTTGTGCAGCATTGGCCTCCAAATGCTCACCATTAGCCTGATCTTGGCTATAGGTTGAGAGTTGCAAGCCCTGTCCTGCTCGTACCGCTCCTGAGTGATCCGTTCTGAGTTCAAAACCCTCACCGCGACCTTCACTTTCTGGCTTGACTTTGGGGTGGCTGAGATTGCCTAGATTCAACTGGGTTGAGCGATGACTACTTTGCAATTGGCTGCTGATCTGCCCCGTCGTATCATCAAATCGTAATTGACCAAAGCCCTCACCACCGACTTCTTTAGATCGGATACCACTGAGTTTTTTGGTTTCAGGTAGCTGCCCTTTGATATCAAATTGAGTAGGCAGGCGCTGCGCTTCATGGATGCGACCGATGACAAAGGGACGGTCGATATTGCCATCAAAGAAGTCAACCACGACGATCTCACCAATGCGTGGCAAGAAGCGTGCTCCATAACCTTCACCCGCCCACGGCGTCAGTACATCGACCCATGCCGAGTCACTGTCATTATCATTTGATCCTGCTCCCCCATCATGCGCATGGTCATCGGGTCGGGTAAACAAGAACCTCAGCTTAATCCGTCCCCATTCATCCACATGGATTTCTTCACCACTTGATCCAACCACCTTAGCCCGCTGTGGATGTGCAGCAGGTCGATGATCCAGTGGGTTATATTCAGGGACAATCGTTATTTGACGACGCTGTAAAGTCAGTGTATTGGCTTGGCGCTCTTGATTGCTGCCGTTATTTTTAAGCTGCCATTGGCTTTGATCGAGTAAGCTTTGCACTTGATCATTGAGGTCTTTCGGTAGATTGTTCTGCTGATAAAAAGATTTTGAAGTGATGAGAAATTCTTGATCACTTCCAGAATGAGTGTCTATTTCAGCATGCCCACTGAGTTCAAACCAATAACCAACTTGAGTATCACGCACCGTGGAGTGAGCAGTAAATTGCTTGGCTTGGCCATCGAAGTAACTCGACATGTTCTGATTAAATCTCTCGATTTGACTGTTACCCGATGCGGTGGCCTGATCTTCTCCATGCAGATCCTGCATCCATGCTGGGCTTAAGTGCCAAGCACTCTCCAAGCCTAAACCAGTATTGTTGTAGTGATCACTATGCTTGTGCTTACTGAGTACACTTCCCGCACCTTGTTCTTGCTCCAAAGCATCGGCCTGCCACCGCTGCATATGCACTGCAGTCGATTGTAGGCTTCGATTGCCCACAAAGCTCGTGATACTGTCTTGCCTTTCGGTTGCACTGCTACGCTGGAAACGAATACGACGACGGGCTAGAGCTTTATACTGGCTATTGTCATCGATTAGGCGGAGTTTCTGCGCTTGAATCGTTTCAGCTCTAGCATCTAGATTTAATTGAGCTTCATCGATTAACCAATTAATGCCCTCTTGGCGCATGAGTCGCGTTAGAAAATCATAATCCGTTTCATTGGACTGCATGATGAATGGGCGAACATCATAATCTTTTTGTATTCCGCTCAAATCTAAGGTTAGGCTAGTTGCAAAGAGCGCACTACGTTGTTGCCACTCACGAAATACAATTTCTATGACTTCCGTAGCTGACTTGCCCATAAAAACACGGCTGTTACGGCGTTGTTGCCATAAATAGGTTGGATCATTGAGTTGCAGTTTATATAAGGTCAAAGCACCATCTGAGCCACCAACCGCAGCATGGGTAATAATGCCGCTGCAACGAAGCAATTGACCTCGGTCGGTGATGGTGTCGACTGCAACTTGGCTACCAATAAATTGTTTTAGCGCCATGGTCGCATCCATAGACAAGCAAATCAGCTCAGCACTCAGACCTTGATTAATCCCATGCTGACCATCAATACGTTGTAACAATACCTGTTGGTTCAAGTAAGGATTGGAAAACTGAATTTGAATGGCTCGTTTATGCGCACTAAGGCCTACTCGCTCCAGCGCAGTGTAAATATTATTTAGCATTATTATTGTGACCGTTTTTTAATATTGAATAGAAAATACGACGTTGAATATTATTCTTATGCTCGTTGTTATCTATATAAGAATATGGTGCGTTTTTTGTACCACCCTAAGCACAGGCTCTACGCAACGCATACCATTTCAATCATTGTTTTTTTAATCGACTGAGTACCAAGCCCCTGCATCAACACTGGCGTATTTTAAAATACACTGAATGCGCTTTGTATCGAATGCAGGGATGGACAGTTTCTCAACTTAAATAAATCACGAAGGGCCAAACATTTTGTTTGCCATACGTTGTGCTTGTTTACCATAGAACCAATAGGTGATTAAAAATAACGGAATGGTCAGTACCAACATCATGCCAGCGACCAAGAGTACAAATTCGGTATTGTGTAGATAGCTTTGGAAATCATCCCAGATTTGCGGATTATCTCGGGAGAATAAATACACCCCACTCAGCACGCCTAAGAGGTTATAGACCACAAAGATCAGGATATAACCCAGTGAAAACTGTAGTCGTTCAACGGATGTCGGGGCACGGCGTTGTTGTTTGAGAAACAGATGCAATACACTGACCATGGCTGCCATATAAGGTATGGCGGTTAAGACCGCTGCGATTTCACCGGGCAATAATGCAGCAATGACACCTGCGATCATGGTAAACAGCAGTGATAATAAAAAAAAGTATAAAAAATACTTACTTATACGAAACATAGCCACGGCCTAAGGACTCAATTTCACCATTATAGAAAATAATTCAAACTTTTTTAAATTTATTGTCAACCATTCTTAAATAGATGTCGTTATATAGGTATAAGGTCAGCAGCAACCGAATGAATTTGCACTGGCATCCGCAGACCGCTTCGGTGACCTTCCTATTCACGTAACATAAAAGCTAGAAGTTCAAGCTCCTGCTTCTCAAATAGATTTAGCGATTTATTATATTTAGAGAAGTCTTTGGCCGACGATTTACCATCACTCGAATCGTCGGCTTTTATTTGCCTGTCATTTGGGGATCGAGGGTATTCATTTCTGATCGACTGGCTCACTTTTGCTCTACTCTGCTCAACACAACTTCGGCAATGAAACATTTTCATCGAAGTTCCAATCACAAAGCTACACAATAAAAACTAAAAACATCAATATATTAGCTCAATCAAATGTTTAATTAACCCCCAGCACTTTATCTGATCAATGATTTTTTTATACTTTAATGCTTGCAATATATAGTGTCACTGTGACACTATATTTGTATTGGCGTTAAGCCACCAATGAGAGCAACATATGTCAATTCAACTCTTAGATCTGCAAGGACAGTGCATCCCAGTAAAATTCATCGAATTTTCAGGGGGTGAGCGTCATGTACAGATCGAAGCAGATACTTTGCAAAGTTTGCCAAATAGCGTCAAAGTTTTTGCCAAAATCCGCCACAGTGCCGATCTGCTTGATTATTTATTATTAGAAAATATCCTGCTTGAACAAGGTCTGAACATCGATGTCGAGATGCCCTACTTCCCCTATGCACGTCAAGATCGCCGCTGTGCAATAGGTCAAGCTTTTTCACTCGACCTGATGACTCGACTACTGAATAGCAATGTTGCTCAGCACGATGCGCAACGCCGCAGTATCAGCATTTGGGATGCACACAGTGCGGTCAGTACCCGTCTGCTCAAGCAAAATACCCAATTTAACCAAGTGATTCTCCGCACTCCAGCGCAAATCATGCAATGCAGTCCTGAACTGATCGGTTTATTGGCTGATGAAGATACGGTGTTGATCTGTCCAGATGCTGGCGCAATCCCACGTACCCAAACCATTGCACAGACTTTTGCCACCTCAGCGACTCAAGCCTTGGCGATTGTGTACTGTGAAAAGAAACGCGATCCAGTCACAGGCAGAATCATCGCTACTCAGGTCAATACCAGCGATCTTTCAGGCAAAACTGCATTGATCACCGATGACATCTGTGATGGTGGCGCGACTTTTATCGCCATTGCCCAGCAATTACGAGCACTGAACTGTCAACGGATCGTGCTCTATGTCAGCCACGGTATTTTTAGTCGCGGCTTGGCGGTGTTTGATGGCTTGATTGATCAGATCTTTTGTAGCGACAGCATCGCACAGCAAGCCCATACAAAATTAACCGTGATACAGGCCAGTGCAATGTTCAACTCAGCAGACCGCAATAGCCCAAGCAACAACCCAAGCAGCAGCCCCGACAATATCCCAATCAATAGCAACGACATCAATGACTTAAACAGCGTTGATAACTCTAGTAGCAACATTTTAAACAGCACAAACAATGACAATAAAGGAATATTGCTATGAGCCTTAAAATAAATCCATTACATGCCATCGACTTTTATAAGGCAGATCACAGACGCCAATATCCTGTAGGCACTGAATATGTCTATGCCAATTTCACCCCACGCTCTTCACGTTTAGCTAAAATGCTGCCGGACTTTGATGACAAGATGGTGTTCTTTGGCTTACAAGGATTTATTCAACATTTTCTAATCGAAACTTGGAATGAAGGCTTTTTCCACCTAGACAAAGCCAAAGTGGTCAGTGCTTATAAAAGACGTATGGACAATGCGCTCGGCGCCGATGCCATTCCTGTCGATCATATCGAAGCCCTGCATGACTTGGGATATCTGCCACTCAAAATTAAAGCCTTAGACGAAGGTAGTCGGGTCAATATGCGAGTTCCCTTATTGACCATCATCAATACCCTGCCGGAATTTTTCTGGTTGACCAACTATATCGAAACCGTGCTCAGTGCCGAGTTGTGGAAATCCTGTACTACTGCCAGTATTGCCCATGAATATAAACGCTTACTCACTCAGTATGCGATCAAGACGGGTGCGGATTTGGATTTTGTTGCAGTCCAAGCACATGATTTTAGTAGCCGTGGCATGAGTGGCATTTACGATGCGGCCCAAGCCAGCGCAGGTCACCTCACCAGTTTTATCGGTACCGATGCGGTCTTGGCGATTGATTATGTAGAACACTATTATCAAGCTGAAGGCATCGTTGGGGTATCTGTCCCTGCAACCGAACACAGTGTGATGTGTATGGGGAGCGAAGAGAGTGAATTAGAAACCTTTAGACGTTTGATCTGCGAACTCTATCCGAGTGGTGTGGTCAGTATCGTGTCAGACACTTGGGATTTCTGGCGTGTCATCACCGAGTTCAGCCTTGCGCTTAAAGCCGAAATCTTGGCCCGCCAACCCAATGCCTTGGGCCTCGCCAAAGTGGTATTCCGACCAGATTCGGGTGATCCAGTCAAAATCATTTGCGGTGATCCCGATGCCGAAGTTGGTAGCCCTGCCTACAAAGGTGCAGTGGAATGTTTATGGGAAATCTTCGGTGGCAGCATCACGCCTCAAGGCTACCGAGTACTCAATCAACGTGTCGGTCTGATCTATGGCGACTCGATCACCCTACAACGTGCCCAAGATATTTTGCTGGGCTTGGAGGCCAAAGGTTTTGCATCCAACAACTTGGTGTTTGGTATCGGCAGTTATACCTATAACTATTTGACCCGTGACACTTTCGGCTTTGCAGTCAAAGCCACATGGGGTCAGGTTAATGGTGTGGGACGCGAATTATTTAAGGATCCGATCACCGATTCTGGGGTGAAAAAATCCGCCAAAGGCTTGCTCAGAGTGGAAAAATCCGCCGCAGGATTTGAACTATTTGATCAACAAACTGCTACGCAAGAACAGTCTGGTGAACTCAAAACTGTGTTTGAAAATGGTCAACTGATCCGTTCATGCTCCCTTGAACAGATCCGTCAACGGCTTGACCAATCCCTGTCCGTCTAAAATCAACATCAATTGATCATCAACTCAGGATCGGTACAATGATTGTGCCGATCTACTTATGCCGCATTCCAAAACTCCAACCCACCCGCCAGTGAGCCTATGCCATGACCTATACTTCAGAACAAGAATATTTGGCTCAATATCAACCTGATCAATATCCAACCCCATTACTCACTGTGGATATGGCAATCTTTGCTGTGCGTGATGGTCAATTACAGGTGCTGCTGATTCAACGCTCGAATTACCCCGCCAAAGATCAATGGGCTTTGCCGGGTGGCTTTGTAGATCTCAACGCAGATCCAGATTTGATGGCATCTGCACAGCGTAAATTGTTTGAGAAAACGGCGATCAAATCGCCCTACCTCGAACAAGTAAGCAGTGTTGGCAATGCGACACGTGATCCACGCGGATGGTCAGTGACGGTGTTGTACTTTGCACTGATCGATGCAGACTTGCTGGATCTTGCACAAGAGCATCAAGCATTCCCGGTAGAAACCACGCAATGGCTCCCCATCGATCAAGCACGGCGCTTGGACTTGGCCTTTGATCACTTACAACTGCTGGAGTTGGCGGTTGAGCGACTCAGTAGCCGTAGCCGTTATACCGCATTGCCGCTTAGCCTGATGCCAGAACTGTTTACCCTGACCGAGCTACAGCACATCTATGAGATTATCTTAGGTCAGAAACTAGAGAAAAAATCCTTTCGCCGTCGTATGCTCGATGCAGAGATGGTGATCGAAACGGATCAAACTAAAATCGCCGGTAAACGTCCTGCGCAACTCTTTCGTGCCGCACGGGCGCATGATGATTTTCATTTTGCTCGAATATTGGAATACCCACGCCATACAGTTGAGAATTCATCAAATTAAGCAACCGACATCCTCGTCACAATCTAAATTATGCTAACCTTGAGCTCGATGATTTTTGGGTGGTGATCGAGCAATGGCGGTACGTTTTTTTCATACTTCAGACTGGCATTTGGGGCAATATTTTTACCACCATTCTCGCCAGTATGAGCATGCGCAATTCCTGACGTGGTTATTGCAGCAAATCGAACAACGTCAACCCCATGCACTGTTGATTGCGGGTGATATTTTTGATGTGATCAATCCCTCCTCCCAAGCACAAAAGCAACTTTACCAATTTTTAGCCGATGCCCATCAACGTGCTCCGCAGATGCAGACGCTGATGATCGCAGGTAACCATGATTCGGGTTATCGCATCGAGCAAGTCGACCCTTTATTGGAAAAATACCGCGCCAAAGCTGTAGGGGTAATCCAGCGCAACACAGCCCAGCAATTAGACCTTGAGCGTTTACTTATTCCTATTTATGACGCTGAAGAAAAAATAGTCGCATGGTGTCTGGCACTGCCCTTTTTACGCCCTGCGGAAATCACCGGCTTAAATGAACATAGTCAAAATAGCCAAGATGCGATCAGCTACATCCATGCCGAATTGATTGCAACTGCCAAAAAAATCAAAACCGATGACCAAGCATTAATCCTCATATCACATGCACATATGCAGGGTGGTGAAACCTCGGATTCGGAACGCCCAATTATTATTGGCAATGAAGAAGCCCTCTCCACTCAATTGTTCGATGACATTATCGACTATGTGGCACTGGGACATTTGCATAAGCCACAAAAAGTTCAGCAGGCGCATATTCGTTATAGTGGCTCACCAATTCCGCTGTCTTTTAGTGAAATCAACTATAAACATCAAGTGCTCGAAGTCAGCATTGATCCTAGCCATAGTGATGAAACTCGAGTGCAATATGAGGTGCTGAGTATTCCTCGCAGTGTAGATCTGCATAAAGTATCTGGTGAACTGAGTCAGGTCTTTGAGCAACTCAAAGCCTTGCCTGAGGGTGAAATCGCAGTGATCGATCAACGCCCCTATGTGGATATTGAATATCATAGCTTGACCCCACCACCGCCCAATTTGCGTCAATTATTTGAAGATGCCCTGCCCCAAAATCGCTACCGTTTGGTACGTATTTCCAGACAATATTTGGCCAATGAGGATAGTGAGAATCAGCAGCGCAGTATCAGTCTAGAACCGCCCACCCCAGAAAAACTCTTTCAACAAATCTGGGAAAAGCAAGGCTACAGTGCAGACGATGCGGTACTCAAAGACTTTATGAGTCTGGTCGCAGAAGCAGAACAATCCCTCGAAGAACAGCACAAGCATTAAGGATCAGCCATGAAAATTTTATCAATTCGGCTGAAAAACTTAGCCTCTTTGGCCGGTGAACATTTTATCGACTTTGAAAGCGATCCCTTGGCCAGTGCCGGCCTGATCGCCATTGTTGGGAAAACCGGTGCCGGAAAATCCACCATTTTAGATGCCATGTGCTTGGCGCTGTTCAATAAAGTCCCCCGCCTCAAAGACAGTGATGGCAAGTTGCTCGATGTCGATGGTTCTGAATTGGCCGCAAACTCGCCCTTAACCGTGCTGCGCCGTGGTAGCGCACATGGTTTTGCCGAATTGTGTTTTGTGGCGCAAGATCAAAAACGTTATCTGGCACGTTGGGAAATCAAACGTGCCCGTGAAAATCCCACCGGTAAACTGCAAAGTGTGCAGCGCTATTTGAAATGCCTCACCGATGCAGTGGTCATTGCCGACAAAACCAAGGCGGTAGAAGAACAGATCAAGTTAATCACCCAACTGAGTTTTGAGCAATTTACCCGTGCGGTATTGTTGGCACAGTCTGAGGTCACCGCATTTTTAAAAGCCCGTGATAATGAACGCGGGGAACTGCTTGAATACCTGACCAATTCTAATATTTTTGGGCGCATTGGTGAGTTGGCATTTAGAAAAACCGCTGAAATCGCCAAACAACGTAAGCAGCTTGAAGATGTACTCGGCCATGTGGAAATGTTGTCTGAAGATCAAGTCACTGCGCTCAATCAACAGCATCAACAGGCGTCCACCACAGTCAATCAACTACAACTCGAAAAAACCTTATTTGAGCAGCAACAACTGTGGTATCTACAGCTACAAAAAATCCAGCTCGATACCAGCGCCAAGCAGCAACACTATGACCTGCAACAGCATGCCCATCAACAGATGGCCACACAACGCAGCCAACTACAACGCTTAGAACAATTCTCAGCCATTCGTCCAATGGTGTTCCAACAGCAACAACAACGTCAATCGCATCTACAACTGCAACCGCAGATTCAACAACGCCAAACTCAGTTTGATCAACTCAGCCAACAATTTAGCCAAGAAAGTCAGCACTACCATCACACTGAACAGCAGTTGATTCAAGCACAGCATTTTGATCAAAAGTTTCAGAGCGAACTCAAGCAACTCCGACACTGCATTGAAAAGCGTGACTTTATTAAAGATGAATACCAAAAGGCCAAATCCAAGTTATCTGAGTTACAAGGCACTGAGCAACCCTTGCTAGAACAGCAGCAGCAATTGCAACTGCAGCAGCAACACTTAGACCAACAACACCGTCAATTGACTGAGCAACTGCAGAATAGTCAACACTTTGCGCCCTTAGATCAGGGGCTTGAGGTGCATATACGCCAGTTACAACAGTTTATTCCAGACTATTTGCAGATTGAGCGCCAACTCGGTGACCCCGTTCAAGCCCAAAGCAAGTTGCAACATGCGACGCAGCAGAATGCAGACTTTCAAGCCCAATGGGGCTCTTTACAAGCCATTGAAAAGACTTTGGAACAACAACGTAGTCAACGTGAAGTTCAACTCAGCCAAGCCAATCAATTGCTGCTGATCCAACAACAACTGAAGCATTATCAGCAACGTCACCTCGCCTCAGATCAACTACAGCAACAACAGCAACAACTCAATACTCAGCTGATTCAATTACAAACAGATCATCAAAGTGCTGAAGCTCATTATCACAGCAGCAAAACCGAACGTGTGCGACTACAACAGGTACTTGAGCAACAGCGCCTATTACATAGTGAAAATATCGAACAATTACGGGCCGCACTGCAACCGGATCAAGCGTGTCTGGTCTGTGGCAGTACTGAGCACCCCTATCGCGACCATCAAGCGCTGATCTCTAAAGCCTTATTTGAATTACAACAGCAGCAATTACAACAGGCAGAAACCAGCGAACACACGGCGTTGCAGCAGTGGCAAAGCAGCCAACAGGCATTAAGCAAATGCAATACAAGTTTAGAGCAATACACTTTACAACTTGAGGGCTTAAACAGCGAATTACAGCAGTTAAAACAGCAGTGGCATTTACAACTACAAAGCTGTGCTGCCGCCCCGCAATTTGACCCAACCCAAGATCTGACTGCGGCTCAGCTCAACCAACTCGATCAAACCATTGAGTGCGTACAGCAACAGGTTCAACAGCTTGAAGCATCGATACTGCAGCAAAATCAAGTGATCAAGACCCAGCAACTTTGCGCGGCTGAACTACAACAACTACAGCAGTTATTTGCCGCTGCAACGCAACGTGTCAGTCAAGTCGAACATATCTTGCAATACCATCCAGCCAGTCCAGAGCGTGCCAGCTTAAGTCAGGCCGCAATCGCTGAAACGGTGTTGCTACAACTACAACAACGTGCCGAGCAAGTCAGTCAATTACTGCTTTGGCAAAAACAGTTACAGCAACAGCAACAACAGTTGAGTCTATTGCTTGCCAATCAGCAGCATCTCAGTACTCAAATTGCAGATCAACAACGACTATTAGAGGGTATTGCAGCAGAAGGCAGCCAAAATACCAGCGCCGCAATGCAGCTCATCACAACGATGACCGGCATTGCTGAGAGCAAACCCAATGAATGGTTGCTACAACATGATCAACATTTACAGCAGGCTCAAGCGGATTATCAACAAGCCAAGCAGCACTATGAAGCTTCACGATTAAAGTTTGAGGCACAGAAGAATCAGCTGGAACAATTGCAATCGCAGTCACTACGCTATCAGCAACAAATCAGTCAATCCAATCAAGACATCGAGGACTGGTTAAAGCAACAGCCTGAGTTTAGCGCACCAGACCTTGATCAATTGATCCAGATCAGCAGCAGCCAAGAACAACAACTGCGAGCAGAACTACAGCAGACTGAGCGTTTGCTTGGTGAAGCCGCTGCGGCGCTACACACCATGCAGGCGCAGTTAAGCGAACATCAGTTACAACAACCTGAGGTCAGCATAGATGAGTTGCAGATCAAGATTGCAAACAACCTTCAAGCACTAGAGTTACACACTGCGCAACGTGATCAATTTAAATTACAACTTGAGTTGCATCAGCAGAGTCTGGCCAAGCAAAAGCAATTTGCTGAACAGATCTTAGTGATTCAACAGCAAGAGCATCGTTGGAGCAAAATCTCAGGTCTGATGGGTGATGCCACGGGGAAAAAATTTCGTGACTATGCGCAGCAATACCATCTGGATATCTTAATTGAGTATGCCAACCAACAATTGGAAATGCTCTCACAACGCTACACCTTAAAACGCCTCGACAACTCGCTCAGTCTGGCGATCATCGATCATGATATGGATGGCGAAACCCGTTCAGTTTCTTCCTTGTCGGGTGGTGAATCCTTCCTCACTGCCTTGGCCTTGTCTTTGGCGATTGCCAATATGGCTTCAGGCTCAATGAAGATTGAGTCCTTATTTATTGATGAAGGTTTCGGCACCCTCGATGCCTCATCGTTACATATGGTGATGAATGCATTGGATCAACTACAAAGTCAGGGTCGCAAAGTCGTGTTGATCTCACATATTCAGGATATGCATGAACGCATTCCGGTACAAATACAGGTCAATCCGCGTGGTGCAGGTGCCAGTTCTATTGAAGTGGTGGGTTAAACCACCTCGGAATAAGCACCGTATACGTTTTAAATAAGTTGATGATTTTAATTTATAAATTCAATCAACCTGATTTTTATCATAGTAAATATTCATCAATAACCAGATGATAATGATTATCAATTCATGTATGGTGCTATAAATTTTTATTGCTGTATTGATTATGACTTTCAATTCAACACGCCTCGCCCAATCTATTTCTATGTTGATGCTCTGTGGTTTAGGCAGCATTGTCCATGCAGAAGCAACTGAATTACCCACCATTATCGTCCAAGCCGATGCTGAGTCTGAGCCAAGTTATGGGGTTAAAAAATCCACTGCCTCAACCAAGCTCGATCTTGAACTGAAACACACCCCACAAAGCCTAACCGTATTTACCGAAAAACAAATCCAAGATCAAAACCTGTTGTCCACCCATGATGTGATGGCGCAGACATCGGGGATCTCCACCAGTCAATACGGTCAAGTCGGTGCAGGCTATATCACCTATTATGCACGTGGTTTTGCGATTAAAAATATCCAACGTGATGGTATTCCCTCCAGTGCCGAATCTTTTGGTGGCGGTGACATGTTGGGTTTGGAAGATTCAGCTTTATACGAGCGCATTGAAGTTATACGTGGTTCTACTGGGCTGACCAATGGTTCAGGCAATCCGAGTGCCAGTATCAATTATGTGCGTAAGCGCCCGACTGATGAGCTCAAAGCTTCGGCCAATGTCCAAGTCGGTACATGGGACAATTATCGCAGTCAAATCGATGTCTCAGGACCACTAAATCAAGATGGCTCAGTACGTGGTCGAGCCATTGCAGCTTATGCAGAAGGCGGCAGTCAGCAAGAGCGTTTTAAAAGTCAAAATGCCTTAATTTATGGGGCTTTGGATATCGATCTTTCTGAAAACACCTTATTGACTACCGCACTCACTGCACAGCAAGTCAAACTCGATGATGCAACAGTACATGGCATCCCCTACGTCTCCAATGATACGCCAGCTCAAGCGGTCCACTTTGGTCGTAAATCCAATGCAGCAGCGGATTGGACTTACAGCGACACAGAGAAATTCAATCTATTTCTAGGACTTGAACATCAATTTAATCAAGATTGGAAAGGAGTTGCGAACTATGCCTATACCCATGCACAAAATGATCGCGTCTATGGTGTGGTGGCCTCTGGCGGGATCACTTATGACACCCCATACAATGGACGTATCAAACTCGAACCCGGCGAGATGGCTTTGACCAGTGGTCGTATGCAGAAAAGTCCAGATGTACATTCACTGGATCTCTATTTAACGGGTGATTTCCAAGCCTTTGGTCAACAACACAGCATCAGCCTGGGAACCAATGGTTATCAAGTAAAATCTGATGATCCCAAATACAAACGTTATATGACCACAACCCAGATTGCAGGATGGAATGGTGCAGTTGAACGTCCTGATTTTCAGCAACAGGGTCGATCTATTCTCGATGAAAAACAGTATGGTGCATTTGCCGCAGTCAATTTGCAGCTCCTTGATCCGCTCAAATTGATCTTGGGTAGTCGGGTGAGCCAATGGGAAAGACGCTCTACAGAGGGTCATCAAAAAGAAAATGGTATCTTCACCCCCTATGTAGGCATCATCTATGACCTGAATCAACAATGGTCCACCTATGCCAGTTATACCTCGATTTTCAATCCCAGCAGTGCTCAAGATATTCAGGGGCAGTATTTAGATCCAGAGGAAGGCAATAGTCTTGAATTTGGGATAAAAGCTGCTTTTTATGATGGTCGACTCAATGCCAGTGCTGCCTATTTCCAAACCAAGCAAGACAATCTAGCGGTACAAAATGGTATTGAGCTCACACCGAGTGGTAATCAAGCCTATAAATCTATCGATGGTGCAGAAGTGACTGGCTATGATCTGAGCCTTGCGGGTGAAATCTTAGCGCAATGGCACATCCAAGCAGGTTATACCTACACCAAAGCCGAAGATCAAAATGGCGCAGTGCTCAACACCAATCTTCCAACGCAAATGTTGAAAGTTTTCACAAGTTATCAACATGATCAATGGACCATTGGTGGTGGTGTGAATTGGCAAAGTCAGATTTATGCAGCGGGTACCAAAGGTCTAGCGGCTGAGTTAAACAAACAAGACAGCTATGCCTTGGTCAATCTAATGGGCCGTTATCAAATCAGTCCAGAGCTCACAATCGGTCTGAATATCAATAACGTGTTCGACAAAGTATACAAAGCCAACCCAACCAGTTTCTGGGGTGCTGGCCGCAATATGACAGCCTCTTTAAACTACCGCTTCTAAGCGACTCTTTAAAAAAAGACCAAGCCTACTTTGGTGTGCTTGGTCTTTTTAAATGCTGTATTCTCATGTGCTCATGTTGATCAGCAACCCACATCAGGCCATGATCAAAGTGCGAACTTAATCGGCAGGAAAGGCTTTAGGGCCCGGTGCATATTTGGTTTTCGGTTTTTGTTCTTGATCAGGTGCTTCTAACTGATACAACACCGTACCGATAATACCGGTATTTTTCACAGAACCACTGTCAGTATTGGCCGCATATGCATCACGCGGTTTACTAAAGGTAAATGAAGCTACAGCAGACTCACTCTTACGGAAGCCTTCAATCAACAAGTTGGCATTTGGATTGAGTACATAACCACTGCTTTTACGCGATGCGGCACTGCCATTCAACACATCCAGACCATCAACACTGGCCACCACTTCATAGGTTTTTCCAGTGTGGTTTTCATATTTAAGTTGATAACTTTGACCATCTTTACCCGCCAAGTAATAGTTTTCACCTGAGCGATAGATGGGTAATGCATTGCCTTGATCATCAACCACGGAAAAACTGATTTTCCCTGCCAACAACGAGATGCTATTAACTGAACGGCCTTGATAATCTTTGTTGGCATAACGCATCATGATTTCAGCAATCGGCTCGCTGCTCATGCGCTTCAGTTCGACTTCAGTCACATGTGAACTGATGTCGTCTCCCCATTTGGTGCCCAAATGTTCACTCTTGGTTTCAGTAGCATTGGCAACATCAGCAGCCTCCGATGGGCTATTGGCCGCCGAGTCTGTAGAGCTCATTTCACTTTTTTTACTACATGCGGCTAAAAACATCACGCATAAAAACAAAAACAGCAGATTGAGTTGTTTCATGTTTGCTTGTCCTGATTGCTTATATTTAAATCAAGTCAAACTATATCCTTGATTTTATTTTTTTAAAATGTTCTTTTATATTTTTTATTCATTATGAAAAAAAACAGCAGCATGCCAAATGCACGCTGCCGTTGTTTTAAATACATGCTTATACATTGAGACTCAATGTATCTTGGCTATCCGCTTCAATGCCACTTTGAATGGCATTGCCCGTTTAGCAACAGGCGAATAGCAAGAGATTAACTGAGTAGGACCACGACCACTAAGCCCCACAAGGTTAGCAAGGTATTACTCACCGCATAAGGCACGGTATAGCCCAACATCGGTACATTACTTTTCGCAATCTCAGCCACCATAGCAACCGAGGCGGTACTGGTTCGCGCACCACCACAACATCCGAGGTTAATCGCAGGATCAAATTTAAAGATATATTTCCCAATCAATGGTGCCAATAACATTGGCGTTGCAGTGGCAAACATGCCCCAGAACAACAGTTCAAAACCGACTTCTTTCACACCAAGAATAAAGGTCGGCCCTGCCATAATCCCGACGATCGCAATAAATACATTTAAGCCGACCGAATTCATAAACCACAACGTTGCACTGGGTACATTACCCAACTGCGGTTTAAAACTTCGCAACCAACCAAAGATTAAACCGACAATCAGCGCACCACCGGAAGTCGACAAGGTAATCGGAATACCCGCAATAGGCACCACAATGGCACCGATCAGGCCACCAATCACAATACCAGTACCGACAAAGACCATACTGGTGACACTGGTCGGACGATCGGCATAACCAAATACCTCAATCATCGAATCAATATGTTTGCGACTGCCTCTGACACTTAAAATATCGCCACGATGCAGTTTGGTTTGTGCCAAAACCGGGATATCAACACCGACCGACCCCCTGCGAATACGAGAAACATAGATACCGCGTGCTTCTGGGAGTTTGGATAACTCCAGCAAGGTTTTACCATCGATTTGTTTATTGGTTACCAGCATATCCACAACTTCAATCGGGATTTGCAACAACTCTTTATCTGAAATTTCTTCAGCATGATTCGACCAATACACCAATACTTCATGTCTGCCAGAAACCGCAATAATATCACCCACTTGTAAAATGGTATCGTTATCAAAACTGATCACTTTGCCATCACGACGCAGATTTTCTAAGAAAAGGCGATCCTCATACAAATTTTCCGCTTCGGCAACGGTTTTCCCTGCAATAAAATCAGGCTTTGTCAGCTTATATACGCGTACGACATAGGTATTCCAAGCAGATAAAATCCCTTCTGTCGGTGCACCTGAGGACATTTCTTGCTCATAGCGTTTACATTCTTTCTCTAAATTAATCCCTAAAAGTTTAGGACCAATAAATGCAATAATCCAACCGGTTCCCACAGTACCAAACAAATAGGTAATCGCATAAGCCACCGGTATCTGACCCAAAGTCTGTTCAATCTCTGTGGGCGTCAGCGGTAAACGGTTAATCGCATCGGTCGCCAAACCAATCGAAGCTGAAATGGTCTGCGATCCAGCCAACATCCCTGCAGCAATACCCGGCCCATAACCTGCAACGATTGAAGCGACATAAACCGAACCCAAACAGAGCAGTGTGATCACCACCGCAAACAAAGCTTGAGGGATGCCATCGTTGCTAATACCTTTAACAAACTGAGGACCCACACCATAACCAACTGAAAATAAGAACATAATGAAAAATATAGATTTCACTTGTGCTGAAATATCCAGCCCCAACTGCCCAATCAACACCCCTGCCAACAAGGTGCCTGTGACGGTCCCCATGCTGAAACCTTTAAATTTTAAATCACCTACTTTATAACCGATTGCGAGTGCTAGAAAAATTGCAATTTCAGGATAAGATCGCAATGTCTCTACGAACCATGACCAGATATGCATTGAAGTCACCTCCAAAAAAAATGATGAAAAAATGGCCTCATTTACAGTAAATTCAGCAATGAGGCCATTTGGTCTTTAAGTGATGAAATGATTAATCTTTAAGTTTAATTAACTGCAGACCTTTGTTTGCTTCATAGCCATGCACTTCTTTGACATCAAGTTTTCGCATAAATTGGATGGTTTCTTCAGTGATCACTTGCCCTGGCACCAAAATCGGGAAACCCGGTGGATATGGGATGACCATTTTTGCAGAAATCATTTCCGGACCATTTGCCAAGCGGTTATCACATTCCTGACTGTTTAATAAGACATATTCGCAGTTTTTCGCTTCCCAACTCATAAAGAATGCTTCACGAATATTGCCTTCAGTCGCTTGGGTATCGCCTACATCGACACGGAACTGCTCATGAAAATGACTAAAGTTTGGCAAATCAGGCACGTCGGTCATGAGACTTACAACATGTTGATTAAACATGTCTTTTTCGTTCTGAATTGACTTGGATAACTTGCGATCAATTTCAGTCGCAATTTCGAGCAACACACTGAGTAAATTGGCCACATCGCTGCGGGTGTTGTTGATATTGGTCTGGAACAGTACCGAGTTACGCGAAGTCTTATTGACTTGGATGCTGAAACGTTCAGACAATAAGCCTTTAAATGCAGTGCCATCAAAACCTGCAGTACCGCACACCAAAGTGAGTCGAGTCGGGTCGAGGAAAAACTCATCCTGCTGAATGCTCGAAACCACACGATCCCAACCGATCCCCGGTTCGATAAAGTCTTTAAAACCACTTTCACGGAACTCAGCAGGGATCATTTCTTCAGCACCCAATACTTTGAAGTATTTAGAAATAATCGGATGAGTATTGATTTGTTTGCGAATTTCCAAAGCGATTTGAATCGAATTGGTCACCAAACCATAGCCTTCCAATTCCATCTGACGACGTGCAATATCTAAAGATGCAATCAGTTGCTGATTTGGACTGGTGGTGGAATGGGTGAAAATGGCTTCATGTAATTGCGGTTCAATCGAATTAAAATCAATATCATGCACTAAAACCATCGAGCCTTGGCGTAAAGCTGACATTGATTTATGGGTCGAATTGGTTTGATAAACACGTAAGCGGATCGCTGCTGGGTTCGGAATCAAGCGCGTATTTAACAACACTTCATCACTTGGGTTTTCTCCCAAAATGGCCTGTTGATTGGCATATTCCTCGACCCCTTCATCCGATTGAATCCAGTGTTCAATATCGGCAACGGCACCCATTGCTGTACGGTGACGTAAAAATGGTGTCCAACGTGCAAAACCAAACCAAGCTTCATCCCAGAGGAAGACCAAGTCCGGTTTAATCGCCAAACACTCATCCATGACACGGCGTACATTATAGACATGGCCATCAAAGGTACAGTTGGTCAAATCGACGGCACGTACTTTATCCAGCTTGCCTTGTTTTTTCAGATCCAGTAACGCTTGTTTAATGGTACGAATCGGTACTGCACCATACATTGAGTAGGCTTTCATTGGGAAAGCTTCAACATAGTATGGAGACAAACCGCCTAGGACCATGCCGTAGTGATGTGATTTATGGCAGTTACGATCGACAATAATAATGTCACCTGGTTTAGCCACAGCCATCAATACGATTTTATTTGAGGTACTGGTGCCGTTGGTGACAAAGAAGCAATGCTCTGCACCAAATGCTTTGGCTGCACGATCTTGCGCTTCTTTAATATTACCGGTCGGTTCCAATAAACTGTCTAAGCCACCCGTGGTTGCTGATGACTCAGCCAAGAATAAGTTTTTGCCATAAAACTCACCCATATCCGAAATCCAAGCAGATTTGAAAATGGATTTACCACGTGCAATCGGTAGTGCATGGAAAGTACTGATCGGGCGATTGGCATATTTTTTTAAGTTATCAAAAAATGGCGTGCGATAGCGATTACGAATCCCTTCTAAAATTGAAAGATGTAGCTCTAGCGGTTCTTCCACTGCATACAACACACGGCGCACATGCTTAGAACGTGCATCAGATGCGATTTCTTCTGGATGACGATCAGACAATAAGAAAATATCCAATTCAGGGCGATAATTCACCAAACCTTGAGCCAATTCTAATTCTAAATTTTCCAGATCAGGATTAACATTTAATTGCTGCATCACACTTTCAAGCATGACCAATTGGCTACTGCTCTTGAGTGAAATTCCTTCGAATATAACCACTGAATTTATATTACTGTTGGTTGCAACCGCACAAAATGCATCCTCAAGGCTATCAACGATCACAGGCTCATAAAAGAAGTCATCTTCTTTACGTTTTTGTTTCTGTAATAGTTTGACGTGTTTTTCGATACGCTCAATATTACCCGAAGCGACAATCAAAACTTCAAAATAAGGTTTTTCATCTAATTTGATATCTTCGCTATAACTGAGGTCCTGATCATGCTCCCATTGTTTAATATCATCTTTATATTGATTAGAAATAATGGAGAAAGATACTTTTGCAACCAATTCATTAAAGGCTTCAAATCGATGATTATCCAATAGCTCTTTCAACTGCTGAATAACGAATCGTCCTGGATAGGCATGTAATTTCTCAATATTTGCCAATGTATTAAAATATTTTCGGACCAATTGTTCTTTTTCTTGATCCTGATCTATAGCGACACACTGTTTAGAAATTTTAACCAACTCACGCCATAAATCAGTTCTAATCGTCGTAATCGTAAAAATATTATCTGCAGAAACGCTACTAAGTCTTTCTTCAAATGACATTATATAACCCTTATAAATAGTATTAATAAATAATAAGTAATTCCATTATCAGCCCAACTTAAACACCGAAACCAATACACTAAGTTAATGTATTAGCATTTATTTAAACCAACCATTTTGATATGAATTAAATAAACAATGTAAACCAAGTTTTAACCAAACAATAAAATTTCAAGGAGTTTAAATGACTATTTTATTAAACATTAAAAATATAGGAAAAAATAACTTTTTCTCAACAAAGAAACTATTCGTGTTGGATAATATTTAAAATAATTAGATATGCATCACATTTTAATTCTAAATTCATGGATTATATTTTGATTTGCATCACACTTTATACTGCTTCAACACCATGAATAATCACTCTAGCCAGCACATTTATTATGATCACATCTTATTATTCTTCAACTAAGCCCACATATTTTAAAATATCTTAAAAAAGAAAATATAAAGGGCAAGCAAAAAAAAAGATCTGCTTGCCCAGATTTGTTCATTTAAACTTGAGGTGTATCCAACTCAACTGCACTACGCTGACCAAATAAGGCTGTACCGACCCGTACGAGGGTTGAACCCGCTGCAATTGCAGCATCTAAGTCATCCGACATACCCATGCTTAAAGTATCCCATTCTGCTGGTTGTGCATGCAGTGGTTTTACTTGTGCAAACAATGCCGCTGCATCTGTAAAAGCTTGGGTATTTTCAGGCGCTGGGATCACCATGAGGCCACGTAGTTTTATATTTTCTAAAAGACTGATTTGTTGAACCAACGCCGCAACCTCTGCCACCTTGCAGCCATCTTTACTGTCTTGGTCATCAATATTGACTTGAAGACAAATATTCAATGGCGCTTGACTATTCAAACGCTGCTGAGAGAGGCGTTGTGCAATCACCAATCGATCGACGCCATGCACCCAAGCAAACTTCTCAGCCAAATGCTTGGTCTTATTGCGCTGTACATGACCAATAAAATGCCACTCAATATCAAGATGCTGTAGTGCATCGATTTTCTCAAGTGCCTCTTGGATATAGTTCTCGCCAAATGCGCGTTGGCCTGCCTGATACATTTGTTGCAGCCGTTCACTCGGATGCATTTTAGATACCGCTAACAGTTCGACAGATTCTGCCGTTCTGTTGGCTTTCTCACAGGCATGCTGAATACGTGCGAGTACTTCGCTTCGTGCCAGATTTAATTGATTCATTTGGGTCCTCTCATTTCAAAAAAACACCGATTAACTCAATTCTGAGATTGGTTAAAGGACTTGAAAATCGTATCATTCTATAAAATAACTACACAATAATGGAGCATGCTGAAACCCAATGGATATCACAGAATTACTCACATTTTCAGTCAATAGCGGTGCTTCAGACCTACATCTTTCCGCAGGTTTACCCCCCATGATTCGGGTTGATGGCGATGTTCGGCGTATCAACTTAGCGGCATTTGAGCATAACGAAGTACATCGACTCATCTACGACATTATGAATGACAAACAACGTCGCAACTTTGAAGAACATTTAGAAACTGACTTTGCCTTTGAAGTTCCCAGCGTCGCACGTTTTCGCGTCAATGTCTTTCAGCAAAACCGCGGTGCGGGTGCGGTCTTCCGCACTATCCCATCGACAGTATTGAGCTTAGATCATTTGGGCATGAGCCAGATCTTTAAGGATATTTGTCACTATCCCCGCGGCATAATCTTGGTCACAGGCCCTACGGGTTCAGGCAAGTCCACCACTTTAGCGGCAATGTTGGATTATATCAATCAGACCCGTTATGCGCATATTTTAACAGTCGAAGATCCCATCGAATTTGTGCATGAGCCAAAAAAATGTCTCATCAATCAACGAGAAATCCATCGAAATACCCATGGATTTAGTGCGGCACTGCGTTCTGCCCTACGAGAAGATCCCGATATTATTTTGGTTGGTGAATTACGTGATTTGGAAACCATACGTCTGGCCTTAACAGCAGCCGAAACTGGGCATCTGGTTTTTGCCACATTACACACCACCTCAGCAGCCAAAACCATTGACCGTATCATCGATGTCTTTCAGGCTGAAGAAAAAGATATGGTCCGCTCCATGCTGTCCGAATCCTTGCAAGCGGTTATCTCTCAAGCATTAATAAAGAAAAATGGCGGTGGTCGTGTCGCTGTACATGAAATCATGTTGGGTATTCCTGCGATCCGTAATCTCATTCGTGAAAACAAAATTGCTCAAATGTACTCAGTCATACAAACCAGTGCCAATCATGGCATGACCACACTCGATCAAAGTTTAAAACAGCTCATCCGTCAGGGCATCATCGATCCTCACATCGCACGTAGCGTAGCCAAACAACCGGATGCTTTTTAACAGCCAGCCTAAAAACGTGTAATCACTGAATATTTGGATAAAAAAATGGACTTTAACGACTTACTCAATCTCATGGTTGAGCAACAAGCCTCGGATCTATTTATTACTGCGGATGTGCAACCGTCAATCAAAATAAATGGTCTGATCCATCCTATTGGGAATAATAAATTAAGCGCTCAGTTGGTCACGCAATTGGTGCACTCAGTGATGAACGAACAGCAGCGCCTCGAATTTTCAACCCAACGAGAATGCAACTTTGCGATCTCCAATCGCGAAACAACTGCACGATATCGGGTCAGTGCCTTCCAACAGCGCGATGTCCCCGGCATGGTGCTTAGACGGATTGCAACCACTATTCCGCAGATCGATGATATGCAATTGCCCCCGATCCTAAAAAACCTGAGTATGAGCAAACGCGGTATTATTCTCGTGGTCGGCGCAACGGGATCAGGTAAATCAACCACTATGGCGGCCATGATTGGTCATCGCAATCAAAACTCCCAAGGTCATATCATCACCATCGAAGACCCTATCGAGTTTATACATCAACATGCGGGCTGTATCATCACCCAGCGTGAGGTGGGGATCGACACTGAATCATTTGAGATTGCGCTTAAAAACACCCTGCGCCAAGCACCCGATGTGATCTTAATTGGTGAGATTCGGAGTCGTGAAACGATGGATTATGCGGTTTCTTTTGCTGAAACGGGTCATTTGGTGCTGGCCACGTTGCATGCCAACAACGCCAATCAAGCCATAGAGCGATTTGTAAATTTTTTTGAAACTGAGCGGCATAGTCATATTTATGCGGCCTTGTCTTTAAATTTAAAAGCCATTATTGCGCAACAACTTATTCCCAGCATAGAGCCGACCCGACGCAGTGCTGCAATTGAGATTATGATCAATAGCCCATTGATTACTGAGCACATCCGCAAAGGTGAAGTGCATTTGATCAAAGAAATCATTCATCAATCGCGTGAATTGGGTATGCAAAGCTTTGATCAAGCATTATTAGACTTATACCAAAATGCTCAAATTAGCCAAGCACAGGCTTTACAACACGCTGATTCAGCGAATGATCTTAGGCTACAAATCAAGATGTCCGACCTGAAAATTTAAGAGCTGAAAAAACAAGAGAGGCCAACCTTTTGACCTCTCTCATCACTTATCTGTTTTAATTTCGTCTAATTTATTTCTTACGTGAAGCTTCTTGGCAGGCACTTTCATCACAATAACCGTATAAATTCAGTGAGTGACCTGTGAGGGTAAATCCAAATTTATCTGCAACATGATGTTGTTCACGTTCGATGATTTCATTCGTAAATTCAAGAACTTTATTGCAATGTTGGCAGACCAAGTGATCATGATGATCTTCTTGCATGATTTCGAAAACAGAATGATTGTTTTCGAAATGATGACGTTGAATGATACCCGCTGCTTCAAATTGCGTTAACACTCGGTATACGGTTGCTAGACCAACATCTTCACCTTGTTCAAGTAAGGTCTTATAGATATCTTCCGCACTCAAGTGGTGTTGTTTTGAATTTTCTAATAATTCCAAAATCTTGATTCGAGGGAGGGTAACTTTAAGTCCAGCTTTACGTAAATCTTGATTTGAAATAGCCATATAAAAAGGTCTCTTAACAAATTTTAAGTTGGAATATGCAACAGAGTTTAGATGCAGTATGATCTATCCTTGGATCAAATGCATCAAAATTAATTTGGGATAGTGTAGCAAAATGCAAAAAATCATGCTGACCTTACTCGTCGCTTCATTGCTTGGCGGTTGTTCAATATTTGGCGTATACAAGGTTGATATTCCTCAAGGAACGCCACTGACAAAAACCCAAGCATCAAAAATTCAAGTCGGTATGACCTTCCAACAAGTTCAATTCTTACTTGGAAGTCCAACCGTTACGGACCCGATGAATCAACTCCGTTGGGATTACATTTACAACTACATTCCTGGCACCTATGCCAAAAAGGCCAAGATTCCAGCAGCACATGGTCAACATTTAAAAGTCTATTTTAATGAGTCGGGTATTGTAAATAAAATTGAAGGTCTTGAGACCATCCCTGAAACTCAACCAGGCTTACCGGCATCTAAAGAAGCCATTTTGAATGCCCCACCACTATAGTCAATTTATGAAAAAAAGCCACCCCTCAACTGAGGGGTTTTCTTATTTTTTCAATCATTTAAAGCGATTGCCACGACAGTAACGCCCGACTGGGTTGGCGACTGCGCGTTTTCGGCGGATATCCTGTGGATGGATAAGTAGCGGACGATAAATCTCAACGCGATCTCCCGCGTGTAGCAGATGATTCATGTCTTTTATCATTAAACCATAAATGCCATATTTCGGCTGTTCAGGCAACTCGACCAAGTCTGCAATACCACTTAACTTAATTGCTTGTTGAAGAGTCATCCCGACAACAAAATCCAGCTCAAGATAATATTGCTGATCAGGACTGGCATAGGCCACCCATATCTTCGCCGTACTCAACATTAGAACCACTGCCCTAGATAGGAAATGATTGCAAGCACGATCGCCAAAGGCAATATGATGCGAATCGCTATACGCCACAGATTATAAAACAGCTCATTGCTGAAATTCATTGCCTTACGTAAATGACTAATTTTCATCAACCAACCAACAAAGATCGAATACAGCAAGCAAATCAATAAGCCCAATAGCATCAATAAAGGGTTTAACAGCAGGTCTAACATCGGAACCAACCAAATCGCTAGACCGAGTACCAAGATTGCGTATTGCACCACGATAGAAACTTGACGATGTTGTAATTGTTCACGGGTCAACTGCAGTAACAACGCTGCAGCGAATACTGTGCTGATGAACAAGGCCACTGCGGGAATTTGTGCCGTAATACCAAAGTAACCAAAAGCCACCACAGCCAAGAGTTGTGCGATCCAGATGGGTAATACGGTTGAACTTGCGCTCTGCTGTTGCTGAACCTGCTGCAAACTACTTTGCCAGTAGATACCTAAACCTAAACCTGAAGCAACCAAAGCCAACACAGTGGCATTGCCCCACTCGTTAAATTCGATTGCTGTCACTTGCCACGGCGCTAAACTGGTTCCAAATACATTGGCGACGATCACAGATGCTACAACACCAAGCGCTGTCAAGATCACCAAGAGTTTGCGTGGCACAAAGGACAACGCCAATGCCAACACCAAGCTCATTAATAAAGCGATATTGCCATCAAGGTTCAATTGCGAATATTGCAAACTGATCTGACTGATATTATTGAGTAATCCACCAGCAAGGAATGGAATAAATAAGCACGCCAACCAACCCATCCCCCGCCATTTGGCAGAGACATCGGCATCACGCGTCAAAGTAGAGAGAGCATTCAGCGCTGTTGTTTTTGAGCGTTTTGCTAAAGCGATTTCTAGGTAAGCGATCGGAAGCGCCAACAGCAACATGCTGACAAACCACAGCAGCCAAAAGTCCAGTTGGCGTTCAGCCGTGAGGCCAAGGATGGGAGCCAACCCTGCAATAATGATAAATGATACGCAAAATGCCATGAGCGGCGCTAACCATCGTGACATCGAATTGTCCTGCATGACGAATACCCATTAAAAGTCTGCTGCTATTTTGCCTTTGTCATTGCTGAAAATCAAAGTTTAGACTGAAAAAACCGCTACCTAGCCCGAAATAGCCCACTGAGCCAGTCAAACCAATGTCCAACTGGGATTAAATGCTGAACTATAGAAAGATTTCATGCAAAGCTTTGGACTATTAAACTTATAAGTTTTTAAGTTTTAAGCCTTAGTACTGATCTGCTTGGGTAATGCGTTTAAGGCTAGGATCAAGTTGCTCTCTTTTGAGACGCTCAATCTGAGTCACCGTCTTTTGAACAGGCATGCCATCTTTAAATAAGATCAACTCGCCAGCCTGAAAAGAGTGCCAAGATTCATTGTGGGTCAATGGCTCAGTGGTAATCACCGCAACACGATCTTCAGGGGTCGTCAGTTCACTAAAATCCACTTCCACATCCAGATCAATCAACTGAGCAGCTTGAAACGGATATTCACGTACCAACCAATGCAGTTTTGTGGTCGCATAACTAAACAGTGCCTGACCATTGGACAAACAGAAATTAAATGTGCCGTACTCTGCTATCGTTGGAGAAATCTCAGCCAATGCATCAAAGACTTGGCCTAACTCTGGTTCGATATAACCAAAGCGTTCAACCAATTGATCCAAGACATAACAAAATGCCCACTCACTATCGGTATTTCCAACAGGGGTGAAACGTGCAGATAAACGTGGATGAAACTGGTATAGATCACCATTGTGGGCAAAAATCCATTGTCTACCCCACAACTCTCGACTAAAGGGATGCGAGTTTTCTAGGGTGATCTTTCCCTGCGTGGCTTTACGTATATGTGCAATAACATTGCGCGATTTAATCGGATAATTACGAATTAATTCTGCGATTGGAGATTCAACAGCAGATTGATTATCAACAAATAAACGACAAGCTTTGTCTTCAAAAAAGGCAATCCCAAAACCATCAGAGTGATCTGAGGTAATTCCTGCACGCTGTGAAAACCCTCGGAATGAAAAAGTAATATCCGTCGGGGTCGCGCAATTCATTCCAAGCAACTGGCACATAATCATTCTTATAACTAAACTTATATCGGTATTGTGCATCAGTCCCTGAGTGCTTGCAAATCAGTTTATTTGCAAGCATCAGCCGAATCAAAGATTTAGCGTTGCACCATTTTGTTGCGAACGAAATTTTTCGCTACACCATTTACATCTAAGAACACGAAGTAATCTAGGCAATTAAAGCCAACATCATGAAAAGCTTGAGTCGAGAGCTTAGCATTCATACTCAAATAGACTTGAAACAACTTCGGTACCCGCTCATCTTGAGGAAAACTATACTCAGGATGATTCGGCTCATGCGATTGCAATGCAGCGACATTGACCAGTTTAGAAGGTGCCAATTGTTTAATAAATTGATGGGTATAGTAGGCTCTCGCTTGATTACCCTCTAAGCGAATGCTGACACATCCGATCAGATGCTTGGCTTTCATTTTCCAGAGTACGGTTGGTACCAAATTTAACCATAAAATAGACAGTGCCCGTCCATTACGATAACGAGGATGCACACAAGTACGGCCGATTTCTACGATATTGGATAGATGTGCAAAGCTTGAAACATCAAACTCTTGCGCGCTATAGCTTTGATGTAATTGATGACCTTGGAACAATTTCAATCGGGTATAAGCCACGATCTCGTTACTCCATTTGTCCCGCAATACCGCATGTTCACAATCGAGATCATAAAGATCTTGATCTATGCCGTTTTCAAATGAGATGCCAAATTGGTCAGAAAATTGTTCTGCTCTGAATTTTTGTACTTCTTTGAGTTGCTTAAGATCTTCAACCCATTCAAAACGATATTGTGATTGTGGTTTTTTTTGGCGCGTAAGAGGGAAGCTTAAATTTTGTCTATACTGGTTCAGTTTTGCAAACATAGTTCAGGACTCCATGTACTTTTAAGTACACTATGCAATCCTTATGACAAAATCATGACCGACAGATGATGGTTTAAATAAGCCACCGAAGTGGCTAAAGTTATTCTTTATTTTGACATTTTGCTGCGATTCGTAATCAGAGTCCCGACGCCATGATCAGTAAAAATCTCCAATAATGTGGCATGTGGAACACGTCCATCGACGATATGTGCACTCACAACGCCCCCTTTGACCGCATCTAGTGCACAACCCACTTTTGGAATCATCCCACCGTAGATCACGCCACGCTCAATCAGACCATCGACTTCTTGTGTGCTTAGACCCGTAAGCAGATTTTTGTTCTCATCAAGTACCCCAGCGATATTGGTGAGCAGGATTAACTTTTCAGCACCTAATGCTTCTGCGACTTTTCCTGCAACCAAGTCTGCATTAATGTTGTAGGTATTGCCTGCATCATCCACGCCAAGAGGTGCAATCACGGGAATAAAATCACTGGCACTGAACATTTCCAATACATCGATTTTAACCCCAACGACTTCACCCACTTGCCCCAGATCGATCTGCTCTACAGAACCATCATCCAAGGTTTTTTGCATATACAATTTACGTGCACGGATCAGATGCCCATCTTTACCAGTAAGACCAATGGCACGGCCACCATGTTGATTGATCAGGTTAACGATGGACTTGTTAACGCTACCGCCCAACACCATTTCAACCACTTCCATGGTCGCAGCATCTGTCACGCGCATCCCATCAATGCGATCAGTCTCGCGACCTAACTGCTTGAGGAAGGAATCGACTTGAGGGCCGCCACCATGCACCACGATTGGATTTAAACCTACTGTTTTCAATAAAACAATGTCGCGTGCAAATGAGCTTTCCAACTCAGGATCAGTCATGGCATTACCACCATATTTGACCACCAGCGTTTTACCTGCAAAACGTTGAATATAAGGTAAAGCTTCAGTCAAAATTTGTGCTTTGTCAGTGCCAGTATGCTGATATGGCATTCGCCTCTCCTTAATGTGCGTTTAAAATGTCTTGTGCAATCATAGGATAATGATCACTCAACATGGAAACGAAAGTATGGCGAATTTTATTTAAGTTCGATAGCGTATCTGCATCAAAACGTACTGTAAAAAAATCACCCGTATTCGATGCCCGAATAATGCCAAATCCATGGTCAAAATCAAGCCTTACGCCATCTATTTCACTTAATTGGGCATTAAACTGCTGACTCGAGTTGGCAATTTCATTCAAAACCGTTGCAGGATGAGTATTGTGGGTGCTGATATAAGTATCTTCGGTATGAAAGCGTTCAGGATAAGCACTTAAAATGTCTGAAAAAGTTAGGTTTGGGTATTCGCTGATATATTCGAGCACTCTCAGGGCTGCATATAATCCATCATCAAAGCCAAATCCTCGACCATCATTAAACACATAATGACCCGCATATTCACCACCCAAAATTGCCTCACCCTTGGATTTCGAGATATAACGGCGCAGAAAACTACTCCCTGTCCGTATCATTTTCGCCTTACCGCCCAGTGCTTCAATACTCTGCCGGACTAGCGTAGAGCATTTGACATCATAGACAATCTCCCCAGCAGGGTTTTGCGCCAAGCAAATTTGCGCCAACAATGCCAACAATCGATCGGCAGAAATAATGTTGGCTTGTTCATCCACTAACACTACGCGATCGCCATCCCCGTCTAAAGCAATCCCAATATCGGCAGAATGCGCCAGCACTTGTTGACGTAATTGTTGTAAATGAATGGCTTGAGATGGATCAGGTGAATGATCAGGAAAATGACCATTGGCATCACAGCGCAGTGAGATGAGCTCACAGTTTAATTTTTTTAAGACATACTGTGCACTTTGACCTGCCGAACCATTCAAACCATCAACCACCACCTTGAGTGGTCTTTTAAGCTGGATATCACTCAGCAGTGCAGTGGTATAGGCGAAAAAGCTATCAGTATGGTATTGAGGGGGTCTTAAGGGTAGAGATTCAAGTATTTGCTGACGTTGATAATATCGTTCAGCTAAAGTCGCTATGTACTGTATAGACTCAGGCGTAGGTGGATCACCTTGAATAATCCATTTAATCCCATTATCTGATTTAGGGTTGTGGCTGGCAGTGACCATGATGCCATTGCCCTGATACTGATGCGCTGCAAAATAAAGTTGAGGGGTTGAACAACAACCGATTTCAATGACTTCAAAATATTCAGTCAAAACTTGCTTAATAATTTGCGCATAGGTCGGACTTGTTAGTCGCGCATCATAACCAAGCACGACTTGAGTTTGACCTTTTAATTGAAATTTTTGCACAAATGCGCAAGCGATTGCATTAATTAAATGCGCATCTAAGAAATTAACTTCTCCCCGAATATCATAAGCTCTAAATATTTGATACGGAAAATTATTGGGTTGGATGTTCATAGGCAATTAATCTATTTTCCCCAAGAATTCATATTCTTGAGTGGGTATTCAGCATCTAAATAAAGTGGTTTTCCAACTTTAATTTGCTGCGTTTAGACATCTTAATTTGCCAATAACTATATAACTTTAATTATTTTATAGGATATTTATTTTGTTACATCGCGGGCCTAAACACACATATCCCAGCGCATAAACAGTTTTATTTGGTTTAATTGCTCAATAATAATCCACTTAAAATCACAATTAATAAATATAATGCAAAATACATCACATTTATTTTAATTAAAAAAATATAATTTATGCTTACATAATGTGTACAAAAGAAGAACGTATAAATTAACCATTTAATAAATATATGCTTATTAGAAGTTTGAATAAACTTCAAAAACAATACTCAAGATATTCTTAACCCTTGAACCATTGCTTAAAACAAATAATACTCAGTGTTCGATAGCTCTTCGCTTTAGAGCACTTTAAAACCATCTTCTAGGAGACCATATTACGGATGTATACAGGTATTGTATTGGGCACTGAGCAGATAAATGCGGTGACGAAGCATGACGGCTACAACAGCATTCAGGTTTCAAATCAACATGGATTCTTTAATGATGTTTTTATAGGTGCCAGCGTTTCTATAGATGGTACTTGTCTAACAGTCACTCAAATCGATTTAGATCTTAAATGGGTCAGTTTTGATATTTCAGCTCTGACTCTAAGTTTGACAACGTTGAAGTTCCTACGAGTAGAAGCCATCGTCAATATTGAACGGTCTTATAAAATGGGCATGGAAAATGGTGGGCACAACCTTTATGGGCACATCGAAGATATGGCTGAAGTTGTTGGCCTATCACATCTAGGTGAAACACTGCATCTAGATCTAAAAATACCTGCTGAAAAAATTAAGTATTTCTTTCTTAAAGGATTCATTGGACTTCACGGTTGTAGCCTGACCGTCAATCAAGTCAATAAACAGCAACACCACGTCTCTGTAGACCTCATTCCTGAAACCCTGAGACTCACCAATTTGAGTACTGTTCAAATTGGTGATTTTCTCAACTTTGAGATTGATCAAACCACACGCACCTTGGTGGATACCATTGAAGCTATCTATCAAAACCGTAGCAACTAAGTCCTGACTAGGACATTAAGCTATTGATTATTTGATACTTTGACGACTTGGTCGCCCGCACACGACTGGCTCAAGTTCACCCAATGATCATTTTTTTGTTTGACAATCCAATGCTAAAGCTGTCCCTAACTGATATTGCTGTGACCTCATAGGCACTTAACTCCAGATGACGAAGCAGTAGTATAGAGATTAAGAAAAACAAACATGTAGTGATCAAGTGTGACTCTGCACTTGCTAAGGAGTATTAGCATGAATGCTAAGGTGAATATTACAAACCGTGCAGGCGCGTCATTCCCAGTACGCAGAATGAATTTTGATTTTGACCAAGTCCCTGAATATTGGATGAATGATTCAGCCAGCCTGACTCACTTCATGACAGGACTATCTGCACTCTTTCCAGCAGGTGAAAAGTTTTTTATTGATAGTGTTCGTGCAGTTCGTTATCACCCATCAATCAAAGACAATCTAGATCTACAAAAAGAAATTAGTGCTTTCATCGGTCAAGAAGCCATGCATACCCATGAGCATATTGGTTTTAATGCATCGGCTCAGAAATATGGTCATGATGTAGACCGCCTTGATCAAATGACGGACAAAACCATACAAACTGCACGTCTCATACTTGGCAAGGTAATGAAACCTTTCGGGGTCACTCAAGACATGTTTGATCTCATGGCAACAACTGCTCTTGAACACTTCACTGCGACACTGGCTACACAGTTACTTGAAAATAAACATATTCAACAACTCATGACCGATGAGACCATGGCCTATATGTGGTATTGGCATGCCATTGAAGAAAATGAACATAAAGCAGTCGCCTACGATGTATTTGAAGGTGTCTTCGGCAAAGGAATCAAAGCCTATATCGCGCGTTGCGGATCATTAATTGCGGCTATGCTGACATTATTTGTAGTACAAAGTTACTTTGTAGGTCGCCTACTTCAGCAAGACAATAAATTAGCTGCGCAAAGTTTAAAAGAGCTATACCAGTTTGCCTATAGTCCAAGCAAAGGCATCATTTCGGGAATGGCAAAAGAAATGTTGCTGTATTTTAAACCTGGTTTTCACCCTAATGATATTGATAGCCATGCCCTGCTCAATACTTGGCGCGTAAAACTCGGGCTTTAATATATTGGTTTAGGTTTCTTCAGTGATGATTGGATTCATAAAGGCAATTTAAATTGCCTTTATTTTTGCTCGTCATTTACTGTGAAGTTCTTATAATAGCCGTCTCAGTGATTAGAACAGTGAATAAACATGGTTCGTTTGATGCAAAAAGCGGATTTAGAAGCAGTAACCGCCATTGAAAAGCGAGTACAAAGTCATCCTTGGAATCTAAATCAATTTAGCCAATCTTTGGCAAGCGATCAATGTACTATCATTGAACATCAATCTGAGGTCGCTGGTTTTTGTATATTGCAGCCTGTACTTGATGAAGCCAATTTATTATTAATGGCGATCCATCCACAGTATCAAGGTCAGGGCTTAGGTGCTGCACTATTAAAACAGTCTCTAGAATTACTTAAAAATGATCCACTGCAAGTTTTTCTAGAAGTCAGAGAAAGTAATCTTGCCGCAATTGCCCTATATCAAAAATTAGATTTTCATCAAATTGATTTGCGACGAAATTATTATCCGCTCGCACAAGGTGGCCGTGAACATGCGGTGATCATGGTCAAAACCTGCCATGATGATTTTTCTAAATTGTTCAAATAACTGTTTCTTGAATGAGTTAAAGTTGCGACTCAGTGATAATGTCGTTCCATTCAGCGGGTAGTGTTGTCATTAACATGCCACCTAACTGCTGAATTTCTGCAGCACTTAAGACTCGATTTAATCGGCGCCACTGACCATCTAACAACAGTTCAATCGGGCTATATTGGGTCTTGTAGTTCATTTTATCTGAATGTGGAACCCAATAGCCCAAATATACAAAATCCAGTTGCTCAGCTTTGGCATACTCAATTTGTTTTAAAATGGCATAAACCCCCAATGATCGCTGATTTTCATCTGGATCAAAAAAAGTATAAACCGCTGAAATCCCGTCATCTAACTGATCACAGGTGGAAACACTTAGCAATCGATCATCTTTCCATAATTCTAAGAAAAAACTATCACTACAACTGTGAATCAAAAACTTTTCGAATTGATCATAACTCGGTGGGAACATGTCGCCATTGGAATGACGCTCATTGATATAACGTTCATACAAGGCATAATGCATCGCACTGGCATCGACCGTTCTGGTAATGCGCATGCTCAAATCTTGATTGCGTTTCCATGATTTTTTTTGCTGACTGTTCATTTTAAAATCAAGTACAGGTACCCGACATGACAGACATTGGCGACATAAATGACATTCGGGCCGATAAACAAAATCACCACTACGGCGAAAACCTAATCGAGATAACTCAGAAAGTGTTAACACATCAATACGATGTGCTGGATCCAAAAAAACCATGCGCGCAGATTTATTGTCTAAGTAGCTGCACTCATGGGGAGGCGTAATATAATACTGTAAATCGTTTAATCGGGACTTTGGATGATACGAATTCATAATTATTGCCCCTCTGTTTGTGATTATCGAAGACTTGCATGCAGCGCGATGCTTTGAGTTGAAAATACACCCTCTTGGTATTTTTTCCAATCGATCGCAGGCGCTTTTACAACATCTTGTAACGATTTAAGATACGCTTGGCGAGAAATCGTACAAGCCCCTAAGCTCATTAAGTGATCATTGACCAATTGGCAGTCTATCCATGGCAGATTTTGCTCAACACCAATCAACATTAGTGCATAAAAAGCCATTTTAGACACATCAGTTTCAGTGCTAAACATGGACTCACCAAAACAGCCCTTTCCAATCGTGACACCGTATAAACCACCGACCAATTGCTGATCATTATTCCAAACTTCAATACTATAAGCGTACCCAGCTCGAAACAGCGCAATATACCCCTCAACAATCTCATCTGAAATCCAAGTTTCATCTGCATAACGACGTGGAAGTGCACAGTGTCGAATCACTTGATCAAAGGCACGATTCGCTGTTATTCGATAGTTTTTTTTCTTCATACTCCGCATTAGAGATTTACTTGGATAATATTCTTGCGGATGAATAATGCAGCGCGGTTCAGGACACCACCAACAGATCGGCTCCGCTTCTGAAAACCAAGGAAATAGGCCATGGCTGTAGGCCTCATAGAGGGTTTCTGGACTGAGATCAGCACCGATACAGATCAAGCCTTGTTGATCGGGATCTGATGTAATGGGATCAGGAAAGATAAATTGAGATTGCGCAAGCATAGCCTGGTTCAAGTTGTTGAGATTGAACTTATGATAGCCGATGAAATATTTAAAGATCAAAAAATAAAAAAATCCCACCTGACGGTGAGATTCTCTTATATGTATCAATGCTTTGAGCTAACTAAGCTACACAAGCGCAAAGCCTATTACAATCATGAATTTAAATACCGAAAATTATTGTTTTTCGTAAATGCTGATTTCTACACGGCGGTTCTGCTCACGACCCGCTGCATCAGCATTGCTTGCGATCGGATTCGCTGAACCATGACCTTGGGCATTGATACGATTTGCAGGAATCCCTTGAGAAGCCAGGTAGCTCATAACTGATTGAGCACGTGCTTGAGAAAGCGGTTGGTTGATCGAATCATTACCGGTGTTGTCGGTATAACCTGTCACAAGAATAACGCTTTTGTTATCTTCAGCCAGTGTTTTAGATACTTTGTTTAAAGTACCGTAGAAATTTGGTTTGATATTTGATTTGTTGGTATCAAATGTAATGCTACCTGGCATGATCAAGCCAACCGAACCATCTGGATTACGATTGACTTCAACACCAGAACCTTGCATTTGCTCACGTAGTTTTTTCTCTTTGTTATCGAGATATAAACCCGTTCCGGCACCAACAAGCGCACCAATCGCTGCAGCGCGGTTATTTTGAGCAGAAGTATTCGCATTTGAACGAGATAGACCATAGCCAGCCAATGCACCAATACCTGCACCAATAGCTGTTTTGTTATAATCGCTTAAACCGCCGCCAGAACCATTGTTGGTGGTTTGACAACCAGTTAATGCAAGCGCCCCGATTACAGTTGAAATCACTAGTGCACGCATGACATGCCTCCGAGTAGAGTTGTGTTAATTATCTGTGGCAAGAATGCAAAAAAAAAAGTATTCCGACCATTGAAATTTTGTTAATAATACCAATTGCAGTTACATTTTGTCATAATTAAATCAATGAATTGCAAATTGTACCATCATAATTCATACACAGTTGGCGTTTGGACATTCCTTATTGGTCCGACTCCGATTAAGATTACAGCATACATGATTAAATTATTATATTGATATTAGGGACTGTTCTATGTCATCGCAAAAACAGAAGCAACCTCTATTAAAAAAAATCACTAAAGGTCTTACTGTAGGATCAGTCATTACAGGTAGCACATTCTTGCATGGTCCACCTGTATTGGCACTGGGTTTTACCAAGTTATTTAAACAGTCAGCAAAAATAGATGCAACCAATATTAATCTGGCTAATCACTGGTTGTCAGTAAATAATTGGTTGATTGAACACGCGCTTCCAGAATTGCAATGGGATATTACGGTTGCACCGGATTTAGATCTCAGTTTACAAGGTCGTTACTTGATGACCTGCAATCATCAAAGTTGGGTTGATACGACTGTAAATCAATACTTTGGCTTGACCCGCATGCCATTGACTCGATTTTTTACTAAATGGGAATTGATGTTTATCCCCTTTGTCGGCCAGGCCTTTAAAATTTTAGGCTTCCCGATGATGAAGCGCCACAGCAAAGCTCAAATTGCAAAAAATCCCGAACTAAAAAATAGAGATCTTGAAGAAGCGCGTCGCGCATGCCAACAATTACTCAGTCAACCCTTTACCTTGCTTAACTATTTAGAAGGGACTCGCTTCACTGCGGAAAAACATGCCCAGCAGCAATCCCCTTATCAGCACCTACTGAAACCTAAAGCAGGCGGGCTGGCTTTAGCCCTAGATATCTTAGGTGAAAATATTGATGCTTTGGTGGACATGACCATTGTTTATCCAGATGGAGCACCTGAATACCATGACTTCTGGTTGGGTGATGTCAATCGAATTGCAGTCCATCTGCGTAAAATTGATATCCCAACTTGGGTAAAGAGTGGCAGTTATGAAGACGATGCAGAATATCGACAACGCTTTCAACATTGGGTCGATCAACTCTGGGTTGAAAAAGATCAATTGATTGAATCGATCAAGCAAAATTACTGATCGATACTATTGCATATACATCTGAGTGAAGTACTCAAATGCGGATGCAGAACTTTATTATAAAATTTAAACACTTCAAGGGTGTATATGTCTGAATCTCAACATAAAGCACGTCACTTTAGACCAGTACGTCATGACACGTTGGCATGGAAACTGTTTTTAATATATGACATTTTCATGATGCTCATCATCGTTGTAAATTTATTTTGCCTATCCGCAAATGCAATTTTAATGAGTAATTTTTCCAATTGGTTATTTGATTTAATACAACTGGATCAAGCACTGTTGTTTTATAAATCTGACTTATATCCTTGGGTTGTTAAAACTGAAAGTTGGTTTATCACATTCCTTATTGCAGAACTGATGCTGCGCTGGGGCATTGCTATCTTGCGTAAACATCACCAACGCTGGTTCTTTTTCCCCTTTATCCATTGGTATGAAGTTTTAGCGATTATCCCTGTATTACGTTTTCTTCGATTATTTCGCGCTGGTGTTATCGCCTATAGACTACATGAAATGGGCTATACCGTTATTCCAGAAAACATGCAGAAAAAATTAAAATTTTATTATGGTGTGATCATGGAGGAACTCTCTGATCGTGTAGTCGTGACCGTAATTGATGGAGCTCGCTATGAACTCGATAACAGTTCCAGTCACAAAAAAATCATTCACGACTTGGTCGATCACCATCGACAACTCTTAGCCCGAGCTTTGGCAGAGGTCTTACAAGAAAGTCTAGCCACCGAACTTAAGATACAACAACAGACGATTTCGCACAGTGTGGGCCAAGTGGTCAATCAAGCCATCGCCGATACGCCAGAGTTGACGCAAATATTGAGAAAACTACCCATCGTCGGCGGCATACTGGAAAACCAGATCCAAAGTATCGGCCAACGCCTAGGTGAAAATATTAGTTTAGGTCTCATCCAACCTTTAACTTCTGGCAGCGTGCAACAACCCAATCAGATCTACCAGCTCATCAGCGAAAAAATAAGCACAATTAACATTGAAAATCAAACACTTGAACAATTAGTAGAATCTGCAGTCTATGAAAGTTTAGCTTCAATTCGGAAACAGGTTAAAATCAAACAATGGCAAATCGAACTCAATAAAAGTGTAGCAGCTAAAGATTAACCAATTCATTGAAAATATTTGTATCTTTGCTAGAGAATTCACTCATTTTGTTCTAGGATTTGCTCTATTTCGTCTTTTAATCCGATATTGCTATAAAATCGGATCTCCTTAAGGAATAACTATGGCTGATATACGGATCACCGGCAGAATGGTTAATTTTACCAGATTAACCTTTGACACGCATGATCATGATGCCATCCGTCAACAGCTGTCTCAAATGTTGAAAGAAGCATCTTATCAAGGTGCACTCGTCATTATTGATACGACTGTGGAACAAGAATTAATCGCCCTCATCCAGCTTTTAATCAGTTTAGATTTACAACCCATGGCCGTTATCGATGGTTTATTGGGGGATCAAGCTCGCGCAATTCAATTTCCAGTGATCGCAGCAGACCGTCCTTTGCAGCGGATTAAAGCAACCCGCGAACAAGTGACTGAGGCCCCTGTTGTGGCTGTAGACAGTAATTTAGATACAGCGCAACCTGATCAAAAGAATATGGCCTTTAAGCCACATGCGAATAGCCATTTAACGTCATATCACGATGAAATCTTAAGAACAGGTCAATGTCTGGTTCAAGATCATGGCGATATTATCGTGAACGCTGGCATTAATAGTGGTTCTGAAGTGATCGCTTCAGGAAATATACATGTCTATGGCAGTGTCCGTGGTAGAGTAATTGCGGGTGCAAGTGGCAATTCAACTGCTCGTATTTTTTGTCATTCGTTGGAGGCTGAATTGGTTTCCATCGCGGGAACCTACTGTGTCGCAGATGATATTCCTGAACACATGATTAAAAAAGCGGTACATATTTATTTAAATGATCAACAAGAGCTCGAATTTCAAGCTCTGCAGTTTTAGTGTATAAATTAATCACCATAAGAACCCGTATAACGGGAAAATGAACCATAACAGGAGTGGATTCGGTGGCCAAAATTGTTGTCGTTACATCAGGCAAAGGTGGGGTAGGTAAAACTACGACAAGTGCATCATTTGCAACAGGTTTAGCCCTACGCGGTCATAAAACTGTTGTGATTGACTTTGATGTAGGTTTGCGTAATTTAGATTTAATCATGGGCTGTGAACGCCGAGTCGTTTATGACTTTGTCAATGTTTTAAATAACGAAGCTCGATTACAACAAGCACTTATTCGTGATAAAGATATTGAGAACCTCTATATATTACCTGCATCGCAAACTCGTGATAAGGACGCGCTCACTGATGAAGGTGTAGCACGTGTTATGGATGAGCTTTCACAAGAATTTGACTATATTATTTGTGATTCTCCAGCGGGCATTGAACGTGGTGCTATTTTAGCAATGTACCATGCTGATGAAGCGATTATTGTGACCAATCCTGAGATTTCCTCAGTACGTGACTCTGACCGCATCATCGGTATGTTAGACAGTAAGACTAAAAAAGTAGAACAGAACGAAGGACGTATTCGTAAACATTTATGTATCACACGTTTTAATCCAGAACGTGCAGATAAACAAGAAATGTTGACCATTGAAGATATTTCAAAAGATATTCTTCGCGTTCCGACTTTAGGTGTTATACCCGAATGTCCAAGCGTACTACAGGCGTCCAATGAGGGTAAACCTGTAATTCTTTATACAGATGCAAGCGCAGGTCAAGCCTATGATGACCTCGTTGCTCGCTTCCTCGGTGAAGAACGCCCTTATCGTCATATTACAGTGAAACCTAAAGGTTGGTTAGCACGGTTATTTGGAGCGTAAAGATGGCAGGATTTTGGAGTAAACTTTTTAGCAGTGATGACAAACCTACAAGTGCTCAAACGGCAAAAGATCGTTTGAAAGTCATTGTTGCCTCAGAGCAAGGTTTGGGTAAACGCCTGAGCCAAGACAAAATTGATCAAATGAAAAAAGAAATCATGCAAGTGGTGAATCGTTATGTTCGCGGTGTGGATGAACAGCATATTCAAATGTCTGTGCGTTCAGAAGCAAATATTGAAATGCTTGAAATGAATATCAATTTACCTGAAGAACGATAATGCCATAATTGATTAGTCAATTGCATAGATTCAAGGCAAAATAGCACAAGTTATTTTGCCTTTTATTTTTGAAGGGCTTTTATATAAAGGAGACACCGTTATGGCTTTTTCACAGCCAGCAACGTTCAATGAAGAATGGTCAGATGAGCGTGTATTTGCCTATCTTAAGCAACTGCCTCCAAATGGTGAAAATGCTGATTTCCATGTGCTTTATCATGCTTTTAAGCATATGCGCCCACTAGATTATCAACGTTTATTGACCCAATTTATTGCAGATGGCCGCGATCTGAATGCAAAAAATGCACAAGAGCAACGTATTCATGATGTGATTGCAGCCTTCCCAAGACAACGTGAAGAATTCTTAGCTGTGTTAGCACAGTTCTAATTAGCAAATAAAGATCAAAATTAAACGCTGTATCAAGCTCCTACAACATTTGCTGCTGTAGGAGTTGCAGTTTAGATCATCATCGGTGTACACAGTTCTATTAAAAAGCCATTGATATCTTCCACATAGGCAATGGACTGCCCCCAAGGCATTTTTTCGATCGGCTGAATCTCTTTGGCGCCCGCCTGTTTGGCTTGACGTAAATCTTGTTCCAATTGATCTGTTACAAACGCCAACTCAAAGTTAGGGGATTGTGCATTAGCACGTTGTGGTTTTTTACCCAATGAACGTATCAGCTCAAATGAACTGAGTGCAATGGTGGTTTGCCCACTCTCTAATTCAGCATAATCACCTTGCTCGTGTTGGAATTTTAGTTCAAAGCCAAATGCATTTTTATAAAATTGCGCCGTTTTTTTTACATCTTCGACGTATAAAATCGTATAAGCAAATCTCATTGTTTCACCATCTCCACAGTAAACCGTATCGTAAATTTAAAAAATTATTTTAAGAAACACACTTATCCCTAGAGTTAAAATATTTCTTATCCGAAAAACAATGCAAAATCATAGATTAAAACAATATCAGTGACCACCCTAAGTATATGAAAATTGTTATTTTTTTATTAGTATGGATTTATTATCATTTAAATTCAGTTTATTAACCTAAAAATACCAACACTGCTGTTGAACAGCATGTTGTAGATCAAAACTTCACCACAAACCTATAGTGTAATAAATATACTGAAAATTCAATCTAAAAATTTTAACACTTTCGTCAACACCACAACTGATTCATTTAAACCTTAAACTCACCAAAATCCGAACCTCAACACCACACCGAACACTATAAATATGTTTGGATTGAGTCAAAGCCCGCATTCACATTTATTCTAGACTGTCACAACAGGTTAATTTTAATTTCAATCTATTGTTTTAGCACATACGGTCATCAGTTTGTCCGCTTTGCATATCAACTGGCACCATCAACACAGAACTGTCACGATGCATTACAACTATTGCAGACATTTTACAAATGACTCCCGGTCAATAGCAAAAGATCCACTAAGGTTTCGGATATAAGCCTTTAATTTTTAGTTTTTTTATATGATTGCCGCAATAAAATGAATTGTAACTTGGCGTTGTATTAACCACTGCAGTTCAATCATTCAATAAAACTCGACACCAAGATCTGATAAAACAAAACCTCTACTAGAAACTAGCAGAGGTTTTGTTGTATCAGCCTTAGCTATGCATCAATAAAGCAGGTCTTAAACTAAAATATCTCGCTTACCATTGGCACCCATACCACTGACGATGCCGTTTTCTTCCATCTGATCAATAATACGTGCTGCACGGTTATAGCCAAGACTAAACTTACGCTGTAACGATGAGGTTGATGCTTTACGTGTTTCTAAAACAAAGGCCACACATTGATCGTACAAAGCATCGCGATCTGAACCACCATCACCATCCTCAAAACCACGTGGTGCAGATTCCTCATCAAATGGAGTCAGGATTTCATCGACATAATCAGGTTCACCGCGTTCACGCCATGCATCACAGATTCGATTGACTTCATCGTCAGAAATAAAGGCACCGTGCACACGTTCAGGCTCGATCTTACCCGGTCCTAAAAATAGCATGTCACCATGCCCTAACAAGTCTTCTGCCCCACCAGCATCCAAAATCGTTCTGGAGTCAATCTTACTGTTGACACGTAATGCAACCCGAGTCGGAATATTGGCTTTAATCAAACCCGTAATCACATCCACAGAGGGACGCTGGGTAGCGAGCAGTAGATGGATCCCTGCCGCACGAGATTTCTGCGCCAAACGCGTGATCATTTCCTCTGCTTTTTTACCGACTTGCATGATCATGTCTGCGAACTCATCCGCAACAATCACAATACTCGGTAATGGAGTCAAACGAGGCGCACGTTGCTGAGTCGCAGAATCTGTTGGCTTCCAAGTTGGATCAATCAAGTCTTCGCCATTGGCAATCGCTTCATCTACTTTGCGGTTATAGTCAGAGATCTTACGAATTTTAAGGAAAGACATCAGTTTATAACGGCGTTCCATCTCGTTCACACACCAGTTCAACGCACTGACCGCATCCTTCATGTCCGTCACCACTGGGGTCAGTAGATGCGGAATATCATTGTAGTTGGCCAATTCGAGCTGTTTAGGATCGATTAAGATCAGACGCAATTGATCTGGAGTGTATTTGAGTAGCATCGATAAAATCATGGCATTGACTGCAACAGATTTACCCGAACCGGTGGTTCCCGCGACCAACATATGCGGCGCTTTGGCCAAATCGGCAAGGACGGGGTTACCTGAGATATCTTTACCCATAGCCATGGATATCAAGGCGTTGGGATCACGATACTCTGGGGTGTCTAACAGTTCGATCAAACGCACCATTTCACGTGCACTGTTTGGTACTTCTACACCGATATAGGGTTTACCCGGAATCACTTCAACTACACGGACTGAAGCCATGGACATTGAACGTGCCAAGTCACGTGAAATATTGGTCACTTTGGACGCTTTAACCCCAGGGGCAAGATCCAGCTCAAAGCGAGTCACCACTGGACCCGGTTGCGCCTCAATCACTTTGGCTTTGACATTGAATTCTTGTAATTTGATTTCAAGTAATTCAGACAATCGTGCCAATTGTTCTGCAGTGAAATTCACTTTTTTGTTCGGATCAACTTTATCGAGCAGATCCACGTCAGGCAAGGTCGGTAAATCACGGCGTTTATGTGCCACTTGCATGGCTCTAGACATCGGACGACCAGAAGCATCAGTCAATGGTGCATCAAAGTCAAAATCTTCGTTAGAATCAGTTTGATCTGCATCACCATCGGCTGGACCAGCCGTTTCTAACCAAGCATCTCTAAAGGCATCTTTATTCGTTGCAACACGCTGTTTTTCTTCATCACTGATACTCGCGGTATGCGTCTGTGTATCTGCGCTCTGTGTAGCTCTGCTGATCGTATTACTGTATGTATCACTGTTATCTACTGCATTAATGATTGGACTCTGAACTGCTGCAACACCTGCAATACTGGTTGCAATAGGCGCGGCCACAAATGCAGAAGATTGCGCATACCCAGTGGTTCGTGGTTCAGGGTTAGACTCAGGTACTACAGGGCTTACAGCTTGCTGACGAGCATCTGTGGTCGGTGAATGAGTCTGGCGCTGTTGTGCTGAATCTTGTTCAGCCAAAAATGCCAGCTCATCGAGTTCAGCTGCAAGTTTATTCTGTAGATCACTGGCTTGATCATCGACTGCGCTGACCACATCTTGTTGTTGAAATGGACGATGTATATCCGTTGCTGTTTGACCTTGAGGGACCACTGAGAGCAATTCATCAAAGACCAGATCATTGTCCCAATCTAAACCCTTTTGATCATGCGTCTGTATATTGGCACTTTGCGTCGCATCAAAATTTGCGCCAGTTTGCTGTTGAACTGGCTGACTGCCTCTAAGCTCATCATCCTGAGCGGCTCTAAGCAATGCATCGATATCGCTCTTGTGGTCACTCTGCTGCTGTAAAGCTTTCCACACTTCACCTGTAGGGACGACGCGCTGCGTATCTTGTTCAAGTTGATGGGCACGTGCAAGCGTTGCTTCAAATTCAACATCATCAATGACCGGTGGAACTTGCTTATTTGACTGTTTGTTTGACTGCTGTGACAGCATGTCATTAAACAAACGCTGCGCTGCAGGATCATCGACTTCGCTTTGATCTACAATTGGATGTTTCTCAATATCTTCAGCATGTTGTGCTGGTGTTGCGTCATCCGCGGCAATGGGCGGTCTGGCTTTGCTTTTTTGAGTAACGGCTTGTGCAGTACGATCGTAAGCAGACTCACTTTCAGGAACATTTTTATAAAATAATTCTTGCAGATAAGCAGGTGTGGCTTTTAGGGTGGCCCAGGTTTTGTTCCACTGAATTCCAAATGCCAGAGTAAACAGCACCAACCACAACGCAACCAAGAAGATCACAGCCCCATAGATGCTCAACAACTGCGATAGACTTTGGCCTAATTCGTAGCCAATAATGCCACCTGAAGCATTGTCTAAAGTATCAGCCGGAACATTCCATAACAAATACAGTAAACTTGAGCTGGTTAAGATGATAAAAAACTTGGCTGCATAGCGAAATGGACGACTGAGAAAACTTCTCGGCCACCATACTTGTATGGCTTCAAAAAAGATCAAGATCGGGATGAGCAAACTCGCCCACCCCAGGAAACCAAACAGTAAATCTGCAATCCATGCACCTGCGACACCGCTGGCATTGGATACTTGTTGAGTATCACTTGAAATATGCATCCAACCTGGATCAAATGGTGTGTAGGTCACTGTTGCGAGGAACAGGTATATACCAAATGAAATCAAGAAGATTGTGATTAAAAAGCGCTGTGCATAAACACTTGACACCGCAGTCATAGACTATCCTGTTGGCAATGATTCATTAATGTTGTTTTGTTGATGCGAATCGCTATCTTCAAAGCTGAAAATCTTTATATTATGCACCTGTTATCAAAAAAAAGATGCATGATTATTTAGCTGTGTTGTTAATCGTTTAAGTGCTAGGTGCATTGCACAATTCGATGCAATTGATCATTATTATCCGCATTGCCCCTTTCACCCTTCAGATTAAGTTTCACGTATAATTTTAGCAATTTCAGTTTTCTTGTTTTATATAAAGGATGGTTATTATGAGCGTTCGCCACTCACGCTTGATTATTCTGGGTTCTGGCCCTGCAGGTTATAGTGCTGCCGTTTATGCTGCGCGTGCCAATCTCGCTCCGACACTGATTGCAGGTATGCAATTAGGCGGTCAGCTCACCACCACCACAGATGTAGAAAACTGGCCAGGTGATGCAGAAGGCTTAACTGGCCCTGCGCTGATGGAACGTATGCAAGCACATGCTGAACGTTTCGGTACCGAAATGATCTACGACCATATCAATGAAGTGGATTTAAATGTCCGCCCATTTATCCTCAAAGGTGATATGGCTGAGTACAGCTGTGATGCTTTGATCATCGCCACAGGTGCAACCGCACAGTACTTGGGTCTAGCGTCTGAACAAGCCTATATGGGCCAAGGTGTCAGCGCATGTGCGACCTGTGATGGTTTTTTCTATAAAAACCAAAAAGTGATGGTAGTTGGCGGTGGTAATACTGCTGTAGAAGAAGCTTTGTATTTGTCTAATATTGCTTCACATGTGACCTTGGTGCATCGTCGCGATAGCTTGCGTTCTGAAAAGATCCTCCAAACTCATTTATTTGAAAAAGAGAAACAAGGCAAAATCAGCATCATCTGGAATCATGAAGTTGAAGAAGTCTTGGGTGATGCCCAATCCGGTGTAACTGGAATCCAATTAAAATCAACCTTGGATCAATCGACCCAGAAAGTTGATGTGCAAGGTTTATTTGTTGCGATCGGTCATAAACCGAATACTGCAATGTTTGATGGCCAACTCCAACTGCGTGATGGCTATATCGAAGTCAGCGGCGCACGTGGTAATGCCACTGCAACCTCGATTGCCGGCGTGTTCGCAGCGGGTGATGTCGCGGATGATGTCTATCGTCAAGCCATTACCTCTGCTGGGTCGGGCTGTATGGCTGCGCTCGATGCGGATCGCTACCTCGACAGCCTAGCAAAAAACCAATAAGTGTATGCCATATCAGCGATTGAGTGCTGAACGCAGTCAATTTAAATGTCGCTGATTCAAATACAAGGCCTCTTAGGAGGCCTTTGTTTTGGATGGTGTTTTAATCCACATTTGCACTTGCTTTCTATGCCCAATACGCTACCCTGCCCTGCTGAATGTAGAATTTCTACAGCGGCTTGATCTAGGCCATTAATTAGGCCATTGTTTTTAATTGTTTAGGTCTAAGCCAATGCCGATGTCTAAGTTGATGTCTAAGTCAATGTCACGTCACGCTGAGTGTCGCGTGGGTATTGAATAAAGCTTCAGCACTATAAAATCAAATTTATGCTTTAAAATCTAAGCCTTGTCCAATCAATAATTGAAAATGTCAGTAAAGGTTATGCAAGTCACATTCAGATGACTATAATCGAGCTCGAAAATGAGAGAGGAAGTACTATGTCGTCGGCAAGTCAACTTAATGACAAACAACATGCAGCCATGAAATATACTCAAGGGCCGTTGTTGGTACTTGCTGGTGCAGGTTCAGGCAAAACCTCGGTGATCACACGTAAGATTGCCTATTTGGTTCAGGAGATTGGCATACCTGCCTATCGCATTACTGCGATGACCTTTACCAATAAAGCAGCACGTGAAATGAAAGAACGTGTCACCAAATTGCTTTCCAAAGAACAAGCCAAAGGCTTATCGGTCTCAACCTTCCATACTTTTGGTCTCAATCTGCTGCGCTTAGAATTAAAACATACCCCGCTTAAAAACAACTTTTCGATCCTCGATGCAGATGACTGCAAACGCATTTTGATGGATCTGATGCACCGTGACAATTTATCCGGTGCTGAAAGTAAAGACTTGATTGCCAAGGCCATGAAAAAAATATCCGATTGGAAAAACGATCTGATCATGCCTGAACAATCACATAGCACCTGTGAGACTGAAGAAGACGTGCAGTTTGCCCATCTCTATCAACTCTATGAGCGCAATCTTCGGGCTTATAACGCAGTCGACTTTGATGATTTGATCGTGATGCCGACGCGCTTGCTGCAAGAAAATGCGGAGGTGCGTGACAAGTGGCAAAACCGTGTGCGTTATTTATTGGTGGATGAATATCAAGACACCAATACTGCGCAGTATATTTTGGTCAAGTTGCTGGTTGGGGTGATGGGCCAATTCACTGCGGTAGGTGATGATGACCAATCGATCTATGCATGGCGTGGTGCTAAGCCTGAAAACATGGCCTTGCTCAAAGAAGATTTCCCCAATCTCAACGTGATTAAGCTGGAACAAAACTACCGTTCTACCAGTCGTATCCTCAAAGCAGCCAACCATGTCATTGAAAACAATCCGCATATCTTTGATAAAAAATTGTGGAGTGACAAGGGTCATGGTGATGTGATTCGAGTCATCACCTGTAGGAATGATGATGATGAAGCTGAGCGTGTGGTTAAAGACCTGCTGACGCATAAGTTGATGAATGGTAAAAACTGGAAAGATTATGCGGTGTTGTATCGCGGTAACTTCCAAGCCCGTGTACTCGAAACACAGCTGCGTCAGATGCAGATCCCGTATAAGTTGTCCGGTGGCCAATCCTTCTTTGGTCGTGCAGAGATTAAAGACCTCATGAGCTATCTGCGCATGATCATTAATCCTGAGGATGACAGTGCATTTCTACGCATCATCAACACGCCGAAACGTGCTATTGGCCCTGTGACTTTAGAGAAATTGGGGCTATTTGCACAAGAGAACTATCTGTCGTTATTATCCGCAGCATCTGATCAACGCCTGAGTATGGTCTTGCCCAAGAAAGCCACCACCCAATTGGCTGAGTTTGCAGACTTCGTCAACACCTTTACCCGTGAGCTTTTGGATGATGATGATCCAGTGCCCAAAGTTCGCCAGATGATGAATGAAGCCGGTTATATCGACTATGTACGTGAAAGTGCTGCGACCCCTGCTCAGGAAAAGACCAAGTTAGACAATATTGAGATCCTGTATAGCAGTATTCAGAGTCTGATCAATCGTGCCGAAGATGTGGATGAGCGCAATATTGAAAGTGTGATTCGGAAAATGGTTCTCCTCGACATGCTTGAACAACAGCAAGAAGATGAAGATACCGATAAGGTCAACTTACTCACCCTACATGCATCCAAAGGGTTGGAGTTTCCTTATGTCTATATCATGGGCTTAGAAGAAGAGTTATTGCCACACAAGAACTCGATTGCCGCTGAGACCATCGAAGAAGAACGTCGCTTGATGTATGTAGGCATTACCCGCGCACAACAGGGCCTGACCTTGACCCTCGCTGAGCAACGTAAAAATGGCGGACAAATGAAGCAAATGACCCCAAGTCGTTTCCTTGATGAATTGCCTCAAGATGATCTAGATTGGCTCGGCCGCAAGAAAAAGTTGGCAGAGAATATCGATCCCAAATTACAAGCGCAGCAATATTTGCAAAATTTAAAAGCGCTGTTAAAACGCTAATCCTCTGTTATTACGCATTTAAAAAACCTAAGTTTACAGCAAGGGTTTTTTAATGCGTCAAATTCTATTCAGTTCATTCCCATTAAAGATAGGCTTCAGATATGAAAGTTCAAGTCAAAGTACTCGACACCCGACTCGGTCAAGAATGGCCAATGCCAACTTATGCGACCACTGGTTCTGCTGGTTTAGATTTACGTGCTTGTCTCCCTGAGGCAATCGATGTAGAACCAGGTCAAACCGTTTTGGTTAAGACCGGTATGGCGATTTATATTGAAGATCCAAACTATGCGGGCCTCGTGCTGCCACGCTCAGGTCTAGGTCACAAACACGGCATCGTATTGGGTAACTTGGTCGGTTTGATCGACTCCGACTATCAAGGTGAATTGATGGTATCGGTCTGGAATCGTGGTCAAAGCACTTTTAAGTTAGAGCCAGGTGAACGCTTAGCCCAATATGTGTTGGTGCCAGTATTACAAGCGCAATTTGAAATGGTTGAGGATTTTGTGGCGACTGAACGTGGTGCAGGTGGTTTTGGTCATACTGGTCAACAGTAAGCCCTTGCACTCAAACCCGCAGAGCAAAAATCAAAATCCCCGCTTTATCAAAGCGGGGATTTTTTTAAATGCATACTCAATATCATACGCAACTGAGCGTCATCTAAGCGCTTCAAGAATCAAGATTTAGTATCTGGCATTTTACTTGGCTTGGTCTTTTTCTTTTTATTAAAGCGTTGTGCTGGCCACGACATCATAAAACGTGCGCCCCCGAGATGTGGGCTTTCATCAACTTCAATGCTGCCGCCAAACCAAAATGCAATCCGACTGACGATCGACAGGCCTAAACCATAGCCACCCGATGCACGCGTCCGACTATCATCTAAACGCGCAAAAGCTTCAAAGATACGTTGACGTTCTTCTTCTGGAATCCCTGGGCCATCATCTTCAACACAGATATAGGCATGGCCAGTTTCGGGATGAATTCCCCCACTGAGCAAGACCCGCTGATCACAATAACGAATGGCATTACCGACCAGGTTTTGCACCACACGATGCAAATATCGACGTTCGGCCTCAACTTCAACATTGGCGGAGACACTATCAAGTTGAACCTGTTTTTGGGTTTTTAACGCTTCAGTTTCGATCACCACTTGATCGAGTACATCAACCAAATTAATCTTTTCAAAATCGAGCGATGGTGTGCCCTGCTCAAGTTTGGCATAGGTCATGATCTCATCGATCAAGGTATTCAGGGCTTCGATATCTTTATCGATCATTTCGGTTTGTTGTAAACGATGAGTATAGTCATCCTCGTCCGCCAACATTTCCATAGCAAAGCGAATCCGCGCCACAGGTGTGCGTAACTCATGCGAAACCGCCCGCATCAATTCGCGTTGTGCCTCGATCAGACGTTGGATGTGATCAGACATGTTGTTATAGCTAGAAGCAAGACTGGCCATTTCATCATGCCCTTCTACCGGAACACGCAAGGACATATCACCAGTTTTCATGATGTTCAGTGCGTCATTGACTTGACTGATTTTACGTTGCATCGGGACGATCAAGCCGTAAACCCCTAAACAAAGTAAGAACATACTCAGCAAAGTAATCCCAGCAGCCAACTTAAATGGCATCCAGTTAAACAAAGGCACTGAGCCCATGACCAAGACTTTACTGGCGGAGTTCGGCACTGGCGAAAGAATGGTCAGCTCTCGACCACTTTCAGTGGCGATATCGCGATATAGAATAACGCTTTGATCTGAACGCAATCGGCTCAGTTGCTCCTGATCGAGGTGCAACTGAGCGATATTTTGAATACTGACATTATAATAAAAATGTTTTTGAATCTTTTTCAGGTATTCCTCTTCCTGACCTGGGTAGATGGCTAAATAATCCCAGATAAAGACTGGCAAAATCCGCATTTGGCGTTCGCCAAAGCTATCGACTTTGATATAGAGAAAATGCCCTGGGTCATTTCTAACCCCAATCACCAAGTAGGCAACGCGCTTCTTTGCATCATAGCGCAGTACCGCCTTTTGACTTTCAATCCTTTTTTCTTCTGCACGGGACAGATCAATCTTATTGGAATCAAGATAATAAATCGGCAGCTCTAATAGATTTGATGCATCCGAGATCCAACTTTGCTTGTCTCTAAAACTTGCCTGTCGAGCGACCCCCTCACTAATCACAAAAGCGAGGCCATCGGTTAAGGACTCACGATATTCTTGCGCACGTTGGTAATTGATGATTTGCACGAGCAAATAACCAAAGATCGTAACCAGTACGACCAAAATGACCAAGCCTGCATAAATGCGCAAGAAAATACTGTGCTTTAACAAAAATGTCGTCCTAATAAAGTAGCGCGTAACGCGCTACTTATTTACATGCCATTGGTTTCTTTAACAAACAGATAACCTTTACTACGCACTGTTTTAATGCGCTTAGGATTTTCTGGATCATCACCGATTTTAGGACGGATTCTTGAGATACGGACATCGATCGAACGATCTTGACCATCATATTCAATACCGCGTAAACGCTCGAAGATGTCTTCACGGGAAAGAATACGACCCGCATTGGATGCCAATAACCACAATAAATCATATTCAGCACTGGTAAAGTCGACCAATTCACCATTTAAGGTGACTGAACGGCCGCCATTATCAATGACTAAATCATCAAATTCAATGCGTTGTGCAACTTCATCTTCAGGTGTTTTATCTGTACGACGCAATAATGCGCGAATCCGCGCCAGAAGCACACGTGGCTGTACCGGTTTTGCAACATAGTCATCGGCGCCCATTTCTAGACCCAAGACTTGATCCATGTCTTCGGTACGTGCTGTCAACATTAAGATCGGTTGATGATAATGTGGTCGAACTTCACGACAGACCGTTAAACCATCTGCGCCTGGTAGCATCACATCGAGTACCACCAAGTCTGGTTGTTCACTAATGATACGACGTATCGCACGATTTCCATCCGGCTCTACGCCCACTTCCAACCCATTACGGATCAGATACTCTTGAGTGAGTCGTGCCAGGCGTTCGTCATCTTCAACGATCAAAATTTTTGGTAACTTTTCTTCTTTGCTCATCTAATAACCCCTGCTCTCAATTAGGCTCTGTTTGTTAACTCAACTAAACTCAACAGATATAAGAATTTATAATTTGCAATATACACACGTTTACATTGTAAACAAGACCTCATTCACCAAACTGATACAGGAGCGTATATATTTGTTATGTTTTTATTACCTATTGAATTAGCAGCTTTTTTAGCTCAATTTAGATCTCTGCACAATCTACCACCCACCTTGATTTAAAATTTATACAAGATATTTCTTTGTATTGTTTTTGATTCTTAAAATGTGGTTTTTTTCACTTATCCACACAGTTATCTATACGGGTTCAAAGCAGAGTTTGCTATGCTATGCCTTGCCGCATAAGACCTCGTTAAACTCGTTCAATTTGATCCCATAAAACTTTAAAATTCTTTTGATATTTTGTGAAAAATATTTATAAAAAAGTCAATATTGATCTAAGTCTAAAATTACCGTATCTTGTGTCCCAAATGAATCTAAACCACTAAGTCTTGTGTTTTGTCCTCAAATATCGTGACCCATCAATGTCCGATTCAAACGGTCAATAAACATAAAAATGATGCCAATGGAGCTAAGCTGACAATGAGCGCAAATACTATCCCTGGTCAACTACAAGTGATTAAACGCACTGGTGATGTTGCCGCTTTTGATGCAGATAAAATTTCTGTAGCAATAGGTAAAGCCTTTATAGCTGTAGAAGGTCAAAATAGTGCTGACTCAAGCCGCATTCATGACCGTATCTCACAACTCACTGAAATGGTCCTCAATACTTTCACTCGTCGCTTACCTTCTGGCGGTACAATTCACATTGAAGAAATTCAAGATCAAGTTGAATTGGCGTTGATGCGTACTGGCGAACAGAAAGTGGCGCGTGCCTACGTGATCTATCGTGAACAACGTAGCACTGCACGCCAACAAACTGGCGCACATCACCACCCAACTTTGCAAGTCACCGATATTAATGGTCAATTGCAACCGTTGGACTTGGGTGCATTGCAAGCCACTGTTGCACAAGCGGCTGAAGGCCTTGAAGGTATCGATGTTCAAGCGATCATCGATGAAACCGTGAAGAACCTCTATAACGGTGTGAAATCAACTGACATCGCCACCACCATGATGATGGCGACGCGTACCCGTATCGAACAAGAGCCAAACTATACTTACGTGACTGCACGTTTGTTGTCGAATGACTTGGTTGCTACAGGTTTGACTTTCTTGGGTCTAGCAACGGATACCCCAGAAGGCGAAGCACTTGAAACCTTCTTAAACAAAGGGATCGAGCTGGATCTACTGTCACCTGATCTACTCAGCTATGACTTAAAAACATTGGCCAGTGCGATCAAACCTGAACGTTCAAATCAGTTTACCTATTTGGGTCTACAGACTTTATTTGACCGTTACTTTATCCATTCAAACGATGTTCGTTTCGAGCTTCCGCAACTGTTCTTTATGCGCGTGTCGATGGGTCTCGCCTTAAATGAAGAGAACAAAGAACAACGTGCGATCGAGTTTTATAACTTGTTGTCTAGCTTCGACTATATGGCGTCTACCCCGACCCTATTTAACTCAGGCACCTTGCGTCCTCAGTTGTCGAGCTGCTACCTCACCACCATCGCTGATGACCTGTATAACATCTATGGCGCAATGCGTGATAACGCAATGTTGTCTAAATGGGCGGGCGGTCTAGGTAATGACTGGACCCCAGTTCGTGCCTTGAACTCATATATCAAAGGCACCAATGGTAAGTCGCAAGGTGTGGTGCCATTCTTAAAAGTGGCCAATGACACTGCTGTTGCGGTCAACCAAGGTGGTAAGCGTAAAGGTGCAGTCTGTGCGTATCTTGAAACTTGGCATTTAGACATCGAAGAATTTGTTGAGCTACGTAAAAACACTGGTGATGACCGTCGTCGTACCCACGATATGAATACTGCCAACTGGGTACCTGACTTGTTTATGCAGCGTGTATTTGAAGATGCAGAGTGGACCTTGTTCACCCCTTCTGAAACACCAGACTTGCATGACTTGACCGGTAATGAGTTTGCTGAACGTTATGCTTACTATGAGTCTGTTGCCAAAGAACAGAACATGTTGCATAAAAAACTTCGTGCCAAAGATTTATGGCGCAAAATGTTGTCGATGTTGTTTGAAACAGGTCACCCGTGGATCACATTCAAAGACGTATGCAACTTACGTTCACCGCAACAACACGTTGGCGTAGTGCATTCATCAAATCTATGTACTGAAATCACCTTAAATACCAATCAAGACGAAATCGCGGTATGTAACCTAGGTTCGATCAACTTGGTACAACATATCAGCAATGGTGTTTTGGATCGTGAGAAATTGGCACGTACCGTGAAGACTGCGGTTCGTATGTTGGACAACGTAATTGACATTAACTATTACGCAGTACCACAAGCCAAGACCTCTAACATGAAACACCGCCCAGTGGGTATGGGTATCATGGGCTTCCAAGATGCTTTATATGAAATGGGTATGGCTTACGGTTCTGATGAAGCAGTAAATTTTGCTGATGAATCTATGGAAGTGATCAGCTACTACGCCATTTCAACTTCAAGTGATCTTGCGGTAGAGCGTGGTGCTTACTCAACCTTTAAAGGCTCACTGTGGGATCAAGGGATCTTGCCGATCGACTCTTTGGACTTGGTAGCGAAAACTCGTCCAGAGCGTATGTTTGAAGTTGACCGTACTCAACGTCTAGACTGGGATACGCTACGCAGCAAAGTCCAAAAAGACGGTATGCGTAACTCAAACGTGATGGCGATTGCACCGACTGCAACCATTTCAAACATTTGTGGTGTTTCTCAATCGATTGAGCCGACATTCCAAAACCTGTATGTAAAATCAAACCTTTCTGGTGAGTTTACTGTGATCAACCCTTACTTGGTTCGCGCATTGAAAGAGCGCGGTCTATGGGATGTGGTTATGGTCAACGACCTGAAACATTATGAAGGTTCGGTACAGAAGATTGCGCGTATTCCTGAAGAGCTTAAAGCGATCTTCTCGACTGCGTTTGAAGTTGAACCACGTTGGATCGTTGATGCTGCATCACGTCGTCAAAAGTGGATCGACCAAGCCCAATCATTGAACTTGTATATCTCAGGTGCCAACGGTAAGAAACTTGACTTGACCTATAAAATGGCTTGGTTACGTGGTCTAAAAACCACCTATTACCTCCGTGCTTTGGGTGCAACTTCGGCTGAGAAATCAACCATTAACACTGGCGCATTGAATGCAGTTAAACCTGCAACCGTCAATACTGCCCCTGCTGCGGCACCTGTTGCTGCTGCGGTAACGGCTGCAGCTGCGACTGAAGATGACTTTGCTCAAGCAGCACCAGTGCCAATGGCATGTTCGATTGATAATCCTGATTGTGAAGCCTGCCAATAATCCTGCATAATCCACTCCCTCCTGCAATGGAGGGAGCGCCATACTCAGTTGCAGCATTGCAAGATTGAGTCTGGTACTTGAGCTGTAATCCTTACAGCTCAAGGGATGCATTTATACACTGAGGTAGAGCCTATGCAACACATGACCCATAACTATACATTGGGACTGACCGTTCTGGTCTTGGCCTTTGTGTTCTTTTATACCCCGATGGTTTACGCCTTTCTAAAAATCCGTAAACAACAGCGTAAGCAAAATAAGTTGTGAAAATCAGCGCGTGTTTGTTCAAAAAACCTGCAACCATTCGCACACCTTAATTTTGCTTACACACAAACCCCGTATAGTAATGACATCTTCGTGAAGTGGATGTCTGATAAAAGATATAAATAACGAAGAGAGAACCAGATATGTCTATCTTAAGTTGGGACGATTTCGAAGATGATGCACAGAAACCGACTACACATGAACACCAGTCTAAAACCGTCGAATCGCAAAAAGCGGCTGATTCGCAAGTGGTATCTGATGCAAAGCCATCATCGTCGGATGTGGCAGCTGCACAACCCGCTCGAACCCGTTCAGTGCGATCAACAGATCCAACCGATTCATTGGCTCGAGCATCTGCAGCCTTAGAACATCTTGATGTTGCACCGGGTCTAGAAGAGCTTGAAATGGGCGCTGGCCGTGTTGAAGTGGATGACAAAGCCATGATCAACTGCCGTGCGGACTTGAACCAATTGGTGCCATTCAAATACGAATGGGCTTGGCAAAAGTACCTAGACGGATGTGCGAACCACTGGATGCCACAAGAAGTCAACATGAACCACGACATCGCGTTGTGGAGATCTGAAGACGGCTTGACCGAAGATGAACGCACCATTGTAAAACGTTCATTGGGTTTCTTCTCGACTGCGGATTCATTGGTTGCAAACAACTTGGTGTTGGCGATTTACCGTCACATTACCAACCCTGAATGCCGTCAATACATCTTGCGTCAAGCGTTTGAAGAAGCGATTCACACCCATGCTTACCAATACTGTATCGAGTCTTTGGGTATGGATGAAGGCGAGATCTTCAACATGTATCGCGAAGTTCCATCAGTTGCGCGTAAGGCAGCTTGGGGCTTGAAATACACTCAGTCTTTAAGTGATCCTACTTTTAAAACCGGTACCCCTGAGAACGATCAGATCTTGCTACGCAACTTGATCGCATTCTATTGCGTACTTGAAGGTATCTTCTTCTACTGTGGTTTCAGCCAAATCTTGAGTATGGGTCGTCGTAACAAGATGAATGGTGTTGCTGAGCAATTCCAATACATCTTGCGTGATGAATCAATGCATTTGAACTTTGGTATCGACATGATTAACCAAATCAAGATCGAGAACCCACAGTTGTGGACTGCTGAATTCCAAGAAGAAATCATTCAAATGATCTTGGAAGGCACCATGCTTGAAATCGAATACGCACGTGACACTATGCCACGCGGTGTATTGGGTATGAATGCAAGCATGATGGAAGAGTACCTCAAGTTCATCTGTAACCGTCGTTTAGCGCAACTTGGCTTGCCTGAACAATTCGCTGGCGTGAACAACCCGTTCCAGTGGATGTCTGAAATGATGGATCTACGCAAAGAGAAAAACTTCTTTGAAACGCGTGTGACCGATTATCAAACTGGCGGCGCGTTGAGCTGGTAAGCGATTGATCGTCCGTAAGGCGACATATAATTTTTCCTTAGCGACAAATGAAATTTCCTTGAAATAAAAAATAGAGCCTAATGGCTCTATTTTTTCATTCCGTATTTTTTCTTGTTTCTTTTATTTTAGTTTTCTCGAAAACTCTTGTTCCATTTTTCCAACATACGCCCTCAACCCTTACCCATGAAACATTTCCATTACTTCCTTTGAGCCAAGCCCCCCTTTCAGAGAGATAGATAGATATAAAAGTTTTATCTTCGTTAAAGAATTTTTCCGCAGCTTTATAATTCAACAAAGTACATGTATTTGCCTCAAAACTAATATTCCTTATTACTACATTACCTTCATGGTCATCCCATGTTAAAGAGTCTTTATTAAAATTAAGATTTAGTTCATGACAAACCCAAGGTGTAGGCAAATTTAAATTGACACCATCTGATATGGATGCATCTAAATGAGATTCCCAGATGAAATTATTTAAACACCGAGCATAACTGGCATTTTCTGGCACATTCCATGATGAGGTTTCAAATTTGTTTTGATCCCATGTATTTCGCCAAGGATTCTCTAAAAAGTAAGCTTGGTCAGTTATATCTGGAATGTATGTATCGATACCTCTAAGACCTTTATCTAAAATAAAATTTGCAATTGAGCTAGCTTGAGATTTATTAGCTAAGACAGTAACAAGAAATCTAAATTCTTCACGTCTTAACCCATGCATACCAACTCCCTCAGGATACTTCTCTTTTACAGATTGGTGCTCATAGAGTACTAACCATTTTTCACCATTTTTACACTGCCTAAAGGGCAATTTATTAATATTTAAAGTGAGATCCTTGTTAAAAGGGAATTCAAGCAAATCTTTTTCATCTGTATTTTCCAAAGTTATAAAAGGTTCAAATTCCTGCATATCTTTAACTTTATTACTACTTAACTGTTGTAAATCAAATAAAATAGTTGGATCAATGTCTCTTTGAAATCCAAGAGATAATGGATTGACGTATACTCTTGGTACACTCTCCGAGTAATCCTCACTTATCCAAAAATTATCGGCTAATCGGGAAAGTAATTCCTCTAGTGCTAACCACTGATATTTTTTACCTACTCTTTCTGTCAAAGCACGTTGTCGAGAGGAATCCCCCATACTTCTATCACGGGGGAAAAGTTTAGCTGTCCAACCATATCTATAGGCTCTATAAGCTACCCAATTACAAACTAAATTTTTATCAAATCCTCTTTCATCTAGAGGATCCCTATCATTACTGAATAGCAAAGGAATTATTTCAAATGCTTCTGCTTTTAATCGATCATTTAATAGCTTTAAAAATTTATCTTTCTGGATTTTCTTATCTATTTCCCATTGTATTAGCTTCTCCTGAGGTACAGCAGGAGACTCTTTGAATATATCCTCTATACTTGAAATTCCATATTGATAAGGATTAAGTACCCGCTGTAATTCTTCAAACTCTTTTGAAATTTTGCCACCTAAACCTTGAATGACATTACTAAAATTTGAAATTCTCTGACGTTTGGTTAAAGAAACTTTTTTTGTCAAAGGTACTTTAATAAACTCTCTCACTCTTGGCCAAATTTCATAATTTGAGAAATCTCCCATATTCTGAGCAGCCGACCAAAAAATTGCCTCACTACCAGAGTATTTAGCTAATCTTTCAATCTTATTCTTAGTGATATTGAATTTTGGCTTAGGAGAGTTATAAGGAGGTTTAGCAATATTTAAATTAATATCGCTATCAAGACAACCTAGATAATCTCCCAATTCAATGACACCTAAAGCATAATCTCGAAGGAGTGTCCCATAAGGCGGAGTATTATTGAAAAAAATTAAATCGAAAATTTTTCTTGAATATCTATTGATTACGCAAGTATCAGAATTTATACAACATGCTCCATATGCTGCTGCTAAAAGTCTCTCGAGAATATAAAGGTCATCAACCTTTATAAAATTATCTAAAAGCTGTGGAAATAAATCTGGATTTATACAAAATAATTGAGTTAAAGATTTTGTTGCATTATCACGAATTGATCTATTACTTGAAGAAAAAATCCAACATATAGCTAAGCTAGCCAAATACTGGTTATGCGTTTTAATGCCACGTTGTTGGCCTTTCAAACACCAATCTAACAAAATACCTACTGTTGAATCACTTTCACTTGACTGCTGATTAACCCATACGGTCCAAAATGAATCCCTTACAGGCATGCTCAATGGCAGTAACTTCGAGTTCAAGAACTCAGCATTCCAAGGATGATCAGCTGTAGAAATTTTAATTAAAACATCTAGTGGGTCTTGATAAGTTAATTTATTGAGTAGTTCGCGAGATCTATCAAAGAAAGCATCTCTTGAACGCCATTGTATACTATCAACGAAAGATTCTTGAATATCCCATTCGTCCCACCAATTACTATTTACTGTGGAAGGAAGAACATCAACTAATTCTAGTTGATGCTTTTCAGGCAATATAAATGCTAAAGCAGAAAATAACCCTCTCCAATTCCAATTTATTACTCCATTTTCAAAAAGAAATTGATTATCAGAAAACTCAAACATCTTATGAATATTTGTTTGGCATTCTATAAATTTCTCAGCCATGAAGTGATCTTGAAAACGTTGGAAAGTAAATCTAATAACATGATCACTATCAAATTCATCTAATTTATTAGGGTTAGGATCATTTCTTAAGAGGCCATTATTTAAAAACACATCTAACCACGAACTTTCAGTTCTTAAGATGACTTGATGAAAAGTTTGATTAACTAAGCCATGACATTCATCAATCGATAAATAATCACGACGCATTAAAAACATTTGACCAGCTAAGCTTTTAAGAGTTCGACCAAATAATTGCCATAAACTACTAGTTATTGATTCCTTATTTTCTATATATTTAGAAATACTTTCCATATAGTATCTAAGCAATTTCGTCGAACCCTGTAATCCAGTAGGAATTTCTGTTTGGTTATTCTGTTTTAATGAGTTACAAAGTGACCTTAAAAATAAGGGATTAACAAACTCGGGGGCTAACCAAGGAGTACTTGGTCTAGCAATATTAAACTTATCTAAATAAACTTTAGCTGCATTCACTTGTTCCTCATAAGTTGAAAAACCTTTTATTTCAAAAGTAGGGTGACATTTTCTTAAACTCTCAGATACCGCTAAGTGAAAATATTCTTTTCTACATGAAACAATACAACACAAGTTCTTATATTTTTTCAACTTGGATAAAAAAATAGACAAATTATTTGACCAAAATCTACATCCTATGCCTTCATTAATAGCATCAATTGTAATGAGCGATTTTCGGCGATTTACTTTCCCAGCTACGTCCATAGCTGATAAAAAATCATCTAGAGTAAAATCTGGTAATTCCAATATTTTTGAAATCTGTATTCCAAAAGCCTCATCGTTGAAATTTTGACCTAGCAGAAGGATAGCAGGATGATTTTCTTTAAGTGCACTTAATGTTCCTTTTGCTAGAAGATGACTTTTTCCAGTTCCTGCTGAACCATGAATTAAAGCAACGTTACTATTGATACATTTAAAATATTTATTATTAATTAGACTTTTAAAGTCATTTAAAATTCCCTCAAGGTAACTGAGATTTTGGTAGATTTGCCTTAAACTATAATAGTTTTCATGCTTATGGTTATACCCAAATATGTTCTCCAATTGCACTACTATGTGTAAAAAGTTGGAAGTCAAATCAGACCACTTATTTATATCCCAATGGTTGTACTCCGATACATTAATTTCATCGAATATTTTTAGAAAATCACTCTTATGCTGGTAAATTTTAGTTATTAATTGTTCATCAAAAGTAAAATTGTTTACCTTGTATAAAACTTGGGTTAAGAACTCCCAGTTATAAATTTTTTCTTTAAAAGCATATACTTGATTAAAAATATCTTCAGATCTTGAAAGAGCATGAAATACCATCTCAACTTCAACATTAACATGGTGCTCTGGTGTGTAACGCTCATCTAAAGTAGCTAAAGATTCATCTAATTTAGTTCTAAACCATTCAGGAGTTAAAGAAGTTTTTCCAAAAAAATATTTGACTAAACCCGCATATTCTGGCTGCATTAATCGACTAGAAAGTTCACTTGCGGTCCATATCTCGAACTCGACTGATTCGCCAGAAGGCTTTTTATATTTATCACTCCATTGTTTACTCCAATTTTTCCAATGCTCCCATCCTGTCTTTCCTCGCTTACCTGTTACATCAGTCAAATCACATGCAACAGCAATAACATATTTGGTTAACTTTGAATGATTATTAAAAGCTTCCTCTACAGATCCATTGATTTGAGACCAATCAATTCCGCCACTCTTAAGAAAGTACTTGGCTTGATACCCAATTTTTTCTCCAGTCTCAAGTAACCAATAAGCCTCAAGTCCCCCATCACCACCAGCACCTTCAACTCTTCTAAACTCATTAAAGCCAGTAAATTGTTCTAATTGAGCTAGTTGACACATAAGCTCTTCAAATGCACCTCTCGGTCCACTTGCATCAATTGATTTAATAGAAGAAAAATCAAACATAAAACTCTCTTAAAACAACTTAATATACTGTTTATACTATATAAATTAAATTTCAGGCTCAAAGTAAATATTTTAAATTTCTCTCTTAATAGCCAACAATACTCTACCGCATATAAAGAAGGAAAGGATTAAAGGGAGGAACTACAAAGTATATAGAATGAAATATGCTGTGTTTGATTAAATTGAGATGTTTGCAATTGGGCTACTAGGCATCATTCGATTTTCCACGAGATGAGACAAAAGCATTTAAGGTAACGTCAAAATGAGGCTATCTCATGTCTAGAATACTGGGAGCAGTCCAATGCTTAGAGTTATTGAATCTAAAAATCTCGTAATAACAAGCCTTATGTTGTGTGACGATTGTGCGACACATAAACTGTCATGGTGTTTTTCTAGGGTTGTGATGTGGGTATAACTCTATGAGTTTTTTATTTATTAATGCATTAACTTGGTCATATCCACGTTCAATGCTTGTTACACTAAATCCTGTTCTATAAATTGGTATTAGTGATTGAGATAAATCATAGAACAAGTTAGATAAATCAAATTTTATCTTTGCATCTACTAACCAATGTGCTGGTTCCTCCATTTTATCTAACCAACGTGCCTTATATATCATCAATCCGCATAGCAATAGTTTGTATTCGGAGGCTTTAAAACTATCGAGAGGTGATGATGAAAATACTTCCATTAACTCATAAAAGTCTGTTGATTCTAACTTAACCTGATTAACTGCGTTTCTGAGTTCTTCTAAATTTTCAGCAAGTAACATTTTGGCAGTACGATTACGTCTTTGAACATCACAAATTTCCATTCTAAATCGCTCAACCGTTTCTTCTAGCTCCTTCTGGCTTAAAGGTGAAGTCATAAGTGACAAATAAAATATATTCCCGCTGAACGTAAGGCTAATGTCTTAGCTAAATTATTACCACCTAATTTGGTGCCTACTTTTCTTTTATTAAACTATAACAGTATTACCTTAAAGTTTGACTTGCTTTTTCACCTGCTCGATTTCACTTCAGCGCTACCTTAGCTTCCAGAGAATACTGATGTGTGCTGAGAAAATCGGAGGCTTAAACTTGGTAAACTACACATACTCATCAGGAGTTTACCATGAGCAAAAAACATCAGAGTTATACAAC
>NZ_SLVJ01000009.1 GCF_004345325.1 Acinetobacter calcoaceticus
TGCGTTCATTCGCACTAGCTGATGCGCTAGGACATAATAAAATTAGCGTTGTATAAAGAGTTCCTGTGCCACGATACTTGTCAGTGCAAGTGTGGTATCGAAAGGTTAGATATTCTTCTCAGATATATCTTTCGGGTCGCAAAGATTCCCCCACTATAGTTGCAAACTTAGTGGTGGGAGTATGTCAAAATCAGCTTTATTAAGTGGGTTTATTTAAACATTGGAATTATTTTTTACTTGGATTGGCTTTGAGATAAGCATCCAAAGCTTTGCGGCCTAGCGCGGGATCATCGGTAAAGACACCATCAACGCCTGCCTTAAAGAACAGTTCATATTCTGCATTGGCGCCGGTTTCACAGCGTTGTTTTGCAGGGCCCTTACATTTTAAATTCGGCGGTAGAAATTCATTTTCAGGGCGTAAAGTATATGGATGTACTTTTAATCCGGCGGCATGTGCATCTTTGACGAAACTGGTCGGTTTGGCAGCTGAAGTGTTCGCAATAATATAATCTTTGCTTGGACCTACACCATCAGCATATTTAGCTACATTTTTCAGGGCTGATTTTGTGGTCATCTCTGCATAGGTAGGCTGCGATGCTTGATTCATAACGTCAGCAGGCTTGTCATTTTTATTGCCGTAGAGTTGAATAATTTTGGCATGCTTAAGTGATTTATGCAGTTTGAGCTGGTCTTTTAAATATTTGAGATTGCTGACTTCAAAGGATTGTAAGTAGATTGGTGCGATATCACGGGTATATTTATATTTGGACAATGTGTTGAGCAGGGGATCTTCCATGCCTAAATTCAATTTTTGGAAATAGGTGGGATGCTTGGTTTCGATATATAAGCCAACCACTTTACCGGTTTTCTTATAATGATTTTCTGCCAACTCAATAATTTGGTCTAAAGTAGGGATCGCAGATTGATCATTATATTGAGTATTGTCTGGTCGTATTTCTGGGATGCGTTCACGGGCTTTGATTTGATTCAATTCACTTAGGGTGAAGTCTTCACTAAACCAACCGGTTAAAGTGACACCATCAATGGTTTTGGTAAATTGACGTTGGGCAAATTGGGGGAGGGTGGAAACGTTACTGGTGCCACCAATTTCATTTTCATGCCGAGCGACCAAGAATCCATCTTTGGTCGGCACTAAATCAGGTTCAATAAAGTCTGCGCCATCATCCATGGCTTTTTGATAGGCCGCAAGCGTATGTTCAGGTCGTAATGCACTGGCACCACGATGCCCGATAACTATCACTTTAGGCTCTGTGTAGTTTGGATTGCCCGTCGATGCATCATCACTTTCATTGCATCCTGCGATGGTGACTAAGCTTGCGACCAATATGAGTTTTTTAAACATCTTTTTATCTCATTTAAAATATAGGTTCTAGAGGTGGAACTCGCAAATGTAGTTTAAGCCAATCCAGTGAATTTTTAATGACACTATGGAGAGTGTCTGATATGTGAAGTGTTTTCTGCATATTTTCTTCTCATTTTAATGTTTGCGCATGCATTATGTAATAATTACTTCGATTGAATGCTTTAAACTTTGAATACCAACATAAATTCGTTAAATTAAATCACAATTTTGCTGCATAACCAGCCTCAATATAAAGAAATTGACATGCTTTCAAAGTTTTTTATACATCGTCCGATATTTGCTGGTGTGCTGGCCATCATGGTGATTGCTGTCGGTATTTTTGCATTATTGAATTTACCCGTTGAACGTTATCCCGATATTGCACCGCCACGCATCACGATTTCCACCACCTATGCCGGTGCTGATGCAGAATCAGTCGAAGAAAGTGTGACCCAAATACTCGAACAACAGATCAAAGGGATTGATCGCTTACTTTATTTTAGTTCAAGCAGTGATTCATCTGGGCGGAGTCGGATCAGTATTAGTTTTGAAAATGGAACAGACCCAGATACTGCTCAAGTCCAAGTGCAAAATAGTATTAACAGTGTGATTAATCGTTTACCTGATGATGTCAAACGTCAAGGGGTCAATGTCTATAAGTCCTTAAGTGACACCTTTATGGTGCTCGGCTTATATGATGAAACAGGAAAATCAAATAATATCGAACTCTCTGACTATTTGATGACCCATATTGAGCAGGAATTGGCACGTGTCGATGGTGTCGGTGAGGTCGATGTTTTTGGCTCGCAGTATGCGATGCGCATTTGGCTAAATCCAAATCTACTCAAACAATATAATTTGATACCAAGTGATATTCGAACTGCGATTGAACTGCAAAACACCCAAGTGGCTGCAGGCGGAATTGGCGATTTACCGGTGGTTGATGATCAATATTTAAATGCCAAAGTGACTGCAGGTTCGCGATTAAGAACCGTTGAAGAATTTCAAAACATTATTATTAAAGCCAGCGGCGATGGGCGTTTTGTCTATTTAAAAGATGTGACCAGAATTGAACTCGGGGCGGAAAATTACCAATCTTTTAATACCATTAATGGTTTTCAATCTGGTGGTCTTGCGATCTCATTGTCCTCTGGTGCCAATGCACTCGAAACCTCTGCATTGATCAAAGCAGAATTAAGCAAGATTTCAGTAAAACTACCAGAAGGTTATAAGATCGTATTTCCACGCGACAATACACCCTTTGTGAAAGAATCTATTAAAGAAGTGGTTAAGACTTTAATTGAAGCGATTATCTTGGTGGTGATCGTGATGTTTATCTTCTTGCAAAGTTGGCGAGCCACACTGATTCCGACCCTTACAGTACCGATAGTGATATTGGGTACGTTTATCGTGTTATATGCTTTTGGTATGAGCATTAATACCTTGACCTTATTTGCACTGGTTTTGGCCATCGGCCTCTTGGTCGATGATGCGATTGTGGTGGTGGAAAACGTAGAGCGATTAATGCATGAACAGCATTTAACCGCCAAACAAGCCGCGATTGCATGTATGCAAGAAATGACCGGAGCATTAATCGGTATTACTTTGGTTTTGACTGCTGTATTTATACCGATGGCTTTTTTCAGTGGTTCGACTGGGGTTATTTATCGTCAGTTCTCGATTACTTTAGTTGCAGCCATGACCTTGTCTTTAATTGTGGCGATTATTCTGACTCCCGCGCTATGTGCGCTGATCTTAAAACCCAATCCCAAGCCAGCCAAATGGGCACTTTGGTTTAATCGGCAATTGGAGCGACTTAAAAGCGGCTATTTGAAACTGGTACAGAAAACCATTGCTTTAAAATGGGTGGTCTCGGTTATTTTCGTGGGTTTAATCTGTGTATTTGCCCTATTTTATCGCAGCCTACCCACCAGTTTTATTCCCAGTGAAGATCAAGGCATATTAAGTTTACAGTTCCGTGTGGTCGATGGTGCGCCGATGACCAAAGGGGTTGAAATGGGTGAATCGATACGACGATATTTTTTGGAACAAGAAAAAGAAAATGTCGAATTGGTATTAATGCGCTATGGGCGAAACTTTTCATCCACGGCACAAAATCTCGGGACTGGATTTATTGCACTCAAGCCATGGGCTGAACGTCAGGGTGTAGAAAATTCTGCGCAAGCGATCCGGGATCGAGCAGACAAATATTTTAGCCAAAATCAAAATGCTAGAATTTCGGTGAGTTTACCTTCCTCCGTCAGTGGCCTTGGTGATACCGACAGCTTAGAATTTTGGCTACAAGATATTAATGGTCAGGGGCGTAAGCAGTTAGAACAGCAATTACAGAACATGAAAGCCGTGGCGGATCAGAGTCAGAATTTTAGAAATTTTGATAAACGATCTAATCCAGATAAAGGCAAACTTAAAGTCAATATTGACCAGAAAATGGCTATGGCCAATGATCTCTCTCAGACCGCTATTAACAGCACCTTATCGGCTGCATGGGGTGGCACCTATATTAATGACTTTATTGATCGGGGCCGAATCAAACGGGTGATTATGCAGGGCGATGCAGCATACCGCTCGAAGCCAGAAGATTTACAAGCTTGGTCGGTGCGTAATCAAAGCAATCAAATGATTCCATTTGGAAATTTTTCCACCGTGACTTGGGAGGGTGGACCCGAAGTGGTTAATCGCTTCCAAGGTTATAGTGCTTATCAGATGGAAGCTTTTACCCGTCCAAACATCAGTTCAGGGCAGGCGATGCATGAGATCGAGCAGTTAGTTGCGGAATATAAAGATCTAGGTGTGGCGTGGAGCGGACTGTCTTTTCAGGAACAACAGTCCAGTCAGCAGGCATTGTTGTTATATCTGGTCTCGATTGGTTTTATCTTTTTATGTTTGGCCGCTTTATATGAAAGTTGGAGTATTCCGACCGCGGTGATGACCGCAATACCGCTCGGGGTAGGCGGTAATATCCTGTTTAGTTATATTGCAGGCTTCCCCAATGATATTTACTTTCAAATTGCATTGCTGACCACGATTGGTCTGTCCTGTAAAAATGCAATTTTAATCGTGGAATTTGCCGCCTTGGCACAGGAGAAAGGTGCTACGATTATGGCTGCAGCCCTTGAGGGCGCAGCATTACGCTTACGTCCAATCCTCATGACTTCTTTGGCATTTGGTGCTGGTATCGTCCCACTGGTCTTTGCTTCAGGCGCAGGTGCTGCGAGCCGTCAGGAGATCGGTGTAAGCGTTTTAGGCGGTGTGGTGTTTGGTACCGTGTTGGTGTTGTTGTTCATTCCATTTGCCTATGTCGTCATTCGTAAGCTTTTCAGTGCTAAAGTAAAAAGCGCGTCTACTGATTGAGATAGTCCTGCTTTAAAAGAGCGAAATGGTTAACACTTTTCAAACTTGAGAAAACTGAGTTTTTTTTGTAGTATTGGCCCGCCGCATGAGCGGTCCAATCGAGGAACTGTATCTACAATGGACAGTCATAGTTGTCATTTAGCTAAAACTAATCCAAATTTTTCTAAGCGGCGTTGCGCTTTAGCTGCGAACGTCAGAGCAGAATAGATTTCCAATTGACGCCTCCTGTGCGCCTGATTGGAATAGGTTCAGGGTGTCAGCATGCACTATAATAATTTTATTTACTTACTCAACGATTCTATTGAAAACAATCATCTACAACGTGCCTTGGATGCAGTAAAAAGCTTTCGCGCTGCAGATTTAGCCGATGTCTTGGCACAACTCCCACTGCCCAACAGTCAAATTTTATTGTTGCAATTACCTGAACGTGCTTATGTATTCTCCCACTTAAGTGCTGAACAACAAGCGCGATTTGCCGAAGTTCTGCCACGGGCCACATTGGCTGAAATTATTGGAGAGATGCCGTCTGATAAGCGGGTCGATTTGTATAAACACCTTGATGAACAGCAGCAAAATGCACTATTGCCTGCTTTAGCACAAGCTGAGCGTGAAGATATACGCCAACTCGCGGCCTATACCGAAGGTACAGCCGGTGCCATCATGAGCTCAGAATACGCCACATTAAAACCGAATATGACGGTGAATGATGCGATTCGGATGTTGCGTCAGGAAGCGCCAGATACAGAAACAATTTATCTGGCCTATGTCTTAGATGATGCACGAAAGCTTCTAGGCGTTGTTTCTCTGAAACAATTAATCCTAGCGCAAGAACATCAAACCATCGAACAGTTCATGACCCAAGATGTGATCTTTGCTGAAGTTGATCGTGACCAAGATGAAATCGTAAAAATGATTTCACGTTATGACTTATTGGCCTTGCCCATTGTTGCAGCGACAGGTGAGATGGTCGGGATCGTCACCTATGATGATGCGATGGATGTCGCCAGTGAAGAAGCCACTGAAGACTTTTTAAAATCAGGTGCGGTCAGCGCTGATTCTAAAATGAGCCTAAAGACAGCCCCAATCGGACTCTTATACCGTAAACGGGTATTTTGGTTGGTATTCCTGGTCTTTGGTAGCTTGTTATCTGGGATTGGAATTGCGCATTTTGAAGATATTATTGCGGCAAATATCGTATTGGTCTTCTTTTTACCCTTGTTGGTCGGCAGTGGGGGTAATGCAGGATCACAGTCTGCAACCTTGATGGTGCGGGCACTGGCTACAGGTGATGTGCAATTTAAAGATTGGTTTTCTTTGCTTGGACGTGAAAGTTTGGTTGCGCTGGCGCTGGGTGCCACGATGGCGATTGCGGTGTCTTTACTGGGTTATTTTCGCGGAGATGAATTGATCTCCTTGGTTTTGGCCTTGAGTATGCTTGGCATTGTGTTAATGGGTTGCCTGATTGGTATGAGTCTGCCCTTTATACTCAATCGTTTTGGCATGGATCCAGCGAGCGCATCTGCACCCTTGGTCACATCGATTTGTGATGCAACAGGGGTACTGGTATATTTATTCATTGCATCACAGATACTGGTACTTCCCGTATAGTAATCTGCACTTTCAATCACTTCATGTATCTGTTTAAGGATCAGTTGGGCTGAAAGTGTCAAATTTGCATACAGGTTCAATCCAGTCGATTTCATAGCAATAAATTCAGAGTACGCAGATGCCAGAATCAAAAAAATTATCAGTACAACAAGTCATTGTGATTGAACGTGATCTTGCCAAATTTGCCAATATGATGGATTCCATGGTACGAATTCCATTTACACGACAAGGGGTCGGGGCGGATGCGGCACTGAGCACCATTCCTGTGGTTGGGGATGTTGCAGGCTTGGTGCTGACTTTCTATGCCATTAAAAAAGCCAAACAAGTCGGTGTGCCACAGTCTAAGCTAAATCCAGTGATTAAGTTGGCAATGCTCGATGCTGTGGTGGGGATTATCCCCGTTGCAGGCACTATATTTGATATCTTTATTCGGCCGAGCCGTAAAGCCTTAGATATAGTGCATGATCATATTCGGGTTGAATATCAAGTCCATACCGATGATCATGTGGTACATCCTTTTTTGCACGAAAAGTTGCAACAGATGCAGCAACGCTCAGCATTGTGGCGAAATCCAGTGATGGCGTGGTTGTGGTTACGCATACCAGATTTAATTGGATTGGTGGTTTTGGTGATGATTGGCTGTGCACTTTGGTTTGGCACCTTGGCGATTTGGAATATGATCCAAGCCTAAAGTCGTTCATCGATCAATTAAAAAGCGCTTTGCATCATTCATAAAAAAGCCTCTGATTCAGAGGCTTTTTTATGAATGATGTCTTTATGTTCGATGTATTAGTTCACATTCAATTTTTGTAATGCTGCTACACGCTGCTCAATACTTGGATGCGTCTGAAATAGGGCTGCCAAGCTAAAACCTTGTGATTTTCCTTCAGTAATCGCAAAGGCTTTCATTTCTTTGGGCATGGTGTCGATCATGTCTGATTCTGATTGCAAACGTAACAAGGCATTGATCATGGCTTGTTTGCCTGCCAATCGTGCGCCTGCTTCATCGGCACGGTATTCGCGATAGCGTGAAAACCACATCACAATTGAAGATGCCAAGATACCAAAGACGATATCAAGAACAATGGTAATGCCGATAAAGGCTAAACCTGGGGCTTCACCAGCTTCACGTCCGAAGACATTTCGGTCGATAAAGTCACCAACTACGCGTGCAAAGAACATCACAAAGGCGTTGACCACACCTTGGATTAAGGACAAGGTAACCATGTCACCATTGGCAACATGACCGATCTCATGCGCCAATACTGCGCGCAATTCATCTTTGTTCATGCGTTCGAGCAAGCCAGATGAAACTGAAACCAAAGCATTATTTTTGTTCCAACCTGTAGCAAAGGCATTGGATTGGTACGATGGGAAAATACCGACATCTGGCATTTTTATACCAGAACGTTGGGAAAGTTGCGCAACTTCTTGCAGTAACCAAACTTCTGCTTGATTGCGTGGCGCATTGGGGTCAATTAATTCAGTTCCTGTGGTTTTAAGTGCCATCCATTTGGATAAGAATAATGAGATCAAAGATCCCACCATACCAAAGACCAAACACAGCACCATTAAATTGCCTAGGTTCAGACCGCCAGCGCTACGGTAACTTCCAACTCCCAAAACTGATAGGATTATGCCAGCTACGACCAGTACCGCGAGGTTGGTAAGCAAAAACAAACCAATCCGCATCATCGCGTTATTCCTCTTATAAATAAATTAATAGAATGGTAAAAAAAATATAAACTACCCACTAAATATGGGGTTAGCCATTTAAAATTCAAGAAGTATTAATTGAAATTTAATATTATAAAATGCCATTCATTGAGCAAAAGTCTGTTGGAAATTGTAAGTGAGATTGCAACTGATGCTGTGAGAGGCTTGGATTCAAGGCTTAGATCTAATTGCTAATATATATTTTAGCAGTCGCTGTGGCATATGCAGTTGAGTATGAACCGGCGCTGTTGTTGGTATGAGGGGCGTCTTCTGCAACCACAATAGGTACTTGAGCATAGCGAGCTTGCGGGGAGGTGACATTGTTCGAAGCTGGACTTGTAGATAGATTGGTCGCATTTTGGGAATAATCAGTGTTCGACCCTGAAACTTGATCTTGACTCACGCCGTGCGCATAGAGATTGTTATAACGACTGGTGACACGGCGTACATAATCTTGCGTTTCTTTAAATGGAGGGATGCCGCCATATTTGGCAACATTACCTTCACCCGCGTTATAAGCAGCCAATGCGAGTTGGGTATTGCCATTAAATCGTTTTAATAACCAAGCTAAATATTTGGCTCCCGCAAAGATGTTTTGTTGTGGATCGAACGCGTTACTGACTTTAAAACGTTTCGCAGTTGCAGGCATGAGTTGCATCAGACCTTGTGCGCCCACAGGCGAGCGCGCATTGGCATTAAAGCCTGATTCAGTATGCATCACTGCTTTGATGAGTCCAGCAGAGACGCCGTGGCTTTGTGAGGCTTGATGAATATAGTGGTCATAGGCATTTTTATTTTTACTATGGCTGACGGGGACGGCAGCTTCGTTACTGCCCCAATTACTATAACTATGGATATTGCTATCCGGATAATAAGTGATCTTGATGGCTTTTAAAGATTGATCATTATTTTTTCGATTGGTCAATAGTGTGCCGCCATCTTTATCTTGATAAACATACATTTGACCAGCATTAACCCACAGTGAGGCGCTTAAGCTCGAACACCCCAATAAAGTCAAGTTTAAAATTTTAAATAAAAGATTCATTGTAGTAATTGGTTTTCGATGGGGGCAGTTAAAGATCGAGTGAAATCATTGCGTTTTTCATGTAGCGTTTTTATCAAGTTGTGAAAAAAAAATCAAGCTATAGTTGATGTCAAAATCACCAAAAAAAAAATAAAAATATATTTCGATTAGTTGTCTTGACTTGTTTAGTGCTTTGAATTTATTGATAAAAATTTAGTGGTTAAAAAGTGATCAATCCAAGGTGAATCCATAGAATCCCGATAGTAAAGTTTGTCAAGACCCCAAGAATCCACAATTTTATCCACAGCTTTTGTGGAAAACTGTGGAAAAGTAGCTTTGATCAAGTTTAGGCAGCAAAATTTAAATACTTTTTACATTATATCTGGGGATTAACGACAGAAATATGACGTAGTGAACTAAACGTTAAAATAAAAAAAACTTTAGGTGCGTCCAAGTGGCGAATCAGCTAAAATTAGGCAGCATTTTTTTGGGTAATGGTTGTCTAGCTATGTATTCGCCTATTGAGTCCGAACAAGGATTTAATTTCAAACCAGAATTGCCAACAAGTTCGGCATATTATCGATTGTTGAAAAAAATTCGCCGTCAAGTTGGTCATGCGATTCGCGATTATAAAATGATTGAGGATGGCGACAAGGTAATGGTCTGCGTGTCTGGCGGAAAAGACAGCTATACCATGTTGGACATTTTATTACAGTTCAAACGTATAGCGCCGATTAACTTTGATATCGTTGCAGTCAATTTAGATCAGAAACAGCCTGGTTTTCCTGAAGATATCTTACCGAAGTATATGGAAGAGAATCATATTCCTTATTATATTTTGGAAAAAGATACCTATACCATCACCAAACGTTTGACGCCTGAAGGAAAAACCTACTGTGCAGTCTGTTCTAGACTACGCCGTGGTTCACTTTATGGTTTTGCACAAGAGATTGGCGCAACCAAAGTGGCATTGGGGCATCATCGTGATGACATTATGGCGACTTTTTTCCTCAATCTATTCCATGGCGGCAGCTTAAAAGCCATGCCACCGAAGCTGCTGTCTACAGATAAAAAGAATATCCTGATTCGCCCACTGGCTTATGTGGAAGAGAAAGATATTGTTAAATATGCTGAGATGCGCAAGTTTCCGATCATTCCATGTAACTTGTGTGGTTCGCAAGAGAATCTACAACGTGCCATGATCAATGAAATGCTACGTGAATGGGATCGCCAATACCCTAAGCGTTTACATAGCATCTTTGGTGCCATGCAGAATGTATCTCCATCACAGTTGGCAGATCGTGAGTTATTTGACTTTGAAGCACTCGATGGTCAAAGAGAGTTTGATATGGCATGTGATACTGAAGCGGTCAAAAAACTTCTTGATGTGGTCAACTTAAGTTTCGCAGCAGATTGATTTCTTCGCACTTTAGACACTCATGTTATCATGAGTGTCTAAAATAATAAAAAATAACCTAATAACCCGACACTTGAACGCGCAGGGCAAAAAATCTTTAGCCCAAATTGAAAATATCATGCTATAACATCAGCTAAGCACCCATGCTTCACTCTGAAGTTGTCTGGATAGATAACACAAGATATGAATAAATAATTTGAGGAAAAATCATGCCTGCATTTTTAACTGATGATTGGTTTACAACAGTCGAACAACTCACTGCTCAAGCCGGGGATCTCAATTTACCACCTGCTTTGGCAAACTTAGCGATCAATCTAGTTGTTACTGATACTTCAGGAAATACTGAGCTATCCTTAGATGGCGGAAAAATTGTTAAAGGTAGTTCTGCTAACGCAAAAACCACGCTAAACATGGATGCAGAAACTTTACGTAAAGTTTTCCTAGAGTTTGATATGGCTGCAGCGATGCAAGCATTTATGACCGGTAAAATCAAAGTACAAGGTGATATGTCTCAGTTGATGGCGCTGCAAACTGCAAAACCAAGCCAAGAGCAAAAAGATCTGTTTAAGAAAGTATTAGAGCATACTGCTTAATCAAATTTGATTTTCAGTATTGTTTTTACAAAAGGCTTAACCTATTTCGGGTTAAGCCTTTTGTTTTTGCACCGTGTTTGAAATCTAAGGATTTAGCATGTTCAAACCTTCAGTTCGCGATTGGTACGAATCTGGAAAACCATTAGATTTCTAATAGTTTCGGTGTGGTCTTGATATGTTCTAGATAAGACCGTATGCGGGTAACATATTGTACCGCTTGTTTATAACGCGAATTACGCAGTTGATTGCGTTCTAGATGATCATAAAAATTCATCCAGTTATCCGGATTTTTGCCTTGCTTCTTTAACTGCTTCTGGATGCCATCTACAGTCCCTGGGCCCATATTGTAGGCCGCAAGAGCAAACCAATTCCGATCTGGAAAGGGAATATCATCATATTTGCTCAGCATCTGATCATAATATTTGGCACCGCCTTGGATACTTTGCGTCGCATCAGTGCGATTGCTCACACCCATAGCACGTGCAGTATTGTTGGTCAGCATCATCAATCCACGTACACCCGTCGGTGAAACAGAATTGGGGTTCAGAAATGACTCTTGATAACCGATGGCCGCAAGTAGGTGCCAATCGAGGTCATATTTTTGCGCTGACTGTTTAAAGCTGGCTTTATAGATCGGCATACGTGACTTTAGATTTTGCTGAATACGATCCCAATCCCGATCCTTAACCACATTGCGGTTATAAAACGAGGCCAATTGATTCAGTTTGCCATTTTGCTGACTTTGGCAGACATAACCACTGGCAATCTCGGTGAGTGGGTCTTCTGCACGTTTGAACACCCAGTTGAGCTCGGAATCGAGGCCATTTCGACTTAAAGTATTTAGGTCACCACAGCTGACTGAAAAAGCGGTGAGTTTTTTACTTTCAACCTGATTTATATCTGCAGTGGTCATGGCAAAATTGGCTTTGCCTTGTGAGACCCATTTGAGTGCGGTGGCATTGTCTGCAACGGTTGTGAACTCAAGTTCGACATCTAGGTTTTGTGCATAGTTACGCACCAGATCATAGCCGAATCCATATTGGAATTGACCTTGTTCGAATACTGCACTGGGGTTGGCGACCGCGACGACGGTGAGTTTGTTACTGTTCAGTACCGTTTGATACTGATCGACTTTATTTGCACCTATGCTGTGATAGGGAATCAAAAAGGTGGTAAGAACCAAAATTTTTGCAGAAAAAGAGGTGATATGTGAGTTAAGGCTACGCCTCGACCCAGCAGATGAACTACTGCGCATGTTGTCTCCGCGACTCGTGATTTATGGCCCTAAAAAAGTAAAAACACTGTGTTTTTAAACTTTTGATCGTTGCTAAATTCGATAAGCTTGGGCAGTCATGAACGCCATTCAAAATGACTAATGAAGATGGAAAATAAGATGGGTGGGGAGGTAATAAGAGGGTCTCAATCAGCTATAATTTGAGCAAATAATAAAGTTCAAAAATAATGTTGTCAAATTTTGTATCTAAAACATTGGTCATTTGTAACTTAGATCACTGATAAACTTAAGAAAGAAAGTTATAATATTTTAATGTGTGTAAAACGAGAATTGCATATTTCAGTATGTAAACTCATGTTGTTTTTAATTGGCTAATATCATGAAATCAAATTTAATTACACGTTCGGGACATGACAAATTGGTGGCCGAATTACAAAAGTTATGGCATGAAGAACGGCCAGAAATTACCAAGAAGGTCAATTGGGCGGCCAGCTTAGGCGATCGTAGTGAAAACGCTGACTATCAATACAATAAGCAAATTCTACGCAAGATTGATCGCCGGGTGCGGTATTTGGGCAAACGTTTAGAAGAACTGCGTATTATTGATTACTCCGCTGAACAAGCAGGCAAGGTCTATTTTGGTGCTTGGGTTGAAATTGAAAATGACGAGGGTGAAAAGATTCAGTTTAAAATCGTGGGGATTGATGAGATTTATGACCATCATCCACAGCACATCTCGATTAACTCACCGATGTCACAAGCCATGCTGGGCAAGCAAGTCAATGATGAGGTCGAAGTTCAAACACCAAGTGGAAAAAAGCTCTGGTATATCAATTCAATTCGTTATGAGCCATAAATTAACCGACAAAGTGTGATTTTGACTTTATTTTGAACACTCGACAGAAAAATGCATAAAAGTGTTTGCCAAGTTTGATTTTTATTTATATGATAGCCGCCATTGGAAGCGTGGCAGAGCGGTTGAATGCACCGGTCTTGAAAACCGACGAGGGTTTACGCCCTCCGTGAGTTCGAATCTCACCGCTTCCGCCAAATTCGAAAAGCCCCTGTGAAAGCAGGGGCTTTTTTATTGCCGATAAAAAAATAATAACGATTACTCTTATGCAATCATGCACGATCCAAATAATGTCATGTGCTGCTTGAGTCAAGCTTTAGCAGATTATTTAAGCTAGACCGGTGTTGCCTTATATCAATTCAGAGCTGTATTTATTTTCATTTCAAAATCTTCGAGATTAAAAAACAACATACTTAAAAGGTATTTATATAAACTTTTTGAGTTATTGTGATCGGTCGTATTATCCCTATAATAAAAATGATTGGATTATATAAAGCGCGATTATGGAACTCTGAAAATATTATTCAATGCAATACAAGCTGATCGTTATTGGGGCGATATCTATAGACGTTGACCTCGACATTCATTGGTTGCTTGGCAGGGATAATATCTAATCAGAGTATGATGTGAATTAAAAACGCTTATTTTTGGCATCATTAAGGAGTCAGTCATGAATGTAAAAATTTTTGATACAGAGGAAGTTCAAAATTTTCTACGTCTAGCCAGCGGTTTAGAACAAGAAGGGGGAGATCCCCGTATTAAGCAGATTACTCATCGTATTCTTTCTGACTTATACAAAGCGATTGAAGATCTAGAAATTACTTCAGATGAATATTGGTCTGGCGTAGCGTATATCAATCAATTGGGTACAAGCCAAGAAGCTGCCTTGTTATCTCCAGGCTTAGGCATTGACCGTTTTCTTGATATGCGTATGGATGCTCAAGATGAAGCATTGGGTGTGGAAGTGGGTACTCCACGTACCATTGAAGGACCTTTATATGTAGCGGGTGCGCCAGTTGAACAAGGCTATGCGCGTCTAGATGATGGTAGCGATCCAGATGGCACACCTTTGATTATGCACGGCGTAATCTATGATGCTGATGGTCAACCGATGCCTGGTGCACAAGTTGAAGTTTGGCATGCCAATACCAAAGGATTCTACTCACACTTCGATCCTACAGGCGAGCAAGTTGCATTTAATATGCGTCGCACCATTATCACTGATGCTCAAGGTCGCTATCGCTTCCAAAGTATTGTACCTAAAGGCTATGGTTGCCCACCAGAAGGTCCAACCCAACAGTATTTAAATCAATTGGGTCGTCATGGCAATCGCCCTGCACATATTCATTTCTTTATTACTGCTGATGGTCATCGTAAATTGACGACTCAGTTAAATATGGAAAATGACCCATTTGTATATGATGACTTTGCATATGCAACCCGTGAAGGTTTGGTTGTTCCTGTGATTGAACACAATGACGAAGCTGACTATAAAGCCAACGGTTTAAATGAACCCTATGGTGAAATGGAATTTGATTTCAAATTGAGTAAATTGCATCAAGGTGTAGATAACCAAGTTGTGGAACGCCCGCGTTTACAAGCTTAAGCACTGGCTTACTCTCAAGTTTAAATAAAATCTAATGGTAAAATCTCGCTGGATACGTCCAGCGTGATTCATTTCGCTAGGAAAGCTGAGTATAAAATATGGATATGAATACTGTTGATGAGGCAGTCGCATCTGTGCTGCAAGTATTACCAGAAAGAACAATCGATCTAGGTCGACTCAAAGCATTGGCACAAAAGCAACAACCCGCCACAGTTACCGTTATCGGTAAATATAATCACGGTAAAAGCCGTTTACTCAATGAATTGATCGGACAAGATATCTTTTCTGTTGCTGACCGACGTGAAACCATTGCTCTATCCGAGCACTTAGCACAGCAAGTTTGTTGGCTCGATGCACCAGGCCTAGATGCAGATGTGGACGGTGAAGATGACCGTCTGGCACAAGACGCGCTTTGGTGTAAATCCGATATTCGATTATTTGTTCATTCCGTTAAAGAAGGTGAGCTCGATTCAGCGGAGCATCCTTTACTGCAACAGTTGCATCAAGACGCTCAACGCAGCCAACGCCAAACCCTGTTGGTACTCACCCAAGTCGATCAAATGGCAGATCAAAGCGTACTTGCTCAAGTCAAGGATGCAATCGGGCAACAAGTGCCTGCACTCAATACTTTCGCTGTATCTGCAACCCGCCATCGCCAAGGGATTGAAGCGGGAAAACAATTATTGGTCCAAAAAAGTGGCATGGCTGAACTCAGAACGGGTTTGGATGCTGTTTTAGCACAAGTACCTCAAGCCAGAGTCCATGAAAAGGCGCTGTTGCATGGTGAAATACAACAACAGTTAAAGCAATTACATGCGGCTTGGCAGCAACAGCACCAAGATTTGCTCGATCAGCAAAAAAGCCAACGTCAAGCTTTTGATGATGGTTTGGATCAGGTCTTGGATAAAGTCTGTATCGATCTGCAACCGACCTTCGACAAAGGCGGTGTTGACGATGCGCTGGTTCCAGACTCTTTTGACAATATGTTTAAGATGACCGCTGGTAAACAAGAGCGCGCACGGATTCAAGTGGCCTATTCTCGTGCCTGCATTGATATCAATAGCCATCTGGTGCGCCACGGTGTGGTCAGTTTGCCGGTTCAGCAACGTAGTAATGTGCGTAGTTTAGATACCGTGATGATCGCTGTATTGGGCGTATCGGTGAAATCTAGACAGGATTTAAAAAAGATTTTTGCAACTCAATCCGGTCGTGACAGATTGCGTCGTGATTTTGCTCACTATTTTGAACTTTCGAGCGACCGCGAATTATTGGTGCAAACACTGCAACAATTAAAAGCAGATGTGGTGAAAACCCAACATGCACTTGCTGCACTGAATATTTTAGGGGCAGCATAAGCATGGATCATACGACACTGCATGATTTTATTCAGCGCTTAGCGCAATACCAGCACAACGATGCTGTTGCTGATCAAGTACTGCACGATTTGCGTGCATGGCGCAGTGCATTTGCTGTTGATTTACAACAACAGATGCAAAGTGCTGCGGGCTTTGAAGAGCACAGTGCCTTACAGCAATTGCATACCGCATTGAATCAAGCTGTAGATGTGCAAATGCACAGTTGGGATGCACAATGGGCTGAGTTAGCACCAGCACAGTCCTTGGCTGAAGCCTTTGATGACAAAGTGATGCTGTTGGTGTTTGGAAAGTTCAATGCTGGCAAAAGTTCATTGTGTAATTTACTGGCAGATACTTTTCGCTTAGCACAACAGACCGTCCAGTATTTTCATCTTGAGAATGCTCAAGTGGTGTATAGCTTGCAGCCTTTGCGCGAAGGTGCGACTGAAACCACGGCTCGACTACAAGGGGTCTGCTTGGGTGACAAGTTGGTCTTATTGGATACACCAGGATTGCATTCGGTCACTGCTGAAAATGCGGCATTGACGCAACGCTTTATCGATAGTGCTGATGGGGTGCTGTGGCTGAGTAGTTCGTCCTCTCCGGGACAAGTTCAGGAATTGGATGCACTTGGAAGAGAGTTACGTCGTCATAAACCGTTACTCCCGATCATTACCCGTAGTGACCAAATCGAAGAAGATGAGCTGGATGGTGAGATTTGCAGTCTGCTGTGTAATAAAAACCCAGCACAACGTGCGTTACAACAGGACGATGTCTATCAACGCAGCCTAGATAAATTGCGTGACATGGCGGTAGATCCTCAACTGTTAAGTCGTCCAGTGTCCATTTCTGCGCAAATGGCGCGTCAAGCAGAATTTAGCCCGCAGGCGATGACTGAGGCGGGTATCGATCAATTGTTTCATGCCTTGTTGGTATTGATTCAACCTGCGCTGGAATATAAGCAACGTAAACCCGCTGAAATCTATTTACATTATTTACAAGAGCAGATTGTTGATCCGATGCAGCAGTTGATGGATCAGATGCTCGGGCAGTTGCGACAAGTGAGCGCTGAAATGCACAGCAGTTTGGCCGCATTGCCAGAGAAAATGATTGCCAATATTTGGCGTAGTGTGGTGCCTGAGTTAGCATCATTATTAGAGCAACATGCAGCGACTCAAGATGTTAATCTGGTTTGCGAAACAGTACAGCTCTGGGCGGATGAGGCACTTTCGCAGCAATGTGTAGCGCATTTGGCGGATTATCATCTGCCTGTGATTCAAGCGCTGGAGCTGAATATGGCGGAGCATTATCGCTATGAAGTGATTGCTGCGGATATAGAAACCGATGAGCCAACGATTGCATATGATCGATTGCATGCTGAACTCAGCAATCAATTACAACTGAGTCTGCAGCAGCAGGTCACGCCAATCATGACTGCATGTACAGCTTACTTGGAAGATGTTGAAGCGAAGTTAGCGCAGCGTGCTGAAATGTTGCTACAGGCGATGCAGCGTTTGGATCAGATTGCGGCGCAAATGCGATTGGCAGCATAACTTCAGGCCTTAAGGGTGTTATATACCTAAATTTAATGTAATATCTTTAACTCAAGTTAAACGGATATGATTAAATACTAAAAAGGTATCTAAATGGAGTTAAGGCATCTACGATACTTTGTCACGGTGGTTGAAGAGCAAAGTATCACCAAAGCTGCAGAAAAGTTGTGTATCGCACAACCGCCGCTGAGTCGACAAATCCAAAAATTAGAACAAGAACTGGGGATTTTGTTGTTTGAGCGCGGTACTCGTCCGGTGAAAGTCACTGAGGCCGGCAAGTTTTTCTATGAACATGCAGTGCAAATCCTCACCCATACCGCACAAGCGACATCGATGGCACAGCGTATTAGCGCCGTGAATAAAATCGTGCGTATTGGTTATGTCAGTTCCTTGCTCTATGCCTTATTACCGCAAATCATTTATATGTTTCGCCATCGCTATCCAGATATCGATGTTGAATTAATTGAATGTGGAACCCGCGATCAAATTGAAGCGCTAAAAACAGGGAAAATCGATTTAGGTTTTGGTCGATTAAGATTGACTGACCCTTCGATTAAGCGGTTATTACTGCGTAAAGAACGCTTAAAACTGGCGATTCATAAAAACCATCATTTAACTGAATATTATGAATCTGGAATCTATTTGTCGCAGATCTTGGATGAGGCAATATTTTCGTATCCGACCACACCCAAACCCAATTTTGCTACTGCAGTACAAAGCATATTTACGGAACTGGGTTTGGTGCCTAAAAAAATGATTGAAGTGCGTGAAATTCATATGGCACTGGGTTTGGTTTCTTCAGGAGAGGGGATCTGTTTAATCCCTGAAACCGCGAGTGATATCGGAATGAAAAATCTGGTGTATATCCCGATACTGGATTTAGAGGCCTATAGCCCGATCTCATTGTCGGTACGCAATATGGATCAGAGTAGCTATATTCCCAAAATTTTAGATTGCATCCAAGCCGTATTTAAAGATGAAAATATCAATATGCTTCATGAGGATATTTAGGGCACTAAATAACCTTAAAAAATTATATAGATAACAACAAGAAAAGCGCTACTGCCATTCTAAAAACGCTAAAAATAACATGCCGCTCTAGTCTTTGGGCTAGGATCAAGCATGTAAATTGGCACGTAAATTGAATAATAAAAAATGAAATAATTTTTATAACATATCTCATGCCGTGGATTGCATAGGATCTTAGAGAGAAATCAATATGATGCAAAACAAACCCTATATCAAAACTCTCCTTGCTACAGCCATGATGGCAAGTTTTGCCTTGGTGGGCTGCGCCAAATCGACCGATAAAACAGAGCCGACTGCCAGTTCAGAAAGCAAAACCAGCACCAGCAGTGGCGATACCATTAAGGTCGGCATCCTGCATTCACTTTCTGGCACCATGGCGATTTCAGAAACCTCTTTAAAAGATACTGCATTGATGGCCATCAATGAGATCAATGCCAATGGTGGGGTGTTGGGTAAGCAATTAGAAGCTGTGGTGGTGGATCCTGCTTCCGATTGGCCGCTATTTGCAGAAAAATCTCGACAATTATTGACCCAAGACAAAGTGGCAGTGATCTTTGGCGGCTGGACGTCAGTATCACGTAAATCAGTATTGCCTGTGGTTGAAGAATTAAATGGATTGTTGTTTTACCCAGTGCAATATGAAGGTCAGGAACAATCCAAAAATATCTTCTATACCGGTGCAGCACCCAACCAACAAGCCATTCCTGCAGTTGAATATTTATTGAGTGAGGAGGGCGGTCAGGCGCAACGCTTTGTGTTATTGGGTACAGATTATATTTATCCACGAACCACCAATAAGATTTTACGTGCTTTCTTAAAGTCTAAAGGTATTGCGGATGCTGACATTATGGAGGAGTACACCCCATTTGGTCATAGCAACTATCAGACCATCGTCGGCAACGTGAAAAAATTTGCTGCAGCGAAGAAGACGGCGGTGATTTCCACCATCAATGGCGATTCTAATGTGCCGTTCTATCGGGAATTGGGCAATCAAGGCATTAAAGCCGCTGATTTACCCGTGATGGCTTTTTCCGTGGGTGAGGAGGAGTTACGTGGGATTGATGCCAAGCCTTTGGTTGGGCATTTGGCCGCATGGAATTATTTTATGTCGGTGAAGAATCCTAAAAACACCGAATTTAGCAACAAAATGAAGCAGTACGCGGTGCAATATAAACTCCCGAATGCCAGCAAGATGGTCACCAATGATCCGATGGAAGCCACCTATGTAGGGATCAATATGTGGAAGCAGGCAGTTGAAAAAGCTGGAACCACTGATGTCGATAAAGTCCGTGAAGCCATGGCAGGGCAAAGTTTTGCTGCACCTTCAGGTTATACCTTGACCATGGATGCAGAAAACCACCATTTACATAAGCCAGTCATGATTGGAGAAATCCGTGCTGATGGCCAATTTGATGTGGTGTATAAAACTGCAACACCAATCCCCGCTCAACCGTGGAGTCCTTACATCCCTAAATAATGCTCAAGCATAAATTTGAGTAGACATGGACTTTGTAAAGATGGACTTTTAGATGAGCAAAGGGGAATCATAGGATGCATATTCGACTGCATTTCATTGCATTGAGCATATTTATTTGCCAAGTGTTGCTACTGGCAACGGCAAGTGCCAATCAACAGCAAACTGTACAAGCGAGTACAGACGATGCAGTTTCACTGCTACAAGCGAGTAATTCATCGCTGAGCACGCAGGCTCGAGCAGGTGATGCGATTCAACAATTTGTCCGAGCCGATTTTGCTGGGCGACGTGACATGCTGAATCAGTGGCCTGCTGATATTGCTACGCTTGATCGATTGGTGGCTTATATTGACAATAATCAACTCTATCGGGATAACGCAGGTCAGACCTATATCTTAAAAGATGATCAGACCTTGTTGAGCTATCCAGATGAAAAAGTACTCGCACAATGGCCCGCAGATTTAAGCCAAGTGAGTTTGGTCAATACCTTGCGTAAGGCGCTGAATTTTGGGCAAGCTAAAATCAAATTACAATCTGAAGATTCTGCACAACGTCTTAAAGCAATCGATATTTTGGAAAATAATTTATCCGAATTGGATATTGCCAATATCAATAGACTGTATCAGCACGAAAAAAATAACAAAGTCAAAGCGCGATTGGCACAACTGCAAGCACGTCTTGAATTTAATCGTCCAGACCTGCAAAGCAAACGTGCTGCCATTGCAACGCTGGCTGATTCGAATCGTCCAGATGTATTGGCGATGTTTGAGCAAGCATTACAACAGCCAGATCTCGATCCTGAACTCAAAGCCGCGATAAGTGAGGCGCACAGCAGCATTCAAACCCGCATCCAAGCCAGTGAATGGACAGGCCACCTGTTCTCAGGGCTGAGTAGTGCCAGTATTTTATTGCTCGCAGCATTGGGATTGGCGATTACCTATGGTCTGCTCGGGGTGATCAACATGGCGCATGGTGAGTTGATCATGATTGGGGCTTATACCACCTATGTGGTGCAGAGCCTATTTAAAAGCTATCTCGGTGCTTATGTGGATTGGTACTTGCTTGCAGCGATTCCGGCCGCCTTTTTAGTCAGTGCACTCATCGGAATGTTGATAGAACGCACCGTGATTCAACCGCTCTATGGCCGCCAACTTGAAACCTTGTTGGCGACTTTCGGGGTGAGTTTGATCTTGATGCAATTGGTGCGTATGGTCTTCGGTGCGCAAAATGTAGAAGTTTCGAATATCGCATGGCTATCAGGGGGCATCGCCATCACCCCGAGTTTGATGCTGCCGTATAACCGAATTGCGATCGTGGTGTTTACGCTGCTGATCCTGCTGTTGTTGGTGTATTTACTCAATAAAACCCGCTTTGGTTTGTTTGTACGCGCCGTCACCCAAAATCGGCAAATGGCACGTGCAGTGGGTATACGATCTGCGCGTGTCGATATGCTGGCATTCGGTTTGGGCTCAGGTCTGGCTGGATTGGCTGGATGTGCATTGGCGCAAGTCGGCAATGTCGGCCCTGATTTGGGTCAAAACTATATTATTGATGCCTTCCTTGTGGTGGTGGTCGGCGGTGTAGGTCAAGTATTGGGTGCGGTATTGGCAGCCTTGGGTCTAGGGATTAGCGGCACAGTGCTCGAAATTGGTATGGGTGCGGTACTGGCCAAAATATGTTTACTGGTTCTTGTGATTTTGTTTATTCAAAAACGTCCGCAAGGTTTATTTGCCATCAAAGGCCGTTTTGTGGAGTAAGCCAATGAAAATCACTGCATTACTTTCAGATACACCGCTGAATGCTGTTTTAATCGGGCTATGCTTCGGCGTTTTATTGATCCTGCCTTGGTTGCATCTGTTGCCCGCTGATTCTGCATTACATCTCTCCGCCTATTGGGTCACTTTGATCGGCAAGATCATGTGCTTTGCGTTGGTCGCCTTGGCACTGGATTTGGTCTGGGGTTATGCCGGTATTTTAAGTTTGGGCCATGGTCTATATTTTGCGCTCGGTGCCTACGCCTTTGGCATGTACTTGATGCGTGAGGCATCAGGGGACCAATTGCCTGACTTCATGCGCTTTTTGAGTTGGACTGAACTGCCTTGGTACTGGGTGGGGACGGAGCATTTCCTCTGGGCAATGGCTTTGGTGGTCTTGGTGCCGGGTGTGATCGCCTTTATCTTTGGCTTTTTTGCCTTCCGCTCCAAAATCAAGGGCGTATATTTTTCAATTATCACTCAAGCCATGACCTTTGCTGCGGCCTTGCTATTTTTCCGTAATGAAACTGGCTTTGGCGGCAATAACGGTTTTACAGGCTTTAAAACCATCCTCGGCCTAGATATTACTTCTGCATTGATGCGGGCCAGTTTGTGTTTTATCACTGCCGTGGTGTTGCTGCTGTGTTTTGTTGCACTGCGTCATTTGATGAATAGGCCGTATGGTCGCGTGCTGGGGGCAGTACGTGATGGTGAAAACCGCTTGCAATTTTTGGGCTACCGCACCTTGTGGTACAAGTTATCGGCATGGGTCATCTCCGCCATCATTGCTGGTATCGCTGGCGCACTGTATGTGCCCCAATCCGGCATTATCAATCCCAGTGAAATGAATCCTGTGAACTCGATTGAAATGGCAGTCTGGGTCGCAGCCGGTGGGCGTGGCACCTTGATTGGGCCAATCTTGGGTGCGGGATTGATCAATGCACTCAAAACCTATTTTACCGTGGCCTATCCTGAAGTCTGGTTATTGATCCTGGGTGGTTTATTTATCGTGGTGACCATTTTCCTACCGAAAGGGGTGATTGGGTTATTTGATCGTTTTAAAAAGGAGCGCGATTAAATGTCAGCATTCGAAGCCAGCGCCGTGCATGGTGGTCAATTGGGTGAGGGTTATGGGCGGACGAAACAATTAGGCCCAGACTTTAGTCATGGTATCGCCTTATATTTAGAAAAAGTCAGTGTCTGGTTTGATGCCTTTCAAGCCTTGAATGAACTGTCTTTATATATCGAGGAAGGTGAGTTACGTTGCATCATTGGCCCCAATGGTGCGGGTAAAACCACTTTGATGGATGTCATTACTGGTAAAACGCGTCCGACCACGGGTACAGCGCATTTTGGTCAAAACTATGACCTCTCTAAGATGAGCATAGAGCAAATTGCAGAAGCTGGAATCGGGAGAAAGTTTCAAAAACCAACCGTATTTGAAAATTTCACCGTGATGGAAAACATGCTCTTGGCGGCACCCAAAGATAAGCGGGTCCAGCGCAGCTTATTTGGCAAACTTGATTCGGACACACAATGGGTACTGCAACAATCATTGGATCAAATCCGTTTACAAGATTGGGTCTCCAAACCAGCAGGGCTATTGTCACATGGGCAAAAGCAGTGGTTGGAAATCGGTATGTTGTTGATGCAGAGCCCGAAGTTGATTTTATTGGATGAACCCGTAGCAGGGATGACCGATGCGGAAACTGAACATACTGCTGAACTGTGTTTGGCTTTGAAAAAAAATCATACCCTGATCGTGGTTGAGCATGACATGAGTTTTATTGATCGGATCAGTGAAAAAGTCACCGTATTGAGTCAGGGCGGCATTATCGCTGAAGGGACCTTGGCGCAGGTGCAAGCCAATGAAGATGTGATCGAAAAGTATTTGGGTCGATAAGGAGGCGTTATGCTCGAAGTGAAAGCAATCAATCAATATTATGGCGGCAGTCATATTCTGCGTGATGTCTCGTTGAATGCAGCCGTCGGTGAATGCGCCGTGGTTTTGGGACGCAATGGCGTCGGTAAAACCACTTTACTAAAATGCTTGATGGGGGTGTTACCGATTAAGTCGGGGCAGATCCTCTTTGATCAACAAGACCTCTCTAAAATGAGTCCTGAACAACGCGTCCGAGCTGGCTTGGCCTATGTGCCTCAGGGGCGAGATATCTTTTCTACCTTGAGTGTGGAAGAGAATATTCTGATTGGCATGGCCAAGTTTCGTGGCAAGAAAACCCGTAAGGTGCCAGAACATCTCTATGAGATTTTTCCCGTGCTGGAGGAGATGAAACATCGGCGAGGTGGCGATCTTTCTGGGGGGCAACAGCAGCAATTGGCGATTGCACGGGCTTTGGCTTCTGAGCCCAAACTGCTGATCTTGGATGAGCCTACAGAGGGCATACAGCCCTCGATTATTAAAGATATTGGTCGGGTGATCCGTAAATTGGCCGATGCGGGAGATATGGCGATCGTGCTTGTGGAACAATACTATGATTTTGCAGAAGAACTTGCAGATCGCTATACGGTAATGTCTCGTGGTCAAGTGCTGGCTCAGGGGCCGGGGAGCGAGATGCAGGTGAAAGGTATCCGTGATTTGGTGGCGATTTAATCGCTAGCGTTTTAAAAAAGCAGCTGAGGCTGCTTTTTTACTGATTAACGATCGTCGCAGATTGGGTGACTTGTGGAGCGCTCCATATCCGATAACTGATCGTGACATCGTTCGGTGCATAAACCACGATCGGGAGTTTGCTGTTGTATCGAACTATAGATTTGTCACCGAGTTGAATGGGTAAATTGGTTTTGGTTTTGCTGTTATTCATGCAACCACGTTGCGTGCTCATGGGGCCTTTGACTTCAGTAATGTTGTAGTAGTTATACCCCCATCCTTCAAGGGGTTTCTCTGTTAAATTTGCACCAAACCAGATGTTGTTGCAATCTTTCATACCTGATTTAGTCGCGACAATTTCCACTTTATACAATGCTTCATCTTTTTGCGGAGCTAACCAGATGACATTGCGGTTGCTGTCTTTAGTCGCAATTGGATAAGGTGCAACATCTTTGAGTTTTTTTGAATCGGATGCTGTAGCAGCATGTGTCATGTTGATCGCCAGTACCGACAAAATGGCGGTGGATATCAGTATTTTTTTCATTTTCTCTGCCTATAGCCCAAAGGGGATTGTATTGATACGTGTTCAATGCGAGCGCATATATATGCTGTGAACTACGTCTCATCTATTGCTAAAATACCTATGAATTTGTGATACACAATATGTGTTTACGCAACTGTACTAATTAAAAATATATTCAATATAGAGTGACCACGATCAATCCACGATGCTTAGCTTAATTTTTATTCCAATTTACCAAGCCAATCGGTTGGATTTTGATTGAGTCAATCATTATGACCTCATGTATTTAAAGTATGCAGAACAATTTGTGAACTAGCTAAACGATCAGTAGTACTTAATAATTTGTTTTTGTCAGCAATCAATAATTAAAATTAGACTGAGCGGCATCATATCATTTAAAGGCTAAATCTGAGCAAATGGCATACAGCTCAAAAGAAACCAAATACCAATGGGTGGTTTTCTTAACTTTGGGGGGATTACAATTTAATAACAGCAGGTCCCTCATAAACCGAAAGTTAAGGATTCATGCGCTTGTACTACAGCGGTGTAAATGAGCTGTCTGGGGCAGTTGCTGTGCATCATTGATGATAATGGTTTATCTTTGGTGCACTTCAAGCAGACATCATCTGATGTTTTTAGGCATTTAGCATGTGGTTGTTTTTCAGGAGTTAATGTAAGTTAGAAAATCTTTTGAAATAATCGTACTTTAGAAATAATGTTAATTACTGGCTTTTTTCATGGCATGCCTTATGCATAAGTATAATTGAGTCAGAGAAGACTCTCAGAGTTTGTCAGACCTTGTTGAATAATAAATACTCAATGGTTCTGTTGCTGTGATCTGCAGATGATCAACAATAGAAAACCCACGACATTGAGTCTAAGATTCATATAAAGTCTACAGATTTGAATGATAAAAAGATCAAAATAATAATACCCTAAGACTTTATGATTTCAGCGTCCAAAGCCTCCACTGATGTGGAGGCTTTTTTTATAACGCAATTAAAATTGCCCCATAGATGTCAACTTCAAAGTAATTTATTATCTAAGGGCCTAGGATATTGATTGCCTCAGTATTTAAGCTTGTATTAATTTCGTATTGATGTATTTCAGTTGGCTATTAATTAATTGCGAAAGTTATAGTTATTGAGTGTTATTGAAGTGATAATAAATTCAATTTTAAACTTAATTAATCTCATTGGTTGGATATTAACTTTAATATAACTTAATAATATCTGGTATAATTAAATATGTAACACAAGTAATCTAAACTCATATATATCAGTATGTTGATTTTAATTTTCTCAACGACGATGCCAGTCATTAAATTTGTAAATACACATATTTGTAAATACTAATATTAAATAATATTATATCTATTGTATAATAATAAGAATTATCAAGTAATCAAGCTTAGGAAGTTGACGATTTTTGATTTTTTGATTTGGTTTTCCTTGTTGGTCTATGGTCACAGGATCTAATAGAAAATTATCATATAGGCCAATCTAAATTTAAAATGATCGTGTTGTAGCACATTAAGCATGTTGAAAATAATTCACATACTGTAGTTGCGCGAAAGTGGAGGAATCCATGGCGATGGTTTAGGTCTTTGATGTAAATAAAAGTATGTACTATGAAATATGAAAATTTAATCTGTTTTACAGAAGAAGAGTTTGAACGGTTAACAGGGGTGTCGAAATCTATATTTGCTCAAATGGTTGAGGTACTCGGTCAATTTGAAAGGCAAAAAAAGAAATCGGGCCGTCCACATTCTCTCAGCGTAGAGAATCAACTTCTACTCACTTTGAAGTATTTACTGCACAACAGAACACAGTTACAACTCTCTGCTGATTATCAATTGGCTGAAAGTAATGTTAATCGTACCATCACAAAAGTTGAGAATGCACTCTCCAAAGCAACGCATGTTCAACTTCCTCAACGGCAAACGCTCAATAGCATTGCAGAAGATTGACTGCTTTGAGTGGAGTTAGAGACTTTAAGTGGAGAGTTCTCTCGTTTTGATTCATTCAAGCAGTTTATCGACTTCAATACTTGCTGTGTTATAATCCGCCAAATTAAATTCGACCACGTATTCAATCGATTTCTGTCATACACGTTAGGCTAAAAAGCTGCTCAATATGCGGCTTTTTTTAGTTTTTATACGATTTATATTTGTTGATTGGAACTTTTGGTACGTTTTGTGAATATCAAATATTTAGTCTAATGGTCGCTGGACTCTCCCGCGACTTTATCATTTTCTATAGCTCAACTTCCACAGGAGCTCATCAATGGCCAATCCAAATTCATCCACGAATTTGTTAGAACGCTTATTTAAACTGAGTGAGAATAAAACCACTTTTAAGACTGAGCTACTTGCTGGTTTAACAACTTTTTTGACCATGTGTTACATCATCATTGTCAATCCAAGTATTCTTTCACTGACAGGTATGGATTTTGGTGCAGTCTTTGTCGCCACCTGTTTAGCTGCTGCCATTGGTTGTTTTGTCATGGGGATCGTCGCGAATTATCCGATTGCCTTGGCACCGGGAATGGGCTTAAACGCTTACTTTACCTTCAGTGTCTGTCAGGGCATGGGGGTTGAATGGCAAACGGCATTAGCTGCGGTTTTTGTATCTGGTTTGGTGTTTATCTCAATCAGCATGTTTAAGATTCGAGAGGCGATCGTCAATGCCATCCCAATGTCACTCAAGTTTGCGATCGGCGGCGGGATTGGATTGTTTCTGGCTTTGGTGGCTCTGAAAAATGCAGGCATCATCGTACATAATGAAGCAACAATTGTAGGTTTGGGGGATATTACCCAACCGACCGTATTGTTGGTATTCCTTGGATTTCTGATGATCGTGGTTCTGCATCACTTTAAAGTTAAAGGTGCGATCATTCTGAGTATCTTAGCGATTACCGTGATCTCTACTGCAATGGGACTGAATCAGTTTCAAGGTGTGGTCGGCGAAATACCATCATTGGCACCGACCTTTATGCAAATGGACTTTGCGGGTCTGTTTGAAGCCAGCATGATCGGGGTCATCTTCGTCTTCTTCTTGGTGGATCTGTTCGATTCTACCGGCACGTTGGTTGGTGTATCACACCGCGCTGGCCTGCTGAAAGATGGCAAATTACCACGACTGAAAAAAGCCTTATTTGCAGATTCGAGTGCAATCGTTGCGGGTGCTGCGCTCGGTACTTCATCGACTACGCCGTATATCGAGTCTTCAGCAGGGGTCGCAGCAGGTGGTCGTACTGGCTTGACCGCAGTGGTGGTGGGCGTTCTATTCTTGTTGTGTTTGTTCTTGGCACCTTTGGCTAAAACTGTCCCAGGATTTGCAACTGCACCTGCATTGTTGTTCGTGGGTGTATTGATGATTCAAGGCATCACCCAAATTGAATGGGATGATATTACCGAAGCCGTTCCTGCATTTTTAACCATCGTATTTATGCCATTTGCGTATTCAATTGCAGATGGGATTGCCATGGGCTTTATTAGCTATGCATTGGTTAAACTGTTTACCGGTAAAGCAAAATCAGTCCCGTATATGGTCTGGATTATTGCGTTACTTTGGGTGATTAAGTTTGCTGCCTTTGGTGGCTAAAGCGCTTGCTTTGAGCGAGTCTAGATCGGCTAAATACATTTAGCCGATTTTTATTTTTAAAATTGAATGTGTAATGATTAAATCAAATCAAGATGTTGCTTGCACATCATCAATCGGATTGTTGGGGAAAGTATGAACCATTTAGCACTTATTCAGGCGATGCCAAAAGCAGAGCTACACGTGCATATCGAAGGCACCTTTGAACCTGAGTTGATGTTTGAAATTGCTCAACGTAACCACATTCAAATTCCATATCAAAATATCGAAGAAGTCAGACAAGCCTATAATTTTCATAATCTACAATCCTTTTTGGATATCTATTATGCCGGGGCTAAAGTACTGATTCATGAACAAGACTTTTATGATTTGGCATGGGCCTATTTCAAAAAATGTCATGCAGATCATGTGGTCCATACCGAGATCTTCTTTGATCCACAAACCCATACAGAACGTGGTATTGCCTTTGAAACATTTTTTAATGGCTTTCAACGTGCTTGTCAGGATGCCAAATCTGAGTTTGGGATCAGTTCGCATCTGATCATGTGTTTTTTAAGACATCTTTCTGAGCAAGAGGCTTTTGAAACCTTAGAGCAAGCATTGCCGTTTAAAGACCAGATCATTGCCGTCGGACTCGATTCGAGTGAAATGGGGCATCCACCAGAAAAGTTTCAACGTGTTTTTGCTGCTGCAGCAGAAGCTGGTTTCTTATTGGTTGCACATGCTGGTGAAGAGGGGCCACCTGAGTATGTCTGGCAGGCGCTGGATTTACTCAAGGTTAATCGTATTGATCATGGCGTGCGCTCTGAAGAAGATTCACAACTGCTTGCCCGACTGGCCAAGGAACAGATGCCATTAACGGTGTGTCCACTGAGTAATTTAAAGTTGTGTGTGGTAGATGATATGCAACAACACAATATTCAGCGTTTGTTGCAGCAAGGGCTTTGTGTCATGGTCAACTCTGATGACCCCGCTTATTTTGGTGGTTATATGAATGATAACTTTATCGCCATTCAAAATGCCCTGAATTTGTCTGAAGCAGAACTAAAGCAATTGGCAGTCAATTCATTTAATGCCTCGTTTATTTCAGCGGCAGAGAAAAAACATTGGGCAGAGACCATTGCCAAACTTAGTGTCTAAGATAGATAGTGTTAAAAAATGCGCTCCTTGAGCGCATTTTTTCTGTCTGATCATTGTCAGTTCTATGTCGATTGTTGTTTGTCACCTGTTCTGTGTTGCCGATTGTCTTTGGATACATCACTAGGCAAATAAAACATTACTTCGGTCTACGCAGCATGCTTTTGAGTACATTGTCTTTGTCGATAAAGTGGTGTTTGAATGCTGCCAATACATGACCCGCGATCAATAAACCTGCAAACCATGACAAATAAATATGCACAGGCATGACGATTTTCAGTAAATCAGGATTGTCTTGAACCAGTCTTGGGATCTCAAACAAGTAAAGCACAGGAGCAGGATGTCCAGCGCTCCAGCTAAACAGACAGCCAGTGATGGGCAATGCCAACAAGATAAAATACAGACCCAGATGCGCCCAGTGCGCCAACTTTTTCATGCTTGGAGACATGCTATCCGGAAGCTGTGGCGTCGGGTGGGTATAGCGCCAAAATATCCGTAGCACCACCAAGAAAATAATCACAGTCGCAATGTTTTTATGCAGGCTAATCACTTGTCCCTTAAATGAGCCGTCACTGTCATAGCTGAGAAAATTGCCACTATAAAATCCAATGATCCATGCGCAGATAAAGATCAACGCCATGCTCCAATGCAGCCACTGAGCCGTTCTTGTGTAGTATTGTGATTGTTGTGACATAAGACTCTCTATAGATGATTGGTTTGGCAGATATTAAAGAGTGACAGATTTAGGCTCAAGTATAAATATTCAACGAGCTATCCCATGAACAGAACGATGAGTGCCATGTCAGGCACGATTAAAGGCATTTTAATCGATGATTGTGAACGTTGTGGGCGTGCTGAAGGCGCTCTAATGGGTTAAGCCTGTGATAAAATACGCGATTGAAAAATACAGTGTCGCTAAGGTTGAGCATTTTGAATCAAATTTATATTGCAGGTGTGGATGAGGCGGGACGTGGCCCGTTGGTCGGATCGGTTGTGGCGGCTGCAGTCATCCTAGATCCTCAACGGCCGATTGAGGGCTTGAATGATTCGAAAAAGTTGACCGCCAAAAAGCGTGAAAAGTTGTTTGTTGAGATCCAAGAAAAAGCATTGGCATGGTCGATTGCTGAAGCCAGTCATGAAGAAATTGATCAATTGAATATATTACAAGCCAGTCTGCTGGCCATGCGACGTGCTGTGGAGGGTTTAAACATCCAGCCACACAAAGTCTTGGTTGATGGTAATCAAGTGCCTAAGGGCCTACTGATGGACTGTGAGGCAATCGTGGGCGGGGATGCCAGCCATGTTGAAATTGGTGCAGCAAGTATTTTGGCCAAAGTGAGTCGTGATCGGGATATGCAGGCTTTAGATTTACGTCACCCAGAATATGGCTTTGCCAAGCACAATGGTTATCCGACCAAAGCACATTTTGCTGCGATTGAGGCACATGGGGTTATCGCAGAGCATCGTCGCAGTTATGCACCGATTAGAAAAGCCCTCGCGCAATTAGAATTATCCGCAGTTGAGCAAGCAACTACCGATATCTAAATGTTTTTAGAAAAACTGAAGTGTTAAAAAAACCTAGATTAATCTAGGTTTAAATGGATGTTTTTCAAGAATGTTTGATTGAATTATAACAAACGGTAAAAATTTAAAGCGGCTTGTTAAGCCGCTTTAATCGTGGAGAAAATCATAATCTAGCGATTGAAATTGTTCTGAGAAAAATTATCGTCTTCAAAGGAAGGTTGATAATCTTGATCAAGGTGTTGCAGGTGCTCATGCATAGCGCGTTCGTGTTGAATTCTTTGATAGATTTCTTCACGGTGCACAGATACTTCTTTTGGAGCATTCACCCCAATACGAACTTGATTACCTTTGACACCAAGCACAGTAACACTGACTTGATCCCCAATCATTAATGTTTCTCCGACACGACGGGTCAGAATCAGCATGTTTATCTCCTTGCTTAAACGCTAAACCTGCGATAGTTTTTTCCAAAAGAAAAGAACAACCTCGGTATCAGAGAAAATTTTAACAGATTTTTGTGATGAATTTCTCAATTCAGTGCACTCTGTTGAAATTTTCTAAAACTACAAAGCTTAATATATCAGAGCCAACATGGAAAAAACTATGCTGGCTCGACATTTTGTTTGGCTTTAGAGTCATAAAATCGGTATGTATGCTTAAAATTTAAGCACGCACACTCGATTCACCGTGTTCACGGTCCATACCAAAGGCGGTATGGAGGGTGCGAACAGCAAGTTCTAAATAGTTTTCGTCAATAATAACGGATATTTTAATTTCAGAAGTTGAAATCATCAATATGTTAATGCTTTCCTCAGCGAGAGCAGTAAACATCTTGCTTGCTACACCTGCATGTGAGCGCATGCCCACACCCACGATCGATACTTTAACGATGTCGTTGCGTGTTGCAACTTCACGTGCACCAATTGCAGTCGCAATTTCTTCAAGAATTTTTTTGGCTTTGTTATGATCACCGCGATTTACGGTAAAAGTAAAATCGGTGGTGCCATCTTCTTCCACATTTTGGATAATCATATCCACTTCAATGTTGGCAGATCCAATCGGAGACAAAATTTTAGAGGCGATACCCGGTTCATCCGGTACACCTAAAATAGTTAATTTCGCTTCGTCACGATTAAATGCGATACCCGAGATAATTGGCTGTTCCATATTGTCTTCCAATTCAGTAGTGATGAGTGTGCCGACGTTGTTCTTAAATGCTTCGTCATAAGCACCATCGTCATCATTGTCAAAACTTGAGAGTACACGTAAAGGTACTTGGTATTTTCCTGCAAATTCAACTGAACGAATTTGTAAAACTTTTGAACCCAGTGATGCCATTTCCAGCATTTCTTCAAACGAAATACGATCGACTTTTTTAGCTTTGGGTGCAACACGTGGATCGGTGGTATATACGCCATCAACATCGGTATAAATCTGACATTCATTGGCTTTGAGTGCAGCAGCCAGTGCCACACCTGTGGTATCCGAACCGCCACGACCTAGGGTCGTGGTGTTGCCAAGTTCATCGACACCTTGGAAACCTGCAACCACAATCACCCGACCCGCATTTAAGTTTTGGGTCATGTTGTCGGTATCAATCGCTTCAATACGCGCTTTGTTAAATGAGCTATCGGTCTTAATACCCACTTGGCGACCGGTCATTGAAACTGCATCGACGCCGATGGAATTCAGTGCCATTGCCAACATGGAAATCGTCACTTGTTCACCCGTAGACACCATCTGATCGAGTTCGCGTGGATCTGGGGTCTCGGTAATGGCTTTGGCCAAAGCCAATAAACGGTTGGTTTCACCGCTCATTGCTGACACAACAACCACAACTTGATGACCATGATCATGCCAGCGCTTTACACGACGAGCAACATTCAGAATGCGCTCGGGAGTCCCCATTGAGGTGCCGCCATATTTTTGAACGATTAATGCCATAGTTATTCCATATAAGCCTTGATCTTGGACTGGGATCCAAGATCAATTTCACAGAAGGTGAAGTTAGCGTTGTTCAAGCCAATTTGGGAGATCGGCTATCACTTGATCAAACTTCTCGTTGAGTGGCGCGCCACCTTGTGCTAAGTCAGGTTTACCACCACCTTTACCACCGAGTTCGGTCGCAAGATGTTTGATAATGTCACCTGCTTTAATTTGTGCAGTAAACTCTGCTGCCACAGAAGCGATTAAACTAATTTTATCGCCATCGATGCCAGCAAGAACAATCACTGCATTTGCCAATTTAGATTTAACACCATCGTGTAAGTGACGTAATGCTTTGGCATCCGTTGCTTGCACTGTGGTGATCAGGGTAGAACGACCTGAAACAGTTTGAACTTGGCTTAAAAGTTCACCTGCTTGGAAGTTTGCCAACTTTTGATTGAGTTGTTCGATTTGCTTTTGTAGGGCAGTACTTTGCTCTACGGCTGCTTGAACACGTTCTACGGTTTGATCTTTTTGCGCTTTTAGTAATTGATTGATTTGCTGAATATCAGCATCTGCTTTTTGCACCACATCAAGGGCACGTTGACCGGTGACCGCCTCAATACGACGCACACCTGCGGCAACACCACTTTCAGAGGTGATTTTGAGTAGACCAATGTCACCCGTACGTTTAACGTGGATACCACCACAGAGTTCGATCGAGAAATTTTGTGTATCGATCATTGAACCCATACTGAGTACACGGACTTCTTCGCCATACTTTTCACCAAACAACATCATTGCGCCTTTGTTTTTGGCATCTTCAATGCCTAAAACTTCAGTTTGAACAGGAGTGTTGTTGATGATTTCTTGATTGACCAGGCGTTCGATTTGCTGCAACTGTGCATAGCTCACCGGTTGATCATTGGCAAAGTCAAAACGTAAGATTTCACTGGCAACCAATGAACCTTTTTGTTGCACATGAGCGCCTAAGATTTGACGTAAAGCAGCATGTAATAAATGCGTTGCTGAGTGGTTACGTGCCGTTGCATCACGAACATCGGCTTGTACCGTCGCCTCAACCTGCTGAGTTTCAGCAAGGCGGCCCATGGTCACAATCCCTTGGTGAACAATCGCACCTGAAGATTTTTTAGTGTCTTGAACTTCAAAGATGCCCGTTTCATTTTTAAAGAAACCGGTGTCGCCGACCTGACCACCACTTTCTGCGTAGAATGGGCTTTGATTGAGGACGATTAGTGCTTCGTCGCCTTCAACAACTTCAGCCACTTGCACACCATCTTTATAGATCGCGATGATTTGGCCTTGACCTTGGGTGGCATCGTAGCCATCAAACTGGGTTTCGCCTTCAACTTTAACCACACTGTTGTAGTCGACTGCGAATTTGCCTGCATCACGGGCGCGCTGACGTTGAGCAGCCATCTCTTTTTCAAAACCAGATTCATCGATTTCGAGATTGCGTTCACGTGCAATATCCGCAGTTAAATCTGCTGGGAAGCCGTAAGTGTCATACAGTTTAAAGACGGTTTCACCCGCAATAACATTGCCTTTTAAATTGCTAAGTTCAGCTTCAAGCAGTTTCAGACCTTGCTCTAAGGTTTTAGCAAACAATTCTTCTTCACGGACCAGCATCGCTTCGATACGGCTGCGTTGTTGCTCAAGTTCTGGATAGGCTTGGCCCATCACTTTGATCAACGGTTGTAGCGTTTTATAGAAGAATGTACCTGTTGCGCCAAGTTTATTGCCATGACGCACTGCGCGACGAATGATACGACGTAATACATAACCACGACCTTCATTGGATGGGTTGACACCATCGGCAATCAGGAAGCAGCATGAACGTGCATGATCCGCAACCACTTTAAGTGAAGCAGGGTATTGCACAGGGCTGTTGTTATTGGCGGCTTCTGCATCGATAGTTGTGGTGTCTAAGCCGATAATTTGAGCAGTATCTTTAAGCAGGTCTTGGAACAGGTCGATTTCATAGTTCGAGTTGACATGTTGCAACACGGCAGAAATACGCTCTAAGCCCATACCTGTATCTACAGACGGTGCAGGAAGTTCATGCATCACGCCATCAGCAGTACGGTTGAACTGCATGAAGACGTTGTTCCAAATTTCAATAAAGCGGTCGCCATCTTCTTCAGGGCTGCCCGGTAAGCCGCCCCAGATATGGTCGCCATGGTCAAAAAAGATTTCAGAACATGGACCGCAAGGACCGGTATCACCCATGGCCCAGAAGTTGTCAGAGGCGTATTTTTCGCCTTTATTGTCTCCGATACGGATAATACGATCTGCATCTAAGCCGATCTCTTTATTCCAGATATCAAAGGCTTCATCATCAGTATGGTAAACCGTGACGTAAAGTTTATCTTGGGGTAGGGCCAACCATTCAGTTGAGGTCAAAAATTCCCAAGCGAATTTTAATGCATCGCGTTTGAAATAGTCGCCAAAAGAGAAGTTACCCAACATTTCAAAAAAAGTATGGTGACGTGCGGTATAGCCGACATTGTCGAGGTCGTTGTGTTTACCACCCGCACGTACACATTTTTGTGATGACGTTGCACGTACATAGTTGCGTTTTTCTAGGCCGAGGAAGCAGTCTTTAAACTGGTTCATACCGGCATTGGTAAACAGCAAGGTAGGGTCGTTGGCCGGAACTAAGGAGCTCGATGCGACACGCGTATGTCCTTGCGTTTCAAAATAGCGCAAAAACGCTTCACGGATTTCAGCAGATGTCATAGAACGAGTACTCAAGACCAAGTCACTCCTAAAGATTAAATTTGGCAAAGTGCAAGTGCTTTTTCTGTTTACCTTGGCTTTTAGTAAGCTTAGTTGTTTTGAGTAAGCTTAAGTAGTGCAGCAGGAATATTGGCCTTGCACGGCTAATAGTTTGAAAACGCCAAATTATAACGGAAAAAGCCTGTGCTACCAATGATTTTAAGCCGAATAAGTGACAATTCTGTGGATTCAGGGTTAAACAGCTCTGTATCGTGGAATATGCAATGCAGCTTGGCGGCGTGAACAGCGTAAGTGTACAAAACAAATTGTACCGCTAAAGCGCTAAAATCCGATAACATAGTCGCGATTAGACTCGGGTTTTATTTGCGAAGGAATTCTGATGCAACGTGTGGCGATCAATGGATTTGGTAGAATTGGACGAAATGTACTGCGAGCGTGGTTTGAAAACCCGCTAGACTTTCACTTTGATATTGTTGCGATCAACGATATTGCTGATGTGGACACCTTAGTACACTTGTTTCAATACGATACTACCCACGGTCGCTTTGGCGGAAAAGTCAAAGCCGTTCACGAGCAAGGTCAAGACTATCTGCACATTCAATATGGCTTAATGCATGCACAAGTACAGGTGCTGTGCTGTGAGCAGCCAGCACAATTGCCTTGGGCAGAACTGGCTGTGGATGTGGTTTTAGAATGTACAGGATTGTTCCGTTCACGTGCTGCGGCCACCCAACATCTACAAGCAGGGGCGCAGCGTGTGGTGATTGGAGCTGCTCCCTTTGATAGCGTCGATGCTGCGATTGTGTATGGTGTTAATCATCAAGAACTCAAAGCCAGTGATCGCATTATTTCCAGCGTGTCTTGTACCACCCAAGCCTTGGTGCCTCTGGTTAAAATCATTGATGATGCCTTTGGTATTGAGACGGCACTGATGACTGAGATTCATGCGGTGACCGCAGACCAAACGGTTCTCGATCAAGCGCATCGAGATCTACGTCGTGCACGTGCTTCAGGGCAAAATATTATACCCACCACCTCATCTGCTTTAGGTGCACTGAAACAAGTCCTGCCAAATATGGTTGATCGTATCGATGGGTATTCGATACGTGTACCCACGCTGAATGTGGCAGCAATCGATTTAAGTTTTGTGGCACAACGGCCAATCAGTGTGGAACAGATTAATCAGGTGCTGACCCGTGCAGCTCAAGATGACTATGCGGGCATTATGCAGGTTACCGATGAGCCCTTGGTCTCTAGCGATTTTAATCATTCACCTTATTCATTGATCGTTGATCTACAGCAAACGATGTATGTGGGTCAACAAGCCAAAGTCTTTGCGTGGTATGACAATGAGTGGGGCTATGCCAATCGCTTACTGGATTTGTGCGAAAGTTTGAGTCTGCAAACACAATAGGCATAGCCAACATGCCTATATGTCAAAAGCCACTGAGATCGGGCGACTGCCATGTGGCAAAAGCCCCGATGGCATATAGCCCGCCTAAAACCAAGCAAAATCCTGAAGACACATACCAAAACGTATCTGAGTTTCCAACAAAACTAGACTTGAGCCATGGAAAGGCTAAACCACGCGCCAATAAAACCGTGGCAACACTGGCAAGCAGAAATGGGGTGAATGGGAGTTTGGCAGTTGCGCTCGCAGCACAGTAGGCATAAAAGCTGAATAGGCTGAGTGCCAGTCCAACTGAATGGCCATGAGGTTGGGATACCAGAGGCCTTTTTCTGACATTGCAACCATTGATTTTCCAGCACCCAAGAAGCGAAAGCCATTGGCACCCCAAAATACACAGGCAAAATGCAGTGCAGCACCACAAAAGGTCAGTATTGCTGCGAGATATAGCGCTAAGGCTGGGAAAGTCTGCATTTGATTATTCCTTAGACAGTATTTAATTTAATGCTACGTGTGGCGATAAAGCTCGGTAAAAACTTTTCGACTTCAAAACGTGGGTAAGGTTGCATTTCTTCGTGATAGCCCACCAGTACAAAGCCTGCTTTGAGTTGACCTTGGATTTGGCTTTCAAGACTATGCCCAAAGATCATCGGTTCTTGTCGTGCGATCTTGGCGTTGAGGCTAAGCATAAGATGCGTTTTCCCTGAATATCACCTAACCATTCTGTGCTGAGGGGCGATGGGGTGAGGTGAACTTGCCATTGGCCTTGGCGCGCTGCAGCAATGGTTTCAGAGCTTACAGGTTGTGACCATGGACTGTGTTGTTGGGCTTGGTGATCCCAAGCCATGGCATTGTGATGCAAGAGGTCAAGGTTTGATGTCATAGGCGGATCAACTCGAAACTGATGAATTTAGGGCGCAGTGAAGCGACATGATTATGCAGATAAGGCTGTTGACGCAGTGCAATTTAAAATAGAGGATTTTCAAAGAAATACAAAGCCTTTATCTGGGTCATGTTTATATTTGTTGAGTTGTTTAAGCGTGCTTCATGGTTGTGATGGTTATGAGGGGCTTTTGAGGTAAAGGTATCTTTAAGCGCTTGATTTAGTCCATGAATCTAAGAATCACTGAATAATCTAAAATTCACAGGTGCATGGCTGAAACTATCGTGATAGACTAAGAGAAATCGGGTGTGCTCCCGATTTTTTTATGCGGATAATAACCGCTTTGGCAAAATTTAGGTTTACAACATGCCCATTTCAGAGACGTGGTTATTACCTGATGGTGTAGCTGATGTATTACCAGAACAGGCGCAAGTCATCGAATCTTTGCGTCGTAAGGCCTTAGATTTCCTCGCCTATCGAGGTTATCAGCTGGTCTATACCCCATTTATTGAATACATTGAATCTCTGTCCTCTTTATCCGAATCCAATCAGGATTTGGATCTCGCAACTTTTAAAGTCATTGACCAACTCACTGGTCGACTTTTGGGTGTGCGAGCGGATATGACCCCGCAAGTGGCTCGGATTGATGCTCATGTTCATCCTGTAAACGGTATTGCTCGCTATTGTTATGCGGGTACGGTACTGCATACCAAACCACAAGGTTTTAATACCACACGTGCACCTTTACAACTCGGTGCCGAATTGTTTGGTTCGGACAGTATTGATGCCGATGCTGAAATTATCGATTTAATGCTCGGTTTGCTCAAACAAGCAGGCTTTGGTGAATCGATACATTTGGATATGGGACATGTCGGTTTATTCCGCAATATGGTTCAACATGCGGGCTTAGACAAAGACACTGAACAACATCTATTTGATTTGTACCAGCGTAAAGCGCTGCCTGAGTTAGCTGACTTTACCCAAGATCTGGCTTATGGTGCGGACTTCTATGTACTGGGTCGCTATGCCAGTGATCTTGATGCTTTACAACAGCATCTCAGTGCCGAAGTTTTGGAGAACGCAGCGTTTCTTCAAGCCTTTACTGCGCTGTTAGAAACACGTAATACCATTCAAAGTCGTTGGCCAAACCTCACCATCGGTATCGATGTCGTGGAGTTGCGCTCTTATCATTATCATACTGGTCTGACCTATGCAGTGTATGCGCCAAATCGCGCAGCACCTTTGGCTCAAGGTGGACGCTATGATGGGATCGGAGAACACTTTGGTCGTGCTCGACCCGCGATCGGCTTTAGTTGTGACCTTTATGCATTGAGCATGGGTCAAATCCAAGATATTTCTGTTGTGGTTGCACCTAAAGGGTTGCAACACGACTTGCTTGAAGCGATCGCCAAACTTCGCGCAGAAGGTCGCAGTGTGGTGCAGCTTTTGGGTCAAGATGATCTTGAGACAGTGCCGTATGCAACGCATCAGTTGCAGCTCGTCGATGGGCAATGGATCGTCAACAAAATTTAGTCACTGTCATCCAGTGCGACAGTCAACTGGAACAGTTCAATTTTAACAGCATGATGTAATGAGGCTATTATGGGCAAGAATGTTGTGGTACTCGGTACCCAATGGGGCGACGAAGGTAAAGGTAAGATCGTCGACCTGCTCACAGACCAAGCGGCGGCAGTCATTCGCTATCAAGGCGGACATAACGCAGGCCATACGCTCGTGGTGGGTGGTAAGAAAACTGTTTTACATCTGATTCCATCGGGTATTTTACGTGAAAACGTCATGTGCATGATTGGTAATGGTGTAGTGCTTTCTCCAGCGGCATTGATTGAAGAAATGGACATCCTTGAGAAAGAGGGTGTACCTGTAAAAGAACGTTTACGCGTTTCTCCAAACTGCCCACTCATTCTTCCAAACCATATTGCACTTGACCAAGCCCGTGAGAAAAAACGTGGCAATGCCAAAATCGGTACCACAGGTCGTGGGATCGGTCCAGCATACGAAGACAAAGTTGCACGTCGTGCAGTACGCGTTGCGGATTTGGTTCGTGGAGGTGAGCATCTTAAAAACCTATTGGTTGAGTTGTTGGAATACCACAACTTCCAATTGACTCAGTTTTACGGCGTAGAAGCGGTTCAACTTGAAGATGTATTGGCGCTCTGTGATCAATGGCGTGAAGTGTTGAAACCATTGGTAATCGATGTCATTACTGAGTTGCACAACTACCGTAAAAACGGCCAAAACTTGATGTTTGAAGGCGCACAAGGTTCTTTACTTGATGTTGACCACGGTACATATCCGTATGTAACCTCTTCAAACACCACAGCGGGTGGGGTAAGTTCAGGTTCAGGTCTAGGTCCATTGCATTTGGACTATGTTTTGGGGATTACCAAAGCCTATACCACACGTGTTGGCGCAGGTCCATTCCCAACTGAGTTGCTGTATGACGCAGCCAATGATACGGGTGATGCGATCGGTAAACATCTCGGTACAGTCGGTCACGAATTTGGTGCATCTACAGGCCGTCAACGTCGTTGCGGTTGGTTCGATGCTGAAATCCTACGCCGTTCAGTTGATGTAAACTCACTCTCAGGTATTTGCTTAACTAAACTTGACGTACTCGATGGTTTGGAAGAAGTGAAAATCTGTGTGGGCTATGAAGCTGCAGATTCAGGTTGTGTAGGTTCTTCTGATGCGATGGCATTTGAAACCTTAAAACCAATCTATGAAACTATGCCAGGTTGGTCTGATTCAACTGTGGGTCTCACTCAAATCGATCAATTACCTGCAAATGCTTTGGCTTATGTGAAACGTATCGAGCAATTGATCGAGTGCCCAATTGACATTATTTCTACGGGTCCAGATCGTGCTGAAACAATGGTTTTACGTCATCCATTTGATGCATAATCAGAATTAGTGCTTTGCTCAGCCCCGATTGATTCGGGGCTTTGTTTTATCCGTAGATCCAACATGAGGTCCAACACATGCTCTGCCTGTGTGATGCAAGGCTTGCTGCGACTAAAGTTGAGTGTTATCACTGCTCTAAACACGCTACAACACTGAAGCTGAAAAAGTTCAATCTGGTCCACGCATGAAATTATTACCGAACATTTCCAAAACAATTATTCATTCTTTTCTGTTCGCTATTGGTGGCGCACCGACGATCGCCATGATCATCAGTAGTTTGCAAACCAATGATCAAGAATTGCTGTTTCAAGCCTTTGTTGGGCTGACGATTATTTTTGCCTGTGTATTAATTCCGCTTATTTTTATACAAAACCTATTTTTATTGATTAAACGGCAAAGTGTTGTCGTAGAAGACAAAATTAAGCCCTTAAGTCAGTTTTATTTGCTATTGAATGTCGGTAGCTTGATTTATTGGCTACTTCGAGTGTTCAATCAGATTTAATTTACATAATTGAGGCTGAATCTCCATCATGTAGCGCTATCAACCTGATTCAGCTTTGTCTATAATCCATGAAAAATAAAGTAATGTATAAGTTGGAGCTTATCTATGAAAAACAAAATCTTGTTGGCAGTTTCTGCTGCAACGATTGTGACTTTGTCGGGGTGTACCACGATTGCTGATATGGCGGGTGCAGATTCTCAAACCCTCAATATGGCTGCAACTCAAGGCTTTAACAAAACCGTCGAAGAAGCACGTGGTAATCGTACTCTAGATACCAGCTCATCGACTTATCGTCGTATTAATGCTGTATTTGTACGCTTAATTCCGTATGCAGATCAAATGAATCAAACTGGCGAAAAGTTTGATTGGAAATTGGCTGTATTAAAATCAGGCACTGTAAATGCTTATGTAGCACCTGGCGGTAAAGTGGTGTTCTACACAGGGATCGTAGACAAGTTGAAGTTAACCGATGCTGAGATTGCAGCAATTATGGGGCATGAGATGACCCATGCCCTTGAAGAGCATTCTAAAAACAAAATCGGTGCAGATGCATTGACTGGACTTGCGATTGGTATTGGTAAGAGCTATGTCGGTGAGGGCTTAGGTGAGATGGGTTCTGCTGCGCTTGATCTTGGTGGTCAGGTCGGTGTTGGACTGCCATATTCACGTAACCTTGAAAGCAAGGCAGACCATGGTGGTTTGATGATGATGTCACGTGCGGGCTATGACCCTAAAGCTGCGATTAGCTTATGGGAAAAAATGGCGAAACAAGATGGCGCAGGCGGTTCTTCATTCTTATCGACTCACCCATCAAATAGTAAACGTATTGATGATATGCGTAAAAACTTACCTGCTGCTCAAGCGGTATATAAGCCACGCTAAGTCTGATATTGATGATTTAATGATAAAGCCCTAGCTCAATACGACTGGGGTTTTTTCAATTTTAAGCTTACTATCAAGTTATTTTTTATTCCATTTTTCAAGATTATAAATCACATAAAAAATAGGCATCAACATGGCGGTGATCATTCTTGTTACCCGCTGCCGATAGATTTTGAAGTCCTGAAAAGCAGCTTCACCGATATAGCTTGCTCTGCTGTAGCGTACATAGCCAAAAGACTTTTCTTCAATACTTTCATCTCCGAGTAGGTAGATTGATGACTGAAAAATCATTGCAGTATAGATCACCAAAACCAAAATCATGATTTTGTTTTTTGCTGGCCAGGATTTATAAAAAAAATCGCTGTTGATGCTATTCATGGTTTTTAGCTGCACGAATGGTATGGTCAGCAATGCAAGGAGCATCAGCCAAGCACTCAGAAAAACAGACAGTTCCACACCATAGCGGATATACAGCAGATAACTACTGAAATGAAGCAATGCCGTCATAATAAGGCTTAGCGTGATGAGCGTCTTTTTAACTTTCATTGCAGTGCTCAGCCGATTAAAAAAATGGATTTAGTAAATGAGTCCATTGATTTGAAATGGGCTCATTCAGCATATTCTAGTCTGCAATTGATTGATTTAACATGATTTCTTCATCATCAATAAAGCTATTTTGATCTTCGATATTAATATATTCCATATAACCACGACCTGAAATGTCTTCATCTAGATACTTACCGCTAAAGCGATAACTACTGACATAGCCACGACCATGCCCATAATGAAAGGGTGAGTCTACATTGGCATAGATTTCAAAAAACTCATGTCCATTGATATCAAAAGCTTGCCAAGTAAATATTTTGGGCAGGCGCATCTTATCGCCATTCGGTGCGACAAAATCATCCAGGTGATGTGCAATCACTTTGAACTTTAGATTTTGATAGACTTCAGTGCCTTGATTGAGGTGGCGAATATGTAGCGTAGTGATTGCAGGTTTATTGAGTAGATCGACTTTGGTGAGCAAAATCTGAGTGTTGTCATCCAGATTGATGATTTGGTAAGTGAAGAAATCCAAAGGGATTTTATATTGATCCTCAATGGGCATTTTGACCACACTGTGCAAACCTACAGCGCGAGCATACTCATAGGTACACAACCCTTGGTTGTCAAAACGCTGCCCATTACTCTCGATCTGACCCTGATATTGAGCCAGTAAACTAAAGTGATCGTAGACTGGGGTTTTAAGAAACCATGAAACTTGATCGCTAATCTTGAGCTGGAAATCAAATTTGAGCTCAGCATATTCACCTCTGACCTGAATATTGGGAAATTCACCATGGATGGTTAACTCAGTACCAAACTGTAAATGTTGTCCATCTTCTTGAATTTGGGTGTCTTTTGGAATCAAGTAGGCTTTGAGTAGGGGCTGTTTCACTGCTGCGGTACTGGAAAATAGGGTTGCAGTTTGACGTGGGTGTTGGGTGATCATATCGTCATGATCAAAAGCCAAAGCACTGGGTGTGCCAAGTAATAGCATAATATTTAAATATCGATGTGGTTCAGGTAGTGCTGGGAAAAAAATCCCATAATGGGTCCAGCTATAATACTTTTCTTCTACGCGAGGCAAAATAATATCGTGTTGCTGGAAGGCTAATGTTGAATATTGATGTGCAGTATCAAGAAAGGGCTTGCCCCACAATAAACTTTGCCCAATGATCTTGCTGAGTATGGACACGGGTGGACTTGTTTTCATTTTAGACTCCATACATTCAGCTAATTTACTGAATGTATGGAAATCCTAACCAATTCTTGAGGCGTGATGGGGGACAATGTTGCTGCATTTAAGGACAATAATTGTCCTACAATTTAGCTTTAAGTGCCTGTGAGCCGATCCAATGTTTTGAAAATTGATAAGCGGAGCGACCGGAACGTTGACCGCGAGATTGGCACCAGCGCAAGCTTTCTGCACGTATAAAGTCATCAAAGGCCAAACCAGCTTTGGCTAAATAATGTTCAACGATGTCTAAGTACAATTGCTGATCCATCGGATAAAATGACAACCACAGCCCAAAGCGATCTGAGAGTGAAATCTTTTCTTCGATGGCTTCTTGTGGATGCAATTCTTTGTGTTGAGGTACATCGTACTTGGTCACGGGGGTATTTTCTGACATGAATTCAGGTAGTAAGTGACGACGGTTACTGGTGGCATAGATGATAAAATTGCTGTTGCCTGATTGTAATGAGCCGTCAAGTACGCTCTTTAAACTACGGTAATTTTCATCTTCTGCATTAAAGGCCAAATCATCGCAATACACGATGAACTTTTCAGCACGATCTTGAATCAGTTTTTGGATCAAGGGCAGGTCGGATAGATCATCTCTTTCGATCTCAATCAGGCGCAAACCTTGGTCATGATAATGGGTCAGTAATGCTCTAACGATCGATGATTTACCTGTGCCACGCGAGCCAGTCAACAGAATGTCATTGGCAGGAAGACCATTTAAAAACTGCTCTGTGTTCTGTAAGATCTTGTCTTTCTGGCGCTCAATGCCTTTTAGGTCTTCTAGATGCACTGCTTTAGGATGGTAAATGGGCTTTAGTTCACGATCTTGCCAACGAAAAGCGGGTGCTGAAAAGTCAGTTTCTAGCTTGAGTGGGGGCAAGACTTGTTGTAATTGATCAAGTACAACAGTGAGCTTTTGGATTAAATCTTCAGGTAAATCAAATGTGGCCATAATCTTTGATACATTGTGCTGCATTATTGGGCATAGTAGCATTAGATTTGAGCTAAATCCTAGCAGTTTAACTGCTGCTATGACCATAAAATTACTTGAGTTTTCTCCTATTTTGAAAATAAAGCTTTTAGCCTTGTGATTATCCTTATATGATTTCACCAGATAAATAGAGCGCGAACCAGCGAATAAATATTGAGGTACTTATGATCTTAGACTCCAGCCGTGATCTGAATCCACATCAAGCGTACCGGATTAAAAAATTAAAACGACAATTAGATCAAGCTGAAAGTTACGAGGAATGGAAAACGCTCGCACTCAAGCTCGACGAAGAAAGTGGCGCACAAGAGTGGAAGTATGACAACAGTTCACCCTATTTTGATGCTGAGATTATTGCTCATCGTTTAAACCTGTTAAGTCGATATCGGAGTCAAAAGCGCACCGCGGATTTGATGTATATCTTGCGTGAAGGCTTTAGTTATGATGTGGCCAATATTGGTCATCCGATGTTGTTTAATGCGACCTATATCGGCACCAAAAAAATCATCGAAGATTATATTGAAGAAGTCAGCCAATCTTTGGCCTATATCGCATCTGATGATTGTGCCAGTTTGAGTATTAAAGAAAAACGCCAATTTTTTGAAAACTGCCAAAAGGCCTATGGTCAACCTGCACTGATGTTTTCTGGTGGTGCGACCTTGGGCTTGTTTCATAGTGGGGTGTGTAAAGCCTTGATGGAACAAGACTTGATGCCTAAAGTGCTGTCAGGATCGAGTGCAGGCGCGATTGTGACGGCGATGTTGGGTGTTTCTCCACCTGAGGAGATTCCGCATATCTTATCGGGGGATCACTTCTATAGTGAAGCCTTTCATTTCCGAACCTTAAAAGAGTTGATCAGTGGAACCGGTGGTTTTGCTGATGTGAAATATCTGAAAAAATTCTTAATTGAAAACCTCGGTGATGTGACCTTTGCAGAAGCATATAAGCGTTCCGGTCTGGATATTAATGTTACTGTGGCGCCTTTTGATGTCTCGCAAGAAGATGCGCGAATCATGAATAAATATACTTCGCCAGACCTGTTGGTGTGGAGTGCGGTATTGGCCTCTTGTGCGGTACCGATTTTATTCCCACCTGTGCGTTTGATCAGCAAGCGCTATGATGGTGTGCATACCCCTTATCTGGCCAATACCCGTTGGGTGGATGGCAGTGTGCGCAGTGATTTCCCTCAAGAACGTATGTCGCGTTTGTATAACTTAAATTACACCATTGCCAGTCAGGTCAATCCACATATCGTACCGTTTATGCAGACCGATGAAGAACGTTATCGTCAGGACTTGCTGAGCTGGCCAGAGCGTATACTGCGCAAACAAGGCAAGATCTTGGCCATGGGTGCAATGGAATTCACCCGTAGTCGGATGGGGCGTGTACCCTCGATCCGCCGTTTACTCGATCATGGCTATGGGGTGATTGATCAACGCTACTATGGTGATGTCAATATCGTCGGGCGCTATAGCCTAAAACACTATATGTATATGCTACAAAATCCGCGCCCATTTCTATTTAACTTGTTGCAGCGGGAAGGGGAGCGTGCCACGTGGCCAAAGATCTCCTCTATAGAAAGCCATGCACGTATTGGCAAGACCATTGAGCATTGCCTAGAGTCGTTAAACACGCCGCAGTCGCATGCCAGCACTCAAATTGAATATGTATGATCAGTTGCAACAGCCTAACTTTGAACTTGCGAGCAATAGCGCCCTCAGCCAAGGCTTAGGGCGGCGTTTATATCTGCTCAAGGCCGATCCGCAACAAGACCAGCATCCACAGGCAGGAGATGCGTGGTTAAAGCTACATTTACATGGCTACAATGCCTTGAGTGAGCAGAGTTTTTTGCATGAGTTGCACTGCTATCAGCATTTAGGCCAGTTACAGCAGCCCAAAAAACCCATCTTATTGCCCTATCAGATTATTGACTTAAAACAGCACTTTGACTTTTCTCAGCAGCCGATACTTCAGCCCAGTTTGGATCAAGCCTTGCTGATCCCCGATGCAAGGGCTTTGTTTGCAGCAGTGGCAACTGATCTCAGTGATGATCAATGTTTGCAAGTGATGATCCAAAGTTTAGCGGTGCTTGAGCATTTGCACTCATTGGGCTATTTGCATGCTGATTTAAAAATCGAGCATTTTCGAATATTAGATCGTAAATGTTATTTGATTGATTTTGAACAAGCTGTAGCGCTAGAGCACAAGGTCTTGCCCAATGTCGCTCACACAGCGACACCGCGCTATATGGCACCTGAGTTGTTCCATGCGCAGGCAAAGTCAATTCAATCTGAGATCTATGCTCTAGGCATCATCTGGTATCAATGGTTGACCCAGCATCGCGTGCAACAGGGGAGTTACTTGGATTGGGCAGTTTGGCATTGCCAAGACTTTCAACCGCAGTTGAGTGGGCGCTTTAAAGTGTTTGAACCAATGCTATTGCGCATGTTGAGCAAAAAAACATCCCTGCGCTATGAAAATATTAGTGAAATAAAACAAGCAATAAGTCGATTTGTATAAGCTTAAAGCGATTTAGTTGCTTTTGTTTCATATTTAAGCAAACAAATCGTTTTTTCATAAAAAGGGCTTGTCAGGTGGTACTGATCTCTATAATATACACAGCCATCGGGGGGCGTGGCGAAATTGGTAGACGCACTGGATTTAGGTTCCAGCGCCGCAAGGTGTAAGAGTTCGAGTCTCTTCGCCCCCACCATACAATCATCAAGTGGCATTAAAGCTTGATGGGATTGTAATAGAGGATTGGTGTAATGGTAGCATGACGGTCTCCAAAACCGTTCGTCAAGGTTCGAGTCCTTGATCCTCTGCCAAATTCTAAGAAGCCCGCAGTGCGGGTTTTTTAATCGGGGGCGTGGCGAAATTGGTAGACGCACTGGATTTAGGTTCCAGCGCCGCAAGGTGTAAGAGTTCGAGTCTCTTCGCCCCCACCATATTCAAAAAAGACAAGATCTTAGATCTTGTCTTTTTTTTGGCTTGAGTTTTTGTATTAGATCGTTGTTTGAGGTTGTTGATTAAGATCTTTGTTTAAGATTGTTGTTTAAGTTTTTAGCCAAGTTCCTGTGTGGGCCTAGGTTTGGCTTTGGAGCAGTACTGCGCTGTTTTCGTTAGGCGCGAAAAAAAGCCCGATGCAGTGCATCGGGCTTTGATGTGGATTGAGCCATGGCTTTAAAGGCTAGACACTCAATCTCAACGACATGTTGCGATTATTTTTCTACACCAGCGTCTTGGCCAGCATATTTCGCATTTGCATAATCCCAGTTCGCTAGGCTTTCAAGGAAAGTCGCGATGTACTTAGGACGCATATTGCGGAAGTCGATGTAGTAAGCATGTTCCCAAACGTCGATAGTCAATACTGCAACTTGACCGTGTGCCAATGGGGTGTCTGCATTTGCAGTTTTGGTCACTGAAAGTTTACCGTTAACCGCATCAGCAACCAACCATGCCCAACCTGAACCGAATTGAGTGGTTGCAGCAGCAGTGAATTGCTCAGCAAATTTTTCATAGCTACCAAAATCTTCAACGATTTTAGCTGCAAGTGCGCCAGTCGGTTGACCGCCGCCATTTTGCTTCATGCTGTTCCAGTAGAAGGTGTGATTCCAAATCTGAGCTGCATTATTGAAAATACCTGCTTTAGATGCATCACCTTTAGAAGCAAGAATGATCTCTTCTAAAGTTTTACCTTCAAGATCCGTACCTTTGATTAAATTGTTCAAGTTAACCACATAAGTATTGTGGTGCTTGTCGTGATGGTACTCTAAAGTTTCTTTGCTGATGTGTGGTGCTAGATCATCATAGCCATATGGTAGTGCAGGTAAAGTAATGGTCGTCATGTCTCATTCCTTGCATTAGCTGGGTGATTGAATAAAGTTGAATCGCACTATTGTAATTGATTTTTCTAACAATAGTGTAGCTATTAAATAACTATACACAATATTGGCGTATTTTAGATGGAACGCCCAGATGGAAAAATAAACTTAACTAGATCGGATTATTCAATTCAAAATAACTGAGTTCTAGATCACTAAATTGTGCACAGATCGCTTTGCCTAAACGTTGTACACCGTAGCGTTCCGTGGCGTGATGCCCACAGGCAAAATAATGTACATTGAGTTCTTTGGCTTCATAATAGGTGCGTTCGCTGACTTCACCTGAGATATAGGCATCACAACCTTGCGCCGCAGCTCGATCAATAAAATCTTGTGCTGCACCAGTACAAAAACCGACTTTTCGGATCAAGTGAGGGCTTGCAGGCAAGTGGATGGTGTCAAAGCCTAAACGATCAGTGAGCAATTGCTTAAATGCGTCTGCAGTCATAGACTGTTTTAAATAACCGATATTGCCAATGGGATGTTTCTCGCTCGGATCTAGGGCTTCAATCTGCTCCAGTTCAAGCAGATCCGCGATTGCGGCGTTGTTTCCCAGTATCGGGTGAGCATCGAGTGGAAGGTGATAGGCCACCAAAGAAATGTCATGTTGGATCAGCGCCTTGATACGCTTTGCTCGCATGCCTGTAATTGGGTAGGCTTCACCTTTCCAGAAATAGCCATGGTGTACCAAAAGTAGATCCGCTTGTTGTGCAATTGCGGCATCAATGGCATCTTGAGAAGCTGTCACAGCACACAAAATTCGTTTTATTTGTGATTTACCTTCTATTTGTAGACCATTCGGTGCATAGTCCTTAAACTCGTTGCTGTTTAAGGTTTGGTTGCACCAATGGATAATATCTTGAAGTGAGGCCATAGTATTTGGGTGAAAAATTACATTGCCACTATTAAACGATATTTTAAAATGTAACTAAAGCTGAACAAATTTCTTTCCATAATTTTATGTATCTTTTTATATTTTCATTACAATACATAAAATGCTTTGCCATCAACTAATTAAATAACTCTTGAGGAAGTAATCGTGCGTCGTTCCTTTTCTTGGTTGCCTTGGATATTACTTGTCGTGGTCATTATCAGTTTTATTGCATGGCAAAAATATCATCAGCCTAAGCCTCAGATCGCACCCGATGGGGTGAAAATGCCCGCTGAAAAGGTCGAACCTTTGCTCGATACCACGCGCACGGGTGGGGTGGTTTCATATAGTGCTGCGGTAAAAGTGGCTGCACCTGCAGTGGTGAATATCTTTACCACTCAAAAAGTTAGACAAACCAATCCACTGTTTAATGATCCTGCTTTTAGAGAGTTTTTTGGTAATCAATTGCCAGACCGTAGCCAAGCACCGAATGAAAATAGCTTGGGTTCAGGGGTGATTGTACGTGCCGATGGTTATATCTTGACCAACAATCACGTGATTGCGCAAGCGGATCAGATCGTGGTTAGTCTACAAGATGGTCGTCGTGCTGAAGCCAGAGTCGTGGGTATGGACCCAGACACCGATTTGGCAGTGATTAAAATCGAATTGGATAAACTCCCGGTTCTGCCATTTAAACTCAGTGGTAGTGAAGTGGGTGATGTGGTCTTGGCGATTGGTAATCCATTTGGTGTGGGTCAAACTGTGACTCAAGGTATTGTTTCAGCTACGGGACGTTCAGACCTTGGTATCAACACTTATGAAGACTTTATTCAGACTGATGCTGCGATTAACCCAGGGAACTCTGGTGGCGCATTGATCGATGTCTCGGGTAATTTGATCGGGGTAAATACCGCTATTTTCTCTCAATCAGGTGGTTCTTTGGGGATTGGTTTTGCGATTCCTGCCAAAGTTTGTCAGCAAATCTTAAATTCGATCTTAAAAGACGGCCGGGTGATTCGTGGTTGGTTGGGCATCAGTTTGGTCCCACCGAAACAAGATGATGTACTTGCTCCTCGCATCCATGGCGTTATGGTCGCAGACGTATTGAAAAATGGTCCAGCTGCTCAGGCAGGATTGAAAGTAGGTGATAAGATTACCAAAGTAAATCAAGAGGTCATGAACTCTACATCACACTTGATTAATTATGTTGCACTGCAAGCGCCAAATACCGAGATTCAAGTTGAAGTAGAACGCGGTGATCAGAAAATTTTGCTCAATGTAAAAGTGGGTGAGCGTAAACTTCAAAGCGTTGATTCTCAGTACATTCCACTACCACGTCGTTAAGCGTTGATCATATGATGTGCTCAACAGCTTAATTGTGAAATGACTTGGCTTTTAGTCAAAAAAAACCAGTGATAAATCACTGGTTTTTTTTGTTTGGAGGAGGGGGTTAGTTTTGTTGAATCCCTGCGACCACCCAATCTTGCGTTGAACCTGCAGGTTTAACAAAGTGCCAAACTTCTGCAAAAGGCTGCGGTAAACTGTTTAAGTCTTCGCTCACGGTACCAGTAAAACGGACACTGACTACGTATTGGCCGTTTTCAGTTGCACTGTCAGACACCATGGCATTGAGGTTAGAAAACTCAGCAACGTCTTGATCTTGATTGGCCATAATGTCGTTATACATGGACTGATAAAGATCTGCGGTTAAATAACGGCGGATTTCTTCGATATTGGTCGCTGTATTCATTGACTGAATATGGTTAAAGCGTTGACGTGCTACACGTAAAAATGCCGCAGGTTCTGTGCCATCAGGAAGCTGTTGGCCACTTTGACTATATGCACCACCGGCTGCCACATTGGCCGCACCACCTTGAAGGGATTGACCAAAAATATTGGTGTTATCACCTTGAGTGCGTGCCGATGTTTGGTTTTGAGCAAAAGGTGCTGCAGTCGGACCTGCGCTATTTGGCGCATAAGGATTGGCATTAGCTAGTTTTTTTTTTGCTCCGAATTTACGGAACAATAAGAAAGCACCACCGGCAATGAGGACCAACCATAGCCATGGTGGAATACCGCCTTTTTCCTGTTCTTGCTGTGCAACTTGCTGTTGTTGGGTTGCATTTGCATCTGTTGCATTTGGATTTGTTTCAGTAGATGCAGGGCGATCATCCGCCATTGCATTGGCCGCAACTGCACCGACCGCTGCACCAGCAACACCAGCCGCAACCATTGTACCGACACCAGGACCTGAACGCTGTGGTGCAGTAGGTTGCTGTGTTGGAGGTGGGGTTGCAGGACGAGCTTGTTGAGAGGTTTGGCTAGATGCATTCGACCGGCTCATACCATGACTTTTACCTCCACCTGCACGTTTGGCCTCAGCCAAAGGTGCTACGGCTAAAGCAGCCATCAATACACCTGCCATCAAACCACGCTGTCGAACTTCCATCACATTTTCCTTTTAAAATAATAAAATTACTGCAGTTCTTTATGCAGGCATTCCCGCATAATTTCAATAACAAATCCGCTAAATTTGGCTGAAATTCACACAACTGTAACCAAAAGGCTTAACTGACTTCATCGCTGAGTTGCATTGCTTCAGTGAGGGCTTCATGTAAGCGCGCCACGGAGATAATCGTCACCCCAGGAATCGGTTTTTGTGGGGCATTGCCACGCGGAACAATAATATATTTAAAGCCGTGTTTAATCGCTTCTTTAAGACGTTCTTGACCATTTGGCACCGGGCGAATTTCACCAGAGAGTCCAACTTCGCCAAAGACTGCCAATTGTTGCGGCAGTGCTTTAGAACGTAGACTCGATGCACAGGCCAGCAGTACTGCCAAGTCTGATCCGGTTTCAGTAATCTTCAGACCACCCACCACGTTGACATAGACATCTTGGCCTGAGGTTTGTACACCACCATGACGATGCATCACCGCAAGCAGCATATTTAAACGGTTTTGTTCTAGGCCCAATGCCACACGGCGCGGTTGACCGTGAGCATCATCAACCAAAGCTTGTACTTCGACCAACAAGGGGCGGGTGCCTTCACGACTGATCATCACCACTGAACCCGGGATGGCCTCATCATAACGGCTTAAAAAGATTGCTGATGGATTGGCGACTTCTTTTAGTCCCTTATCGGTCATGCCAAAGACCCCAAGTTCATTCACTGCACCAAAACGGTTCTTGACTGCGCGGATCATTCGATAGCGTGAGTCAGATTGACCTTCAAAATACAGCACGCAGTCCACCATATGTTCCAGTACCCGCGGGCCTGCCAGTGAACCTTCTTTGGTGACATGACCTACGATAAATAATGCCGTACCACTATGTTTGGCAAAGCGGGTCAGCAAAGCCGCAGATTCACGGATCTGTGATACGCCGCCCGGTGCGGACTGTAAGCTCTCGGTATACAGGGTTTGGATCGAATCGAGGATCGCCACTGCTGGGCGTTGTTGTGCCAGCACTTCACAGATGCGCTCTACACAGGTTTCGGCCATGACTTTGAGTTGGTCGGTCGGTAAGTCTAGACGTTGCGCGCGCAGGCCCACTTGGCCTAGAGATTCTTCCCCGGTGACATAAAGTGCAGCTTGTTTGGCTGAGGCCATATAGGTTGCGGTTTGTAATAGTATGGTTGATTTACCAATACCCGGATCACCACCGATGAGTACTACTGAACCTGTGACCAAGCCACCACCCAAAACACGGTCAAACTCTTGAATGCCGGTTTGGAGTCTGGATTCTTTGGAAACCGAGACTTGATTGAGGGTGACAACATTGGAGGCTTGTCCTGCATAGCCGCCTGAAAAACTGGCTTTGGCACCACGATGGGGGGACGCTGATTCGAGACGAACCTCAACGAGGCTGTTCCATTCACCACAATCTGAACATTGCCCAGCCCATTTGGGGTGATCTGTTGCACATTGTTCGCAGCGATATACCGTTTTGACTTTGGACATAGGTCTTTTTGCACTCTAGAAATCTTTACCCGCAGAGCATAGCGTGATCTAGATCAAGATTGCACCCATTCACTGGATTATTCGTAAATCGGTCTAGTGAATGGGGTTTGGTGAGTGGGGGTGAGTAAATCGATTGTGCTGAACGAGTAGTCCTTGCTCAGCTGATTCGCAAAGCTTAAAGAGATACAAGGGGCGGATTAATACAGCTCGCCTGATTTGCGTCTCGCAACGAAGTCTTTGGATTCTTTGACGATCACGCCAGAGAGTAGTAACAATGCGATTAAGTTCGGTACCGCCATTAAACCATTGAAGGTATCTGCGAATAGCCAGACCAAATCCAGCGTGGCGATGGTGCCAATAAAGACACTGGCGATATAGACCAGTCGATAGACCACGACAAATTTTTCACCCAGTAGGTAGCTGGCACATTTTTCACCGTAGTAGCACCAACCGAGTATGGTGGAATAGGCAAAGAAAATAATACCGAAAGTGACGATCCAGCCGCCATAACCGGGTAGCATTTTTTCAAAGATTTGTGTGGTGAGTACCGCGCCGGTTTCAGTGCCAAAACTATTGCCTGCCATAATGTAGCCCATCACCAACACCAGACCAGTGATGGTACAAACAATGATGGTGTCAATAAATGTGCCGGTCATAGAGACCAAGCCTTGACGTGCGGGGTGATCTGTTTTTGCTGCGGCTGCGGCAATCGGCGCAGAGCCCATACCCGCTTCATTGGAAAATACCCCACGCGCCACACCGTAACGGATCACTGCACCAATCGCACCACCCGCCACAGCTTCACCAGTAAATGCATCGTGAAAGATTAATTTAAATGCAGGGACAACCAATTCCAGATGATTGGCAATAATTATCAGTCCCCCTAAGACATAACCAACCGCCATAATCGGGACGATAAACGAAGATGCTTTGGCAATCGATTTAATCCCACCGAGGATCACCAAGGCTGAAAATAGGGTGATGATCAGTCCAGTGATCCAAGTCTCGATCCCCAGATTATTTTCGACTGCAAGCGCTACCGTATTGGATTGGACTGAACTGCCAATCCCGAAGGATGCCAAGGTGGCCAAGACTGCAAACACGATAGCCAACCATTTGAGTTTTAAGCCACGTTCGATGTAATACATCGGGCCACCCGACATTTGGCCTTTTTCATTTTCGACACGGAACTTGACTGCAAGGACCCCTTCACCATATTTGGTGGCCATACCAAATAGGGCAGTCATCCACATCCAAAACACCGCTCCGGGTCCACCGAGTACACAGGCTGTCGCCACACCTGCAATATTACCAGTACCGATGGTGGCTGAAAGCGCAGTCATTAATGCCCCAAAATGCGAAATATCCCCTTGATGTTGGTCTGCATCCTTATGTTTTGAAAAAACTTGTTTAAATGCTAGCGGTAACATTCTGATTTGCCAGAACATGAGTCGAAAAGTCAGGAATACGCCAGTTCCAACCAACAGAACCAACATATAAGGGCCCCAAACCAAGCCACTGACCTTTTCCATAAATGGTTGTATGAGTTCAATCATGTGTGTTTTTAATCCATGTATTGTTTAAGTGATCCATACTTAAAGTAGCAATTGTTATGCCATGCATCGGCGATGTTTTATGGGTTTTTTAAAGTGCCTGTTTACGGTTTTTATAAGCTTAAATATTTGATTGATATATTCATTAGTTATATCTATCGATAGCAGCAAAGGATTAAAATATCAAGGTCTTAATTTCTTTAAACTGCAAAGTTCAGTTATAGCCGAAAAAAATGAATGAATAAATTTTTTTTTGACAAAGAACTGGGTTAATTTATCCAAGTTGAAATCGAAGTTGTAAACAATCATGAATAAAGTGAATACGCCAGAAACGGAAAGCGCAGGCGAACTAAAGCGAAGTTTGTCGAATCGACATTTGCAGTTAATTGCGATTGGGGGATGTATTGGTACTGGGCTATTTATGGGGTCGGGAAAGACCATTAGCCTAGCCGGTCCATCGATTATTTTTATCTATATGATTATTGGCGTGATGATCTTTTTCGTCATGCGCGCACTCGGGGAGTTGCTACTCTCCAATTTACAGTACCGCTCATTTATTGACTTTACCACGGACTTGATCGGTCCTTGGGCCGGGTATTTTGTCGGGTGGACCTATTGGCTGTGTTGGATCAGTATCGGGATCGCCGATTTATCAGCCATTATCTATTATCTACAGTTCTTTAATAATGGTGTGCCCTTTAGCCCGACCGAGGGGGCCTTGATCAGTGTCGCGGCAATCCTGTTCATTATGGGGTTGAATTTAGTCACGGTGAAACTGTTCGGTGAAGTCGAATTTTGGTTTGCCTTGGTTAAAATCATTGCGATCTTGGTTTTGATTATCGTTGGTTTATGGATGATCTTTACTGGATTCACATCGAGTTCAGGTGATGTCGCTGCCTTTAGTAACCTGTGGAAATATGATGGTATGTTCCCAACAGGCATGGGCGGATTCTTAGCGGGCTTCCAAATTGCGATCTTTGCATTTGTCGGGGTTGAGTTGGTCGGTACGACTGCTGCTGAAACCAAAGATCCTGCCAAGAACTTGCCGAAAGCCGTCAATTCGATCCCATTGCGGATTATCTTCTTCTATGTGTTTGCCTTGATCATTGTTATGGCAGTCACGCCGTGGAATCATATTGACCCTACGGTAAGTCCATTCGTCAATCTATTTACCCAAGCGGGTGTGGCTGCTGCCGCGATTATCATGAACTTGGTGGTGTTGTCTTCGGTAATGTCATCAATGAACAGTGGTGTGTTTTCAACCAGTCGTATGTTATTTGGTTTATCACGTGAATCACAAGGTCCTAAAGCCTTTGGTGAACTGAATAAACGTTTTGTTCCTGCAAAAGCGTTGTATTTCTCTACCGTGTGTCTATTGCTCGGTGCGGCTTTGCAGTATTTTGTACCCGATACCGTTGAAGCATTTACTCTAGCAACCACACTCTCGACGATCTTATTTATCTGTGTATGGCTCATGATTATGTGGAGCTATATTGTGTACTATAAAACTCGTCCAGAATTGCATCAACAATCAACCTTTAAACTCCCAGGCGGATTATTTACCTGTTGGGTGGTGATTATCTTCTTTGTTGGGATGATCTATGTGCTATCTCTAGAAGCAGATACCTTTAGAGCATTAAAAGTCAGCCCAATTTGGTTGGTGATCTTGTTCGTGGGTTATTGGCTGTTTAATAAAAAACGTCAGAAGTAAACTGAACCCTTGATCATTGCAATCAAGCATCTAAAACACCAGCTTCGTGCTGGTGTTTTTTTGCGTGGGATACTTTGGAAAACAGCTAAAAAGCACACTCTTTTTGTTTTAAGGCTTGGGTCAGTGGATTTGAACGAGGTATAATTGCCCAAATTTCAATGACAGGTGATCAGATGCGTCACATCATAAGTGCGGGATGCGTATTGACGACGGCGATGTTGATGGTCGGTTGTGGCCAGTCAGGTGCTTTGCAATTACCCAGCGATCAAAATTTTGATAAGCGTGCGCGTTATCTCTTGACCTCCAATAAGCAAGAGCAAGTTCAACGCGAGAAACAGCAAGCAGGCAAAGCAGATACACAGCAAGCGGCATCTGAGCTGAGCGAATCTAAATAATTTATTGATACGACTTTGAAAAGGAAATAATCATGGGGTTTACTCGCATCGAAGGTGTATTACACGCCGAACAGTGCGCGCTGGATCAGTTGGCGCAACAGTTTTCTACACCTCTCTATGTGTATTCAAAAGCAGCCTTACAAAACAACTATTTGGCACTCGATCGAGCTTTTGACTTCATTGAACACCAAATTTGTTTTGCAGTGAAATCTAACTCTAACTTGGCTGTGCTCAATGTCTTGGCCAAATTGGGGTCAGGCTTTGATATCGTGACCGGTGGAGAGTTGGCACGAGTGTTGGCTGCGGGTGGAGATCCTAGTAAGATTGTATTTTCTGGCCTTGGTAAAACTGAAGCGGATATTCAAAAAGCCCTTGAAGTCGGTATTGCCTGTTTTAATGTGGAATCACACGCTGAGCTAGATCGGATTGAAAAAGTGGCGGCTGCGCTTGGTCGTAAAGCGCCGATCTCGTTACGGGTTAATCCAGACGTGGATGCCAAAACCCATCCTTATATTTCAACAGGTCTAAAAGAAAATAAATTCGGTATCCCTTCGGATGTGGTGTTTGAAACCTATCAATATGCAGCATCATTGCCGCATTTAGACATTGTGGGTATCGATTGTCATATTGGTTCGCAATTGACTGAAACCCAACCCTTTGTGGATGCACTTGATCGCGTTATCGGCATGATCAAGCAGCTCAAAGCTTTGGGCATCACCCTTAAACATATCGATATCGGTGGTGGTCTTGGGGTGCAGTATCAAGATGAAATGCCGCCTAGCTTTGCTGAATATGCACAAGCCATGCGTCCAGCATTGGAGCAATTGGGGCTTAAAGTGTATATGGAGCCGGGTCGTTGTATCTCTGCGCATGCTGGGGTGTTGTTGACCAAAGTCGATCTACTCAAACCGACCAATCATCGTAATTTTGCCATTATTGATGCCGCAATGAATGACTTGATTCGTCCATCACTTTATCAAGCGTGGATGGATATCCAATCGGTGAAGCCATCTGCAACTGTGCAAAGCAAGCCATGGGATATCGTGGGTGCGATTTGTGAAACCGGTGATTTCTTAGGCAAACAACGTGATTTGGCCTTGCAACAAGGTGATTATCTGGCGGTATTTGCAGCAGGTGCTTATGGTTTTGTCATGAGCTCAAATTATAATAGCCGCGGTCGCGCTGCTGAAATTATGGTTGATGCCGATAAAGCCTATGTGATTCGAGAAAGAGAGACGATTGAATCATTGTGGGAAAATGAACATTTACTGCCTGAGGAGTAGTTCGAGATGTTATTAGAATTTACTAAAATGCATGGTCTAGGCAATGACTTTATGGTGGTGGATCTGATTAGCCAACGTGCTTATCTCGATGCGCTGACCATACGTCGTCTGGCTGACCGCAATTTTGGTGTGGGTTTTGATCAACTCCTCATCGTAGAACCACCTGATTTTGCCAATGTTGATTTTAAATACCGTATTTTCAATGCCGATGGCTCCGAAGTTGAGCAGTGTGGCAATGGGGTGCGTTGTTTTGCGCGCTTCGTGCACGATCGCCATTTGACCAATAAACGTAAATTTAAAGTCCAAACCACTTCAGGCATCGTTGAACCTGAATTGGGTGGCAATGGTTGGGTACGCGTCAACATGGGTTATCCAAAGTTTCATCCTCAAGAGATTCCATTTCTTGCCGATGAAGCTGAAAACCTCTATGACTTAACCCTCGCGAATGAGGAAGTCCTGAGTATTGATGTGGTCAACATGGGTAATCCGCATGCAGTGACCATCGTCAATGATATTCTGACTACTGATGTGGCAAAACTAGGGCCGCAAATCGAATCGCATCAGCGTTTCCCACAACGGGTTAATGCTGGATTTATGCAGATTATCGATGAAACCCATGCACGCTTAAGAGTATTCGAACGCGGTGTGGGTGAAACCATGGCCTGTGGTACGGGCGCGTGTGCAGCCGCAGTCTCCGCGATGCGCCGTGGTTTATTGGCCAGTGCGGTTGAGATCGAGTTGGCTGGGGGTAAATTGCAGATCGAATGGCGTGAAGGCGATGTGGTCTGGATGACGGGTCCAACGGCAACGGTATTTGAAGGTCGATTAGATCTACGCTATTTCCAAAGCTAAGCTTGGGTTGCAGTGAATCTGCATGATTCCGGTTCAAAAAAAGCACTGTAGATCAGTGCTTTTTTTTGTAGTGTGCTTTGGCTATGATCGGGGTGCTACTCAATCGCAGTATAATTTTTACAATCGAGCATAACCTACGATGAAATTAGAAAAAAACAATCAAATTCAAGGCGCAATCTATGGCTTATTGGTCGGTGATGCAGTGGGCGTACCGTATGAGTTTCACCACGCAGATCAGCTCCCAGCATTGGATGAGATTGAGATGGTTCCGCCCATCAATTTTAATCGGACTTATGCGCATATACCCGTAGGGACATGGTCAGATGATGGTGCACAAGCGCTGTGTTTACTGGCATCACTGTTACATACCGATGTACAAACTTGTGACGATGCAAAAACACATGCTGATGCACAAACTCTTGCCAATGCAAAAACACATGCCAATGCACAAATAGATACAGAACTAGAGACATCTGCAGTTGAGGTGTCCATAAGCGTCGCTCAAGGTGTACAGGTTTTTGATGCTGAGGATTTTGCGCGACGTCTGAGTAACTGGTATCGCTGCGGTTATATGGCAGTGGACTTTGAAGTGTTTGATGTGGGTATCCAAACGCGAGAAGCTTTAGTGCGTTTTGCCGAAGGGGTCTCAATCTCGGATATGGGCAATACGGATGAACGTTCAAATGGCAATGGTTCCTTAATGCGCTGCCTGCCTTTGGCCTTGTGGCATCAAGGCAGTGATGCCGAATTGGTGGCGATGGCTTATGCACAGTCTCATCTCACGCATGCACATATACGCTCTAAAATTTGTTGTGCATTTTATTGTTTATGGGCCAGATATTTACTCCAAGGGCAGGAGGTCAATGCTGCATGGGACTTGGCTGAAGCCACTTTACTGAGCTTCTATCAACATCGGCCGATAGAGTTGGTTGAACTGCAGTCACAGGTCTGCCCAGCACAGGCTTTCCCGATTAAAGGCAGTGGCTATGTGGTGGATTGTTTGCATTCGGCTAAATTTGCCTTGCAGCAAGCCAGTTATGCAGATGTTATTAAAGCTGCGATTGCATTGGGCAATGACACGGATACCACGGCCTGTGTGGCGGGTGGCTTAGCAGGCATTATATTTGCTGATGTGGGTATTCCAGAACACTGGATGGCCGCCTTGCGTGGACGAGATTTGGTCGATCCATTGCTAGCGACTTTACTCGATACATCGGCTTGATTTATAACATTTGCTTAATGTATGTCAGCAATGACGATGTAGAACATTTTTAGGCAGGTGAGGAGTGTATTGTGGCGATAGATCGGATGGATTGGCATAGCGATTCAGCTTTGGAACAAGGCTTAAATGAAGAAAGTGCCGCTACACATATCGGCATGTATCTGGCTTGGATCATTGAGCATGAGCTGGTGGGTGAGTTTCATCTTGAGGAGAGTGCTGCCGCCTTACAGCAGCTCAAAGATCGACAGATTAGCGGTCGAGATTTTTTGATTGAGCTCTGTGATGAGAAATTTTGGGAAGAAGATTTAAACCCTGAAGGCTTGGCATTTACCCAAGCCTATTATGAAAATGATGCGGATTATTTTAATGACTATATAGAAGTCTTGGCACAGGATCTGCCCAGTCTGTATCATGTTGAAAATAGTTGGGACAATTATGAGTGCATTGCGCAGCGCATCAATCAGCGTTATCAGGATTGGAAGCTCAAGGTCTAAAGCCATGCCGCTGATGTCACCCTACGATGATCAAGAGGATCTGGTCTGTTCGTGTTAAGCTTGCGCGATGAGAAAATTAGTCAATTGTATCTTTTAGGATGATGAGCCCATGAGTCAGGTGCAATATGGCGCAATGCAATTACTGTCAATGTGGCTCAAAGATCGCCAAATCCAAAATCAATCCGCACATACCTTAGATGCTTATTTTCGTGATGTTTCTGGGTTTATCGATTTCTGTTATCAAAAAAACCTTGAACTTAGACAGGTAGAAAGTTCGGATCTTCGCGAGTACTTGGCCTTTAAAGTCGAACAGCGTCAGCTTAGCTCTACCAGTTTGCAACGTCACTTAACCTCGATCCGACAATTTATGAAATGGGCGGAGCAGGGCAACTACTTGGCGATCAATCCCAGTGATGATTTACAGCTCAAGCGTCAACCTCGTGCCTTGCCAGGTTTGATCGATATCGAGACAGTCAATCAGATCATGGATCAAGCCCCGCCTGAAAAACCGATTGAAAAACAGCTGTGGTATCGTGACCGCGCATTGTTGGAATTGTTATATTCCAGTGGCCTGCGTTTGGCGGAAATACAGGGCTTGGATATTCGAGATATTGATTTTGGGCGCTTGTTACTGCGGATTACTGGTAAGGGCAATAAAACCCGTATCGTGCCTTTTGGCGGTAAAGCCAAAAGCAGTTTGATCGAATGGCTACAAATCTATCGCATTTGGCAGGGTGAATTTAGCCCTGAGTCAGCAGTATTTATTAGCCAAAAAGGTGCCAGACTCAGCACACGTCAAATTGAAAACCGGGTGAAGTATCAAGCACAACGCGCCGGGGTCAATGTCGATTTGCACCCGCATTTATTAAGACACTGTTTTGCCACCCATATGTTGGCCAATAGCCGAGATCTACGCGCCGTGCAGGAAATGCTTGGACACAGTAATTTGACCACAACTCAGATTTATACCCATGTTGATTTTGAGCATTTGGCGCAGGTTTACGACCAAGCGCATCCTCGCGCACATAAACCTTAATCTGACGATTGCAGGATAGAGTGATTGAATCGCTTGCGCGCTTTAATTAATCCTGAGCTTGAGTAGACCAGTCTTTGCGATCAATACGATAGAGCTTATGTTGCTGCAATGGACTGCTGGCATCAAGTTCGGGGTGGTTGAATAGTTCTACAAAGTGCATACCTAAGCGTTGCATGACTTTTTCCGAAGGCAGATTTTGTGCAGCAGTAAAGGCCACCACCTGTTCAAGTTGTAGGTGCTCGAAAGCAAAGTCGAGGCTGGCTGATGCAGCTTCGGTGGCATAGCCTAGGCCCCAATAGGCTTTGGCAAGGCGCCATCCGATTTCCACACAAGGTGAAAAAGAAAATTGGCTTGGTTGCGCATGCAGCCCTACAAAGCCAATACATTGATTACTGTCTTTGAGTGCAACTGACCAAAAGCCCCAACCTTGTTTGAGAATGTAGTCTTGGCATAAGTCAGCGAGTTGATCACTTTGCTGTTGGTCGAGTGGCTTCGGGAAATAACGCATCACTTCGGGATCGGCATTCAACGCTGCGAAGTGAGGATAATCCGCTGCGATCCAAGGTCTAATGATGAGTCGAGGGGTATGGAGTTGATGGAGTAGCATAGGTCGAATTTTCATGAAAGTGCTTGATATCGTATATAGATACAGCATAGAAATGATCCGTCAATGATTGCCAACAAATTTCCAGAATTATTCCAGTGTGTGTATTTTCATCATGCCGTGATCAAAGTGTGAAAATATAGCTGGCATCAATCAGCAAATGTGTAAGCGACTGGATTTTATTGGAGAAAATTTTGTAGTAATTTTATCTAATATGACAGTTAATTAAACGTTTTTATCGCTTCAATCAGAAAATGGAATATCTGGTTTTTGATCGAATCCAGCCTAATTGTGAGAATGATTCTAATCTCTATTTTTGGATAAATGTGATTGAAATCAAGTGTTAATAATGATTTTTTGCCCAAACTCTGTAAGCTTTGAGTTTAAGCTTAGGGTTAAAATGAACCATGCGTTCAGAGTTTTTACGCTTTTTTACAGCTCTTTTTGGAATTGTGACTTGACCGAAATGCCAAACACATTGCAAGATAGGGCACCTAAAAAATTTAAATGAAGAGTTATTATAACTTTTCTCAACATTTACTTTTGCTTAAACAGCCGAGGAATACATGAAGGCTCTTGTTGCTGTAAAACGCGTGGTTGATGCCAACGTGAAAGTTCGCGTAAAACCGGACAATAGTGGGGTTGACCTAACCAACGTTAAAATGTCAATCAACCCGTTTTGTGAAATTGCAGTGGAAGAAGCAGTTCGCTTAAAAGAAAAGGGAACAGTTTCAGAAATTATTGTTGTTTCAATCGGTCCTAAAGAAGCTCAAGAACAGATTCGTTCTGCAATGGCACTCGGTGCTGATCGCGGTATTCTGGTAGAGACTGCTGATGACATCGGTGCACTCGAAGTTGCAAAAATCCTCAAAGGTGTGGTCGAGCAAGAACAACCACAATTGATCCTTTTGGGTAAACAAGCCATTGATGATGACTCAAACCAAGTCGGTCAAATGTTGGCTGCTTTACTTGGCGTAGGTCAAGGTACCTTTGCTTCAGAAGTTAAAGTAGATGGTGACAAAGTCCAAGTGACTCGTGAAATCGACGGTGGTTTACAAACTGTTGAATTGTCACTTCCTGCGATCGTGACCACAGACTTACGTTTAAACGAGCCACGTTATGCGGCGCTTCCAAACATTATGAAAGCACGTAAAAAACCACTCGATAACAAGTCACCTGCTGATTACGGTGTAACGACTTCGACCAAACTGAAAACAGTCAAAGTTGAGCCACCAGCAGAGCGTAAAGCGGGCGTACAAGTGAAATCTGTAGATGAGCTTGTTGAAAAATTGAAAAATGAAGCGAAAGTGATCTAATACAGAAGGATAAAAATCATGAGTATTTTAGTTATCGCTGAGCACGACAATAAGACACTTAACGGTGCAACTTTAAACGTTGTTGCTGCGGCACAAAAAATCGGTGGTGATATCACTGTATTGGTAGTCGGTTCTGCTGCTCAAGCGGTTGCAGATGCATCTGCTAAAGTTGCTGGCGTAAGCAAAGTATTACTTGCTGATAACGCAGCTTATGCAAACCAACTGGCTGAAAATGTTGCGGCACTTGTGGCTGATGTTGCGAAAAGCTACAGCCATGTTTTGGCAGCATCGACCAGTAATGGTAAAAACATTTTGCCACGTGTAGCGGCTTTGCTTGATGTCAGCATGATTACTGACATTATTGCGGTTGAGTCTGCAAATAACTTCAAGCGTCCAATCTATGCGGGTAACGCGATTGCAACTGTGCAATCAGAAGAGGCGATCGTTGTTGGTACTGTTCGTGGTACAGCGTTTGATCCAGTGGCGAGCGAAGGTGGTTCAGCTGCAGTTGAAGCAGTGAGCGAAGCTAAAGATGCGGGTATCTCTAAGTTTGTTGCTGAAGAGATTGTGAAATCTGAGCGTCCAGAATTGACTGCTGCACGTATCGTTGTTTCTGGTGGTCGTGGTGTTGGTTCAGGTGAAAACTACCACACTGTACTTGATCCGTTGGCGGACAAGCTCGGTGCTGCACAAGGTGCATCACGTGCTGCTGTTGATGCGGGCTTTGTACCAAACGATATGCAAGTGGGTCAAACAGGTAAAATCGTTGCACCAGATCTTTATATCGCTGTTGGTATCTCAGGTGCGATTCAGCATTTGGCCGGTATGAAAGATTCTAAAGTGATCGTTGCGATCAACAAAGATGAAGAAGCACCGATCAATGCCGTTGCAGATTACTGGTTAGTGGGTGATTTGAACGCCGTTGTTCCTGAATTGGTTTCTAAGCTTTAATCTCTTGATCAGTGTTTTGGGTTTTAAGGTGTGATTGAATCAGCCAGCTAATGATGACCTGAAAGACCTTGATATTGAAGTGAAAAAATGCCCTAAGTTCTGCTTAGGGCATTTTTTGTAGATCATACACCTGCAGGGTATTGGACTGAATAATGAATAGAACAAGCTGAATTAAAATGTGCGTTAAATATTTTATTTATTTTATAATCAGTGTTTTAACTGAAATTTTGCTGATATTTTGATATTTAGGTAAGCTGGGTCACATTTCTAAAGAGCATTTATTTCATTTGATCCGATAAATCAAGACCAACACTTGTTTAATTGTGTAAAAGTTGTAATCTAGATCATAGCTCTACTCATAATCTAATAACAACAAGTGGTCGTGGCGATGAAATGTCAACAATGCAAACACAACAATAATCCGCAAGCACAAGTCTGTGCGCATTGTGGTTGCATGATTGACCCTATTCACCTGAGCAGCGTTCATTTGAATAGCGCGCAGGATGATAAATCCAATTCTTCCAAGCCTGTACAGCTCAATCCTGACTTAAATCACCAACACAGCATTTGCCGATTAAATGCTGAAAACAATAATAACCATTTAAAATCATGTTTGATCCTTTTGTTTATTTTTATTGTGCTTCCAATGTCGGTGGGTTTTTTTATCAGTGTGGCTATACCGAGCATTATGGATCGAATTTATTCAGCTGCTAGCTTTGAAATACTCGATCTCGAGCCTGTGCAGCCAGAGGAGTCAAAAGCACCATCTGATAGCAGCCAGCTTGATGCACAGCAAAGTAATGCAGCCAGTGTAGTGAAAACCCGCCGCCAACAGATGGATGAGTTGCAACTCATGTCTCAGCAGTTCTATCAGCACAATGCGCGTTTTCCGAATGATCTCAATGAATTGATCGAATTGCAGCAAAGCTCAGAGCAAGCTCAAGTGTATACAGACATTGATATATTGAAGCAGGGTGTCATTGTTGGATTTATTGCTCAACAACCATTGCAGAAGATCTATCTCATACCTAAGGTGTTTGAATCAGCCACCTTATCGTGGTCATGTATTACAGTGGGTTTGAGTGCTCAGGTGTTGGTTGAGTGTGTACATGTGGAGCAGGATATTTATTAATATATTGATTAAGCGATATTTAAAGATAAATTTTAGTATTGATGCATCGGCTTATCTTATTTTTAAAAATGGTTTTTTGAATTGAAATTGCATTCCAAGTTAGGTGTTTAATTACTTGAAAAGTATGCCTTGTTTATCCGATAGATTCAGTTGTGATTAAATCTTGATTTTAGATTGTTCTTTTGCAATGCAAAGCTAGTTTTTGACTAAAAAATACGCAATATATCGTGAAAATATAACGAGATAGTTCTGTATGAAAACTCACATTCTACGGGAGTTTTATGCTATAGTTAATGGCTGTTTTTTTAGAATTTAGCTCAGTTTTTTAGAGCTAATTTTTTTGCAAGTTTAATGAATAAATCAAGCAGTCTTTCACTGCTTGTCATAAGGAGTATGCATGAGCGTATCGGAAACTCGACCGATTGCCATTGAAGATGAGCTCAAGCACTCATATTTGGACTATGCCATGAGCGTGATTGTATCGCGTGCATTACCAGATGTGAGAGATGGTTTAAAACCTGTTCATCGTCGTGTGCTTTTTGCAATGCACGAGCTTGGCAATGACTATAATAAAGCCTATAAAAAGTCTGCTCGTGTTGTGGGTGACGTGATCGGTAAATATCACCCGCATGGTGATTCTGCTGTATATGAAACCATTGTTCGTATGGCGCAAGATTTTAGCTTGCGTTATCAGTTGGTCGATGGCCAAGGTAACTTTGGTTCTGTCGATGGCGACAGCGCGGCGGCAATGCGTTATACCGAAGTCCGGATGCGTAAGTTAACCCACGAAATTTTGGCTGATCTTGAAAAAGATACCGTCGATTGGGAAGACAACTACGACGGTTCAGAGCGTATCCCTCAGGTGATGCCAACCCGTATTCCCAATCTGCTCATCAATGGCGCAGCAGGGATTGCGGTGGGTATGGCCACCAATATGGCACCACACAACCTGACCGAAGTGATTCATGCCTGTTTGGCTTATGCAGATAATCCAAATATCTCGATTGAAGGATTGATGGAGCATATCTCTGGTCCAGATTTCCCTACTGGCGGGATCATCTATGGTAAATCGGGTATCGTTGATGCCTATCGTACCGGTAAAGGCCGTTTGCATATTCGTGGTAAATACCATTTTGAAGAAGATGCCAAATCAGGTCGTACCACCATCGTCTTTACTGAAATCCCATATCAAGTCAATAAAGCCCGAACCATTGAGCGTATCGCTGAATTGGTGAAAGAGAAAAAACTTGAAGGGATCTCTGAGTTACGTGATGAGTCTGATAAAGACGGCATGCGTATCGCCATCGATTTAAAACGTGGCGAAAATGCAGAAGTGATTGTCAACAATCTGTTCTTGCATACTCAACTGGAAAATTCATTCAGCATCAACATGGTTTGCTTGGACAATGGCCAACCCAAGTTGATGAACTTAAAAGACATCGTCGCTGCATTTATTCGTCATCGCCAAGAAGTGGTGACGCGTAGAACCATGTTCGAATTGCGTAAGGCACGTGAACGTGGCCATATCTTAGAAGGCCTAACGGTCGCGCTTGCCAACATCGATGCGATTATTGAAACCATTAAAACTTCTGCCAACCCTGCTGAAGCGCGTGAACGTTTACAGACTGGTGAGTGGGCAGGTGGTGGTGTCATCGCATTGTTGGAAAAAGCCGGTTCAGTATCGGTTCGCCCTGAAGAGATTGAAGGTGAAGATCCACAACGCCCATTTGGTCTAGATGGCGCGATTTATCGCTTATCTCCGACCCAAGTCAGCGCAATCTTAGAACTTCGTTTACATCGTTTAACCGGTCTAGAACAAGACAAGTTACACGCTGAATATACTGAGATTCTGGGTCAAATTGCTGAATTGACTGCGATTTTAAATGACTTTAATTTGTTGATGAATGTCATCCGCGAAGAATTGGCTTTGATCTTGCAACAATATGGTGATGGTCGTCGTACTGAAATCGTGGAATCTCGTATTGATTTCTCACGTGAAGACTTGATCCCTGAAGAGCAAATGGTCTTGACCGTGTCTCAAACCGGTTATGCTAAAACACAACCGCTTTCTGACTATGCTGCACAACGTCGTGGTGGTCGCGGTAAATCTGCAACCTCGATGAAAGATGATGATTTCATTCAACATTTGATCGTAACGTCGAGTCATGCAACCGTGTTGTGCTTTACCAACGTAGGTAAAGTCTATCGCTTGCGTGTGTTTGAAGTGCCTCAAGCATCTCGTGGTGCCAAAGGCCGTCCAATGGTCAACTTGTTGCCACTGGATGCTACTGAAACCATTACCGCGATTTTACCGGTCATTGAAGCACCGAAGAAATTCAATGAACGTTTGACTCAATTTAAAACCTGGGTCAACGGCAATGCCACAGCTCTGCAGTTAAATGCAGTCATTCAAGGGCATTATGCTGCACTTGAAACTGAAATCACCGCCAATGAAGCCGCGACTGATGAAATTTCTGCAAACCTTGCGCTGTTGTTAAAGCAAATCGTATCTGAATTGGATGCGACTGATCTCGATGAAGAAACCGTGGCTGAGTTTGCTCAACAAGCAGATGCGCTTGGTAAAGACTATTTTGTCTTCATGGCAACTGCATCGGGTACTGTGAAACGTGTGGCCTTAGAACAGTTCAGTAATGTACGTTCGAATGGTTTACGTGCCATCGAGTTGAACGAAGAAGACACCTTGATTGGTGTGGCCATTACCGATGGCGAGCAACAAATTATGTTGTTCTCGAATGAAGGTAAGGCGATTCGTTTTGCTGAAACTGATGTACGGGCGATGGGTCGTACCGCCAAAGGCGTACGTGGTATGCGTGTTGCCTTGGCTGCTGCGCAAGCCGAAGAAGTTGAAGATCAAGAACTTGATACTGAAGACGAAGACAATGCTGACACCAATGTGGTGAGTCGTATTGTGTCGTTGGTGGTGGTACCAGAAACCGGTGAAGTGCTGTGCGCATGTGCCAATGGTTATGGTAAACGTACCCCAGTTGGTGAGTTCCCGACCAAGAAGCGTGGCGGTAAAGGGGTGATTGCGATCAAGACCTCAGAACGTAACGGTGAATTGATTGGTGCTGTGTCGATCGATGAAAGCAAAGAGTTAATGTTGATTTCTGATGGCGGCACATTGGTGCGTACTCGTGCAGCCGAAGTGGCAACCACAGGTCGTAATGCGCAAGGTGTACGCTTGATCCGCTTGGGTCAAGAAGAAATCTTGGTTCGCGTGGTGTCTATCGAAGCAGTGGAAGAAGATGAATTCGTTGAGGTGACTGAAGATGAGTCAACAACGGATGCTTTAGAAACCACACAAAACGCAGCAGACATCGATTTGCAAAATGCCGATGCTCAAGAGATTGATACCTCTGAAACCGATGAAAAATCTACAGATGAGTAATTGATACTCGGATAAGAAGGACGCTGCGGCGTCCTTTTTTTTATGTCAAATATGATCTATTTTTCATGCCGCTGTTGTGTCGATGTTTGGGTTGCAAAACGAGGCTTGCGACGCGGAGCCAAGGTGGCTATATTGGAAAATATTATTTTTTAGCGTTTGATTCATATCAAAAAAGAAGAGCATGATGAAAAATTTTTTACTTATCGTAATAATAACTTTTGGATTGGTGGGCTGTGATCGGATAGGCAGTTTTATCAGTACGCAGATAGATAAATACACACCAACATCAAGCATAGAGCAAGATCAAAAAGCGGCTCAGCTCTATCGTGCGCTGCAACTTCGCCAAACCAAAGTGATATTGTCCTTGATTGATGGTCCAGCAAAAGTGGACTTTGAAAAGTTCTCACCCGAAGAGATCAAAACATTTATTCAATTGGTGCCTGAGCAACAACCGACCTCCATGGACATTATCAATACCAGTAAAACGGTATCTACTGAGACTGGAAAATTAACCTCAGTGGTCTATCGTTATACCTATCCAGATCGGTATATTGACTTTAGTGTGGCTTTTGATGGGCATGATGCTTCTGAAAAAATCATGATTTTCGGGATTTATCAAACAATGGATAAGGATGCAGCGGACAATAGCGAGCCTGCTTCTGTTGCCGTGCCTGAGGCCAGCGCTGTGGCGACGGATACCCCTGATCAAACTCAAGCAGCAAAAATGACGATCTAGTACATGCATCGACTGCAAATATACAAATCTCTTTAGCTTTGCTAACAGTCACCGATTCGGGCTGCCAATACACTCTATAAGTTGTGTGTTGCAGCACCGATGATCTCGGTGTTGCATTTGAGATTTGAAGCAAGAAAAATAAAATCAGAACAACAATAAGAGTATATCTGTGAAGATCATAAAATTACTTATGCTGCTGAGTCTCGGTTTAGGCAGCAGTGCATGTGAGCGTATAGAAGAAAGTGTACAGGGTCTACTGCAGCAACCGCAGCATAAACCGCAACTGCAGATATCTACTTTGGCGCAAGATCAAAAAGCGGCTGCATTATATACGGCATTGCAGGCGGAAGATCTGCCTCGTGTGACGGCATTGCTGGATAAAAGCTTGCAACAACAAATCAAAAACGCGCCTTCAACCATTGAGCATATGTTTAGATTGATACCCGCTGAGGCACCCAGTCAGAGCCAGGTGGTCGCAGCCAATCATACAACTGCGGCACATGTCGGGCCGACAACCACAGTGATTTATTTATATGAATACCCCAAGCTGAGTATCGTGATGACCGTGGTTTTTCAGGGTGATACAGGTGGGGATCGGGTATTGGCACTGGTCGTGGATCAACTCGATCAAGTCGATCCACCCAGCAAGGGACAAGATGCAGCAACGCTATAGCTGCTGCATGTGAAACTGCCATGAAAAAGCATCACGAGCAGTGAGCTAAAACTAGACTTTGGCTAGATCCTGCTCATATTGTTGTTGTTTTTCAGTATCAAATTTCCCTTCCCATTTACTGATGACCAATACCGCAAGGGCGTTACCAATCACGTTGAGTACAGTACGCGCCATATCCAAGATACGGTCAATACCGGCAATAAATGCCAAGCCTTCCAGTGGAATACCGACACTGCCTAAGGTCGCCAACAACACCACAAAGGAAACGCCGGGTACGCCTGCGATGCCTTTGGAGGTAATCATTAAGGTGAGCACCAATACCACCTGTTGAGTGATGCTCAGATCAATACCGTAGAGCTGCGCGATAAAGATAGCGGCGATACTTTGGTACAGGGTAGAGCCATCTAAGTTAAATGAATAACCTATGGGAATCACAAAACTGGTGATTGATTTGGGTGCACCATAGGCTTCCATTTTTTCCATCATACGTGGCAGTACGGATTCGGAACTGGCGGTTGAAAATGCAAGAATTAATTCATCTTTTAACAGTTTGATCAAAGTCCAGATGCTGAAACCGCAGAAACGCGCTACAAAACCAAGAACGATAAAGATAAAGAAGAAAATCGCCGCATAGACCAAAAGTGCAAGTTTGACCAATGGCAGTAATGAACTAAAACCAAAGCTTGCCACCGTAGTTGCAATCAGACCAAATACGCCAATCGGTGCAAACTTCATAATCATGTGCGTAACTTTGAACATGGTTTCAGAAACAGATTTAAGCACATCGATGAGGGGTTGTTTGGTCTCTTGAGCCAGTGAGCCTAGACCGATTCCGAATATGACGGCGAAAAAGATGATCGGCAACATATGCCCATCATTCATCGCAGAAAAGATATTCGATGGAATCAAGGAAAGAACCGTATTCACCAAGCCATGAGCTTCGCTACTGACCTGTTGCGTGGTTTGTTGATATTGCGTGATATCGGTCTGAGTCAAACTCGACATGTCGATCCCAGCACCGGGTTGAAACACGTTTGCTGCAACCAATCCCACAATAATGGCAATGGTCGTGATCACTTCAAAATAAACGATGGTTTTAAAGCCGAGTGTTCCGACACTCTTACTGTCTCCCGCATTTGCAATGCCTAAAATCAGCATGGACAGTACCAACGGGATCACGATCATCTTGATTAAATTAATAAAGATACTGCCCAATGGCGTGAGGAAGTTGACAGTGAGCATTGCACGATATTCTGGGGAGTAGTGCAGGTAAGCACCGACCAAGACCCCTAAAATTAAGGCAATTAAAATTTGCCAAGCTAGGCTGATTGATTTTTTTTTCATTCGACGCTCATATAGTCAAAACATTGCGAAATATACTCTCTATGGGATTCTCAAAAAATTAACTTCCTGTGATTGAGATAAAAAAATTCATAGAGAGTGATAGAAGTCGCGTATTCTGATGTAGTTTTGCGGTGTAATCTAATTAATTTGTGTAACTTAAGTATTTTATTTTGGTGTTATAAATTAATGATTGATATTATAGTTTTTTTAAATAAATTAAGGTTTTTGTGGGGGCGATATTTTGTACAATATCAGTTCGTTGTTTAAAATTAGTTCTGATTATTGCGCGATAAAATGCAGATTCGGTAATAGGCAAACACCAAACTCATGGCGGCAACCACACTCAGATAGATCAATTTAGGCATCACCAAAGCGGTTGTGACGCCCATTTGATTGAGTTGGATGAACATTTGTATGCCCTGAGTTGAGGGAAGGGCGAGACCAATCCATTGTAGGAATGTTGGCATTGCCGCATGTGGCCAAGCCGTTCCAGAGAGCATAAATAAGGGGATTGAGCTAAACACGATCACATGGCCCGCCCGTTCTGGCATATCCAGATAAGATGCACAGACCAGACTGATCCCGATCACCGCACTGATATAAATTGGTACGGCAAGCAGCATGCCCCAGAAGTTACCGCCATGTGGATAGTCATATAACCAAAAGGTGAATCCAAACAGGTAAAAACATCCCAAGCACCCAATGCTGAGTACTGCCAAGAAGCAACCCCAAAATTCTGCCGCTTGAGGTTGCCAATGTTGTTCTCTATAGCCTGCGATTAGCATGCCCAAGCCGAGTAAAATGGTTTGGTGGATAATCAAGGCGGCAATGGCCGGAAAGATATAGCTGCCATAACCTGAGAGCACATTAAATAACGGGATTTTATGTACGGATACGGCGGGAGAAAAGTGGCTGATCTGAGTAAATCGTTCAAGGTGTTGACTCAAGGTATTTTCAACTGCGCTGGCCAGACCTAGGCCGATTTGCTTGGTTTTGAGGAAATTGGCCGCACTGAGATACAAGCCCACACCGCCAACTTCTCCACGAACCACGCTATTGCTCATGTTATACGGCAGCAATAAGATTGCATCGGCTTGCTGTTTTTCAATCATGGCTTGTGCTTCAGAAAAATTAGCAGTGATCGCGACGATTTCAACATTGGGACTTTTACGGACTTCGAGGATGACCTGTGCGCTGAGTTGGCTATGTTCTTCATCTACGATAATAATCGGCAATGATTCTGCATGTTCAGCTTGATACGCTGTGGGATAAAAAAAGCTATACAACACCACCGACAGGATCATCGTGGTAAAAATTGATGAATTTTTAAAGATGTCTTTAAAGGTCTTAAAATAGTAATCCAGCAGGTTTTTCATAGGCCTGCTCCTTTTTTATAACGCTTTAATAACAGCAGACTCAGTACAGTAAAGATCAAACAGAACAACACGATCACCCATAATTGTGATAATGAACTGCTCAATGGACTGCCGATCACCCATTGTTGGGTTTGTAGTTTTGCATAGGGGGTGTAGGGGATGAGCGCGGACCAAAACTGGGTAAAGGGTGCGGCATTATTCAGTGGCAGGGTGACGCCAGCGAAACTCAGTGAAGAGCCGCCATAGACCGCAATCACACCAAAGGTTTTGGCCAAATCCTTCGTCGCTAAAATGACGCAAGCACTCATCAAGGCGTAGGCGCTATACAATAAAAATTGAGCCAGTAAGATGATCCATAGGTGGCCTGCAACAAACCATCCCCGAATCACGATCAACCAGTACATCCATAACCAAGTCCAAAGTGTAAAGATGAGGATATAAACCAGTATTTTGGAACCAAAACTGGCCATTGCAGCAGGTGACTGTAGCCACTGAGCGGCAGTGTTGTATTTAAATTCTTGACCGATGGCAAAGGCTACGCAACAGCACAACAACAAGTGCAGTACTGCAGGGATCATAAAGGGCAGTAAATAAAACTCATAGTTGAGGCTAGGATTGTAGAGTGTCGAAACCTTTACATGTGCAGTGGGTATATCCAGATCGAGCAATAGATTGCTCATGTAGTCTTCACCGAGATAATCGGCTGTGGCTTTTAAGGTGCTGACATACATCGCAGATGAAATACTATTGCCCACACTAAAATAACTTTGGTTAAATGCCACAGCAATTTGGGCATCTTTGGCCTGTACCAAACGTTGCTCAGCACCCGCAGGAATCAAGACATAGCCCCAAATCTGATTGCTGTTGAGTTGTTGCTCCGCATGTTGTAAATCGGTGCTGCGTAAGCTGATCTTTAGGGCGTTGTTGTGACTTAGGTATTGATCAATATTTTCACTGAGTTGGCTGTGATCCTGATCAATAATCGCAATCGGCAAGTGTTCGGCCTTACCCTCATAAAACATGGCACTGAACAGCACAATCACCAACAGCGGCACGATGGTGACCATACTCAGATCCCATTTATGCTCAATCAGGTAGCGCAGTTCACGTTGCAGACCAGACCACATTATTTAGACGCTTGCACTTTAAAAATCACACTCATTCCTGCTTTTAAATCAGTCATTGCTTGCGCAGGTTCTAAATGCAATTTAAAGCTACGGATATCATAACCACCTGTTTGGCGGGTATTTTTGATGGTGGCGAATTCACCTTCAGCATCGATATGGGTGATATTAAAGGTGGCATTGCGATTCAGTGCAGGGATATAGCCATCGAGGGTTTTATTTTTATAAATATCCGCATATTGGTCTTCACGTACATGTAGGCTGATCCAAAGTTTTTGATCATCGATCAAGCTCACCACCGGTACACCCATGGCAACCAGTTCAGATACTTTGCCATAGGTTTTGGAGATGGTGCCATTGATCGGTGCCAAGAGTAGGGTTTCGGCTTCGAGTGCATCGACTTCTGCAACTGCAGCACGTGCCATGTCCACTTGCGCATCGGCACTGGATTTTTGCTCAGGGGTACTGCCACGTTTGGCGCGCGCATATTGTTGATAAGCGGCTTCGGCCAATTGTTGTGAGGATTGTGCTGCGGCTAGCATCTCATCACGGCGTTGGCGGGAGATGACCCCTTCTTGAAATAGGTTTGCACCGCGTTGATAGGTGGTATTTGCCAAGTGTTGTTGGGCTTTGATGCTTTGCCAGTTGGCATAGAGGGTGTCAATATTTTCTTGTTGTGAACCCCGATCTGCGGTGGATTGCAGGGCCAGGGCACTTTGTAGCATGGCCAAGGCTTGTTGTTTCTTGGCTTCAATTTCAGGGCTGTGTAAGCGAACGAGTTTTTGATTTTGAGTGACTTTTTGGCCTTCGCTTACATAAATTTCTTCGATACGGCTCGGCAGTTTGGTGCTGATATGTAGTGTTTCAGCTTCAACCCGGCCTTGAAGTTCAAGACTTTTGGGCTGGTAGGCTTTCCAGAGGCCATAGGCGATTAAACCCAAGATCAAGATCAGAATGACTAAGCCGATCATTTTTAAGCGTGATTTTTTAGCGGATGGCTCGGCTGCTTGCGGATCAGTCACAGCCTCAGATGGTGAATCTTTAGATGCTGTATCTGTGTCCGTGTGTTGTGTCATGCTTGACACGCTGTCATCTTGCACTTGCTGGGTGGCATCATCGTTATCGCGTGGCGGTTGGGCTTGAGTCATCTTGGTTCCTCGCAATTAACGGATGTAGTGCGTGTTGGCTTGGTGGACATAGTCTTGAAATTGACTAATCGAGCCGTGACTTTGCAGTAATGTGGCTAGAGACATGACATAGCGATAAGCGTTGAGTGCCATTTCACTTTGTAAGCCATTGAGTAAATTCTGTGCATCAATCACTTGGGTGGCTGTGCCCATATCTTCTTTAAATGAAAGTTCTTGGATGCGTAAGTTTTCTTTGGCGGCGAGCAGATTACGCTCCAGCATTTGATGGCTGAGTTGGGCAGTACTGACTTCGCTATAGGATTTGTAAATCATGTTCTCAATTTCTTGCTTGGCGCGCTCGGTCAGCAGTTCAGAGGCATAGCGTTGTAGTTCAGCCGCTTGGATATTTTTGTTTTTATCGATGCCTGAAAACAAGTTATAACGGGCAACCACACCCACGATCCAATTTTGTTTGTCATCTAAACTGTATTCGCCAAAGGCAAAGACACTGGGTCTTTTGCCTGCTTGTTGGACTTTGACGTTGGCATTGGCCAATTGAGTATCCATTTGCAATTTACGAATCAGGGCAGATTGTTCCTGATAACTCTTAAGCAGATTTATCAGGGATTGATTTTGAGTTGAATTGACAAATAATGGGGTAATCAAACGATCGATATCTTGGTTTTGCAGCAGATTATTCAGTTGGAATAAACTAGATTTTAAATTGCTATCGACATTTTGCAGATTGCGCTCAGCATTATTTTTAGCGACCTCAAACTGCATGCGTTGGCCTTTATTAATAAAGCCTTGTGCTTCGAGTTTCAGCGCATTGTGATAATGCGTTTGAGATGAATCTAGATTAAATTGACTGGCCTCGCGTAATTTTTTTTGCAGTTGCACATTAAAATACACTTGGATCAATTCAAAGCGTTGTAGATCTTGTTGTTGCTGTGAACTGAGTTGGCTGCGTTGTGCTTTAATATTGGCGACTTCTTTGGCACTGCTGGTCAGACCGCCGGTATATAAGGGCATTAATACCGATACTGTAGGGCGGATGATTTGATCTTCGAGTATGATATTGGCACTACTCGGTATCAGCCCAATCCCAGACTGCACACTGTTTTGAAGCCCTTCATTTAAACCACCTAAACTGCCAGCGGGCAGATTTTGTGCGCTTTCCCATTGACTGACTTGACCCGCAATCCCTTGGGCTAGGGTATTTTCTAAATTGTTTTTAAACGAGTCTAGTGGAATATCCACTTGATTATGAAACGCATAGGCGCGGACATTCAGATCGACACGTGGTAATCCCAAACCTTTGACTGCTTGGGCTTCGAGTTCGGATGCTTGTTGCAGGGCGTTATGTGCTTGCGTGGTATAAGATTTACCTAAGAAATCAGCCTCGGCTTGCGCATAGCTGAGATCTTGGGCCTGAACATTGCCCATACTCAGCAATAGGCAGCTGGCCAATACGGTTTTGCAGTGAATTAATCTTTGTAGAACAGTCCAGTGCGTAGCTGCATATAGTTTCTGCTGAAGATGCATAGCGAGTGGCATAATATTAAAGACCCTACAAAGTGCGAATTCGTCTGTGAAATTGCGGTGTATATGTAAAATACATTTAAGAATCAATATGTTCTTGAAATGGGACTATTATTAAATTCTCTTATATAAACAATAGCATACAATGATATGCTGAATCAAAATTTAGTATATATACTCTAAATCCATATACATCACTCGCTTATTTTTAACGGGGCTCTTTGGTTTGATGAAAATATTGATCTGCTACACGGCGTATTTGCTGTTTATTTAAGTATAGATTTATTGATTTATTAACTTTAAATGCCGAATAACATTGAAATATTGACTGGTATTTATGATGTACAGTGTTTCAATCTATGGTTAAATGCTTGGGTCTTTAGACACTACTTTCGATTATCTTTCTTCAAAAGGGAAATATCATGCGCGCGTATAATTTCTGTGCTGGTCCAGCTGCATTACCACTTGCCGTTTTAGAAAAAGCTCAACAAGAGATGTTGGACTGGCACGGTAAGGGCCTCTCGATCATGGAAATGAGTCATCGCAGTGCTGATTATGTGGCTGTGGCAGAAAAAGCCGAAGCTGATTTACGCCGCTTAATGAATATTCCTGAAAACTACAAGGTTTTATTTTTACAAGGTGGTGCTTCACTACAGTTCTCTGCAATTCCATTGAACTTATTGGGTAAAAATAGCCAAGCAGATTATATTCATACCGGTATTTGGTCTGAAAAAGCCTATAAAGAAGCGCAGCGCTATGGTGATATTAATATCATTGATGCGGCAACTCAGATTGACGGTAAATTTGCGATTAAACCGCAACATCAATGGACGCTTAATTCAGATGCTGCATATTTGCATTATGTGGACAATGAAACCATTGGTGGTTTGCAGTTTGATCAAATCCCAGACGTTAATGTGCCATTGGTGGCTGACTTCTCATCAAGCATATTATCTGCACCACTCGATGTAACTCAATTTGGCATCATCTATGCGGGTGCGCAAAAAAATATTGGTCCTGCAGGTTTAACCTTGGTGATCGTGCGTGAAGATTTATTGGATCAAGCGCGCAGTGATATTCCATCTATTTTGAAATATTCTGCCCAAGCTAAAAATGATTCTATGGTGAATACCCCTTCAACCTATGCGTGGTATTTATCAGGTTTGGTGTTTGAATGGTTGCTTGAACAGGGTGGGGTGGACGCGATTCATCAGGTTAATCTAGAGAAAGCCAAGTTACTTTATGGTTATATCGATGCCAGTGAGTTTTATAATAACCCTGTGGCTTTGCCGAATCGATCATTGATGAATGTGCCGTTTACTTTACTGCGTACGGATTTGGAAAAACAATTCCTTCAAGAAGCAGAGGCCAATCATTTATTAAATCTAGCCGGACATCGTTCAGTCGGTGGTATGCGCGCCAGTATTTATAATGCAGTGCCATTGGAAGGGATCCAAGCCCTGGTTGGATTTATGGATGATTTTGCACAACGTCATGGTTAATGTTTGAATTATCAAAGCCAAAACATAAAAAACCCTTAACTAAAAAGATAGTTAAGGGTTTTTTAATATGTCTCAGACATCAGTTTAGACGAAGCCTGAAGATTATGTACGGCACAACTGAAGTCTTAGGCGGTAGGGAATAAGCCTAAATAGTGAAATATCATGGCTGCAAGGAACATTCCCAGCACAAAAAAGCAGCATGCTCCAGTATCAATACGGAGTCGAAAACTACTGTCTTGGTTGATTAGACTAGTCGATTGTTCAGGTATAATTTTCATTACGAAGCCTGGATTATTAAATTATTGTTAATACGTCATAGATTTTCTATATTTTTAGCATAATTTTTATTTTAAATAAAGAAAAAATTAAATTAATTTGGAATAGGCTTTAAATAAACGCTTGAGTTTAACTTTTAATAGCCTGCATTTTAAATTCAAAAGCGATCATTCACGACTAAACTGTGGATAAATAAAGGTCTTATCCATATATGGATATAATTTCGAATTCATATTTTAGCCTGTGTTTTGAAAAGTGAATATAGTGGCTTGAAATTGAACAAATATTAAGCGCCGCTTTATTTGATGAGAAATAATAATAAATATTTTTTTGAATTTAAAAATTATAAATTTGATATTTTATTAAGCTAGGCTTAAAAATTTTTGCACTGTGATTTGATTTGTATCTCTCTCAGCAAAATATACAACTCAGGATTTAAACCAATCCAATTCACAAGATTAATTGCATTAAAATACTAAATTTACTCTAAAAAAGCTGCTATAGACAACAAGACGGCAATCAAAATGATTGCCGTCTTGTTGTCTGTTGTCTGTTGTCTGTTGTCTGTTGTCTGTAGCCTGAAGTCAGTTGTAATTGTGTCGGGGATCATATGCCTTGGGCTATATAGGATTAAGCTGCAGATTGAGCCTTGGCCTTGGCAAAGACATGCGCCTGAATCCAGATATTGCCACGGATATATTGGCCAATTTCAAAATCCTGATCTTCAGGGATTTGAGATGCCAAACGAATCAAGGTCGCAGGTTGGTTTTCTTCTAGGATTAGGGTGACATCATAGAGACAAAAGCGTTGTTGCATAAATTCGGTATGACTTTTACCAACGATCTTACCTTGGAACCATGCTTCATCTTCTTGACCCATGGTTTCGCCATAGAGATAGGCGACCATTTTTGAAAAATCCACAGTAACCGGTGCTTGATCATCAGCGGTTTTTGGCTCCCAAGCATCGAGGAGTGCTTGTAGATTTTCCGGTGCAACACCATCGTGTTCAGCCAAGATTTGATTGAGTGCGCGATGATGTTTGATCGATGCTGGATCATCCACAATAATTTGATCGTGGTCAGATACTTTTTCTAGTCCATATGACCACGCATTGAGTTGAACCTGATAATCTTGATTTTTTTCATAATGCAAGTGATTGACACTGTACAAACTGTCAAATGCATAAACGGTACTGTTGTGATCGAGCTGGAGTTGTAATACCGCTTGAGTATTGGATTTACAGGTGATAATACGGCTGACTTGGGCAGTCAACGTGTAGGGGCTAAAAAAACTCGGAAAGGCTGTTTTAACTGCCTTCGGTTTGGCATCTTCGACTGCAATCACTTGATTGAGCTGAATATTGGATTCACCGGGACCTTGGATCAACCAACTGCTTTGGTCCATGTCACATTCTTTTTGACAGATTCCCATCGGCATAATTGGCGCATCAAGTGCCAGATTGAGCCATTTGGGCACATCTGTCGTGGGCTGTTCGGTGAGCAGACTCCAATGTTCGATATGACTGCCAAAATTTTGATCTTCTATAAGAATAATTTCTGGTTGATTTTGATTGTTCATATACTCAACTTAACAATTCACTCGCTTAATATCCTTAATCGTGGGTAATTGACCAAATTCAAGCCCCTCGCGTTGATTTTCCCCAAGATTGGTTAAAATGAGTGGATTTAATGCTGTCCTAGAGTGAAATTTCGACAAGTCGAATGGCCTGTTGCTGCTATTTGTGGTGGCTTATAGGGCGGATCGGACTTTTTTTGCAAAATGAACCCAGATTAGTCGGGAAAAGTAAATTAAGGTCTTGAGGCATTTGTTACACTAGCGGCATCATTTAAGGGCGAGTCTAAACGTGCTGCAATTTAAACTCTGGGTGGATGCAGATGCATTACCTAAAATATTGCGAGAACTTATATTACGTGCTTCAGATCGTTATCAGCTTGAAATTACTTTTGTTGCCAATCAAGACATCGGCATACGTCCGTCAACGCGGATTAATTTTCTCCAAGTTTTAAGTGGTGCCGATCGTGCCGACCAAGAAATTGTAGAGCGCATGCATGCCAATGATATCGTGATTACCCAAGATATCCCCTTGGCGGCACAAGTGATTGAGAAAGGTGGGATTGCCATCAATCCACGCGGAGAGGTCTATACCGAAGCCAATATCAAAGCTCGCTTACATCTACGTGATTTTATGGATACTTTAAGAGGGGCTGGGGTGCAAACCGGTGGACCGCCACCGATCTCAGAACGGGATAAGCGCGAGTTTTCTAGCCATTTAGATCAAACCATTTTAAAGCAAAAGCGCAAAACCACACCTAAACCCGATGCATCTGTCGGGCTATAAATCAAACTGGATCTCTGCTCATGTCCTCGCAGCATAATATTGTCCTGACCTATATCTTGTTGGTCTTTATCTGGTCAACGACACCGCTGGCCATCGTCTGGACGGTGTCTGATCTGAACGTGATGTGGGCATTGCTATTGCGCTTTTTTATCGCACTCCCCTTGGCCGCCTTATTGTTGCTGGTGTTGAAAATTAAATTTCCAGTGGATCGGGTGGCGCTGCATAGTTATGTGGCAGGGGCATTTAGCTTGGTTGGTTCGCAGGCCTTTACCTATGCGGCAGCGCAGTATCTAAGTTCGGGGATGTTGGCGCTGATGTTTGGTCTGGCCCCGATTATGGCGGGATTGATTGGCCGTTTTGTCTTTGGTCAGCATCTACAGCGTGTGCAATGGTTTGGGATGCTGGTCGCGGTCTGCGGCTTGGGGATCATTTGTTTTATGAATGATGCTGGACAACAGATTCACCCACTGGGGATTGGTCTGATGTTGGTCAGCGTATTTAACTATGCCTTGTCGATCTTTTGGGTCAAGAAAATTGCAGCAAAAGTAGAACCTATGGCCCAAGCCACTGGCTCGATCTTGGTTTCATCCTTGGTGATGTTGTTGTTTATCCCCTTTATTTGGCAATATATCCCAGATCATCTGCCGAGCACGAAATCGTTGTCGGCACTGCTCTATACGGTGGTGATGGCATCGTTGATTGCCATGTTCTGTTATTTTAAATTGGTGCAAAATATCCAAGCCACCACCTTGTCCTTGACCACGGTGATGACCCCGATGTTGGCGATGTTATTTGGGGCATTGTTTAATCGCGAACAACCCAGTGCATGGGTCTTTGTGGGTGCCTTGGTATTAATCGGCGGAGTGATGCTGTATTTTTATCAAGACTTGGTGGCGAGTCGTCGTCGAGCACAACGGCTTAAACAGTTGAATATGCGCTGAAGATTAGACTGCGATATCTTAGTTTTGCTGCTGAGGCTGAGATGTTTAAGTTTCGCTGCTGAGGCTTAAGTTATGACGGACACATTCAGCTAACTTTACTTTGTCAGCAGGATGTAAAGTAATAAAATAGGCCCCGATGCGATACATGCCATGCTGATCAAATTCAGCATAGGCGACCTGCGCCGTGGCAGCGATATGAAAATAGTGCTCAGGATGACTTAAAGTCACGTGTAAATAACTGCCTTTTTTAAAGTCTTGTTCACAAAAAAAGCTGAAACCACTTTCAGAAAAATTCACCTGTTGTGGGATCGGTAGTAAACTTTGCACTGTTGCATCATAAAGTGAACCTGTTATCAGGTTTAGTTTTTGGCTAAATAAGGATAGGATTCGGGCAATTTGTTGATCTTTTTGATTTAATTGTTCTAATTCGTATTCTAGAGCATGATCAAATTGATCTAACTCAGCAAGTAGTAGAAAATAGCGCGGCAATACAAAATTTGGATCATAAGGGTCATTCAGTGCAACTTCATCTGTAATGATCTGATAGTTAATCCTCAAGGCAGCATCAATGCGAGACATAACTCGACGTTCAGTTCCTCTATGTTGATGCTGTGAAGTTTCCATAAAAACACCTCGGACTAGATTGGTATGTTTAAACCTATCTCGCTGTATATAGGGTTGAGATATACTCGCGCACGGCGTAGCAATCACTTTATTTCTTTTATCGCTTTGGTTTCAATGATCGGTCTGACCCTTGGGGTTGCCGTTTTGATTACAGTATTGTCTGTGATGAATGGATTTGACCGCGAATTAAAAACCAGAGTGCTCGGCATGGTGCCACAAGCGACCATTTCTTCGACCGAAATCTTAACAGATTGGCCTGTGCTTGCAAATAAAATCGCCAAACATGAGGATGTTACTGGTGTCGCCCCCTTTACCCAACTGCAGGGTATGCTGACCTCACAAGGTCAAGTTGCTGGGGTGATGATTACCGGAATAGAACCAGAATATGAAAAAAAGGTCTCTATCATCCAGAATCATATGCAGGAAGGTAGTATCGACGCACTGAAAAAAGGTGAGTTTGGTATCGTTCTGGGCAAGCAACGTGTCGATGAAATGGGCTTGGAACTCAATGACTACGTGACGCTGGTACTACCAGAAGCAACGCCTTCACCCGCTGGTGTGGTGCCTCGTTTTAAACGCTTTAAAATCGTAGGGATCTTTAGTATCGGGGCAGAAGTTGATTCAACCTTGGGCTATATCGCCTTAAATGATGCGGCAACCTTGATGCGCTTACCGGATGGGGCACAAGGCATCCGTATGAAATTGGATGACATCTTTAAAGCGCCGATGGTTGCCAATGATGTGGTGAGTAAATTGCCTGGCAACTTCTATGCGACCGACTGGACCTTTACCCACGGTAATTTGTTTAGTGCGATCCAGATGGAAAAAGCCATGGTCAGCCTATTGTTATTCCTGATCGTATTGGTGGCGGCATTTAATATCGTGTCTTCATTGGTTATGGTGGTCACAGACAAGAAATCTGATATCGCAATCCTACGCACCCTCGGGGCTTCGCCGCGTACCATTACTAAAATCTTTATGGTTCAAGGTACGGTCATCGGTGTAGTCGGCACTTTGGCTGGTGCGGTATTGGGTATTATTTTGGCGACCAGTATCAGTGGTTTTATGGGTTGGATTAACTCAGCCTTTGGTTTGCATTTATTCGATGCCTACTTCATCAACTACTTACCGTCTTATCTCAGATGGCAAGATGTATTGTTGGTGGTGACGGTTTCATTATTCTTGAGTTTCATCGCCACGATCTATCCTGCATTGCGTGCCGCGAAAATCCAACCTGCTGAGGCCCTTCGCTATGAGTAATGTGGTGTTAGAAGCCAAAGATGTACAGAAACATTTTACCGATGGTAAGTCGACAGTTGAAGTGATCAAAGGCTTGTCACTCAAAGTCCATGCTGGCGAGTTTGTCTCAATCGTCGGTGCCAGTGGTTCAGGTAAAAGTACCCTATTGCATATTTTGGGAGGGCTAGATCGTCCGACCCAAGGTATGGTGATGCTCAATGGTCAACGCTTCGATAGCTTGGATGAAGCTGAACGTGGCTTTTTACGCAATCGCAATTTGGGTTTTGTGTATCAGTTTCATCATCTGCTGCCTGAGTTTAGTGCCTTTGAAAATGTGGCTATGCCGTTGATGTTACGTGAAGAAGTACAATTCAAAGAAGCCAAAGCGCGTGCTGAATATTTACTGGACCGTGTTGGATTGAGTCATCGTCTCACTCATAAACCCGGTGAGTTATCCGGTGGGGAGCGGCAGCGTGTGGCTTTGGCACGTGCCTTGGTCACCCAACCGAAATTGATGATGGCCGATGAACCTACAGGGAATTTGGACCGTAAAACTGCGGCAACGATCTTTCAGTTGTTGACTGACTTGCAGCAGGAACTGAATATGGCAATGCTGATCGTCACCCATGACGAACAGTTAGCAAAATCTGCAGATCATATCTTGCATATGCAGGATGGGCTTTGGGAAGCGCAATCAGCCTAGGGCTGTGATGTCGTTTCAACATACGACCAATAACGCGCAAAGCCTTTGAGGATCGGATCAATAGCCTTGTTAAAGCCCACATTGTGGGCTTTAATTTTTTGTCCTATCGATGCATTAAAATCAGTCCAAACTCAGCATGCTTCGTCCCAAGCTCAGCACCCAGTTTAGCCCGCAGTCTAGTCTGAAAATGAGTCCTACGATGAGTTCTAAGATTAGTCCGATGCTTGCTCCCTTACTCAGTCCAATGTTGCGTCAAATATTATTGGTGGCTTGGATCGTGGGGATCAGTAGCATGGCGTGGCCATTGCATATCCTCAGTGGTTGGAGAGAATTAGCGCTCATCCTTTTGCTGCCATTGCTATTCAGTGTGATGCTGATGCTCTATAGCGCTTATCGACCAGCGCAATATGATCCAGTGTCTAAAGCGATGACTCAAGCGATGTTTTTGCGAGTCCTGGCTATATGCAGTGTGCTCATGGCCGGACATCTCTATGCGCAGCATGCACTAACAACACGCTTAGCACTCAGAACCAGCACGGCATTTACAGGATCGGTGCTGATCTATGTCGATCGGATTGCAAGTAATAGTCATGCGGATCCCAATCGTTGGCAGCATCAAGTTTGGGTGCTGGATCAACAGCCGCAAGCGGTACTTTGGCAACTCAGCTATCCCGCCAAAAGCGCAGAGGATGATGCAGACTATAGTTTGCAATTGGGGCGGTATTATCGGGTCAGTGGGCAAGTTAAACCTGCACATAGTTATGCGGTTCCCGGTGTATTTGATCGTGAGCGTTGGATGTTGCAACAAGGCTTGATGGCGAGCATGCAGGTTGAAACAGTGCAGTTGTTGGATGCGCAACATGTGAATGCAATGGGGCATGTTGCATTTGTTCAGGATCAGCAGGGCAGCATTGCCAAATTGAATCGCGCTATTGAAAGTCTACGGCTCAAGTTTAGAGTGTTGATTCAGGCTTCAAATGCCACGCAGCCCGGACTACTGTTGGCGCTTTTGACCGGGGATCAAAGCCTCATGTCAGTGCAGACCCAAGCCTTGTTCCAACGCTTGGGCATTACTCATCTATTGGCGATCTCAGGGCCACATGTATTGTTATTTGCTTTGATGCTGTGTTTTGCGCTGGCAAAATTGCTGCGCTTTGTCTGTCCACAGATTTTTCTGCGTTATCCCAAACCCTATCTATTGATTGGCCCATTTTTGCTTGCGGTTTGGGGCTATGCCGCCTTGGTGGGTTTTGAGATACCGGCATTAAGAACCCTGTTTACGACGACTGTCATCTGTGTGTTGTTGCTGTTCAAGCAGGCATTGCGACCGCTAAAAATGCTCCTGCTCAGTGCCAGTTTATTGTTGCTCTTTGATCCCTTTAGCATACTCTCAGCGGCTTTTTGGCTTTCCTTCGGCGCGTGTTTAATGTTGCTGCGTGTGTATCAATCCATGCAAGGGGGTGTTCCGAATACTGCAATATTTTCAAGCGTTGCCTTATCAGGCAGGGTAGGACGAGTGCTGTATGGATGCTGGTTGTTTATAGCTGCACAATGGAAAATTTTTGTAGCGCTGTTGCCTTTGTTGATGTTTATCTTTCAGCAACTGGCTTGGCTGGCCCCAATCGCCAATCTAATTGCGATTCCATTGATTGGCAGTGTGGTGGTGCCATTAGAAGTGCTGGCGGCCAGTGGCAGTTTTGTTTTTCCAGCGATGGCTGCGCTTTTATTTTATTTGGCGGATCAGGTGTTGGAGGTCATGCTCAGGTTGCTTGGCTGGCTCGATCAAGTTTTTGCCGCAAAAACGCAATGGTTGGCACTGAGTTTTTGGCAAAGTCTGAGCTTGAGTCTGGCGATTTGGATGTTGCTATTACCTCGTGGGGTGTTGCCTCGACTTTGGATCGGTGTGTGCGCCGTGGTCGGTTTGGTCGGTGTGGCAGGTCAAAAGGTTGATACTGAATTTGAGTTGAATGTGATCGATGTGGGGCAAGGGCAGGCATTATTGCTCAAACTCCCGCAGCACCCACTTCCACAGCATAAGCTCATGATTGATGTCGGTGGGATTTATAATGAAAAACAGTGGGGTATCGCTGATCACATTATCATTCCTTATTTAATGCAACAGGGCATATCCAGACTGGATCAGGTGATCTTGTCTCATTTAGATCAAGACCACAGTGGTGCATTTGAACCTTTAAGCAAGCAAGTGCGTATAGATCAGGTCTATTCCAATCAGCAGGATGAGCGCTTCGAGGGCTTTGATTTTCAACTGTGTCAGCGAGGACAGCAGTGGCAATATGGCCAGATACTGGTGCAGATCTTGTTGCCAGATGCTGAGCAATTGGCTGATGTCGCTGAACATCAAAATGAACGTTCTTGCGTGGTCTATGTGCAAGTACCGCAGGCGCGAGGCTATCAAAATTTTCTGATTATGGGCGATGCGGGCTGGGAGGCTGAATATCAACTGCTGCAACGCTACCCAGACTTAAAAGTCGATGTACTGATCCTTGGACATCATGGCAGTCGGCACAGTTCTGCTTATGCTTTTTTACAGCAGTTGCAGCCGAAATTGGCGATTGCCAGTGCGGGGTGGAACAATCGTTATGGGCATCCGCATGCCTTGGTCAAAGCGCGATTAGCAGATTTGGGTATACCGATGTTGAGCAGCATTGAGCAGGGCAGTATTCAGTTTTATTTAGATGCTGAGCAGCAGATGCAATGGCGAGCGCATCGTCAGACTCGGCCATGGTTAGATAGATCGCAGTAAGGCTAGCGTTAGACCTAACTTTAACTAAAACTGCCTCAGCCCAAAACAGCTTTAGCCAAACTCATCGCAACATGCATACTGCCTGATCTATAGCACATCAGGCTTTAAGCCGATGCATCCTGCTTAGGTGCTTCATCGCTTAGGGTGGGTTCAAGATGTGGCTCAATCTGATCGTTGGGCTGTTGAGCGTGTTGTTCTCGTAGCGCTGCGACTGCGGCAAGTGCTTCAGCTTTGGGGATGTGATAGACCCGATCTAAGGCAGGATTGGCCTTAAAGCGTTTGTAACTCCAGTGATAATGTTCAGGGTAGCGACGGATCAAATCTTCGATACTGTGATGAATGATAGTTGTCCCTTGCTCGGCAGTGCCACTATAAATCGCCTCATCAATGGGCTCAATAAACATGTTGAAACTGTCATCTTGATTGCGGATCGCATACAACAACAGCGCACTGGCTTTGGTTTTCTGGATCAACTTGGCGCTTAAGCTGCTCGATGCCAGTGGGATGCCAAAGTAATTGATCATGTCTCCACCCACTTGAGGGGTGTGATCGGGCAGGATGACCGTGGTACCACCGCGTTTTAGCGCTTTAAAAATCTGTCTAACCCCACTTTCATCGGTTGGAACCAGATTGGCTTGTTCACGACCACGAGCCTGACGTACAAATTGATCTGCCTCATGGTTTTTGATCGGTTTATACATGATGGTCATTTCGGTGTGTTGTGCTAACCATGCATTCATAACCTCCCAAGTCCCAAAATGTGGCACCACCAAAACCAAGCCTTGACCACGCGCTAAAGCATCATGCAGATACTGTTCACCTTGAATCTGCCGTATACGGGAAATATTTTTTTGATTACTGCTGCCCCAGATACTAAAAAATTCCATATAGGACTGTAATTCGTTGCGAATCGCAGTACGGGTGATCTGTTCACGTTGCTCTTGATTGAGTTCATGCAGACAAATCTCAATATTGAGACGTATGGTATTGGAGGTTTTTGTAATATGTAATAAGTTGACAATTCGCGCGAGTATACGTGCAAAAAAACGTGAAAATAATATCGGTTGACGACTAAAGAAGTTGAGGAGCCATGTAGTCGAAGAAGATGATTTTTTGGTCATTGGCGATCTAGTTGTGTGTCGAAAGTCGAGTTAAAGTGTCAAATTTGGCGCTATTATAAGTTAAATCTTGTGGTTTAGACAGTTTAACTGTAAAGCTTGTATATAATGTCTCCCTAAATATTAATTTGGATAGCCCACATGTCCGATTGGCCACCACAACCACATAATGAAAAAACCACCTCTCAAGCTCCTGTTTCTGGACAAGAATGGCAAATTTTAGAAAAGGCTGTACTTGCATCTGTAGAAGAGCAGCGTCGTAGCCGCCGTTGGAGTATCTTTTTTAAATCACTGACTTTTCTTTATATCCTCAGCATCATCGTCATGATGTCTAGAGGCTGTAGTTTAACTGAAGATGCAGAGGAAACGACCAGTACAGCACCGCATCTGGGTATCGTGAATATCTTGGGTACTATCGACTCGAGTAATCAGGGTGTAAACAGTACCGATACCATCAAATCCTTAAAACGTGCGTTTAAATCTAAAACTGCACAAGCAGTGGTGCTCAACGTCAATTCACCGGGCGGATCACCGGTACAGTCAGATGACATTTGGCAAGAGATTCGCCACTTGAAGAAAGAGTATCCGGATAAGAAAGTCTATGCAGTGATCGGTGATATGGGTGCTTCAGGCGCTTATTATATCGCTTCAGCTGCAGATGAAATCTGGGTCAATCCGTCAAGTCTGGTGGGTTCGATCGGTGTGATTATGCCGAATTACGGTATAAATGGTTTGGCACAAAAATTGGGCGTTGAAGATCGCACCATGACCTCAGGCAGTAATAAAGACATACTGAGCATGACCAAGCCGATCAATCCAGCGCAACAAGCACATATCCAAGCTTTACTGGATAATGTACACGGTCACTTTATTGAAGCTGTGAAAGCGGGTCGTGGTTCAAAGCTTAAATCAACCGATCCTGCGATCTTCTCTGGTTTGTTTTGGACTGGCGAGCAAGCGATCAAATTGGGTATCGCGGATAAAGCTGGCAATATTGAAAGTCTAAAGCGTGAGTTAGATCTTGCTAAAACAGTGAACTATACAGTCGAACGTAGTCCCTTTGATTCGGTGCTCGGTCGTGTAGGATCTGAAATGGGGCAGAGTTTAGCTGCAGCATTGATGCAGCAAGTAGAAACTCAGCAGGAAGCCAAACTCAAATAGGTTCATGTCGTAGTGCATGCAATAGAAAATGATGACAAACATTAGCAAGCCATTGATTCACTTTGCCCACGCCAATGGCGTACCATCGAAAGTCTATCAACGTTTATTTGATCAACTCAGTGATGAGTATCAAGTGGTCTATGTGCCGATGATCGGACCTGACAAGCGTTATCCGATTAGTAACCATTGGCCGCACTTGGTAGATCAGGTGATTGACAGCATTGTGCAGCAAGCAAAGGGTCAGCCTGTGATTGGCTTGGGGCATTCTTTAGGCTCAGTGCTGACTTTGATGGCATCTTATAAACGACCTGAATTGTTCTCACAGGTGATTATGCTGGACCCACCTTTGATCTTGGGTAAGAACGCATTTGCATTTCATTTGGCGAAGCTCTTTCATCTAAAGACCGTGGATAAAATCACCCCAGCAGGACTTTCTGTGCGTCGTCGTGATCATTGGGATTCACGTGAACAGGCGGGTGAGTTATTGCGCCCGAAAGGCTTTTATAAAAGTTTTGACGCAGCGTGTTTTCAACATTATCTCGATCATGCGCTGACTGAAGATAAGGTTCGTGGTGGTGTCACCTTAAGCATCCCTAAAGATGATGAAGTCGAGATCTTTAGAACCAATCCATCGCTGTGGTGGTTGCCGATGCCAAAGCCAAAAGTACCTGTACATTTGGTGGTGGGTGATCAGAGTCCATTTTATATAAAAAAGTTCCCGCATTCGGCGAAACGTAAACTTGGAATTCCATTTACTGTCACACCTGGGGGCCACATGTTCCCATTGGAACATCCGAGTGTCGTGGTGGATTTGATTAAAGACTTGATTAAACCCTCTCCTTGATAAGGAGAGGGCAGGGTGAGGTTTAACCCTCATCCCAACCTTCTCCCAGAGGTGAGGTTTGACCCTCATCCCAACCTTCTCCCAGAGGGAGAAGGCGTTAAAGGTGGCTAAATTGCAATGGTTTGGCTAAAGCTTTACCGCGATAGGTCAGGCTGCCATCTGCTTGATGCACCATGACTTGGGTGCAAATCCATTCTACCGCCAGTGGATAGATGAAGTGCTCTAAGTCATGTACACGCTGTGCCAAAGATTCAGCATCATCATGGATACCGACCTTAAGCACGCATTGGGCTAAGGCGGGACCAGCATCGAGTTCAGCAGTTACGTAGTGCACAGTGCAACCATGAAAAACATCACCACATTGCAGCACCCGTTGATGGGTATGCATGCCCTTATAATACGGCAGCAGTGAAGGGTGGATGTTGATCATTTTGCCATGCCACGCTGCAACGAACTCAGCACTTAAAATGCGCATAAAGCCCGCAAGAATGACCAAGTCGACTTTCCAATCCAGCAATTGTTGATGCATGACAGCATCGAAACTTTCACGGCTTGGATAGTCTTTATGTGCGATCACGGCTGTAGCAATACCGGCGTGCTCAGCACGTTGTAACGCATAAGCCGTGGCTTTATTGGAGATGACACCGACGATGTCACCTGAGAGTTTGGCATCGATCAGGGCCTGTAAATTACTGCCCTGACCTGAAACAAGTACCGCAATTCTCATTAGGCAAAGATCACGCGAATTTTCTCATCAGCGCCAGCGACTGATTCAGCATTCTCTGCGATTTGGCCCATTTTCCAAGCGCTCTCACCCAAAGAATTGAGTAAGTTGATGGTTTGATCTGCGTCGTTTGCATCAACCACAATCACCATGCCCACACCACAGTTAAAGGTGCGATACATTTCAAACTGTTCTACACCGCCTTCGCGTTGTAATAGTTTGAATAATTCTGGCCATTCCCAAGAAGACTCATCCACGATAGCTTGTGCACCATTAGGTAACACACGGGGTAAGTTGCCCGGTAAACCACCGCCAGTGATATGCGCCATCGCATGCACATTGACTTGTTTACACAATTCAAGCATCGATTTTACATAAATACGGGTCGGTTCCATCACCACATCGGCCAATGGGCGACCATCGACGATTTGAGTGAGATCGATGTTTTTCACATCTAAAATTTTACGCAGTAATGAATAACCGTTTGAGTGTGCGCCTGAAGATGCAACACCGATCAGCACATCACCAGCTTTAACTTGGCTACCATCAATAATTTTGCTGTGCTCAACCACACCTACAGAAAAACCTGCAAGATCGTAGTCTTCGCCTTCGTACATGCCTGGCATTTCAGCAGTTTCACCGCCAACCAATGCACAGCCTGCAAGTTCACAGCCTTTACCGATGCCGGTTACAACATCAGCAGCAACGTCGACATTTAAATGTCCAGTTGCATAATAATCGAGGAAAAATAAAGGTTCAGCGCCACAGACCAAGAGGTCATTAACACACATGGCGACTAAGTCTTGACCAATGGTGTCATGGCGATTTAAGTTCAATGCTAAGCGTAATTTAGTCCCAACACCGTCTGTACCTGAAACCAGGACAGGTTCTTCATAACCTTTCGGGATTTTGCACAGTGCGCCGAAGCCACCGAGTCCACCCATTACTTCAGGTCGAGTTGTACGTTTAGCGACTGATTTGATTCGATCGACGAGTGCGTCGCCCGCTTCGATGTCCACACCAGCGTCTTTGTAGCTTAATCCGGTGTTTGAGTTAGAAGTTGTGTTGCTCATAATGATGTCTCCGCATTCGCGCGGAGATTATACCTGAATATACGAAACTCTTATGTTAAATCTGCGCTAAAATGCTATCTTAATTTAATTAATTCTACTTCTATAACCAATAAACTCATAAAAGGTGCGCTTCTATGCACGATCGGACGTTAAAACGTATATTTCTTTTGCTTGGCGTCGCCTTTATCTTGTGGGTGCTCTATCTGCTTAAGCCAGTGGTGATTCCATTTATTGGTGCATTCTTTATTGCCTACCTGTTTAATCCACTGGTGGAAAAACTCGCCAAAATCATGCCGCGGTGGTTGGCAATTGGTAATGTCTTCCTTGGCATCGGCTTGGTCATTACGTGGGCAACTTGGTTTATTGTTCCGCTGGTGTGGAAGCAATTGATCTATGCGCGTGAAAGTATTCCAGTCGGGATTGATTGGATCAATCAGACTTTTCTGCCTTGGCTCTCGAAAACGTTCAATGTCGAACACATGAAAATAGACAATGAACAAATGACCAAAGTGGTTATGGACTATGTGCAGACCAATTATAGCGTCGACAGTGTGCAGGCGATGTTGGTGCCATTATTACAATCGGGGCTTAATTTTATTCAAATTGGCGGCACAGTCGTACTCATGCCGATCATTGCTTTTTATTTCTTGCTCGATTGGAACCGAATGTTGCGTAAACAGCAACAACTGATCCCGCCACGTTATAAAGATCAAACTTTGAAAATCGTCGGGGAGTGCCACAATGTATTGGGTGCATTTGTAAAAGGTCAATTTTTAGTGATGATCTTACTCGGTATAGTCTATGCCGTGGGTTTACAACTGATCGGTATACAAGTGGGGTTGATTATTGGGTTGGTGGCAGGGTTAGCCAGCATTATTCCTTATCTGGGCTTTGCCGTAGGGATCGTTGCAGCAATGATCGCGTGTTTCTTCCAGTTCGGTTTGGATTGGACCCATATGGCACTGGTTCTGGGTGTGTTTATGGTCGGGCAAGTCATCGAAGGTTATGTACTACAACCTTTCTTGTTGGGTGATAAAATTGGTCTGTCACCAGTGGCTGTGGTTTTTGCTGTACTGGCGGGCGCCCAATTGGCAGGATTCTTGGGAATGTTGATTGCTTTACCTGTCGCTGCAGTGATTGTGGTACTGTTAAAACATATACGACACAGTTACCAGCAGAGCGAGTTTTTTCAACCTGCCTTAGTGACTGTACATAATAATGGCGAAACTGAGCGGGTGACCGTTGAAACTGAGCAGGTCAATCTTGATATTGAAGTTAAAAACCATCAAGATACAGTGAATACCCCTTCAGACGATCCACTTAAATAACCATTGGGAATAAGATACATCGATGCGTCAATTGCAGTTGAATATCGAACCTCAGCTCGATGCCCAGATCAGTGATTTTTCAGGTCCGGGTTGGGGTGCAGTCATTGATGCTATACGTCAACTTCATGCAGGCTTACTCAACCGATTCTATGTCTACGGCAACGCAGGCAGCGGTAAGAGTCATTTACTCACGGCCATATGCGACTCCTATTTGGAGTTGGGCAAATCAGCGATTAAAGTGTCTTTACTCGAGTTGCTTGATGCGCCGATCGAAGCCATCACCAGCTTAGAAAGTTATGACCTGGTGGCATTGGATGACATAGAAGCGATTATTGGTGTACCACATTGGCAAAAAGCAGTTTTCCACCTGATCAATAATCACAACGAAACCGGTGGGCAATTGGTGTTCTCATCTCGTTTTGCACCCAAAGAACTCAAACTCGAATTGCATGACTTGCGTTCACGTCTAAATCAAGCGGTCAGTGTCAGTGTACCCAATGGTGATGACCTCGCAGATCGCCAAGCCCTATTACACTCTGTGCTTGAACGTCGTGGGGTACATTTTGATGCGCAAATCATCGAATATCTGCTGCTCCATGGCCCGCATCAGACCAGTACTTTACTGCAGTCAGTTGATCAATTAGAAAAGTTGTTACAGGGCGAGAAAGTCAAACTATCTCATGCAACTTTAAGACAAATTTATGCACTGATCGACGAATATCGGCAATAATCAAGATTTCCTTGAGAAAATTTTTTAATTGTGACAGAGTACGCAAAAGGCTGACTAGACTCATGCAGCTGCGACTTGATAACGAATAAAAAAATTCATGGAGATAACGATGCTCAAACGGAGCTTTGGCGTAGGTTTGCTATGTCTAGCACATCATGCATATAGTGCCCCGATTAAGGTGACCACCACAGAAGATGTGGCCAGTACGGTTAATCAGTGTTCTTTAAGACATGCCATCGAATATGTGAACCTTGGCATGCCTGAAGAGGCCTATAAGGGCTGTGGTGGCAAGGATGCAGAAAACATCATTTTGTTGAAAGCAAACACCGAATATACATTACAAAAGCAAATTAAAATTTCCAAAAGATTGGTGATGCGAACAGATTACGGCGATGTAGTCTCTGATAGTGTCATGGGTAAAAATAATGCCATTATAAAAATGAAAGGCAAAGACCGTATATTTTGGATTGAACGAGCGCCTCCAGAGAAACCAGCAGAAGGTGAAGAGCCCGCTGCACCACAAGCTATTTTAGTCACATTGGTGGAGTTGACCTTAGATGGCTGTCAGGCGGACGCCTGCGTTGATCAGGGTGGATTGATCTATAACAAAGACAATTTAAGCTTCCAATTTGGCCAACTCATCAATGGTCGTGCCAAACAAGGTGGCGCAATTTATAACTATTCTAGTGAAGTCAAAGACGCTCCTAAAAGTTCGATCATCATCTTAGACACATTGCTCAAAGGCAATAAGGCCAATGAAGGGGCCGTGATTTATAGTGAACGGCCTCAGTTTTATGTTTTTAAAAGTTTGATCCGTGAAAATGAAGTCCTCAATGCCAATGCTTCAAATTTTCAGGTGCAAAGGCCCTTTAAAACCGCAGAGGAAATGGAAGATTTAGGACCCGCCTTGGTCCGCGGCCTAGTCAATAGTACGATTTATAACAATAAGGGTTATATCACCACGATTCACGATGGCATGTTGATGAACAACGTGACTATGGTGTTCAATACTAAAGGTTTAATTTTTAATGCACCGTTGAAGAAAGGCAATGTATCCAACAATATTATCGCGAAAAACGGTAACTTAGACTGTCAGGTAATCGCTGGGGCAGATGCTAAAAAAATCAGTAATAATCTTTACGGAACTGGTTGTGAGGGTGAGCTCGGTCAGACTTTAGGAACCACCCGCTTAATTGCAGGTGAGAAAAATGAAGGTAAATGTGACTTAAACTCAGATGGGATCATGTGTCCAATCAATGACTATACTGAACATGCACTGGGCTTTTTTAAACCTCGACTGCTCTCAAGTTATAAACAAATTGCGGATTCACCCATCGTCAATCATGGGCCTTACTTTGGCAGTGAAATGATGTCATGTGTCGAAAGTCAGCTTGGTGATCAACGTGGTCGGATTCGCCCAACTGAGCCGAGTCTATGTGATCGGGGCTCGATTGAATTGGCTTTTAATACCACTGACGTGAATTTAATCGGTGCAGACATCTTTTATGGTGGCATAGCCAAAATGCAATTGACTGATCAGTTGGTCGACGGTGAATTGGTTGATGCCAAGCAGTGTAAGGCATTGTTTGGTGATCGCCCAGATGGCCAGGCTTGGCAACCCGGTTGTATGCGTATTGAGCAAAATCTTACCCCAAGCAAGGGTACAACCACGATCTCGCCAGAGGGTGAGGTGACTTATACGCCAAATGGCAATTGGCATGGAAGCGATGATTTTAAAATTCTAGTGGTCACGACCACTACGCGCTTTAATGATTCAAATAACCCTTATATTCAAATCCCTGTACGTATCGTGCAAAGTCCACCCAATGATTTTCAAAACAAAAAAACCGGCGGCAGTCTAGGTGTGTGGACGTTCATGGGCTTAGTTGGGCTGATTGGATTGCGTCTACGTAAATCAGTTTTGGATGCAGCAAAATTGGGGAATACTCATGAAAAATAAAAAAAAGTTGTTATTGACTGTCTCAATACTCATGACAATGCCGCTGATGGCAGCGAAGTATCAAGATCCAGTTATTGAAGTGACCACCTTAGATGATGAAGATGGTGAAAACTCAAATAAATGTTCTCTTCGTGAGGCTGTAACCACCGCGTCGTTGAAAAAAAGTTATGGCGGCTGTGAATTCCCTAGAGTTTATACCAACCAAGTTCTTGATATTAAGCTTGAAAAAGGTGAATACAAACTTAACCGAGAGTTAGTACCTACAGTTGAAGTGCGAATATTGGGTAAGGAGCCTATCGACTATAGTAAGAAAAATGTGTTGACCAATAAACATCCCGCATTGACTGCAGTTCAAAGTAAAATCATTGCTCAAGGCAAGCACCGTATTATCAACACCTCTAAGTTGAATAGACCGACCCTTAGCCTTAAAGATCTCGATTTATATAACGGCTATAGTGATGAAAATGGGGGCAGTATATTGGTTGGCGGCGCCTTGGTGATGAACAATGTGTCGATATATAACTCCCAAGCCAAAATGGGGGGAGCGATCTATATCAATAACTATGGGGGGGCTGTGATTATCGGGAATGGTACCTTTAGAAATAACCAAGCTGCACAGGGCAGTGTCATGGCAATGACCTGTACCGATAATTTGGTCTATACCAAACGAAGTATAAGCTTAGAAAATTTAAGTATTTTAGAAAATGGATCTTCAGACAGTAATAGTGTTATTGCCTACTGTGGTGAACCTACTGCGATCATTAGTACCAGCACCATTGCCAAAAACAAAGCCAATTTAAATACTGGAAGTATCATTCAATTTAGTCCCAACACGCCTACAGGCAAAGTGGCCTTAGGAATGTATTCTTCTTTGCAAATGTTGAGTAATACCATTGTTGAAAATGCAGCCTATTCCACCTTTCTTTATGATGATCTCGGTAACAAAACGCTAGGCTATAACATCATTGGCTTCAATGGCATCGGTAAATCTTGTCGTTATGCCAAGGGCAATATCGCTGATGTAGAACAAGCCGGAATTCGATTTGATTGGAATGCGATGGGTATTAAAGCGGGCAATGACAGCTGTGATATTCCGAGTAAACAAATTGAATCCGTCACCAAAGAGTCAATTGATCTGACTGGGAAAAACATAGCCAGTCTATTAAATCCACTCTCAACCCAAGAATTGACAGAATATACTGCATTTATGCCGATGTACTTTTTCAATATGATGGCGAAAGACAATCCCTTGGTGGATACTGGTGGTCTAGGCTGTAGCAGCGCAGACCAACGCGGGATTAATAGACTTAAAACCAATAACTCTGTTGCGAGTGATCAGAAAGAGAATAGTTGTGATATCGGCTCTACCGAAGTGTTGCGATTGACTGCGTTTAATGTCAGTGGCGCAAACGAATCGATGACGATACGTTTAAAGTATTATAAAGATCAACTCGAAGTTTATAAAAAATTAGTAGATGAGCCTAAAACGAATCAAGATTTCATCCCATTCTATAAATCTCAAATCGAACTTTTTGAAAACTTACTGAAATATACCAAGGAAAGACAGAAATATCGGACGATTTATACCGATGTATTTGAGCAAGGTTTACCTGATGAGTTGGTATCAGCCAATGGGGTCAGGGAAGTAAGACATCTCAACCTAGAGAATTATGATGTTCGAGTGAAATCTCTCGGTGTGGGCAAATTTGATTCTGATGAAAAATTTCAAGGTCGAGAAGACAAAAATTTAAAATGTGTGTGGGATGCTGATCTTAAACAAGTCATGATGTATCGCCTAGATGATCGTATTACCCCTTCGGGCGATTTTGAATTTTGCGAATATAGCTTAAGTTCAAAAAAACCCGCACCTGCAAATACTTCAACCGCATATATCATCGGTAGTTTTGTCAATGTTGCGCCTGAGGCTAAAAAAGCCAGTTTTGAAATCCGTTATGGTGAAGCACAGAAGTTGCAAGTTGATCTCTTGCCTTTAACCAATGATGATGGTGATGGTGATGTCAGTCAATTGAGCACTAAGTCAAATAAATCAAGTTATTATGTCGATGCACAGGGTAAAGATTTGGCGATTCGATTTACCACTTTACGTGATCCAGTCTCTGTTAGTGCTGAACGAACAGGTCCCTGCCCAGGTGCGGATGCTAAAGAGACTTGCTACGGTGGGGCAATTAGCCTGCAACTGAAAAATACCTTTGATCCAGCCAGTTATACCTTGAAATATGCCGTCTATGACATGGATGGTGCAATTTCCAATAACGCTGACATTGAACTGAAAAACAAAGGCTTTGGACCAGGCACCACACCAACGGGCGGTTCTAGCGGTGGTGGTTCTGTGGGTATAGGCGTCTTGATGGGATTGTTGGGACTAGTGGCATGGAGACGCTACCGTCGTTAGTCCAAATAATTGTTAAGCGTTCTTTTACGTAAACAAAGACCAGTGCTCAGCACTGGTCTTTATTTATTGTACTCAAATTGATGATCGGGGTTTAGCTGTAATGGGTATTTTGATAGATTGGTAGACATTGATTTGATTTAGTTTGATTGATTTTTATCAATAAGCCTCCATCTTCTTATCCGTACTTTACGCTTTTTTGTCGCACCAAAGACAGTGTGATTTTTATTTTTCAGCTTGGGTCATTATGCAACAATTTACTTCCTTAACGCCGCTCGACCAAATTGAACTTGATTCAAGCGTGGTGATGACCATTAAACGTCAAGACTTAGTGCCGTTAATGAACAATCCGATACTGCTGAACCAGTTTGCAGAGCAGAATGTACAAGCACAGGCCGTGTTACTCAATGCGATTGATCCACAGTTAATACAACAGTTGAGTCAAGTCATCGCAGAAATTATTCAACATCTGTCGAACTCCAAAAAATCCTTAAAAAAACGTCGCTTTAATGCATTGCAAAAATGGTTGGGAATCGACCTTGAGTTTGACGCAGGTCAAGTCAATTATATGCGTAGTTTGGATCAACTGATTGATCAAGCCAATCAACTCAGTCAACGACTGCAGATTGAAATCCAGAAATCTCAATCGCGTTTACAGCAAGTGGCCGGTTTAAGAGAACAGATGGCGCATTATGTGGCTGCAGCGCAAGGCTTTATGGTTGATTATCCAAGATTTGTCAAAAATCAGCATCCATTGGATAACTTTATCGAGCGCTTATCCAAAAAAATTAATACTTTAAATACTTTACAATCTAGCCATGATATCGCCATGACCCAGATGCAGTTGAGTCAACAATTGGCTTTGGGCTTGATTGATCGCTTTAAAGAAGCGCAGCAAGTGTTGATTCCTGCGTGGCAATATCATTTGAAACAAAGCAACTTGCAACAGAATACGACCACGATCGCTGAATTAGACCGTAGTCGTGATAAATTAATTCAAACTTTAAAACGCTCATTAGAGAAATGATCCAACTTCATGATCTTCGTTATTATAATCAGGTGTACGCATGAATGATTTAACCCAAAAAAATAGTCAAACACCGAGTGTTGTCGTTGAACGCTCGCTTGAGCAACAAAAACAAGAATTCGATCGAATTAACTTACAAGAGATCGGCTTGCAAGGAGATGATTTTACTGCGGTATTGACTGCGCATAAGGAATTGAAAGACTTTAATCAAAACTCTGTTGCAGAGTATGGTAAAAATATTGCTTCTAAAACGTCAACCTATACTGATGAGTTGCTCAGTTTGGTTAAAAACAAAGACCTAGACAGTACAGGTCAAAAACTCAATGAAGTGGTCCAAGTTGCACAACAACTCAATACCTCGAGCATTCTCAATCCTGCAAAACGCTCTGGTTTCTTCGGCAGTCTGTTTAATAAAGTGCGAGGTGCCAAACAAAGTTTTGACCAAAACTTTGACACCACCAAAGAACAAATTGATCGTCTGGTTCAGGAAATTGAAACCTCACAAACCGGTTTAAAGCGGCGGGTTAATACCTTGGATCAGATGTTTAATGGTGTGCAAGAGGAATATAAGCAACTGGGGATTTATATTGCTGCGGGTAAATTAAAGCAGGTGGACATCCAAGAACAAGTACAGCTGTTGACCAGTCGTGATCTGACCCAAGATCAACAGGGCACTCAACAACTCTATGACTTGAATCATTTATCCAATAATTTAGAGAAACGTGTCAGTGATCTACAAGTGTTGCAGCAGTCAGCGATGCAAACTTTGCCGATGATCCGTATTATCCAATCTAACAACTTAATGTTGGTGGATAAATTCTATGCCATTAAAAACATCACCTTACCGGCATGGAAAAACCAGATTAGCTTAGCGATCTCACTGCAAGAACAGAAAAATAGTGTGCAATTGGCCAATACTATTGATGATGCGACCAATGAATTGCTGCGTCGTAATGCTGATTTGTTGCATCAAAACTCTGTAGATACCGCGCGTGCCAATCAACGCGCCGTGATCGATATTGAAACCTTGGAACATGTACAAAACACCTTGATCAATACCGTCAATGACGTGATTCAAATTCAAAAAGAGGGCATGCAGAAACGTGAAGAAGCCACTACGCGTCTACGCACACTGCAAACCAACTTAAACCAACTAGTTTTACAGTCCAGTTCTGAAGTGAAAAAAATCAATTAAAGTATTGAACCGTCTCAATGTCCCTCAAGCCGATAAGGAATAAACCGTGCCCAGCTTAGAACCACAATCTGCGCAATTAAGTGAATTTAATGCGCGCCTTGTCGCCCTTAAGCAGCGCCAAAAACGCAGTATGTGGTTGGCGGTCAGTGGTGTTGCCTTGAGTTCGGTTGCGGTGTTTGCTGTATTTAACCAGACTGAATTGATATATAGTTTTTGGGGTTTAACCCAAACTGTGCAACAACTGCATATTCCTGCCAGCTTGGATCTGAATAGTCTTGATGCTGAACAGAGTGTAGATTATTTTTCTAGAATGATGTCGTGGATCGGGTGGTTGTTGTTAAAACTCTGCGCTGCATTCTTTGGTGCATTTATCGTCGTGCGATTGGCGCGGCGTTGGAAGTATTTTAGACAGCGATTGCAGTCCTTGGTATTGAAGTTTGTGGCTTGGCTGATTGCTTTTATTGTGATTTGGTCAGGGCTGTCTTATGTGCAATATCAAAACAATGAAGCGGCTCAACAACCTTTTCAAGCATTGATCAATTACGATCAAAATATTCAACAAAGTCAATTGGCACAGTATCTGATTAAGTCAGAGCAACCCGCCGTGGTCAGTGATTATCTCTTGGCCCAAAGTGCATTGTTACATCGGCCAGTGGATCAAGCCGCTGCAACAACCTATGTACAACGTTTGGTTAATGCCGAGCAAAGCCGACCTGACTTTGCAGGATATGGCTTTAAAGCAGAGCAGTTGTGGAGTATGCAGCAACAAGTCTATGGCAAAAGCGTAAGTCCGATGGCTCAAAGCATGGATCAAAAATCGTCTAGAGCAGAACGGCTATCGACTTGGGTGAGTTGGGGATTATATCTACTGATTTTGCTGAGCTTGCTTCTGACGGCTTTTAGTTATCTGTTGGCACAACAATTCAAAAATCGTCGACTTCGTGTAGAAGGTATTTTACGAGACCAATTCTGAGACATGCGTTGCAATGTAACTTCGCAACAGATGAATTATCATAAAAAACAAGTTGATCTGACCAGTCATCGTTTTTTATAAAATAATGATCATTCTGAAATGAGCAGTTGGATTGAGGTTTTATCAGGGTTGCAGGGCAGTCCAAGTAAGCTAAAATTCAATTGTTAAGAAATATGATTAATTGTGAACATAGTGTGGGTATTTTGTTTATTTTTAATCATGATATATTTCATGCACATATTGCTCAACCGAGTCATATGTTATTTCAGGATGAAATACAATGAAAACAATAGTCGCAAAAACAGCAGTTAATGTCGTAATCAAAAAAGTCACCCACACGGCAACCAAAACAGTCACTAAAACAGTAACAAAAACAGTCGTCGCCGCATCATTATTGCTGATTGCCAATATGGGCTATGCAGAGGGGTTTAAACGGTTTTCAGTTTCGGCGGGGTGGTTACATGTGATGCCACAGGGAACAGCAAATAAGTTTAATATCAACACCAATGTCAAAGATGGCACCCGATCTTATGTGGGGATGATCGCGGGACAAACGATCCTAGACAATGCAGATGTTGCTCGCTATGAGGAATTGAGAAAAAATGATCCTGGCAATATGGACTTGCTGATCTATGACAACATCATTAAAACCAAATACCTCGACAATATTATCGAAATGAATTTAACCGGTAATGAAACAGCAGAGGAACGTGAAGCGATTTTAAGGAACATTACGGGTGATGCAGAAGTCAGCGGAATTGAGCGCTGGCAGTCCAATGCAGGACTCGAAGCAAAAGATATTGATACCCTCGGCATCATGTTCGACTACCATTTGAATGACAATGTTTCGTTGAAATTTATTGGTGGGATACCGCCAAAAGTGGATCTCAAAGGTGTCGGTAAAATATATGCACCATTTCAAGGGGTAGGCTACCCACTCCCAGTGTCACCTGAGGACCCTTGGTATGATCCTGCTGTTCCACCCTTGCAAGTGTTTATGAAAAAAGATTTGTTGATCACGGATTTAGAGCGTTTTAGTAAGGCTGCCACAGCCACAGCATGGACACCTGCCGTTGAAGCTGTTTATCATTTTGGCAAAACAGGGAAAAATAAATTTAGACCTTATATTGGGGTCGGCCTCATGTTTGCGCATTATAGTAATATCAAAATTACCAACGGCATCCACAATGATTTAGTCGCTGCTGGGCATATGATTCAAAATATTCATGATGGTCAATCAGGTGCAGCACTCGAAGGTCGTCCATCTAGCGGTAATATGGTGGTCAAAGTGAAGGCAGAAGATACGATTGCACCATTAATATCTTTGGGCTTTAACTATGATATGACCGAGTCATGGTTTGCTACTGCATCGGTGTCCTATGCCAAATTGAATAATGTCGCCACCATCGATGTGATTAATCAAAAAACCAATACTCAGCTGATTCATGCCACCACGAAAATTGATATCGATCCACTCATGACTTATCTGGGGGTGGGTTATCGCTTCTAAGTTTAATTAATTTAGGCAGCATTACCCAAATATCGAGTTCATCTTGTGTATTGGCTAGGATCACAGGTCAATCTGTGCTGAAAGATTTAAAACAAACAAAAACCGAAGGCTAAGCTTCGGTTTTTGCGTATTCACTGTGTCGTTATCGACAAGGCGAAAATTATTTCTCTACAAATGCACGTTCGATGACGTAGTCACCGAGATGACCCATACGTGGGGATTCAGTCAGGCCATGTTGATCTAACAGTGCCGCCACATCGGTGAGGAAGTGTGGGCTACCACAAAGCATCGCACGGTCATGCTCAGGATTAAATTTCGGTAGGCCAATTTTCTCAAATAGCTCACCCGATTCAATCGCATGGGTAACGCGACCACGGTTTTTAAATTCTTCACGTGTCACGGTTGGGTAGTAGATCAATTTTTCTTGAACACCCAGTTCTTGGAAAAATTCGTGGTTTGGAAGTTCATCCAAAATCAGCTCTTGATAAGCCAATTCTGAGATAAAGCGTGTGCCATGAACCACGATCACTTTTTCAAAGCGTTCATAGGTTTCAGGATCACGAATCACCGCAAGGAATGGCGCAAGCCCTGTACCTGAAGACAATAAGTACAGGTTCTTGCCCGGATTTAAGTCATCCAGTACCAAAGTACCTGTCGGTTTTTTAGAAATCAGTAACTCATCACCTACGGCTACTTTTTGCAAGATCGAGGTCAACGGACCGTCTTGAACTTTAATGGAGAAAAACTCAAGCTCTTCTTCATAGTTAGCACTGGCAATCGAGTATGCGCGCATCAAAGGCTTACCATTGACCTCAAGTCCAATCATCACAAACTGACCATTTTTAAAACGCAACGCGGTATCACGTGTGGTCTTAAAACTGAATAAAGTGTCATTCCAGTGGTGAACGTGAGTAATCTTTTCGACGTTAAAAGCAGCCATTAAAACTCTCAATAAATTTTCAAATTAAATCAGCTTGCTATTCTAAACTAAAATCATTCTCGATAAACTGAATATAATCAATTGAGCTTATCAGAAAAAGTGATTATGAAAGAGATTTGCATACCGATTATTGGCTATATGCGTTCAGCCTATAAAGAGAAATTTGGTATTCCGCGTCAACCCAACTTGGTCGATCTAGAATCTTATATCGAAATGCAGGTGCCTTATAACGATATCTTGGCATTTGAAGGGATCGACGCCTTTAGTCATCTATGGCTGATTTGGCAGTTCCATCAAAACAAAAATAGTGCTGAGACTCAGACAGTGGCAGTGCATAGCGATCAAGACCTTGATGCCCAACAGACTGTAGGTGCTGCCAAGGCTTTTCGCGCCCAAGTCAGACCACCACGATTGGGTGGCAATCAAAAGATCGGGGTCTTTGCCACACGCAGTATGTATCGGCCAGCGCCGCTGGGTTTATCTGTGGTGCAGTTTAAGCGAGTTGAAAAACAGGGCAAATCGCTACGACTTTACGTGACCGGCAGTGATTTGTTGGATGGGACACCGATCATTGATATCAAACCGTATATTCAGTATTCGGATGCAGTGCCAACGGCTCAAAGTGGCTATGCACAGCAGCAACCAGCACGTAAACTGGTGCATTGGCGGGCAGTTGCGCAGGATCAGCAGTTGGCCTTGATGAACTCTGGGCAAGTCACTGCTCAAATGATCGATGACTTGGTTCAAGTCTTGTCACTCGATCCTCGACCTGCCTATCAACAAGATCAACACCGTGTCTATGGCATGCGCTTTGCTGCATTGAATGTCAAATTTTGCATTGATGATCAGGGGGTGCAAATCGAGGAACTGGCCTTATACCAAGCGCCTACACAGCACTGAGGCCTGCTGCAAGACCTGACTGGGTCCGTCAATGGCTGAATGCCCAGATCGACCGAGTCATAGTCGCCGTTGTTGATGCAGTCGCGATTATTGTCATGGTTTATGTTGATGTTGATGTTGATGTTGTTGCTGTAAAAAATATAACTTAAAATCGTGATATCGATGGAATAACAACAATGCAGCTTAATTTTGAGATTGATACCACTTGGTGCCTTGAGCGATTGCTGCTAGAGCAACGTATTTCTGAGCGTGACCAATTGTTGGTGAAAACCACACTGCGCACTCGGCAACAACTGGCGTGGCATCCATTACAATGGATCGCACACTTTCATCTCAAAGATCAATTGGATCAGTCTGAGTTAGATATCAATACGTTATGTCAATGGTTGGCGCAGCACTCAAAGTTAGAGCTGTATCGGATCGATCCACTTACTGCCGATGTCGCAGCATTAACTCAAGTGATGTCGCAAGAGTTTGCCGAGAAAAACCAGATTTTGGCAGTAGAGGTTCAAGCCCATCAGGTTTTGATCGGAACCACGCAACCATTTTTAGGTGAATGGATCGCACATCTGGGGCAAAGTTTGTTGCCTAAAAGCATACGTGCAGTGCTGTTAAACCCAGAACAATTGCAACGCTATTTGATTGAATACTATCAAGTCAGTCGGGCTGTACAGTTCTCACAATCCGCCAATCAATATCTGCGTGATCATAAGGGGATAGAAGCACTGGTGCAGCTCGGTGATCAACATAATCCTGATGCCAACGATCAACATATCGTGAAATTGGTGGACTGGATTTTGCAGTTTGCCTTTGATCAATCAGCCAGTGATATCCATCTCGAACCGGGTAAGGAGATGGGTAAAATTCGTTTTCGTATCGATGGCATCTTGCATCGCATCTATCGTATGCCTGCCAACAGTCTGATGGCCGTGATTGCACGCTTAAAAATATTGAGCCGTATGAATGTGGCTGAAAAACGTAAGCCTCAGGATGGCCGCTTAAAAACCCGCACCCCCAAAGGACAGGAAACTGAACTGCGCTTGGCGACCTTGCCCACGGCCTATGGGGAAAAACTGGTGCTACGGATTTTTGATCCAGAAGTGTTATTACGCAGTTTTGAACAATTGGGCTTGGTGGATCAATTGTTGCTGGATTGGCAAGCCCTGACCCAACAACGCCATGGCATCATTTTGGTCACGGGGCCGACTGGATCTGGGAAGACCACAACCTTATATTCGACTTTGAAAAGCTTGGCCACGGAGCAAGTCAATGTCTGCACTGTGGAAGACCCGATCGAGATGTTGGAACCAAGTTTTAATCAAATGCAGGTCAACCCAGCGATTGAATTGGGTTTTGCCGATGGTATTCGGGCCTTAATGCGTCAAGATCCGGATATTATGATGGTGGGGGAAATCCGCGATCATGATACCGCGCAAATGGCGATACAAGCGGCACTCACGGGGCATTTGGTGTTGTCTACCTTGCATACCAACGATGCAGCATCGAGCGTGGTCAGGTTACATGATTTGGGGGTGCAACCTTTTTTAACTGCCGCAACCTTACTTGGGGTATTGGCTCAACGCTTGGTGCGTAAGCTTTGTACACAGTGCAAAACGCAAACCACGACGGATATAGCGCAATGGCGGCAATTGACCGAAGGTTATGAGATCGATATGCCCAGCATGGTGTACCAAGCCGTGGGTTGTGATGCCTGCAGACAGACTGGATATGCTGGGCGACTCGGACTGTATGAATTGATGCCACTGAGCTTGAACATGAAACAAAAGATCAGTCAACACGCTAACTTAGATGAACTGCGTCTTTTGGCGAAGCAACAGGGCGTACAACCCTTACGCCTCGCAGGGGCAGTGAAAGTCCGTGCAGGGCTGACGTCTTTGGCTGAGGTATTGAGCGTGGTGCCATTGCATTAATAGATAGAAAATAAATCCTGAATATTACTTTCTTAAGATTCAACTCATCTGTGCTTGCTACTTTAGCTTCACGGCAGCAATGGCTGAAAACAAACAAAATGATCTTCACAATAAAAGATCAATCCTAAGAGGGTAGCAACATGAATACATTTTCTAAATTTTTGATCGGTAGTAGTTTGATTGCGGCAACCACTTTCGCTGTTGCCAATGCACCTGTCAACGCTACAGCAGTGGTACAGGGCACCACCACGGTGAAGCAAGCCTTGACCATGAAAGACAATCAAAAGGTACAATTACGTGGCAATGTGGTTAAAGCCATTGGTGACGAAAAGTATCAGTTCAAAGACAGTACAGGCAGTATCACAGTGGATATCGATGATGATCTTTGGGGTGGTCGCCCAATCGCTGCCAATACCACCGTGACCTTGGTGGGTGAAGTCGATATTGATTATAAGCCAACCAAACGTGTTGAAATTGATGTGGATAGCGTTCAGTTCTAAGTTGTATTTTGACCGCGATATAAAGTGTAAAGACACGATTAAAACCATAGGCCATGTGCTTATGGTTTTTTATTGCTATCAAAAGAGTCGTACTTCTTAAATAGCCTAAGTACCTAGCATCTATGCATCTAAATAGCCTAAGCATCTAGGTACAAGAGTTGTCTGAGGCGATCCAAGAGATGTTGCAGGTTGTTTGACTCACTTTTTTGCTTGAGTCATTTGCTTGAGTCATGAGTGAATGCACGTGTTAGTATTTGAAAAAAAGCATCTTTGTAAATGCTTTAACGCTCTATGCTGGGGTTGATCCAATGGCTTAACCCACGCTCAAGCTGCATGCCAACGAGATATTTGCGATAGATGCGAATGTGATTGCAGATCGTGTAATTGAATTCAAAATCCAGTGAGAGGAGCGGTGATGAGAATATTATTGGCCGAAGATGATGTCTCCCAAGCCCAAAGTATCAAAGCATGGCTGGAAATGGATGGCTATAGCGTCGATTGGGTCGAGCGTGGCGACTATGCGATCTTGGCGATTGAACAACATCATTATGATTGTGTATTACTGGATCGTGGTCTGCCGCAGGCCAGTGGTGATCAAATCCTTACGGCGTTGCGCCATAGGAAAATCCAGTCCCCAGTCATCTTTATTACTGCCAAAGACAGTATTGATGATCGGGTACAGGGGTTGGATTTGGGAGCCAATGATTATTTGGTCAAGCCCTTTAGCCTAGATGAATTATCTGCACGAATACGTGCACAGTTACGTCAGAGTCAGACCCACCTCGGTCAACAACTGCAATTTGCCAACCTGAGCCTAGATCCCCAAGCCAAAATCTTGCTCCAAAATGGTCAAGCGGTAAATCTTACCGCCAAGGAATTTCAGATCATCTATAAATTAATGCAAAAACCAGAGCATATCGTGACCCGTGAGCAGTTAGAGGAATCACTCTACAGTTGGGGCGATGAGGTTGAGAGCAATGCCATCGAGGTATTTATCTATCAACTGCGTAAGAAAATTGGCAGTCCCATGATCAAGACCATCCGTGGCTTGGGTTATCGTATGCAGCAGCCTGACTAAGCCAAGCCAGTTAAGCGAATTATAGTATTGATCTTTTACGGCTAAACTCATGTCGCGGTTCGGGGTTCGAACAGCACAGCATCTCAAGGTGGTTTTATGCAGCAGCGTCCAGTATCACTGCAACAGCGTTTGATTAAGCACGCTATGCTCAGCTCGATTTGTGCAGGCGTGTTGGCTTTGCTGTTGTTGCTGGGTTTTAGCGCATATCACAACATGCAGACCCAAGATGACATCATGGATGAAATCTCGGACATGTTATTGGTCACGGATATCAGTGCAGGGGCACAACCCGTCGATGAGTTAAGTGATGAATTTAATATTGCTTATCAACTCAGTTTGGGGCAGCAGGTCTTGACCCAATCACCTGCATTTCCTCAACAAATTGCTGATCAGCATACATTCGCTACACATGATGAATTTTCTATCACTTGGAGAGATGGCCGTTTGTGGCGCAGTTATCAATATCTTGATCATGAGCGTCAATTACAGGTGCGTCTCTATCAACCGATCTCGGAACGCTTTGATGAACTGCTGAGCAGCATGTGGCTTTATAGTCTATGTTTGCTTTTGTTGTGGTTGCTGCAATGGTTGTTGTTGCATTTTGCGGTGAAAAAACAATTTCGCTCCATACATCGTTTGTCTCAAGATATTGCTGAAAAAAATGCTGAGGATCTCAGTCCGATTCAACAGCAAGCCGCATTTATAGAGTTACAACCGATGGTCAAACAACTGAATCTGATGTTGTTAAGGGTGCAACAATCCCTGCTTGCTGAACAACGTTTAACTGCGGATGCCTCGCATGAGCTACGTTCGCCTTTGTCTGCGATACAGATGCGCTTACAAGTGCTGCGACGTAAATATGCCGGTCAACTCACTGCAGTCAATGATGAGTTAAATCTGATTCAGCAGGATGTGCAACGCGGCACTCAAGTTTTGGAAAACTTATTGCTCTTGGCGCGCTTGGATCCGACGGATCAGGATGCATTGGCGATGCAAAGTTTTGACTTAAGGGTATTGGTTCTGGAGGTCATTCAGGCTTTGGCGATTTTTGCTGAGCAAAAACAGGTGACATTCCACGATTTCGCCGCCGATCAGTCTACAGATTTACCAGACCAAGCCTGGATGATCGTGGGTAATCGTGAGCTGTTGATGATCTGCATCCGTAATTTGCTGGATAATGCGATTCGTTATGCCAAAGTGCAGGGAAGTGTATATATCCAATTTGAGCGCCTACAACACAGTACGCTACTGAGCATTGAGGATGATGGGGAGCAGTTAACGGCTGAGGTCTTGGCACATATGGGTGAGCGATTTTATCGGGCCTTGGGCACGCAAACGCAGGGTTCTGGCTTGGGATTGTCTATTTGTAAAAAAATTATTCAATTGCATCAAGACCAACTCCAGTTTAGTCCATCCACCTATGGTGGATTAAAAGTAAAGTTGATTTTTACTGATCGACCTGACCGCTGAGTAAACTGCTTTGGGTGAAATATAGGGCGAATTGAGTAAAGCTTGCCGTTAGGTATAAATTAAAAAAGCAGTATGCGCTGATTTCATACTGCTATTCCTACAATTGTTCTTATTGCGTTTATCGTTTTTATTGATCGGACTATTTAGTCAAAATTAAACGATTGTTACGCGTCAAACGTAAACGGTATTCTTCTCCTGCATGCATGATACGAATTTCGCGGCCAAGGGCAAAAAGGTTGTTTGAATGCAGCATCGGCAGTGAATGGTTAGAATCATTATGTCGAGTAAATAGGCTAAATGGTGCGTTCATGTGGGAAAACTCCGTGATGTGTAGGTATAACTAAATGATAATCATTATCGAATAATCCTGTCAACGGTATTTTTCCACATTTATTAAAAAATTTGATTTACGTACACTGTTCATACATTACGAGTTGGCGAGAATATGATTCAACAGCGTTTAGATATTGCGATTGGTTTGATTTTTTATCAGGGCAAGGTTTTGGTGGGTTGGCGTACTGCAAAGCAACACCAAGGCAATAAATATGAATTTCCGGGAGGCAAGGTAGAGTCGGGTGAAACGGCACTGCAGGCATGTCGCCGTGAGATCAAGGAAGAAGTCGGATTAGACTTGGAGCTTTGGCATCCCGTGGATGTGATCGCGCATGTCTATCCCGATCTTGCAGTACATTTACATGTCTTTCACAGCAGCATTGATGCACAGCAATTGGCCTCAATCACTGCACCTTGGACATGGTACTCCCGCCAACAACTGCCTGAGTTGAATTTTCCCGCAGCCAATCAATCGATCATACAGCGTTTGCTGTGGCCACATTTTATCAAGATCTCTACCGTTATCAGTGATCTCGCGCTACTGCAAGCCGATCACTTGTTGTATTGGCGCATTGATCCTGCTGAGTTTGATCCAGCACTTTTGTTGGGCTATAGCGAGTCGCAGTTACAGCAGTTGATGTTAAATATTGAATGTTGGCGTTTATTGAGTCAGGAACTACAGGCACAGGTAAAAACCATTCACCTCAAACAGCATCAATTGTTGGCTGCTCAGCCGGCAGATATTCCACGCCTACACCGGGTCATCGCAGCCTGTCATGACCAAGTTGCCATCGCGCATGCGCAGCAGGTGGGCGTGGAGGCAATATTGCTCAGCCCAGTGCACAGCACGGCTACGCATCTTGATGCTGCGGCTTTAGGTTGGGGGTGCTTTGCACAGTGGGCCAGTCAAGTTCAGATCCCTGTCTATGCGCTCGGTGGTATGCAAAAAACCGATCTACAGCGTGTCCAAGCGCATCATGGTTATGGGGTTGCTGGCATCAGTGGCTTTGAATCATCATAGTTTGCTGAGTTGAAGACTGGCTTCTTGTACGGTATGGGCAGCGTTTTGTTGCTGTCCTGATTTGAGGATGGCTTGCCACAACTGCTTCTTGGTGTTGTTGGACTGCGCATAACTCAGACCACGCCGTGCAAGGGATTCGGCATTTTTAGCTTGATTGGTTTGATTGGCGACCATTGCCAAATACAAAAAAGTCTCCGCAGATTGTGGGGCTAAGCGTTGTGCCTGCATAGCGGATTGCTCTGCTTGCGCCCATTGGCCTTGGCTATAGGCTTTTTGTGCTTGTTGCATCAACTGCTTATAGGCGGGGAGTTGTTGGCCATCATCAAATTTCTGACTTTGTGCCTGTTGCAAAGGCACCTTGACCTCAAGTGGATGACGCTTGATCTCATCGCGATCATAGGGAATGATCTTGATGCTATCAGGGGTTTTGGCTGCATTGGACTGGTCCGAAGCTTTTTCGCTACTCGGTAGCGGTTTTTTCTCTTGGTGATCGCTGCTGCTAGGAGTGGGAAATAATTGGCAACCCACTAAACTCAAGACCACACCACCCAAGAATAGGTTTTTAAACAGTTTCATCTTGATCTCAATACCCATTGTTGTTGCTATTGTTGGCGCTGCGATTGGCAGTATTGGACAACTCTTGATCCATACTGCGTTCGCTGTCACGAATATATTGACTTATGCTGTCCTCTGAGCCTTCTTGCTGTGGGAGATACTCAGAATCAGGACTGTACTCAGGTTGTACTTGATAGTGTGGGAAGCCACATGCTGTGGCGCGGGTAGGGACTGCAAATCGAGTGATCGGGATATAAAATGCACCCTCACAACCCTGTGCTGAGAGTTCACCACTGGCGCTATCAATCCAATGCCATTGCACATCATCAGTTTGTTTGAGATTGACGGGTTTTTGTTTGAGCTGACGCATAACGTTGGTCCAAACCGGTAATGCACCGCTAGAACCAGTCAGGCCAGTCACTTTGTTGTTATCCAGACCCAACCACACCACAGTGGCATAGTTTCCAGAATAACCTGCAAACCAAGAATCACGAGTATCATTGGTGGTGCCTGATTTGCCCGCCAATTTGAGTTGTGGTGATAAGCTGTTATAGGCTGAACGTCCAGTCCCTGCACTCATGACTTGCTGCATGCCAAAGTTCAACATATAAGCCGCTGTTGGATCTATGGTCTTTTGTACGCTTAAGTTGTAGCGATCCAGTGAGCGACCATTGGGATCAACCACTGAACGGATAGACTTGATCGGATACTTAAAGCCACCTGTGGCAAAGTTGCCATAAATACTCATCACCTCCATTGGGGACATATCGACTGCACCCAAGAAAATCGATGGATAACTCGGAATATTTGAGGTCACACCAAATTTAGTCAATTGATTTCTAAATGTCGGTATACCAAATTCCTGACCTAGGCGCACAGTCGATAGGTTATAGGAGCTGGCCAGTGCTTGTACCATCGGCACCATACCATGGCCTATGCCACTGTAGTTTTTCGGTGTCCAGGTATTCTTGCCATCAATATTGATACTGATCGGGCTATCTTCGATCTGGGTGGCCCAGGTATAACGGCCTGATTCTAGTGCTGAGAGATAAATCAACGGTTTTAGCAATGAGCCGACTTGACGCTTGGCATCGATGGTGCGGTTAAAGCCAGTGAAATCTTGGGTCGAACCAACAGCAGCAACCAATTCACCATTTTCAGGGTGGGTCACCAGTACTGCACCTTGTAAATCTTTGAGACGGCTTGGATTGGCATTGGCCAAACGTGCAACAGATTGTCTAAAACTGGTTTGGACATTGGTCTGGGCAATCGGATCGAGGGTGGTAAAAATTCTTAAACCTTGGTTGGTCAGATCTGATTCTTGATATTCAGTTTTTAATTGGCGACGTACGATATCAAGGAAGTCTGGGAAGCGTGACGGACCTGTGGTTGGTTTTGCTACGACATTGAGTGGGCGGGCGCTTTCGGTATCATACTGTTGTTGGTTGATATAACCCGTCACCAACATATTGTGCAGCACCACATTACGGCGATTCAGTGCAGCTTCAGGATTTCTCCATGGATTGTAGAGGGTTGGGCCTTGGACTAAGCCGACCAAATAGGCCTGTTGTGCCATATTTAGTTCACGTAGCGGTAGACCAAAATAAAATTGCGATGCCAAACCATAGCCATTAATGGAGTAATTACCATTTTGGCCTAAATTTACTTCATTTAAATAAGCTTCTAGGATTTCGTCTTTGCTGTAATGAAATTCGAGTAATAGTGCCATCAAGGCTTCATTTACTTTACGTTTCAAGGTGCGTTCAGGGCTGAGGTAAAAGTTTTTCACCAACTGCTGAGTCAGCGTAGAACCGCCTTGACGCTTACCCCCAGTGACATTGCTGACTATTGCACGTGCGATGCCGCGATAGGAAATCCCTGAATGTTGATAGAAGTTACGATCCTCTGTGGCGATCAACGCTTCAATTAAAGTCTTTGGCACTTTATTCAGCTTAATCAACACACGGTCTTCATTGTGCTGCGGATAGATGCCGCCAATCAACAGCGGTTCTAAGCGTGCAATACCGGTATTGGAGGGCTTGGTGGCTCGGATATCTTGGATCTGATCGCCAGTGAATGCAATTTGCAGCACTTGTTCAGGATCTACATGATCACCAAAATCAAATCCACGGGTATGAATAAACATATTGCTGTTTTGTACAACGTAACTGCCTGATTTTTCATAACCATTGCTTTGTTTATAGCCCAGAAGTTTCAGCTCTTGTTCTAGATCTTTTTGAGCGATCGGGGCATTGGCATAAATTTCTAAGGGACGTGCAAAGACCTTGGCGGGAATGTCCCAACGATTGCCTTCAAACTTGTCCCGGATAATATTGTCGAGTCGGACTAAATAAACACTAAATGCCAGAGCAGCAGCGATGACCAACAATGAAAAAATGAGTGCAATTAAGCTTATGCCACGTTGAAACTTCATAAATACACATAATAGCCTGTTTATTTTTGTCAATCATGCGAAGCTTTTCTTAAATTTGCAATAATTAAACTGTGAAATATTCGGTATATCAGCAACAAAGCGCTATCATTTCGACCTTGAAGTCCTTGATTCGGGCCTGAATGATGGATTATCTACATCAGCTAAGTTAGTGCTATCATAGCCAAAATTCCAGCGGAGCCTAAGCGTAAGTGCATATTTCGCCAAAAACATTTAGAAATATTGGTTTAATTGGACGACCAGACAAGTCTTCAGTGGTTGATACCCTTTGTCTTATCCATGACCATCTCTTGGGTCTAGGATTACATCCGATCTTGGATGCTGAAACAGCCAAACTGGTTCCATATCAAAACACCCAAACCGTAAGCCGTGCCTTGTTGGGCGAAGTTGCTGATTTGGTGATTGTGGTCGGTGGTGATGGTTCCTTATTACATGCCGCCCGCGCATTGGTGAAATACAATACCCCAGTATTGGGAGTCAACCGTGGTCGCTTGGGATTTTTAACCGACATTAAGCCCACCGAAGTGATCTTTAAATTGGATCAAGTCTTAAATGGTGAATTCCAGCTTGATCGACGCTTTTTATTGGAAATGGAAATCCGCACCCACAACGAAATTATTTATGATGCAATTGCATTAAATGATGTGGTGCTGCACTCGGGTAAATCGGTACATATGATTGATTTTGATCTGTATATCGATGGTCAATATGTTTATCGCCAACACAGTGATGGATTGATCGTATCTACCCCGACCGGTTCGACCGCCTATGCTTTGTCTGGCGGTGGCCCGATCTTGCATCCGAGTATGGATGCCTTTGCCTTGGTGCCGATGCATCCGCATACCTTGTCATCACGACCGATCGTGGTGGGGGGGCAAAGTGAGATTAAAGTCCAGATTCGAGAAAATCGTGTCCTGCCCATGGTCAGTGCCGATGGGCAGCACAGTGTTTCTTTAAATGTGGGTGACTGTTTACATATCCGTAAACATCCCTTTAAACTTACACTCTTGCACCCACCCGGTTATGACTTTTATATGGCATGCCGAACCAAGTTGGGCTGGAACCAAGATTTTGACTCAACGCAACAACAGGATTGATGATGAATATACAACAGATGCTCTCCGTTCTAGATGCCGATATCGTCGAGCGTTTAAAGACCGCAGTAGAAATTGGAAAATGGCCGAATGGCATTGCGCTGACTGCAGAGCAACGTCAGACCTGTATGCAAGCGGTGATTGCATGGGAACATGAACACGTTGATGCCACTCAACGTACTGGCTATATCAATAAGCCGAAGAAAGATCAGACTGAGGCTTGTGATGATGAACATCATGTGCCTGAAAATGAATTTACCCCAATTCGCTTTGTTTAACACATCGCAGAGTGGTAACAATAAAGGCGCTTTGATCAGCGCCTTTTTTAACAACTAAAAAAACTAACGCTGTTCCCAATAGGTTTTTGCCATCACCATGGCCTCTTCAAAACTGTCATATGCAGCCATGGTATAGAGTGCGATGCCCATGGTTTCTACGATGGCCAAGTCAGCATATTCATGCTGTTGCTGACCTTCCCAGACCGCTTTAAGCACACTTAAATCCAACTGCTCCTCCGCCAGACTTCGACCTTCGGTGAGTTTGGGCAGTTCATGCTCATAGCATTCACCATTTTTGATTCCGCAGATCAGGGTGCGCGCATCTGGATTGCGCTCAAATTCACCACCTTCACCTTTGATCACGGCGCTGTTCTGATAGCCGAGTTGCCATGCGGCGCGTTGATGTGAACTACGATAAGCAGGATGGAAAATAGCCTGTAAGGTGGCTTTGGCTTGGAAGGGGTTGATCAAGCGGGCGAGGGTGTGGATCGGTGAACGTAGTCCCATGACATTGCGCAGGCCAATCAAATCACTGAGGATTGGAGAGATTGCACTCAGTGGCAGATAGGCAAAGTTGTGCTGCGCCAGTTGTTGTTCAACTTGAGTTTGGTCCTGACAAATCGAATAGCCTAAGTATTCGAGGACTTGTTCGGTATAGACCCGATTCATGGTATGACCTGCTGCGCCGTGCATTACGATACGATAGCCTTGTTTGGCGAGGGTCAATGCCGCAAGGATAAACCAAGGATAGTGCTTGCGTTTTCCGGCATATGAGGACCAATCCAGATCGACATCTAAGCGGCTAAAGGGCAGTAAATCTTTGGTGGCTTGCACAAAGCCATGCAACTCATCGACCGACTCTTCTTTGACTCGAAGCAGCATCAGAAAAGCACCGAGCTGTACATCAAGCACTTCATCTTTAAGGATCATGCTAAAGGCATGGTGCGCTTCGGCATAGGTCAGGGAGCGCGAGCCAGTTTTGCCTTTGCCAATGGTACGGATATAGACGGCAAAGGGATGCTCCAAATCTAAATATTGATTGGTGGTGGGTTTATTCATTTTGTTCATGATGGTTCAAAAGCAGATGAACGAAGATAGCGCCACTATGCCATAAATTTGGCTAAAACGGCGCTACTTGCTTTTGTGTGCACAAAAACTTGCTTTAATACACACATAATTGACCGTATAAGACTAACGTCTAATACATTAATGTCCTTTTTATAATCATTTTTAACTGGTCTGATATCACTGTTTAGAAAAAATTTATTAGAATAGCGCAAATGAATCTAAGTCTCGCTATTCTAGTCTACAGCGCTTATTAAAAGATCAAGGATGACGCACAGAATCGGGATTTAAAGTTCATTGATTAGCTCAAAATCCACCGCTAATGTGTTTCGCAAAAAATTATTTGTCATTTGATATCTCTCAAGATGGCGGTTTTATATTTTTCAGAAGGCTGACATGAATTTTGCCGCCTCTCTGTATTTTTAGAAGTCATGAATATGGTTAAGAAACCGATTTATAAATCACTGTATTTTCAAGTGATCGTTGCAATCATTGCCGGGGTCCTCATCGGGCATTTCTATCCAAGTAGTAATCAACTGGTACAAGGTGTTGAAAAACACATCCCAGGTTTGGGTGAGCAACTTAAACCTTTAGGTGATGGTTTTATTCGCCTGATTAAAATGATTATTGCACCTGTGATCTTCTGTACTGTGGTCAGCGGGATTGCAGGTATGGAAAGCATGAAATCGGTTGGGAAAACCGGTGGTATTGCATTGCTATATTTTGAAATTGTATCGACCATCGCCTTGGTGATTGGTTTAGTTGTGATCAACGTCTGGAAACCAGGCGTGGGTATGAACATTGATCCAAGCACCTTAAAAACCTCAGGTGTGGACAGTTATATCAAGACCGGTGCAGAGCAAAGCACCGTTGATTTCTTTCTGAATATTATTCCAAACTCAGTGGTGGGCGCATTTGCCCAAGGCGATATCTTACAAGTGCTGATGTTTGCGGTGTTGTTTGGTTTTGCACTGCATCGTCTGGGTAAAGCAGGCCAACCCGTACTCAAGTTTATTGATCAGATTTCGCATGTGTTCTTCAACATCGTCAATATGATCATGAAGTTGGCCCCGATTGGTGCTTTTGGTGCCATGGCCTTTACCATTGGTAAATATGGCATCGGCAGCTTGGCGCAATTGTTCCAGTTGATCCTATGTTTCTATCTGACCTGCGTATTGTTTATCTTTATCGTATTGGGCAGCATCAGTCGCATCTGCGGTTTCAGCATCTTGAAGATGATTCGTATGATCCGTGAAGAACTGTTGATCGTATTGGGGACGTCTTCGTCTGAATCAGTATTGCCACGGATGTTGAAAAAACTGCAAATCGCAGGTTGTGAAAAATCGGTGGTGGGGCTGGTGATTCCAACGGGTTATTCATTTAACCTTGATGGTACTTCGATTTACTTGACCATGGCGGCGATCTTTATTGCGCAAGCCATGAATATCCAATTGGATGTCTGGCATCAGGTGACCTTACTTGCGGTACTGTTGATTTCTTCTAAAGGTGCAGCAGGGGTGACCGGTTCTGGTTTTATCGTACTCGCAGCGACTTTGGCGGCAGTGGGGCATATTCCAGTGGCAGGTTTGGCCTTGATCTTGGGTATAGACCGTTTCATGTCTGAGGCCCGTGCCTTGACCAACTTGGTCGGTAACAGTTTGGCGACCATCGTGGTTGCTAAATGGGTTGGTGCACTGGATGAAAAGCAATTACATTTTGCATTGAACAATCCAGATGAAGTCGATCGCAGAATGATGCTTGAAGACAAGGACGATGATCAAGACAATCAACAAGAACCGGTCTTAGAGTCTGCTATGCAAAAAGTCTAAGCCTCTGCAAAGACTAAGCATTTACAAAGACTAAGCCTCGGTAAAGACTAAGTTAATGCGTCATTGTTAATGCAGAGCTGCACTATGGCATAAGTACTAGTTTGAATATCACCCAAAGCTGACGGAGGTTGGCTTTGGGTTTTTTGTGGCTATGTCTGTCAAAGCTTTATTAGGCTTATGACCGTCGGGTCTAGAATTCTAATAAAGGCATGACAGTCGGTTAAAAAATGATTAGCATGCTGCGAGACTTCAAAAAACAATAACCCCAAGGATATCGATATGCTGGCCTATGATGCAGATTTAGAGCTTTTTCGCGATAATTTTAAACGCTATATGAATGAACACATTGCGCCGCATTATGAGCAATGGGAACGTGAGGGCATCATGCCACGTTCGGTGTGGAACAGCTTGGGTGAAAATGGCTTTCTCTGTGTCGATGTACCTGAAGAGTACGGTGGCTATGGCGTAGCAACCGAATATTCATTAATGCTGATTGAAGAATCCGCGCGTGCCGGCTTTGCTTCATTGTCTACCGCGATTTCTTGCCATTCTGAAATCGCCGCACCGTATATCTTACATATCGCCAATGAGGCACAAAAACACTATTGGTTGCCCAAGATGGTCACTGGTGAAGTGGTGGGTGCAATTGGGATGACCGAGCCAGGTGCGGGTTCAGACTTACAAGCCATGCGCAGTAGTGCCATCTTGCAAGGCGATCATTATCTGTTAAATGGTTCTAAGACGTTTATTTCTAATGGTCAACATGCAGACTTGGTGGTCTTGGCGGCAAAAACAGATCCACAAGCGCGAGCCAAAGGCGTGTCGCTATTGTTGGTGGATACTCATTTAGATGGCTTTAAAAAGGGCACCAATCTCGACAAAATCGGGCTGCATTCGCAAGATACCTCTGAGTTGTTTTATGACAATGTCAAAGTACCAGCGGATCAAATCTTGGGTCAGGCTGGTCAAGGCTTTGCCTATTTGATGCAAGAGTTGCCGCGTGAGCGTACGGCCATTGCCGCAACCGCATTGGGTGCGATTCGAGGTGCAATTGATATCACCACGGCGTATGTCAAAGAACGTCAAGCCTTTGGTCAAGCGATCGGTCAATTTCAAAATAGCCGCTTTGTATTGGCACAGGCCAAGATTGATGAATTGGCAACGGCAGCATTTTATAATCAAAATCTGGCGTTGTATAAACAAGGTAAGCTCGATGTCGAGACCGCAGCAGCGCTGAAATCCTTTAGTACGGATATGCAGATGAAGGTGGCCGATAATCTGTTACAACTGTTTGGTGGCTATGGTTATATGTCTGAATACTCAATTTCACGCTTCTTTATCGATGCACGGATTCAACGTATCTATGGCGGTACCAACGAGATCATGAAAGAAATTGTGGCACGCGGTATGCTTGGGCGTTAATTAGGACTGATACACTACTCATAAAACAAAGAAGCCCAACACTCCGTTGGGCTTCCTCATATAGAACTTTATCGCATGATTTTCATCAGTAAACTACACGAATTTAGATTACTTGTTGACTTGAACACCACTAAAAATCAATTTATCTTTTTTGGGCGTTTTGATAATCAGTTGTACCTGTCCCTGCCGAGATTGAAGATACAATGCAGGATCATTCACCAGAATATCTTGTATCATTGTACTTTCACGTAAGGTGATATCATCAGGACAGCCTATCATTGTGGCTATAATCGGCTGTTCAGCATATAAACGATTGCCCTTAAAATGAATGCCAATCGAATTTATATTACAAAACAAATGACCAATATACAGCGTCTTTTCTGAAAATTTTAGCGTGATGGGTTGGTTTGGTTTTGAAGCCAAAAATAACGCATCTATACGTTGACTATTAGCATCTGTTGCCTCGATCAACTGCCAAGAAAATTGTGCCTAAGTCTGCTCACTAAAGTACATGGCTTGTAATTGTTGCGTCTTTGACTGATCAGCTGATGAAAGCTTATGACAAGCGCTCAAAAGCCCTACGACGAACACCAGTATAAATATTCTCGTCATCGTTAAGTACTCCATTCAAAGTTTTCATGCGAAAAATCTTACACGCTTGATGCTATCGACAAGCTTTATAATTTTTAGGGAGCATTACCAATTTAAATACTCAACTTAGTGTCCGTATAAGAATAATGAGTAACCCTCTTTATAGAGTTCATTGCTCTTGTTGCATCCGCTCTGCGGTGCAATACCAAACTGGTTTATGTTTTGCCTTAAACAGGTCTTTTTATCTTTTCCCCGCGAGTTGTTAATCCATATTGATTAAGATTTTAACGCTGATGAAGATCATGGAAAATTAATATTCTAAAGCGGACATTTTTACTTTGGGGAAACCGGACATTTCTATTTTGGAGTTATAGGTGTGTTTCGCATAACAGCCATTATGTTAAATCATGGGGTTTTAATCGAATCTTAGCAATTCGACAAAATACGATTCCAGAACTTAGCCCACAAAGTGTGGCTAGAGTGATTGCTAAAAAATCAAATTCTCTAGTTGATCCACCATTAAGTATTGTCATATATATAGCGAAGGCAGGAAATGCTATTACAGAACACCATAAACACAAATAGATTGCGGATAGAGAATTTATTCTACTAAGTAAAAGAGCCATAGGTAATACTAGTACAAAATTTATGGTACAGGTAAAAGGAAGAGCAAATAGCATAATGGCTAAGAGAAGACCTAATGTCTGAATCAATTCGGGCAGCTGAAAATCTTCCATCATTATAAGGTTTGCTAAAACCGTTGCTACAAAAGGCAAAGGAGCTACGAAAGAGGAAATTAATGTAGCTTTTATCAGGCTTCTTGGATGTTGAATATCATTCTTTTTCATAAGCTGTATCTATAATCCAGAGACATACAGGTTTTAAACGGTTCTGTCGTATTAAGACAGTTTAAGATTTTCTAAAATTAACATGATATAGGTTATGCTAAATATCTTTATTAATTTGATTTAAATAAATTACTTAAGTCTTATGTGGGAGCCCCGTTCTAGTGAATGGGGCTTTTTGCGTGAATTAAACCGTTCCGCGATTATTTATTGAACATTTCCTTGAATTGTTCATTAGTCAGTGTAAACAATCAGATCCGCCATGAGACTGAGTTGGATATTCAACTAAATCTGTTCGCAGCAATACATCAACTTGTTTGGCATTGCAGCGTGGATGTAATGAGATCGTTCGCTGCTAATGGCCTCAACATCATTTAATTTGGTGCATTTGATCAAAGCGAGCATTTTCTTCTGTATCGAGTTTTTGCAATAACGCTAGGCATTGATCAGTACTATCTTTGATGTTAACTTTTTTTTGCTTAAAACAGTGCTCAGCTGCAATGCGTGTACCATCCGCCTTCCATCCTGAGGCACTCAAGACCTGTTCATAATCCTTAAGTTTAATTTTTAGTGCCAGTTTTTGATTGGGATACCAATAGGTTTGATATGAGGTGTCATGGAAATGATCAAATTTCGTTTGCAGATTACCGTTTTCAAAATACGTTTTGTAATGAATGAATTCATACTGATCGGTGAATTGGGCAACACTGTACAGCTTGCCACTCGGATAATATTGCTTAAGCTTCCCAAGCAATGTTTCAGGGCCAGATTTGGTTAAATCCGCAGGGTCTGTGACATAGATTGGATCCGTCTGCTTGCGGTTGTTGTCCTGATAGAAGTCCTGAATCAGGTAGCCATTTTTGTCCTCTTTAATCAAGATCCGATAATAACCATGCGCAACTGCTTGTGATACTAATTCACTATTTCCTTTTATTGGTGCAGAGAAATAGGCGATGACTTGGGCATTTTCAACTGTCACTGGCGTGTTCTGTGCTGCTGCAAGCCCAATTGAACCAGTCAGCGTGATGGCGCCGCAGAGCAAATAAGAAAAACTGCGCGATATATTCATGATAATTATATGGATTTAAAGTAGTTTCAGTCATTTATAGGGTTAAACGTGGCGGGTGTCAAAAGTTTTAGCGATGTATACAACTCTGTTTGTTGTAATGCGTTATTTCAAATATGCTCAAAGTGTTGCAAGTGTGCGCTTGAGCACGTATAAAATCAGTGCAAGATAAAATCTTTTGCGTAACATTTGAAAGCTAAGTCTTGATATACTCATTTTGGTTTTAAATTCAACATTTAAATAGGGCAGTATTCCATATGGTCCATGACGGTCAACCTAACTCGACTTCTCTTGATCTTGATCAAATTCGTGAAGAAATTGATGCTGTAGATCAGCAACTTCAACAACTCATCAATCGCCGTGCGACTTTGGCGGAATCGGTTGCGCAGGCGAAATTTGCAGTCGAAGAGAATCCGAAGTTTTATCGACCGGAACGTGAAGCCCAAGTGTTACGCCGTGTGATGGAACGCAATCAAGGCCCCATCTCTGATGTGACCATGGCGCGTTTGTTCCGTGAAATCATGTCTGCTTGTCTGGCGCTAGAAGCACCACAAAGTATTGCTTTCCTTGGGCCAGAAGGGACCTATACCCATTCGGCTGTATTGAAGCACTTTGGTCAAGATGCCTTGATCCGTCCTTTGCCGACCATTGATGAAGTGTTCCGTGAAGTTGAAGCGGGCAGTGCGCATTATGGTTTGGTGCCTGTAGAAAACTCATCTGAAGGGATTGTTAATCACACCCTGGATTGTTTTAAATCCTCACATTTGAATGTGATTGGTGAAGTTGAATTGCGTATTCATCACCAATTTTTGGTTTCAAGCAACACCCGTAAAGACAGTATTAAACAGATTTATGCCCATCAACAAACCTTGGCGCAGTGCCGTAAATGGTTAGATGCGCATTATCCTGGTATTGAGCGTGTGGCGTTGAACTCCAATGCCGATGCAGCACGTCGTATTCGTAATGAATGGCATTCTGCTGCAATCGCGTCAGATGTGGCATCGACTTTGTATGATCTCGAAATTTTACATAGCAATATCGAAGATAATCCTGAAAACACCACCCGTTTCTTGGTGATTGGTCGTGAGAAAGTGCCACAAAGCGGCAATGATAAAACCTCATTGTTGATCTCTGCACATGATCGTGCCGGTGCTTTGCTGGATATCTTGGCGCCCTTTGCCAAACATCAGATCAGCTTGACCAGTATCGAGACTCGTCCAGCCCTACCTGAGAAATGGGCATATGTGTTCTTTATCGATCTAGAAGGGCATGTTGAGCAAGATAACGTCAAGGCCGCGATTGAAGATATTCGTCCCTTGGTTAAAGAAGTACGTGTCTTGGGTTCTTACCCAGCAGCGGTGCTATAAGTCACTGTTATGCCTCAACCGTTATTTCAAAAAGTCGCATTTATTGGTCTGGGCTTGATTGGTTCAAGTCTGGCCCGCGTGATCAAACAACAACATTTGGCAGTCGAAGTCGTGGCTTCGACTCGTTCAGAAAAAACCTTGGCCGATGCCAAAGCTTTGGGCCTCATCGATGCCGGTTATCGCCTCGCCAGTGATGCGGTGCAAGGTGCTGATTTGGTGGTACTGGCCTTGCCAGTACGTGCCACCGAACAAGCACTACGCAGTATCCAACCGTATTTGTCTGAACAGGTGATCCTTACCGATGTGGGCAGTACCAAGGGCAATGTCGTCGCAGCGGCACATGCCGTCTTCGGTGAACAGTTACCCGCAGGCTTTGTCCCAGGTCATCCGATCGCAGGGGCTGAGCATACTGGGGTGCATGCTGGACGAGTAGATTTGTTTGCCCAGCACAAAGTTATCTTGACGCCACTGCCGAGCAGTGCGCCGTGGGCAGTAGACAAGTTGACCCAACTTTGGAGCGCTGCAGCGGCCGATGTAATCTGCATGGATGTCTATAAACACGATGAAGTCTTGGCACATACCAGCCATTTACCCCATCTGTTGGCATTTAACTTGGTTGAGCAATTGGCCAACCGTGAAGACAATCTGGATATTTTTCGTTATGCCGCGGGTGGCTTTCGTGATTTTTCCCGAATTGCAGCCAGTGATCCACAAATGTGGCATGACATATTTTTTGCCAATAAAACCGCGATACTCAATGCTGTTGATGGCTTTGAAACCCAACTGGCAACCTTGCGTCAATTGATCGCATCTGAAGATTCACATGCATTAATGGGGCTGCTCGGACATGCCAAAGCTGCCAGACAACATTTTAATCATATGCTCGCGCAGAAACCGCTTATGGAGAAGACCAAGGTGACCCAACAATTTAGCATCCTCCCTGGATCACATACGTTTAATGGTACGTTTACGATTCCGGGTGACAAATCTGTATCTCATCGCTCGATCATGTTTGGCGCGATTGCTGAAGGCACCACGCATGTAACAGGCTTTCTTGAAGGCGAAGATGCATTGGCCACCTTGCAAGCGTTCCGTGATATGGGCGTAAGTATTGAAGGACCGAAGAATGGCGAAGTGACCATTCATGGTGTGGGGATGCATGGGCTTAAAGCGCCAGCAGGTGCTTTGTATATGGGTAACTCGGGTACTTCAATGCGTTTGTTGGCGGGAATGATGTCGGCGCAACAATTCGACTCAGTGATGACAGGCGATGCCTCGTTGTCTAAACGTCCGATGGAGCGTGTCGCCAAACCGTTGCGTGCGATGGGGGCTTTGATTCAAACCACGGGTGAGCGAGGTACGCCACCTGTTTCGATTAGCGGTAAAGCAGCATTGCAAGGTGTGCATTATGATTTGCCGATGGCGTCTGCACAGGTCAAATCAGGGATCTTGTTGGCAGGGCTTTGGGCTGCTGGTGAAACCTCAGTGACTGAACCTGAACCGACTCGTGACCATACTGAACGTATGTTACGTGCCTTTGGTTATGAAGTGAAAACAGAAGGTAATCGGATCTCTTTACAGGGTGGCGGTAAATTAACTGCAACCCAAATCCAAGTGCCTTCGGATATTTCCTCAGCAGCCTTCTTTATGGTGGGTGCGGCGATCAGTGAAAATGCAGATGTGACTTTGCAAGGCGTGGGCATTAACCCGACCCGTACCGGTATTATCGAAATCCTACAACAAATGGGTGCTGATCTGACTGTTGCAAATCAACGTTTGGCGGGTGGAGAGCCGATTGCAGATATTCGTATCCGTGGTAGTCGTACCCTGAAAGGGATTCATATTCCTGAAGATCAAGTGCCTTTGGCGATTGATGAATTTCCGGCGTTGTTTATTGCTGCGGCGTGTGCGGAAGGTGAAACCATCTTGACTGGCGCGGCTGAACTGCGCGTCAAAGAATCGGATCGTATCCAAGTCATGGCCGATGGCCTCATCACTATGGGAATCGAATGCACTCCGACTGCAGATGGCATTATCATTCAAGGTCAGGGCAAAGCGGGCGATTGGTCAAATATCTTTAAGGGTGGTGAAGTCGAATCCCATCATGACCATCGTATTGCCATGAGTTTTAGTATGGCGGGCTTACGCAGTTCAGGTGAAATCACCATTCTTGGTACCGAAACTGTTGCAACCAGTTTCCCAAGTTTTACCCAATTGGCCAACCAAGCAGGTCTAGCCATTCAAGTCAGTGAAGTCGACTAAGACTTTAGCTGTAAAACACCTATTTTTTTACATTACAGCCAAGTTTAGACTTGGCTGTTTGCTTTGAATTGCTTATTCTAAAACCATACAATAAATAAGCCATTGGAAGATCTTATGAAAAAGCTAGCCTTCATTGCCAACTGTCAGACGCATCTCCACAATAATCAAAACCATGATGCCAATGATGCCCACGATGATCGACTCAATGATCAAGTGAGCGATCAGCAAGTGCCCGTGACCCAGCAATATGTCGCTGAACTACTCTCAAAAAAACTTTCTGAATATGGCTTTGAAACCGAATCTACACAAGGGACGGATTGGGTAAGTGTGCATGTTGATGATCATCCTGTGGCCTTGGGCGTGAGTTGTCGGGCGCAGGAAAATGGGCAATTGATGTGTGAAATCAATGTTCAGTCCGATGAAGATCAAGGTTGGTTTAGTAAGATCGAAACCCAGAGCATCGTCAAACAATTGACCCATGCGGTGGAAAATAGCCTCAAAGCTGATCCTGCGATCAAAGTGGGTCAGTGGCAGGAATAGATGCTGGTTTGAGTGTTGTTGCTTGTTGAGTAGCGTATTGAAATTGATTATTTTTGATCTTCAAATATTGCTAAATAGCGAGCCATGACTTCATCCAAAACCTGTATGTCGATGCTTTCTAAGTAGATGGCATGTCGTGCTTTAAAGTCAAGTGATCTGGGTTGGTCGCAACGCACAATACCAGTCGTTGTACTACTTTTAAGCACGACTGAAAAGCCTATGTTTTGTGCAAATTTACCGCCGGTCGTGATGGGAAGTACGATCGGCAGTTGAGTGACAATATTAAATGCTTTTGGAGAGATCACCAGAACAGGGCGTTTGCCTTGTTGTTCATGGCCTTTGGTTGGATCTAAAGAAATTAAATAAATATCACCACGTTCCACTAGGGTTCCTCTCTACCTACTGCTTGCAGTCCATCCCAAGCATCATGCTCTAGATCCATCGATTGATGCTCAGCTAATAGATCTTCCAATGGGTAGCTGATGTTTTTCTTGGCTTCAACGACTAATTTTCCATTTTCAATCTGTAATGTCACTTCTTTGCCTGCCTCTAAACCCAATGATTTAAGCAGGGAAGGAGGTACAGCCAACATGACTGAACCACCGACTTTTCTTAGGCTGGTGTGAATCATTGCATACTCACTTTAAAGTTATATTTTTGTATAACTCATTGTGGAGGTGAGCCCATTAAGCTGTCAAGCATTGCGATCGAGTAATCAAACATTAGTTGGAATTGAGCAATTGAGAAAGGTCATCTAGATAATCGCTAGGAAGCTTATGCTTAAACGGACTCCACTTTAGCATCGTTACCTTTTGTCGATAGAAACCACCACAAAATAAGCATAAAACTAGACTCAACCATGTCGTCGGGTTGGCGCTAAAGGGTTGTGTTTTTTTGATGCTGGCCCGTACTCAACCGTTAAAGGAATAACGATGATGAGCAAACTACACGCCAGCCTTTTTTATCATGCCACCGTGAGCGAAATTTTCTCCGATCAAGCCTTGGTTCGCTATTTGCTCCAAGTTGAGGTTGCATTGGCACACGCCGAAGCCCAAGTGGGGGTCATTCCATACCAAGCAGCACAGATCATCCAGCAGGTGGTGCATGATCAGGGGATTCATGCTTTTGATTTTGAACAATTGTATAGCTGCAGCGCGGTTGCAGGAAATATTGCCATTCCTTTTGTGCAGCAATTAACGGCTGCAGTCAAACAAGTCGATCCAGCGGCGGCAAGCTATGTGCATTGGGGCGCAAGCAGTCAAGATATTCTGGATACCGCTTGCATATTACAAGCGCGAGACGCTTTTCATGTGGTGGTACAGCAGTTGCAGCATGCGTATTGCATTTGCCTGAATTTAGCGCGTCAGTATCGTGAGCAAATCATGATTGGACGCTTGGAATCGCAGCATGCCTTGCCCGTGAGTTTTGGTTATAAAGCCGCACGTTGGGCCAGTAGCTTAAGACGAGACTTGGATCGATTGACTGAGATTAAAGCGCGGATCTTTAGCGCACAGTTGGGTGGGTCGGTGGGCACTTTGGCGACATTGCAAGATCAAGCCACTGCGGTTTTGGTTGCCTTTGCTCAACAACTCGAATTGGCAGCGCCAAGCTGTAGTTGGCACAGTGAACGGGATCGTATGGTGGAGATGGCCAGTTTACTCGGCATCATCGTGGGCAATATGGGGAAAATGGCACAGGATTGGTCCTTGCTGATGCAACCTGAAATTGATGAGTTGACGCAACCGATGTCTCAAGCTAATGGAGCAGCATGGAACTCGCCACATCAACATGAGTCGGTGGCCAGCGCAGCCATCTTGACTGCTGCACAGCGCGTACCACTGCTGATCTGTAGCCTGTATCAGGGCTTGGCTCAAGCGCATGAGCGCAGTCTCAGTCATTGGCAATTGGAATGGTTGGCGATCCCTGAAATCTTTAAGCTGTGTTCAGGTGCATTGATGCATGGTATTGACGTTTTGCAGGGACTGAAACCGCATACGATGCAGATGTTCGCCAATATCGAGATCAGTCATGGTTTGATGATGGCTGAGACCGTGATAAACGCGTTGACCCCGCAGATAGGTCGCTCAGTAGCCGAAGATCAGGTGCGACGCTGTTGCCAACAGGCCAAGATTGAACACAAGCATTTAAAGATGCTCATTCTACACTGTGAAACGCTTAGGCCTTATCTCTCCGCAGCGCAGATCGATGCATTGTTTCAGCCAGAAAACCACCTCGGCAATATGCAGACTCAGATCAATGCGGTACTCAATGAAGCCAAGTTGTCAGTACCCATGAAGCCAACGCTGATCAGCAATCATGGTTGTTGAAAGGGTGTCGTTGAATGGGTGTATTTATAACTCCGTGGTAATGCAACGCAACCGATAAAATCAATCAAGGCTAAAACGGATAATGTCGCGGCGCAGTTTGCATCGTGATCCAGCGTAACTCGGTAAATTCAGCAATCGCGGCCTGCCCACCAAAGCGACCATAGCCACTGTGCTTTAGCCCACCAAAAGGCATATTGGCCTCATCCTGTACGGTGGGGCCATTGATATGGCAGATTCCTGACTCGATCCGATTCGCCACTGACCAAGCTTGTGCCAAGTCAAGGCTAAACACCGCAGCAGCCAATCCAAACTCACTGTCGTTGGCCAAGGCCACAGCCTCATCTTCACCATTAAAGCGTTGAATGGTGCAAATCGGCGCAAAGGATTCTTCAGTATATAGGCGCATATCTGGGGTGATGTTAATCACCAAGGTCGGTTGCATCAGGGTATCTTGAATCTGGATACCCAAGGGCAGTAGCGCCCCTTTGAGTTGGGCATCATGTAACAGCGCATGTGCATGTTCTGCGGCACGGCGACTTTCCATTAGACCTAAGGTTGCGGCGCTGGTCAGTGGGTGGCCTGCGTGGATGGTTTTGGTTTTGTCGATCAGCTTTTCGATAAATCTGGCAGAAATGGCTTCATCGACCAATACCCGTTCGGTGGACATGCAAATTTGCCCTTGATTGATAAAGGCACCAAACACCACTGCATTGACCGCCGCATCAAGATCGGCTTGAGCCAATATCACCACCGGGGATTTGCCTCCGAGTTCTAACAACACAGGTTTCAGATATTGCGCTGCAACTTGTGCAACAATTTTGCCAACACGGGTAGAGCCCGTAAAGTTCACCCGCTTGGTCAGTGGATGCGAAATCAAACGACTGACCACTTGTGCGGCATCCTCCGCAGCATGGCTGATGACATTGATTACGCCATTGCCTATGCCGGACTCATGCAGTATCTCCGCCACCATACGGTGTAAGGTTGGACTGGATTCTGAACTCTTCAGCACCACGGTATTCCCACAGGCCAAGGGCATGGCAATGGCGCGTACCGCCAAGATGATCGGCGCATTCCATGGTGCCATCGCCACCACCACGCCACAGGGGGCCCGAACGCCCATCGCAATATTGCCGCGAATATCCGAGGGCAGCAGTTGGCCCGTGATTTGTGTGGTCATGGCCGCGGCTTCACGGAGCATATTGGCACCCAGTTGCACATTAAAGCCATACCATGCCGCAGTTGAACCGGTTTCCTGAATACCGACTTGCGTAAACTGTGCCGTACGTTGCTCCATCAGGTCTGCGGCTTTAAGCAGGCGGGCGCGGCGTTCGGTGGGGGCGAGCGTAGACCATTCGGCAAAGGCTCGATGTGCGGATTCGATGGCATGATCGACATCATCGAGTGAAGCTGAAGCGACAATAGCCGCCACTGAACCATCGAGGGGACTGATGCGTTTAAAGGTTTTGCCTGAACTCGCTGGGCGTGATTGACCGTTAATGAGCAGTTGTACATTGTGCATGGCTTTTTCCTTAAATCGATCGGATTCAATGGGTATTGTTTTATGTTGTGGCCAAGGATGAAATTAAGTGTGAAAAGGCTTTTTTTTATGTTGCTGTCTGCATAAGATTGTAATCAGGCAAAGGAGGCTTGAATACGGTTTGATTCGATCTAGGGGCTACTTAAATACATTTTCAATACAGCTGAATGCGCATCCATTCACTGATTTAACTCACTGTGAACAGCCCGACCAACATCGCCAAAACTGAGCCAGACACACTGAGCCAAGAAAAGATCGATCCGCTTAAAAACAACAACAATAGCGCAAGGGAGAACCCGAATGGATTATAGTTTCTTCACCTATGAAAATTACACTGCATTCCTATTGGCTGGACGTTTAGCTTTAGTCTTTATCCTGTTCGGCTTGTTGGTCTTGGCCTATCCACGCTCAATTGCATGGGTGCCATTTTGTGAAAATGTTAGCCGCCTGAGTTCGATCTGGCTGTTTTTCATCGCAGTACTGCTGCTTGGCTTTAGTTATTTGACCATGCCAGAGGGACTGCCGTAAGGGCCATCATAGCAAATGCCATAACAGCAAATGCCATAACAATAAGGGCCACAACAGCAAGGGTCATCATAGCCACCCACTCGTACATCGAGCAGCTATTGTTATCGTCGCGTAATGGTTGGGGTGGCGCGGTTTACCGAAGCATGCGATTTAGATCGTCGGAAGATGTGCAGCGATGACCTTAACTTTCCAAATACCATTTGGCAGGGCTTCAAACTCGATATTGCAGTCCAAAAAGCGCTGGATCATTTCGGCTTGGGTACGGGTATGCTCACTGATGACTTGTGCGCTAAATTCACCACCACGACCCAAAGCCAAGGGCAGTAATAGTTGATCCGCCAGATACTCATCTGCCACAGCGCCTGAATCTAGATAAGACTTAACTTGTGTTGCCAAATCTTTGGCCACCTGTTCTGCAGTTTTGCGCTTTTCTCCCAAGGTGCTGAACACCTGTTGGTGATCGGCATAGTCGAGGTGGACAAAGGCACTATTGCCTTGGCTGATACCATTTAAATACTGTTGGCTTTTTTCAGTCAGATCCAGTTTTTTGCCCAATACCTCCAGTTCACGTTGTGCAATATCGGGGGATAGATTTAACGCTGCTGCATAGGCACGACTGGAGATCAGAGTGCTGCGTTTCAGTTTGCTATACGCAAGGCGCTGCTGCCACGGTTGGATCTGGATATCAATTTGACCCGCACCTATAGGAAAAAAACCAGCACGTTGCAACTTAAAGTTGATCTCGGCACCAAGTTGATTCAGGGCAGGAATAAAGCAATGCGCGATAAAGTCAGCACTCGGTGCCAAAGGGTTATGTGTACCGCCGTGGATGCTGAGCTGGCTGGTTTGATCTTGCAGCAATAATGCTGGCAATAGCGTCTGTAATACCAAGGTGGTGCTGCCTGCGGAACCGATATGAAAGTCATAATGTCCAGCTTGAACCTGCTGCGGTTTAAACAGCAAACGCTGTGAGTGCAGTGTGGCACCATCAACGCTGGCATGGCTAATCCGTTCTGAGGCTTGCACACAAACCAAGTGTTGGCGCATTAAACCGGGTTTTTTACGGCCGGCTCGGATATTGATTAATTCAAAAGGGATTCCGGTAATCATCGAGAGTGCTAGGGCGGTACGCAAAATCTGCCCACCACCTTCACCGATAGAGCCATCGATTTGAATCATTTTTTTAGTTTGTTTCAGTGTATTCATCATATTCAGTTTTAAGGTTGGAAAATATATCGAGCAATGTGCTCAATTGAGTTTCAATTGATCCATGACCTGAAGTAAGTCTAAGCGTTGATGTTCAGTTAAATCATTCGACTCAGCGAGTTTTATTAACTGGATGAGTATCTTGCTACGGTGCTGTGGATGTTTTAACCATGCCGTGATTTGCTTCTGGAGTTTCTCGTCAGCATAACTTTGATCATATACGCCATCGTTCAAGCAGCATTTTATAATGTTGATAAAATCCAGCATGACTTGAGGATATTCTAAAAGTATTAACCATTGATCTAATAATGTGGATATTTCTAAACCTGCCGTATTAAACATTATAATGATGCAATCAAGAAAATCATCAGTTGCAAGGTCATGGTCTACGAGATGCAAAGCTTTATATTGAAAATAACATAATGCAAAACGCTGCATAAACTCGATTTCAGTTGCTGTCCAGACTTCGGTTAATTCACAATGTAATTTAGCAAATATAATTTCTGTGCTATGTGCAAGTCGTTCACCTTGCAGCAATAGATCTAAAACTCTTGGGAGTAGGTGCTTCATTTGCTGCGCCAATAATACATCGTCCTCGCCAGCACCTGCATCGAGATATTCATAAATCACCCGTCGATCGAGTTCTCGTACTGGTGTGCTATGTAATAAATCAATATCCGATTGCTGTAAGCAACACACAAATTCGTGGCAGACCGCAATTTTTTGCCCTAAAGGATAAGCTGCAAACAGGGTGTAGGCTTCTTCAATTAACTGGGCTAATTGTTGTTGTATATCCATGGGGTACTCTAAATAAAATGCTGCGTGCTGTTATAGAGCATGCAATTGTGATTCTTGGAGGCGATGGCGGGAGTTGAACCTGCCATGCCCTATGTATCAGCCCTTTACACACACCACTTGTCTTAAGGTATAGACCACTTCAACCAAGTCGCTTTGCGCTTGCATCACATCTTCAATCGGTTTGTAGGCTGAAGGGATTTCATCGATCACCTCAGCATCCTTACGACATTCAACCCCTTGGGTCTGTTCGATTTGATCTGCTACGGTATAGCGTTTTTTGGCCTCGGTACGGCTGAGCATACGGCCTGCGCCGTGTGAACATGAGCAGAAGGATTGCTGATTCCCTTTACCACGCACAATGAATGAGTTGGCACCCATAGACCCCGGAATGATTCCATATTCACCGAAGCGTGCACGTACAGCACCTTTACGTGTAACCAAGACTTCAGTACCAAAATGCTCCTCTTTATCGACATAGTTATGGTGGCAATTCACCGCCTCAACTTTGGCATTAAAAGGCTTGGGTATAATGTTTTTCAATGCCACCACAGCCGCTTCCATCATCAATTCACGGTTTTTCATAGCAAAGCGTTGTGCCCAACCCACAGCAAACCAGTAATCATCAAAATGTTCGGTACCTTCAACCAAGTAGGCCAAGTCACGATCAGGGAGATTGATAAAGTGCTTCTGCATATCTTGACGTGCGAGCTCTATAAAGTAATTTCCGATCGCATTTCCCACACCGCGTGAACCTGAGTGCAACATGATCCAGACCTGATCGTGTTCATCCAAGCAGATTTCCACAAAATGGTTGCCGGTTCCTAAAGTTCCTAACTGTTTATGGTTGTTGGTGTTTTTAAAGCGTGGGTGCTTGGCACAAATATAATCGAAGTCGGTCTTTAACTCGGCCCAAACCTCATCCACCCGTTGATGGGTATTTTCCCAAGATCCACGATCTCGACGTCCACGGCCTTTGGTCATACCATGCGGGATGAGGCGTTCCAGTTCGTGGCGAAGGCCAATCAAATTATCAGGTAAATCAGAGGCGTTGAGGCTGGTACGTGCCGCCATCATGCCACAACCAATATCTACACCGACTGCGGCAGGAATAATGGCACCTTTGGTGGGAATCACACTACCGATGGTGGCACCAATCCCCACATGTACGTCAGGCATCACGGCCATCCATTTGTAGATAAAGGGCATTTGCGCTGCTTTTAATAATTGTGTTTTTGCGTTCTCATCCACATGAACCCCTTTGGTCCACATCTTAATCGGCACACCTTTACTATCTTGGATAATGTTGTAATGACGTTGGTTATCAGCTTGTTTTTCAATTTGTTGATCGATTGGCATATTCATCTCTTAATCCTTTTCTAAACCTGCCTGCCAAGCGTTTGCAAGCAGGAGAATGTGATACATCCCACGATGTTCCTCCTATACATTGCAGCGAGCGTGCCAACTTTTAATGGCGAGTGGATTTTGTTTTATTAATCTGTTGAATTTAAAGTGAATAATTATTTATATTAACTTTTTGGTCGTGTGTTTTTGGTTTTTGTAATTGTAAATTCTATATAGATAAAGATACCATTCTATCTAAATAGATAGAATGGTGGCTGTCTCTGATTGGGTGTTGAACTTTACTCTGCTAGATCAAACCAGATCATTTGACTATCGGCTAAGGCTTCAATCTGTGTATCGGCTGTAAAAGCCAAAGCATCACCAGGATTTAAACGATGTTCGCCGATGCGTACCTGACCACTGATGAGGTGTACATAGTTGATATGGTGGCGTGTGTTGATTGGGAGTTGTTGGCCTTGGCTGATAAATGCAGTTTTTACTTCAGCATGTTGACGTATCTGCATTTTTGCATCGGCCTTTGGACCTGCGATCAGGTGCCATTGGTTGGGGTGCTGCTTCGGGTCACACTGAATTTGTTGATAATTGGGTTCGGCATTTTGGATGTTGGGTTGGATCCAGATCTGTAACATATGTACAGGAACATCACCTTGGTTGATTTCACTGTGACGCACGCCCGTACCTGCACTCATCAATTGCCATTCACCTGCCGAGATCTGGCGTTGATTACCCATACTGTCCTGATGAGAGATGGTTCCAGAGAGTACGCAGGTTAAGATTTCCATATTGTCATGTGGATGAGTGCCAAAGCCACGATGTGCTGCAATGGTATCGTCGTTGATGACTCTTAATGCGCCTACACCCATATATCGGGGATCATACCAACTGCCAAATGAGAAACTATGCTTGGTATCAAGCCAGTCTAATTTGACATGACCACGATTGTCTTGAGGATGAAAAAAAACGTTCATGCGCTTGCTCTTATTGTGATGAATGCGTTGATTTTATAGGCTTGGATATCTTGGTGAAAGCACGCCCATGCAATCGTTTGTCTTAAATATAGAACGATGAACGCAACTTTTTCGTGTATTAGATTTGATTCAATAATCGTGTATATCTTGGAATTGGCATGTATTACAAATATATTGTAATTTTATTTTGGTGCGAGCTGCAATTGAGTCTTTTAAAATCCAATTACGCTACTATAGGCGAGTGATAGATATACAAATGAGGATCGAGTCCAAGATGAATAATTCAACTCGAAACAACAATCTTTCGGACTCAGCACTATAAATTAAACGATCTGGGTTTAACTTGGCGTCATGATTAGATATTCTGCTTTATTATTTTTATTTATTTCTGGCTGTGCAGGCTTTTTTGTCGATGCACACGGTCTATGTGTATATAACTTATATTCTGAAAACAGTCTCATTACTTATATTTCAGAAATCAATGGCGCTGCAGGAGAAGATGCGGCTGCATTTTATACGGTAGGCCTGGTGAGTTTATTATTTATCTTGCTGCTGTCATGGATTAAAAATAAGATTATTTATGTTCTGGTTATATTTTTGATGTTGCTGATTCAGCATTTATTTCTCAAGCTATGGGTAGAATCAACTCACTATACAGAACTGGTTTATGATTCGATTCTACGTTGTGGGAGTGCCTCGATCCTCATCATGCTCATCGGGCATGTTATGTTTTTGTTATTGAGCCTCAGCTATTTAATCAAGAAAAAAAAGTCTTATCGCTGATATTTTGATCAACAAATTCAAGTAATTATTTTTAAAAAAACAGAATATACAGTTTGCCATTGAGACCGCAGTGCCAAGCCAGTACTGGCTTGGCGACATTTAAAAAGAGAGTCCAGAGTCACGGATAGGTCTCTCCTAAAGCGAGATTGAATCATGTGCACTGTATTTTTGAATGATTAATATTGATCAGGTCGGATTCAAAACCTTCATAGAAATTTAATTTATTTGAAATATATTGAAAAAAATTAAAAATGATTGCTTAACATGAATACAGTCACCACAGATTTAACTCTTAAACTCATCAATGAAGCTGAAGCACTTTATCAAGAATTTTGGCAATGGTTTATAAATCGCGCAGTGCAGTTTCAGCCAGATCACTGGGTTCAGGATCAAGTCGAAACGTTTAGCCTAGAACTCCGTACAGTCGTTAATAGAATCCATTCTGGAATTGGTTTTCGCATTGAAACGATGCAGGATGGCGTAAAGCAATTGTGCTTTTCATGTCAGGGCAATATCGCGAATATCGTGATGATTGAGTCTTTGGTAGATGCAGCACCTGAGATTTCAGGTTGGGAGATCTTGGCATTTCAACCCGCTGTTGATTTAAATATGATTGATCTGACTATTTCAGGATATTCGTTCAATCAACATCAACTTCAATACGCATTTAAGTTTGATCCAGATCAGGCGCACTTCATTGATCTACACATTATTCACCCTGATTATGTCACTGCACAGCATGATGTATTTATGGATGCGATTTCGATCTATTTAGAACAGTTACTGGGCGAATTAGATAAACTGAGTCTTATTGATCATTACAGTATTTGCGCCCAACCTGAGTTTGATAGTTCATCTAAGCCGATCCAATATCTACAACAGGAACTCGCGGATTTATTACAACAACAAGCGTATTTAGATGACCTCTATGCCACGGATGCTGAGGATGATGAATATCAAGTCTTAGAAGCAATCACTGAAGATGGTCATCTACTCACAGCATTAATGAACAGTCATTTATTACACTGGGACAAAAAACCTTCACACCCATGGTTAATGGTCATTGAGATTGCTTATGCAGGAAATGAGTCACATTTTATGCCTTCTCAACGCGATTTTTTAGCGCTTAATCAGCTTGAAAATGAACTAGAGCTGCAACTTCACTATGAACAAGGCTATGTAAATATTGGTCATGAAACGGGGAGTAATCTCCGGAGCATATTCTTTGCCTCTAAAGATTTTAGAAAACCAGTTCAAGTGATCAATGCATTGAAATCGAAATATCAGCCACAGTTTGAAATCGATGTGCGTATCTTTAAAGATAAATATTGGCAGTCATTAGATGACTATATGTTGGGTTGAATTAATTTAGTAAGTGTGATTATAATAATCACACTTACTATGTTGTGTGTAATTATTTTATGTCATTATCCCCACAAAATACAGCATTTCCATCTCAACATATTCGGGCTGAAGACTCGATTGGCTTGTCCTTTATACGGGTATATAACCTTTGGCACCGTAAAATTAAAATAGCTTTGAATCCACTTGAAATTACCCATCCGCAGTTTATCGTCATGGCGGCGGTGGGATATCTCACAACTCAGTCGGTTGAAGTGAAACAAGTCGATATTTCAATCCAGTCTGATATTGATGTGATGACCGTATCTAAAATTATTCTCAATCTCGAAAATAAACGGCTGTTATTGCGTAGTCCATCAGCTATAGATAGTCGTGCCAAAGTTGTCCGCTTAACAACACAAGGGGCAACGATATTGGCGGAAGCACTACAGGTAGTTGAAGCCATTGATCAAGAATTTTTTGGTGGATTGGCCACAGCTCAAGCTGGATTTAATCAGCAACTTCTGCGCTTGGTGGATATGAATCAATGAAGTATTGGATTGGTGTAGCATGTAAAAACCATGTCATGGTTGGTGTGGAGGGTGGTTTTAGTCAGTTAAATCATGGTAAAAAAGCCCCGCTGACACGGATGCAGGCAGGTGACAAGTTTCTCTACTATGCCCCAAAAATTTCGATGCAAGAAACTACTGCCTGTCAAAAAATAGTCGCCCTTGGTACCGTACAAGAGGGTGAAATTTACCAAGCTGAGATGAGCCCTGATTTCAAACCATTTCGCAGAGATGTCGATTATCAAACTGGATTGATTGAAGTTAGCTTGGCGCAACTTAACCAACATACAGAGTGGGTGGAGTGTCGGAGTAAATTGCGTTTTGGGCATCTGGAGATTTCAGCACAATTGTATGAATATATCGAATCCTTAATGCGAGCACAGGTTTAAGCCTTGTCCTCAGCAATGCAGTACATGGTTGCCTAGCCATGTTTCGATGCGCTTGGATAATGCATCGCCTTGCTCTAATGGGATCATATGCCCCGAATCAGCAATGATGTTGAGATCCGCATGACTAAACTGCTGCTGTAAATCTTTGGCTTCAGCCAAACTGCGTAATTGATCTTGGGCTGCAGCGACGATCAGTACAGGGAACTCGGATAGCCTTGCTAATACTGGGATATTTTCTCGATCGAGTAATAGCTGTCGCCTAAAGGTGTCAGCGCCAAGCTGAATACTCATTTTCCGTATATGCTCAATCAGCGCGTGGTCTTGTTGCCGACTTGGATGTACTGAAGCGCGTATTGCACTGGCGCTCAGTCCTGCATAACTTGCAGCTTGGATCGCTTTGGCACTAGCTGCCTTAGATCTTTTTTGTGCGGCATCATCATCGCGCATTGAGCTTGCGATGAGAATCAGCGCCGTGATCCGCTCAGGCGCAATACTCACCATATAACGCGCCACATAGCCCCCCAAGGAAAACCCAATCAGCACAAATTGATCTGGTGCATGGGCAAGATTATGCAAAGCCATAGCTTCAAGCGTGTCACCATGTGCAAGGTCGCCATAATGGACATTGCCTAAGTCATGCAGCGCAATGTCCATATCGCGCCAAAGGCTATGATCGAGCATAAAACCGGGGATTAAAACTAAATTCATCGTGGTGAGTGACTCTGGAACTGAACTTCATTTTACTCCGCTGCAGTCAAAAACTCATGCATTAACAGAAACGCCAATTCTCCTGCACATTTACTGTTGTACCAAAAGGCATTGGTTGAAAATAACTCACCCTTTGCCAATTGACCGAGGCAATAGATATGCCGAAAGGTTGCATTATTCTGCACTTTAAAGTTGAGGGTATTCACTCTAACACCGCCACAGGGATGGGCTTGGATGAGTTGTTGCTCTAGCATTTGCCGTAACAGTGGATTGGTGGTATTGGAAATCTGCGAGGTTCCCCCAGTCCCATCCACCAAATAATTGACTTTGATCTGCTGTTCATGGGGACAATGTAGAATTAAATGCTGCCCCTGTTGTTCGATACGATGGACTTTGACGATTTCAATCAACTTCTGACGTATATGTTGGGTCAGTTCCTCAATGACAAACATTGGTACAGGGTGCCGCCATACTGCCCACAACGCATTATATTGTTGTTGAAACTCGACTTGTTCTTCTTCACTGAGCATCTTCCAAATCTTATGGGCAAAATTACGCGTCGAAACAAAAATATCTTGAATGGCTAATTCACCAATCTGGGCTTGTTCGACGATAAATTTAAAATAATCGAGGTATTTTTCTTGGCGGATCAAATGGTCGGCGATGACGAATTCATTTTTATCCAGTAATGCAAATTCTTTGTGCAGCATAATAAAGAGCTTTTTAAGCCTACGGCCTTTCTTGGTTTGGATAAGCTCGCGCTTAATATTATTCCAGACAAAATATTGCGGCACATAACGATTCATCGATGTGATCGGGGTGGGCAACTTATTATTGCGGGAAAACACATACACTTTTTTGACGCCCTTTTTTCTCAATGAGCGTATACAGTCAATGGCGGTGAGCCCTGTACCTGCAACCACGATTTCATCGTCTGGATCAAAGTCGTGATCTTTGATTTGATTGGGCATAATCAGTCGGTCTGCTATATGCGGATAAGGCGTTTCATAAATGCTGCCCAAACATAAAATGACGCGCCGAGCATAGAGCTGACTGTGGTTGGCTAAACTAATCTTGGCCAATTCCGTATCAATACTTTCGATTTGCACCACTTCATGCTGTTCAAGGGTTAAATCAATATGAGCATCATTTTTAATTTCTTCAAACATGGCTTCTAAATATTGTGCATAGATCAGCCGCGGAGGGTATTTATCGGTAATGCCAGATTTACTCAACCATAATGCAAAACCTTGAGGATCTTCGACTTGGATTGACATTAGATTGGGTGGGGTATTAACCCGATGAACTTCTTCGGCCTCTCCAAAGGCCTTGCCTCGCGCAAAACTTTGCTTATCACTGAGAACTGCGATTTTTAAATGTGAGAGACTCTGTTCATGTAAAAAGGATTGGATTGATTTGAGTAAACTAACGCCAGTCGCACCCAATCCAACGATTGCGATGTCATACATAGGTAGAGATGGATTTTCTATCATTCTTAATTTTCTATTTTGTTGAATAACTTCCTGATTATAAAAATGCTTGATGACAGATTGTTGATCATCAGTTTAATTTATGCACCCAAATCTGATCCGCATAAGCTGCTCAACTCACCCGAACTCACGATTGAATCCAAATAAATCTATGGTTTTTATATGATTGCACTCAGCGAAATTTGAAATGTGCTCAGGTCTAAACCGATATTAATACTTGATATTTCGCATAAATTTCAAACTGAATCCCGATGATTTCTCAGCCCATATATATTTAGAATGTCTGAGGCAATAAGGCTTAGCCCTGTGTGAATCTCTCAGAGATTTTGGTTTATAAGTTTATTTGTGAAGCTTGGGTAACGACAAGATAATCCAACAGAACTATTTATAATTATTTGATTGATATATATATTTTAATAAATTGTGGTGGTGGTTAATAGTGTAACTAAATATTTTAATTGCCCAGTATTCACGTTTTTTCACGCTGTATCAGCCTGATTTCAAAAGTCAGTGCTGCTGAGAAGCACTGACTGACTTTGGCTATGATTCGGATTAAGTCTGATCCTGACACTCAACATTGGCAGAGGCTTGAACTGGCATACGGCGCCAAATAAAGATCGCCAACAATAAAAATAAACCCGCAGCGCTATACATGACTTTACTGTGTGAGTGACTGAATGCAGTAAAGGCCGATTGGGTCACTTGTGCGGCAAGTTGTGGATCAAGATGCGGGACTGCTTGTAGTGTTTCCCCCAAGGAATGGCCGAGAGCCGTGATCTCCGTTGGGGTTAATCCTGCTGGATACATTATATTTTGCATATAAAAAAATGACAGTAATAAACCAAAGATCGCAACACCTAGGCCTGCACCGAGTTCATAGGCCATACCTTCAATCGCACCTGCAGCAGTGGCTTTTTCAGCGGGGACGGATGACATCATCGCTGCTGTGGCGGACAATAATACGATCTCGACATTGATGCCGAGTACAATCATCCATGCCCATGCTTGATAATGATCGGTTTTAAAGTTTAATTGCGCCAAGCCCCAAAAGCTGATTGCACTGAACAATAGCCCAGCAGTCGACACACTGCGTAAACCATAGCGATTTACCAATAGGCTGGCCAAAGGGCCACCAACGCTAATGGCAATAATAAAGGGCAAGATAAATAGACCGGCTTGCAGCGGACTATATCCATAAACAAATTGCAGCTCTTGGGCCAATAATAATTCAAAGCCAACCAAAGCCAGCATCGCCACAATAATCATCACCATACTGATGGCAATAACGGGTTTTTGAAATAAACGAAAATCAATCATGGCGCGATCAGTCGATAACTGATGCCTGATAAAGGCCAGTAATAATAATGCACCGATGATTAAACAGCCGAGGCTAGGGAGATTAAAACCGTAGAGTAGCGTTTTAATGGCATAAATGATCAGAAGTATTGCAGTGACCAAGGTCAGCGCCTGCATCAGATTTAAAGCCTGTTTAGGGTCAGATTTTTGCTTTGGCACGACGAAGTAAATCATCACCAAGACCACCAAGATAATCGGCACATTAATCAGAAATACCATACCCCAATGGAAATGCTCTAATATAAATCCACCCACCAAAGGGCCAATTGCCGCACCACCACCTCCGACCGTGCCCCAGATCCCAAGGGCAAAGTTACGCTGTTTTTCATCTTCAAAAGTATGCCTTAAACCTGCAAGAGTGGCTGGGATAATCATTGCCGCGCCCAAAGCCAACAATACCCGTGCGCCAATCAGTTGTGCGGCCGAATTTGAAAATGCAGCACATAATGAGGCGATGCCAAATATACTCGCCCCAAGCATCATTAAACGTTTAAATCCAATCCGATCCCCCAAAGCTCCCATTGGCAATAATAATCCCGCCATCACCAATGAATAAATGTCGATGATCCAGAGCATTTGATTATTGCTCAAAGAGAGTGCTGAGTTTAAAGAGGGAATGGCAACATGCAGCACAGTCGCATCAATCGAGACTGGTAGATAAACCAAAATGATGATCAGTAAAATCACCCATTGACGTTGCATAAGGCACCTTGTTGTGTTTGTTTGGGTTTAGCTTGATTGTGAATAATTGAAAGAGATAGTTTGTTTGAACAGAACTTGGACGAGTGTTCAAATTGGCAGTGTAAACCAATTTGGACGTTTGTCCAAGATAGTTTATTATATTGCTGAACTTTTTTAGATTTGAATTGAAATGCGCTATTTACACCGTGAACAACGCCGTGACCTGATCTTGGCTGCTGCGATGCAGTTGGCGCTTGATGAGGGTTTGTCTGCGATGACTGCACGACGTGTTGCACAAGTGGCCGCGGTATCCACAGGGCAGGTACATCATCATTTTCAATCCATTGCTGATTTAAGGGCTGAAGTTTTTTTACAGTTGATGCAGCAGTTGGTTGAGATTGAATCTAACATTCAGACCGACAATTATTTTGATCGCCTCATCCTCGAGCTGGGTGCTGCAGATATTGCGCAGAGTAATGCCTACATCGGTTTGTGGAATGAAGCCGAAGTGCTGATGCAGCAAGATCCGATTTTAAAAATCGCCTATAAGCAAAACATGCTGCAATGGCATGCAGCAGTGGTCAAGGTGATTGAAGGCGGCATACAGGCCAAAGAATTTGTCTTGCGCCCTGAGCGTAATCTGGCTGAAGTGGCATGGCGCTTGATCGCTTTTGTTTGTGGCCTCGAAGGCATGTACCAGTTGGCGTTGTTTAGTCTAAACGTAGATGACTTTAAGCAGCATACGGCACTGATGATCAAAGCTGAGCTAAAGTTAAATGCCATAGATCAGTAAATCGCTCAGCACTGCAACCTTGAGATCGGGCTATAAATAGCCTAAGCACTCATATTCATTATGTTTGTGATCGAATGAGCTCAACATTAATCACGCTTAGGTGGATATTTGTATTTTGCATAGAGCCCCAAGCAACCTATGCAGGCAGCTATTGCACAGTAAATAACAAATGCGCTGATATTGAGCAGCGCTTGGCCCATCAAATAATTGCTGAGCACGGTGCTAAATACCAGAAATCCGACTATTTCAAAAAAAGAATATTGGGTTGAAAATTTCAATATAGGATTCATCGTCGCTCACACCTTGGTGTATTGTGCCAAAATATCTTGAAATTTAGGGCAGTCTAGATGTTGTGGATACGGGCACTGTGAAATGTGTTGCAGGGTTTGCAGCGTCACTTGCATCTGCGCAATCTGAACTTGGATCTGCTGCATTTTATCAAAAAGCACACTGCGATCAACATCGATATGACGTTGTTGAAAAAAGATCTTTTTAATTTCTGCTAGCGTCAAACCGCAGGATTGCCCCAATTGAACAAAACTAAGAGCGCATTCTCGCTCTTTTAAGGGCGAGTTAGCTCTTTTTTAGGGACATGGATTTTTTAGCATTTTTTTCTGATGTTGGTGTTCTTTGGTT
>NZ_SLVJ01000010.1 GCF_004345325.1 Acinetobacter calcoaceticus
AAGCGCTTGTTTATCAACAAGTTTTAATCAACATCACCGCCGATGGATGTGCATTATAGGCGAAATATTTTCAGGCGCAACCCCTATTTCGATAATAATTCAAAATAAGTGGTTGGGTGTCCGATATTTAAACGAATTAATATAAATAAAGTGATTTAAGCTATATTTTGATTGGATATTAATCAGTAATGGAACTGCTTCATAATCATCAGAGCGTCCAAAAGCATTTAAAACAGCCCGGATTTTAATATATTGTTTTTAAAACCCGGTAAATGCATAGATTTTGGATAATTAATCAGCAGCACCAAAGAACAACCAAAATAAATGTACCCAATCACACCTTATACATAGCAACAAGGGAACAGTGGATCAGTTATGGCCTTTGGCCGCAATTAAGCTAGAGCAAACTTACCAATACCAAAACAAACTGAGTCATCTCATATCATCGTATATAAGCTTTAGGTTTTTGATTTAATTTGCTGCAACCCTAGCTCAAGTATTTTTTTAGCGTTTCTAATGCCGCGCAATCGATTAATATCAATAATATCTGGATCACAAAAACATAGATGCGCTTTCAACTTCATCCCTGTTTTCTCCTTTGCAAACAAATTATAGTTTCCTAAATTAAGTTGTTCACAGAACTCAGCCGCGGCCATGTTTAAATTTTCTCGTGGTGAATACTGCAGTTTAGATGCTGAATATAGAAAAGCATCTAAATGTATTAACCCAACCCTACAATCCGAACAATAAATGTGAACAGGATGCTTATTTGAAACCGCCTTACTCAACACATTGATTTTAAAGCATATTTTAATTTAATCCACCAGACTAAACCCATATAAAAGAATCAAAAGTCATTTTAACTGTGGCTCAAAGATCTTAATTTACATTTTCATTGTATTTGTAATGCTCATTTGTCAATTTACAACCTTAGTTCTGATTGCAGAAACCTGCGCTCATCACAAAAGCACTCTGCTTGGGTTGGCAAAAATGATAAATAAAGCCAAAATAATCAAGTATAAAGGATGACACTCTCAATACTTATTGAAATTAATACAAATACTTGCAGCACTGTAACAAATTTGTCATACATACAACTTACCATGCATGCAAATTTGAACAAGTTGCCTTTGAAATGACGCAGATCATGTCTTTTAACCACGATTTCCAGCACAGCTCACACACCTACATCAATCGTGAGTTATCTTTACTAGAATTTCATAAACGTGTCTTGGCCCAAGCCAAAGATAGTAATCACCCACTCTTGGAACGGTTAAATTTTTTAATTATTTTTTCTCGCAACCTTGATGAGTACTTTGAAATCCGCGTTGCGGGTTTAATGAAGCAACTTGATTTCAACATCCTGACGACGGCGCCAGATGGCATTCCCAATGAAGTGCTGATCCAGCACATCTCAGCCATTGCCCATCAAGCCATCGAAGAACAGTACCAAATCTTAAATTACACCTTATTACCACAACTACAGAACTATGGTGTGCGGTTTATACAACACAATGATATTTTAGAAAAACACAAAGAATGGATTAAAAACTACTTTTTCACTCAGGTTCAGCCTGTTGTCACACCAATCAGTCTAGATCCATCACACCCATTCCCGCGCTTAGTCAATAAAAGTCTTAACTTTATTGTTACGTTGTCGGGTAAAGATGCTTTTGGTCGTCAAATTGAATTGGCGATTGTACCGGCACCACGCTCCCTACCACGTGTGGTTCGCTTACCGAATGAATTGACCGGTGGGCAGGAACATTACATCTTACTGTCTGCCATTATTCATCAACATATCAGCGATCTGTTCCCCGGCATGACAGCAACAGGCTGTTATCAGTTCCGCGTAACACGCAATGCAGATTTGACGCTTGCAGCAGATGTCGATGACCTCGCCGTAGCACTTAAAGATGAGTTGTCTTCACGTCGCTTTGGCCGTGCAGTACGCTTAGAGGTCGCCAAAAATACGCCTAAGGCATTAAATAAATATTTGCTTGAGCAGTTTGATCTAGACCCAATACATTTATATCCGGTTGATGGCCCGGTCAATATGACCCGTTTATTGGCCAACTTTGATATACCAGCGCTACGCTTCAAACCTTATCAAGCCATCATTCCCAAAGCACTTCGTAAACCTCACCAAATATTTGATGTACTGAGTAAACGTGATTATTTACTCCACCATCCATTTGATTCCTTTGCGCCAGTGATCAATTTACTTAAAGAAGCCGCACAAGATCCCAACGTACTGGCGATTAAGCAAACCTTATATCGTAGTGGTCCGGATTCTGAGATTGTCCAAATCTTGGCTGAAGCTGCTCGAAATGGTAAAGAGGTCACGGCGATCATCGAGTTAAGAGCGCGCTTTGATGAAGAATCAAACATTATCGTGGCCAATATCTTACAAGAAGCAGGAGCTGTGGTGGTCTATGGCATCGTTGGTTACAAGACCCATGCCAAAATGATCCTGGTGGTTCGTCGTGAAGGTGAACATCTCAAACGCTATGTGCATTTGGGTACAGGCAACTACCACGCAGGTAATGCCAAAATGTATACGGACTATGGCTTACTCACCACTAATCCTGAAATCTGTGAAGATGTACATAAAATTTTCCAAGAATTGACCGGTATGGGCCGTATGGCAAAACTGAAAAAACTTTTCCATGCCCCATTTACGCTGCATGCACAATTACTTCACTTAATTGAACAAGAGATTAACTTTGCCAAAGCAGGTAAAACTGCGCGAATCATCATTAAAGTCAATGCACTGACTGAACCGCTGTTGATCGCCGCACTATATAAAGCATCGCAGGCGGGTGTTCAGATTGATTTAATCATTCGCTCTGTATGCTGTTTACGTCCACAAGTGAAGGATCTTTCTGAAAATATACGTGTGCGTTCGATCGTTGGGCGTTTCCTCGAACACACCCGCGTCTACTGTTTTCACAATGATGGTGACGTTAAACTTTACTGTGCCAGTGCAGACTGGATGGGGCGCAACTTATTCTCGCGGGTTGAAACCTGTTTCCCAATCGAAGATAAAAAACTGCGTAAACAAATTATTGAAGATGGCTTACTCAACTATCTCTCTGACAATATGCGTGCCTGGGAACTCGATGAACACGATCATTGGCATCCTGTTAAAGTCCCAGCAAATACTGCACCCTTTATTGCCCAACAGTACTTAATGGATCAACGCAACATCACACCGACGGCCTAAAACAGAACAACTGAGTCGCATTATTCTAAAACTTAAAAACATAATAGCCCCTTCATATTGAAGGGGCTATTTGCATTACCTTATTACATGGCTTGATCGTATTGCTTTATCAAAAGCTTGATCACATTGCTAGATCAAATTTTAGCAACCAACTTTCAGACCAATGATGCCTTGTTGCTGCAACATCACCAACTCATCGGCGGAACAAATTCCTGCCAGGATCTGCGCAGTGTGTTGCCCCAATTGCGGCGGTGCATTTCGGTATTCGATCGGGGTATCCGACATTTTGATCGGTGAAGCAATCATTTTAAAGTCTTGTTTTAATGGATGTGGCACATTCACTAGCATTTGCCGCTCTAGGATTTGCTCTTCCGCTAATGCTTCTTCGATGGAGTTAATCATCCCGACGGGCACTTTTGCGGCATGAATCAAATCAATCCAAATCTGCGCATTCTGGCTCGAAAAATGCGCACTTAATAGCGCAATCAAAGCTTCACGATGCTTTACTCGATCTTGATTGCGCACATAGTCTGGGTGGGTGGCTAATTCAGCAAGACCAATGGCAACACACAAGTCTTTAAACTGCGAGTCATTACCACAAGCCAAGATAAATGCCTTATCTTTTGCTGTAAATGTTTGATACGGCACAATATTAGGATGGCGATTCCCCATACGTTTCGGTGCTACACCAGAGGTCAGGTAGTTCATGCTTTGATTGGCCAAAGCCGCAACTTGTACATCAAACAACGACATATCAATATATTGACCCGTTTGAGTGTGCTGTCGCGAAATTAAAGCAGCCTGTATCGCGACTGTGGCATAAAGACCCGTTTGAATATCGGTCACTGCAACACCGACTTTCTGCGGTCCACCACCGACCACATCATCTGGCTCACCTGTAATACTCATCAAACCGGATAAGCCTTGGATCACAAAGTCATAACCCGGCTCCGCGGCACGTGGTCCTGTTTGACCAAATCCAGTGATGGAACAATACACCAATCGAGGATTGATCTGTCTGAGCCGTTCATAATCTAGCCCGTACTTTTGCAATGAACCCGCTTTGTAATTTTCAATCAGTACATCTGCAGACTTTACCAATTCATGAATCAGTGCCTGCCCTTGTGCTTGAGCAATATCAATCGCAACTGAATACTTATTACGATTGGCACATTGATAATAACCCGATTCACGTGTGGCATTGCCTGCATCATCAAGCATCCACGGCGGCCCCCACATTCGGGTATCATCACCTACCTTCGGTCGTTCAACCTTGATAACTTCCGCACCCAAATCAGCCAAAATTTGTCCGCACCATGGACCAGCCAACACCCGACTCAAATCCAATACGCGTATACCTGTTAATGCACCCATGCTTTTTTGCTCCAATACGCAATTTTGATGAGCTGATCTCGTCCCATACAAGATCAGCTGAAATGCTTATTTTTGAGGATCGTACTGTCGATCACGAATGAATAACCCTGGGAGTATCCCTGCAATAAAATATGCCGCCCCCATAACAATGAATGCCATCGCAAATGTTCCACCTGATGCGAGGAAGCCAATCGTTGCTGGTGCAATTGCAGCGCCAACACGACCAATATTGTATGCACCACCTATCGCAGTACCACGAACATCTGTAGAGAATGATTCAGCCATGTAAGTTGCATTCACGCCATAAGGTATGCCGTAAAGGAAGCCAAATATCACCAATAAATATAGAATATTATCTGGAGTATTAAAGAAAATGATAATTGGCAAGAAGATTGCGCTAGCCAAAGCGCCAAATACAAAAACACCACGACGGTTAAACTTATCCGCCAAGTAGCCTGCCACAATCTTACCTAGAATCATTGCTGTATAAGAACCCACCATATAACTGGTTAAACTCTTAAAGTTCATATTTAGTTCTGTTTCAAGATAGCTTGGCATCCAATTATTAATACCGTAATAACCAAATTGTAAGAAGAATGCTGTAGTCATCCACAACAAGAACATTTTTCGATGCTTAAAGTTGGCAAAGATTTGCTTATAAATACTACCGCTTTTGGGCTTAGCAACAGCTGATTTAACTTCAATAGGTTTACTAGTGTTTTTCCCTTGTAATTGATCGATTTTAATTAATTGCCAAGATTTTGGCTCTGGGACATAACGTTGTAAAAATACGTTTACAAATGCCGGTAGAACTGTGATAAAAAATAGTGTTCTCCAACCATGATCCGGAATAACTGCACCAGCCAATAAGGTTGCAATAATATACCCGACGGTTTGTCCTGTCTGCAAAGTACCTAGTACAGTTGTGCGATAACGTGTAGGAACATATTCAGCCATCAAGGTGTTACATGCCATATATAGCGCACCAATACCCAAGGCACCAATAAACCTTAATGCCATAAACTGTTCATAGTTTTGAGTAAAGCCTAACAAGCAAGTGGCAATAGAAAAGAATGTTACAGCATTGGCGATCGTTCTAACGCGTCCAAATTTATCACATGCCCACCCTCCAAGAATTCCACCAATCCCCATCCCGGCCAGAGAGGCACTTCCTAAAGCACCGGCTTGGAATGTAGTTAAAGAAAAATCAACTTTTAAACTCGTCAGGCTATAGGACAACAGCATAATATCAATGCCATCGACGACCATAGCGAAATAGGTAAATAATAATGCCCACTTCCATGTATTTGGACCTATTCGTTCATAGTTCCCTATATTTTTAGGTAAGACAACTGTTGATGGTGCTTGAACATCATTGTTCATTATATGGTTTCCTCATTTTCCTTAATGAGTCATCGCATTCTTTTAAAACTCAATGCTTATTAAAACAGTAGAGACCCCACCTCAAACCATTGATATAAAAAAGATTTAAGCGATGATTCCTTGCTAATGTAATACCACTTGTTCTGTATCTCTTTTCAAAGGCAAAATCAACCACATAGCGCTCTCGAATAAGAGCGCTTGCAGGTATTGATTCAATGTTTTTTAAAAGAATAATTTCGGCTTAATTACAGAATGCGGCGATACCTGTTTGCGCACGGCCTAAGATTAAGGCGTGGACATCGTGGGTTCCTTCATAGGTGTTGACCACTTCGAGATTGACCAAATGACGTGCTACCCCAAATTCATCACTGATCCCGTTCCCACCGAGCATATCTCGGGCTAAACGTGCAATATCCAATGCCTTACCACAGTTGTTACGCTTGATTAGCGATGTTCCTTCAACTGAAGCAATCCCTTCATCTTTCATACGACCAAAACGCATGGCGATTTGTAGCCCCAATGCAATCTCAGTTTGCATATCGGCTAATTTTTTCTGAATCAATTGATTCGCGGCCAATGGGCGACCAAATTGCTTACGATCCATGGTGTATTGATGTGCAGCATGCCAGCAAAACTCAGCAGCACCCATCGCTCCCCACGCAATGCCATAACGAGCACTGTTTAAGCAAGTAAATGGACCACGCAGACCACGAATGTCTGGAAATGCATTTTCTTCAGGTACAAAAACCTCATCCATGACGATTTCGCCAGTAATCGAAGCACGTAGGCCTACTTTACCGTGGATCGCTGGTGCAGTTAGACCTTCCCAACCTTTTTCTAAAATAAAGCCACGGATCTCCCCAACATTGCCTTGCTCTGATACTTCTTTGGCCCATACCACAAAGACATCTGCAATTGGACTGTTGGTGATCCACATTTTGGCACCGCTGAGCTTATAACCACCTGCGACTTTCTTGGCACGAGTAATCATGCTCCCCGGATCTGAGCCATGATCAGGCTCGGTCAAACCGAAACATCCGATATATTCACCAGTAGCTAATTTGGGTAGATATTTTTGTTTTTGCGCTTCAGAACCAAACTCATTAATCGGCACCATCACCAATGAACTTTGCACACTGGCCATTGAACGATAACCTGAATCTACACGTTCAATTTCACGTGCAATCAAACCATAGCTCACATAATTGAGGCCAGAACCGCCATATTGCTCTGGAATAGTAGGTCCCAATAAACCTAACTCGCCCATTTCGCGAAAAATGTGTGCATCAGTTTTTTCATGACGGAATTGCTCAAGCACCCTTGGCATAAGCTTGTCTTGACAGTAAGCATGTGCGCTATCACGAATCATGCGCTCTTCTTCAGTCAATTGTTGCTCTAGGAGGAATGGGTCTTGCCAGTTAAAGGTAGAACGATGGTTGGTCATGAATATGCATCCTTTGCAATGAATCTTGTCAAATTTAAATCCATGCTACGGTTGCACTATCATTTTTTCAAACGATTAATCTGCATCCAGATATGTATTTTTTGCATAGCTAGGTGAATTTATGCCTCGAATCTGCTATCTATTGTATAAATATTTAAAGGCTTTACATCAGCATGCTCAATTTTAAGCATTCGGTGTATTCAATTCACGAATGTCTAGCGTACATAGGTCTGCTTTATGCGTAGAACATTACCTTCTTTACAAGCACTGTTGTGCTTTGAATCTGCGGCAAAACACAGCAGTTATACCTATGCAGCTCAAGAACTCTATCTCAGTCAGAGTGCTGTATCGCGACAAATCCAACAACTCGAGGAGTTACTTGGACTGGCTCTGTTTGATCGCACCCGTTACGGCGTGGAATTGACTACGGCAGGTGAGCATTATTATAAATCGATAAAACCCTTATTGTTGGGTATTGAACAAAGTACCCTCGACTTAATCGCGCATAAAGGTCACGGCGGTACACTCAGATTAGGGGTAGTACCCACCTTTGCCACACGTTGGTTATTACCACGCCTACAAAAATTTAATGAAATTCATCCTGAAATTACCATTTACCTTGAAACCAGCACCAAACCCTTTTTATTTAGTGAACATAAATTTGATGCAGCGATTTATACCGGCACCCATGCTCAAATCGCCAATTGGCCCGGCATTAAAATACATTATTTAATGAAAGAGGATGTGGTTCCGGTTTGTTCACCGCAGCTGATTGCAAAGTATTTTGCACATCATCCAATCGATTTGAATCATCAACATGCCAATCTGACGATTGAGCAAATCGCACAACTCCCCTTATTGCAACAAACCACACGCCCGTATATCTGGAAGGAATGGTTTGATATGGCGGGCTATCAGCACCCATCTTCGATGGATGGGCAAAGGCATGAGTTGTTTTCCATGCTGGCTGTGGCTGCGACTCACCATATGGGCGTCGCTTTGGTCCCACAAAATCTACTCGAAAAGGAATTGGCTGCAGGCGATCTGGTGATTGCCTGTGATTTAAAACTATTGGGCTCACGCGCCTATTATTTTGTTTATGCTGAGCAACAAAAAAGCCCATTGATCTCTAAATTTGTAACTTGGTTAGAGCAACAAGCTCTAGAGTCTACAAGCTGACACTCAGCTTCACTCTGTAGCAAAAAGGTAATCTTAGTTTCGAGTATTGAACTCAAAAACTTAAATACCATCTACTCCCCAAACCCAATATAACGTGACAAGCCCAATGCACCTAAGTCCATTTTATACAGTTTAAATTCCGCAAAACTTGACTGGCTAATTTCTTGATAGATATTGAGTTGATCATCATGCGCATGAATCTCATCAATGCTTCGGGGCAAAGTTTCTTCAAATCGGTCACTAACATATTCAAAACTCAGGTCCATCGCCACGAATAAAGTATGATCACAAGGCTGTAAGTACTGCTCTTCAGACCAGTCAATGACATCGGTCTGGCAATAAGGACATGTTACATTTGCTTGATGATTTTTAACTTGAATGAGTTGAAAAGTCATAATTTTACGCACAAAATAAATCACAGTTTAATGCAGTTTTCAAAAAATTAAAGATGCATCGCCCTAAATCTCATTGTTTTAGTTCAATAAGGATATTATGTCTACCATAGAAAAAGCCATTGCACTTGCGGCAAAGAAACATGCTGGTCAGGTCGATAAAGGCAAACATCCATACATATTTCATCCACTTAGATTGATGTTTAAAATGAAAAGTACTGAACAGCAAATTGTTGCAGTCTTACATGACATTTTAGAAGACACCGATACGACCATCGTGGACCTCATCACTTTGGGGTTCAGTCAAGAAGTGATCGATGCGATTTTAGCATTGACCAAAATGAAAAATGAATCACGAATTGAGGCTGCCTATCGCGCGGTTAAAAACCCGATTGCTCGCATCGTCAAACTTGCAGATGTAGCTGACAATATGGACCTATCACGGATCACCCAACCCAGTCCGCGAGATATGCTACGTTTAGAGGAATACAAACATGTGCATCAGATTCTCGTCTCTGGTTGATAGCTTCATGGCAACGTCAACGGCCGACGTTACAATTTCCAACTTAATTCTTATTTGACTTGTTGCAACAATTTCTTTAAAAATCACTGATTGTTGCAATCTTGGAATGTTATATGTTGTCAGACTTGGATGATTTTTACTGCTTTGCACAGGTGGTTGAGCATGGCGGCTTTAGTGCTGCCGAACGTGCAACAGATATTCCGAAGTCAAAACTCAGTCGTCGGGTCTATCATTTAGAGGAAAGTTTGGGGGTACGGCTCATTCAACGTAGTTCTAGACATTTTGCAGTCACCGACATTGGAATGAACGTTTATCAACACGCACAGGTCATGACCAATGCCGCACAAGCAGCCCATGACCTTGTTGATCATCTGAGTGTGCAACCTCGCGGTGTCATCAAAGTAAGCTTACCGGTCAGCATTGCGCAAAATGAAATGGCAAAAATACTGCCAGAATTCTTAAAAACCTATCCTGAAATTAAATTACAACTCAATGTCACCAACCGTCGTGTCGACATCATCAATGAAGGCATCGATGTTGGACTGCGTGTACGTTCAAGTCTAGTTGATGACCCCAATCTGGTGATTCGCCAATTTCAACATATCGAACAACACTTATTTGCCAGTCAAGCCTACTTGAATCAATACGGCATGCTCAACACCCCCGAAGATCTCTCGCAACATCGCATTTTAAGTATGGTTGCCGATCACTTGGACCAGCATATGTTGCTTTACAATGCTGACAATCAACAAAGTAAGATCAAAGTAAATCCTATACTTCTGGGCTCTGATCTGTCTATGTTGGTTGAATTGGTCAGTCAAAACTGTGGCATCGCCCTACTTCCAGATACAATTACCTCCGACTATGTCAAATCAGGTCAAATCGTCAGAGTCCTCCCTGAGTGGAAAGCACCCCATGGTGTTTTGCATGCCGTCTACCCTTCTCGACGTGGATTACTCCCTGCCGTTCGGGTATTTATTGATTACTTAGTTGAATGTTTAAGCAAAAGAACCCCACCCTCACATCAGTGAGTAACTGCTACAGCATCGAACAGCATTTTTTGATACCATTCGCCTAGTTTTTTAGCACTGTACTCTTTATGACTTCTTCCGCTTATCAACAACAACTGCAAAGCAAGATTGAACGAATTGAAAACCAATTTAGTTGCTATCAGCCACCACAGTTAGAGGTATTTACCTCTCAAGAACAACATTTTAGAATGCGGGCAGAGTTCCGTATCTGGCATGAGCAAGACGATATGTTCTATGCCATGTTCGAACGCTCTACCCTAGACAAAAGCAAGAAAGTCATTCGTATAGATGAGTTTCCAATTGCCGATCTACGCATCAATCAATTGATGCCAGTATTACTCGATGCCTTTAAACGTATACCTGCATTAGGCCATCGTTTATTTGAAGTGCATTTTCTGGCCAGTCTAAAAGGTGAAATGTTGGTCACGTTGGTCTACCATCGCCCGATTGAGCCAGAGTGGGAAGTTGCCGCCAAAGAACTTCAGCAACAACTTGATATCAAATTGATTGGCCGTAGTCGCAAACAGAAAATTGTGCTCAGTGAAGAATTTATCATTGAAGAATTACAGGTCCTTGATCAGCGTTATCAATACAAGCAATTTGAAAGTAGCTTCACCCAACCCAATGCCAAGGTTTGCGAAAAAATGTTGCAATGGGCCTGTGAAGCATCAAATGGCGCTGAAAATGACTTACTTGAGCTGTATTGTGGTAATGGTAACTTTACTCTACCGCTCTCCAAACATTTTAGACGGGTCTTAGCCACAGAAGTTGCAAAATCTTCGGTCTATGCCGCACAGTGGAATATTGAGCAAAACCAGATTGATAATATTCAAATCGCCCGTCTATCCGCTGAAGAGTTTACCCAAGCTTATTTAGGTACACGCGAATTCCGCCGCCTACAAGAGGCTGGCATTGATCTTCAAAGTTATGATTTTGAAACAGTGTTCGTTGATCCACCACGTGCGGGCATTGATGATGATACCTTGCAACTGTTGCAATCCTTTAAACGGATTATTTATATCTCTTGCAATCCCGATACCTTATTTGAAAACCTGAAATGCTTGAGCCAAACGCATCGCATCACAAAGTTCGCTCTATTTGATCAATTTCCCTATACCCATCATGTTGAATGTGGCGTGTTATTAGAAAAGATCTAAAGCTAAGCGCGGTACAAGGCATCTCCGCCCTACTTTATGGACTAAGAGATTCATAAAGTAGGCATCAGCGCTGGCTGAAACTCAGCACTGTGTAAATTTATAAAGAAATACAGCAATATTTTGTAATCCTGATCTTTATTTCATAATTTCGTTCAATTTGACTGCTATTATCGAAAAATTTATTGTCAAAAGCATAATTTAGTCACTGAAGGGCTTGTATTTTATTTTATAGTGGCTATATTTCGTACTATGTTAGGTTGTTAAAGAAGGCTCTATGAGTTTTTGGCAAAAACTGTTGATGTCGGATCAACAGGATAACGAGCATAAGAATCAAATTGCTTGTGTTGAAAATGACTGTTCATGTAAGTCAAATGATCAACTGCTTTCAGCGTTAATGAAAGAAACAGATGAGGAGATCATCTTAGGGATTAAAAAAGTACTCATATCTCGCGGATATACCCGTAAAGAACTGAATACTTTATTCCCATCCGATTTGCGTGTTTAATTCCTGACCGTTTGTCAAAGGCACTTTAGTTTAAGTGCCTTTTTCATATCTAGACCTTACTCCTGATCCAATATCATTTAAATCACCTTATAAATGGTTGTTTTTTCGCTGCGATTCATTGCTCCAAATCAGTGTAATCATCTCAATACCCAAGATGAAGATGGCGATTAAAACATCAATTTAAAGCACAAGCTGAATTTCATTCATGTTTAATAACTTTAAATGAGTTCAGTTGTATATTTTCGCAATTGGTTCTGATCTTTATGTTGATCATTCTCTCTACAAGCATTGCAGACAAATAGCAGAAGTCATCTTGATCGCGTGAAATAACTCAATAATCACCAAGATATATGAGATATAAGTCGTTTTAAGGCTTTATCACAATATAAAACAACTGATTGAAATAAATTCATGCATTTTGCGCATGTTAAGCTAGTCCTATGACTGAACTCGATGTAACATATTGCGTCTTTATGAATAAACTGTGATAGGACTTTCATGCGCGAGTACGCCGTTTTTACTTCGGAATCTGTAAGTGAGGGTCATCCTGACAAAATGGCTGATCAAATCAGTGACGCTATACTGGATGTCCTTTTAAAAGAAGACCCATATGCTCGAGTGGCTTGTGAAACACTCGTAAAAACCGGAGCGGTTGTTCTTGCTGGTGAAATTTCAACCACAGCAAACATCGATTTTGAATCCGTGGTTCGTCAAACCGTCAATGGTATCGGCTATCATCATACCGATCTTGGTTTTGATGGTTCAACTTGCGCTGTGATTAATATGATCGGGAAACAATCTCCTGAAATCGCACAAGGTGTTGACCGTCAAAAACCAGAAGATCAAGGCGCAGGAGACCAAGGTTTAATGTTTGGTTATGCCAGCCGTGAAACTGATGTGCTGATGCCTGCACCGATCTCATATGCGCATCGCCTGATGGAAAAACAAGCCGAATTGCGTCGCAATGGTCGCTTGTCTTGGTTACGCCCTGATGCAAAAAGCCAAGTAACCTTTGCTTATGAAAATGGTATGCCTGTTCGCTTAGATGCAGTGGTATTGTCTACCCAGCATGATCCAGATATCAGTCAAGCAGCGCTGAAAGAAGCCGTGATTGAAGAAATCATTAAACCGATTATTCCAGCTGAAATGTTCCACAGTGGCACCAAGTTCCATATTAACCCGACTGGCCTATTCGTCATCGGCGGACCTGTGGGTGACTGTGGTTTAACAGGTCGTAAAATCATTGTAGATACGTATGGTGGTATGGCACGTCATGGTGGTGGTGCGTTCTCTGGTAAAGATCCATCTAAGGTTGACCGTTCTGCTGCCTATGCGGGCCGTTATGTAGCGAAGAATATTGTGGCTGCGGGTTTAGCAGATAAATGTGAAATCCAAGTGTCTTATGCTATCGGTGTCGCTGAACCGACTTCAATCTCAATCAATACCTTTAACACCGGTAAGATTTCTGATGAGTTGATTGTTCAACTGGTTCGTGAACATTTTGACCTACGCCCATATGGTATTACCCGTATGCTTGATCTATTACAACCGATGTACCAGCAGACGGCTGCTTATGGACACTTTGGTCGTGAAGGTTCAGATCATGCATTCACTTGGGAAAAAACCGATAAGGCTGAAGCATTAAAAGCATCGGTCAACCTCTAAGCAATAAAATTTGATTCAAAGCACATAAAAAAACTCAGCCTAGACTGAGTTTTTTTATAACGGCTCAAACACGCGCCTTCCCTTAAACCACACTCCTCCTTTCACGATGAGATCGTGCTTATTTAGGAGGACTGGTATTTTTCTCACCATTCAATACATCAAACATGGTCGGTTGAACTGGCGTGTCTTGGCGGTCTTGTATATACATATGCGCCAATTTAAAAGTCAGTACTACAACCAGACATGCTGACACACATAGAATCCAAAGATTGATTGGACTCTTAATATGGTGCGAACCACATTGCGGACATTCTTTGGTAATACTCGTTAAAACCTTATTGCAACAAGCACAATGATATTGATAAAGCATAGGTATACTCCTACTTTCGAGGTTCATACGCCATCCATTGGCATATTGTTATTGTCTCTCGATCCGACGAGAATCCATGAAATAAAAAATTAATTCATACCAAATATGCACAATGTATACATGAACCTAAATATCCTCACTGGATACCTAAATGGCGGTACTGCTAACAAAGTATTCTATAATGGTAATAAATATAGATGGTTTGTATAACATTATGATGACATGATTACAAATAATGAATGTAACAGTGGTATTATGTAATTTTCATACTAAATGTATGTAATTCAGTTGAGGTATTTTATGTCATTGATTCATAAAGGAGGTTTCAGGGAGAGAGCAAATCGCAACCGTCGTTACGATCAATCCGAAAACCGACAATCGGGATTAAAACCGCAATCCATTTATCAACCTAAAACTGAAACCTCCGCTGATTTAGAAAGCGCCGAAAGTCATCAGAGTTTAAACCATGATCATCTTGATCTTTCTGCTCCCGAAAACAATCAGCTCAATGACGCTGACAAGTAAGCTTTGCACATCATGCGTTGAGTAGTAAGTTAAACAAAGGCCAAGCATCCAGCCATAACCATACTGCAAAAAGCATAAATAAAAGCCCAGAGACAATATCAATATAGGCACTCATACCCTGATATAAGGTTTTAATTTTCGGTCGTGACAATATCCACATTAACAAACCAAAAGTCAGAAAGGTTTGAATTGGAATGATTAGCGCCAATTGCAGTTTGAGATTGGCATCTGCTGATGAGGCCAAAGCCAAAGAAAACACACTACTAAAATAAATTACAATTTTCGGATTGGACAAATTGGTCAATAAACCATTGAGAAAATAATGTTGGCTTTGAGGAACTGAGATATCATCAAATAGATCATCTCGTTTTAAAGAGCTGAGGCCACCTCTAAACATAGCCAAACCCATTTTCGCCAAGAATACCCCACCGAGCAACATAATCAGATGTTGAATCCATGGCCACTGCTGAATCAATAGGGTAAAGCCCATCAATGTCAGCACCACCCAGACCACGACACCGAGACTGACCCCTAAAATAATTTTCAAGGTATTGCTCAAAGTCGTTGATGCTGCACTTTTTGCAATCAGCAAGACATCAGGACCAGGTGTCAATTGCGCTATAAAATGCAGCGTACAAATACTCAGCAGTAATGACATCGATATCGTTCCAAAGACTGAAGGAAAAAGTATAACCACTTCTTTGAATTGATAATATTTTTAAAATCAAAATTTATAATGCTTAAAATCTGGCGACAAAAAAACCGAATCAAGGATTCGGCTTTAAAGCAGAGAAGTGATTACTTCTTCGGTGTTACATCTTTAAAATCAATTTGCTTACGCTCAGGTTCAACCTCGTGTGCTTCACCTTCAATGATATTCGAGTCATTTGATGCTGCACCATGTTGCATATCTTGCATCTGACGCATCATATCTGCAAATGGGTTTTGGCCTGCTGGACCACCTGGATTGGCATTGCCCATCATCCCACCCATCATTTTTTCCATCATTGCTTGTTGACGTTTCGCCATGGCGGTCATAAACATATTACGGAATAGCTTTTGCACAGCAGGAATAAGCACCAATACCGCCAAGACATCCGTAATCAGGCCTGGGATCATCAATAAAAAGCCAGCCATCGCAACGGCAATTTTCTTACTGACCATCGGATCAGAGCCCATTTGACCCGTCATTTGCATTTGTTGAAGTTGCGGCATGATGGTCGCAGTACTTGAACGTAGCATATTCAAACCGATGAAAAAGGCGATAATAAACCAGAAGAAGACGTACCAACCACTGATGAATTGAGCGACACCAATCCATACAGCAATTTCAGCCACAATCATCATTAAAAGTATCGGTAAAAGTTTCATTCAGGTGAATCTCGAAATATAAATAACGGGGGTTGCTCTGTTCTCGCCTGTAAAATGAACGAAATACCATTCAAAATACAAGTCAAATTAATTATGGGTATGATTTTATATTTATCAAGTAACAAAGAATGAGAATTCTACAATTTGCGATCTTTATCACAACTTTTAGCGCTGATATTGGCTTCAAGCCAGCTCAATGTATGGCAAATACAGAAGCTAAAATAAACAGATGCAGAGAGTATTGCATTATGTAACAATATCAACATTATTGATTTTTGTAAGTCCCTTATGACTCTAATTATAGGCATTGACCCTGGTTCGCGCATGACGGGCTATGGAATTATTGAAAAAGATGGTCAACATCTCAAGTTTGTCGATGCTGGTACGATTCGTACCGAAACCAAAGAAATGCCCGAACGCCTTAAACGAATTTTTGCAGGTATCCATCGTATCGTTGAGTTCCATGGCCCAACTGAGGCTGCAGTGGAACAAGTGTTTATGGCGCAAAACCCGGACTCTGCCCTAAAGTTGGGCCAAGCACGTGGTGCTGCCATCGCAGCGCTGGTCAACTCAGACCTACAAGTGGCTGAATACACAGCGCGGCAGATTAAGCAGTCTGTGGTGGGCTATGGTGCAGCAGACAAAGAACAAGTCCAGATGATGGTGATGAAATTACTCAATCTAAGCATTCAACCCCAGTCCGATGCCGCAGATGCCCTAGCCGCTGCCATCTGTCATGCGCATGCTTCTGGGAGCATGAGTAAGCTGGCGGTATTGAATTCATTGGGTGGTATGGCTCGTGGTCGTAGTCGTTACACTGCGCGCCGACGTTAAGCGCTGTATTCGGGGCTTAGTCCTTATCTTGATCCCTATCTTGATCCAAGCAAAAAAAACTCAGCCTAAGCTGAGTTTTTTTTGCTTCAAAGTTTCATTTTGGATCGGTGCTTATATAGGTGCTAATAGGTAATTATTTTGCTGGTTTGAAACTATCACGTAAATCCAAGATACGGTTAAACACCGGACGATCCGCACGATGATCATAACGATCTGCTACGAAATAGCCTTCACGTTCAAACTGGAAGCGATCTTCCGCTTGTGCTTGCGCCAATGCGGGCTCAATCACGGCTTGAACCACTTTTAACGATTCAGGATTGAGGTTATCCAAGAAATCTTCACTGATTTCAGGGTCAGATTCAGTAAATAAACGCTCATAAATACGCACTTCTGCAGCAACGCCTTTTTCAGCAGATACCCAATGAATCACACCTTTGACTTTACGCCCTTCAGGATTTTTGCCTAAAGTTTCTAAATCAATTGAACATTTTAGTTCAACCACTTCACCTGCAGCATCCTTAATCACTTCATCGCACTTCATCACATAAGCATGACGTAAACGCACTTCACCATCAGGAATTAAACGTTTAAAGCCTTTAGGTGAAACTTCTTCAAAGTCTTTACGATCGATATAAATTTCTTTGCTCAATGGAATGACACGCTCACCCATGTCTACATTTGGATGACGTGAATGCGTCAGATCAAGTGCCTCTGGCAAGTTGGTCAAGGTGACTTTCAGTGGGTTCAACACCGCCATACCACGTGCCGCAGTACTCTCGAGTGACTGACGAATACAGAACTCCAGCATTGCCACATCAACGATACCATCGGTTTTAGACACACCCACACGCTTACAGAAATCTCTTAAGCCCGCAGCAGTAAAACCACGACGACGCATACCGACAACGGTAGGCATACGTGGATCATCCCAACCATTGACATGTCCACCTTCAACCAAACGACGCAATTTACGTTTCGAGGTAATGGTGTAATCGATGTTTAGACGACTCGACTCATACTGACGTGGTACGTCTTTAGATTGTACTTTTTCAACCACCCAATCATAAAACGGGCGATGGTCTTGAAACTCAAGGGTACACAGTGAATGGGTAATGCCTTCAATCGCATCTGATAATGGATGAGCATAGTCATACATCGGGTACATTTTCCATTTATCACCTGTTTGGTGATGCTCAGAATGTAATACACGATACAAAATAGGATCACGCATATGCACATTTGGTGAAGCCATATCAATTTTGGCACGTAATACAGCTGCACCTTCGGCAAATTCACCGTTGTTCATTTTTTCAAAACGCGCCAAGTTTTCATCTACAGACACATCACGATAAGGTGAATTTTTACCTAACTCGACAAAGTTACCGCGATTGAGGCGAATTTCTTCTGGGCTTTGTAGATCGACATAGGCATCGCCTTGTTTGATCAATTGAATCGCCCATGTATGCAGTTGATCAAAGTAACTTGAGGCATAGCGTGGCTCACCACTCCAATCAAAACCCAACCATTTTACGTCATTGGCGATACCATCAACATATTCTTGCTCTTCGGCATCTGGATTGGTGTCATCAAAACGTAGGTTACACACCCCTTGGTATTCTTCTGCAATGCCAAAGTTCAGGCAAATGGCTTTTACATGACCAATGTGTAAATAACCATTTGGCTCAGGTGGAAAGCGAGTAATGATGTTTGGTGTGCGACCTGTTTTTAAATCATCAGTGATCACCTGACGGATGAAATCCAGACCTGCCTGTTGTTCTTGCTGCTGAGCATCGACAGGATTAGGCGAAAGTGTCGGGTTCATTGGCAATTCAGAAACAACAGTGTTCGGATTCATAATCAATTAGTCACTTATATATAGAGGGAAATAAAGGGAAAAACATTATTTGAACTTTTTAACAAAGAAAATAACGTTTTTACTTGCCTTGTAGTTTACAGTTTGCTTATGCTTCTCACAACCGAAAAACCCATGGCATTTCGTCATGATTAGGAGATTAAACAATGAGTTTTCCTCAAGTCGAATTAAACACCAATAAAGGACGTATTGTTCTTGAACTTAACTCTGAAAAAGCACCTAAAACGGTGGCTAACTTTTTAGAGTATGTTCGTGATGGTTTTTATGATGGCGTTATTTTTCACCGCGTGATCGAAGGATTCATGGTTCAAGGTGGTGGCATGGATGAAAACTTCAAAGAAAAAGCGACTCGCGATTCAATTGAAAACGAAGCTGACAACGGTCTTAGCAATGACGAAGGTACAGTTGCAATGGCACGTACCCAAGCGCCACATTCTGCTTCAGCTCAATTTTTCATTAACGTGAAAAACAACTCTTTCCTTAACCATTCAGGTAAAACTGCACAAGGTTGGGGTTATGCAGTATTTGGTAAAGTTGTTGAAGGTCTAGATGTAGTAGACGCGATCAAAGCGGTACGTACAGGTAACCGTGGTTATCATGCTGACGTTCCAGTAGAAAATATCGTCATCGAATCTGCTAAAATTATCGCTGAATAATTTTTAGTATTTGACAGGAATTACAGTGACTTATCTGTTTATCTCTGATTTACATTTGTCACCTAAACACCCTCGTTTAACGCGAGGGTTTTTAGATTTGCTCATCCACTATGCGCATAAACACACTCAACTGTATATCTTAGGTGATTGGTTTGACGCATGGTTGGGTGACGATGATCATGCGCCTTGGCTCGATGAAATCGTTGATGCACTGCAAAAGTTTTGTCTGCATGGCAATCGGGTGTATTTCCAAGCGGGTAATCGTGACTTTGTCTTAGGAAAAGGCTTTCTGGATCAATTTCATGGCATTTTGCTGCCTGAGGTTGCGCAGTTGCATATCGGTAAACAACGCATACGACTCGAACATGGTGATGCCCTGTGTACTGATGATGTCTCCTACCAACGATTTAGAAAAATTATACGCCAACCGCTGTTACTTGGCCTGTTGATGAAGACGCCGCTGAAGTTTAGACAACGCCTAGCACAAGGTTTTCGCAAGCAAAGCCAGGTTTCTCAGCAAAATAAAAACATGACGATCATGGATGTGAATCAACATGCGGTCACTCGTGCCCTAACTTCCGTGGATATATTGATCCATGGTCATACCCATCGACCAGAGATCCATCCACACGATGCTAAAACTCGAATCGTCTTGGGTGACTGGCGCGAACAAAGTGCCGAAGCCAAAATCCTTGAAATCAATCTACAAGGTGAATGGAAAATGTTGACTTGGCCGATTGCTTAATCGGCATGATATGCGTATGGATGATTACCGCTTAATCTATTAAATGGTTATACTTCATTATGATTAACAATATGAAATCTAAACGCAAAATGGATGTTCTCACCGCAATACAACAGCGCTATACCAGCAAAGCATATGATCCAACACGCAGCATACCGACGGCTCAATTTGAACGCCTGATTCAACTGCTACGTCTCACACCCTCTTCAATTAATATCCAACCTTGGCAATTTATGGTTGCCGATCATGCACATGCCAAACAACGCATAGCAAAGGCATTGGTGGATAAATATGCCTATAACGCTCCCAAAGTCCTAGCCTCTTCGCACAGTATTGTGTTTTGTAGTAAAACTGACATCGATGAGCAACACCTCGATCGGATTTTACAACAGGAAATTCAGGATGGACGCTTTAGGGATCTGAAGGCACAACAAGGCCAGCAACAAAGTCGTCAAGGCTATGTAGACTTTTATCGTCAAGAAAAAGGTGACATTTCACGTTGGACTGAGAATCAGACCTTTATTGCTTTGGGGCAATTGCTCTTAGCTGCATCGTTCGAAGGGATTGATGCCACTCCAATTGGCGGTTTCAACGAACAGATCCTGAGTCAGGAACTCAATTTGACTGCACAAGGCTTAAAACCGAGTGTCATTGTGGCCTTGGGCTATCATCATGACGATGATTTCAATGCGACCCTACCCAAATCACGACTCGATGAGCAACTCATCATGACCCGAATCGAATAGTTTGGTTTGGATCAACTGAAGATCACTGAGGGGGCAACCCTCAGCTCGATATATTTACTAACAACTTATTCGATCGATATAAAGTAATAATTCTTTTATTTCGCTGGCTTTTGTCATATATATTGCTTAGTCAAATGAGATATTAACAATACAAAACCATCCTTTTTATGATTAGCGCGTAATTTTTTTAGGTGTTGCTATGGACCTAAACATGTATGTGAGTAATAAGTTTAAGGCTTTTAATGAATATTTAGAGTCGCACTGGCAGAGTCAACCCTATAAATATAAAGAGATTCAGACCCTGCTGTTTTTTCAAGCCTATGCCACAATTGATCTCATTCAACGCTTTGACATCAATATTAAAGATGCTCAGGAATATCCAACCTTGAGTTATTATTATTTAAGAGTGGAAAAATACATCAAAATACCCGCCAAAGAATTATTTCCGGCCTCTTTTCATCGACCCTACGATTTAATCCTCAACGAATTTAAATATCTGAGTTTTTATCAAGACCCTGCCGAAATACAAAAAAAAATAGAACAGATTCGAGATATTCATCAAAAAATAGCTTTACCCCATTCAAGCCATGACATTTATCTTGAAATCCACGCCTTATTACATAGTAGTCTGGATTTTTTAGCTGATCATCAAATCTCCAGTGAATTAAAAGTAAAAATACTCTATCAATGGCAAGACATACAAAACTTAGAAACAGCTTCAGCCTATAAGTCTTTAGAGAAAATACAAATCGTACTGTCAAATTATCAACAACAAAGTCTGGCAGAAAAATATATACAACTGATCAATGAAAGTGAAAATAATCGAATCGAATTTAAAGAACGCACCACGGATCTATTGAGCAATAAAAAGTCAGATAAATGGCTGAAAGCCTGTTTTGGTTTTATGAATACGCGTAAGGGCTATGTATTTATTGGTGTGGATGATAATCAACAAATCGTGGGGGTTGAACGTGAAGTCAGTGAACATTTTCATAATTCACTCGATCGAATGAAGCGCGGTTTAATCGATAAACTGGCACATGAAAGCAATAAAATCTCCAATCTGTACACGGTTTTGGAAGACATTAAAATTGATGGTAAAACCATACTGGTGTTCAAATGCAATAAGGCCGATCAACCGCTATATTATAAAGGTGAGTTGTATATGCGCACCAATGGCCAAACCACACGTGTACCGCCAGAGTTGATCGGTCAGTTTAGAGAGGTATTTTATTGTTAGATTGAGTTTATATGATATGTAGATTTTATAAACTCAATCTAGCCTATGCCACAGCACAGCACAGCACAGCACAGCACAGCACAGCACAAGTGTGGCGATCAAATTAGAATTTAGCACGTACTGATAAAGTCACGTTACGCGGTTCTCCCCAATAGACACCATTATAAAAGCCTACATTTAAATAATATTTTTCATCAAATAGATTATTAATGTTCAAGCTTGCTGATAATTCATCGCTAAATTTATAGTTAGCAAAGGCATTGGCAAGAAAATATGATTTTTGCACCACAGTTCCGCCATTATATCCATGAGCTGGCGCATTATACCAACGTTGGGATATTTCACTTTGCCAATTTACACCACCACCAATAGTCAATTTATTCGCTCCATGCCATAAGCCTTCAGGCAAGGTATAACTAGAAAATAATTTAACCTGATTTTGCGGAATATTCGTCGTTGGATTCGCTATTGCAGAAGAGACGCTATTGACGTAGGTATAACCCGCAGTCATGTTCCAGTTATCTTGGATTTGACCCGTCGCCTCAATTTCAAAGCCGTTAATCTTAAGACCCTTACCTGAAGACATATACACTTCAGTTAAATCGCCGACTTGGGGTATTTTTCCAGCAGTAACATCCGACATATACGTCGGATCAAGCACGGCAACATCTTTGATCGTGGACCAGAAAAGTGCTGCTGTAGCCAATAACGTATCATCAAAAAATTCGGCTTTAATACCCAGTTCAGTACTTGCACCGATTTGCGGATCTAAGAATTTCCCCGTTCTATCTCGTTCTTCTGAGGGGGTGAACATGTCAGTAAAACTCGCATATGCGGTGTAACGATCATTTAGGTCGTAGAGAATCCCCACATAGGGTGTAAATTTCTCAAAACTTCGAGGATCTGCTGAAGTGTCTCCTCGTTTAGTTTCCCAAGCTTCATTTTTATAATCGTAAAGACTATATCGACCACCTAAAATTAATTTTAATGGATCTGCCAAACTCAAACGTACCGTTGAATAAACGCCATAGAGTTCAGTCGTGTTTTTCTCATTATCACCATTTAATTGGTAGGTTGGTTTCGGCAGCATGCCATTCCATTCATGATAATTAGGAATTTCACTCGGATATTTAATATCTGCAGTGACACCTTTTGAACGACTCTCAGATTTAAAACCGCTATAGCCCAACACTAAATCATGTTGTCGGCCTAAAAAGTTAAATGGCCCTGTAGCATACAAATCAATATTGAGTTTTTTTGCTTCAGAATAGGGAGAAATACTGGTCCATATGCCTAAACCACCACCGGTATTTGGATCTGGAAAACCACTGGCCCCATAGGCAACAGACCAATCACTATTTGACGTTGTTTGAGCAACTGCGGCTTTGACCAACCAATCATTGGAGAACTTATGTTGTATATCCGCAAATATCGTTTTGTCATCCTGACGAATTGAACTCCAATCAGTCGTCAAACTAAAGTTACGCGGTAAATTTGCAGGGCTGCCATCAAAATTAAAATAAGGCACTGTCCCCCAAGTCGAGCCCTTAGGCTGATTATCTTGGTACTGGAAACCAATTGATGCAGTGGTATTTGCAGTTAAGTCAGCTTCTATAATTGCCATTGCTGCAGTGGATTTTAGTTTATAAAAATCCATATAGGATTCTTTGTCTGTATGTGCAGCCATAATACGACTACGCACACCACCATCTTCAGTTAGTGGAATCGATACATCTACCTCTACACGCGTATTATCCCAACGCCCATAAGTAGAACTGACTGAACCAGAAAATTCTTTAGTCGGTCGTTTACGGATCATATTAATCGTTGCTGAAGGATCACCAGTAGAACCTGTAAGTCCCGATGCCCCTTTGACCACTTCCACCCGATCAAAGAAAAAACTATCGGCCCGTGGGCTATTATCTCCAGTCGGCATACCATCAATTTGTTGATTGGTAATTCTAAAACCACGCGCATAATAACTGGAACGCTCACTGTCTGTTTTAGTTGCAGTCACACCTGGCGTAACTGCCATGACATCGTCGATATTAACCAAATTACGTTGTTCTATTTGTTCCCGGGTAATAACACTGACTGATTGAGGGGTCTCTTTTAGAGTCAAGTTCAATTTAGAAGAAGATTTTGATGCATTGGCTTTAAAACTTCCCGATCCTTCAGTTTTATCATCAGCCTGAGCGGTAACTGTAATGGTAGGCAATGCAACTGCATCTCCTGACGCTGTATCCGCAGCCCATGCGATGTGTGTAGCACCACCTGTAATTAGTGTGGCTTGAATCGCCATACTCAGTGCTTTGATTCTAAAATGTATATTCATGAGGTCAATATATTAATAATAATGAGAATCGTTATTATTATTGTTTTATATTATATTGTAACCCAGTAAATGCATGATAAATATTGAATTTAAATTTAGGTGTGATTCAGAATACTGAATACAATGTAATAATAGTTAAATATAAAGCAGATTTAATATTCAACTCGCCCTATTTCCAAGCCCATAGATGAATTTAGACAGATGATGGCGAGCATATAGAACTATAAATTTTATAATCTGCATCGGATTAAAGAATAAAAAATTGCCTTATAAGGAAAATGCCAAACACAGCACCCCTGCCAAACCGAGTAGCAAAGAGAGGATGAGCTTTTTCCCAAAGTACTCTTTAAAGATCACCACGCCTGCAATTGCGCCAAGCAGTACCACCAATATATTCATTCCAGCAAAGACCACTGCTGGTGAATCCTTTAACCATTGATGTGCTTTGACATAGAGTGCGATATTGGCAAAATTAAATGCACCGATCATTAAACCTGCCCACATGGCTTGAATATTCCATTGGGTCTTTCTCAACAAAACCAATATCAAGCTAAATAGCAATGCCAAAATAAAACTGAGGTTTAAGGTCACTGCAAATTGAAGGCCCAAGCTACTGGTGTATTTAAGTAATATATCCACCATGGCATAACCGCACCACACCGCAAGTAGGTATCCATTGCCCGAGGCTATAAACGAATTCCCCTGTTTAGCAGGATGAGTTGCTATGGCCTGATCAGCACTGACTGCTTGAGGTAATATCAAGCAACACACCGCAGCTAAACCGAGCACTAAACCCAATATTTTAAGACTGCTAAATTGCTCTTGAAAGAAGAGATAGGCTGCAAGCACAGATAATACGACGGATAAACGCTGTGCAATTTCGGTTTTAACAATACCCGCGCTTTGTAATGATTTTCCCAAGCACAGAAATATACTCGGTAATAACATCGCCAACAGAATAATAATCCACCATGGTGTGGTGCTGACTGAGATATGGGCAAGATCCGGCTTAAACCAAATAAAACACAACAGACTCGCCACCACATAATTCCAAGTGATGATCTGTAAGACATCTAGACCTTGGGATTTATAGCGTTTTAATAAGATCGAAACCAACACACTACACAGTGCTGCGGCGAATATCAGATGCATACGGTGCTTTACTCCAGATTTATATATAACAAACAAAAATCTTTGTATGCTAGTTTGAGTACTTTAAAATAAGCTTTGATTAATCGATATCGTTGTGAGTATCCAAAAATCTGCGTAAAACTGTTCATTACAATAGAGGGTATAAATAATTCTACACGCACTACTAACTCGATCATTTTGAAAATGCATATATCTGGAATTAAGTTTGAAGCCATGCTGAAGTTTTTTTAATACTTATTCCCGAATGATTATATATCTACAATAAAATTTGCGGCAAGCGGCACCTTCCACCCGTAGTCCATTTTCCAAGTTAATGAGATCAACATTTATTTCATTTACAATCCTCTCATAAAGTCGTCCACCTAACTCATCTCCTATTAGTGCACGGGTAACAAATTGTCCATCATTAAATATTTTAGTCGATTCTTTTGGATCGCTCTCATCAAACTCCCACTCGACTTAAATATAGTCTCGATGTAGCACAATGCTTAGACCATCGTCATATTTTTTTTATACATATATATACGCCTTAGCTCACCATCTTTATCAAACTTTTCTTCTTTTTCAATAACAGGTTTGCCAACAGCTTTAATTATGGCTTCATCATCATATAAGTCCACTTTAGATACAGATTTTGAATAATTTAAAGCTGGACGCTCATATTTTCGTTCTTCTGTTCCAACTTGTAACAGTTCCTCTTTAGATTGATTAACCGTATTTTGTTCACCGTTAGAAGAGCAAGCTGATAAAAAAAGTAATGATGCCGTTAAAGCCAAGTTAAAAATTTGAGACATTTCCATTCACTCTTCTTTAAATCTGATGTCCTTATAATGGATTTATTCATAACCAACAAGCATCTGTATGCTATGTTTAACCTTTTTTATATTACCTAATTCACTTTTCAAATACTTAAACTTTTATCTATTAGCAAGTACATAGCATTTAAATGATTAAAATCTAGACTTTTGGTAATTGTATTCAAACAAGAAAAAGCCCACTACAAAGTGGGCTCAATCTTAATCTGCAAATGTATGCCTATTAATAGTATTCAACCATTTTCTCAAGTGAGATTGGACGAATCTTATCGGCATTGCCTGAAGTACCAAACGCATTGTAACGATCGATACAGACTTGCTTCATCGCTTCAATAGATACTGCAAAGTATTTACGTGGATCAAATTCGCTAGGATTTTCACCCATGAAGCGACGCATTGAACCTGTAGATGCTAAGCGTAAATCGGTGTCGATATTGATTTTACGCACACCATGTTTGATTGCTTCAACCAATTGCTCAACTGGAACACCATAAGTTTCTTTGATGTCACCGCCAAACTCATTGATCACAGCCAACCATTCTTGAGGTACTGAGCTTGAACCATGCATAACCAAATGTGTATTTGGTAGTGCTGCATGAATTTCTTTAATACGCTCAACCGCAAGGATGTCGCCTGTAGGTGGACGCGTAAACTTGTAAGCACCATGTGAGGTACCCACTGCGATCGCCAAGGCATCAACATTGGTATCTGAAACAAATTGACGTGCTTCTTCAACTGAGGTTAAAAGTTGCGAATGATCCAGAACCCCTTCTGCACCTACGCCATCTTCCTCACCTGCCATACCAGTTTCAAGGCTACCTAAGCAACCAATTTCACCTTCAACAGAAACACCACATGCATGTGCCAATGCCACTGTACGACGTGTTACATCAACATTATATTCATACGATGTTGGTGTTTTACCGTCAGCACCGAGTGAACCATCCATCATCACTGAACTAAAACCAAGCTGAATCGAGCGTTGGCAAATATCTGGGCTGGTACCGTGATCTTGATGCATAACGACTGGAATGTGTGGCCATTCTTCAATCGCTGCCAAAATCAAATGGCGTAAGAACGGAGCGCCCGCGTATTTACGAGCACCTGCAGATGCTTGAACAATTACAGGTGAATTGGTTTCATCTGCGGCTAACATAATTGCGCGCATTTGTTCTAGATTGTTGACGTTAAATGCTGGCACGCCATAGCTGTATTCGCCGGCGTGATCCAAGAGCTGGCGCAATGAAATAAGAGCCATAATATCCTCCCAGGTAATGCCCGATATTCTACCCTGTCAGGTGCTGTAATACAGCAAATATTCTGACTAAATTAGAAAAAATCCCTGCATTAGCAGGGACATTTAATAAAATACAACAATTTGTGTTCGATTGTTGCGAACTAGGCTTTGTTTTCTTCAGCAGGTGTTGCAGCATCCGCAGGTGCATTGGCTTTTTCTGCTGGAACGTCAGTATTTTTCTCGTCCAATACTGGCTTATCAATACTGTCAATTGCCTTTTGTTGCTCTGGCGTTACAGTTTCAGATTCATTCACGACAGCAACTTCTGATGCGCCTTGCTCAGTTGCTGCTGTTTTATCACTTTTAGAACAAGCAGTCAGTGCCAAAGGAGCTAAAATTAGCGCGATCAATAAAGCATTTATTTTCATCACAAATTCCGAATTGGGTGATTAATTTCTCAGTAATATATTACAGAAATATGTCATTTTTATGACTGAAATTAAAAAAGCTGACCCTTGGTCAGCTTTTATTATTTATCCAATTAAGTTGCTTATTGAGCGCGTTCTAATAAGGCTGCAACTGCTGGCAAAGTTTTGCCTTCAACGAACTCTAGGAATGCGCCACCACCCGTCGAGATATAACCGATTTTGTTAGCGACATCATATTTATCGATTGCTGCTAAGGTATCACCGCCACCTGCAATCGAGAAACCTGCTGATTCTGCGATCGCCAATGAAAGTGTTTTCGTACCTTTACCAAACTGATCCACTTCAAAAACACCCACTGGGCCATTCCAAAGAATGGTTTTTGAGGTTTTTAAGATTTCTGCAAACGCAGCAGCCGTTTCAGGACCAACATCCAAAATCATGTCTTGGTCACTGACATCTTCAACTTTCTTGGTCACTGCTTTGGCTTGAGCCAATGAGCCTAAGAAATCACTGAAATCAATCTCCGCAGCATTTGCAACCACTACATCGGTTGGTAAAGGTACGGATACTTTGGCTGCAATGGCTTTCGCGGTATCAAGTAAATCTGCTTCGTAAAGTGATTTACCAACATTGAAGCCCGCGGCTGCAAGGAAGGTATTGGCGATACCGCCACCCACGATCAATTGATCACACAAGCTTGACAATGAATTCAATACATCAAGTTTGGTGGAAACTTTTGAGCCCGCAACAATGGCAACCATAGGTTTTTGTGGCGTTTGTAGGGCACGACCCAATGCATCTAGCTCTGCTGCTAACAATGGCCCCGCCGCTGCTACTTTTGCATAACGTGCCACGCCTTCAGTTGAGGCTTCTGCACGATGCGCTGTACCAAAGGCATCCATCACAAATACATCGCAAAGCGCTGCATATTGTTGAGCAAGTTCTGGATTATTCTTTTTCTCACCCACATTAAAACGCACGTTTTCAAGCAAGACCACTTGACCTGCAACAACATCTACACCATATAAATAATCAGTGAGGAGTACAACCTCTTGGCCCAATGCTTCGGTCAAGTAGGCAGCAACAGGTGCCAGCGATTGTTCTGCTTTAGCTTCACCTTCAACGGGACGACCTAAGTGTGAGGTCACCATCACTGCCGCACCCTGAGCCAACGCTGCACGGATGGTCGGAAGTGCTGCACGTAAACGAGCATCACTGCTAATCACACCGTTTTTAACAGGCACGTTTAAATCTTCACGGATCAACACACGCTTAGCGTTTAAATCCAGATCAGTCATACGCTGAAAATTCATCTACTGCTCACTTTTTAGCTTTCAAAAATCGCCCTGATTCTAAATGATTACAGAAAAAAAGGTTAGTTACTTTTGATGAAAAGCTGAAGAAAGATGTAGATTTGATTATCATAAGCCTAGTCTGAGCAAAAGTACGCTGATATGTCGATACATCCTGATCCAAAAATAAATCGTTTAAATGTCCTGGGCGAGCCTTTGGCAAGTTGCTGCTTTGACCCGATTTCTGGTTATTTCCGCAATGGCTTTTGTCATACAGCCACAACTGATGTCGGTCAACACACCGTATGTGCTGAAATGAGCTCAGAATTTTTAAATTTCTCTCAAAAAATTGGCAATGACTTAATCACCCCTTTACCAGAGTTAGGTTTTCCTGGACTAAAGCCTGGGGACTACTGGTGTATCTGTGTCACGCGCTGGGTTGAGGCCTATCGCGCCAACCAAGCACCACGTGTCAAAGTTCATGCTTGCCATCAAGCGGTGCTGTCCTACGTGCCCTTGGATATATTGATGGAATATTCAGTTTAATGTTACAGCCGCAAATAATCTCACAACCTAAGATCATATTGGCCTCATCGAGTGCCACGCGTAAGGCCCTGCTTGATCGCTTGGGCCTAAACTATCATTGTATTTCACCTGATATCGATGAATCGGCACAAGGTGAACAGCATGCGGATCAACTTGCGCAGCGCCTTGCCTATGAAAAAGCCCGTGTTATCAGTGAGGCTTATCCAGATGCCATCGTCATCGGATCGGATCAAGTGGCATGGCTTGAGCACGCACCGCAGACCTTTATCGGCAAACCTGAGTCTGAGGCTGGTGCCATCGCGCAATTACAAGCCCATGCAGGTCAAAAGCTTTGTTTTAGTACAGGCTTATCGGTGCAATGGCTGAATCAAGACTTTAGCGAAACCGTGGTTGAGCATTATGCTGTGCAGTTTCGCCAGTTGAGTTTGGCCGAAATCCAACGCTATGTCACACTTGAGCAACCGCTACAATGCGCGGGCAGTTTTAAATGTGAAGGCTTAGGCATCAGTCTGTTTGAACAGATGCAAGGTCATGACCAGACCACGCTGATGGGGCTTCCATTGATCCAGTTGTGTCGCATCCTACGTGGCTTTGATCTACAACTGCCCTGATCAATAAACGAAAAGCCTTGGCTGAATCAAGGGTTAAGATCAATTTTCAATGTATTGCTATGCGTTTAAGCTGAGTGATTTGTCTGCGGCAGGCTATTTAAAACGACTTTTACCGACTCTAGGGCCATCGCAATACATAGAGACCTTTATGAAAAAAACCTTGCTGCTCTGCAGTCTATGCTTTGCATTCTTAAGCGCGAGCCAACTGAGCTTTGCCCTAACGCCGCCGTTAAGTGCCTATAAAGCCCCCACGAATAACCAAGCCTTAGTTGACGATTGGATCAGATATAATTCGATCATGATCAAGGATGAACATGAGATCGCATTAATTGCTGAACCTTTAGCCGGGTTAGCTCAAGAAGATTATCATCAATATAATGTGAAACTTGCCGAAAAAACCTTGAAAAACTTAGCAAGCATTCAACCCGTCACCGCTGAAATGCAACAATTGATCGAGATGATTAAATACTCGCTTACAGAGGATTTAAAACTAAGTGCTTTGGGTAGTGAGGTCAGTGAAGAAGACTATGAAAATAGCGCTATACTGGAAGAGCAAACGCATGTTTTGGCACAGCAAATCGCTCAGGAGGTTTTTCTACAGCTCAAACAACATTCTCATCAAGCGCCAGAATTTATACAGCAATGGATCGATTACCAACTATTAAATCTGCAATATAAATACGATTATTCCACCAATTGGGCGGATTATCTGGTTGAACTTTCAAAATTAAAATCAAGCGATCCTGAAATATATCAATTATTCAAACTGCGTAAACAATATTTAACTGGCTTTATTGCCGCAGAAAACCAATATCAGCAGCGTGGAAATGAACTTGATTCACCCTACGACTTAGACGACGATCCAAACAGTCTAAATCTGCTAGAATCGATTGAAAAAATAGAAATGAAATTAGATGAAAAATTTATTCAATATTACTCCCATTCAAAACAATAGTTAAATCAATTGCATAGAAATATTTTTTTTGTAATTATTCCAACAGTTTAATTTAACTCTAGTTTAACTTTTAAAATACTTTGAGACCTTTATGAAAAAAACCTTGCTGCTCTGCAGTCTAAGCTTAGCACTCTCAAGCGCAAGCCAGCTGAGCTTTGCCCTAACGCCGCCGTTAAGTATCTATACTTCCCCCACGAATAACCAAGCCTTAGTTGACGATTGGGTCAATTACAAGCTCGCAGAAAAACAGTTTGATGACTCAAATCACGATGCTCAACAGCGCTTGCAAAATACCATCTTCGACATGAAAGATGACAAGGTTTTAAAGCAATATATCACCACTGAGTCAAAGAAATCGGCTCAAGCCTATACCCACCTGCTTTCCATGTTGAAACCCCAAACGACTGAAATTAAGAAGCTAATCGAACTTAAGCAACAATTGATCCGCGATTCCTTAGATCTGATGGTCAATGAGATGCTGAGCGAGGAACGCTTGGAAGATGACAAACAACAGCGCCATGAACTCAAGTTTAAACAGGTCATTGAACTGACCACACAGGTGCAGGAATTTGAATATGATCTTGAATATCAAGTCCTCAAGATATTAAAACAACAGCAAAGTGCTACATCTCCCCTTAAACCCTAAACTTGACTTGCGTCACGGTACTATCTCAAGGGACAATATGGCAAAATTTGAAATGTGATTTTTCCAATGTCCCAAAGCGATAATCAACCCTTAGATGTACTTGGCGGTATCACTGCCGAGCAATTCCTGTCTGAATATTGGCAAAAAAAACCACTCTTGGTGCGTCAAGCTCTCCCAGAGATCGCGGATCTGTTGCTGCCAGACGATGTCATGAACTTGGCGTTGGAAGATGAGATCAATGCGCGCCTGATCAAGCAAAAAGATAAAGATCCAAGCCAATGGACAGTGAAATCCTCCCCTTTGGTCAAAGGTGATTTCCAAAAGCTCCCTAAACAATGGACCTTATTGGTGCAAGCCGTTGAGAATTATTCTTTTGATCTGGCAGAGCTTTGGAAGAAATTTGACTTTATCCCGCAATGGCGCCGTGATGATGTCATGGTGTCCTATGCACCTCAAGGTGGTTCTGTCGGTCAACATTTTGATTTTTATGATGTGTTTTTGGTACAAGGCTATGGTCATCGTCGTTGGCAATTGGGTCAAATGTGCGATGAAAACACCGAAATGGTCCCACGCCAACCCTTGAAACTGCTCCCAGAAATGCAAGTTCATTTTGATGAAGTGCTTGCGCCTGGTGATTTACTCTATGTGCCGCCTGGACTGGCGCATTATGGGGTGGCTGAAGATGAATGTATGACCTTCTCTTTCGGTTGTCGTATGCCCAATGCCGCCAGCATTATCGATCGCTTTAGTGATCACTTTGCCGAAAGTGGTAAATTTAACAATCCTTTGCTGGATATAGTGCGTCAACTGCCTACACCTACAGGTGAAATCACCCAAAAAGAATTGGATTATTTAAAAGGCTATGTGCTTGAGCAACTGCAACAATCAACTGCTCTTGATGGCGTGATCGCTGCGTTTTTATCAGAAGCCAAATTCCCAGAGCACCTGCCAGAACCGGATGAACTCGAAGCATCGGATCTGGTTGAAATCGTGGATACCGGTTATGAGTTATTGCTCGAACCCGCCTCACGTCTGCTATATAACATGGTCGATGGGCAGCTACAATTTTGGGGCAATGGTGAGGCGCTTTGCGTTGCACCTGAGCTTGAAGTTGTGCTGCGTAACATTGCAGATGGACAAGCTCAGCCGTTTAATGCTGCATTCCAATCCAATGATCTGCTTGAAGATATTGCACATCTGCTCAATGAATCGATCTTAATGTTACTCCCACCAGCCGAGTAAATTACACTCAGCGACAAACCGCCTGAACGCGGCTTGTCGCTGGGCCTGCATTCTTGCTTTCAAGCATAACTTCGAACCCACGCTGCATGAGTTTTTTTTAAATAGCTCATTTAAATGAAATGTCATCTAATCTGGCTATATTTTCAACATTGCCAAAGTTTACTTTATTGATATTTGCGTGATGTATACAATACTAAGCCTTAATATATCTGAGAATATCTAGATAATTTCAGAAAATTTGTCATATATAACAATTCAATACTTGCGAACACGCGCTGTAATTGGCAAGTTAACCCTTGAATCATAAATGGATAGTTCAACTTATGGCCAGTCCTGCACAATCAGTCAGATCCAAGCTACTGAACACTTTCTTTTCCAGACACTCTGTTTGGTTTCTCTGTATATTTATCGCGTTCTATTTAACGTGGGTCATTGTATTTAACGACAGTCATTATATTTATTACTTTTTTTCAGATACTTTTCTGAACACGGCTTGGGTCATCAGTATCTTGCTCAGTGTACTGGGGCTTTACGATATCGTACAAAAACGGCATGCCATCCTACGCAATTACCCGATTATGGGACATTTTAGATTTTTCTTTGAAAGTTTTCGCCCAGAAATTCGACAATACTTTATTGAATCCGATCAAGATGCCCTGCCATTTTCAAGAATGCAACGTAGTTTGGTTTATCAACGCTCCAAAAATGAAAATGCCGACAAGCCTTTTGGTTCAATTATTGATGTCTATCAACAAGATTATCGTTTTCTGACCCACTCTATGGCGCCATGCCAACCTGCGGATTTCAACAGCTTTCGTACTGTGATTGGCAATGAGCAATGTGCTCAACCTTATAGTGCTTCAATCATGAATATCTCAGCCATGAGTTTCGGGAGTTTGAGTGCCAATGCCATTCGCTCGCTGAATCGCGGTGCCAAGGCAGGCGGTTTTTATCATGATACAGGCGAAGGCAGTCTTAGCCCCTATCACCTTGAATTTGGTGGTGATATCGTTTGGCAAATCGCCAGTGGATATTTTGGTTGTCGTACTGACGAGGGTAAATTTGACCCTGAGCGTTTTGCAGAACAAGCATCTTTACCACAAATTAAAATGATTGAGATTAAGCTCTCTCAAGGCGCCAAACCCGGTCATGGTGGAATCTTACCCAAACATAAGATCACTGAAGAAATCGCAAAAATACGTGGTATTTCGCGTGATCAAGACTGTATCTCTCCGGCTTCACATTCAGCCTTTAGTAATCCCTATGAGTTGTTGCAGTTTGTTCAACAATTACGTGAACTCTCCAAAGGCAAACCTGTAGGTATGAAACTGTGTATTGGGCAACCGTGGCAGTTTATGGGCATCGTCAAGGCGATGTTGGCGACCCAAATTTATCCCGACTTTATCGTGGTGGATGGCTCTGAAGGTGGTACGGGTGCAGCACCTGTGGAACTGATCAACCACATGGGCACGCCATTACGTGAAGGCCTGTTATTTGTGCATAACACCCTGATCGGTGCAGGGATTCGGGACAAGATCAAGCTGGGTGCCAGTGGTAAAGTGATCAGTGCCTTTGATATTGCAAGTATCATGGCCATTGGCGCAGATTGGGTCAATTCGGCTCGCGGCTTTATGTTTGCGATTGGTTGTATACAAGCGCAAAGTTGCCATACCAATCAATGCCCTGTAGGCATCGCAACCCAAGACAAAGAACGCCAAAATGCCATTGATGTCCCAACCAAAGCCGAACGGGTGCTTAACTACCATAGCAACACCTTAAAAGCCTTGGCAGAAATGATTGCATCCTCAGGTCTAACCCACCCCGAAGAAATCAAACCTGAGCATTTGGCGCAACGCATCAATGACCGTGAAATCAAAACCTATGCTCAATTAAACTTTTGGTTAAGCCCTGGCGAATTACTGCTAGAGAGAGAAAGTTCTGAGACGGATCATTTTTATTTCCGCATGTGGGATAAAGCAGATGCCAGCCAATTTTAATCGCTAATGCTAATTTTAAATTGCGCTACATCGCTCATCATTTTTATAAAGCATTTATAAACGCCTTTGTAAAAATGCAAAAACAAAGGGTTTAAAGTCTGCGGACTTTAAACCCTTTTTTAATTTAACGATGCACCGATTCATCTTAGGATCAATGTATCTTTGACCCTAAATAAGCATCGACGCTTATTTAAGGTCAAACTTTAATACTCAAACTGTAATCAAAGCCAAGCGCTAGTAATAATCACCTGTAGAATGTGCATGTAAAAATGCAGGAATCAAACCTGTTAATGCCGCACGAATATCTGCACGTTCATTGATCAATTGATGCGAACCTTCTTCGAGCATTAACATGGTCTGTAAACGGAATTTACGTCGTATATAATCGAGGTTATAGCGCCAATCCACCGTTTGATCTTGAGCACCTTGCGCCAACCAAATTGGAATACGACAAGGTGGTCGTTGTTCCATTTCCTGCATCCATTTTGACATGGCCAAAATCCAATCCATCCCCATCATTTTCGGTTGTAATGGATCTTTTAAACGCACAAAGCGTAGAAACTCAGGGTTATGATTGTTACGGCGAAAATGTCGTGGCACTTCACGTTTAATCCGGCGGATAATCCCCAACCCAATCGAGTTATGCCACCAAGCAGATTTGGCTGGTCGGATCAGCGGTGATAATAGCAATACGCGCTCGACGATCGGGTTTTCACGGCGCTCCGCATATTCGAGTAAATGATGCATCCAAATCGCAGCACCTGTGCTTTGACCTATACCCAACCACGGTTTAGGCAATTGATCTGCATGTTTTACATATTGATAAACTGCATGTAACACTTGCTGATAATGATCAAAATTTTGAATATTGGCGGGTGAGCCATCACTCAGGCCATGACCCGGTAAATCATAAATCAGTACACTAAAGCCTTGGTCGAGTATTTCTTTAATAATCGGTTGATAAATTCCACTGTGTTCCAGATAACCATGCAAAAGGCAGACCGTGCCTTTGATCTGTTCAGTGCGGGGTTTAAACACTTGCACATGCAGTTTAAACAGCGGCATCTCGATATAACCTTGCCAATGATCACAGGTCAATTGATCAAAACCATATAGGCGGCTATACGCCAAGATCTCGCGTGAGGCATGAAAAGGCCGATTTAAATTTAAGGCTTGTAATAATTGTGGGGTGTGATCCCGACTCGGAACCGGTAAATCAAGTTGCTTTAATATCGTTGGATTTAGAAATGGAATATCTGGCATTAGGGAACCTCTCGACAACCACTCGAACCGAATAATACATCTCGGATGGTGGCTAACATTTCATAATTAGCGCGGCGACTATGGTCATAATTGAGTTTGCTGGGCTGCCATGCAGTCATTTCTGTCGGCATAGGCGCTTCAACTGGTATAGTCGCAATGCCATTTAAGGCAAATAAACGTCTTGTTCTTGGCATATGATAGCGATCTGTGATCAATAATACGGTCGGTGCACCACCTTTTTTCTGTAATAACAGTGAGCTGAAACGGGTGTTTTCACAGGTGTTCATACTCTTATTTTCCAATAAATTGGCTTCAAGCCCGCGTTGTCTTAACCAAGCTTGCATATACGGTGCTTCTACCCCACTCAATACAATCGGCAATTGGGTTTTGTTTTCCAACTTGAGCGTGGTTTCTAGTCTTAAGCGTGTATATTCATTAACGATAATATCCTTACGATTTTTATCTAAAGTAAGGCCCCCGCCTAAAACAACAATGGCATAGGGCTCAGATTGCTGTTTTTTACGGTATGAATTTTTATTGTTCAAATATTCAATATCTTTATAGATTTGAGCATCGACCTTTTGGGTGTTTTCAAGTTGGATAGGATGCGTTTTTAAAAACTTTGTATACCGATCCATCAATTTTTTATGATCGCGGTTATTTATATCTAACACATCATAAGCACTTTCAACTATAGGCTGCACCTGACTCACGGCTAATTGTTGCGATTGGGTTGGTAATAAAGGGACTTTTACTTGTTTCCCTTCTTTTTGCTCGGCTTCTATTTGCTGCAGGATTTGTTTTTGCAGCACTTTGTATCTTGCTTGGATTAGCGTTAGGTCTTGGTCATTTTCACCACTGATCGCATCTTGCATCATTTTTAAATAAGCTTGCCGTGCGATCCACAGCTTGGAGCCGGGCTCCAAGCTTTCATCATCATTTAAGCCTGCTCTTTGCTGACTTTGAGCCGCAACTTGATTCACTTCAACGGGAACGAGCGCATTCAACACGCGAACCATCGTATTCGAGTAAAATGGTGTGTACAGAAAAACGATCAGACAGCCAAAAAGTACGAAAATAATCGCAAGCATTCGTACCAAGCTCAGCATCCAATGTCGTTTTGTCATAGGCAAATCACCATGATTGAATTAAGGTTGGGGCTTGAATCATGCCTGATGCATTAAAACGCACAGGCTCCGCTTGAAGCATTATGCCAAACTTTTGAAAAACATCATGTTGTACTGCAGTATAGGTGTGTTCAACATCAGCTAAATTGGCCTGTGCATAATTGACCAAGACCAAAGCCTGACGTTCAAACATGCCTACAGAACCTAATCGCTTACCTTTCCACCCTGCTTGTTCAATCAACCATCCCGCTGCGATTTTAACGCTCGCATCGCTTTGGGGATAATGTGGCATCTGCGGAAAATCCACAATCAATGTTGCAAATAAAGCTTGTGATATCAATGGATTTTTAAAAAAACTGCCCACATTTGCAAATTGTTGAGGATCTGGAAGCTTGGCTTGTCGAATCTGAATCACCTGACGTTGCAGATTTTCCGGACTCAAATCAGCCCCCATGGCCGCCTTTAAATCACCATAATTTATTTTTAATTGAGCTTGTTTGACTAATTTAAATATCACAGCACAGATAATATATCGTTCAGGATGCTGTTTAAAAATACTGTCTCTATATGCAAATTGGCATTGTTCAGCAGATAACTGACTAAACTGAGCCAGTTGACGGTCATAGACCTCGACTGACTCAATAAACTCACCTACTTCCACCCCATAAGCACCGATGTTTTGCACAGGTGCAGCACCAACTAAACCGGGGATGAGCGCCAAATTTTGTAAGCCATAACGTTGCTGTGCCGTGGTCCAGAGCACAAATTCATGCCAGTTTTGACCTGCACTGACTTTAAAGCGTTGCACATCTTGATCTTCGGAGAGCGCTTCAATACCTTGTAATTGCATATGCATGACCAAGGCATCTATCTGTTGTGGCAACAACACATTACTGCCGCCAGAGAGGATCAATACATTGAGCTGCTGCTGCTGGGCAAATGCCAAAGCCTGTGCAATGTCATCTTGATGCTGAATCTGTACATAATGGCTCGCAAGCGCATCAAGATTTAAAGTATTCAGGGTTTTAAGTTGAACCTGTTGCTGTATTCTCATTGTATTTAAATTATTGATTCACTAATAGTTGTTGAAAATGTTTCACCCAAGAACGGCTGCTTGATTCGCATTGATCTAATACACGTTCAAAATCATCAGCCTCACCATAGTATGGATCTGGAACCGCTTGTTTGAGATAGACCGCATCGTGCTCACTCATCAAGGCCAAATCGGCGCGTTGTGCAACAGCACCCAGTTGTGCCAAGGCCTGCGCTTGCAAAGCTTTTAGATCACCCAAGTTGACCAAGTCCATGGCCAAAATCAAATCAAAATCGACAAAGTCCTGTAGCTGGATCTGACGTGCACGTAAAGTTGAAAGATCATAACCGCGTTGTAAGGCATATTGTTGACTGCGTAGATCAGGTGCTTTGTTGGGATGGTAATTACTGGTTCCCGCTGAATCGACTTCGACCTGCAGTGCCTGTTGTTCACAAAAATGCCTCAGCACCACTTCTGCTGTGGGAGAGCGACAAATATTTCCCAAACATACGCATAAGATTTTGTAAGGCTTTGGTAATGACATATCCAACTCAAAATTTCATTTCTTTTCAATTTGCTTATGTTAAGTTATTTACAGGATGAATCCTATAGAACCACAAAACAATAATGTTTAATTTATGCAGACAAATGAAGTAATACCAACAACCTAAATTTTGAAACGCTACAATTCACATGACAAGGATGATCGATGAGTCACTTTCAATTTCAAAGCATCGGTAAAATAATCTCGGGTATCGGTTCAATCCAGCAACTGAAAACAATATTCAGCCAATGCCCCTATGACAATATCCTGATTGTGACTGATCCAGGTATGCTGCATTTACAGCTACATCAAACCATCACTACCCTTTGTGATGAACTGCAACAACCCTATGTGATCTATGCCGAGGTACAAGCAGATCCCAGTGACACATTGATACTAGATGCCGTTGCTTTCGCCAGAGCAGCACATATCGATGCCGTGATTGGCTTTGGTGGTGGCAGTGCAATGGATGTCGCCAAAGTTATTGCGGTATTGGCACATCCAGACCAATCCCAATCCTTGCAACACCTATATGGCATCGAACAAGTGGTTGCACCTCGCCTGCCGTTAATCCTGATCCCCACCACGGCGGGTACAGGCTCAGAAGTTACCCCGATTTCAATCGTGACCACGGGGCAACACACCAAATCAGGCATCGTTTCACCCATCCTCTATGCGGATGTGGCAATCTTGGATGCACACTTTTGCCAGTATCTTCCTGCTGCCATCACTGCCGCCACAGGCATTGATGCCATGGTGCATGCGATCGAAGCATATACCTCAGCAATTAAAAAAAATCCCTATGCCGACATGCTGGCGAAAAATGCCTTGCAACTACTCAATCACAACCTGCCTAAAGTCTTGAATGACGGTCTAGATCTGCATGCCCGACAAGACATGCTTTATGGCGCCATGCTCGCAGGCCAAGCCTTTGCCAATGCACCAGTGGGCGCAGTGCATGCCTTAGCCTATCCACTCGGTGGTCGCTTTCATATCTCACATGGACATAGCAATGCCTTGGTCTTGGTTGAAGTCCTCAAGTTCAATGCTCCAGTGGCAAAAAAAAGCTATGCCGAATTAATGCAATGGCTAGACCCAAGAAGCAGTGGCAGTATTGATGGGCTGTGTGACTTATTTATAGATCATATGCAGCGCCATCTCGATCAAAGTGGCTTGGTGCTTAAACTCAGTCAACTCAATATTACTGAAGATGACTTACTGCTGTTGGCACAAGATGCCATGCAGCAAACCCGCTTACTGCAAAACAATCCTCGCCCCTTAAGCCTAGAAGATGTTTTGGCCATATATAAGGCGATACTTTGATAAAAAATCCACCTTGGTGATCCAAAGTGGGTTAATTCATCAGGTTAATATATTGATCCATGATCCATCTAGAGAGGGATCTGTCCTATCTCAGATTGATGTCAAAAAAAAAGCTGCATATGGTGTGTTACACCATCGCAGCCCGAGATCATGAGATCGACTATTTCAACTGTATATTGTGTAATTGACCATCAAAGACATTGATCAATTTTTTCAGCACAGGCTCTTGATGCAGCAGATCTGAAGCACATTGATAGGCTTGCTGTTTACGTTGGTTTTGCAACATAAAGGGTGTGGTTTCTGCAATCGCCTCATAGTCCAAACTAAAACGAGTTTGCGGCCATTGTGCGATCAATACATTTTGTAAATCCAACTGTGCTTTGGCCAGCAGATTTTCATATTCTGGTGAGATATGAAATACCGAAGCACCATTGATCTGCCCAGTCATGATGCCCTGTTGAGCCAGTTCTTGGACTGCAGGTGGTAAGGCACTGCTTCTAAACCAGTATTCCCATTTATATACATCCCACGCACCTTCGAGCTGTTGCGGCTTAAGTGCGAGGATATCTTGTGGCATAACGCCATGAGGCATACGGGGTTGCGTTGCAGTTGCTGCTTGCGCTGCTGTTGGTGTCGGTGCTTGTGTTGGCGATTGTGTTGACGCTTGTATTTGAAGATCAACGTGAGGCGTGTGTTGTGGTTGCGCCATCAGCGTATCAGCTTGAACCTGATCTACTGTCGGCTCGGCTTGAGGCTGTTGTGCTGCTAGAGGATCAAGGAAAAATGCATCTTGATCTGCTAAAGCTGCAACATTGATACCTGCACTCATCGGCGCTGCAGACGCAGTGCTAAAGGTGCTTAATTCGGGTACGTCTGCTACAAGTTCAGCAGCGTGTTGTAGGGGTGCTGCCACAGTTTCAAGCGCAGTGTGGCTCACAGTTTCAGCGATTTCAACTTGGCTTTCTACAACCGCAGTCGCTTGTGGCTCATCTACAACAGCCGTTTGCAACTGCGCAGGCATCACTGGCGTAGAGGCTAAAGTTTGGACTGGCACTTGAACACTGCCCTGATGCGGAACGTGCTCTTGTACCTGAGGCTGAACCTGCATCTGACCTTGTGCCTGATCTTGTACCTGATCTTGTGCTGCAGGTTGCGCCACATCATCAGTTACGACATCAGTAATCTGCGCCGTGGGATGACTTGGAGCAGGTGCAATTAACTCATGGCGGCTCAAAGGACGGAAGGCCAATAAGCGCAGTACCGTCATCTCAAAGCCTTGTTCTTGGGTGACCGCCATTTGTAAATCTGCACGTCCTTTACAGGCGATTTGATAATACAACTGGATGTCTTGCGCCGAAATCATGCTGGCTAATTGGGTGATTTTTTGGTTGATTTCAGTACTGTATTTTAGGCTTAACTCAGGTAAATACTGCATCAAGGCCAGTTCATGCAAGGTCGAGATCAACTGATCCAAGACCAAAGCAGCATCAAGTGCCTGTTGTCTAAATTGGATTAATAATTGGCTGACGTGCTGTTGTTGGTTTTGATGTATAGCCGCGATCAAGTCATAAATAATGGTGCGATCAATCAAGCCCAGCATGTCTTTGACATCTTGGTGATGAATCGAACCTTGTCCAAAGGCAATCGCTTGGTCAGTCAAAGACAAAGCATCACGTACTGAGCCTTGTGCTGCCTCACCAATTTGCCATAAGGCATCCTGATCAGACTCAATCTGTTCAGTGCTTAATATTTGGGTCAAATGCTGGGTAATTTCATCGACAGCCAGCGGACGCAAAGTAAACTGCAAGCAGCGTGAAATCACCGTAATCGGTAATTTTTGTGGATCTGTGGTGGCAAATAAAAACTTAACGTGTGCCGGTGGTTCTTCCAAGGTTTTTAACAAAGCGTTAAAGGAATGGGTTGAGAGCATATGCACCTCATCGATCAAGTAAACCTTGAAACGACCTTGGGTGGGTGCATAAGGGACATTGTCCAGCAGTTCACGGGTATCTTCAACTTTGGTTCGTGATGCAGCATCGATTTCGATCAAATCGATAAAGCGACCTTCATTGACCGCTTTACAGGTATTGCAGGTTTCACATGGGGTTGACGTCACCCCTGTTTCACAGTTGAGGCATTTGGCCAAGATTCGAGCAATGGTGGTTTTACCCACACCACGCGTCCCAGTAAATAAATATGCATGATGTAAACGACCACGATCTAGGGCGCTGGTGAGGGCGCGAGAGACATGGTTTTGTCCCACCAATTCATTAAAATTGCGTGGGCGATATTTACGTGCAAGTACCTGATACATGGATGCTCCTTGTGACAGGTCTAAGGATACTGTGTTTTGCCTACACTGTGAATCATTTCAATGCATCCACCTGCTGAGTAGTACATTAAACCCACAGCAACGCCGCTGTTGGAAATCATCTATCCCACAGCATGGGTAGTTAAAACCAACCCTTACGCCCTTTGAGCTCAGCATCTGCACAGCGCAAAGCTTCTTGGGTCAAGCCCCAAAGTCGATAATCGCCAGTGATCGATGCCACGGGAAAGTTATGCGTATATGCAAAACTCAATTGACGCTCTGGATCACACCACGCACCTGAGCCGTTATAACCAATATGACCAAAGCCCGTTTTGGCACGTTTACCCAGACTAATGACGCGGTGATAACCTAAACGCCATTTCATCGGGATCGGCATGACCCGATCTCGTTTAAAACTTTGAATCTGGCTTAGCTGCTCAAACACTTCAGCATTGATCAGCTGCTGACCTTGCCATTGTCCTTGATTGGCCAACATGGCATAGATTTTTGCCAAACTCACGGCGCTAAAAGCACCATTTACAGCAGGAATAACAGACTGCAATCCAACATCACTGAAAAAACTAAAGTCGCGCATCGCCTTCGGCACCATGGCGTCTAAAAAGTCTTGTGGATTTTGCCCAGAAAATTCCAATAGCTTTTGTGGAATATTCGAGGTTTTAAATTTGGCTTTGCGGATAGCACTTTGAGCTTTGGTTTTAGTTTTAGCTGACTCGGTTGAGGACGGCGCTGTTGATGAGGTTGCTGTTGATGTCTGCGTTGTAAAATTTGAATTGAGCGATGATTGAGGCAGCATTCGAGCAACGCGACTCAACTGATCCGTGGGCAAACCAAAATATGCACCATCCAAATCAAGCGGTTTTACCAAATACTGCTGCATCAATGCGGCTAGACTTTGTCCTGAGGCTTTCTCAAGCACCCCACCGACCAACCAACCAAAGCTCAGTGCTTGATAGGCGATATCTTGTCCTGCGATAAAACGCGGTCGTGCGCGCTCCATCACCTGTAACATATGTGGCCAATCCGCCATTTCCACTGCAGCAGCAATCATATTGCGGATATCATATAAGCCGCTTTGGTGACTGAGCACATGCCTGAGCGTGATATTTTCCTTATCGTTTTGCGCAAATTCAGGCCAGTAATGCATGATCGGTGTATCGTAATCCAGTATGCCTTGGCTGACCATGATATGAGCCAATGTAGCCAAGACCCCTTTTCCAGTTGAATAGCAAATCGATAAGGTATCTTGTGCCCATGCTTCAGTTGCTGACTTATTCCCCGTGAATATATCAACCACCAATTCGCCCTGAAAGTAAACCGCCAGTGCTGCTCCCCCGAGTGCTCCGCGGCTGACTTGTAAGCGGCTAAACTGTACTGCAAGATCCAAAAAACGTTGGTCAACCTTGCCCTGATAATGCTGCGTATCCGCAAACAAAATATCTTTTATGCCACTCATCCCCGTTCCCTTTATTGTTATGACTACTGATAAAAAAGCCTAAATCACATCGATTTAGGCTTTTCATCTTATCTTGCTTTAACCGTACCTGCCACATGTGGCTTTTGATTTTTTTTATTTTGTATTAAAAAATCAGTGCTCTCTTTTGACGTTGCAGTGAGGAACTCTACAGTAGAAGGTAAATACAATGGCAGCTTAAACCACACATCGGCCTCATAGGCATCGGCCAAAGTCAGCTGGGCTAAAGCACGCGCCTTAGTCCACATTCCATGGGCAATGGCTTGCTTAAAACCAAATGCTTTAGCGGTGAATGCATGGATATGGATCAAGTTAAAATCACCTGAAATTTTGGCATAACGACGACCCGTATTTTCTGCAATATCCCACTGTTGTTGCAGTTGATAGCTCGGTGTGGCCTGATCACCTTTGTCATTCTTTTTAGTTGAATCGATATTACCGTTGCTTGTTTGCGGAGCTGTTTGTGATGTTTTCTGACGTGATAAATATGTGGTCACCCCTTGCATCACCACCTCGCCAGCGACTTTTGCTGTAGTAATAAAGTCAAACTGTAGACCTTTGTCATGTGGCTTTAACTCACCAAACTGACACGACAAACTCAATTGTTCATTGGTGCCGACCTTACGAAACTGTTTGACTTGATTACGGATATGCACCAAGCCAAGCAGCGCAAATGGAAATGGCTCTTGGGTCATCATCTGCATCTGTAAGCTTTGTGACAGGACAGCCAAATAAATTGCAGGAATATAGCCGTTATTTTTAAAACCGCAGACTTGGTTATAGGCTTTTAAATGCTTTTGCTCGACTTTAAATGCATCCACAACATATTCAACTTGTGGTAATACTTTCTCAAGTTTAGGTTTTTTAAAGATCAGCCCTTGAATGACTTTACTATATGCCAAATAAGGTTTAGGGAACTGATTAAAATGTCGAGTATTCATACAAAAGAATCCTATGTTTAGGGTCTATCACAAGTCGATAAAATGTGGTTGCAAGATGAGAACATATAAAGTGAGAACGAATAAAAAAGGATGCTCAAGCATCCTTTTTTGTAATGCAAATTATGCGCCGAGTAAGCTCTGTCCGCAGACCCGCACCACATTACCATTAAGACCTGTCGATGCAGTAGAGGCAAAGAGTGCAATGGTTTCTGCAACATCTACAGGTAGACCACCTTGGCTCATAGAGTTCATACGACGGCCCGCTTCACGAATCGCAAAAGGAATAGCAGCGGTCATTTGCGTTTCAATAAAGCCCGGTGCCACAGCATTGATGGTTACGCCATTTTTTAAAGTCGGCGCGGTGTATTTCACCAAACCCGCAACCCCAGCTTTAGAGGTCGCATAGTTGGTTTGACCCAGATTGCCCGCAATTCCAGAAATCGACGATACACAGACGATACGGCCATTGCTGTTCAAGCCATCTTGACTCAACAAGTCATCATTGACACGTTCGATGGCGGATAGATTGATGTTAATCACCAGATCCCAAAGCTCAGGCTTCATATTGGCCAAAGTTTTGTCACGGGTAATCCCGGCATTGTGCACGATGATGTCTAGACCACCCAATGCCGCTGCTGCCATTTTAATTTTTTCACCCGCATCCGCAGCAGTAATATCGATTGCTAAAGTTGAACCCGATATTTCTGCGGCAACACGATCTAAGTCCACTTGTTGCTGTGGCACATCTAAACAAATCACATGTGCGCCATCACGTGCCAACACATGGGCAATGGCTTCACCGATACCACGACTGGCACCGGTGACCACTGCCGTTTTCCCAGCCAAAGGTTTGGCCCAATCAATATCCACCGTTTTGGCTTTAGATACACGGATCACTTGACCAGAAACATAAGCAGAGCGTGGCGAAAGCAAGAAACGTAAGCTCGATTCAAGATTGGCTTCAGCACCGGGTTGCACATAGAGCAATTGCGCAGCTATGCCTTTTTTAAACTCTTTCCCAACTGATTTCACAAATCCTTCTAAGGCACGTTGGGCAATCGCATGTTTTACTGAACTCGCTGCATCAGGATCAGTACCAATTACGATCACGCGACCAGAGCCGAGGATTTGACGAGCCACAGGATTAAAAAATGCATATAAAGATTCAAGTTGCTCCGATGTTTGAATGCCTGAAGCATCAAAAATCACTGCTTTAAACTTAGACTCTTTATCACCTTCATTGAAGGCACCTAAATTTAGGCCACTTTGCGCAGCAATTTGCTGTAACTCAGGATTTTTCCCACTGTAGCTATTGGCATGTATATTGGCGAGCACTTGCGTCATCGAAGCAGACAATGTGCTTGAAGGTGCTGCCCCAACCAAGACTGCGCCTTGAATCACTGGGGTTGCTGATTGAAAGCGATCTAGGCTGGTCGGAGTAGGCAAGCCTAGATTTTTAATGACAAATTTACCAATTGGAGATTTAGCAAATACTTGGTATTGGTCACTCATGTTTATAATCTCTCAACAAATTAGTTTTTGGATGAATCCGTTTTGTATACATCAGTTTGGCGTGCATCAGGAATATGTTAACAGTCCTATCGTATCGGCATAACAAGCCATTGATCAGTCATTCAAGCGAAGTACCTGTCCCAATTGACTGCGACTGTCATTAAAGCAAATAGCTCAATATAGAATATTATCGACATCGAGCGAAATAGATTCATTAGTTTCTGCTAAATCATACTTGACTTAAACATATGATGTCTTGACCTGAAAGCATACTGAGAAGTCATTTTGGTCAATACGGCTCAATTGCAAATATGCTAATCTAGCGGTCAAGAATGTCATCCACATGCTTGGGAAAGCCTTATGAACAAGTCCACTCAAGAAAATCCACAAGTCGAAACGTCCGTCGATGAAGCTGTGTCAAATATACCAAAACCAGCCAATCGCAGACCTAAACAATCGACCAAGGCGGCAACGCCTACGACGAAGGCAGCGACCACTGCGGCCAAGCCTCGTCCACGTGCCGCTGCGACTCGCAGCAAAAACACGGCATCCAATACTAACAAAGCTGTTACCACAGCAAGCAATACACCCACTAAAACTTCTGTTCCACAGGAAAAAATCATGAGTCAAAATACTATTCGTCGCGTTGCGATTATTGGTGGCAACCGAATCCCTTTTGCGCGTTCAAACGGTTCTTATTTCCAAGCATCTAACTCTGACATGCTGACTGCAGCACTCAATGGCTTAGTTGAGCGTTATAACTTACAAGGTCAACGTTTGGGCGAAGTGGTTGCTGGTGCAGTGTTGAAACACAGTCGTGATTTTAATATGACCCGTGAATGTGTACTCGATACACAACTTGCACCTGAAACGCCAGCTTGTGATTTGCAACAAGCCTGTGGTACGGGCTTACAAGCCGCTTTCACTGTGGCAAACAAAATTGCTTTGGGTCAAATCGAAGTCGGTATTGCTGGTGGCGTAGATACCACCTCTGATGCGCCGATTGCTTTTGGTGATGGCCTACGTAAAGCATTGCTCGAACTCAACATCGCCAAAACGGCTAAAGATCGCCTTAAAGCATTGACCAAAATCAACATCAAAGACTTACTTGATGCGCCTAAAAATGGTGAACCACGTACTGGCTTGTCAATGGGTGATCATCAAGCCATCACTGCCTTGGAATGGGGTATTGCACGTGAAGCACAAGATGAATTAACCGCAGCTTCACATCAAAAAATGGCCAAAGCCTATGACGAAGGTTTCTTTGATGACTTGATCACCCCATTTATGGGTGTAGAAAAAGACACCAATCTGCGTCCTGATTCTTCAGTTGAAAAACTGGCCAAACTTAAACCGGTATTTGGTAAAGGCGAAGCAGCCACCATGACTGCGGGTAACTCTACCCCATTAACCGATGGTGCTTCTGTGGTGTTGCTTGCATCGGAAGAATGGGCCAAAGCCAATGGTCATGAAATCTTGGCTTATTTAAGTTTCTCAGAAACTGCGGCTGTTGACTTTATCGGCAAAAAAGAAGGTTTGTTGATGGCTCCTGCTTATGCGGTACCGCGTATGCTAGAGCGCGCACAATTAACCCTACAAGATTTTGATTATTATGAGATCCACGAAGCTTTTGCGTCTCAAGTGCTCTCAACCTTAAAAGCATGGGAAGACACCGGTTTCTGTAAAGAGCGTTTAGGTTTAGAGGCAGCGCTCGGTTCAATTGATCGTAGCAAACTCAACGTCAAAGGCTCGTCATTGGCTGCGGGTCACCCATTTGCAGCAACGGGTGGTCGTATCTTGGCCACAGCAGCTAAGCTATTGAACGAAAAGGGTTCTGGTCGTGTATTGATCTCAATCTGTGCTGCTGGTGGTCAAGGTGTCACCGCAATCATAGAGAAATAATCGAACTTAAAATTGATTAAATTAAAAGCAGCACTTCGGTGCTGCTTTTTTATGCTTGCAATCAAAGCAAGCTGAGTCATGGGCTCGCTTTAAGCTTAGGCTTGCTTTAACAGTGCAGGAAAAAATTTCAGCTCAACTGTGTCATAGCACCATTGGAACACAAAGGTATAGACCAAAATACACAGCGTCATACTCAGATCAAGCAAAATCGCTTGAAAGATCGTCATATCCATTGCATATGCAACCATAGGAATGGTGACCAACATCAATCCACCTTCAAAACCTATTGCATGTAGGATACGCACCCAAACCGTTCTTTGTAGCTTACGTTTCTTTTCGAATTTTTCAAAATAATGATTGAAGATCATGTTCCAGATGACCGAGGTGACGGCCATCGCAATGCCGAGTCCACCCGCCACTTCAGCAGGAATTTCAAATATAAAGCAAAGTGCAATCGCAATGATGACCAATAGAATAATTTCATAACTCAAGGCATGAATTATTCTTCTCTTGGAAATCAACATTTGGTAATACTCAATAAATTAGTCGCCGCCTATTCTAATGTAATTTATTGATCAATCGAATCAGATCCTTTCAATATTATTGATAGGTGCTAAAATTCAATCCTCCACCCACCCTGATTCCGTTGATGAGCAGACCCAGATGAATATCAATCAAGAGCAGTTGAATATTTTTAAAACCGTTGTAGAAACAGGTTCTTTTTCTGCAGCCGCACGTAAATTGGGTAAGGTTCCTTCTGCGGTCAGCATGTCGATTGCCAATCTTGAGATCGACCTGCAACTGACCCTGTTCCATCGTGTGGGTCGTGAACCGATCCCGACGGATCAAGCCTTAACTTTGTATGAAAAGACTGAACAACTGTTAATTGAGATGAATCAATGGAAGCAACAAGCCTATGCGCTGAGCGCAGGCTTAGAATCCTCTCTCGATATCGTGGTGGTGTCCGAACTTTCACATACCAATTGGACCGACTATATCGCGCTGCTCGAAGCACAATTCCCAGAGCTGCAAATCAATATCTTTTCTGCGCCTCAAGAAGACGCCTTACAACTGCTGATGAATGAATCTGCACAATTGGCGATCATGTTTGAGCGTGAACAATTGGAAAGTAGTGAACAATTTATCGAACTGAAACGTGAAGTTTTGGTGGCCGTTGCTGCAAATCAGCACCCACTGGCACAGCAATCCAAGATTAGTTTTGAACAACTATTACAAAGTCGGCAAATCGTCGTTGCCAGTCGAGACCGTGCAATTAAACCGGAATTACTCTATTCAAAAAAGAATTGGCGCACTGACAACCATTATTCAGCCTGTTCAATGATTAGCCGAGGATTGGGTTGGGGTATCCTGCCCTTGGAGATGTTCAATGAAAATCCTGAATTAAAACACAAACTCACCTTATTGAACTTTAGTGACTTTACCCCGAAGTTTGAATACTACGTCGATTTGGTCTGGCGTCGGGAAAACCAACTTGGCGCGGCAGCTCGATTTCTGATTGCGCATATACGCCAACAAAGAAATCAATCAAATTAAGTGATTTTCATCATTCAATCTCTTGAGCAAGCGCTAGGCTGTGTTATAAAGAAAACACTCGACTTTTTAACTTAGAATATTATAGCAATGACTCATTCTGCATTTGACCAATTACAAGCCATGACCACCATCGTTGCAGACACTGGCGATTTGAAAGCAATTCAACAATTTCGCCCGCTTGATGCAACCACCAATCCATCATTGATCACGGCAGCCGCGACCCTCCCTGAAAACCGTGAACTCATCGAAACTGCCTATCTACAAGCCAAGCAAGAAGGTTATGCAAACGATGCTTTGATCGAGCGCAGTATCGATATTTTGACGGTGAAGTTGGGGGTAGAAATATTAAAATCCATCCAAGGTCGAGTCTCAACTGAAGTCGATGCCGCACTGTCTTATGACACTGCCGCCACAGTGGCCAAAGCCAAAGAATTATTGGCCTTGTACCAGCATTATGGTATTGAGCAAAAACGCATATTAATTAAAATCGCAGCGACATGGGAAGGCATCCAAGCCGCTCAACAACTTGAAGCCGAAGGCATTCATTGCAATCTCACCCTATTGTTTGGTCTACATCAGGCACAAGCCTGCGCAGATGCACAGGTCACCCTGATCTCTCCATTTGTAGGACGCATACTAGATTGGTATAAAAAAGCTGAAGGCGTTGATCACTACCCCACTGAAAAAGATCCAGGCGTATTATCGGTTAAACAGATTTACCAACACTACAAACAACAGCACATTAAAACTGAAATCATGGGGGCGAGTTTCCGCAGTATCGATCAGGTACTCGGCTTAGCCGGTTGTGACCTACTCACGGTTTCACCTGCGCTCTTGGCTGAACTGGCCCAAGATCAGCGCCCTGTGAGCAATCAGATGAATACTGAGACCACAGCAGCTCATGTGGAGACAGCGACTGCAATCAGTAAAGCGGTATTTAAACAACAGTTAGATGCTGACCTGATGGCCTCGCAACTTTTGCAAAGTGGTATTGATGGTTTTATTAAAGCACGCGAACAATTAAGCCTGTTATTGCGTCAATCCTTTGGAATTGACGCAGAAATTAAGGCATAATTTCGCTTATCCATTTCACGTCCTATCATTTAGCCGAGCATGATCAATCTGCACCTGTCTCGGCTTTTTTGAGTCAACCTTTGCGAGAAAAATGTGTTTGGCGTCACCGATCTTAGTAGCTACATCATTGGCGCAATTTTAATTGTGCTCCTCCCCGGACCCAACTCCATCTATGTCATGTCGATCGCCTCTAGATTTGGGGTGAAAACAGGTTATATGGGCGCACTCGGGGTATTTACGGGCGATATGATCTTAATCTTATTGACCGTGCTCGGTGCTGCATCTTTATTGCATGCTTTTCCATGGGTCTTTGTATTACTCAAAGTCGTCGGCGCCAGCTATTTATCCTATCTCGGGATTCGTTTGGTCTTGGCCAGCATCAAAACATGGATTAATACCACACCCAACCAAGCGACACTGGCAACAGAGACCACAGAAAAGCGTTTTCATCCCTACCGTACCGCGTTGACCATCAGTCTACTCAATCCCAAAGCGATTCTGTTTTTCCTGTCTTTTTTCATTCAATTTGTAGATCCAAACTATCCTTATCCAGCCCTGAGTTTTGCTGCCCTTTCGGTGATATTACAAATCATCAGCATGAGCTATCTAACCATACTGATTTTTTCAGGGATCAAATTGGCACAATACTTCAGTCGACACTATAAAGTTGCTGCCGTCGCCGTTGCCGGTGTAGGCGTATTGTTTTGTGCTTTTGGCCTCAAACTAGCAACATCAACCTTAAGCTAAGCCGAAGTTCTACATAGCATCCATGTGCTCAGCAATCGCTTGACTGGATTAAAATCTCTTGGATTGGTTAACGTCTGGCGAGGCTGAAACCGTCTGGCTGGGCTGAAACCGTCTGGCTGGGCTACAATCAATATCCTCAGCTGACTGATGCAAGCTATTTGATTATTATTTCCAATCAAGACTTTTAGCACCCGCCTGAAATCGGTATGATCACTTTTCGCCTTAATTCAAAAGCTTAAATGCCACAATGATCCAGAGACTCCGCCAAGATTTTTCCGTACCCGCCGTATTTGCGGGTTTCATCACCTTCCTCGTTGGCATCAGTGTCTCCTCGGTATTGGTGATTCAAGCCGCTCAAGGACTGGGTGCCAGCACGGCGCAAATTAGCTCATGGTTCTGGGCACTGGGTTTAGGGGTCGGGCTGAGTGGTTTGCTGCTGTCTTGGAAGTTTAAATATCCGGTCGCCACGTCTTGGTCTACCGCTGGACTGGCGCTGATCATCGCCAGTGCCAATGGTTATAGCTTAAATGAAGCGATTGGTGCCTTTTTGATCTGCGGCCTATTAACTGCAGTATTGGGCTTTTTAGGAATCTTTCAAAAAGTATTGGCTTATATCCCGCAAAGCCTGACCAGTGCCATGTTAGCTGGGGTATTACTCAAATTTGGTATCGAGCTCTTTGCCAGCCTGAAAGTGGAATGGCCCTTTGTACTGTCGGTCTTGGCGGTGTATATCTTCTCAAAACGTCTATGGCCGCGCTATAGCATCGTACTGACCGTGATCGCCAGTATCGCAATTTGTCCAATATTTTTAGACTTCCAACTGACCAATATCCATTGGGGGCTCACCCAACCGATCTGGATGACCCCTAGTTTTAGTGGCTCAGCCATTCTCGGACTGGCCCTACCGTTGTTTGTGATTAACATGGCCTCACAGTATCTCCCGGGTCTTGCCATGATCAAAAGCTATGGCTATGAACCGCATGTCAATCAATTGATCGGTTGGACTGGACTGATCCAAACCCTATTGGCTCCTTTCGGTGCATTTAGTGTCAATATTGCGGCGATTAGTGCAGCCATTAGCCTCGATGATCAAGTTCATCCTGATCCGAAAAAACGCTATATCGCAGGGATCAGTTGCGGTCTGCTTTATATCATCATGGGTTTATTTGCAGCGACACTGACCAGTCTTTTGCTGTCATTTCCATCGCTGTTTATCGTGGTCTTGGCCGGGATCGCCCTGTTTGGCACCATTAGCCATAATATTGCGATTGCCTTCCAGCGGATTGATGATCGTGAAGCAGCACTGATGACCTTCTTGTTTAGTGCATCAGGCATTCAATTTTTTGGCGTAGGTTCGGCATTTTGGGGACTATTGTTTGGCTGTGTGGTCGCCCTTATCTTGAAGTATCGTATTCGCAAATAATCCAAACAGTCGCCCCAGCAGATATTTGACCGATTCTGATCAATTTAGATCATTAACGATATCGCTGAGGCGCATCAAGACTTAGGCTGAATTAAGGCTTTAAGGCTTAAAATTCTGGGTTTAAGACTTAAGATTCAGGGTTTAAGACTTAAGATTCACAATTAAGGTTTTAGCTTTTAGCTTTTAGATTGCGGCGTAACTGCCTGTGCCTTCAGGCCAAGGGGACAGCAACTCAAAACCGGTTTCAGTCACTGCAACCATATGTTCCCACTGTGCAGATAAGGACTGGTCCGCCGTAACCACCGTCCAACCATCTCTGAGTTCTTTTACTTTACGCTTACCCAGATTGATCATTGGCTCAATGGTAAACACCATCCCCGGCTTCAATACCAGACCTTGACCGGGCTGACCATAGTGCAATACATCTGGCTGTTCATGATAGACCTGCCCAATTCCATGACCACAGTACTCACGTACCACGCTATAGCCTGCTTGCTCTGCAACGCTTTGGATCGCATAGCCCACATCGCCTAAGGTTGCACCCGGTTTAACCGCATGGATACCCGCATGCATGGCATTATAAGTGGTTTCAACCAATTGACGTGCCTCAGCACTGACCTCACCCACATAGTACATCCGGCTGGTATCGCCATAAAAACCATCTTTAATCACCGCAACATCAATATTGATAATATCCCCATCTGCCAGAACTTGGCCTGAAGGTATGCCGTGACAAACCACATGGTTGGGTGAAATACAGGTGGTTTTCTTATATCCCGAATAGCCCACATTGGCTGGAATAACCTTCAACGTGTTGACGATATAGTCATGACATAGATCATCTAAATATTCAGTGCTAACACCTGCTTTGACGTATGGTCCAATCATTTCGAGGACTTGCGCTGCCAATCGCCCAGCAATCCGTAGCTTTTCCAGATCTGAGGCTGATTTAAGTTTGATATGAGATGCGCGCATACGTTTGCTCCTTGGTCTCATCATGTGAGGTAAGTAGGGTGGATTGTTATCATTAAGTCCTCAGCATCATACGTGAATCAAAAACAGAAGCCTATTGCCGCATAGAGAATGAAATATGAATCTCGCCATCACATAGACTTTAGTCCAAGTTTTCATGCGCTATAAATACATTTATGTCTATGATTTATACCAATATTGACAATTCACACTGAATCCGATGTAAATAGCATAAGCATTCGGAATATCATTTATAAAATAAAATACACATCACGGTTTATTTGCTCTAGAATTTACACTTTTGTAATATTCACTGTTGTATGACTACACTTCGAACAAGAGACATTATCGCTCTTGGCTTCATGACTTTCGCGCTATTCATCGGCGCAGGCAATATCATTTTCCCCCCCATCGTGGCGCAGCAAGCAGGTGAACATGTTTGGCTTGCAGCCTTAGGCTTTATGATCACAGCTGTGGGTCTACCGGTGCTGACCATTATTGCGCTTTCACGAACCCAAGGTTCAATCGCAATCTTGAGTTCCCCGCTTGGTAAAGTCGCCAGTTTAATCCTCACCGTGGTGTGTTATTTATCCGTAGGTCCACTGTTTGCCATCCCTAGAACAGCGACCGTCTCTTATGAGATTGGATTTTCATCATATTTTTCCGATCAAAAAAGTTACATCTTGATCTACAGCATTATTTATTTTGCAGTTGTCACGACCGTTTCTTTATATCCCAACAAACTGCTCGATACGGTCGGCAATGTACTTGCACCATTAAAAATCATTGCCTTAGCGATCCTCGGTATCGCGGCATTTATGATTCCATCGACCTTCGTGCCTCCTGCAATCAATAAATACGCAACCAGTCCGATCTCTGAAGGTTTTGTCAGTGGTTATCTCACCATGGATACCTTAGGTGCCTTGGTCTTTGGTATCGTGATTATTCATGCAATCCACTCTCGTGGAGTCACTGATAATAAGCTGATTGTAAAATATGCACTGATCGCAAGTCTGATCTCAGGCATCGGATTAACGTTGGTTTATCTGAGTCTGTTTAAACTTGGATTGGGGAGCCATGAAGTCGCACCGAATGCCAGCAATGGCGCGGTCATCTTACATGCCTATGTACAACATGCTTTTGGTGATAGTGGTTCATTGTTTCTATCCGTGATGATTTTCATTGCGTGTATTGTGACTGCAATTGGCTTGACCTGTGCCTGTGCAGAATATTTTTCTGAGCTTACCGGTGTTTCCTATAAAGTATTGGTTTTTGTTTTTGTCCTATTCTCGTTGTTTATCTCCAACTTAGGACTGACTAAATTAATTGCTGTCTCTGAACCGGTACTCACCGCAATCTATCCACCCGCAATCGTGGTGATTTTACTGAGTTTTGCCAGCAAATATTACAACCGACCATCTGCAATCATTGCACCGGTCACTGCTGTTTCTTTTTTGTTTGGGATTATTGAAGGCATTAAAGTCACACGCTTTAGCGATGTGCTACCGACATTTATTGATGCACTTCCCCTGAGCCAACAAAATCTGGCATGGCTGATACCGAGTCTGGTGGTCTTCATCATTTGTATTATTCTTGACCGAAGTCTTTTCAGTAAAAATACGCCATAAGCATTTAATAAAGTGAATTAAATTCTGTTTTATCCAAACCGAATTTAACGGTAACAGTAATTGTTGTGTTTTACCCAAATGCACTTTTATTGATTACAACTTTATTAAATGTGATATACATCAAGCTTCTTTTAAAAAACTCATTTCACAACAATAATAATGTAATTGAAGCTATGTTTTCAGCAAAATTAAAAATATTCTATTTATCAATCATGTAAACCATAAAAGTGACTGAGATTTGAACAACCCTTCTAATTTGCAAAAATATCTTGTTAAAAATCATTTTTATGTTGTTTTGTCATAATAGCTTAACAATTAAATGTTACTAAGCTTGCTTTTGTCTGTCGATAAAGGTACAACTTAATTCTAATCTGACTAGAACAATAGTGTTTTGTCGCGCATGACAGGAGGTATGGAGATGTTATCAATACATTTCGACAAGCAAGTCTTCATGAATTCTCTGAAGGCTAATAAAAATTTAGTGACTTATTTGAGCACAACCGTTGCCCTGATGTTAACCCTTATCCTTCACGGCTTGATCCAAGGTGATCTCAAACTACAATATTTCGCTTATGCTATCGTGGTTTCCGCAGCATTTTATGTCTGGGCAGTCATTGATAGTCGCTATCGACGCCAAAAACCTGAGTGCGTAGACTAGAAAATGGATGACATTGTCATCCATTTTCAAAAGCAAGCCTTCATCATAACCAATCTTCGATAAAATCAAAAACTCAAAATAATAAAAAACATAATGATCAGTCAAAATGACTCACTCCACCCTCTCAAAAATCAATGTCCCAATATCTGCTCAATTCATCACGTACACAGCGACCGAATCGTTCAAAATTATCGATCAAAATAAAGCCAATATCGTCCCTAACAATAAGCCACCTGTGCCAATAAGTTCTGCCAAAATCAGCAATAGCATTGAAATGCTTAACATCCAACTGGGTAATTGAAAACGCCCCAATTGATTGGGTTGTTTAAATTGATTGCTGGTGTCTTTTAACCAACCATGCAAGATATAGCTTAAAATCGCAAAGCTAAAAAATATCAGATTAATCACAACGAATACTAAATTTATCCATTCTGGCCACACTGAAAAATACGATAGCACCGCCAATATTAAAGTTGCGGGGGCATATAACAGACTACTTCGATGGGCGATATCAACATAATAATGCGCTCGAGCCGCTGCTGTATGGCGAATTTGATAATATTTCCAAACCCCGGTCAGCATACCGATCCACAGATAAACCCCACTGAATATAATTGCCAGTTTTACCGATAACGGCATTGTTATGATGAATTCCATCATCCGATCTTCCTGAATTTATTCAAAATTATTCTAGCTTAAGTTTTGACTTTTTAGTCACGTATTACGCGAGTTTCTTTTTGGAACTCAGTTAAAGTGGATTGATCTTATTTTATATCGTACCTGCCTCATGAATCATTTCGAAAATATAAATATAAGCTGCCAAGATGGCTACGTATTAAGTGGCCGTTTTTATGCGACAAGCTCAGCCAATAAACAGTTGCTGCCTATTTTAATCAGTCCCGCAACGGGCATAGGCAAAGGCTTTTATCACCATTTTGCAGAATGGTTGTGCAGTCAAGGTTTTGATGTACTCACTTTTGATTTTCGTGGAATTGGCGATTCATTGCATGGCAGGCTCAAAGATTCAGAGGCTAGTATTCAAGATTGGGGACAACTGGATATTCCTGCTGCAATCACGACACTGCTGGCACGTACTCAAGCTGAAAAAGTTATATTAATCGGACACAGCGCGGGCGGACAATTGCTTGGCATCGTGCCTAATTATGATCAAGTCGCTCGTGTCATTGCCATTTCGGGTTCAACCGGCCATGTCAAAGGGCTCAAAGGTCGCACCAAATTATTGGCCCCACTAATGTTTAAGCTGATCTTCCCAAGCTCAAGCTTATTCAAGGGCTATGGCGCAACCAAGTTTATTGGTATGGGCGAAAATCTTCCGAAGAAAGTCGCCAAGCAATGGGCAGAGTTCTGCAGTGCACCTGGCTATGTGATGAATGCGGTGGGTAAAACGATCTTTGAAGATTATCATCAACACATTCAATGCCCGATCACGGTATATTGGTCTTCGGATGATGAGATTTCCACTGAGGCCAATGTCAAAGACCTATTACGACTTTACCCCAATGCTCAAACCAAGATGCACGAAATGCGGCCTTCACAATATGGATTTAAATCGATTGGTCATATGCAGATGTTTAAAAAAACCTATCAAGTACTCTGGCCTGTGATGACTCAAGAGATTATTGATCAGCTCTGAACCAACTCTGGTGATCTAAGTGTAAAAAAAAGCCCTCATTCGCTGAGGGCTTTCTATTTTAAAGTCGATTAATTTCGATTGATTAAATCAAACGCGTAATTTTAACGGTTTTAATCCGGTTGTCTTCCATCTCGATTACCTCTAACTGTATCCCCTGCAACTCGATCTGCGTACCTACGACGATGGCAGCATCACTCTTATCGAGGATCAAACCAGCCACACTGTGGTAACCAGAATCTTCTTGGACAAAATCCGAGATTTCCAGTGCGAGTTCAAGCTGATACAAGTCCAACATCGCAGCTGCTTTCCAGGTGTTTTCATCTAGCTTCACCAATTCAAGCTGTTCATCTGCATCTGGGAATTCACCCGCAATCGCTTCAAATACATCATGAGGGGAAATCAAACCTTGGATGTTACCAAATTCGTTGGTGACCAAGACCAATGAGCCTTTAGAATTTCGCAGTGTTTGGATCGCATCAATCACCTTCATTTTTTCAAAAATAAAGATTGGACGATGATGACTCAATACACTGCTGAGTTTTTCTGGCTCATCCAACACATCAATCAACTCTTTGGCGCGGACCACACTACTGACTTTGTCCAATTCACCACGACAGATCGGGAACAAACTGTGCGGTACAGCCAAAACTTGATTTCGGATTTGTTCAGGTGAATCCCCTAAATCGATCCACGAAATTTGACTGCGCGGCGTCATAATTGAAGCCACGGTACGCTCGGCAAGGGTAAGTACACCACCGACCATATAGCGTTCTTCATCGACAAAGGCTTTATGCTGTTCGCTTTGCTCTTGACCTTGCATTAAGTCACGATCCAATCGATTGCCCATCAATTTCAAAATAGAATCCGCAGTACGATGACGTAACGGAATTTTAGCTTGATGCTTTTTGGCATTACGTTGGCTAAATTGATTAAATGCTTCGATCAGTATGGCGACGGCAATACCTGAGTAGATATAACCTTTTGGTATATGGAAACCAAAACCTTCAGCGATCAAACTAATACCGATCAGCAATAAGAAGCTTAAGCAAAGGATGACCACTGTTGGGTGTTGATTGACAAAATTGGTTAACGGTTTAGACGCAACCAACATCACCACCACAGCAATCGTTACCGCAGCCATCATGACATAAATATTATCGACCATACCGATCGCAGTAATCACCGAATCGAGTGAGAATACTGCATCTAAGACCACGATCTGTGCAACCACGGCCCAGAAACCAGCATAAACCACAGATCCTGAACTGTGTATTTGCGGTGTGCCTTCTATTTTTTCATGTAATTCAGTTACAGCTTTGTACACCAAGAATAATCCACCAAACAGCAGAATTAAATCTCGGCCGGAAAAATCTTTTTCGGCGATTGTGATTAAAGGTTGGGTCAAAGTGACCAACCAGGAAATGACAGATAATAATCCCAGTCGCATAACCAAGGCCAATGTTAAGCCAATGATTCGCGCTTTATCACGCTGATGCGGTGGTAATTTATCAGCAAGAATGGCGATAAATACCAGATTATCAATTCCGAGTACAATTTCTAATACGATTAAGGTGAGTAGACCTACCCATATACTCGGGTCTAATAAAAATTCCATTATTAGTGCTCCCGAACTTTATTTTTTATAACGGTACAATTATTAAAATTTTTAAAACAACTCGGCGACGGATCCATTAAAGTGACCTTTTCAATTAACATGTTTACAATTATGCATAATCTTAGGCATTTGTAATTAATTTTATTGAAAAATTTTATAGAAAATTAATACCAAGCAAAAGTGGAAATGTTAAGCACAGTTGAAGTGCTGTTTGCATGAACTGCCATCAAGTCGCTAAGATGGTTACACACTCTCCCTAATTGAGCAACCTGCCTGGTTTGACTCCAAGTGAAATATATAATAAATTTCTCTTGCTTATTATTCCATTGATGAGCTCTTGATTTATCTATTTAATTTACAATATTATCAAGCTTGGATGATAATTAAAAAAACAGGGCACCATTTGATGACCAAAAAATTTGCTAAATTTTTACCCTCGGCGGAAAATTTTAATATCGAAAACTTTCCTTTTTATTGGATCACTCAAGTACATGCGCAATATGTCCAAAACGTTGATCATGTATTAAAGAAATACGGTGTTGATAACTCTAGACGCCGCTTGTTGGTGACGCTTGAAGCAAAGCCACATGCCAGTGTTTCCGAACTGTCAGAATTAATTGTCTCTAAAATGTCAACCACCACAAAAATCGTCTACCGACTTAAAGATGAAGGTTTTGTTGAAACCTATTCATGTGAAAATGATGCACGTATAACCCGAGTTTATCTCACCGACGCAGGGATTGAGATGGCTCATAAAATAAATGACTTAATGGCTGTGGTCCTTGAACAGTCTTTTGAAGGCCTAACTCCATTACAAATAGAAAAAATGATGGAACATTTAAAGCACATCTTTAAAAATTTGGCCCGCTAAAGCCTTATATTTAAGAGCAGTTTTGCAAACCATCAACATACAGAATAAGCAAACGCCCGATGAAATCATCGGGCGTTTTTTAATACAGCGAGACACTCTAAAAAGCGCATTGAGTTTGAAGTTTAAGCCGACTTTTTGTTCTGTCCATTTTTTCGAATGGTGATCATGATCAACTGTACCGCAGCTGGCGTCACACCCGGTATACGACTGGCTTGAGCCAAGGTTTCAGGATAGACCGTTTTCAACTTCAAGGTAATCTCACGCGATAAACCTGAGATCGCATCATAATCAAAGTCTGTCGGGATCTTGGTTTCTTCCAAACGCTTTAGCTGCGCCACATCTTCATGTTGACGATGGATATAGCCTTCATATTTAACAGCGATTTCAATCTGATCCCCCACTTGTGCAGTGACCGTAGAATCCGTCAACGCAGCAATTTGCGCGAAATTGATATTGGGACGTTTGAGCAAATCAATAGCACTACACTCTTTACTCAAGTCAGCACCGGTCATTTCAACGAACTTTTTACCCATTGGGTTATTCGGTGCTGCCCATAAATGCTGTAGACGTCCAGTTTCTGCGGCAACAGCGTCCATTTTCTCACTGTATTTTGCCCAACGCTCATCATCAACCAAGCCAAGTTCACGGCCAATGGAGGTTAAGCGTTGATCCGCATTGTCTTCACGCAACATCAGACGGTATTCGGCACGCGAGGTAAACATGCGATACGGTTCTTTGGTTCCCAAAGTAATCAGATCATCGACCAACACACCCATATACGCTTCATCACGTTTAGGCGTCCATTGTTCCTGATCCCAAGCACGACGTGCTGCGTTTAAACCCGCCAATAACCCTTGAGCGCCCGCCTCTTCATAACCGGTGGTGCCATTGATTTGACCTGCAAAGTAGAGGTTCTGGATCGCCTTGGTTTCCAAGGTGAATTTCAATGCTTGAGGATTGAAGTAATCGTATTCAATCGCATAGCCTGGGCGCAAGATATGCGCATTTTCCATACCATGGATTGAACGTACCAATTCAAATTGCACATCAAATGGCAAAGAGGTCGATATTCCGTTCGGATACAACTCGTGTGTATCTAAACCTTCAGGCTCCAAAAAGATTTGATGTGAGTCTTTGTCTGCAAAACGGTGAATTTTATCTTCGATAGACGGGCAATAACGTGGCCCTACACCTTCGATCACCCCAGTGTACATCGGTGAACGATCTAAACCGCCACGAATAATCTCATGGGTTCTTTCATTGGTATGGGTAATAAAGCAATTCACTTGCTCAGGATGCATACTCACATCGCCCATAAACGACATGGTCGGTGATGGGAAATCACCCGGTTGTGGGGTCATCACCGAGAAATCAACCGAACGTGCATCGATTCGAGGCGGTGTACCAGTTTTTAAGCGACCTACAGGAAGATTTAATTCTCTTAAGCGATCTGCCAACGCAATCGAAGGTGGATCACCTGCACGGCCACCGCGTGATTGCTCTAGACCAACATGGATAATGCCACCCAGGAAAGTACCCGTGGTCAAAACCACGGTCTTGGCATCGAAGCGAATCCCCATTTGAGTGACCACACCTTTAACGGTATCGCCTTCAACAATAAGATCATCTGCAGATTGTTGGAAAATATCTAGATTTTTTTGATTTTCCAAGGTGTAACGTATAGCCGCTTTAAAGCGAACTCGGTCTGCTTGGGCGCGAGTCGCGCGCACTGCGGCACCTTTACGTGAGTTGAGTATGCGGAATTGAATACCACTTTTATCTGCAGCCAATGCCATTGCACCGCCGAGCGCATCAATTTCACGAACCAAGTGGGATTTACCAATCCCCCCGATCGCGGGATTACAGCTCATTTGCCCTAAAGTCTCAATGTTATGAGTTAAGAGTAATGTCTGTCGCCCCATACGTGCTGCAGCCAGCGCTGCTTCGGTACCTGCGTGACCGCCACCGATAACAATGACATCGTAAACTTTAGGATAGTACATAAGATTAATTGCGAGACTAAAAGATAGACCCGAAATTATAGCAAATCTTTAAATTGATGTAGAGCAGATCCTCAAATTTAATTGTTTTGAATGCGTCCAAACACGGTTCTGCTGTGTTTTATTGCGCCAAACCTAGCTCTCCTTGCAAATTTATACAATTACCTGATCAAAATTACCAGATCAGCACTGTTTTAGCGGGGTACAATTTTTAGACTAACTTTTATACTTTACAACAATAAAGGATCCACAAATATGAACACAGACATGAACACAAACATCAACACAAAAATTGCCATATCGCTCATGCTCAGCCTGCTGTGTTTGGGTAGCCCGGCTCTGGCCAAACACACCGACTCACAACTCAACCATGCCAAGTTCCAACAAGTCTGCAAAGGTAAAACAGCAGGCAGCCCAGTGAGTTTCGCCAATAAAGGTGTGCTCTGGAATGGAAGTTGCCAAGCACAATTTATCCCCACTCAAGACACCGCCATCAAAGGTGATGAAAAAGAAATCAGCACGATTTGTATTACTGACCCACAAGCCACGTCTGTAGAGGTCAATGCTAAAGTTGTGAAAGGGAAATGTGCACTCGCCTTTACCCCGCCACAACCCAAATAGTTGAAATGGCCGATACTGGCAAGCCGCTCAAGCAATTCAATTAAAGCAGCCTAAATGGCTGCTTTTTTTAATAAAATTTGTTTTGCATCGCTTTGTAACTGGTCTATAGTCGATCAAGCATGGATTGTTCAATAAAAAATCAAAAGGAGAGCAATATGGACTCAGGGATCATTACAATATTTTTACCACTTGCACTTGCAATCGTTATGGCAGGATTGGGTTTAGAGCTACGACCACGAGACTTTGCACGTGTGGCGAAACATCCCAAAGCCGTGATCTTAGCATTGGTCTGCCAATTGCTGGTGTTGACCAGTATTGCATTTATCATCTGTAAGCTACTGGCACTTCCCCCGTTATTGGCGGTCGGCTTAATGTTACTTGCGGCTTCACCCGGTGGCCCAACAGCCAATTTATTCAGTTACCTTTATAAAGGTGATATTGCCCTTAATATCACATTGACTGCAGTCAATTCAGTAATTGCCGCATTTACCTTACCCTTGATCGTCAATTTTGCCATTTTGTACTTTATGCAGGATGGTCAACAGGTGGGCCTGCAATTTGCCAAAATTGTGCAAGTGTTTCTGATTATATTAATACCGGTGTGTATCGGAATGCTGATCCGTCATTATGCTGAAAATGTCGCAGAGAAATTGAATAAACCTGTTCGTATCTTTGCATTGGTGTTTTTGATCTTGATTATTATTGGTGCTCTCACCAAAGAGCGTCATAACATCATGGAATATATTGGCCAAGTCGGTCTGGCCACAATGCTGTTTTGTATATTGAGTCTTGCAGTGGGTTATTTTGTGCCACGCTTGTTTGGCATCAACAACTTTCAAGCCAAGGCCTGTGCTTTTGAGATAGGCATCCATAACAGCACTTTAGCCATGACCATCGCATTAACCGTGATGGCAAGCCCGGTGATCGCCATGCCCGCAGCCATCTATTCTATTTTCATGTACATCTTTGCTGCATTGTTTGGCACGTTAATCAATCGCGTACATCGCGATGAAAATCCCGCTGAAGTCTCCTCCCTCACCGCACCAGAATCTTAAACCGCTACGCTTGAGCCATTCATCTCGATCCAAGACCAAACTTCGGCCTTGGATCAGTCTAGACTATGGCTTAGGTCTGACTTGAGCTGAATTATGGGTTTTTCATTATTGATTTATCCCGAAATGGATTTTATTCCGTTACAATAGCTTTTAAGCTGTTATTAGATTAGGTTTTAGTCGTGAAGTGGTTACAAATTCATATTACTGTTGATCAAGCGCAAGTCGAATTTACTGAAACATTATTAAGCTCTTTGGGCGCGGTCAGTGTCACTTTAGACGATGCTGAAAATCAAGATCTACTTGAACCCTTACCGGGTGAAACCCCGCTTTGGAACAAAGTCATTGTGACTGGGATTTACGCTGAAGAAGAAGGTGAAGCCTTAGATGTTGCTGCACTAGAAACCTTTATTGCAACCCAATTACCCGATGCACCTTTGCGCCATGAGTTCCTAGAAGATCAAGTCTGGGAACGTTCGTGGATGGATTATTACGAGCCCATCAAAATTGGTGAGAAATTTTGGATCGTTCCAGAATGGTTGCAAGCCCCTGAAGCAGATGCAGTCAATATCAAACTCGATCCAGGTCTGGCCTTTGGTACTGGTAACCATGCCAGCACCTTTTTATGCTTACAATGGTTAGGCAAGACCGCACTGAAAGACAAAGTCGTGATCGACTATGGCTGTGGTTCAGGCATCTTAGGTGTCGCAGCATTATTATTGGGTGCGAAAAAAGTCTATGCCACTGATATTGATCCTCAAGCGGTGTTGGCGACCCAACAAAATGCTGAACTCAATGGTGTACTCGATCGCCTCTATGTCGGTCTACCACACGAGTTTGAACAAGAATTTGCACAGCAACAAGCTGATGTCTTGGTCGCAAATATCCTAGCAGGCCCCTTGATGTCATTGGTCGAAGAGTTCGCCAAGTTGCTCAAAACCTCTGGTGAGTTTGCACTCGCTGGCGTAATTGAAGAACAAGTCGCTGATGTCTCTCAAGTCTATGCTGAATATTTTGACATTTTACAGGTTGAACAGCGTGAAGAAAATTGGTGCCGAATCTCAGGTCAACGCAAATAATGTCAGGTCGATGTCGTGAGTGATAAACAAACCCGTTGCCCGACATGCTTAAGCATATATAAAGTCACAGTCCCACAGTTGACTGTGGCTCAGGGTTGGGTTTGTTGTCCTAAATGTAGTGTCCAATTTAATGCCCTACTACATTTGCTGACGCCGCTCAAGGCCGCTGAGTCTGAAGAACCCTTAGAGGCTGAGCATCACCCACGTTCTTTTCTTAAACTGTTTGAAACTAGCTCAGACAATGCTGAACAGCATGTACTGGATATTTTCCAGCGCAAAGCCAAACACTCCAATCTTGATCTGCGCAGTTATCTCAATCATTTAAATTATTACCATCACAACCCAATATATTATTTTCCTGCACTCAACCTCGCAAAGTCATCCGCTAATAGCGCTGAAAGAAAACGCCCCCGCCATTTTAGTTACTATCTAATCTGGGGGCTGGTCAATACTGCTTTGGTGCTGTTATTTGTGTTCCAGTTCTTGTGGTTTAACCCAAGTCTGCTTGATCGCTCAGCACTACTGAATCATTGGTTTAATAAAAGTTGCGACATTCTACATTGTGAAACAGTCGATCAACGCTATCAGCAAATCATGATCGAAAACTTATATATTGAAGCAAAAAATACTGAACAAACCTCATTTACTGGGGTACTCATTAACCACTACTCAAAAAGCCTAAAATTACCCAAGCTCCACCTCTCTTTCCAAAAAAATGGCCAACGCTACACAAGGATCATTTCAGCATCAGAATATTTAATTGACAGTTTAAATGGCATCAGCCGCATCCCCACCCATCAGCCGTATCATTTTAGATTCACCTTAACTGAACCTTACAACCCATCTTCGCAATTCAAAATCCAAATAATTCACCCTTAGGCTAAAAAATAAGCTAAAAAAACAAAAAAAATGTATTTTTAATGCTCATTTATTCTGAGACAGTGCTATGATACGCGCCACGAAAGCTATGCCTCGTCAACTTTTCGCAATACTTCAAAACAAATAAAGTCTAATCTGTGCCATATATACCAATATCGCGCTATTAGAGTTTTTTTTGTGTAAAAGAGCGCTGTAACAATTATTAATTTATTGTTACGCTTATTTTTCGCTCAAAGTGAAGAGTTATGGCAAGCTCATTGTTCTTGTTTTAGTGTGTGCTGTTTTAGGATCTAAAGCAGAGCGCAGTTTTTTATACCACATTTATATACTGCTTTATCAAAGTAGTATCTGATTTTTCGGATTAATTCGCATGAATAGCAAATCTCCTATTTTTACTGCACAATCTGATGTCGCTTTACGTATTCACGTAGATCGCGCAGTTCGTCACTATTTTGCACAATTGCAAGGTGAGCAGCCATCTCAAGTATATGACATGGTGCTAGCAGAAATGGAGAAACCACTTTTATCGGTTGTATTGGAATATACACGTGGAAATCAAACACGTGCAGCAGAAATTTTAGGACTGAATCGCGGAACATTGCGTAAAAAGTTAAAAGCTCACGGTTTAATGAGTGAATAAAATGCTAAGATGCCCACGCCCGTGGGCATTTTTATGCCGATCTGTTTTTCATCTGTAAACTTCAACACTGTTGACTAAAATCATGACTATCAAACGCGCTTTAATTTCTGTTTCTGACAAAACAGGCATTGTCGAATTTGCTCAAAAACTGGCAAATTTAGGGGTAGAAATATTATCTACTGGTGGTACTTACAAGTTACTTAAAGATAATAATATCGCCGTCGTAGAAGTTTCTGAACATACTGGCTTTCCTGAAATGATGGATGGTCGTGTAAAAACCCTACATCCTAAAATTCATGGTGGCATCTTGGCTCGTCGTGGTATAGACGAAGCAGTCATGCAACAGCATGATATCGATGCCATTGATTTGGTTGTGGTCAACCTCTATCCCTTCGCTGCCACTGTTGCAAATCCGAATTGCAGCCTTGCAGATGCGATTGAAAATATTGATATCGGTGGTCCAACCATGGTTCGTGCTGCGGCGAAGAACCATGCTTCAGTCGGCATTGTAGTCAATGCGTCTGATTATGATGCGATTATTACTGAGCTTCAGGCCAACAGTGCTTTATCTCATGCAACGCGTTTTGATTTGGCAGTTAAAGCCTTTGAACACACTGCTCAATATGATGGCATGATCGCCAGCTACTTGGGCGCACGTGTAGGCAAAGCTGAACAGGAAGCGGATAAGTTTTCACGCACCTTTAATACTCAGCTCAATAAAGTCCAAGATTTACGTTATGGTGAAAACCCACACCAAGCCGCTGCGTTCTATGTTGATCCAGCAGCGACCGAAGCTTCTGTAGCGACAGCGCAACAGTTGCAAGGTAAAGAACTCTCTTATAACAATATTGCTGACACCGATGCCGCACTTGAATGTGTGAAGTCTTTTGTCAAACCTGCTTGTGTGATCGTCAAACATGCCAATCCTTGTGGCGTTGCGGTTTCACTCGACGGTATCCATGCTGCTTATGATTTGGCCTATGCAACCGATCCAGAATCTGCATTTGGTGGCATCATCGCATTTAACCGTGAGTTAGATGTTGCAACAGCACAAGCCATTGTTGATCGTCAGTTTGTTGAAGTGATTATTGCACCGAGCCTTGCTGAAGGTGTATTAGAAGTCACTGGCGCCAAGAAAAATGTCCGTGTATTGGTCTGTGGTGAATTACCTGCGATTGATGCCCGTGCGAGCCAACTTGACTACAAACGTGTCAATGGTGGTTTATTGGTGCAAGATCAAGACTTAGGCATGATCAGCAAAGATGACTTAAAAGTGGTGACCAAACGCGCACCGACTGAACAAGAAATCGATGACTTGATCTTTGCTTGGAAAGTGGCCAAGTATGTTAAATCAAACGCCATTGTCTATGCAAAAGACCGTCAAACCATCGGTGTAGGCGCAGGTCAAATGAGCCGTGTCAACTCAGCACGTATCGCAGCGATCAAAGCTGAACATGCAGGCTTGGTGGTTGAAGGTGCAGTTATGGCATCTGATGCATTCTTCCCGTTCCGTGATGGTATCGACAATGCAGCTGCGGCAGGCATTAAATGTATTATCCAACCGGGTGGTTCAATGCGTGATGAAGAAACCATCGCAGCAGCGGATGAGCATGGCATTGCCATGGTATTCACCGGTATGCGTCATTTCCGTCATTAATTCCGTCATTCATGTTGCAGCCTAAAGCTTGCATTATTCAAAAATAAACATGACCCCATCCCAGATGGGGTTATCCACATTTTTATATATAGCTTAAAGTCCTCTTCGTTTGAGGACTTTATGTCATTGCGATTCATGGAGTTTGAGGCGATGAATATTTTAATTTTGGGTAGTGGCGGTCGTGAACATGCATTGGCATGGAAAATCGCACAAGAGCAAAAAGTCACAAATGTTTTTGTTGCACCCGGTAATGCCGGAACAGCAACTGAACAAAAATGCCAAAACGTGGCATTGGATATCCTTGATAATCCAGCGATTATTGCATTCGCTCAGCAACAAAACATTGATTTGATCGTGGTTGGCCCAGAAGCTCCGTTGGTCAACGGTGTGGTTGATGCCTGTCGTGCTGCTGATATCAAAATTTGGGGTCCAACCCAATTTGCTGCACAGCTTGAAGGTTCTAAAGCCTTTGCCAAACACTTCTTAAAACGCCATGACATTCCAACTGCATTTTATGATGTATTTGATGATGTTGCTGCGGCCAAAGCCTATGTTGAACTACATGGCGCACCGATCGTGATCAAGGCTGATGGTCTGGCTGCGGGTAAAGGTGTCATCGTTGCCATGAGCAATGAAGAAGCATTTGCTGCCATTGATGACATGTTGGCTGACAACAAATTTGGTGATGCTGGCTCACGTGTGGTGATTGAACAATTCCTTGATGGTGAAGAAGCCTCATTTATCTGCATGATCGATGGGAATAACATCTTACCGATGGCGACTTCTCAAGATCACAAACGTATTTTTGCAGGTGACTTAGGTCCAAACACTGGTGGTATGGGTGCTTACTCCCCTGCACCTGTGGTGACTGCTGAAGTATTTGAGCGTGTGATGCAACAAGTGATGCGTCCAACAGTTGATGGTATGGCCAAAGATGGTCATGTCTACACTGGCTTCCTCTATGCAGGTTTGATGATCGATACTGCGGGTCAACCGCGTGTGATCGAATTTAACTGCCGTTTTGGTGATCCAGAAACACAACCGATCATGATGCGTTTGCAATCGTCTTTGGTCGAGTTAATCGAAGCAGGGATCGAAGGTCAATTGCCTGCCGAAGCGGCATGGGATGAACGCAAAACCGTAGGTATCGTTTTGGCAGCTGAAGGCTACCCTGAAACTGCACGTACTGGTGTTGTGATCCATGGTCTAGACACTGAACTGCCTGAAAGCAAAGTCTTTCATGCGGGTACAGCACTGAATGAAAAAGGTGAGATCATCACTGCGGGTGGCCGCGTACTCTGCGTAACTGCGATTGGCGATAGCATTGCAGATGCTCAAGCCAAAGCATTGCAACTGTGTGAAACTGTCGGCTTTGCTGGTGCGCAATACCGCCTAGACATCGGTTATCGCGCGATTGCCCGTGAACAAGCACAATAACATTTAAGTCTTTTTTCCTAGCCACCTACTGTACTCAGCAGGTGGCTTTTTTTTCGCCACTTAACTGCAAATTCCTTTATATTTTTATTTCATATTAAAGTTACTTTTAATTCATTTCATCGCTAAATAATTTCACTATACTTGCGCATTGTTCAATGAGATCAGCGAGGTTAAGTGACGTGTTAAACGGGATTACAGAAAATAATTTTGCTTTACCCATGATCGATTTGGCTCAACTGAGCGAGGGCGAAAACCACGCTGCGTTCTATCACAATCTACGCACCATTTCACGTGACTCAGGTTTTTTCTATTTACGCGGGCATGACTTTAGCCCAGCAGACTTTGCTCAGATCTTTGCCAATAGTCAGGCATTTTTTGCCCTCACAGCCCAACAAAAACAACAAATTGCCATGGTCAATTCGGCACAGTTTCGTGGATACAGCCAAGTGGCTGCAGAATATACTCAACAAAAACCAGACCATAGAGAACAAATTGATATCGGTGCTGAACTCGAGGCATTAGCCCTTCAGGCCGATAACCCAGCCTATTATCGTCTGCAAGGTCCCAATCAGTGGCCAGCAGCATTACCCGATTTTAAACAACAGGTCTTGGCTTATGTCGATAAAGCACGTGCCCTGAGTATCGAACTATTACGCCATTTTCTGATTGCACTAGAGCAACCTGCGGATGCTTTGGATGAGCTGATCTCTGAGCAAACACCCGCACATTTGTTTAAATTGATCCATTATCCTGCGAGCCAAGCTGAACAGCGACAAGGTGTGGGCGCACACAAAGACAGTGGAATCCTGACATTATTAATCCAAGATCAGGTTGGTGGCTTACAAGTCAAGACCGAAAATGGCTAGATCGATGTGCCCTATGTGGAAAATGCCTTTATCGTGATTGTGGGTGAAATATTAGAACTTGCCAGTAATGGCTATCTACATGGTAATATTCATCGCGTGAATACACCTCAAACCGGACTTGATCGCTATTCGGTGGCTTTTTTTCTGACACCGAATATATTTGCAGGTGATATTCCCCTCTTGAATCTTAAACCAGCGTTGGCAGAATTGGCGTTAGGACCAGATTATGATCCACTCAATCCGCTTTACAGCAATGTCGGATTGAACAGTTTAAAAGGTCGCTTGCGTTCGCATCCCGATGTGACTGAGCGCCATTATCCACAAGAATATGTGCAATTAAAAGAAAGCAAACAATCTCGAGCCGATGTGGCTCATGCTTGATTGTTTAGGATGTTTTTCTAGATTAGGAACAGTGTAATGAATAAAATCTTGACGCTTTTTATCAGCCTCTTTGTGCTCTTTGTAGCAGCCTGCAGCAAGGCGCCTGATGAACAAAAAACCGCTGCAGCAACAGATCCCAACCAAACACAAAAAGTGGTCATCGCATCAACGGGTTCTGATGCCGATATTTGGAAACATATCGCTAGCCTGCCTGAAACCAAAGCAGCGGGTGTAGAGATTGAAGTGCGCCATTTTAGTGACTATGTGGCGATGAATGCTGCAACAGCCAATAAAGAAGTCGATCTGAATGCATTTCAGTCTTATAACTATATGCAAGCCTATAATGCCCAGAGCAAAGATAAAGTCGCTGCTGTATCGACAACGTATATTGAGCCAATGGGGATTTATACTGACAAATATAAAAAGTTAGATGAATTACCGAATAAAGCCAGCATTGCCATTCCAAATGACGCTGCAAATGAATCACGTGCTTTAAGCCTATTACAATCTGCAGGTTTGATTAAACTCAAAGCTGATTTTGATCCTGTACAAGGCACCATTGGCGACGTGATTGAAAATCCAAAACAGTTACAACTTAAACCGATCCCAATGGCGACGGCTGTACGAGTGAAATCTGAAATGGATGCGATCGTACTCGGTAATACCCTTGCGATGGAAGGTGGTTTAAACGTACTCAAAGATGCAATCTATTATGAGCCGACTGATCAAAGCACCAAGCTTTATGTAAATCTATTGGTGACTGCTGCAGGTCGTGAACTTGATCCAACCTTAGTTAAAGTCGGTGCGCTCTACCATAGTGAAGCAGTGAAAAAATATGTTGCTGAACATTTTGGTGGGACTAAAATTGATGTCAACAAACCGTTAAGCTATTTGACCGAAAGCAAATAAGCTCAACGTTCAACTCAGTCTACATAAAAACAGGTGCGCTCTAGCCACCTGTTTTTGGTTTTCTCCTTTTTCGCGTATAACAACACAGTTTTGCAATTATGATTCAATTTAAAAATATTTCGAAAGAATACCTACTGAAGGGCCAAACTGTCCGCGCCCTTGACCAGATCAATTTAGAGATTCCCACTGGCAGTATCTTTGGGATTATTGGTTATAGTGGTGCGGGCAAAAGTACCCTGATTCGACTGATCAATTTGCTTGAACGCCCGACTACGGGCCAAGTGATGATCAAAGATCAAGACTTTACCGCGATGGATGCTGCGACCTTAAGAGCGCAACGTGCCAATATCGGTATGATCTTTCAGCATTTTAATTTACTTGAAAGCAAAACTGTGGCCGCCAATATTGCCATGCCTCTGAAACTGTTGGGCCGCTCTAAGGCGGAATGCGATCAACGTGTGAATGAGTTGCTTGAATTTGTGGGACTGGCACAGAAAAAAAACGCCTACCCCGATGAACTCTCGGGCGGACAAAAACAACGGGTTGGTATTGCCCGTGCCTTGGCCAATCATCCTAAAATCTTGCTTTGTGATGAAGCCACCTCTGCACTCGATCCGCAGACCACACGCTCAGTTCTGGACTTACTGAAAAAAATTAATCAGGAACAGAACATTACCATCGTCATGGTCACGCATGAAATGGACGTGATCGAGTCGATTTGTGATTATGTTGCTGTTGTGGAAGCCGGTCGTGTGGTCGAAACTGGCCCAACCTTGGATATCTTTAGCAATCCTCAGCACAGCACCAGTAAGAACTTTATCTCCACGGTATTGCAACAACAATTGCCGCTGAGCATTTTGCAACGCTTGGAAAATCAAAACCATAACAGTATTTATTGTTTGCAATTCTTGGGCACTTCGGCGCAACACCCCGTGGTGCAATGTATGCTGCAAAAGTTTGAAATCGAATTTAATATTTTATTTGCCAATATGAAAGAAATCCAAGGCAATGTCATCGGTCAAATGTTTGTACAAATTTTGGGTGATGCCGCGCATATCCAACGTGCCATTGATTACCTAGAACAGCATCAGGTTCGTGTATTACAGACAGGAGTTGCAGAATGAGACAATTTATCGTTGATCTGTTGACCCAACTCACCGCGCCATTTTGGAAAAGCTCAGTATCGATTGACACCTTTGTCACGGCGATGCAAGACACGCTGCAAATGGTGTTTTATGCCATGATCTTTGGAACCATCTGGGGATTTATACAAGCAATTACCTTATTGGTGACCCGTAACGATGGCATCTTGCCCAATCGTGCGCTCTATCATGGGCTGAATCCCATCGTCAATGCGCTGCGTTCACTGCCGTTTATTATTCTCGCCATTGCTGTGATTCCACTCACCAAAATCATCGTCGGGAGCTATATCGGCACTTGGGCTGCGATCGTCCCCCTCACCATGTATATCGGTCCTTATATTGGGCGCTTGATTGAAAGCTCTTTGCTTGAAGTCAATGCCGGCATTATCGAATCCGCCCAAGCCATGGGTGCCTCACCTTTACAAATTATCTTTAAGTTTATCATCCCTGAAGCACGTAGCTCTTTGATACTCAACCTCACCACCGCCTGTATTAGCTTGATCGGTGCTACCGCAATGGCCGGTGCTGTCGGTGCGGGCGGTGTCGGTGATTTGGCCATTTCCTATGGCTATGGTCGCTTTGATAATAGCGTGATGATCCTTACCGTGATCGTATTGCTGATCATGGTGCAGTTGGTACAAAGCGTTGGAGAATGGTTGTCGCGGTTGCGGTGAGGTCTGCGACCTCAGCCCTCATCCCGGCCTTCTCCCTGAGGGAGAAGGAGCCAGAGGACCCGCCTTCTCCCAGAAGGAGCTTTTCCCAACCCTCATCCCCCGCCTTCTCCCACATTGGGAGAAGGAGCCAGAGGGCCTCCTAGAGCGGCGATGAGTTGGACTGAGTTTTGCATTTGGCGTTGTTGTCGCTGCACGGTATTTTGTTCGGCTTCTAAGCGTTGGTTTTGTGCCACGACCACTTCAAGATAACTGATCATGCCGGCTTGGTAGCGCCGTGTTACCACCGCTTGATTTTCCATGGCCAAGGCCAAGATCTGTTGTTGCTGAATGGCTTCTAGGCGAAAGCTTTCAGCCTGTAACAAGGCATCCTCCACCTCTTTCCAGCCATTGAGTACCCGCATCTTATAAGCAGCTAAGCGCTGTTCATACACCGCTTGAGCCTGCATGATATCCGCACGACGCTTAGCGCCATCATAAATATTCCCCGCCACTTCTAAGCCCATCGACCATAGATAATGTGGTGACTGCAACAAAGTATTGAAGATATTGTGATTGATACTGGCATCCAACCCAATGCTGATATCCGGTAGCCATGCGGTTTGGGCCAAACCCAAGGCTGCATGACTGGCTGCCAATTCACGTTCTGCTTGGATCACATCGGGACGTTGACTGAGTAATCGGCTTGGAATTTGGGTCGCGATCTGTGGAGGTTGTGCATTAAAAGCAGCACTTTTTAGGGTAAATTGGTTCACGGTCTGCCCCAACAAGGCCGCGAGTATATTTTCCTGCAAGGCACGATCACGGCGGCGACTCAACTGCTGTAAGCCAATCTGTTTTAATTGGGTTTCAGCTTGGATCACATCAGCACGCGCAATCATACCCGCTTGAAATTGGTCATTTAAGATCTGATAGGCGCGCTGAAAGCTGCTTTGGGTCTGCGCCAACAACACCAACTGTTGATCCAAACTGCGCAAGGCCCAATAACTTTCCGCTGCCAACAATTGCTGATTGAGTTTGACCGCTGCCAGATCGGCAGCGCTGGCCTGTAGATTGGCCTGTTGTCCCTCAATGGCCTTGGCCACTCGCCCCCAGAGATCAGGCACCCAACTGGCTTTTAGCCCCAAATCAAATTGACTACGATCACTTTGCTGTTTGACGCCACCGCGTGAGCTACTGCCGTGGGCATCTAGACTCGGCAAGCGATTGGCCTGTTGCTGCTGCAATAGACCCTGTGCCTGTCGATAACGTGCTGCTGCCTGTTGCAAACTGAGATTGTCTCGATTGAGCTGCTGCATCAAGTCATTCAAGATTGGATCTTGGTAGATTAACCACCATTCAGATTGCGCCACATCAGCATTGTGGTGTGATGTCGACATCGGCACCCATTTCACCCCTGCATAACGATATTCTGTCGGGCTATGCAGTTGTGGCGCTTGGTAGTCCGCGGCCTTGAAGATGCGGTTGGATTGGCAAGCACTGAACAATGGAGTCAATAACAGCACTATGCTGAGAGTGGTTAATTTCATATACGCTGCCTATGTGTTGCGATCCAAAGCTTTGGATTTAAAAAATAATGACTTCATCCACAAGGATTTAAACCACTGTGAAATGCGTTCCAATAACAAATACAACACTGGCGTGGTGTAGAGGGTCAACACTTGCCCCAATAACAAACCACCCACGATCACCAAGCCCAAGGGTTGGCGAAACTCAGAACCTTGGCCCCAACTGAGCAACAAAGGCACTGCGCCAATCAATGCAGCAGTGTTGGTCATTAAGATCGGGCGAAAACGTAAGCGCGCTGCAGAGAGTATTGCCGCTGTGGCACTTCGGCCCTGTCGTCGCAAAGACAAGCTAAAATCGATCATTAAAATGGCATTTTTCACCACGATCCCGATCAACAAAAACATGCCCAGCAAGGTGATCAGACTAAAGGGGATATCAAATAACCATAGACAAAATAATGCCCCAAGCGCCACTGCTGGCACGGTAGACAAGATCATCAATGGATGCCAAACACTTTCATAGCAGATCCCCAAAAGCAGATAGATCAACACGATCACCATCAAGATCAACATCGGCATACTCAGCTTGCCCTGCATACTTTGACTTTTGGCATCTTGATCTGTGGTGAGGAAAATATTATTCGGGAGCATGATCTCAGGCATGAGCGCACGGATCGCTGCATCGGCCTGTTCATAGCGATAACCATCTTTGACCACATAGCCGATGCCCATCACCGCAAACTGATTGCGTCGATAGACACGGTCACTGCTCAGGCCATAAGACCAACTGGCAAATTGGGTTAAAGGGACAAACTGCCCCTGTGCATTGGGTACTTTGACTTGGGCCAAGGATTCGGGATGCTCAGTAAAATGTCGATCGACCTCCATCACCACATAGAACTGATCAGTTCGATCATAAATGGTGGAGATTTGACGCTGTGAAAAGGCATTATTTAACACACTGGCTACGGCTGAGATATCCACGCCATAACGCTTAGCGGCCTCACGATCAATCTCTAGACGTACATGCTGCGCCCCTTCATCTCCGACACTGTCCACCTCTTCAAGTTCAGGCAGCTTTTCCATTGCCAACGCCACTTTGGGTAGCCAGGTTTTGAGTAATTTCAGATCATCGGATTGTAATAACAGCATATATTCTTGAGCATTGCCTGAGGCAAAGGGATCATCCAATTGCAAGTCTTGACCAACGCGTGCGGAGAATACAGCGCCTGCATGCCATGGTGCATCTCGTTTGAGCCGTTCAACGATCTGCTGTGAACTTAGGCCACCACGTTCAGACTTGGGCTTTAAACTGACCATGACATCGGAGTTGCTAAAGCCACCACTGCCACCTGAGATCCCAATCACATCCTTGACCGCAGGATCGGAAAGCAGATATTGACTAAAACTGGCAATCTTCGGCTGCATGACTTGGAAGGAAAAACCATCATCACCCCGAATAAAAGACTCCACTCGTCCAGTGTCTTGCTCAGGCAGTATGCGTTTTGGCAGGGTTTGATACAAATACACCGATCCAATAATCGCGGCCAACCAAAACCCCAGCACCAGATAATGGCGTCTTAACAGCCACATTAAGGAGCTTAAATAGGCCTGTGTCAGCCGCTGCATCAATGCTTGGCTAGAGCGATACATCCGACTCGGTGTTTCATGCGACTGCGCTTGCAACACCCTTGCCGCCAGACTCGGACTAAACAATAGTGACACCAGCACCGAGAGAATCACGATAAACACCAAGGTCAGGGAAAACTCTTTAAACAAACGCTCAATCACACCGCCCATAAACAGCACTGAGCCAAAGATCACCACCAAAACCACATTCATCGCGATCAACGTCGCACCGACTTCTTGAATGCCTTTTTGCGCGGCATTGATGGGACTTAGGCCTAACTCGATATGGCGTTGGATATTTTCCAACACCACAATCGCATCATCCACCACCAACCCAATCGCCACGATAATCGCCATAACCGACAGATTGTTCAGTGAAAATCCCGACAGATATATCAGACTACAACTACCAATCAGGGTGACAGCCAATGCCAGACTCGGCACCCAAGCACTTTTCCAACGCCCCAATAACATGGCCACGATCAGCACCACAAAGCAGGCTGAAAATACCAAGGTTTCTGCTGCATCCACCAGACTGGCGCGAATCACTTCAGAGCCATCCATAACGATGGTCAGATCGCTATCCGCAGGCAACAGGGTTTTGAGCTGAGGCAGGCGTTGCTTAATCTGGTCAATGGTGGCAACGGTATTGGCATTGGGTTGGCGACTGATCTTCAGGATCACCGCAGCTTTGCCATTGTGATAGCCACTGACATAACGGTTTTCGACTGAATCTTCGACCTCCGCCACATCTTTAAGCCGCACCACTTGACCCTCCTTTTGATGAATCACCAAGTCGGCAAAGTCTTGGGCTTGGTTCAAGTCCGTCGCCAGTGAAACTTGCCAACGTAATTGCTGTTGCTCCACCACACCCAGCGCTTGTACCACATTGCTCTGCACCACCGCCTTACGCACTTGTTCAAGTGAGACCCCTTGAGAGATCAAGGCATTGGGATGCAAGGTAATCCGTACCGCAGGCATCGATGCGCCATCGATCTTGACCTCACCAACGCCACTGACTTGGGCTAAATTGGGCTGTACCAAGGTCGAGGCAATCTTATACAACTGGCCAGCGGACAGATTTTCTGAACTCAAGGCCAGATAAAAAATCGGTCGTTGGCTGGGGTTGACCTTAAAATAATCAGGTGGACTGGGCATGCCGGCAGGCAGTTGTGACATCGCTGCATTGATGGCAGCTTGAACTTCACGTGCAGCTTCATTGATATCCGTTTTTAAATCAAAATGTAGCACCACATCGGTCGAGTTTTGGCTGCTGGAGGAGTTGATGGCTTTGACCCCAGACACCCCCATCATCGCTCGTTCGAGTGGTGTCGCCACTGTTGCAGACATACTTTCTGGACTGGCCCCAGGCAGATGGGCTCTGACCACGATGGTCGGAATGTCCGCTTGGGGTAAGGCGGCAACAGGTAAACGAAAATAGGCCAACACACCCAACAAGACGATTGCTATAGCCAACAAGGTGCTGGCCACAGGACGCAAGATCATCATCGACAATAGCTTCACATCGAGGCTCCGGTCTGATCATGCTGCGTGGCTGAGTCTTTGTCTATGTCTGGCGTCAGCGCATTCGGTTTGGAACTTGCACCTTGCAAGCGATCAAAGAATACATAGACCACAGGCGTGGTAAACAAGGTCAAGATCTGACTCAAAATCAAACCACCGACCATGACCACACCCAAGGGTTGACGTAATTCTGCACCTGAACCAGAAGCAAACATCAACGGCAATGCCCCGACCAATGCCGCCAAGGTGGTCATCAGGATCGGTCTGAACCGCATCAAGGCTGCCTGATAAATCGCTTGTTCTGGACTGAGGCCTTGCTGACGCTGTGCCGCAAGGGCAAAGTCCACCATCATGATGCCATTTTTCTTGACCAGACCAATCAACAAGATAATCCCGATTAAGGCGATCATATCCAAAGGTTGATTGAGCAACATCAATGCCAATAAAGCACCGATAGCCGCCGAAGGCAGAGTCGATAAAATGGTGATGGGATGGATAAAACTTTCGTACAACATCCCCAACACGATATACATGGTAACAATGGCGGCTAACACCAACCAGACACTGTTTTGCTGGGCAAAGGCGAAGGCTGCTGCGGCACCTTGGAGTTCAAGGCGTAATTCAGGCGGTAGATCCAAGCTTTTTTTGACTTGATCCAGACTGTCGATTGCCTCACCCAAAGCCACACCAGGCGCCAAGTTAAAGGAAATCGTACTGGCCGGGAACTGCGCTTGTTGTTGTAGGATCACGGCCGATCGACGTTGTTGAATAGTTGCCACGGCATTGAGTGCAATGGCTTGGCCTTGTGCATTGTGAATATAGCTTTGCGCCAAGCGATCGAGTCCATCCACCATGTCAGGGTCAATTTCCAACACGATCTGATATTGGTTGGCTTGGCTATACAAGGTGGCAATCTGACGCTGTGCAAACATGTTTTGTAAGGCCAGACTAATGTCTTGAATACTTAGCCCATAACGTGCAGCAGCATCCCGATTGACCTCGATATAGGCCTCCAAACCTTGGCCTGCATCTAAGCCTGTGACATCCGCAAATTGTGGCTGTGCGGCCATGGCCTGTTGGACTTTTTCGGTCCAGATGCTCAGGTCTGTTTGATCAGGCGACATCAGGCTGATTTGGTATTGGGTACGGCTGATTTTATCTTCAATACTCAGCTCTTGTAGCGGTTGCATCCAACCCTTAATCCCCTGTACCTGCACAAAGTTTTCATCCAGACGCGCCATCACCACACCAATCGCCTCACGTTGTGCATGTGGTTTCAGGTTGACCAAGATCCGACCACTGCTGAGTTTGGGATTGTTGGCATCGATTCCAATAAACGATGACAGGCTTTGTACCGCTGGATCTTTGAGGATCTGTTGACTCAAGGCCTGTTGGCGTTGGCGCATGGCTTGAAAAGAAATGTCATCCGGCGCTTCAGTCACCACTTGGATCACACCATTGTCTTGAACAGGAAAAAAGTCTTTGGGAATCGTCCAGTACATCACCGCCGCCATGATGATCGTCGCCAACATAAATCCAAGGGTCGGGCCTTGATGCGCCAATACCCAGCGCAACATCTTGGCATAGCCTTGGATAATCACATCCAGATTGAAGCGACCTTTGGCTTGATGAGTCGGTGCTTTTTTCAATACATAGGCACACATCATCGGGGTTAGGGTCAACGACACTAACAAAGACAAGGCAATGGCAGCGGCCAAAGTCAGGGCAAATTCATGAAAGAGACGACCTAAAATATCCCCCATAAACAACAAGGGAATCAACACGGCAATCAGCGAAATGGTCAGAGAAATCAGGGTGAAACCAATTTCTTTGGCGCCTTTTAATGCAGCCTGCATAGTGCTGGCACCTGCCTCACGATGTCGTGCGATATTTTCCAACATCACAATCGCATCATCGACCACAAATCCAGTGGCAATGGTTAAGGCCATTAAGGTTAAGTTGTTGATTGAAAAGCCCAACACATACATCAGTACAAAGGTACCGATGATCGATAAAGGTACCGCAATACTGGGAATAATGGTGGCGGCCAAATTTCTCAGGAACAAGAAGGTCACCATCACCACCAAACACACCGCAAAGACCAATTCGGTCTGTACATCATCAATGGCACTACGAATGCTGGCGGTACGATCGGTCAGCACCTTAATCTGTACATTGTCAGGTAAATTTTGCTGCAACTCTGGCAACAACTGTTTGATTTGCTCTGCAACATCGATCACGTTGGCATTGGGTTGGCGTTGGACATTCACCAAGATCGCTTGTTGGCTGTCTGCCCAAGCTGCCATATAACGATCTTCACTGCCTTCAACCACCTTGGCCACATCCTTCAATCGGATTGGTGCAGTTTCATGCCAACGGATGATCAGGTTTTCATAATCGGCAATGTCGCGGATCTGATCATTGGCATCGAGTAAGGTGCTACGAAATGGGCCATCAAAACTGCCTTTGGGTTGATTGGCATTGGCTGCGGCAATCGTACTCCGCAGTTGTTCGGCACTCAGTTGATACGCCGCCAGCGCATTGGGATTGATTTGTACCCGTACCGCAGGGCGTTGCCCTCCAGCCAAACTGACCATGCCCACACCAGACAATTGCGACAGTTTTTGTGCCACCCGTGTATCAACCAGATCGTAGACCGTACTTAGCGGCAAAGTGGTTGAACTGATGGACAATGTCATTACAGGTGCATCTGCTGGATTGACTTTTCGGTAGATCGGCGGTGTGGGCAAATCAGCTGGGAGCTTTGCGCCTGCAGTACTGAGCGCCGATTGTACCTCTTGTTCGACCACACCGAGATTGGCGGTTAATTGGAATTGCAATGTAATGACAGAAGCACCGACCGAACTGGTGGATGACATTTGTTTTAGCCCTGCAATCTTACCCATCTCCCGCTCTAAGGGTGCAGTAATGGTGCGCTGTACCGTATCTGGATGCGCTCCAGGTTGAAAGCTATAGACTTGAATAATTGGATAATCAACTTGTGGCAAGGCCGAGACTGGCAACATCCGCCACAGCATCAATCCGCTGATCAACAGCGCCAACATCATTAAAATGGTGGCCACAGGTCGAAGGATAAAAAATCGGGAAATATTCATGATGGCCTAAGACACCGCCGTGACTGAGGAGCTTGCGTGTACTGAAGTTGCTGTTGTCGTTGGTGTTGCTGTTGTAGTTGTCGTTGCTGTTGCTGGCGTAGTAACAATCTGCGCCGCCTTCCCCTCAGACAGACGATCAATCCCCTCAAGCACCACTTTTTCTTGTCCAGTTAAGCCCGCTAAGACCTGTGTACGACCTTGACTGCTTAAGCCCAGTTTTAATACACGAAGCTGGGCTTTACTTTCGGCATCGATAATATAGACATAGGCCCCTTTGGCCCCATGCTGAATCGCATCACTGGGCACTGTCAGCGCATTGGCGATGGTATTGAGATTGAGGCGTACGTTGACGAATTGATTGGGAAATAAACGGTCATCCAAGTTGGGGTAGATCGCTTTGAGCTTTACGCTGCCTGTAGTCAAATCAATTTGGTTATCAATGGCATGTATCTGTCCCACCGCCAATTGTTGTTGATCATGACGATCCCAACTACTGACTTGCAGCGCTTGGCCCTGCTTTAAGCCAGCACGTAAGGCACCCAACTCTTGTTCAGGAATCGAAAACTGTACATAGATCGGACTGACCTGAGTAATGCTCAACAAAGGCGTGGCATCATTGGCTTGGATCAAATTACCAACGTCTTTTTGACGAAAACCCACTCGACCACTGATCGGCGCATAAATTTTGCTATAGGACAATTGCAACTTGGCTGCATCCACCAGCGCTTGATTGGCTTGGATCTGTCCACGCAACTGCTTGACCATGGCCTGCTGTTGTTCTAGTTGTTGCTTGGCGATCGAATCACGCTGAAACAACAATTCATAACGCCGCAATTCCGTTTCTGCATTGGCCAACTGGGCTAGGTTTTGTTGTTGCGTACCCAGCGCTTGCGCCACGGCCACCTGATAGCTCGCGGGATCGATTTGTGCCAACAGTTGACCCTTCTTCACCATTTGGCCATCTTTAAAATATAACTGCTGCAATACCCCTGACACCTGACTCTGTACCTGAACCAATTGGCTCGGCATCACGGTACCAATGGCTTTGACTTGTTGTAATAAATCACTTTTCTCTACCGCCACCACGCGCACTGGAACCGGTTTACTCCACTGGCTATAACTTTCCTCAGGTACAAGCTTAGTTTTCCAGTATTTCCAAGCGCCGAGTGCCCCGCCGACCAAGAGCAGAAACATCAGTATCCAGATCATTTTAGTACGTTGCTTTTTTGCATGGGGCTTGGCCACGTCTACAGTATCAACTTCACGCATTACACTTTTTCCCCAATCAAACAAATACTTGTAAAATACAAACCCAAGGCAATGCCAAGCAGCCGAGATACCAACTCCAGCGTGGCCGATAACTTTGCAAAAAGATCAACAATCCCAACACCACGGTCAATGCACCGAATGCAACACATAGCCCCACGGCGACCCCCCAAATACGCATCGCCAAGACAAAGCCCAACACGATAAAGCCCCAACCCGTTAGCTGACTGATTTTGGCTTGTAAGGGACTCAAAGCCTGTTTAAGCACTGCTTTGGCATGTTTATCCATGGCTAGATTTAGTCCCAACATCCCGAGATACAACAATAAAAGTAGGCTTAACCCATGGATCTCGTCGCTATTCATGTCTGCTCCTGATCGTGTTGCTGATCGTGTTGACCTTGCTGCTGGTTTTGATCTTGTTGCTGCTTCTGGTCTTGTTGCTGATGCTGTTGGTCTTGCTGTTTAGGCGTTTGAGCTGCTATGGCTTTCCCGCCACGTTTCGCTTTGGGCGCTGCTAGTTTTAGTATCTGTAAGCGTTTGCGCCACACGGCATAAGCACTCCACCCCAATAACAGCCCGATCAGCACAAAGCCGATATCAATACTGGCCAATACATAATCCTGTGCCGCCAAGGTCACACCCAAGTGACGATCTGTGGTCAAGGCATTCAGGATTGGTAGGGCCAAATAGGCCAATGCAGCCAAGCTCAACAACTCAAACCAGGCCCGCACGATTGGACGACACAGTGCATAGAGCAAGGCCAATCCAAGGCTGATAAATAAACTATGCACTTCCCAAGCTGCACGTTGCGCAAAGTCAGCGGCAATCAGGCGATTGGCCCAAAAATACACCGCAATCGCCAGTGGTAGACCTGCCACGGCGGCGATATTTAAACGCTCCACCAAGGCATGGCCAAAACTCATCTTGCCGGCTTTGAGATGTTTAGGACGACGTTTTACCGTCCACAACACCAAGCCTGTGGCAATCATGGCCGTGCCGATCAAACCGGTGATGACATAGAACCAACGCAATAAAGGTGAAGCAAAGAGCCCTTCATGTAAGCCCAACATCACATTGCCCACTTTCAGTGGTCCACTATCCAGAACTGCATTGCTTTGCTGGATCTGCTCAGCAGTAAGCAAGTTAAACTCCATGCTGGTATAGCGGCGTTCGACCTGAGTGCTACTGCGGTAAAGTTCTAATTTTGCTGCTATATCGCCTTTGGCAGGATAGAAACTGCCGCCTTCGACTTGCCAAGGCCCCCAGTGTTGTTCAGCAACTTGCACCAAAGCAGGCACATCGACAAACTGAGTAGCGGCTTCGGCTAAAGGAATGACTGGGATATTTGCGCTGTCTTTGGAAAAGCGATCACTTTGATACAGCTCGGCATAAAAATGATCAACACTTTGAGCCCCCTCGCCATAGGCCAATGGCACTCCCAAAGGCATGTAAGCATTGAGGAAAAAGATCAATCCGCTATAAGTGATCATCAGATGAAAGGGTAAGGCGATCACACTCAGAATCACGTGACCATCGAGCCAAGATCGCTGACCTTTGGCCGGTCTGAAGCTAAAGAAATCTTTAAATATTTTCTTATGGGTAATCACCCCAGAAATCATGGCCACAAACATCAACATGGTACATATACCAATGATGCGGATCGCCCAATCATAGGGAATATAATGCAGCGCATAATGCATACGGTATAAGCGGTCGCCACCTGCAGTTTCCCGTGGCTGAACCTGTGCGCTTAAAGGCTGTCCAGTATGCGTATCCAGCACCACCTGCTTATATTCGCCATAAGATTCATCCGCCTTGGCGGGCAAAGTCCAGTTCACCGTGAGTTGTTCTGAACCACGCTGCCCATTGATAAAACTCATGCCCCAACGTTCAGCAGCTTTGGTTTCTGGATGACTGTTTAAATATTGATAGGCAAGTGCCGTTTGGGTTTTTAGGTCTGGATACTCGCTTTGAAGCAAAGGCCGTTCTGGCTGCATCCAACGACTCAATTCGACCTGTACATAGCCTGCTGTCCCCGTCAGAAAAACAAAGAACAACACCCAACCGACCACCAGACCGGTCCAAGTATGCAGCCATGCCATACATTGGCGAAAACCTTGTTTCATGCCCCGCCCCCTTGCTTAAACAGCAACACCCAGGCGCAGAGCAACAACAAGATCCCCACCGTGTATATCGATCCACGACCTAAACGTTTGGTGCTAAAAATATAAATAATGTAGATCAACCAAATCAGAAAACTCAGCAGCAAGCCGGTATAGGTCGCCACTGCGCGGGTTGCAGGATAGAGCTTGGCAATCAGCGCCACCGAGAATGAGGCAATCAAAAAACCAGCCACAATCGCCAGAATGATTCTGCTCAAGATCAGCAACTGTACTTGGCGTTGCTTACTGAGCTGTAACAATTCAAATTTCATTAAATGGGTTCACTAACTAAAAATACTTTTCAGATCAAATTCATATGCATCGATGAGCAGGACATTTTAAAAATCACCAGCACGCATTTCAATGTAAGGGATTGTAAACTAATGTCTTGCATTTTAATAATGATTCTTATTACTATTTGCATCTTTTTTATCATTTAATAAAATATTATCGCCATGAAGGCAAAATCGAGTATCAAAAAATGAACCAACACCAACCGCGCGCACCCTTTACTTTGGTCCTGCACAGTCTATGTATCGGATTACCGATATTGTCGCTGCAATGGATCAGTGCAGCCCATGCCGCCCCCATCACCACATCTGCACACACAGTTACGACAACTGAGTCAGTCCCTGAGCAATCGCCGCCGCCCTTGAACTCCTCGGCAAGCAGTGAGCAAGTGACCCAATTGGCGACCATTACCGTTTCTGCCACAGCAGATCACAACCAAGCCTTGGTCGGGAAATCGGCACAAGCGTTAAAAGAAATCCCACAATCCGTCACAGTGCTTAGCCGTGAGCAAATCGAGCAACAAGGCTTAAAAACACTGGATGATGTAATGCTAAAAACCACAGGTGTCACTCGTGAACAGACTTGGTTGAACAATAATTACAGCTCGCGTGGCCTAAAAATCACCAATATCCGCTATGACGGGGGTGGTGCTTCGAGTATGCAAGGCCGGAGTAACAATGCGGATATGGCGCAATATGATTCGGTGGCGCTATTACGAGGTGCCGATGGTTTATTTGGTGCGGGTGAAGCCGGTGGGGTGATTAATTTAAATTCAAAACGGCCACAAGCAGACCCTGCCATCGTGGGTAGCATTTCAGCTGGAAGTTGGAACAATTATCGAGCCGAAGTCGATGCCACAGGTGCGCTGAATCAAGACCAAAGCATACAAGGCCGAGTGGTGGCGGTATTCCAAGATCAAGATTTCTTTTACAAACCAACGCAAAACCGCCGAGAGATGCTGTATACCGCACTCAATTTCGAGCTCAGTCCAGAAACCACGTGGTTTACTGGTGCCAGTTATCAACGTGACAAAACCGATGCTTTTAATGCCAGTCTGCCACGTTGGGAAGATGGTGCAGACCTCGGCCTCCCGCGTGAGCATAGTTTCAATGCGCCTTGGGGTTGGATGAAACGTGAAAATATCAGCATATTTTCCAATCTAGTGCATCAATTCAATGACGACTGGAAGGCACAACTCAACATTCGCCACAACATCGGCGATGACTCAGCCAATAATGCAGAAATAGAAGGTGCGGTGGCCTATCAAGATCGGCAAAGTGAATGGTGGCGTTATCAAGAGATGACAGAATTTAAAGAAACCAGCTATGACCTAAATCTACAAGGGAGTTTTGAGTTTCTTAATCAGCGCCATGATCTGATCTTGGGGCTCGACCATGTCAGCAGTCAAAAAGACCACCAGCAAAATTGGATTAAATATGGCAAGGGCGATGTATTTGATCCTGTTGCCCCACCAGAATGGGACTTCCCTGCTCAGGATTGGGCCATTGTCAATCAAACCGACAATTCAAAAACCGGACTCTATGGGTCATTACGCATCCGACCTGTGGAAAATCTGGCTTTGATTGCTGGTGGTCGTTATGTACTTAAGGATAAAAATGTGCAGCAAAATCGGGTGAGTGGAAAAGACACCCTGACCGATCAAGACAAATTATTTATTCCTTATTTTGGCTTGGTTTATGATTTGACCCAGCAGATCTCGATCTATGCCAGCTCGGCTGAAATATATAAAAGCCAAGCCAATTTACTGGATGTTAATCAGCAACCTTTAGATCCGATTACTGGTCGTAACTATGAACTCGGCATCAAGACCAGTTTGATGGATGATCAACTTAATGCCAGTTTTGCACTCTATCAAGTGAAGAAAACCGGTGAAGGAACTCGGATCAGTGGACCGTTTTCTTCGCCGTGTTGTTATATCGGCAGCGGTTCGCTGCTAAGTCAGGGTTTTGATATCGAACTCACTGGCATGCTCAGCCCAGATTGGAACATTTCCGCTGGCTATACCTATAATGACAATGAAAACAAAGCCAATAGTCAATTTGTACTCAACAGCTATACGCCGAAGCATTTGCTTAAAATCTGGAGCCATTATCGTATGGATGCGGTATTGCCCGGTTTAAGCATTGGCGGTGGTGTGACAGCCCAAAGTAAAAACTTTAAGCGGGGTAAAGTCACCTCACGTGATCCGATCACGGGTGCGATTGGGGATGCACATTTCGTCAATATTGAGCAACCCAGTTATGCGGTCTGGTCGATGCGAGTCGGCTATGAAATCGATCCGCATTGGGATGTGGCACTTAACCTCGACAACCTGTTTGATAAACGCTACTACAGCACCATTGGCGATGCCAGCGCCGGCAACTTCTATGGCGAACCTCGTAGTGTGCTCTTAACCTTGCGCGGGAAGTATTAAATCGGCCTTCTCCCGGCCCTCACCCTAACCCTCTCCCCGAGGAGAGGGAAACTTGAGGTGGGTGAGGCTGCGCAGTAGCCACTCCAAAGGCCCATAGCGGAAGTACCGCAACCAGATCTGGCTCAGCAAACATTGACTGATAAAAATAGTCACCACAATCAACACTGTTTGGCTTGGGGTGACTTGCCCCATCCAGCCTAAACCGACACCAAAGAATATATAGGTACAGATTACTGATTGTAGGATGTAGTTCGTCAGTGCCATGCGCCCTGCACTGGCCAGTAAATTCATGATGATACTCAAGCGCCCAGTTTGATAGAGCTTGATGATGATCAGCATATACGTAGCGGCCAGTAAAGGACTGCTCCATACACTGAAATTCCATATGATCAATCTTAAGCTGAAATTGTCTTGAAGATGGACGCTGTACCCCAGCACCACGGCGATCGGTAGCCCCAAACCAAATCCGGCATAAAGCAACATAGGTAAATAAGGCTGATAACGTTCAAGATGTAGAAAAAGCTGTCTTCTACCCGCGACCAAGCCGATACAGAACATGGCGAATGCCACACTGCCTTGAGCCATCATTACATCAAGCCACAGTAATTCCAGTTCCACCCAATGCAAGGTGATCAATTCTGACCACCCCCCTAGTGCTAAATACTCAATCCATTCAATTTCATAGATTCGCATCGATTGATCAATCTGCGGATAATACAGCCCGTTCAGAACCGCCCAGAATATATTGGGAACCACAATAAAAAATAACGCGCATTTAAGTAATTTTAGATCCGACCACTGCCGTATAAAGTACAAAGGGATGGCTAAGACAGCGTAAAACATCAAGATATCGCCACGGCTTAGCAATAAGGCGTGTATGCTTCCAATGACAAACAGCCCCAAGATTCGCCTAAAATATATCGGCATAAATGATTGCTGCTGACGATCTGCAGTGTTGAGTTGTAAGCTAAAGCCATAGCCAAATAAAAATGCAAAAATCAGATAAAATTTAGAATCAAAAAACACCGTAATCAGAAAAGCGACCAACAATTCGAATCGACTATTCTGCATCGGATTGATCAGCTCGAAACCCCAATAGGCTGAGCTAAAATGCCCGATATTGACCATTAAAATACCGAACAAGGCAAAGCCACGCAGGATATCCAGCACCGGTTGCCGATTTAAAGTTGTGGTTAACAATATAAAATTCCTTTAAGCCTTCTCCCTCGGGGAGAAGGTTTGGATGAGGGCTAGCCTTCTCCCAAAGGGAGTTTCAAAACCCTCATCCCGGCCTTCTCCCAAAGGGAGAAGGGGTTTTGAGGTGGGTGAGGCTGCGCAGTAGCCACTCCAAAGGTCCATAGCGGAAAAAACCCAACCAGATGTGGCTCAGCAAACATTGACTGATAAATATCGTGAATGCAATCAATAACATCTGCGTTGGGCTGACCTGTCCCATCCAGCCAAAACCGACACCAAAGAATATATAGGTACAGACCAGCGATTGTAGGATGTAGTTCGTCAGTGCCATGCGCCCTGCACTGGCCAATAGCTTAAACAGGAATTGAAAATATTGACCTCGATACAGCTGTATCAATAACACCACATATAACGCTGTCAACATCGGGCCTGTTGCCGTTCCCAATGCCAAACTCATAATTTCTAAGCTTGAACCCGGCTGATATTGACTGGCATAGGCATAGAGAATGGCTACAGGCAGACCGAGTACCAAACCGAGCGTGTAGACATTTTTAAAATAAGCTTGCAGCAACGCCAGATTGAGGAACAGTTGGCGACGACCTGCAATCAAACCAAAACAAAACATCGCCAAGGCCACTGGGGCTTGCAACAACAGCAAGATAACCCAGATTTCCCCCAACTCTGCACGATGTTGCGCGGTGATCTGCGCCCATCCCCCCAAGTATTGGCTTTGAACATGCTGGATGTCTGCAATTGTCAGCATCGGTGCGGACTGCGCATTCACCATCCATGCCATCATGCACCAGAACAAAGTGGTGAAGCCGATCAGCGCCAGCGCAAGGTGTTTTAAAAAAGCATCACTGCGCTGCCTTAAACCCAATAGGATCAAGCCGATCAAAGCATAGGTCAATAAAATATCGCCATGATAGAGCCACTGTGCATGCAGCACCCCCAAGATCGCCAAGCCCAACAAACGCCTCAAAAAAGACGCTTTAAAGGGGCGTTTGTTGTTCTGGGCTGAAATCATTTGGATACTAAAGCTATAGCCAAATAAAAATGAAAACAGCACATAAAACTTGGTTTCAAAAAAAGTGCTGATCAATAGGCTCACGGCCTGATCCAGTACACTGACCTGCATAGGGTTGGGCAATCCTGAGCCATAATAAGCCGAGGCAAACGCCCCAATATTGACCATCAAGATACCCAATAAAGCAAAACCCCTGAGCGCATCGAGAAAATTTTGACGCTGCAGATTAAAACCAGATGCTGTCATAGCTTACTCATCCACTAGAGCGACTTTTTCTTTAACTTCAGTGCCAATTTTTCCACGCCACCCAGTACAAAGACGAAGAAGACAGGTACAAAGAACACCGCCAGAATGGTGGCGCTGATCATGCCGCCAAATACCCCAGTACCAATTGCATGCTGGGTTTCCGAACTGGCACCTGTGGCAAAGACCAATGGGATCACCCCACAGGTAAAGGCCAAAGAGGTCATCAAGATCGGACGCAAACGCAGTTTGGCCGCAGCCACTGAAGCTTCGATCAGGGTCATACCCTCTTCTTTCAGCATCTTGGCAAACTCAACGATCAAGATCGCATTCTTTGCCGACAAGCCAATAATAGTAATCAAACCGACTTTAAAGAAGATATCATTCGGCAAACCGCGAATCATCAAGGCCAATACCGCACCTAAGATGCCCAGTGGTACCACCATCATCACCGAAATCGGGATCGACCAACTTTCATACAGTGCTGCCAACACCAAGAACACCACCAACATCGACAAGCTTAATAAGAATGTGGTTTGTGCCTCAGACTCCTTCTCCTGCAACGACTGTCCAGTCCATTCAATCCCGATTCCTTGCGGTAATTGCTTGGCCAAACGTTCCATTTCCAACATCGCATCACCCGTTGATACATGGGCTTGACCTTCACCGGCAATGCTCAAGGATGGGCGACCATTGTAACGATTAAATTGTTGCGGTGATTGCGTCCATACCGGTGTGACGATCTCCGACAACTTGACCAATTTGCCGCTACTGCTAATCACATTGAGGTTTAAGATATCTTGCGGTTTCATCCGCGAGGCACTGTCCACCTGTACGATCACTTGCTGCATACGACCTTGATTTGGAAAGTCATTCACATAGGTTGAACCCAATGATGCTGAAATGGTGTCGGTGATCTCATCAAAACTCACCCCCAAAGCTTCGGCCTTGTCACGGTCAATTTTCAAATCAACATTGCTGCCCGGTGGCAAACCTTCGGGATAGACCATGGCCAACAGATCACTCTTGGCCGCCAAAGCCAAAAGCTGTGCTTGGGCTTGGTACAAGGCCTGTGTGCCCAAATTGGCTCGATCTTGCAGACGTAAACTAAAGCCTGAGGTCGAACCCATTTCCTCAATCGCTGGCGGCAATACCGACATGATCAAACCTTCATTGGTCTGGGTCATGGCCTCAGTGGCTGCGGCGACTTCATCTGCGGCACTGCTATTACGCTCACTAAAGTCCTTGAGATTGGTAAAGGCAATCGCGGTGTTTTGTCCTGAACCACTAAAACCAAAGCCCAACACTGAGATATTTTCTTTAATGTCTTCACGCTGACCCAAATGTGTTTCAAATTGCTTGACCACATCTAAGGTGCGCTGCTGTGTTGCATCGGCAGGCAATTGAAATGACGTAATAAATGAACCCTGATCTTCATCTGGCAAAAACGCCGTTGGGATCAACTTAAACATCCACGCCGTCAACCCCACCAGCACCACAAACACCGCCAATACAGGCACCATATAGCGCAGCAACTTAAACAGGATCACTTCATAACCACGGTTCAGTTTGTCAAAACTGCGGTCAAACCAAGCAAAGAAACCTTTTTTCTGATGATTGGGCTGCAATGGTCTGAGCATGGTGGCACACAGTGCAGGAGTCAGGGTCAAGGCCAAAAAGGCCGAGAATAAAATCGACACCGACATCGTTACGGTAAATTGCCGATAGATGATGCCAACTGAACCACTGGCAAAGGCCATCGGTAAAAATACTGCGGCCAACACCAAAGTAATCCCAATAATTGGACTGGAGATTTCCTTCATGGCTTTCGAGGTCGCCTCTACTGGACTCAAGCCCTCGGTGGCCATGATCCGTTCTACATTTTCAACCACCACAATGGCATCATCGACGATAATCCCGATGGCCAAGACCATTCCAAACATGGTCAATACATTGATCGAATAGCCAAACAGTAACATCACCGCAAAGGTGCCCAGCAAGGCAATCGGTGCCACGATCGACGGAATTAGGGTATATCGCACATTGTGTAAAAATGCATACATCACGATAAACACCAGCGCCATCGCCTCTAACAAGGTCATGATGACTTTTTCGATCGAGACTTTGACAAAGGGTGCAGTGTCATAGGGGATCGAATACTGCATGCCCTTGGGTAAGGACAGGCTCAGTTGATCTACTTTGGCACGTACCGCCTCAGAGGTCTTGACCGCATTGGCACCCGGACTCATTTGCACCGCCAGTGCGGTCGCTGGTTTACCATTTTCTAAAATCGAATAACTATAGGTTTGTGCGCCCAATTCTACCCGTGCCACATCCGAGAGCTTGACCTGTGCTCCAGCATTGTTGGCGCGGAGACTGATATTTTCAAACTGCTCTACCGTGGTCAATTGACCCTGTGCGGTTAAGGGTAAAGTCACCATCTGTCCATTGACTGCGGGCAGATCACCGACGCGTCCCGGCGAAATCGGGGTATTTTGTTTTTGAATAGCGTTGGTCACATCACGCATCGACAGCTGATATGCGACCAAACGATTCGGATCAACCCAAATCCGCATCGCCTTTTCAGCACCAAAAGACTCGATTCGACCAACCCCTTCAGTCCGTTTCAGGTCTTCAACCACATTTCGGACTAAATAATCGCTGAGATCGATTTCAGAATATTGATTATTCGGAGAATGAATCCCGACCATCATCAAAAATCCTGAAGATGCCGCCTCAATGATCAAGCCTTGTTGACGAACCGCTTGTGGCAAACGTGGCTCTACACTTTTAAGTTTGTTCTGTACATCGACCTGTGCCATTTCCGGATCTGTTCCCGGCTTAAAAGTCGCGGTGATGCTGGCACTGCCAGAAGAATCAGACGAGGCACTGAAATAGAGTAGGTTTTTCACCCCGGACAATTCACGCTCAATCAATGAGACTACACTGTCATTCAATGTTTCAGGCGTCGCTCCCGGATAGGTCGCATAAATACTGATCTGCGGCGGTGCCACAGAGGGAAAACGGGCGATCGGTAACTTGGGGATACTCAACACCCCAAACAAGATGATGAACAGCGCAATCACCCAAGCAAAAATGGGTCGCCGTATAAAGAATTGCGACATCATAGTTTCACCTCAGCCTGTACCGCTGATGCTGCTTGGTGCTGCGTGCTGCTGACTGGGACTGCGAGCGGTTTGGCTTTCCATTCTGAGATTTGTAGTTTTTGCTCAGGCAAGATCCGTTCATGCCCTTCGACCACCACGCGCTCACCGGCTTTCAATCCTGTACGAATCACATAAGCCCCTTGATAGGCTTGACCCAGTTCGATCGGACGGATTTCAGCTTGTTGTTTTTGATTGATCACGGTGATTTGCGGTTGCCCCGTGACATCACGTTGAATGGCTTGTTCAGGCAACAACAGCGCATTGGGCACCGAAGCACGATTCAAGCTGACCCGCACATACATGCCCGGCAGCAATTTACGTTGTGGATTGTCCACCAACACACGAATGGTCACATCCCCTGTGTCAGGATCAACACTGGTATCTGAAAACAGGATTTTTCCTGTCACTGGATAAGGCTTGCCCTGACTATTGAGGATTTGCACCGCTGACAAGGCATTGGTCTGTAAAGCCCCACTGTTTAAATGCTCTTGTAATTGTTCATACTCAGCCACCGACTGCTTCACATCGACATAGACCTTATCGATTTGTTGCACCACGGCCATGGCATTACTGTCATTGCTGTTAACCAAGGCGCCTTCGGTAACCAATATCTTACCGATTCGACCTGAAATCGGCGCTCGCACCGTGGCGTATTTGAGATTGAGATTTTGACGGGTCAGGTTGGCGCGCATTTGCGCCACTTCGGCAATGGCTTGCTGATAGGCCGCTTCAGTATTGGCATAATCTTGTTTACTGATCGCATTTGACGGTAGCAATTGTGCATAACGATCCAGTTGCGACTTTAAGCGTTTCACTTCAGCTTGTGCCTTGCTGAGATTGGCGGCAAAGCTGTTGACATCGGCTTGGAAAATATCTGCATTGATTTTAAATAAGGCTTGGCCGGCGTTGACTTCACTGCCTTGATTAAACAACACTTGCTCGATAATCCCCCCGACTTGCGGGCGTATTTCTGAGACCCGATAGGCTTGAACCCGTGCCGGAAGATTTTCAATAAAATTCACATCTTGATGCTGCGCTGTGGTCACACTCACCCTTGCCATCGCGGCACCTTGATTTTTTTCATCTGCGTTTGACTCGGATTGACTACATCCTCCAAGGAGTACCAATCCTAAAAATAGAGGAAGTAAAATAAAACGCGGCTTCGACATGACGCAAGTCCAAAATTCTGATTGCAGCATTATTCCCTAAATCAATGTAGAGCGGGTGACGAGATTGTGGAAATCGTATGGAGGACAGAAAAACACGAAAAATATGCCTGAACTGGGTGAAATTTTGCAGGTCATTTGGCGCAAAAATCGATTATGCTAGGTCAACGATTAATAACATAAGTAACATGATTCATCCAACATTCGTCAATGATCATCGCGCCAAAGTGATTTTGGTGGTGGAAGATGATTATGATATCGGCGACATCGTCGAAAATTATTTAAAAAAATCCGATTTTCAAGTTAAACGAGCCATGAATGGCAAGCAAGCTTTGGACATCTTAGGCTTTTCAGCCATCGACTTGGTGATCTTGGATGTCAAACTGCCAGTTCAGAGCGGTTGGGAGGTGCTGACCACCCTACGGCAGAGCAAACAAACCCCAGTGATTATGTTGACCGCACTGGATCAGGAAATCGACAAGGTGATGGCACTGCGGATCGGCGCTGATGATTTTGTGGTGAAACCTTTCAATCCCAATGAGTTGGTGGCGCGGGTTGAAGCTGTGCTCAGAAGAACCACGGCCTCTATGCCACAACCACTCACGCACAGCATCATTCGTTTTAAAAATATTGAGATCAATACCGAAAACCACTGTGTCTCGGTAAAGCACATCAGCACGGTCGATGCGAGCATTGCAACAGATGAATCTGAAGATCACTTCGCGCTTAAAAATGTCACGCTCAATCTGACCTTAACCGAATACAAGATTCTGTTATTGATGGTGAATCAGCCCTATAAAGTCTTTAGCCGTAGCGAATTGATGCTGCAATGCCTCCCCGATCGCGATGCATTGGAACGCACGGTGGACAGTCATGTCAGCAAACTACGCAAAAAACTCGAAGATCATCAACTCTATGATCTCTTGATAAATGTGCGCGGTGTTGGTTATCGTTTGGAACAACCACAATGAGTCAACCATGCACGATGGACAATCGGTGATGAGCAACCCATGTTGAGTGACATACGATGAGCGACCTACAAAGAGCAACCAGCAATGAACAACAATAGTATTAGTCGACAACTGATCCTAACCATGGTCAAGGTCAGTCTGATCACCACTTTTGTCTCTTTTGCAACGGCCTACCTGCTCTACACACTGGGACTCGAATTCGACATTATCAGCATGGAAGAACTCAACAACGATCATTTCAATCTCGTCGATCTGAGTTGGTTCATTTTGGTGACCTTGTCCGGTTTGATCATTTCGATCTTGTTGGGTATACGTTTATCACGGCGATTTTTAGCGCCAATTCAGTCTTTGGCTGCATCCGCCATGCACATTCGCCAAGGCAATCTCAGTGCCAGAGCCGAGATTAATCCAGGTACGGCTTTATCTGAACTCAGTACGCTGATTCAAGATTTTAATGCCATGGCAACACAACTTGAACTCTCGGTCGAAAATGCCTCGATTTGGAATGCCGCCATCGCGCATGAGCTAAGAACCCCAGTGACCATTTTACAGGGGCGTTTACATGGCATCATCGATGGGGTGTTCGACGCAAATGAAGTATTGTTTAAAGATTTGCTGCGACAAGTTGAACAATTGTCTTTGCTGATTGAGGACTTACGCACTTTAAGTTTGGCAGACAATCAACAACTTCGTCTCAACTTTGGCTATAGCGAATTACATCAAGTCATCGAGCAGTCGATCGATAGTTATCAAAGCCGATTTAATCAAGCTGGGCTAAAAATCCAAGCCAACCTCAGTGATGAACAATGTTACTGCGACTCAAAGCGCATCGAACAAGTACTCAATGCCTTGTTTGAAAATGCAGTTCGTTATGCCCAACCCGGCCTGCTCAAGATCAGCAGTAAAAAGATCAATCAAGATTGGTTATTGCAGCTTGAAGATGAAGGCCCGGGTATTCCTGAGCATCACATCCCTTATTTATTTGATTCGTTCTATCGTATCGAGCAATCGCGTGGCAAAGATTTTGGTGGGACTGGACTCGGTCTGGCTGTGGTGCAAGCGATTGTGCATGCCCATCAAGGCTATATCACGTACTCCCGTTCCAAAACACTCGGGGGTAGTTGCTTTAGTATCAATATTCGAGCGGAGCAACCTGCCGCCATCGACAATGATTAGTGCGCGCTTAGACCCTTTTTAGACAAACTACTCTTTAGTCAAATTGATTTTTAGTCAGACTCTTTTTAAGCAACTGCTGACTCAGGCCATAGACGCTATAACGAAAACTTTATACATTTAACACCATGAGCATTCTTATATTACATAGCATCATGCTAGACGACTTAATTAAAATACCCAGCGCACAGCGACAGTCACAATAATCAAAATAGATTGAACAACATTAACAAACATCGACAAATATTGAAAAACATCGACCAACATATATTCAAGGATGAAGGATATGAAGCAGTCAGCATTAATTCCCAATATTCAACTCAGCGAGGTTTATGATCAGAAATATATCAAAGCCGACTTACATTATGAGGCATTTGCCAAATTGGCCCGATTTTATGACTTTAATATGCCCATACACACCCATCAGGGATATTATCAAATTCATTATCTAAGTCGGGGTCAATTGCGCTTTATATTGGATGGGATTGAATATCAATCTGCAGCACCGGTATGTTTCTTTAGCCCACCAAATACCGTGCATGGGTTTAAGGCTGAACATGATTGCGAAGGCCATGTCTTAACCATAGCGCAAGATTTGCTCACGGATTTACTCGCCTGCACTCATGACAGCGCATTACTGATCCCACGATGTATACAACAGCAACATCTCAGCGGTATAAATCAAGACCTGCTGCTGTATATCGCACAGTTGTTTATTCAAATGCAGAATGTACATAAAAATAATCATCGACCCCTGCGCGAAACCCGCCTGAAATGTTTGAGCAGTTTAATCATATCGCACATTATTACTTTGGCCCGATGAGCCTAAACCGATATTGCCGCACTCAAAAAAAATGCCCGAACTTTATTCGGGCATTTTGTTCTGCACTCAAATCCCAATCTAAAAAGATTAACGCTGAGCGGATTGTTGCTTACTTCTTGATTTTTATTTCGTGTTTCTTGTTTCGTGTTGCTTATTGCTTATTGCTTGTTGCGACGACGGAACATTGCGCCAGCAGCCAAGGTCATCAGACCCAATACCGACCAGATACTGCTACTACCACCGCCACTATCGCCATTGCCTTGATCCACTGGAGGCTTGCTCGGATTAAAGTCCAAATCAACAATCACCGGATCATGGTCAGAAGAACGGAACGCATCTGAACTATAGAAGTCTTTAATTTGCTCAGGGGTTTTAAATTCTTCGTTATAGTCTAGGCCTGTAGGTTCATCAGCATTGATTGCCCAAGTGAAGCTGCGTTTTACCCATGGATAGAGATCGCTGTCTGCGATGGCATGGTCAATATTCCCCGCACCACCATGCCCGAGTTTGTTCGAGCTCACCCCAAACACATAAGTGTAGGCTTTTTTACCCATGCCAATTTTTTCATCATTGAGGAGCACTTTAAATTTGGCTTTTTCCAAGGCCAACATTGGATCTTCTTTGGCATAGCTGTTCATGTCACCGACCAAGAGGAAGTTTGGTTTTTCCACTTTGGTTGGGTTTTTCGCCATCCACTGAATCAAGCCATTTACGTGCTTGACACGGGTCTCATTCCAACAGGCTTGACCATCGCCTTGATCCTTGTCTAAACCTTGAGCAGGATCACAACTGCCTTTAGATTTTAAATGGTTTGGAATCACGGTAAAGATTTTTCCACCATTTAATGGCTCAAAACTTTGTGCCATGGTGACACGGTTTTTCTGAGTGGCATCATCAAATACCACTGCGGCATTGACGGGTTTAACACGCTTGCTGTTATATAAAATCGCCACTGCAATCACATCAGTACCGAGCTTTTTCATGCCTGGTGGTGTCACAAATTTCCAATCTGGGCCCAGAGATTTGGTCAGATAGGCAATGGCACTTTTGTCGTCATAACCATTGTTGGCAATTTCCATCAAACCAAATACATCGGCATCAATACCCTTCATGGCACTGACGATTTTGGCATGCTGACGATCAAATTCTGATTTGCTGTCTGCACCACGATCTGTCGGGAAGCCTTTTTCTGCGCCATTGTCATAGTTCAACACATTGAATGCTGCGACACGGATTTGACTGGCTGCTTTAACAGGGATTGCTGCTGGACGAGGATTGGCACTTGCCACAACTTCTGGTTGCTTATTGGCAACTGGTTGGATCCGCCATGCATTGAAGCGATATTCTAAAATCCCTTCGACATTTTTAAGTTCATAGCCAGTACGCAAGGTATTGCTGGCATTGAATGGCTTCGGCATCCACGGGGTTAAGTTCTGAGTACCATAACCATCATCTAAAATAATCTTTGATAATACGTTGTTTTTGGCAAGATCAATGGCTTCTTTGGAATTGGCCGGATAAAGATTGGTCGGTATATATTGACGCCCCAAACTCAGAGCCAACTCACCAAAGCGGCTGTAGTTATAGTTTTCACTCACGGTCATGGTTTGCGGTAATTTAACCAACATGCCTTGATATCGCTTCGGTGTATTGCCGGTAGCTTCGGTCAAACTGCTAAATGGCAAAGTCACATCGACTGGTTTCACCAAGTTACTGCCCTGATCACAGGTCAAGATATCTTGGTTCAATTGGTCGATTTGCAATTGATTTTGGAAACTGCTCAGACGACCACTCAACACCACTTCCTGGCCTGCTACACCGCCTTTGACTTTGCTTGCGGCAGGAATATAGACAAAGATTGCATTGGATAAATTAGGCTTGGCTTTGGTGTCGCGAGTTTGCAGATAGAAACCAGACATGCCATTGGCATAGCGATAATCTGCTGTAAGCACACCACGGATGATATAACGTTGATTTTGCGCGGCTGTGTGTAAGTCTGCAATCGGTACATCTTTGGAACTACAGTTAAATTTATCATTTTCTGGTGGCGTTGTTTCACCGCCCGCGCCTAGGTATTCATCAAAGGCATTACGGTCAGACCATTTATTCCATTCTTTCGTCAAGTCAAACGCTGCGCTTGCATCAATCAAAGTCACATCGTTGCTGGTTTTGTTACGCGCAAAACTATTGCCTTTGCTGTTGCCCCAACCCCCGCCTGGAGGTAATTCCCCGACACGCCCAAAGCGATCAACGGCTTTACCTTTATAAACCAGAACCAATGCATCATCGCCATTAAATGACAGCCCTGCAACTTGATTAACCCGATCACCCAAAGCAGTTTTTAATTCTGAACGGCCCACTAGAAATTTTTGCTTGGATTTTAAAGTTCCACTGAGTTTAAAACTCGCTGTTTTAGTCGATGATCCATTGGAAAACTGATGAATCTCATAATCAACTAAATCAATAGTGGTATTATCTGGATTCAGGATTTCCATGCCTTTTTTATTGCCACTACCATCGACATACTGGCTAAACATTAATTGCGCATAACTTGGAACAGACACCCCGAGTAACATTAAACTAAGCGCAAGCGAATGTGGTTTTAAAATTTTCATATTTTTTTACTGATTGATTGATTCGTAAATGAGCTTAAGTGGATAAAATGACACAATGATGAAGGTTAAATGAAAATTAATCGAATCAATTGATCGTTAAATCCCCCTTACCTGATCAATAAATTGATCAACGCAGAGATTTGATTTTTTGATTAGGTTTGACATCGCTCAGCAAAGAATTAAAATAGCGCTTTTAAAATTGTGTACTGACTCAGCTTATGACCAACGATACTCTTGATGCGCAGCCTGTTGAATTAGAGCATCTACCTGAACAGCGAGAAATCGTCACGTATATGCGTCGATCATCTCCACTGAATACGTCACAGCGTACTGCACTTGAGCAACATGGCCATTTTATCCTGCAATATCCTGTAGGTGATTTAAGACAACATTTTCCAAATCCAAGTCGTCCCCTAACCGTGGAAATTGGTTTTGGAATGGGCCGTTCTTTGGTACTGATGGCAAAAGCCAATCCTGAGCGCAATTTTGTCGGCATCGAAGTGCATGTGCCGGGTATTGCACAATGTGTATATGAGGCCGGTATGGCAGGTCTGGACAATTTACGTGTCTTAGATGCAGATGCCATCCAAGTCCTTAAAGAAATGCCAGATCATAGTATCGATTGCGTACAATTATATTTCCCAGATCCTTGGCAGAAGAAACGTCACTTTAAACGCCGCTTTGTCATCCATGAGCGTATGCAACTGGTTGAGCAAAAACTGGTATTAGGCGGTACTTTTCACTCTGCGACAGATTGGGAACCGTATGCAGAATGGATGCTTGATATCCTCGACAATCGTCCAAATCTGGAAAATCTGGCTGGCAAAGGCAATAGCTATCCACGTCCAGACTGGCGCCCTCAAACCAAATTTGAGCGCCGCGGTCTAGAAGAAGGTCATAAGATCAACGATTTTCTGTTTAAAAAGATCAACTAAGCTGGCAAACAACCTTCGCCAGTTTTAAGACCCATCAGCACACTCGGCATAGACCTTGAACCTGCTGATGGGTTTTCTCATTTTTAGGCCGCTATTTTTAAATCGACTGTTGTAAATCGACTATTCATGGTGGCGCTTTAAAATGCCATCACTAAGCAATTGATAGACCTGTTGTAAATCAGGGCGTTCAGCCGCGACCAACATCTGTTGGTGCAAGTTGAGGATGTTTTCATCTGCACGCATAGCAGGCCCTGTTTGCACATGCACAGGCGGGTTTTGCGTGGCTTTGGCTGCGGTTTCGAGCATCAAGGGATGCAATAAACTAAAATCAACCTGTGCTGCATCAAGCACTTGTGCTGCCATGTCATAACAATAATTACTGAAGTTACAGGCAAATACAGCAGCCAAATGCAGGCTAAGACGTTGCTTAGAATCATAGTGATACACACGCTGACTCAGCGCTTGTGCCACACGATCCAATATGTGCAGATCTTCCGAGCATGCCGTTTCAATGAATAATGGCGTTTGTGTCCAATCGATTTCACGTTGCAAACTAAAGGTTTGCAAAGGATAAAACACCCCTGCCCGTGCATAGTGCTGAGTGAGGCGCTCGATATGGGTACTGCCTGAGGTATGCACAATCAGGGTCTCTTTGAAATACTCAGCCAACTCCAATACACAGCTTTCAATCGCCTGATCACTGATCGCGATAATCAATAACTCAACTGAAGTATCAAGTTGATCCATGCTCCTGACCGCTTGAGCCTGCACCTGCTCGGCCAGGGTTTGGGCATTGGCAAAGGTCGGGCTATAGATGTGCAGGATTTGATGCTGTACTGAAAGTGCTTTGGCCAGATGTGTGGCCACACGCCCAGCACCGATTAAACTAATTCGCATAAGACTGATTCGTATAAGGCTAATTTGTATAAAACAATGAATTTTTTGATTGCTCATCATGCCAACAAACCGTCTGGCTCGCAATTGCTGTGAAGCTTTGATTCACTATCTTCTGGCGCTGAGTGATTCACTCAATCCCATCATCTATGACATCGTTTTGATTTGCTATTTTTTTAATCTTTGTTGATCTTATATTTTATTATTATGGATTCACTGCGAATTTTTAAGGGCAGAGGAAAACACTGTGGTTTACTTCAACAACTCTAGGTTTGTAACCCATTGCATGTGCCTATAAACTTGTGGTCTATAGCGTCCTAAGTCGAATTGAGACCTTTTGGGTTGATTAGCGCCCTTCTCCCAAATTTGGCTAAACTTGCTCGCTTCGATCCCCATCACCCTTGACAACTAAGATACCCAAACCCAAGGCGTAAGTTTTCCCTGAAATATGCTATTTTTATTTAATTATAAAAATATTTCCCACCAAAGCTTATATTCATCAAATTAATTCCCTAAAACCTGATTTACACGCCATTTCATTACGATTTATAGCCAATTTATGCTTGTTTTATCTCATACAGAATTAATGCCAGTCAGTTAAGATTTTTAACCTCTTTCATCTGCTCTGCAATGGAATACCAAAATGGTTTATGTCTTGCTATAACCTGGTTTTTTAATATTCCCTCAATGGTGTCTTCCCGATCCACATCATCAGTGAGGAATATTTACTCCTTACTTTTTAAAAAGTAAGCAAAACCTCTTTTGCACTGAGGTCACGTCCCTGTAACCCAGTGCAAAAACAGGCGGCGTCCTGCCGCAATTTTCTAACACCGTTCTTTGATTTGAATACTCTTAGATTTATATTGCTTAGGCTATTTCGTTCTTCACTTCAAAATAAGCAAGAAATATCTTTAAAAATCTAAATACAACTTGATACGCAAGGGATGGATTCAGGCTGAAAGCCTTAGAAATCAATATTTAATGTGATACACAGACCAATGCTCAGCGAGGTCTTTCTGCATCCACAGATCTAGCATCGCACCCGTTTCAGCGAACAGTACCGCTGGGAGCTGATCAAACGCAAACCATTTCCAATGTGAAAAGATATGCGGTTCAGTGACTTGAATCTGTTGCCCTTCAAGCGCTTGAATTTCGACTGTCAGACCTACGGTGCTATTGCAACGCTGGGCAGAGGTATTGTTGAGCAAGCAAAATGCATTTAAACGTTGTGGATCAATATTTAAGGCGGTTTCCTCAAGCAGTTCACGCGCTGCGGCTTGGCTAAAGCTTTCGCCCTGATCGATCTTGCCCCCCGGAAAGCACCATGTGGTGGTCTCATCCGCCTTGATGCGCTGGCCCAGCAGCACTTCCCCTTGTGCGTTGATCAGCATGATCCCCACACCAATGATCGGACTTAGATGGCTTTGCAAGCTCTACTCCTGTGCTGAATTGTCGCTTAGATGGCTAAATACGACCAATGTATGCTGAATTATTTTCATTAAACTACAGCAAAACTGAGCATTGGTGTAAACTTTGCTTTTTTAAATTGAATGTGATGAATACCATGCCAGCAGTCGATCTTTTTGCGATAGGAAATGCACTCATTGATCAAGAATTCAAAGTCAGCGACGAATTCTTAAGCCAACAGGATTTGCAAAAAGGTACCATGCTACTGATCGATGCAGAGACCAAAACTCGCCTTGCTGCAAGCCTGCAAGCGACACAACAATATAAAGGTCAATCTTCAGGTGGTTCAGCAGCCAATACCGCTGTTGGCTTTAGTGCGCTTGGTGGTAGTGCATTTTATGCTTGCCGTGTTGGTGGTGATGAGCTGGGCCGTATTTATTTGGACGGTTTAAACCAAGCCAATATCCAAACTTCAGCGACCTCGATCAGTGAAGGTGTAACCGGTATTTGTACCGTGATGATCAGCGATGACTCTGAACGTACCATGCAAACCTTTTTGGGTTGTACCGCTGATCTATCAGAGCAACAAATTGATTTCGCACCATTGAACCAAGCCAATTGGTTGTATATCGAAGGTTATCTTTCGACCAGCGCTACAGCACGTATCGCAGTACAACAGGCTCGTGCCTTGGCCAAACAACATAACGTTAAAATCGCACTAACCTTATCCGATTTGGCCATGGTGCAATATGCCCGTGAAGGTCTAAATGAATTTATCGGTGATGGCGTAGATTTAATCTTCTGTAATGAACAAGAAGCCATGATGTATACCGACACCACAACCGTAGCTGATGCATTGTTAAAGTTAAAACAACTCAGCCAACATGTGGTGATTACCCTTGGCGCTAACGGTGCTTTGGTGGCGACTGCAGATCAACAAATCCGCGTACCGGGCCGTGTCGTAGAAGCACTGGATACCACGGGTGCGGGCGATGCCTTTGCTGGTGCTTATTTATATGCACTCAATGCGGGTCAAGATATTGAAGCTGCAGCACGTTTGGCGGTATTGATTTCAAGTGAAGTTGTGGCTCAGTATGGCCCACGCCTCGCGGTAGAAGATTATGCTAAACTACTGAAAAATTTTCAAAATGAACAGGCCTGTGCATGATTAAAATCTGTATGACCGAAGATGTGCCAGAACGTGAAGCACGTGCATTTGATACTGAGTCGGGTGACACCATGTTTGTCACCCAACGTGATGGCATTTTTTATGCCTATCAAAATCTTTGCCCGCATTTACAAACTGAGCTTGAGTTTTTAGAGAACCAATTTCTAGATCAAGATCGAGAATATATAGAGTGTTCAACCCACGGCGCCTTGTTCGTGGTTGAAACAGGTGAATGTATTGCTGGCCCATGTATGGGTGAGTCTTTACAAGCGATTAAGATCAAAGTCCACTCTGATGGTGGCATTTATCTCGACTAATCGTCTTGGTTTGGCCTTTCCCCGAAGTTGAATAGACCGTGGGAAAAGGCCAGATGAAATGCTGATGCCCCCTGCTTAGGCGATAAACAACAAGGCCAAGCGAACTTGATCGTAACCCATTTTCGGACTGGTGGCTTCAACGATAGGGCGTAATTTAATCGTGCCATCTTCAGCAAAATGTTCCGGACTTTGGCGTTTGGTCAAACGTTTATAAATCTTACGCACTTGCTCAATCACTTCTTCACCCGGACTAGCCACACTAATATCCAGACCTTGCTCACGATGTAAACGTGCCAAATGATTGATAATGGTGGCTGGAGTCAATCCACGTTCAGTGGCGATATCCTGAATCTCATAACCCGCCTCAAATAAGGCCTTGGTCTCATCTAAGGTCGCGGTCGCAAGACTGGCTTTGCCGCCATTACGGTTCATTTTCTTTTCATTGCGTTCAATTTCGGTGCTGTTTAAGGTCCCGCCGCAATGTCGAATAAAGGCTTGATGTTGGGTACTCAGGTCTTGTTCAGCAAAATGCTGTTCAGCTTCATTGGACAACTCTTGAAAGCGTCGATCGGCTTTGATCGCCAATTGATCCAATTCCAGTGCTTGTTCGTTAAAGCCCAACAATTTCAAACCATCAATCGATTTCAAACGTGACAAGGCCACATAGCCTTGACCATTTTCAAAGGTATGGCTGAGGTTGATTTCTGCTGCCGCCAAGGTCATCCCTTGAGATTTGTGAATGGTAATCGCCCAAGCCAGACGCAGTGGGATCTGCTGTAAACTGGCAATGGTTTTACCCGAATCGTTGTCCACCGACCAAGTCTCAGGCTCAACCACCAACACGCTGCCATCAGTCAATTTAACTTTCGGTAAGATGCCGTGGGTATCATCCTCTTCAAAACCAATCACTTCACCGAGGCTGCCATTGATATAGCCCAGATCAAAGTTGTTCTTCACAAACATGACTTTGGCATGTTTCTTCAAGGTGAGTTCATCCGGTGCGCGTACCGATGATTTCAAAGTTTCAATCAACTTATCGTTACCATCACTCACCGCAACAAACTGATGTTCGTCACCGCCAATGGCATTAAGATGTTGATAGTTAATATTGTCTACATCCATGTTGTGGGTATAGAGACGGGTATAAGTGTCACCAATATCTTGTTGGCGGGTTTGTTCCAAGGCTTGAATATGGCTGGGTCCAATCTGCTGAGCACGGATCGCATTCAAAATACCATTCAGCGCAGAATCATCTTGACGATGTTGTTCAGTCAGATAGCAGACCCGAAACTTGGCTTCGACCCAAGCATTGGACATAAAACAGAATTTATCTCGGTTCTGTTCATCTTTACGTCCTACAGGGGGTAACTGGAAAAAGTCCCCTGCTGCAATGACTTGGATGCCACCAAAAGCCTCATCGGACTCTTTGAAATACTTCAGGACTTGATTGACCAGATTGAGTTGTTTGGCATGTAGCATTGATATTTCATCAATGATCAACACTTGGGCATTTTCTAAATGCTCTTTGAGATATTTGCGCTCTTTCAGGCGCTTTAAGTCGTCATCGGACAAGAAATCTTTAATCCCAATCCCCGCCCAAGTATGGATGGTCATACCATTCATATGCGTAGCGGCAATCCCTGTAGATGCGGTAATCGCCACAGGAACTTTGCGGGCTTTAAGATAACGGATGTATTGATTGAGCGTATAGGTTTTACCTGCACCTGCTGACCCTGTCAAAAAGACATTTTCACCCGTTTGCATCAATTTCAGTGCAGTCTCTTGTTTCATAACCAACCTAAGCTTAAAGAACTGCTATAGCCTAACGATTTTTTGAGTAAATGTTAAGTCATCAAGGGGGAGACTGCCGACTTTTCATCGTTATACGACAATTGCTGTCTCATTAATGGAGATTTTTTCAGCCTTGTATTATTTGCATGATGTGATCTAGGCCAAGGCTGCACATTTTGAGTTATTCAAACACTTATCACATGATTCAGCCTGACCAAGGCCACATTTTATTGATTTTTGAAAATTTATTCCGAGCTACATTCCAATAGTGCAAAGACGATTCGACCAAACACTACATTATTGATTTACATATATAAAACCCTCTACTCATTGTGTGTTTTACACTCGACCACATAACCATAATTTAGACGTTATATCGAACATATTGATTTGGTAGGTGTTTAGTAGGTTTTAAAATATTTGTGATGCTTCAATACTCAGTCATAGGGTGTAAAGCACCTAAGGACATTCAAATCAATATGGTAGAAGGAATCGCACCATGTCATTCAAAAATTTAGCTGATCAAACCAACGGTTTTTATATTCCATGTGTTTCATTATTTGGCCCTGGTTGTGCCAAAGAAGTGGGCGCAAAAGCGCAAAATCTAGGCGCTAAAAAAGCACTCATCGTGACAGATGCAGGCCTATTTAAATTCGGCGTTGCAGACATTATCGTTAATTATCTTAAAGAAGCAGGCGTAGACAGCCACGTATTCCCAGGCGCAGAACCAAACCCTACCGATGTAAACGTACATTTGGGTGTGGATGCCTATAACCAAAACCAATGTGACTTTATCGTTTCATTGGGTGGTGGTTCTTCACATGACTGTGCCAAAGGTATTGGTCTAGTGACTGCAGGCGGTGGTCATATTCGTGACTATGAAGGGATCGACAAAAGTACGGTTCCAATGACCCCACTGATTGCGATCAATACCACTGCAGGTACGGCTTCTGAGATGACCCGTTTCTGTATCATCACCAATACCGATACTCATGTAAAAATGGCGATTATCGATTGGCGTTGTACTCCACTGATTGCAGTGGATGATCCGAAATTGATGATCGCTAAGCCAGCAGCATTGACAGCCGCCACAGGTATGGATGCCCTCACCCATGCGGTTGAAGCCTATGTCTCTACTGCAGCAAACCCGATTACTGATGCCTGCGCTGAAAAAGCCATTAGCATGATTAGTCAGTGGTTAAGTGCAGCTGTGGCCAATGGTGAAAACCTTGAGGCCCGTGATGCAATGAGCTATGCACAATACCTCGCAGGTATGGCATTTAACAATGCTTCACTTGGTTATGTACATGCTATGGCGCATCAGTTGGGTGGTTTCTACAACTTGCCACATGGCGTTTGTAATGCCGTGTTGTTACCACACATCTGTACCTTCAACGTGATTGCTTGCCCAGATCGTTATAGCAAAATTGCAGAATTGATGGGCGTAAATATCGCTGGTCTGACCGTCACTGAGGCTGCATTTGCTGCGATTGAAGCAATCCGCACCTTGTCTCGCTCGATTGGTATCCCATCTGGCTTGGCAGAACTCGGTGTTAAAGCTGAAGATCATCAAGTGATGGCTAAAAATGCCCAAAATGATGCGTGTATGCTGACCAATCCACGTAAAGCCACTGAAGCGCAAGTCATCGCGTTGTTTGAAGCTGCAATGTAAAACATCTGAATATAACTGAGTAAATTCAATTGGCTCAGTTATAAATACAGCAGTTAAAGATACAGCAGTTATAGACTCAGTCGTTTTAATTGCCGCACTCGCCCTGTCTTATACAGAGCAACGTCATGACGCTGCTCTGTGCGGTTTATCAAATACTCTCTCTTTAGAGCAGCACACTCGCTATGTCGTAGTCCATGCATTGCTTCAAGGGCTTAACTTCGGTTAAGCCCTTTTTTTTGCATTGATTTTATAAATGCAAGTATTGCGGCACATAGCAAAAATATAAAGACGATTGCTGCTAAATTTCCTTGACTAACTTGAGCGGATACTCTATTTTTCTGAATCTGGTTTAAACCAAAAGGAATAAACCAAATGGAGAAAATAACAAGTCTTACAGCATAGGGACTACACCAAAAGGATGAGTATGATCAATTCAACTGTAGCGATAGCCAAGGAAAAGCTAGTTCAGCTTTTAGACAGTGGCCAATTTGCTATTGGTTCAAAGCTGCCATCTGAGCGTGAACTAGAAGAGTTAATCACAGTAAAGAGAATGACTTTAAGGCAAGCCTTGCTGCATTTAGAAGCTGAATCACGTATTTTTCGGAAGGATCGTCGTGGTTGGTTTGTGGCCTTACCGCGTTTTCAGTATCACCCTAAACAGGCGACCAGTTTTAAATTGGCTGCTTTAGCCCAAAAGTGGCATCCCTCATGGGGATATGCCGAAAAAGGCCATTGCCATAAGATCCCATTGGCAGCAGAAGTGCTCTATCGCAGTGAAGAAACCAAGACTTTATATGAAGTGACTGGTTGGGGTGCGTTGGACAGCCATAAGGTTTTTTTCCACCGTTCTTATATCAATCCTTTGGTCGCGCCTGACTTTATCAACACGCTTGCCGAGCAGTCTTTTCATGAGCATTGGCAGCAGCAGTACAACAAAACCCTACATACCCAAAGCGTAAAAATCACCCCTGTTCGGGTGGATGATGATATCAGCAAAGAAATTGGCAGTACGGTCGGTACCCCCGCCATATTAATTGAGAAATATCGTGCAGATGAGCAAGGACATATTCTGCAACTCGACCGTGAGTATTGGCGCTTCGAATCCGTCAATATCATTTTATAAGGAAATAACCATGAGCAATCTTTGCAACCGAATTGATAACATACCTTTATATTTACATGCTTATGCCTATCATTTAAATATGCGTGTCGAACGCATTTTACCGCATGACTTGTTAAACATAGCCAGAGAAAGTGGCTTAGTCGGGTTGAAAATTCATGTCTTAGATGGTGAAACCCAATCTTTGGGTCAAATGGATGATGCGGCTTTGACTGCATTTAAAATGGCAGCCATAGGTTTAGATATCCACATTGAAACCAGTGCTTCTGATGCAAATAGCATTGACCATGCCGTGCATATTGCGCAAATGACTGGCGCAACTTCAGTTCGTTTTTACCCACGCTATGAGGGCTTATTAAACGAGGTATTGGCAAAAGTTGCTGCTGATTTACAATATATCAAGGCACGCTACCAAGACAGTGCGTTAACCTTTAGCATCGAACAACATGAAGATTTAACCAGCCAAGAAATGCATGATTTGGTTGTCAATAGTGGCATGCAAAACTTATCAATCTTGTTTGATTTTGCCAATATGATTAATGCAAATGAAGCCCCACTCGATGCGTTACGCAACATGGCACCCGTGATTACCCAAGTGCATATTAAAGATGCTTTGATCATTGCTGAAGGAAAAGGCTTCGGACATCAGGCTTGTCGATCTGGCGAGGGTGATATTCCAATGAAAGCCTTGTTAAAAGAATTACTTTTATTGGGTAAAGATCAGCCGCAAGTGACCTCTTATGGCTTAGAAGAAGAAGTTGACTATTATGCACCTGCCTTTCGCTTCGATGATGAAGGTGATAATCCTTTTATTCCATGGCGTCAAATCAGTGAAACCGCATTACCTACTGAACATTTAGAACAACGATTGGCGCAAGAGATCAAGGATGCTCAAGCCCAATTGGCCTATGTACGTCAGCTCTTAGCCGAAATAAAGCTACAGTCCGTTTAATCAAAAACATACCAAATTATTAAATCTATCGCTTATTTGACCGCGAGTCTTCGTCGTGGGTCAAAAGGAGAAATAAGCATGCTATCAAAACGGAATTGGTTTATTTTCAGCTTATTAACGCTTTGTGGGGGCACAATCTACAAATTGCCATCTTTAAAAGATGCCTTTTATATCCCAATGCAAGAACATTTCAATCTGACCCACGGCCAAATCGGCAATGCGATGTCAGCAAACTCTATCGTAGCGACCATCGGGTTTTTCTTATCGATTTACTTTGTCGATAGATTGCCCCGAAGATATACCATGATGCTGTCTTTAGTTATTACTGGTTTATTGGGTTTTTATTTATCAACCATGCCTGGCTATTGGGCGATTATCGCAATATGGGCTGCTTTTGGTGTGACCTGCGACATGCTCAACTGGCCAATCCTACTCAAATCAGTCAGTCATTTAGGTGATAGCACCCAGCAAGGTCGATTATTTGGTTTCTTAGAAACTGGCCGTGGTTTGGTTGATACTGTGGTTGCCTTCACCGCTTTGGGGCTGTTCACTTATTTTGGCAGTGGATTATTAGGGTTTAAGGTCAGTATTTGGTTCTATTCAACTATTGCTATCGTGGTCGGCGTGGCTATTTTTATTGCCATGGGCAAAGATGAAGCGAAACAAGCAATTGAAAATCCGGCACAGCGTGAAGTTAAGACTGAGAAAAAAAGTCTAAGCCATGTATTAAAAAACAAAGTCGTTTGGTTAATCGCATTAAATGTATTTTTTGTTTATGCCGTTTATTGTGGCCTGACTTTCTTCATTCCGTTTTTAAATACAGTTTATGCTTTACCCGTTGCTTTAGTTGGTGCTTACGGCATTATCAATCAGTATTGCTTAAAAATGATTGGCGGTCCCATTGGCGGATTGGTATCAGATAAAATTCTTAAATCACCAAGTAAATATCTATTTTATACCTTCGGACTCAGTGTCATCGCGATTATTATATTAATCTTCTTACCACATGAACATATGCCTGTTTATCTGGGCATGGCAAGTACCTTAGGCTTTGGTGCGATTGTTTTTACTCAGCGGGCTATTTTCTTCGCTCCAATTGGCGAAGCGAAAATCGATAAGAACTTTACTGGTGCTGCAATTGCATTAGGTAGTTTTATTGGTTATTCACCTGCGATGTTCTGCTATAGCTTATATGGCAATATTTTGGACCGTCTGCCTGGCTTGTTCGGCTACCAAATTGTTTTTGCAATCATGGGTGGATTTGCCTTTTTGGGCATGATTACCTCTTATTTCTTGGTGCGAAATATTAAGCAGTCAGCTAATACTCAAGCTCACTGAGACTACGATGGCTTAAAAAAATGATCTCTATGCAAGTTTAGCTGTACTTAGCTAAGCTTGCTGACCCCCTCAAAAAAACTTGTGTTTCAAAATCATTGCTGTAATATTGCCACCTCAAACAAACTACCGATCGGTAGGTAATATTTTAAATGTCAATTACCCTCAAATTTAAACACAAGGTTTTACTCACATGTCTGGTCAGGTTGGTCTAAAACTAACAATTTCACTTGCCGTGGTGGTCGCCCTAGGTCCTGCCGCGATTGATATGTATTTGGCATCAATGCCACAAATGGCGGTGGATCTACATGTGTCCTATGCCTCTACACAACTGTCCTTGACGGTATTTTTGATCTTTATGGGCTTGGGACAACTGCTGTTTGGCCCATTTTCAGATGCCTTTGGTCGTAGACGGCCGTTATTAATCGGTCTATTGACCTATGCGCTGGCGTCTGCGGCGGCGGCCTATGCCACAAGTTTAGAGATGCTGATCTGGGCCCGTATCGTGCAAGGCTTGGGTGCGGCAATGGCCATCGTGGTGGTGATGAGTATCGTGCGCGATATTTCCGAAGGCACTGAGGCCGCTCAGCTTTATGCCTTGTTAAATACCATTGTGGCTTTAGGGCCAATCATTGCTCCTGCCATTGGTGGCGTACTTGGTGCGATGTATGGCTGGCAAGGGATCATGTTGTTTCTGGCGACCTTGGGTTTGGTGGTGTTACTGAACAGTTTACTGAATATTCCTGAAACTTTATCTGTATCACAACGTACCCGTTTTGACCTGAAAAGTGTACTGAGCACCTATGCGAAAATCTTGTCCAATAAAGTGGTCTTATTGAACTTAATGGCCTTGTCTGCAGTATTCTTCTTTTTGTTTGTCTATATCGGCGGATCGGCCTATGTTTATCAACAACAATATGGTCTGAGTTCTGAGCAGTTTGGATTGGTCTTTGGCCTGACCAGTTTAAGTTTGATCCTTGGGGCATCCTCATCGGCCTACTTGGTTAAAAAAATAACCGTGAGTCATTTAGCCTTAATCGGTGCTGTACTGATGTGCATAGGCGGTCTAAGCTGTGTCTTGACCGAATTATTTCAATTGGGCCTGATCGGGATCGTGATCAGTATTGCCTTTGCCCTATTTGGTTTGGGTATATTGGAAGCCACCCTGATGGCCATTGCCATGGAAACGCAAACCACGGCATTGGGCTCAACTGCAGCTTTGATGGGCGCGATTCCGATGGTATTGGCATCTACCGCCACACCGTTTGCAGGTGCTTTGGTTGAATTTGACAGCGTTTATTGGTTGGCCTTAATGGGCTTAATCGCACCCGTGATTTTAATCTTGGTACATTTTGGTAGCCGTACTAAGCCGCGCTGGAATGTATCTTCAATTGATACTGCGCTTTAAATTATTCAATCTTAGAGGAACCCGCCATGACCACAGCACCACGCTCAAGTGCCAAAAATCGAATCTATACTGCAGCGTTGGAACACTTTGTGGTCAATGGCTATGACGGTGCCTCACTGAACAACATTGCTGAAATGGTTGGGATACGAAAAGCCTCGCTGTATGCGCACTTTAAGAGTAAGGATGAACTGTTTCAGCAATTGCTTGAAGATGCCTTAAGCACCGAATCCGCCTTTGTAGAAAGTTGTTTTGCCTTAAATAAGAACAGCATGACTACCACAGAGAACCCAGCGACTGATCCAATGCAGATCGACCGCTGTGGTCAGGCCTATTGTCAGGCTTTACGTGAGCGTTATATCCAATCAATGCCATTGCGCTTTTTGATCCGCACCGCATACGTCCCCCCTGTACATTTAATGCAACACATCAAAGATCGCTATCAGGACTATATCGATTGTTTAATCCATGCCTTTCAAGCTGAGTTACAACAATATATCGATCTTCCTGCGGCTCAACAGCGATTGTATAGTGATGCTTATGTCGGTGTAATCGACAGTTTACATGTTGATCTACTGTATTCGGGATTGGATAATTTTGATCGCCGTTTGCAGTCAATGCTGTATTTATTGGAATTGGCGCTGAAACAATTACGGCTGTGATTATTGGAAATATTGTTTTTCAATATAATTAATCAGTTTATTTTTTGGGTGCCTGATTTGGTAAATACGCCTTACCATCTACACAGACAAATTCCGTAGTGCCTTTACGGAGATTGTTTTTTTCCCAGAACCATTCTGGTCCGCCCCCCCTATTTGGAATAAAATCCCCATCACAATCCAATACTTTTTTCCCAAACTTATCTTTTAAATAAGGGACGTTGGTATTATTGGGCTATAACTCAAGCCACATGCCACCAATAAAACCGAAGAAAAAACAGCCAACACATATAACCGATAATAACTCATTAAACACACCTATATTAAAATATTAGTTTTACAAGTAATTTAACCAGAAACAATGACTCGATAGAACGGATTAAATTTATGATCTATCTGCCCTACATTAACTTGAACAACTAAATTACTAAACTTAGATCCCATTGCAGCACCCTTCATTTAATACACAACAGAGAGGTCAAAAACAATGGTTTTCATACACGATCAGTTTTGTGCTAAGTCCTGACACCGTTCAGGTTAGACAAAAAGTGGTTTAAAGCAAATATCAACCAGTTTGGCATTGCACCTCATGTTTGAATCCGCCATGCAACGAGAAAAATACGACATCATCCGCCTCAATACCGAGGTTAAGATAGAGTGTTGCTTTTGTCTTATAAACAATTCCATTTATATTTCACAACCACTAACGCCATTCTTGTTGTAATATAATCCAATCGACCAGGATGTAATATCTTTATAATCTATTGGAATCCCACTCTTTGAAAACTCGTTAGTTTTTGTTGGGTATAAAATACTAATAACTTGATTTTCATTCAAACAGTACTCTGAATAATTACCGAAGTTTTCAAACTCCCTCCAACCGTTCAATTTCAATTTTCTAAGAATTATATTCATCTCACTTTTAGGTAATCTACTTTTTTTAATATAAATTGTACTCAAAGCATTACCGGGTCGTGAAATCCATGGTTCTAGAACTGGATCATAATTTTTTAAATAATCAAAAACAATCGTATTAAAATCAATCATTTCATCTGAGCCTTGTTTTTCTTTAAAACTCGAATCAGAGTTAACATATTCCCTTTCTACATCTATCAATGCATACATTTCGGCATTGGTTGTGGTTCCAAGCGCAGATACGAATAGCAAAAAAGTCATTTTAAAGAAATTTAATGTCATTCTACTTTGCACTTAAAAAGTCCAAGCGAATTTTAACAGCCCCGCAAATGCGAGGCATAAAGTATATGCACGAATGGATAAACTCACTCACATTTAGCAAATGCAACCACCTTAGTCGATGGCTTTAAATATATTCTTAACCTCGTTTTCATAAGATTACTACGAACAAGCGCCCCATCCTCAGTAATTTCAACTTCAGAAGCCTGAGTGAGCGCCTTAACCTTTTCTATGTCTAAATCAGATTGACCAACAAGCTGATCAGCTGCTGATTGTAGGCAATATTTTGCATCCTGCCCAGTCACTGCAACCTGATCTGGAAGCTGCTTTTCATTTGAAATAATGGCAGGTTCTACTTTCTCAACTTTCCATATTTTAAAATTTATCCGAACATCTTTTGGTGCATAAATAACGATGGGTAGCTGACTATTATAGCTTTGAACCGCTTCACTTTTAGTGAAGTAAACAGGCAAGTCTGCTAAATATTTAGGATCAACACAGCCCATTGCATTCGACATTAGTAGATCCGTTTTTCCTACAACAAAATAATCATTACCCCACCCGACAAGATATTTTCTATTTAAATCTGTATGGTATGAAGCTCTATTACAATCTCGCAAACCTTGCTTCGACGCTATAATCTCAACTTTGTAATTATCTTCATTCTCAACTTTATCTAGCCAAATGACATTACGATTTTCATTTTCACCTGCAGCTGGATATGGAGCAACATCACTCAAATTCTGAGCATATATAGATGATATAACCCCAAAACTCATTATAGAAATTAATAGTTTTTTCATGATTATTATCTCTTAAATATCTAAATTATTTAAAACCTTAACATATTAAATTGCTTTTACTTATACATAATCCAAGGCGATCGGTAGTTTTACTCACAGTAGATCGAACAACAAACGCATCAGCACCCTCATAATAATCCATTAAACCGAGATTTATATATTTAAGAAGCTAATAAACCCCGCAATACGAGGTGAAAGTCTCTATGAGCAAAAAATAAATGTAAGACTCGATTAGGGTCAATTATCATTATTTACAAAGTAGATCCTGCATCATTTTAACTTCAGTATTCGGCAGAATGGGAGACCACACAACTTTGGGCCCATTAGGCTTTTGCCAGGATTTATTGTCAACCACTAAACTTCGACGCTCTAATAAGAGAGAATTTTTACAATCTACTGAATATTTAACTGTTTTTGCAGTAATGTAATTCTTTGGTTGATGTCCATCGGGATAGGTCATTTGTGTAAACAATTCAAAGGAAACAATGCCTTCATCTATGTCGAAGCTATTTGCATCAAAAGACACTTTGTAACCCTCACTCTCCACCACGGGTTGCCAATTAACTTTTGCAAAGCTAACCGTAGAAATTAAACATGCGAAAGCTAAAATATATTTTTTCAATGTGTTCCGTCCCGTAAAAAAACCTGAAAATGCGAGGGGTATACTAGCTAAAAATAGAACAAATGCATGTACTTTTAAGCGACCTCCCCTTGAAAAATTTCCTCACAACTTGCAAAGTGCTTGAATCATTCTTTGATGTAACTGAGGCAATAAATATGCTGCGATACTGTACCTTACTGGGCTTAAGCCTCTTGGCCTCTAGCAGCTACGCAACAAAGTATCAATTGTCAACACCACAAGTTACGCTTTCCGCTGCAGAACAAAAAGCCACCCATCCAATGACCGCTATTGGTCAGGCGGTGTTTAGAAATGGCGTTAAAATACCTGCAATTTCAGTGAGTGTACCCACTGGAGTTGATGAAGATGATTCCCCACATTCACCGAGTCAAAATTGTCAGATCTCTCAGTGTTTCTTTGATATGAAACTCGACCCGCAACTGGCTTCACAGTTCAAGGCCTATCATATTGCAGATACGGATGAATGGATCTTGGCCCCGGCTACTTTTACCCGTTTCCAAGGCGCAATTGGGGTTAATGGCAATACTGCTATCGTGATGTCTAGCCCAGATCGGAAATCCAACCTTAGCCTATATGTGGTTCCGGCCTGTGTTGGCTGTGCGCTTGATGCGGCGAGTATCTATTTCCCTCAAGCTGCCCGAGAGAACAAAGCCACTTTTGGCACTGAATATAGTGGAAGCAACGTCCCGCTCAAATTGGTCAGACCGAATAAAGAGACGGTTTATTTTCAATATCAATTACCACAACAATACAGCACCGATGGTGTGGCCAAGTTTAGTGATGAGGCCGATATATACTTTCAAGAGTTAAATGTAACTTTGGCCCCACATCAAAAGGCACTCGCGAGCGCCATGCTCAACTTCTTCTCGCTCACCCATAGCCATTAAATAGATTTGGGTATTTAAATGCCCTCAATCAGGCACTTCTAGGCCTAAATCGAGGGCGAGAAATGCCTAAAAGAGAATAAATTAGGCCTAAAAATGTCATATTAAACATTGTATTTATAACCAATTGCTCGCAAAATCCCCTTCCTCACTCTCATATCCTGAAGGCGGCTTAATGTTAAAACAACTCGGTAAACTTACTTTTAAACTCTCAGGTTGGAAATACCAAGTCGATGAAAGTGCATTAGGAGATAAACAAGTTTTAATCGGTTTTGAGCATACCACCATGATGGATGCTGTACATGCACTGGCACTGCTACAGATTTATCATATAAAAATTCATACTTTGATTAAAAAAGAATTATTTAAAGGTCCACTCAAGCCATTATTAAATTCCCTCGGTGGAATCGCTGTAGATCGTAAATCGAAACAAGATATCGTGACCCAAATGGTCGATTTATTTAATCAAAATACACACTTCAGTCTGGTGATTGCACCTGAAGCAACGCGTGCTAAAAATGGTGAGGCACGTCGTCCGATTCGCACAGGATTCTGGCATATTGCCAAAGCCGCCAATGTACCCATCGTAATGATGTATGCCAACTCGAAGACCAAGCAAGGTGGTATCTTTGGAAAAATTTATCCAACTGACCTCGACCATGATCTAGCAGAAATCAAGCGTTTATATAAGCAGCATACGGGTCTTGATATCTTGATCCCTGAACCATCGAATAAATAATAAAAATATCTTCTGGCGAATACATCGGTTGAATGGCCATGATTCGCCACATCAATATTCCTAATCTAATGAAGAGCTTGTTCTATACTGTGATGCTTTCCAGTTCAGTCACGCTTCGATAATAAAAAACCACTTATCACCTAATTTTCAAAAAAAGACCTGTATGTTAGAATTGCCATCATTTGATTTGGCATATTGCCAATCTGTTAGGAGCGTAATTCACATGGCGGGTCATTCCAAGTGGGCCAATATTAAGCATCGTAAAGCCAAACAAGATGCGAGTCGTGGTAAAGTTTTTACCAAATACATTCGTGAATTGACCACGGCAGCACGCCTAGGTGGCGGTGATGCGGCTTCCAATCCACGTCTACGTGCTGTAGTCGAGAAAGCACTCTCGGTCAATATGACACGTGACACCATCAACCGCGCGGTCCAACGTGGTGCTGGTGGTGAAGACAATGATGATTTAAAAGAAATCACTTATGAAGGTTATGGTGTTGGTGGCGTTGCAGTCATCATTGAAACCATGACCGATAACCTGAACCGTACCGTACCTGATGTACGTCACTGTTTTTCTAAGACCAACGGTAATCTCGGTACTGCAGGTTCAGTTGCATACATGTTTACTAAACGCGGTGAGATCAGTTTTGAAGATCCGTCTTTAGAAGACCGAATCATGGACGTGGCTTTAGAAGCGGGTGCGGAAGATATTGAAGTCAGTGAAGATGGTGTATTGGTCATCACCACGCCAGAAAGCTTTGGTGATGTGCAAGATGCTTTAGCTGCTGCAGGTTTGAAATCAGACAATGCCGAAGTGGTCATGAGTCCATCGACCAAAGCAGAAATCAATGATATCGATCAAGCCAAATTGATTTTGAAAATGATTGATATGTTTGAAGATCTAGACGATGTACAAAACGTTTATACCAACGTTGAATTCTCAGATGAAGTACTTGAACAGTTAGACGCTTAATTATTTTTTTAATTGAGTTCGAAACTGCAGCTTAAACCCACCACATGGTGGGTTTATTTTTGCTTTACAGATGCTGGCTTAACCCGCAACCTTGCTCAATAATGCAGTACAGTTAAAGACATTATATTCTTTGATCACAAAGCTAGAATGTAGTGCCACCACATGCTCGATTTTCCCCATACGCTTGAGTAAAAAGTCACTATAATTTTCCATATCCTTGGCCACCACCTCAACCAAGAAATCTGCAGATTGACCCGTCACTAAAAAAGCATTAATGACTTCCGGTATGCTTTCTAATTCTTCCAAAAATTTCGCAAAAGTATCGCTATCATGCTTACTCAGCGAGACTTGCAGGATTATATGCAGTTTAAAGCCGAGCTTTTGATAGTTAATATCACGTTTTAAACTACTCATAATATTGGTATCAATAAGATGCTTAATACGACGATGCACCGAACTGACTGAGAGATTAATCCGCTCAGATAGTTCATTTAAACTAATATCTTCGTGAGTCAGTACTTCGAGTATCTGTCGGTCAAAACGATCAAGTTCCATCATATGCTCCAAGTAATCATTCGTATGAATAAAGTCTGTGAATTATTTGCCTGAATATAAATAATTTCCAGCCTAAAGTATAATTTTTTTCAACAATTCCAAATAATGCGCCATTTCATTAGCAAATCATAGGTTCTTTTCGCCATAATATTTCCATTTCAAAGCCATTTATAGATAACCTTATCAAAATGCATAAAAAATCCTCCATAAAGGAGGATAATTTATTGCGCGAATAATTATGACAAATTATTTAAATAGTCACTGCGCTCTGAGGTTCGTTGAATAAAGCACTTGTTATATTGCATCTGCTTATTTTGCTCCCGCATGGCATCATCCCAATAATTATATTGCTGCTGATAGGTTTCCACCTCACGCTCAGACAATTGACCCACTGATTTTTGCGCCAGCACATTACAATCGACATCACGTTTTACAAACCAATCGGCTTGCTCTTGCTTGTGTTCAAGACGTAATTCTTCACTGAGATTGTCCCAAGCTTGATTGAGTTGTTCGACCTGTTTGACTTTTTCAGTCAAAAGTTCTTTTTTACGAATATCCATGGCCTTTTGCGAAAGCTGGCGTTGCTCTAAATATTCTTGGGTATTTTTTTGGTCAGAAACTTGTATTTCTTTATTCTCTTTCACATAAGAAGCAAACTGTACGGCTTTCACCACCATAAAGGATACGCCCTCAATCACATCACTTTGGTGTTGCGCACTTAGGGTATAACCATCTTTGTCGGTCTTATTAATATCATAATTAAATTGACCCGTGAGTTGGTTATTATTCAGCTTTAATGAATATTCACCATCTTCGAGATAATCTTTAATCGAGTCATAACCACCAGATTCACAGCCATCTTCACACTCTTTACCCAGTTCGGTATAGGCATTTTCAGCGCGTTGCTGAAGCCCTTTGGGTAAATGCACCACCAATTGACTGTCACATTGTAATTGGGTGGTATTGGCCGCATCTTCGGTAATGGTGCGCACATTTTTAATTTCAAATTTTAAATTGTCATTAATGGTTTTGAGTAAAGCTTGATCTGCTTCATAATATTTACTTTCACGCAAACGGCGATCAACCAATTTCAAATAATCGTCTTTTAAATTCTTTTGTAATTGATCAATATTGGCTGGATTACTACAACTCCATTCTGAAACTTCCTTAGTCTCAACGGGTTCTTTTTTTGATTTAAAATAATCACACCCTGACAGCAGCAGAGAGGTAGAGATAAGTGCAATACTGACAAACTGTTTTTGCATGAGTAAACCATGTTGACTTTATTCTGAACTGTATTTAAGCAAATTTATTTTTAAAATACGAGTGCTTTAAACAAATTATTCATCACATATTCATAATATGACCAGTACCACAGCCTGAATATTATTAAATCCTCAAACTAAAACTCGGCCCTTAAGCCGAGTTGTGATACACCCTACATTAGTTCATTAACACCATGATCTAATGCACTTTATTTTATTATACCGTTGCAACGAAGGTGCGAAGAACTTTTCCTTGCAACTGTTGGTTGATTAACGGGGTATTTTTACCATGTGACAAGATACTGTCTTTGGTCAATTGCCAATTCAGCTCAGGATCAATCAATACCCAACCGGCTTCTTGTTCCCAACGCTGTTGCATCTGCGCCAACTGTGCCGGAATCAAAGTGACTTTTTCCACCCATTCTAAGGGCTCAAATAAGCCTTCACGAATCAGCTGTAGACCAAGTGCAACATAGCTGTCAAATGCAGTAATGCCCGATTCGGTTTCAGCAAAGGGTGCCAGTTTTGCAGAAGCACTGAGCGGTTCATGATGGGTACAAATCGCATCGATCACGCCTGATTTAAGTCCCTGACGCAAAGCTTGTTTGTCTTGCTCAGAACGTAACGGTGGGCGTACATGCGCCAAGGAATTAAAGCCATCAATCAATTGCTCAGTCAGATGCAACTGCTGCATCGCCACATCACAAGTCACCGCTAAGCCTTTGGCCTTGGCGGCTTTGATCAACTCGACCGAAGCACCGCATGACAACAATCCAAAGTGGGCACGCACCCCAGTGACTTCAATCATCAATAGATATTTGGCAATCGCAACGGTTTCAGCCAATACCGGAATACTTGGCAAGCCCTGACGCGAAGCGATAAAGCCTTCATGTACGCAACCATCTTTTGCAATTTCAGGCTCTTCCGCATAGAACACCACCGTCAGACCTAGACCTGCAGCATATTCAAGGGTGCGGATCACCACATCATCATTTTCAAATGCGGCATTGGCATTGGAGACTGCATTACAGCCACCTTTTTTAAGCCCCGCCATGTTTGAAGGTTGCTTACCATTAAGGCCTTGGGTTTGCGCACCGATGACTTGTAAATAGATCCCGCCATCGAGCATGGCTTTTTCCACCAAACCATGTACCAAGGCACCATTGTCCTGCACGATTGGTTTTGAGTCTGGTGGGGTAAACACATGCAAAATACCGTTTTCACGTGCTGCACGACCTTCAGATTTTAGCGTCCCATGCTGTTGCTGACCTGGTTCACGCATACGCGCACACAGATCAACCATGGTTGGCATTAACCATTTACCTTGTCCATCAATGCTTTCAGCGACATTTGCGATAACGTCAGCGGTGGCTTCAAGCATTTTGCCATGCGCTAGATAAATACTTTTCACTTGATCCGATTGTGCAACGGGATCTAATACACGGACATTTTCAATTTTTACTATAGACATGACGATCCCTTATAACGTGATGGCTTCGATTAAACCTTGCTCTTGTAACTGGCCCTGCATCGACAATGCCAATACTGCCATACGCACAGCAATACCATTGGTCACTTGATTTAAGATCACCGACTGCGGCCCATCTGCAATACTAGAATCGATTTCCACGCCACGGTTCATCGGCCCCGGATGCATCACGATACAATCCGGTTTGGCCAAAGCTAAGCGTGCTTGATTCAGCCCATACATTTTATAAAATTCAGATTGCGATGCCAAAGCAGGCGAATCAATTCGCTCATTTTGAATACGCAAGGTCATGATCACGTCACAGTCTTGGATGCCCTGCTCCATGTTATTAAACAGGCGCACGCCTTCACCATATTCATCAAAGCCATAAGGCAATAAGGTGTTCGGTGCAATCACACGAATATCTTGGCAACCCAAGGTCTGCAAGGCAGCAACATCGGAACGTGCCACGCGTGAATGTTTAATGTCACCGATAATCGCAACACTGAGTTGCTCAAATGGCTTTTTGGTTTCACGGCGTATGGTGAGCATGTCGAGCATGGCTTGGGTTGGATGGGCATGTCGGCCATCACCCGCATTAATAATCGCCACATTTGGACACACGGTTTGGGCAATAAAATGCGCCGCACCTGAAGACGAATGGCGTACCACGAAAATTTCCGCCGCCATGGCTTCTAGATTCCACAAAGTATCACGCAGGGTTTCGCCCTTCGAGGTACTTGAACGTGCGATATCGATATTAAGGACGTTTGCAGATAAGCGCTTTGCAGCAGCTTCAAAGGTGGTGCGGGTACGGGTAGAGTTTTCGAAGAAAAGATTCATCACTGTACGACCTTCGAGTAGAGGTGTCGTGATCAGTTGATTTTGTTCATTGAAAAAGGATTGCGCTGTATCGAGGATTTGAGTGAGGGTCTGTTTGGAAAGCCCTTCGATGGTCAAGAAATGTTTCAGTTGACCCTGTTGATTAAGCTGAATCTGACTCGGAGTATGCAGTGCCGCCAAGTGCATGAGAGATTCCTGATCTGTTAAGTTGAACTATTATACAGAAATCACGCCCATTGTTGAGCACAAGTTTTGGGCAATTGAAGCGATTGGGGGTTTAAAGCCGTCAGCAACAGGATTGGAAATCGGCATAGTTGAGTACATGAACTGGCTACTCATCTATCTTGAATCTGGCATTCGTATTATATTCAAAGGAAAATCACCACTTGATTGACAAGTAATGAAAATAAAGATAGCCGTTCTGATCAGTATATTCAGCATAAGCATCACCTCCTGTAGTCGCAAGCATGTGTACCTTACACCATCGATTCATGGATATTTATATGATGCGGTAACTCGACAACCATTGAGTAATCAACAAGGTTATATTGATATTGGAATGTCAGAAAATATGCAGAATACGAAAATAACCAATAACGATGGAGTGTTTTTTGTACCAAATTTTACTTTGGACTATTTTATATTCCCTCCTGTAAATGGCAATTTACTCTTGAAAGAGCAAGCCCAACCCACTGCAACAGATCAAGATAGTGTTCCTCATTCTGCAGTTAAACCCGAAACTTAAAACTGGCCGTTTATTGCAGCGAACTTTCAAAGCAAGTAGCGCCTATTTTCATATATTGCTTAGGCTATATCTTACTTAGGCTATATCTTACTTAGGCTATTTTTATTAGTTGGAAATCGCTTTCCCCAAGCGACTTAAACACTGATCACTACACCGAATAAGTCATCGATTAAGCTATTGATTAAGGAATAAAGGCCTTCAGCCTGAATCCATCCCACCCCTAATGCCAGTCAGTTAAGCAAAAAATACAGTCCAAACCTAGTTAAGTGATTGCTCTTTGGCGACTTTTGTCGAATCCATCCCAACCTTCCTTTTAAAAAAGGAAGGAGCGTTGCGTATCCGATTATGTGTTGATTTCAAAGGATGAGCGGTGCTCCCGCGCAAGAGATGGTTTGGCAAAGATGAGCAGCACAGCTGCGCAAGAGGGGAGATTTTCGGTATAAAAAATTAGACCTTTACATGGTTTTCACGCAGATTTTTGAGCATTATAAAAGCTTAACTGACTAGCATTAATCGATTAAGTCCCTTTTAAAATGGTTGGCGTTTTAAATAGATTTAGTTTTGACCATTATTACCCCACTTCAAATATGCAGCACGTTGGCTGAGCAAGGCATAATAAGCGGCTACATGTTGATAATCAGGTTTCGCAAATGGGGTGAGATACCAACGTTGCACCGATAATCCAATCACGATGTCCGCCAAACTAAACTGCTCACCCACCACATAGGCTGCCGTTTTTTCCAGTTGCTGATCTAAAATCAGCATCATCTTGCTCCACGCCTGAATGCTTTTTTCTACCTGTTGCGGATCTTGATGTTGTGCAGAGTTACGTACCAAATGCATCAAAGCATAAGTCCAACTATTATTTAGCTCGATGCCTTGCCAGTCGATCCATTGATCAATCACCGCGCGCTTGCGTGCATCCATTGGATAAAGTTGCTGCCCATGATATTGATTGGCCAAATACCGAATAATCGAGTTGGATTGCCACAGGACTAGATCCTCATCGATCAACACAGGAATAGTTGCATTCGGATTGTGCTGAATGAAATGTTGATCTTGGGTCGATTGAAAACCCCTGCCCCAATCTTCACCTGTATATTCGATATTCAGTTCATCACATAACCAAAGTACTTTTCGTACATTGATTGAATCTGTTCTACCCAAAATTTTAATCACATCATCGCTCCATTGATCATCCTCCAAAAGCATATCAACTTTCTAAAGAAAAATATAAATAAGTCGATAGTGATATTCGAATCGGGCTCAGTAAAAATGCTTGGCTATATTACAGATGGCCAGTGTGATTTAATTAGAACGCCCAAAACATAATCTCCTCTCCCATTTTGAGTACGCCATTATGCAATTGATTTGGTTTCGTCACGATTTACGCTTACATGACCATACTGCGCTTTGGCATGCCAGCCAAACAGAGCGCTGTGTAGCCGTGGTGATCCTTTCACCTGAGCAATGGATAGCACATCAAGATGCAACAATAAAAATCGATTTTTATCTGAGGCAATTGCACAACCTTAAACAACAACTCAGTGCGCTTAATATCCCCTTGGTGATTTTAAAGATCGACTTATGGCGAGATATACCTGCAGCATTAGATAAGCTCACTCAAGATCTTCATATTAAAACTGTGCATGCCAATATCGAATTTGGCCTCAATGAATCTGAGCGTGATCTACAGGTTCAGCAGTTACTCCAGAAAAATAATAAATCACTGCTGCTGTATCATGACCGCAGCTTATTTCCAGTCGGCAGTATTCTAAATCTCTCTCAGCAGCCTTATAAAGTATTTGGTGCCTTTAAAAAAGCCGCTTATGTCCAATTACACATCAGTCTGCCAAAGTGTATGCCCGATATCACAGCCCAAGCGCCATTAGATCCGCATCCGCTCTGGGACACGGCGATTCCCACCATGGCAGAGCTGAATCTTGAATCTATCCCCAAACAGCAACAAGCCCTGTGGCCAGTCGGTGAAACTAAAGCTCTGCAACGCTTGGATGATTTTATTGCACACGATGTAGCGGCGTATGCTCAAGCCCGTGATCTGCCGCATCTCGACCAAACCAGTCATTTGTCTGCTTACTTAAATATTGGCATCCTCTCGATCCGCCAATGCCTACAGGCCTTATTCCGTCGGCAGCAAGGCCAATTGCATATCGACAACCCAGGTCAGCAGATTTGGCTGGATGAGTTATTATGGCGCGAGTTTTATCAGCATATCTTATGTCACTTTCCACGCGTATCGCGGCATCAGCCCTTTAAACTCCAGACCCAGCAGATCCAATGGCGGGATGCACCTGAGGATTTATCGGCTTGGCAACATGGCCGAACCGGTATCCCCATTGTTGATGCGGGCATGCGCCAACTGTTGGCAACCGGATGGATGCACAATCGTGTGCGGATGATCACGGCGATGTTTCTCAGCAAGAACCTCCTGATCGATTGGCGTTTGGGAGAACAATGGTTTATGCAACATCTGATCGATGGCGACTTAGCTGCCAATAATGGCGGTTGGCAATGGTGTGCCTCAACCGGTGTGGACTCCACCCCGTATTTTCGGATCTTTAATCCGATCACCCAATCACAACGCTTTGATGAAAATGGGGATTATATACGGCTCTGGGTCCCTGAATTGGCGCATTTAGATGCCAAGCGCATTCATGATCCCTATCTCAAGCAACCCGATCTGGAGTTGGACTACCCACGACCGATAGTTGATCTCAAAGCATCACGTCTACGCGCTATCGCGGCATTTAAAACAGCTCAATCCTAGGGAATGCTTGAAGTGTCAATATGCTCTGCTATTTGTAATTTCGACCGTTACACGCTTATATTGTGCTGTGTTGATCAAGGTATTTTTCTATGCGCCAATCCTTTGCAGAACAGACCCAAAACCGCCCACATCGCCCGATCTTGGAAAAGGCCCTACAGCTTTTAGCCCAACAGCGTTTAATCCAGCACCGTCGAGAACAACAAACCCTCGCCCGCACAGCCATTGATTGTGGCTGCGGTGCAGGCAATGAATCGGCTTATTTGCTGGCAAATGATTATCGTGTCGATGCTTTTGATGCAGATATAACCGCGACACAGATCTGCGCCAAGCGCTTTATCGATCAGCCCCAATACAGTATCTGCCAGAATAGTTTTGAAAATTATATTTATCCCAAAGCCAGTCTAATCGTGGCCTTATATAGTTTGTTTTTTTGCCCCGAGGCTTATTTAGAAGCAACATTTCATAAAATGACTGCCGCCTTGCCTATAGGCGGTTTATTGGTGATTAATCTGCTCGGTAAAAAAGACCAATGGCTCAGCACATATCCAGAGAAATTTGTCGGATTTGAATACTGCCAAATCGAAAAGCTTTTTCAGGATCAATTTAATATCGTATTCCATGAGGAATTTCTCGGTGAACACCCTTTGGGAGATGGCACTTTAAAATATTGGAATACCCATATGTTAATACTGCAAAAGAAGATTTAATTAACAATCCGCTGGCTCTATTTATCGTGGTGGTTGCAATCCAGAAGCTCTGTCATTTCTGATCCACTAAAATCAATCAACTGCCCAGCTCCAGCAGATGCGATGCGGTTTATGAGATTATTTCGCTATTATTGATCTAAATTACGCCGATAACGCATATTAGGCTGCTGTAAAAATTCGATAACATCACGATGCCCATTTAAAGTTGAAGACAGCCGAATCTTTTTCCCACTCTCAAACTGAATGACATACCAGTTCATGCGTTTATTAAATCGCAGCGATTTTATATCCCGCCAGTTTTCATTTTTTGTACCGGACCAAGCCGTCGTAAAACTAATCGATTGCTGATCATAATGCCCTTTCACCCCGAACACCTCTAAACAAAAGATCAATGCGAGCACTGCAAAGATACCCGCAGCAACCAGCAGTGCAATCGCAGCAAAAATTTCATCAGTTGGGTACCAGCCCATAAAAAACATCAGCAAAAGCCCACTCGGTAAAAGTAAGGTCAAAAGTCCAATGACTTTGAAAGAGCGTGCATAATACAAGCGACCATCCTGATTTAGACCTTTGCCAGTTTGATTAAAAAAATAAAAAAAAATGCTCAGTAAAGTCGACGAGAGCAAAGTCGATATGATGATGGAAAGAATTTTTGGGGTCGTCATATGCCTTTGCTTAAATATAAATAAAGTCGATTATGGATCATTTTTGCCAAAGAATTAAAAAAACACTTATTGCAGCTGATTATTTTATGCGAGTGAAGCCTTTTGCCTCTAGAAGTTGAGCACGGGTTTCATAACTGACTTCTTTGATGACTTGATGCAATAGCCAAACATATCCAAAGGGATCTTTGAACATGGCATTTTTAATTCCCATATCCGTCATTTCCTGAATGGCTTGGATGCCCTGCGCTCCCGCCGCCAATGCTTTGGCATAAACGAGCTCGATATCTGGCACCGTGACATTAAACCAAAACGGCAAATAAGCATCTGTTGTAGGTGCTTTTAAATTAAAATCTAAATTTTCATCTAGCATATGAAAACGTGTGTCATAGATTTTCATAATCACACTGTTTTGACCCAGAATAAAATCACCGACTTCCACAGGTTCAACGGCAAAGATTTGTTGATAAAATGCCAAAGCCTGCAGCGAATCTTTGACAATAAAATCGATTTCTACATTTTGCATAGTCTGATCCTTATTATTCATGGTCTAAGTGAATGACAAATATAATCGTTGCTAAAAACACCCGTTCACAGCTTAAAATACAATCTGATCAAAATATACCCACGCAGACTTTTTCATGCTGACTCTTGCTTGATTATTTGCCTACACAACCTACAATAGTCCAATAAAAAGAATGCTTTGCGTATATACTCAGGAAAAATGAATGGATGATTTATAAAAAGGATTTTTATAAATGCTGATCAAGATTGCCTTAGCAATGTTGGCCTTTGCCGCCAATTCAATTCTTTGCCGTCTAGCCTTAGTTGGCGGGCATATTGATCCTTATAGCTTTAGTATATTAAGAGTCTCTAGTGCTGCAATCACACTTTATTTTATCTTCATCATGACTCAGCCCAAGCAGAAAATTGAATGGCACTGCAAAAGTGCAGTCTATTTGTCGCTATATATACTGCCGTTTTCGATTGCTTATATTCAGTTAGGGACGGGTGTGGGTGCATTACTGTTGTTTGGAACGGTTCAAATCAGTATGACTTTATATGGACTATATACAGGTGAGCAAATCAATTTCAAACGTGGCATTGGTATCCTGTTGGCCTGCATTGGGATGCTGATCCTACTATTACCCTGTGCACAAACCCCTTCATTCGTTCATGCAATATTGATGGTGATCGCTGGAATCAGTTGGGCGGCTTATAGTATTTCAGGCCAATCCAGTCAAAACCCCATAAGTCGTTCATTGGGTAATTTCGTATTTGCAGTTCCGATGATTTTGGCCATGAGTATTTTCATGCTGCCTGAACTACATTTAAATTGGAAAGGGATTATTCTCGCCCTGATCTCAGGGAGTTTGACTTCTAGTTTTGCCTATACCTTGTGGTATGTTTTGGTGAAGCAATTGGATAGTATTAGCGCAAGCACAGTACAACTCAGTGTGCCCTGCATCGCCATATTCGGGGGCGCAGTATTATTAGATGAATGGATTACGATGCGAATGCTATTATCTACAACCATCGTACTCTGCGGTATCCTATTGGTGATTTTCGCAAATCAAAAAAAACACCTCAATCCTTGATGCTAAACCCCAAGGATTTCAAATATTCACTTGCCTCTGCATTACCTGCGGCTTGTGCTTTGAGTAGCCATTCTTTTGCGAGAATCAGATTTTTATCCACACCCTCACCCTGTAAATATCGAATTGCCAATTGAAGTTGACTGTCTGGGTCACCTTGTAATGCCGCTGCACGATAATATTCAACCGCTTTTACTGCATTCTTCTGAGTACCAAAGCCATTTAAATACATGATTGCCAGATTATATTGAGATTTAGCATCGTCTTGATCGGCCGCTTTTGAATACCACATCAATGCTTTCTGATAGTCAACATTGTGCTCAAACTCTCCGAAAAGAAATACATCACCCATTTGAGATTGAGCACGTACATCACCGATCTGAGCATCGGCTTTTAATTGTTCATATTCAGAATTTGCTAAAACATGTTGGCTATTCAAGCTGAATAGAAAAACTAAAATATACAGTCGACTATTGATCTTCATTTATTTTGCACCCATCGTAGTGGCTCTATCCTGCCTAGGACAAGCTATCATCAATTGAAATATAACCTGAATTAATGTGCTTGCTTTAATACTCCAACAACAGCACCAGTCTGCCCTCAACCTTTGCTATTCTATACATCTAACCTTATAAAATACAGCTACTCACTAAAAGTAAGTCAAGATTATCTTTTTTCATTTTTTATAATAAATATTCAAAAAAAAGCCACGATCGGTGGTGATCGTGGCAAAACTTGAAAGTAGTGATTTTAATCAACTGATCCCCTCAGTAGACCTAAGTTCCAAAACTTTGCATCTTTAGCATCTCGTCTAAGCACTTTGGCATAGATCAGGATGTTCCGAAGCCACTCGATACTTCCCAGCATGAAACAATAACGGTTCACCACTACGTTGTTGGTAGCGTTCGATTTGACCGATGAAAATCAAATGATCTCCACCTTCGTACTGGTTGACATTTCGACATAACAAGGTGGCCAAAGCACCATCTAATAATGGCGTCCCTGCGGCACACTGTTGATGCGAGATCCCTGCAAACTTATCTTCTGATGCTCGCGCAAAATGCCCTGACAATTGATGATGCTCTTGGGCCAGCATATGAATAGCAAAATATTCTGCTGAGGTAAAATCTGACAAACTTGGTGCGGTTTTGGACAAGCTCCACAAGATCAGCGGTGGATCTAAGGATAGCGATGAAAAAGAGTTTGCGGTCATCCCGATTTTACGGCCATCTTTACCCCGTGTAGTAATCACAGTGACGCCCGTAGCGAATTGACCCAATAGATTGCGTATTTCTCGTGGGTTCTCGATATCGATCTCAGTCAGACCCATTGAATTAATGCTTTGCTGCATCACTGTTGCTCCTTGCATATGGACATTTAGCTGAATTTCGCGGAGATGCTGAGTATTGACTGCAGCACCCCCACTCTTGACTTAAGCCACGCTCTGTAGCGATTTGCTTTCAATAAAGGCTTGTGCTTGATCTGCATCAAACCACCACGGTGCAAACTGACGCGGGTCATCAAAGTTATTGGCGATCTCAGCAGCAATACTTTGGTTTTGACTCGCAGCAGCCAATAATTCGACCATATGCGGTTTAGGCGGTGCCAATAAACTGTTGGTCCAACTCACCACAGTTTCTGCATAATCCCAATAACGTTCAAAAGTTTGCTGCATCCACGCCTCAGTAAAGGCCTGATCATCATTGGCAAGGATGGCTTCAAAATAAACCTTGCTGCATTTGGCTGCATTGTTGGAGCCCTGACCGGTAATCGGGTCATTCACCACCAAAGCATCTGCCATACCAAAGACTTGCTTACCTGACGGTAGCGTTAAAATCGGTTTACGCACCGTGGGAGCAAAGCGACCTGCCAAGTAGCCCCCGGCATCGGTCAATTCAACGTTTTTGCAACGATCCCCTTCCCAAGGCAGTAAGGTGTTTAATATCTCTAAGCTTTTGGCCAAATGCTGCTCTGGTGATTTGACATCTTGCCAACAATCCATCGGCCCACCGGGAATACCTTCAAAGACCATAATGTCGCAAGGACCATTTACCGTCAGTGCAGGGAAACAGAAATACTCGCCCACGCCCGGAATAATATTAAAATTAACCCGTGAATATGGCGACAATGGCTGCATCCCTTTGACATAGGTCAAGGCCAAAGCACGTTGCGGTTGGTCAAATTCACTACGCTGTGCATCGCGTTCAAACTGTTTAACCACCTCGCCCTTACCTGCTGCCAACAGCACCAATTCAAAATCTTCTGCCAACACTTCGAGTTCAGCAATACCCACATCTTGGATCACCAATTTACCGCCACGGCGCTGAAACTCTTCGATCCAATACGGCATTTTCACCCGTTGATCGACAGATTGTGCATAACGTTCTAAACGTGCACTCCATGAAAATGCCTTGTCGCCAGTTTCAGGATTAATCAGATTCAGTCCGATCCCTTCAACGGCTGGGCATTGTTCTTCCCAAAAATTTAAGCCTAAATCACGTTCTGTTTGCAGTGCAGTATGAAACATACACTGGCTCGACATCACTTTGCCATCGCGGATCTGATCCGCGGTACGGTTGGTCAACAGGGTCACATCATACCCAGTATCCAGTAGACCCAAGGCCAGTTGTAAACCTGATTGGCCTGCACCAACGATTGCTATACGACGCATAAAATTCTCCATAATCCTTTATATCAACATCTTTTATATCAACGGTTTTTGTATCCACAGCTTTCAAATCAACAGCTTGTGCATCAATGGCCGAGTCCATCGCCGGTGTCATTCAGCCAATCGTGGGATCGCCGCTTGATTGCGCTCAGGCCCCATCACCGCATAGCCACCATCGACAGCATAATCGGCACCAGTCACGAAACTTGCAGCCGCCGACAACAAGAACACCACCACATTGGCAACTTCATCGGGATTGCCGAGGCGACCCAATAAGTGATAATCCGCCGCAACACGATCGGCCTTGGCACGATCATCACCACTGACTTCTGCAATCACTCGTGACCAAGTCCAACCCGGAGAAACCGAGTTGACTCGCACGCCATCCGCAGCGAAATCCATGGCCATACTTTGGGTCAGTTGGCGCATTGCCGCTTTCGAAGTCGGATACAACCAACGGCCAGTTTGGGCACATTGCGCTGAAATCGAGGTAAAGTTGACGATTGAACCCCGCGTATTTTTAAGGTCTGTATACAGCGCACGACTCAATTCAACCGCTGAGAGCAAATTGATATCCAACGCTTTTAGCCAATCTTGGCGTGGTGAGGCAAAGCCATCATCCAGATAACTACAGGCCAAATTCACCACACTATGCACTTCACCTAAGTGTTGCTGTATGTGTTGCACCGCTTGTGCAATCGCAGCATCACTACATAGATCGGTTTGGACGAACATCACCTCATCCGCGTAACGATTGGCAATTGCGGCACCCGCAGGATCAATATCCAAAATCGCCACACGCATGCCTTCTGCAACCAAGGCTTTAACCACAGCTTGTCCGATTAAGGTTGCGCCACCACTGACCACTGCTACTTTTGCATTTAAATCAAGTTTCATCAGATTCTCCTCAACCCACTGCTTTATCAGCACTGCTCGGCCAAGATGGCATTAAGCTATTGGAAGGCAAAGATTCATCCAACAATTTATGCGCCGTTTCCACCCCAGCCACAGGCAATCCCTCAGGATTGAGTAGCCCGATTTGCACCAATACTGAAGCTTGATCCCAGTAAATATGTTCATGGCACAGTTTGGCGCCACGGAACTGAATCACACCGAGCATCGGAATTTGCACATAGCGACCTGTCGGTTTCACGCCTGGCAATAACCAATCAATTTCAGCATCATGGGTAAAGCTCATAATGAATTCGTCCACCACTTGGGTTGAGCCCACGGTACGAGAGATCGAGGTGATCTTCATATCTTTAGGGTTCTGATGGACAAAATGGTGGCTATAAAAACGCGATAATTGACGACTGCCTACACCACCGGTCAAGGTCGGAATATGGTTGACATAGGGTTCTGCGACCATAGTTGCCATGGTGGCTGGCACATCACGGGTATCAAACTCATGACGAATATGCTCATCCCACAATGCTGCCAAGTCATAGTAGGGACCGATGCTGTCATGCAACGCCGTTACGCTGCGTTCATGGGCAAATCTTGCCGAAGGTTTATGGTAATGTTCACTCTTCGGTCGAGCGAAAGCATGATCAACACCGTCATACACGTAGCATTGCACCAAAGGATGTGCCTGACTGGCTGCAACGATTTCAGCACGGGCTTCAGCTGGGGTAAATTGATCCAATTCAGCAATATGTAGCACCAAGCGACCTTTGAGACCATCCAATTCATGCAGGGCTTTTTCCAGTCCAACCCCATAATAACTCACGGCACAAGCCACTTCAGGCAAGCGGCATGCAGCCAAAAAGGATAACTTGCCACCAAGGCAATAGCCCACCACACCAAGTCCAGTGCTGCGATCACATTGGTCTAGCGTTTTTAAAAATGCGAGGCTGTCAGCAATATCTGCAACGCCGAGGTCTTCGTCAAATTGTTGATATAATTCAAAAGCTTTTTGGAAATCTTCAGCGCTGTAGTTGAGTTCAGTATTCGGTGCAATGCGCCAATATAAATCTGGAACCAATACGGTATAGCCTTCTTCTGCGAGAAAGTCTGCTTTCTCACGCATCGCAGCATTAATGCCAAAAATCTCTTGGCACAATACGATGCCTGGTCCTTGTTGTTGTTCTGGCGTAGCAAGGTAAGCGCTAAAGCGGTGACCTTGTGGGGTATTGATTTGAATCATTTGACCAGCCATTTGAATTACTCCTTAATTCGCTATGTGCTTATCTTTACCTCCTCGGCGTAGGCTGACTGTCCAAAAGCTGCATGCACTATCCAATCTGTGCCAAATTGTGCGATTCAAAGCGAAATAAATACCCTGCAAAATTATTGTTCTGGCATATTTATCAACTTAAGTAACTGAATATACGAAAGAATGGAAAATATGGATCAAATTTAGGATTAAGTGGATAGTGATGAACTACACAAAATAGTCTAATCACAGCTAGGGGCTAGCAGGCATGGATATGCGTTGCTGTCAAAAAATAAAACAATTCTGAAACTTGTCCGTTGATCAAGGTCGTTAATTTCAAGATCGTCAACACAAGCTTCAACAACACCTTGCCATATCGCACAAAATGAAAGGATGCACTATGCAAACGATTGATGCCAATACCATCATTGACCGTGAAAAACTCTCTCCATTGCAATGGATGGTGTTTATTTTAGGGTTCTTGGTGTTTTTTAGTGATGGACTCGATACAGGAATTATCGGCTTTATCGCACCTGCATTATTGGATGATTGGGGAATCACCAAGCCTGCACTCGCCCCTGTACTCAGCGCTGCCTTGGTCGGAATGTCCATTGGTGCACTGGTTTCAGGCCCCTTAGCGGATAAGTTTGGTCGTAAAGGCGTCATCGTCATGACCACCTTGCTGTTTTCCGGTTTTACCATCTTGTGTGGTTTTGCCGATTCAACCCAAGAATTAATGATCTACCGTTTCCTCACCGGAATTGGCCTTGGCGCTGCTATGCCAAACATCAGCACCATGGTTTCTGAATATATGCCTGCCAAACGCAAAGCCTTTTTAACAGGACTAGCAGGTTGTGGCTTTATGTTAGGGATTTCTTGTGGTGGCGTGCTCTCCGCCTATTTGCTGGAAAATATGGGCTGGGCCAAAGTGATCATCCTCGGTGGTACCATTCCATTGCTATTGGTGTTGGTATTGATGACCAAACTGCCTGAATCCACCCAATACCTGATCAAAGGACAACAACAAGACAAAGCCCGTAAAATTCTAGAACGTTTACAAGGTCAACCTTTTAGTGGTCCAGTAAAGTTGGTCCTCAGCCAATCTGAAAATCCAAGCAGTGAAAGCCCTGTAAAAATGGTTCTCGGTAAATACTTCTGGGGTTCAGCGATGTTATGGCTGTGCTGCTTCATGAGTTTGTTGGTGTTTTATCTCTTGACCAGTTGGATGCCAACCATTTTAAAAACCGCAGGATTCTCGACCCAACAATTTAGTTTAATTGCAGCGATCTTCCCCTTTGGTGGTGTGGTGGGTGCGGTTGTTATGGGTTGGTATATGGATAAAGTTAATCCAACCAGCGTGATTAAATATGCGTATTTATTTGCCTTCATCCTGTTCCTGATCACCGGTATGATCGGCTCAAGTGTGGTATTACTCGGCATCAGTATCTTTATGATTGGTGCATTATTGGTTGGTGCACAATCCTCATTACTGCCCTTGGCTGCATTATTTTACCCATCGTCATGTCGTGCAGTTGGTGTTTCATGGATGCATGGTATTGGTCGAATCGGTGCGATCTTCGGCGCATTTTACGGCTCGTTAATCTTTACCTTTGATCTCAGCTTGAGTGGAATCTTCTATATCTTGGCAATCCCAACCTTGATTTCATTTATCGCACTCAGCATTAAAGTGATGTATGAGAAATCACAGCGCAATCAACAATTGCACATCAGCCAAGTGGGCAAATAATCAATACTGGATTGAAATATTCATTAAAAAACGGATTGAGTTGAGGCTCAATCCGATTTTGGCATTTTTACTTTTAAAAACTACATAGAACTTTTAAAACTGCATCGATCTTTGAAAGTTACGTGTGTCTTGCTAAAACACCGTTAAATAAAACACCTTTACATAAAATACGAAGATCAGATTTGTCTAAGTTGTTTGCGTTTGGTCTCGCTTGGCTTTTCACCAAACTCTTCACGATACTCTTGAGAAAAACGACTTAAATGATTAAAGCCCCAATCAAAGGCCAATTTAGAAATCGATATTTTCTGCGTGTTATTGCTCAAGACTTTATTAATTTGCTGTAAGCGATATTTACGCAGAAATGACATTGGGCTAGTGCCACAATACTGCTGAAACTCCTCATAGAGTTTGGACTTGGATACCCCTGCGATACGCTGTAAATCCTCAACACAAATTTCTTCATGCGCATGCTGCATAATAAAAAGTTTGACGTTTTTAATATACTCAGGCGTTTGTTGCTGGGACTGTTCACGTAATAGACTGGAGTAATTGTTTTCTTGCGACAACAACAAAGCTTTGATGACAAAGTTTTCATAATCCGCCGATAACATCGGCAACGCAGCGAAACTTGAGTATTGTGATTTTAACAACATAAAGCTTTGGATGTTTTTCCACCATGCACCCACCATTTGATCACTGTCAATCGGCATTTCAGGATCGAAAATAATCGGAGCATCTACGGGGCGCTGAATCAGCTCGGCCAAGACCATTTGTAGACTTTGCTCAGGTATCACCACTTGTATCTTTTTACAGTGCCGATCAATATTTAAATCTTGTAAGGCACTATTAGAAACGATCAGTCCTTTGTTTTCATCTGACCAATATTTTTCCCCACTCAAACCTAAGCTTTGTTTTCCCTGTAGTGGCAAGCTAATACTATAGGCTTTTAAGTTGGAAATATTAATCGCGACATTGGCCCCATAACAAATGGTTCCAATGGCGATATTTTTGTTGGGTAAGCGCATGCCCTCATAATGGAAATCTAAACGATCTCTAGACAAGGTTTCTAAATGGTGTTCGCCACAAATGGTCGACATTAAGTCTTGCGCAAAATCGGCTTGATGCGAATGGTGTTGCAGTTCCATCTGTTGGCTGAGTGAGTTGATCATCCTGTTCACCTAGCTAAGCGTTATTTTAAAATGGCGATGAAAACCTTACGGTCCCAGTCGAGGACATTTGGCTGGCTGAATAAAGTCACTAAACATTAAAAAGTTGGCTAGCCAGTCGCTATTAAAGATAAAAATCACCGCAATGTTAAATACCATAACGGTATAATTATATACCCGAGCAGTTTAGGTGGTTTTAATGCTGAATTTAGCAGCGTTTAAGGGTTGAAAACGCTATACATAAATGACTAACGCTATAAGTCAGATTCATTTTATTACTTAGGCTATTTTCTCATTTTTCTCGTTCCATCCCTTTCAGGGTGGAATGCCAAACAGGTTGACGTTATGCATTAGATCTCATTTCAATCAGTGCAAACTTCTAATAATCCTTGTTTTCCGGCATAATTTCTGGCACTGCTATACCTCCAACATTACCGAGTATTGAGCTACTTCATACGAGCTTCATAATGCTTAGGCTATTTATTTGAACAAAATTAAGAGCGCATTCTCGCTCTTTTAAGGGTGAGTTAGCTCTTTTTTAGGGACACGGATTTTTTAGCATTTTTTTCTGATGTTGGTGTTCTCTGGTTCTCAATATACTTCTTAACAACCTCTAAACTAGCACCACCACAAGATACAACACAGTAACTTGGCGACCAGAAATGGTTGCCCCATAGTTT
>NZ_SLVJ01000011.1 GCF_004345325.1 Acinetobacter calcoaceticus
TTGCTAAGCGCTTGTTTATCAACAAGTTTTAATCAACATCACCGCCGATGGATGTGCATTATAGGCGAAATATTTTCAGGCGCAACCCCTATTTCAATAATAATTCAAAATACACGTCTGCATGCTTATATTTTAAGCTTTAAAGTGCTTATAGCTTATTTAATGACTGAATTAGAAGGGATACATCAATGTTAAATGCTGTTAGAATAAGCTTATGTCATAAAGATACGACAAAAACCATCCTTTAAAGTTTGTTATATTCAGAGACTTATATGCATAGATTTAATTTATTATGGGCAAGTATGCTGAGCTTAGGGTTGGTTTCTCAAGTTTTTGCACAAGAGAAAATCTCTTCTCAGGTTATTGAAACTCCACAAGATCAGTCTCAGCAATTGGACATCACAGCAGATGAACAAAGCTTAATGCCCGAAGACCACATTACAAAGCATCGTCGTCTTGATGCATTAAAAGAACTAAAAAATATTAAAATAGAAGACTTAAAGGTAAACGCCAATGCTGCACAAGCTGATGAGGTCAAAGACCCGCTACAACCATTAAACCGTGAAATATTCAAATTTAACGATAGTTTAGATCGTAATATTGCTAGACCCTTGGCTGTACAATATACCCAAAAAGTGCCTGGTGAAGTTCGCGGCTCTTACCGTTTATTCCGCAAGAACATGGCTGAACCTTGGAATGCAGTGAATCAACTTGTACAAGGCCGACCGCTTCGTGCAGCAAAAACACTGGGCCGCTTTACAGTTAATACACTCACCTCTTTAGGGCTTGCCGATCCAGCGGGTCGAATGGGCTTAAATACTGAAGAAGAAAGCCTAGGTACAACATTAGGTTATTATGGTGTGCCTAGCGGCCCATATATTATGCTACCGGTACTCGGACCAAGTACCCTTAGAAACTCTATGGACTATGTCGCTGAAAGCTTTGCCAAACCTAATGGTCTACTCTCAAGTAGTGGGAACAACCATGAATCATTAAGTTGGGCGAGTGCAGCCATGGGAGGCATAGATTCTCGATCCCAGTTCTTAGACTTAGATAGTGTGCTACAAGGGGATCGCTATGCTGCGATTCGTGACATATATCTACAACGTAAAAGTTTTGAGATTTCAGAGAAAAAAGGTAACAGTGCGGAAGCTATTTCATTCATTGATGAAGATGATTCGACTGATGACTTTACAGATCCTCAATAAAACGGTGACATAGCTTTAATATTTGTTAGAAATTATTAGCAGAGAATGCTCTTGATTGACGCTGTAGTCCTCATACTTTATAGATAGTGTGAATGCTCAATCATGTAGTTCTCTTTTCAAACTCTAGGATGCTCTATCTTATCTATGTATTTCATTCAGCCCACGCGAACCATTCCCTATTTGGAACATGTCATTGAAACACTTCCAAATTTGCAGATGATCCACATAGACGATATCCATCTATATGACTCGACGATCATTACGATTGCAGATGTTCAAGACTACTTGACCCATCAATGGAGTCTTCCCACTGTGGTCATCGGACATGAGCATGAAGGCAGTGCGTTGTCGCAAGCTTGGGAACTCGGTGCTTTAGCTGGCTGGATTTGGACCAGCCTTCCATCGGACCCTGAACAATCATTACTCAAAATTGATGCTCAATATAAACGAAATCAAGATAGCCGTGATCTTCCCTCAGCCGCAGAGCTTCAGAAACGCTTACTCCCCAATCCGATCGAACTACAAAATTATCAAGTTGAAACCTTCTTTCAACCCTCTGCTTATTTATCTGGGGATTGGTATGATTATTGGAAAATTAGCGACAAAGAGATCATCTTCTATTTGGCCGATGTGTCCGGGCATGGTGTCACCAGTTCCTTATTGACCTCATGGATGGCTGCATTTCATGGCCGCTCTAAAACACCACGTGAGTTGATTAAGAAACTCAATGGCATGTTAGTCCAAGAAAATATTGAAAAACATATCACCATGATTGCAGGAACATTAAACCTAGAAACACACGATTTACGCTGGTCGAGTGCCGGACATTATCCACCTGCGATTATTTTTGAACCCAACCAAGCACCAAAGATATTAAACAGCAGTAGTTTCCCACTCGGTCTGACTGAAGATTTAGATGTGGAAGAGTTTGAATGCCGACTGACACGACATGCACGATTCATTGTTTGCTCAGATGGTGCGCTTGAACCCTTTGATGGTGGATTGAACGAACAATTTGCTCAATTGGTGCACCATTTGCAAAATCAATCATTCCAAGCGCCAAATCATGTCGCAGACGATATTGCCATTCTCAGCTTAAGAAGAATGAATTAACTGTATAATCAATAAGATACAATTAATTTTTCATTTCTAAGACCTCAAGCTACTTGAGTATACAGTTGCGCTATGTGATAATTTTCCATCCTTCTCTGCAAATGGCATTTATATGTCAACAGGTCATGTTGAATATGCAAGTTTAGATGGAACGCATATCTTCAAACTCATTGGTGAAGTGCGAGCCCAATCTTGTATTAGTCTAGACAAACTTTTGGCCCGGATTGAACAACAAAAGAACGTTATAGGCGCTATTGTTGATTTAACCCAGACCACATTTATAGATAGCACTGTGCTAGGCGTTTTAGCAAAACTCGGTCTCAAGCTTAAACAAACCCATCACATCCAAGCTGTTATGCTATCGACCAATCCCGATATCACCACTCTAGCCAATAGTATGGGCTTAGGGCAGGTGTTCGTCATTTTAAATTATTGCGGTGATCCTAATGTTTGTACACGTGCATTAATCGACGATAACGTAACACACAATGCAATGTTATCGACCGTATTAGATGCACACAAAACCCTGATGAAGTTGAATGAGAATAATCAAAACATGTTCGAACCATTGGTCAAAAAACTTGAAAAACATCAAGACGCAATGGAATCAATCTCTGATCAGCAAAATGCCTAAATTTAAAATGGATGAATAAGTCATGACCTTGCTTTCTGTCGCCCAAATGAATAGTCAGAATGATATTGAAGCCAATTTCATTATCATTGAGTCACTCATCCAACAGAGTCAGGAGCAAGGTGCTTCGTTAATTGTACTGCCTGAAAATTTTGTTTGTTTCGCTGCTGGTAAACAGCGTGAGACTGCTGAACAATTTGAAAGCATTCAAAAACGCTTAGAAAACTTAGCCCATCAATATCAAATCTGGATCGTGGCGGGCACATTGCCCTGCCCTTTTCGCCCCGATGGCAGCATCATTACTGATGGTCGGGTTCGAACCACCAGTCTGTGTATTAGCCCTGAACAGACTGAAGCACGTTACGATAAAATCCATTTATTTGATGTACAAGTCGGTGATGCTGTCGGTGGCTATCAAGAATCACGTTTCTTTGAGCCTGGTACAGAATTAGTGGTCGCCAATAGTCCTTTCGGTAACATTGGTCTCATGGTGTGCTATGACTTGCGCTTCCCTGAAATGTCACTGTTCTTAAGACAGCGTGGTGCACATATATTGACTGCGCCAGCCGCATTTACCTACACCACGGGTGAAATGCATTGGCAACTATTGCTTCAAGCGCGCGGTATGGACAGTCAATGTCAAGTTTTAGGTGCAGCTCAACAAGGTTGGCATGGTGAAAAACGTCAGACCTGGGGCCATGCAGCTGCAACTGATAGTCGTGGTCGCTTACTGGCACGTGTAGATGAGCCCGGTGCACAATTGATTACTGTACCTTTTGATATCTCTGAACAACGTGAAATTCGAGCATCAATGCCATTATTAGAACATCGAAAATTAATCAATTTTTAAAATCTGTTTTAGATGTTATAGACCTTAAGGCCAATCGCTACTCAGCCATTTCTACACAAGATCGTAGTGCATGATATTGCTTAGATCAAATTACCAAATCACTGCTTTAATCTTTCTCTAAATCGTAGACTATACATACTCCCTCTACGCTTTAGGATTTATAAAAATGTCTTTAGAAAAAGTAATCTATCGTGCCAAAGCAAAAGCCACGGGTGGTCGTGATGGTCGAGCGACCTCTTCAGATGGCGTATTAGATGTCAAACTCAGCGTACCCAAAGAAATGGGGGGCTCCGGCGGAGAAGCCACCAATCCTGAACAATTATTTGCTGCTGGCTATTCTGCATGTTTCTTGGGTGCAATGAAATTTGTTGCACAACGTGATCAACTGAAAATCGCTCAAGATCCAACTGTTGAAGCTGAAGTGGGAATTGGCCCATTACCAACTGGTTTTGGTATCGAAGTCACGCTCAATGTACATTTATCTGGTTTATCACAACAAGATGCAGATACCTTAGTCGCTGCTGCACATATCGTATGCCCCTATTCCAATGCAACACGCAACAATATTGATGTGAACTTCAACATTCGTACTGATTAACACCGATGATCCAAGACCAGAACCAATAAAAAACCCTCAAATTGATTTGAGGGTTTTTTTTAAATACCGCTAATACCGTTAATTTAAATAGCGCTTAGATGTCACCTTGATCTTCTAAGGCATTGGTAACACGTAGCACTTCTTCCACTGTGGTTTTACCCATCAAGACTTTGCGTAGCCCATCATCTCGAATTGAGCCGGCTTGACGGCGCGCATGACGTTCAAGTTCATATTCAGCGGTATTGCCGTGGATAAAGCGACGCATTTGATCATCAATCGCAACAATTTCATAAATCGCAGTACGTCCACTGAAACCGGTATGTGAGCATTTTTCACAACCCTGCGGTTGTGGCAACTTCAAAACCGATTCTAATGGAATATTCTTAAACAAATCTGCTTCAAACTCATCCGCCTCATGCCAAGTATGGCAATGCGCACATAGGGTTCTCACCAAACGCTGCGCTACCACACCAATCAAAGAACTGGATAGCAGAAAGGGTTCGATTCCCATATCTTGTAGTCGTGTCACTGCACCGATCGCAGTGTTGGTATGCAGGGTTGATAGAACCAAGTGACCGGTTAATGAGGCCTGCACAGCGATTTCTGCCGTTTCCAAATCACGAATCTCACCCACCATGACCACATCCGGATCTTGACGCAACATGGCCTTCAAAGCGCGGGCAAAAGTCATGTCTACTTTGGTGTTAACCTGTGTTTGACCTATACCTTCAAGCTGATACTCGATCGGATCTTCTGCGGTCAATATATTTTTAGAACCATCATTTAAATCTGAAAGTGCCGCATATAGCGTGGTGGTTTTACCGGAACCTGTAGGTCCAGTCACCAAGATAATGCCATGCGGACGATGTACCAATTGGGTCAAGCGCTCATAATCCTGCGACATCAAGCCCAAATGGGTCATATTCAAACGCCCCGCTTGCTTGTCGAGTAGACGCATCACCACACGTTCACCGTGTGAAGATGGCAATGTTGAAACCCGCACATCGACCTCACGCCCCGCCAATCGCAATGAAATTCGGCCATCTTGAGGAACACGCTTTTCTGCAATATCCAACTTGGCCATGACTTTAATACGTGACACCAACAAGGGTGCTAACTCACGGCGCGGTTGTACAATTTCACGTAATTGGCCATCGACCCGTAAACGAACCGACAATTTCTTTTCAAAGGATTCGATATGAATATCAGAGGCATTGACACGGATCGCTTCAGACAACAATGCATTGATCAGACGAACAATCGGTGCATCATCCTCCTGATCCATTAAGTCTTCAGTTTCAGGAACTTGATCTGCCAAACTCAGTAAGTCTGGATGATCCTCTAAACCCGCAGCAACTTGTTGCGATTCACCCGTCTCACCCACATAACTCGAACTGAGCATTTGATTAAAATCAGCTTCACTGCACAATTGATATTGCGCACGACGACCAAGAAAACGCCGCGCTTCCTGCAATGCAATTTGTGCAGTATCTTGGCGACGAACGATATATACTTGATCACTTTCATAGCGCAACAGCACACCATGTTTTTTTGCAAAACTATACGGTATTTGTAATTGTTTCAGAATTTGCATTTCGAGTGTAAATGACGAAAAGAATTGCTCTGAGTGTACTCCAAGCATATGACACCGTGAAGACTGAATTGAAAAAGAATCTGAAGAGGAAATCTGACGCTTGTCTATTAATACAGAATACTTAGCACCTGAGCAGCCAGACCTCAAATGGTGGGGTGAAGAGTTATTTGAAGTCAATCAATCCAAAACCTGGCAATTTGGTTCACTACTCTTCCGATTAACTCGCGGCTTACAAGAGTGGCGTTTAGAATATCATCGCCCGCTGATGCAGTTCGATTATGAACAACGCTGGCATCGGATCAATGATGCTGAAATGCGCTTTCCACAACCGATCCATGTAGAACGATATATGTTTCGTGAAACGCATCGTAGTTTTCAATTGATGCCACGACTCGCAGATCGTTCGGTAGTGATTAAACCCACAGATCCAATCTATATCCCTGCAGGTCAACGCGGAACCTTGTTTATCAGCACGCCGCTGTGGATTTCTGGATTTGTACAGGGACAAAAAGATCCGCTGTTTGATCTCCCAGTAATTTTACCTAAAGATACCTGGTTTGGCCCAGACAAGCGCAATGGTGAAATGTGTTATGCCACCACAGTCGATGGCCGTACCGATTTGCACCAGTTAAAAACACGCGCATTTCGTGCAGTTACCCCAATTGACTTTCACAATACCAGCAGTCACCAATTACGCTTTGATAAAATGAATGTGCCTGTGACTGCATTACCATTATTTTATAGTGAAAGCACCGGGCGCCTTTGGACATCACAGATTAAAGTCATACATGAAGCTTCGGATCGACAACCTCGGGTTCGGATTGAAAATCGTACACCTCCCCTTGCTGGAGAAGTGATTTATGTACATCCAGCTCGCTCACCGGGTGGCGCACTATTCAATATGTTTGATTCATTCTTTTAAGGAACGCGCATGCCACAATCTAATCTTCCGCAAGATGTTGCAAATAGCGTTAAAGGCGTATTTACCAATATCAATACTGGGCGACTCAGTGAAATCGCTGTGGCCTTGGCGCTCTGTTTATTTGGATTTTTCTTAGCACGCATCATTTCGAATACTTTTATACGCACCATCGGCTTACGTTTTAATGCGCATCAACGACTGGTCTGGCGTAGGGGTATTTTTTATTTTATTTTCATGTTGTTTGTGGTCGCGGGTTTAAAAGAAGCTGGCTTTAAACTCAGCGTATTCCTCGGTGCTGCCGGGATCCTCACCGTAGCTTTGGGTTTTGCATCTCAAACCTCTGCAACCAACTTAATTAGTGGTCTATTCCTGATCGGGGAAGGATCATTTGAAATTGGCGATACCATTCAGATCACACTGATTCGTGGACATACCATTGAAGGTGAAGTGATTTCAATTGATTTACTCTCAGTCAAATTATTGACTTGGGATAATGTCTATGTGCGCTTACCCAACGAGCAACTGATTCGTGCCCCAGTACACAACTTGTCCAAATTCCCGATCCGACGTATCCCGATTACGGTGGCGATTAACTTTCATGAAGACATCATTAAAGTTCGAGAGGTACTGCTCAAAGTTGCAGACCATTACCCTTTGGTTTTGGCTGACCCTAAACCGCGTGTCAGTGTCACGGCATTTGGTGAGTCATCGATAGAGTTATTATTTGCATTGTGGTGTAAGCAAGAAAACTTTATGAAGGTCAAAGATGAAATGCACGAACTGATTCGTAATGGCTTTGTTGAAAATCAAATCGAAATTCCTGTTCCGAAAATCGGCTTTGTTGATCGTCCACTTACCCCACACAGCGCACTAGAAAACGATCATCTTGATGAATATGCCAACGCACCAGAGATCAAACGCGAACCTAAGCTTTAAACGCTATTCTAACGAGTAGATCACCGCTTAGCGGTGATCTACATCTGGTTCTAAATCTGCCACAACCCAATTTGCGCTGTATTTTACAGCGCTATCTCACCTGTTTCTCACACGGCGTCGTCTGCTTTTTATGGAGACATTTATTTGGGTACTGTATCTTCACGATCAGAACTCGGAAGGTCTGGAATCGGTGCAATATAGGCAATAATCAACATCACCAGACCTGCACCCAAGAATGAAAATACCCGCAGTAAGGTGCCAATATGCGATAAATCAAGTAGCACCAATTTAAAGGTCACGATCACCAACAGACTGGCCCCCAATATCCACAAGGCACGTAATTTTAGGCGCTTGGCTAAGGTCATGGTGATAAATGCCAGACTGACCCAAAGTAAAGTCAAACTCAGTTGTACGACCGCATTCCCCCATAATTCGATTTGGTTATACGGCGTCTCCAAATACACATGCAGCGCACGCAATAGGATATAGCTACTCAGCCACAACAAGCTCAACACAGCCAATATCGCGATAATGCCACGGTCTAAGCGGGTCTTTAGTTGGAGTGATAACAACCATATCATCGCCAGTAAAGCAGCCAGCGATACCAGATCAAAAGGATTGATCACGGGTAGCCAATACACATCGAAGGCACCTTGTTCAAACAACTGCGAACAGATCATCCAGATCAATAACAACATCAAACTCGCATTTGACTGCCAAATCATCACAAGCTTATGATCTTGGCGACGGAAGAAGCCCCATGCACAAAACAGTAATGGCAAGATCATTAAACTCATATACGGCATTGCAGGCCATAGCACCATACTGGCCAGACTCAAGCTCAACAAGGCACTGGCGCTGATAGGCTCTTGTACCGTGGCATAATTCATTTGAGTTCTTAAACTCAAACCAAACAGCAATATACCTGATGCGGCAAAGTACCAAGCATCCACATTACTGACCCAAATCAATTGCCCCTGATCCATTTGCGTCACCAATAGCCATAAGGCATAGAGCAAGATCGGCAGCATCGCTAGACATTTAGGGATAAACCACGTCCATGTGGCCTTAAGCAACTGCATGATCTCATTGAGTATAAATAATCCAATACTCAGCAACAGCAACACTAGGCTCGGATGCTCATCCAAATCAAATTGATCAGCGAACAAGAGCAATAAGATCGCAAAAGCAAAAAACATTAACATGGCATGGAAAACCGCCATTAAGTTGTCATATTGAGCTCTAAATCTCTCACAACTATTGGCTAATACCACCACGACGATATAACTCAAACTCAGACACCACAGCACTGAACGTGGCAGGTCATCACTCTCTAATAGGTAATATGCCCCCGACAGCCCAGCAATGATCAGCAGTGCCATTGCCAAATAACGCCCAATGGCCAAGTCACGCCAAAGCGCATAAGCAAAGACCAGCACACCTTGCAATGCCCACCCCACCACACTCCATTGTTCAGGCAACAATATGGCCGGGATAATACTCAAGAAGATCAAACTCAGACTCAGATAACTCTGTGCAATCACATCAATATGAGCTTTGCGCTTGATCAATGCATAGAGTCCAGCAAATACAACTGCGAATGCAAAACTCAAACTGGCTTGCCACAGGATTGATTCAAAATACAGCAAATACACCAGTGCATAAGCCACTGTTGGTGCCCCAAAGATCAGCGCAATATCCAATACAGGCTTTAATTGAAATTGCTGCAGATCACGTTTGGCAATGAGCTGACTATACCTAAAACCCAACCAAATAAAGATCGCGGTATGCGCCAAGATCAACAACAACATCGGTAACTGGGCAAAATCAGCATGCTGCAATGCATAGCCACTACCGATCACAACACTGGTCAGTAAAGCAATATGCACCAAGACTTTCCAAGGCCGAACACTACTGAGGATGGCAATCGCAATATTAATCAACAAATAATAAGTCAGTAACTCCACACTGCTCATATCTCGTATCGGCAAGCTAAAGGGCGCAAAATACGCCACCAACATCGCCATCAATGCCAGTTCAATCGAATTTTGCTTTAAGCTCAAACCTATCGTGGCGGCCATGATGCACATATACAGCGCAGCGGCTAAGGGAAAAGAAGCAATGACCTGATTGTAGTAGGCAAAAAATAAGCTTAAGAATAGCCCCGCCATGCCCAACCCTTGCAGCCCCAATGCAAAGCTCGGATTTTTTCTAAACAAACGACAACCTAACCCACAGACTGATGTGCTGAGCAGTGCTAACAAGGCCAACTGCATGGCCAAGTCGATTTGCCAGTGTTCTGTAGCAAAACGCAGCAACAACACGATCCCAATCAACAGAATACAGATCGCTGCTTTCAATACAGGATTACCCTGAAACAACCAAGATTTCACCTGATCCAACATATTGAGATCTGGCGTATTTGTTTGAGTTGAACCCGTTGAGATCGATAGTTCAACGGAGTCCGCTGCAGTGATCGTCACTTCACCTTGTTGTGGTTGGAGCGCGAATGGCGCTGACTCAAGTGATGACTTAAATTCTGATGCTGACTCTGGCATTGATTCCGAAGCGAACTTTGATTCAGGCTCTGCTACTGCCCCTGACTTGAGCTCAGCTTGTGAATTGCACTCTGCTTCCGTTCTAAGCGCTGCTTCTGACTGTGTTTTTGATTTTGATAAAGTCGCCGCAGGCGTGAGCCCTTGTTGAGAGGACTGTTGTTGTCGCTCTAACAAATGCTGCAAACGATTCAACTGCTGTTCCAAGCGTCGCAACCAACGCAAGAAAAAAAAGATCCAGATGGTGATCCCCGCCCCCAATACCCAATGCCAACTCATCACAGCACCCAACACTGCCAGCAATGAAGCCAAGTAAAGCGGGACTTTTGAATTACGAACATGCTCTGCGTCAAACTGTGTCGCTATATCTTGGGTTGGATTTTGGATCAAATCCACATAGTGCATCACACTCATCACCAAGGCCAAAGCACACAGATAACTCAGCAGATGAAGCTCTAAAAACCATGCTGCTATAGCCACAATCATGAGGAACATCAACCACATGATTCTAATTTCGCTGTGTACTTTCGGCATTGCTGCTTCTACTCATTTCGGGGTGTACAGATCATATCCTAACTCGATGATTGAAGATGAGGTTATTCATCAGCGATTCAGTAACACCATTCCCCCATCATGCGCCTGTGCAAGCCAAAAAAATCACGTACAATAAGACGGTTATTTGGATTAGGAATGTTTTAATGCCACCTTTTGTCTTGGTCGATGGGTCATATTTTTTATTTCGTGCTTACCACGCACTTCCTCCCTTAACCACGTCAACAGGTTTACATACCAATGCGATACGTGGTGCGATTTCCGCCATCCAAAAATTGATGCGTCGCATTCAACCGACCCATATGGCGGTCATTTTTGATACCCCTGAGCCGACCTTTCGTCATGTACTATCCCCAATTTATAAGGGTGATCGCCCAAGTATGCCGACCGAGTTGGCGGAACAAATCCCCTATTTACACCAATTGATCAAAGCCCTCGGTATCCCACTCCATACCTTGCCTGGTGCAGAGGCCGATGATGTCATCGGAACTTTGGCCAAACAGGCTGAAAAAGCTGGCCATCAAGTTCTGATCTCCACTGGCGATAAAGACATGGCGCAGTTGGTGACAGATAAAGTGACCCTCGAAGACAGCTTTAAAGACAAACCGATGAATGTGGATGGGGTGTTTGAAAAGTTTGGCATCTGGCCACATCAGATGATTGATTACCTCACGCTCATGGGCGATGCTTCGGATGGTATTTTGGGTGTCCCTGGCGTTGGTGCCAAGACTGCGGCCAAGTTACTGACTGAGTATGGCGACTTGAAAGGTATTCTTGCCAATGTAGATAGCATCAAAGGTAAAGTCGGACAAAACCTCAAAGATAACCAAGACAATATTAAAATCGATCATCAATTGGCGAGTATCGTCTGTGATCTTGATTTAAATATCGACTATGAAGACCTGAAGATTGCCAATCCCAATGTAGATGAGCTACGTCGTCTATATACTGATCTTGAATTCCGTAATCAATTACAGTCACTAGATCATCCGAACAACCCCAACAATAAAAGCTATCAGCAAAATAGCCCTGCTCGTCCAGTTGTAAGCACATCTTTAGGCCAATCGGCAAGCAGTGATACGCATGCTCCTACAAATACCGGGTCAAGCAGCGATGCTCAAGCACTTGATCAAGCAGCATCAAGTAGTGTTGATGATCAATTGGGTCAAGCCACCTATCACACGGTACTCAAACAAAGTGATTGGGATGCTTTATTCGCCCGCCTAGAAACAGCGCAACGCTTTGCCTTTGATACTGAAACCACCAGTCTTGATTATCGTATCGCTGAAATGGTTGGCTTCTCTGTAGCACTCGATCAACATGATGCCTATTACATTCCTTTGGCGCATGATTATGAGGGTGCGCCTGAGCAGCTCAACCGTGAAAACATCCTTGCTCAACTGAAACCCATTTTAGAAAACCCACAGATTGGTAAAATCGGCCACCATTTAAAATATGATGCGCATATTCTGCAAAATCACGGTATTCAACTACAGGGTTGGTATTTCGATACCATGTTGGCATCTTATGTCTACAATGCAGTGACCACACGGCACAGCATGGATGATGTTGCCCGAGTTTATCTGAGTCATTTGACCACCACTTTTGAACAAGTGGCGGGCAAAGGTGTGAAACAAAAAAGCTTTAATCAAATCGATCTCGAAACTGCTGCACATTATGCTGCAGAAGATGCACATGTTACCTATCGACTCTATCAGGTTCTCGATGCACGTCTTGAAAGTATTCCAGAGCTGAAAAATATTTTACATAACATTGAAATGCCTGTGGCTAGCGTACTGACCCACATGGAAGAAAATGGGATTGAACTCGATCTGACTTTCCTCGATCAATTGGGCGTGGATTTTGCCAAAACCATTGCGGGTCTAGAAGATCAGATTGAAAGCTTAGCAGGTGAACGTTTTAATGTTGCCTCTCCCAAACAAGTCGGTGAAGTGCTGTTTGAACGCATGGGACTCAAAGGTGGTAAAAAAACCGCAACGGGACAATACAGCACCAGTGAAAGTGTATTGGAAAAAATTGACCACCCGATTGTGCAAGCCATCTTAGAATATCGTGGTCTTGCCAAGCTCAAAAGTACCTATACCGATGGCCTGCAAAAACAAGCCAATGAGGCCTCACATCGTGTACACACCAGCTATCATCAGGCTTTGACTGCTACAGGTCGCCTCTCCTCGACTGATCCGAACTTGCAAAATATTCCGATCCGCGAAGAAATTGGCCGTCAAATTCGTAAGGCTTTTGTTGCACCTGCGGGCCGTGTATTACTTGCAGCCGATTACTCGCAAATCGAATTACGTTTAATGGCACATTTTTCTCAAGATGAAGCTTTGGTTCACGCTTTTAATCACGGTCAAGATGTACATAAACGCACTGCAGCCGAAGTCCTCAATATTGCACTCGAAGATGTTACTCAAGATCAACGCCGTCAAGCCAAAGCCGTCAACTTCGGCCTACTCTATGGCATGTCCGAGTTTGGTTTAATCCGTCAACTGGGTTTTAGTCGTGAGGAATCACAAAACTATATCAAGCAATATTTCCAACGCTATCCGGGCATTTATGAGTATATGCAACGTACTCGCCAAATCGCATTGGAACAGGGTTTCGTACAAACCATTCTAGGGCGTCGTTTGTACACCCCAGACATCGAAGCTCGAAATATGATGGTACGCAAAGCTGCCGAACGTGCTGCTATTAATGCGCCCTTACAAGGCAGTGCTGCGGAAATCATTAAACTTGCGATGATTGCAGTCAATAAAATCCTGCCACATGATCAAGCCAAACTACTATTACAAGTCCACGATGAATTGGTCTTTGAAGTTGATGCTGATATTGCGGATGAATTGGCAGCAAAAATTCAACAGGTCATGCAAGATGTGGTGAAAATATCAGTACCCTTATTGGTTGAAGTGGGTCGTGGACAAAATTGGGATGAGGCGCATTAAGACCTAGATCACAATCTATTCATCATCAGATAAAAAAATGCCTTCCAATATGGAAGGCATTTTTTTATGAGTATGCAATGACGCCATATGCTACTGAGGAGATTACAACCCCATCAATAAAGCACGTGCCACACCATTCATTGCGATTTCAGCAAGATAAAGAGTAAAGAATGCCAAGATCGGTGACAGATCAATCATCCCCATATTGGGCATAATCCGACGGAATGGTGCCAGTAATGGCTCAGCCAACTCTTGTACCACTTCGATATACGGAGAACGCGATTGGGTGAACATCACCACCCAACTCAAGATAATCGTTGCAAAAATCAAGTATCTTAAAATACGGATCAAAGCTTGAATGCTTTCAACAAAGGTTGAAAGCAACAAGTACACCGCACTACTTGGTGGCATACCATTTAAATGCATCACACCAAATTTTTTCAATAAGCACAGTACAAAAAGTAAGATTAATGCAGCAGTATTGACCCGACCCTTCCCGAAAGTGGGCAAAATCCGACTAAAGATATCGACAACCTTAGTCGCTTTTACCGTAGACAGAACCACTGGATTGTATGGACTGACCGCAGCCAGTTGCATCAAAAAACGAAAAAAGACGAGCAAAATTGCTACGTTCATGATGATTTCAAAAAGATCAGCAGAACTCGCACCCATACTTAAATATTCCTAATCAAATCAATTATTTAATGCTTTCACTTAATTCTTGCGCTAACTCTTGACTGCGCTTTTGTGCAGCAGCTAAAGCGGCTTGAATATTCTGTGAAATTTGAGCACGATCAAAAACTTCTAATGCCGCTTGAGTTGTCCCATTTGGCGAAGTTACATTTTTACGCAATTCTGCAGGTGTATTTGAACTGGTAATAGCCATTTGTGCTGCACCAAGCGCAGTTTGCAAGGTCAATGCTGTCGCCACTTTTTCATCCAAACCTAGATTTTTTCCAGCACGAATCATACTTTCCATCATATAGAAAAAGTATGCTGGGCCAGAACCAGACACCGCAGTGACCGCATCTATTTGTGCTTCGGTATTGACCCAAATGGTCAAGCCCGTGGCTGCTAAAATTTGACTGGCCAGTTGACGATCAGTCTGAGAAACTGCTTCGGGTGCATACAGACCATGTGCACCAGTTTGCACCAAGGCTGGGGTATTTGGCATCACTCGCACTATGCGCTGTGCGCCAGTCAAACGCGCAATGCTCTCCACTTCAGCACCCGCAACAATCGAAATTACCAATTTATTTTCAAATAAGCCATGCATTGAACTCAGTACAGTAGACAATACTTGAGGTTTAACCGCGAGCACGACCACGTCTGCATTTTTAATCGCAGCGCGGTTATCATCGGTGACATTGACTTCTTTTTCTTGTAATAAGTCACGTACTTTCTCTACAGGATCAGATACAGTGATGCGAGTGACAGGCATCCCACGGCTAATCAAGCCTCCAATTAAGGCTTGAGCCATATTACCGCCGCCGATAAAACTGATATTACAATTTAAAACTGCACTCATACATCACACTCTACAAAGAATTTTTTATTACGGAGAGATCAAATTGGGTAACCATCCATCCGTCACACAGTAATCGGATTGTGCTAGCCAAAAACCCTTCGGTGTAAAAACACCAAGCATAACATTATCTATGCTTAATATTTGAATTGTATGACGCAACCAAGGAAAAATTTGTGCTTGTTGTAAAGCTTTTTTCAAGGGCCAAGCGCCAACACGACCATAAAGATGAATTTTCTCTCCACCCATACGACGTTGTAAATCTAATTTTTGTTCTAGCAAATCCCAAGCCAATCCAGTCGCAACCTGCCGAACCTCAAAAAGCCCAGCATCTAACTGAACTGGACTGCGCCGATCAATACTTAAACATGTCGGTTGCAGATCAAGTACTTGCTTATGGGCCAAATAAAATTGTTTCTCTAGGCGATACAGTACCTGTTGATAGCGTACAAAATAGTAACCATTACTATGTAACGCAGCCTGTGCATCCGATTTTGCAGCAATGACTTCATCTTGCAGACGCTGAATCATATCAAATGCAGGGCGATATTGTGCATCTCCCTTCATCCATACCGATAAAAGTTGTCTGCGCCGAGCTTCTGACAATTCTGCCAATGCAGTTAAATGAAGTTGTTGATGATTTCCACAATGTGACAAGTCTAGTTGCACGACTTCTTGTAGGATTTGATCCGCATCCTGCATCAATTCACTACTACGATTGATTGCAACTTGCATTTTGGGGTAGCGTTGTTGCAGTACGGGCCACAATTGTTCACGGCACCATGCCCGATCATAATGAATATCTGCATTACTCGGATCATTAACATATTGCAATTGCATTTGCTCAGCCCATTGGCAAATCTGCTCACGCGATAGCTCTAATAACGGGCGCCAAACCTGATAACCATCACGTGAATCAATACGTTTCATTGCACTTAAACCGCTGACACCAGCACCTGATAACAGGCGTAACATAACCGTTTCAGCTTGATCCTGTTGATGATGCCCAAGGACCAGAACTTCATGACTTTGGATATGTTTTTGATAGGCTTGATAACGTGCTGCTCTGGCCTGCTGCTCAAGATTGCCAGCTGCGACATCAACCGCCTCTACGATACACGGGATGTTTAGTATGGCGCATTGCTGTTGGACCAGATCACCCCACTGCTCACTGCCTTGCTGCAGTTGGTGATTGATATAGATCACACGAATGTGCTGTGGACAAAGTTGCGCCATCAGAAACAACAACAGCATGGAATCCATGCCGCCGCTACATCCGATCAGAAAACGCGAAGGTTCAGCGAACTGAACCTGTTGTCTTAAGAAGCGAGACCTAAATTCGCGCTGCCAAACTTCATTAAACGCTGATAACGTGCTTCGCATCGCTCATTTGCATCCATCGGTTGTAATTCTTGCAATGCTTGTTTCAATACCAGTTTCAGGTCTTCCATCACTTTTACAGGATGTAAATGTGCACCTTCACCTTCATCCACAACATCTTCAACAATACCGAGTTTTTTCAGTTTGTCTGCTGTCAGTGCAAGCGCTTCACTGGCCTGCTCTGCTTTTTCTGCAGTTTTCCAAAGGATTGAAGCACAACCTTCAGGTGAAATCACCGAATAAATACTGTGTGAAAGCATCACCACGCGATCTGCGACAGCAAGACCAATCGCACCCCCCGAACCACCTTCACCTAAGATTGTTGCAATCACAGGGACTTTGAGGTTTGACAGTTGCGCAAGATTCGTTGCAATCGCTTCAGCCTGACCACGCTCTTCTGCGCCAACACCAGGATATGCACCCATGGTATCAACGAAGGTGAACACTGGTAGATTAAATCGCTCAGCCATATCAAACAAGCGTTGCGATTTACGATAACCTTCAGGGTTACACATCCCAAAGTTGTGCTGTAATTTTTCACGTGTACTGCGGCCACGATGTTGACCGACCACCATGACGGCTTGACCATCAAAACGGGCGAGACCACCAATCATGGCGCCATCATCACCGTACAAACGATCACCATGTAAAGCATCGAATTCAGTAAAAATTTCACTGACATAGTCCAAAAACTGTGGACGATCTGGATGACGAGCGATTTGTACCGTTTTCCATGCTTTAGATTGAGCTGCTTTATTTTTCATACGTCGACCATTATCCCTAAATTAACTCGTAGGACAGTTAACTGATAAATTGTTCCGACTGAATATTCAATTCAATATCCCAATGCTTAAACTGTAATTGCTCATCAAGCAAATCAGCAACGAGCAATGGCCATTGTTTGGCATCGCCAGAAACGCTAAGTTGCCATTGTTGCCCATCTAAGACCTGTAATTCAATGGCAGGAAGCATCTCATCACTACGACTATGATTTAATAAAACGGCTAAACGCATCAATAAACAGAGACTCAAGAGCTTCTGTCCACCCGATTTACTGACATCCGCTTTTTCATCCACTCGCAATTTTCGACGGTGATGTCCGACTAAATGTGACAAATGGTTTTGGTCGATTTGTGAGAAACCAGGAATATCGGAATGTTGCAATAAATAGGCACCATGACGATGATAACCCCCATGGCTGATGGCCAAACCGATTTCATGCAAATACGCTGCTCGGCGTAATAGATCGCTATCATCCACATTGAGATTGAGCTTAACAGCCACATTATCAAATAGATGCTGAGCAGTATCCAGTACACGTCGTGCTTGCTTCAGATCCGCACCATAACGCCCCATCAAGGCTTGTACGCTGCGATCACGGACATCTTCGTGTTGAAAACGTCCGAGTAGATCGTACATGACCCCTTCCCGCAAAGCACCATCAGAATAGACTAATTTATCAATTCCCAAGACATCAAAGATTGCAAACAAAATTGCCAAACCAGCAGGCAGGACACTACGACGATCATCTTTAAGACCATCAAATTCCAATTCTGAGACATGCTTATATTTAAGCAATTTATCTTTGAGTTTCTCTAGGCCTTCACGGGTTAAATTTTCTTTTTCGTCACTCCATCCCATATTAATGGTGATTTGACGACAGGCTTTAATCGTTCCACTCGACCCAACGACGGTATCCCAACCCTCTGTCTTATAGGTATTGGCAATTCCTGACAATTCTTTACGTGCAGAAACTACAGCACGATCAAACTCTTTGCTGCTAATTTCGCCATTGGCAAAATGTGCTTGAGTATAGGCAACGCAGCCCATTTGTAAAGATTCGGTATGAATTGGCTCAAAAGCCTCACCAATAATAAGTTCTGTAGATCCGCCCCCAATGTCGATCACCAAACGGCGACCACTGTTGGCAAGGGTGTGAGACACACCTAAATAAATTAATCGCGCTTCTTCACGACCTGCAATAATTTCAATCGGTTTAGGTAAAATTTCCGCAGCTTTTTGAATAAACTCATGGCCATTTTTTGCTTGACGCAAAGCATTGGTCGCGACAATTCTCAAGCGATTCGATTGTACTGAGCTTAAGCGCCCTACAAAACGTGCCAAACAAGCCAAACCCCGTTGTTGGGCAGCTTCTGTTAAATTTTTGTTCTCATCTAAACCCGCAGCTAACTGTACTTTTTCTGACATGGAAGCCACTTTTTTTACTTCACCATGATCAACTCTTGCAATAGCGAGATGGAAACTATTTGACCCCATATCAATCGCTGCTAACAATTCTTCATCAATCAAAAAATCAGACATTATTTATACAAACTCTTGGAGAACTGCTGCCTAGATTAATTCACAAACTTCCAATTTAAAAGCCATTTATGCACGCAAATGAATGAGTATTTAATTTTTCTTCATATATGACATTTGTATGACAACGATTGACGATATCGTCAGCTTCGATTGGACAATTCTACAAATAAGATTGAAAATTTGCACATTCACCTGCATTGTTAAAGATAACGATGTAAAAATGTTTATCTACAACGCAATATCGCATCTTCTTTAACCTTTTTTGGAGCAAATCCTATGTCTGCCAATATTGTAAATACCACTGATGAAAACTTTGAAAACGATGTCCTCAAATCTGATGTACCTGTACTTGTCGATTTTTGGGCAGGATGGTGCGCACCGTGTAAAGCAATTGCACCTGTACTTGAAGTGCTTTCAACAGAATATGAAGGCAAAGTAAAAATTGTTAAAGTCGATGTTACTGCTTGCGAAGCGACCGCGGTCAACTACAATATCCGTAACATTCCAGCATTGCTCATGTTTAAAGATGGCGAAGTCGTTGCTCAGCAGATCGGCGCTGTACCAAAATCGAAACTCGCTGCCTTCATCGAAGATCATGTTTAATTGACTTAATCTATTACCGCTGATCGTTTAATTGCTAATGCGCTATGCCCAATAGCGCATTTTTTACTTTACCAAATTGACAAAGCTACACATCTCACTTATATTGCTTGCTCAAGAAGCATGAAGATCTTGTCTACATCGTTTCTGAAAGGACACAAAACATAAAATCGCCGCTCGGCATTAGGATTTGTTTCATACATTTTCTCCTCGAAAGTACTAATTAGATTCTGAACAATGGATGTGCAACCACATTCATGACTGACATCTTGCACTGCGGACGATTTTTACTTCTTTATCTATATCCGTGTACCCCACATATCCTTATATCTATCTGATCATTTATGAACTTAACTGAACTCAAGAAAAAACCTATTGGCGAACTCATTAAAATTGCTGAGTTTATGGGCCTTGAAGGAATGGCGCGTAATCGCAAGCAAGACATTATTTTCGCCATTTTAAAACGCCACGCCATGAACGGTGAGGAAATTTTCGGAGATGGTGTTCTGGAAATACTCTCTGATGGTTTCGGCTTTTTACGGTCGGCTGCAGGGTCTTACCTTGCAGGTCCAGACGACATTTATGTGAGTCCATCACAGATTCGTCGCTTTAACTTGCGCACGGGCGATACGATTACGGGAACTATTCGCCCACCGAAAGAAGGTGAGCGTTATTTTGCATTGCTTAAAGTCAATCAAATTAACTACGACACTCCTGAAAATTCGCGTAACAAAATTTTGTTTGAAAACCTAACCCCATTGTTCCCTACAGAACAATTGGTGATGGAACTTGGTAACGGTACAACTGAAGACTTGACATCACGTGTCGTCGATTTGGTTGCGCCTATTGGTAAAGGACAACGCTCTATTATTGTTGCTCCGCCGAAAGCCGGTAAAACCATGTTGTTGCAAAACATTGCACAATCAATTGTTCGTAACAATCCAGAAGTTTTTCTGATCGTTCTTCTCATTGATGAACGTCCAGAGGAAGTGACTGAAATGGAACGAACAGTTCGTGGTGAAGTGGTAGCTTCAACCTTCGATGAATCACCAGCTCGTCACGTTCAAGTGGCTGAAATGGTCATCGAAAAAGCCAAACGCTTAGTTGAACATAAAAAAGATGTGGTCATTTTACTTGACTCAATCACTCGTCTTGCTCGTGCTTACAACACCGTTGTACCTTCTTCAGGTAAGGTATTAACAGGTGGTGTCGATGCTCATGCCCTTGAACGTCCAAAACGCTTCTTTGGTGCAGCACGTAATATTGAAGAAGGTGGCTCGCTTACCATCATTTCTACTGCATTGATTGAAACAGGCAGTAAAATGGATGATGTGATCTATGAAGAATTCAAGGGTACAGGTAACCAAGAAGTCATTCTTGAGCGCCGAATCGCTGAAAAACGTGTCTTCCCTGCCATGAACATCAAAAAGTCTGGTACGCGTCGTGAAGAGCGTCTCATGGATGAAGATAATCTTCGTAAAGTCTGGATCTTACGTAAGCTTCTACACCCAATGGATGAACTCACTGCAATGGAATTCTTGCTCGATCGCATGAAAGAGACCAAAACCAATGATGACTTCTTCGATCAGATGAAACGCAAAGCTGCGAATTAATTCTAATATTATATTAAAGCCTTCTTTTTAGAAGGCTTTTTTATTGGTTGACTTTTATTACATAAGTTCACAATTGAATTGAGCTAATGTAACTTTGATTACAAATTAATTATTCGCCGAACCATAAACTTCAATTTACTAGGTTTTTGAAGGAGTTAATGGTGTTTGCCCAATATATATTCACATTTTGATTGTAAATTTCTGTTAAGAAAAAAACTTTTTTTTATATATACAGTAGAAATTCGCCCTGCGCAGTGATAGCATATTCCTAGACCAGTTAGACTGCTCCATGCGTTGTTGACCTATCTAACGTTAGGAAGAATAAAAGCACACAACAGGCTAACTTGGGTTTTTTTTTATCTCAATATTTTATGAGAGTGATGCCATGTTATTCAAGAAAATCGCTATTGCTGCTGCAGTTGTTACTACTCTAGCTTTTGTTGGTTGTACTAAAAAAGCTGAAGACAAAGCTCCAGATGCTGCTACTGCTGCTTCTGAAGTTCAAGCTACATCTGAAGTTGCTGCTATGAACGATGCAGCTTCTACTCCAGTTGAAGCTGTTGCTTCTACTCCTGCTGAAGCTGCTGCTTCTACCCCAGTTGTAGACGCACCTGCTGCTTCTCAATAATAGTCTTTTAGACTATTATAAAAAAAGAGAACCCTAGGTTCTCTTTTTTTTGCTCAAATTTTTAATCCATACTTTCAAATCAATCTTATACACTTTCTAAGCCCCCCCAGTAACGCCACAGCTGAATCAATGCCAATAAATGGTAAATGATCCATACTTACGAGCAAAGCCGTTGTAATCGGCTTATAAGCGCGGATAACGCCAAAGTACGCCTTGTACATCAAAGATGTTTTCTAATCCGCACGTATAAAAGTCTAAATAGTTAAATTACCTACATCAAATAAAAGACATAAAAAACCCCAAGCCATCAGAGACCCGGGGTTAGATTGATCATGGAGTTGATTCTAATCATCAATCAACTCAGTTCCTACACGTTGTCTAAATTTTTGTCCCGCACGGAAAGTCACAACACGGCGTGCAGAAATCGGTATTTCTTCACCCGTTTTCGGATTTCGTCCTGGACGTTGACGTTTGTCACGCAGCTCAAAATTTCCGAACCCAGAAAGTTTAACTTGTTCGCCTGCAATCAAAGCTTGGCTGATTTCATCAAAAAACAACTCAACCATTTGCTTTGCTTCACGACGATTTAAACTCGTGAGTTCACTTAAATGATCAGCCATTTCTGCTTTTGTTAATGCTGTCATGAGGCCCTCAATGTCGCTTGATAAGTGTCTTCCAACACTTGAATAATATGATCCATACCAGATTTAATTTCAGCATCTTCAAGCGTCCGAGTTGGATGCTGCCACAGCATTGCAAACGCTAGAGATCGTTTACCATGCTCAACACCCTGTCCGGTATAAACATCGAACAACCAAGTAGAGCTTAAAAACTCACCACCTGTTTTTTCGATAAGTTGCTGAATTTCACTGACATTAATCTTATCACTAATTAAAAGGGCAATATCACGTCTAACTGATGGAAAACGTGATAATTCTGTAAAACTGGATACATAAGTTTGCAAAACAGCACTCTGATCCAGTTCAGCCACCCAAGTTGTGCCCAAATCTAGTGCATCTTCTAAACTTGGGTGCAAACGACCTAAATATCCAATTGATTTACCATGCTGTAATATTTCCGCAGATTGCCCAGGATGTAACCAAACTCGAGTGGATCGGGTGTACTCTACCCCTACTCGACCTGCGGTTAAAATCGCCTCAACCTCTCCCTTGAGATCAAAGAAATCCATTGGTTGAGCTTTAGCATGCCATGACTCTGCACGTTGCGAACCAACAGCAATAATAGCCAGCGTAGGGATTTGTTTTAAGTCATGGATCGAGTGAGCACCCTGATAATCAAAACGCAACCCAAGCTCAAATAAACGCACTCGACTTTGCTGACGATTTAAGTTGTGTTGTACACAAGGAATTAAACTCGACAACAACGTTGAGCGCATCACAGCCAAATCGCTTGAGATCGGATTTGCCAGTTTTAAAGGTTGTACAGCAGGATTGAGTTGTAACTCAAGTTTTTCATCAGCAAAACTAAAACTTATCGCTTCTTGATAACCCAAAGTGACTAAGGTTTGGCGTAACTGTGGCAACTCATACTGATCAGCATAGTTCGCTAGCTTTACATCAATCACAGGCAAACGAATCTGGATGTTGTCATAACCATGGATACGTGCGACTTCTTCAATTAAATCTTGATAGATCGTCAGGTCATAGCGATGTGAAGGCGGAATCACTGACCATTCCGCAGCAGTCACAGCACTGACCACACAACCCAAACGAGTTAATGCATCTGCTACAAATGTAGCCTCAACCGCATAACCAAGAAGTTGTTCAACTTGCTCAAGCTTTAATAGGATCGCAGTACGTTGTGGTAATAGACTTGGATTTTCAGCGACAGTGATCGGACCAAACTCACCCCCAGCCAATTGCTGGATCAATTCAGAAGCACGGTGCATAGCGATCAACGGCAATTCAAAATCTACACCACGTTCATAACGTTGTGATGCGTCGGTATGCAAGCCATAACGTCGCGCACGACCTGCGATATCCAAAGGAGCAAAGAAAGCCGACTCTAAGAAAATCTCAGTGGTGCTATCGCTTACCGCAGATGAAAGACCACCCATGATACCCGCCATCGCCAGCACTTTCTCATCATCGGCAATAACCATCACATCATCGCTTAACTGAACTTCTTGCTCGTTAAGCAAAACCAGTTTCTCATTGGCTTGAGCCAAGCGCACCTGTACCGCACCCTGCACTTTGGCAGCGTCAAAGGCATGTAAGGGTTGACCCAATTCCATCAAGATATAGTTGGTGATATCAACCAAGATACTGTGTTGGCGTATCCCTGAACGCGCCAAAGCTTGACTCATCCATTCGGGTGTAAGTGCTTTGGTATTTACGTTCTTAATCACTCGACCTAAATAACGTGGACAACCTGATGCACTGACGTGTACTGTTTTTTCATCTGCAATACTGGCAGCGACTTCAGTTACCGCAGGCACAGTCATCTGCAATTGATTAATCACAGCAACTTCACGCGCCACACCACGAATACTAAAGCAATCGCCACGGTTTGGTGTAATGCTCAGATCAATCACATGGTCATCAAGCTGTAAATACTGACGTATATCCATGCCAACAGGTGCATCGCTTGGCAGTTCTAATAGACCATCAATCTTATCTTCTAAGTCGATTTCAGAAGCACCACAGAGCATGCCTTGGGATTCGATCCCACGCAATTTGCCTTTCTTGATCTTGAAATCACCTGGCAATACAGCACCCACTGTTGCTACAGGCGCTTTCATTCCCACACAAACATTCGGTGCACCACATACAATCTGAAGTGCTTCACCAGTACCAATATTGACTGTGGTGACCTTCAAACGATCTGCATCAGGGTGTTGTTCTACAGTCAGGACTTCACCAACCACCACACCCGTAAACGGTTTTGCCGCAGTGTGCATGTCATCGACTTCAAGGCCCAACATGGTGAGTTGATTGGCCAATATCTCACTATCAATGGCGGGATTAACCCAAGTGCGCAACCAATTTTCGCTAATTTTCATATCTCTAAAATCCTAAAATTCAAATTTTGTCTTAAGCAAATTGGCGCAAGAAACGCACATCATTTTGATAGAACATCCTTAGATCATTAATGCCGTAACGAAGCATTGCAAAACGCTCAACCCCCAAACCAAAGGCAAAACCCTTGTACTGTTCAGGATCGATACCCGCAGCTTGCAATACATTAGGATGTACCATACCGCAACCCAAAACTTCTAACCAACGACCACGCTCATCCATAATATCCACTTCAGCACTCGGCTCAGTGAATGGGAAATAAGATGGACGGAAGCGCACTTGCAAGTCTTTTTCAAAAAACTCGTTGAGCAAGTTAATTAACAAACCTTTTAATTCAGCAAAACTGGTATTTTTGGCCACATATAGGCCTTCGATTTGATGAAACATCGGAGAATGAGTTTGATCCGAATCACAGCGATAGACACGACCAGGACAGATGATCGCGATTGGGGGTTGCTGATTTTCCATAGTACGCACCTGTACACCAGAGGTGTGAGTACGTAGCAAATGATTGACATCAAAGTAAAAAGTATCATGCATCGCACGTGCAGGATGATGGCCTGGTATATTCAATGCTTCAAAGTTGTGATAATCATCTTCAACTTCAGGACCAGTCGCAACCACAAAGCCGGCTTTAGTAAAAAACTGACTAATGCGCTCTTGCACTTGCGTTACAGGATGAATACTACCCAAGGCTTGTCCACGACCAGGTAAACTGATGTCGAGGGTTTCACTTGCCAATTTTTGTTCTAAAGCGGCTTGTTGTAATTGTGCTTGGCGTTCAGTTAAAGCGCTATTAATCGCTTCACGTACACCATGCAGAACCGCACCTTGGACTTTACGTTGCTCTGGATCCATTTTACCCAGTGACTTAGATTGTTCCGCGAGCTGGCTTTTCTTCCCTGTAAACTGCACTCGCACTTGATCGAGTGTAACAAGGTCTTGAGCTGCTGCAATCGCAGCGAGCGCTTCGGTGGTCAGGGCTTCCAGTGACATATCAACTCTCAAAGCTACAATTTAATGATTAATTTAACGGAGTATTCTAACAGTTTTTTTATACAAATAGCTGATGCTTCCTAGACAGGAAAATCAGATTAGCGCTATGATTTCAAAAAAGCACAGAATATATCGAATATTACCGAGAACCGCATATGGCCCTTGATCAAATTTGGAAACGCCAACTCACCCTGGTCAGTTATGGCAATGACTATCTTGCACAAGGTTTAAGCGTAAACCAGTGGCGAGATCATCAAATATTTGACCAGCATTTATTTGAATATAGAGACTTATTATCTCAATATTTACTGGCCCAACATTTTCAGATCTGGCTCGATGGCCTAAGACAACAAGGCGTGAAACGCATTAGCCTGCACCATGCCAGCATGTTAAAACAAGAACAGAATCCAAACCCCAATATCGAACTACTGGCTCGCGCACATTTTATCGTGAGCCATCATGCGACGCAGAAAATCGCTTGGATCTTCGGGAAAGAGCTGGCTGAATGGTATAGCGCCGAAGAAAATTATCATTTTCCAAACACACAGCGCTCCAACCTACGTCATGAAGTCTATTGGCGCTTTGAACTTAATGCCAAACTCGCCAAGCAGATCGAGCAAGACTTGGTCTCACCCAACTGGGATGACATCCAAAGTTATACTGACTTTGAACTCTTTGATAGCCGCAATGCCAAAGGCTTTATCGATACCACCCCTGCTGATTTATATTATTATGGTGATGATGTTGAAACCACCCATCAACGACTTAGCCAAGTAAGCGCTAGCAACTCAACGTATTTAGCACTCCTTCCTGAACGTGTTCAGGCCCCTTATGCCCATCTCACTCTACATCGTTTACACGCACTCTCTCAATTCATCAATTCCGAACTCAACCCTACCGATCCAAACCAACAACAGATGCTCAATCAAGAGGAACTGCTTAACCTAAAACATTTCTCACAAAAAATAGACGAAATTACCGCCAAATTTGTGGTTAAGGTTGCCAATCACTATCCATCTGCCCAGTTGACTGCCAAAGTGAGCCCCTCACCCTTTGAAACATCTGAAATAGATCCCAGCATCAGCAGCTCAGATAAAGCAACTCAAGCCAGAAAAGCACCGACCAAGGTGGGAAAATCCAGTGTATTCACCTTAATCATCGTTACGGTATTACTGTGTTTTGCAGCGTATTACTTTGGCTTATAAGGGCGCCATAACAGGCAGCAATACCGAAGTAACACGCTCAGTTAAGCACTCAAAAGTTGGGCTCGAACCTGAATCAATGCAAATCCAAGCAGATTGAGCCCACGCCATTGCAGAGGATTTTCAGCCTGCTGATCCTCTGCCGCCAATCCAACCCCCCAAATCTTATCAACAGGTGATGCTTCAACCAGCACTTTAGTTGATGTGCTGAGTAAAAATGCCTTAAGTTCAGTATTTTGTGAGAATTTAGCCAAGTTACCCTGCACCACAATATCAAAGCGATGCTGAAGCCATTTTGCCTCATCATAGTTTTTAACCAAACGACCCAATGCTTTGACCTGTTTCGGATCACTGCATTTGATGATCTGTGCAAACACGTCATGATCAGCAAATAGCTGTGCTTTTTGCGCCATCATATACTGTTCAGCCGACTGATATTGGATGCCATCGAGTTCAAAGCGCGATGGAAACCATTGACTAAAACAGCTTTTATCCACCAACTGCGCATGTTTAGGGCTGTGCCCCCAAAAACACAGATATTGTAGTTTTTCCCCTAGTTGGACTCGCATCTGTAGATCTTTTAAATATTTGCTATCTTGCATTTCATTCACTCTATATTGCTTTGATTTTCTTTGATTCGATTGGATTCAAATGACTCTTCGAAATTTGATGACGATGTTCGCTCTATTCTGCCAAGAGCGCCTCATTCTTCTAAGCATTACAACTCAAGATCCCATTGATAATGGTAAATTTTTAATTCATCGGCATAATCTGACGCATCTTCTTCTGCAACCTTGACGGCGCCCATTTTTTCATAAAATTTAGCGCTGGGGTTCTGATCAAACACCTCCAAACGCAGATGGTGGTAATGCTGCTGTTGGCAACAGCTTAAAGCTAACTGCATCAATTGCTTCCCGATTCCCTGCCCCTGATGTTGTGCCAACAAATAAACGGCCCGAACTTCAGCATGATTTTCATTCGGCATTAAATCTAGGTCTAAAAATCCGACGATCTCACCCTGCACTTGATAAACCCAAACACGATGCTGTGCTAGAAGCAGCACCTGTTTCCATAACTCGGTTCGATCTGCGACCGATTGTTGCGCCAATACAGATGGTTTAACCATCGCATTATAAGTTTCAAGCCAACTGTTGACATGTACCTGTGCAATGCCCGCTGCATCCGCATATTGTGCCAGTCGAATCATAAATACCTCCGATTATTGTTGTGTTCGTTATTGGATATTTTTAAAAAATGCCTGCACCTCTGATCGAGAGCGAAGATGAATAAATTGAATATGCTGATAATCAGAATGACTCATCAGGGCTAAATACTTTTGACGATTTTTTTTATGCGTCTTAATCATCCATAAAATAATTGACTCACGACTCAACATCATATTAAGGCTTTCTTTATTGTTTGAATTTGACCACAACTTTTTCTGGGTAATCAAGCGATATAATGTACGACTCACGGATTGATATAGATTGAGATAAAAAGGCAAATCAATCCAAATAATGGTATCCACCTGCTTCCACTTTAATTTCGCTGTCCGACCATTATAATTTCCATCGATTACCCAACCTTGAGGATGTGCATCCAATTGCTGTTGTATCTTTTCCAAAAATAACTGATCGGGACTTTCAATCCAATCGTCTAACCAGAATAAATTATCAAGTTCGATATAATTTAAATGAAGTTGCGTTGCCAGACGCTTTGAAAAAGTGGTTTTACCTGAACCTGAAGTACCAATAACGTTGATATATTTCATCACCCCTCCAAATTAGAGCCAAACCCTTCATTAAACCAATCGATATATACCCTCACACATCTAACGAAAATGATTTTGCTGACGCAGCATACCCATGTCAACCGAGCCGATAGCAACAAGGAAATATTTTAAATAAACAAAAAATAAAAAAGGCCGCAAATGCGGCCTTTTTCAACTCAACACGCTTATGCAGCGAGTGCAGTTTTCGCTTTTTCAGCGATCACAGCAAATGCAACAGCATCATGCATTGCGATATCAGCAAGTACACGACGGTCGATGATTACTTGAGCTTTTTTCAAGCCAGCAATCATACGGCTGTAAGACAAGCCATTTAGACGTGCACCAGCGTTGATACGTGCAATCCACAAAGCGCGGAATTGACGTTTCTTTTGACGACGGTCACGGTAAGCGTATTGACCCGCTTTGATTACAGCTTGGAACGCTACACGATAAACACGTGAGCGAGCACCGTAGTAACCTTTAGCGCGAGCAAGAATTTTTTTATGACGGCGATGAGCCTGAACACCACGTTTTACACGAGCCATTTATAATCTCCTTAGATGTATGGGCACATACGACGAACTGAAGCAACGTCACTGACGTGAACCATTACACAGCCGCGCAATTGACGAATACGCTTAGCAGATTTTTTGGTCAAAATGTGGCGTTTGAACGCTTGTTTACGCTTAAAACCGTTTGCAGTCGCTTTGAAGCGTTTAGCTGCGCCACGGCGAGTTTTCATCTTAGGCATAACAACCTCTTTAAGCACCTGTTTAGCACGTGCGCACCATTGCGATCACGACCTGCAGGTAAGGGAGCCGACATTCTAAAGCATTCGTGTACAAAACAAAAGCACCAAAACACAATTAACCTTGCCTTTTACACTCGATATTTGCATATGTATTTAGATCCATACTGTGTTTAATGACATTACATCGATTTCATCCTGATCTCTGGATATTTATTCAATTTGTTATTCAAAATAATGGGCTATTAATTTTATATTCAGCCACTTTTCAAGCACATCCCACTTGCAGGTTGGGCACTTTCGGGAAATACTGAGCGACATTCAAATTTGAACTCAATGACCACTGCCCGCTCAGTAGATAATTTATGAAAAAAATACTTCCTTTTACCGTGTTGATTAGTTGTGGCCTGAGTTTTACGTCTTTGGCTTGCGCGGAGCAAGCGGCTGTAAACACACAAAAACCCAATACAGTCGAATCCACAAATCTTGCACCACACTTAGCGACACGCTTACAGTGGATCAAATTTCCACAACCCAAATATGATGTTGCAGACTTAGAGCAGCAAGATCGCTCCGCCATTGTACGAATCCATGCCGATGCACAGGGCAAAGTCACCCAAGCCAGCATTCAAGAAAGTTCTGGATTAAAAAATTTAGACTTAGAACTGATCAATGCGGTTACAGTTGCACAAATCAAACCCTTTAAAAAAAATGGCATCGCCATGAGTACTGTGGGTTACCAGACCTTTAGCTTTAAGGCTCAAGATGTCATCACCGCTGATCAAGACACGCAACAGATGTGTCAATACACGTTAAATTCCAAGACATGGCAAAGACAGCTCAAAAACAAATCGGTGGACTTTGAATACTTAGAAGCACCTCAACTCAGCCTTCAACTACAACCAGATGCATTTAAACCCCACAGCATTAAAGTCAAATTTAAGGTCAATGCACAAGGTGATGTCACGCAAGCAAAGTTGAAAAAAGGCACAGGCATACCCTCTGTAGACCAAGAAATCATCAACACTATCTTGAAAGCGCAAGTGAAAGTACATAAAACCTTGTGGTTATATAAAAAGTCTAAATTAGAGGATCAACTGCAACTGCAGGCTGAGCAGTGTCCTTAAATTAACCCACACTACATCGCTTAGGCTAACCCATTATGAGATTGATTGATGGGTTAGCCTTTTAGCTAGAACGGTTATTTAAATATCCAAAGCCTGCTGCACTTTTGTTATATTGGCTTGCAATAAGTTCAAGCTGCTCATTAATATGAAAAAAACATTTATTATTTTTAGTTGTTTTAGTCTGAGTTCGCTCTGTATAGCTGCTCACCCGAATCAAGAACAAACTAGAATCATTAATCAAGACGATGTTCAACTCAAAAGCTCCTCTAACGTCAGTTGGCGTACACCTCCACGTTTAAGAATAGAAGCAATTGATTTAGAGGGACAGATTCGTAAGATTGTTGCTGAAATATATGCAGATACTACAGGTAAAATCACAGCAGTTCATATTACCCAAAGCTCAGGGATTGAACGACTAGACAACAAAGTGATACGCACGATCCGTTCAGCAAAATTTAATCCTTATTATGAAAATGGAGTTGCGATTCCTTTCAAAGTTCATCAACCCTTCGAATTAACCGCTCCAGCCGATCTTTTAAGTCGCTATCGCCCTCGATCACCTGCAGCGAAAATTGAATGTTCTTATCAGTTTGATTCAGATACATGGAAAAAACAGCAAGATAATCAAACAACTGCGTTTAAATATACCCAACGCCCATCTTTAATAATAATGAAGTCTGAACTGCAAGACCAAAGCCGTGAAATTGAGTTTAGTTTTAAACTGTCACGTAAAAACATCAAGTCTGATGTAAAAATCCTGCAAAGTTCTGGCCTTGCATCGATTGATCAAAAAGTGAATCTAGCCGTTACTCATGCTGAAGTCACTGCTCCAAGGAAATTTTGGCAATTGTTTAAGATTCAACATACTGATCGCATTTACTTTGACATCAACAACTGTAAATAGTTTTTTAACCGCAAGCTAAGCTACGTTAGTCGTGGCTTAGCGCTGCTAAACTTCAATTTCGATGGAATTTAGTCAATCCAGAACGACTTTCAAGCCTGCTGCACTTTTGCTATATTCTAAAATTACAATTCCAAGCCATTCTTTAGTATGAAAAAAGCATTCATTCTTTTAGGCTGCCTGAGCCTAAGTTCGCTCTGTATGGCGGTTCAACCGAATCATGATGCGGTCGTCGCTGCACATCAAACCTTCGTAAAAATTCAAAGTAAGACTGAGATATATTTGATTATTGGCATTAATCTCAAATAAAACCCTGCAACACCAGATAGATAAACAGATAACGTGCAGTCTTGGCTAGACTCACAATCAATAAAAAACGATAAAAATTTTCTTTGAGTAAGCCTGCGATCAAGGTGATTGGGTCTCCAATCACTGGCATCCAACTCAGTAACAACGACCAATAGCCGTATTTTTGATACAGCACTGCTGCTTTCTGCATTTTCTGTTCTGACACTGGAAACCAAGCGCGATCTTTATATTGCTCAATCTTAAGTCCCAGATACCAGTTTACACATGAGCCTAAAATATTGCCCAGACTGGCCACGATGATCAGCAATACGGCAGCGTATTGAGCTTGCAGCAATAACGTGACCAATACTGCTTCTGACTGTAAAGGCAACAGAGTAGCGGCACCAAAGGCCGAAAGAAACAATAACAGATAGGCCATTTAAATGTTGTCGCCCAACCCCTCAGTCAAACGACACTTGCCATTAATCGACTTGAATTGAAAGTGCTTTTTGTACTGCTGGACGTGCAGTGAGACGCTCCACATATTCTTTGACGTATGGATAATCATCAAGATCAATTTGCTGCCATTCATAGCGAAGAATCCATGGCAATATCGCCATATCTGCAATTGAGTAGCTGCCTGCAACATATTTCTGGCCGATCAGTTGCTGGTTCAGGACTTTGTATAAACGTTTGGTTTCATTGACGAAACGTTCTGTTGGATAGGCAATCCGTTCAGGAGCAAATTTACTAAAGTGATGATTTTGCCCAAGCATTGGACCAAAGCCACCCGTTTGCCACATCAACCACTGCTCTACTTCTACGCGTTCCTGCTCATCCGCTGGATAGTACAAGCCCGTTTTACGCCCGAGGTATTGTAAAATAGCACCAGATTCAAATACGGAAATAGCTTCACCATTCGGTCCATGTTGATCGACTATGGCAGGGATTTTATTGTTGGGTGAAATTCTTAAAAAATCAGGTTGGAACTGGTCATTCTCTAAAATATTAATTGGAAAAATTTGATACTCCAATCCCATTTCTTCTAGTGCAATGGTAATTTTATGACCATTGGGCGTTCCCCAATAATATAAATCAATCATCTCAGTTCCTGCATTGTTAGAGTATTGGTTAATATTTAATTCAATAAGCTGTTTTTATAACATGAATTACAGCACAACTCGCTGCAAAAATAGCGATATATTACTCTAGCGCTTAGTCCGAGGCAGCGCAAGCGACGACATCATTCACACAACAACAAGTCTAGATATTGATCCTACGCAAAACTGTCCATAAAACTATCCGTAAATACGCATAAAAAAAGCACTGCAATGTGCAGTGCTTTTTTGTCATTCAAATGGATTACTTTTTCTTTTTCGGTCCAAGCAACATACCCATTTGACGGCCTTCCATTTTTGGTGCTTGTTCAACAGTACCAAACTCAACCACATCTGCCTCAATTTTCTTCAATTGAGCCAAACCTAATTGTTGGTGAGCCATTTCACGACCACGGAAACGTAAAGTAATTTTGACTTTATTGCCTTCTTCTAAGAAACGAATAATGGCACGCAGCTTCACGTTGTAGTCACCAATATCAGTACCTGGGCGCAATTTAATTTCTTTGACTTGCACTTGGTGCTGCTTTTTCTTGGCATCTTTTTGCTTTTGCTTTAGATCGAACAAATGCTTGTTAAAATCCATGATTTTACAAACAGGTGGTTCGGCATTAGCAACGATTTCAACAAGATCAAGTTCCACTTCCTCTGCAGCACGCAAGGCTTCGCTTAAAGAAACGATACCCTTTTGTTCTCCATCTGCACCAACGAGACGTACTTCTTTCGCACGAATCTCGTCATTTAATGCAGGACGATTGCTTTTAGCACCTTGTTGTTGGTTACGATCAGGCTGTTTAATCTTTCTTACTCCACTATATACCGGCCACGTTCGGCTACGGCTGTTTTTACTAAGTCAACAAAGGCATCAATTGACATAGTCCCTAAATTTGTTCCTGAGCGGGTACGCACATTCACTGTGCCATCCTCAACTTCTCTATCCCCTAGTACCAGGAGATAAGGAATACGCTCTAAAGTACGCTCACGAATCTTAAAGCCGATTTTCTCATTTCTCAAGTCTGAAATCGCTCGAATTCCATTTTCTTTGAGTTTTGCGACCACTTGTTCACAAGCTTGGCCTTGGGCATCGGTAATATTCATGACACACGCTTGGATTGGCGCCAACCATGGTGGCATAAATCCTGCGTAATGTTCGATAAGTATACCAATAAAACGCTCAAAACTCCCGAGTATCGCACGATGCAACATCACAGGATAATCTCGATCGTTGTCTTCCGTCACATAAGTAGCATCTAAACGCTCTGGCATGTTCGGATCGCACTGAATAGTACCACACTGCCATACACGGCCTAAGCAGTCTTTCAATGAGAATTCGATCTTAGGACCATAAAATGCGCCCTCACCTGGTTGAAGTTCCCATGGTAAACCTGCAGCGTCTAAAGCATCTGCCAAAGCTTTCTCCGCGGTATCCCACATCTCTTCAGTCCCTACACGCTTTTCAGGACGTGTAGAAAGTTTCATTTGAACCTCTTCAAAGCCAAAATCTTTGTAGACGTCAAGAGTTAACTTAATAAAGGCCGATACTTCTTCAGCGATTTGAGCAGTGGTACAGAAGATATGCGCGTCATCTTGGGTAAAACCACGTACACGCATGATGCCATGCAGTGAACCCGATGGTTCGTTACGATGGCAAGAGCCAAACTCTGCCAAACGAATTGGCAACTCACGGTAAGACTTCAAACCTTGGTTAAAGACTTGCACGTGACATGGGCAGTTCATTGGTTTTACCGCATATTCACGACTTTCAGAATGCGTGGTAAACATGTTTTCTGCATAGTTTTCCGCATGACCTGATTTTTTCCACAAACTCAGATCAACCACTTGCGGGGTGCGAATTTCTTGGTAACCATTGTCGAGCTGAATTTTACGCATGTATTGTTCAAGCACTTGGTAAATGGTCCAACCATTTGCATGCCAGAACACCATACCTGGCGCTTCTTCTTGCATATGAAACAAGTCGAGTGCCTTACCAATTTTACGGTGATCGCGTTTTTCAGCTTCTTCTATACGTTTGATATAGGCAGCAAGCTCTTTCTTATCCGCCCATGCCGTACCATAAATACGCTGTAATTGTTCATTTTTTGCATCACCACGCCAATATGCACCAGAGATCTTGGTCAATTTAAATGACTTTAAGAATTTGGTATTTGGTACATGTGGGCCACGACACATATCGACATATTCCTGATGGAAATACAAGCCCATGGCTTGCTCATCTGGCATGTCTTCAATCAAACGTAATTTATATTCTTCACCACGTGCCGTGAACAGCTCGATCACGTCGCTACGCGGGGTCATTTTTTTAATGACCTCATAGTCTTGTTCAATGAGTTTTTTCATGCGCGATTCAATCGCAGCCAAATCATCTAGCGTAAAGGGTTGTGGTGTCCAAATATCGTAATAGAAGCCTTCTTCAATCACAGGCCCGATCACCATTTTGGCTTCTGGAAATAATTGTTTCACTGCATGACCGACTAAATGTGCGCAAGAGTGACGAATAATTTCCACCCCTTCAGCATCTTTAGGGGTAATAATCTGCAGCGTCGCGTCTTCGGTGATCATGTCACATGCATCAACTAAGCGACCATTAACACGTCCTGCTACCGTGTTTTTGGCAAGGCCTGGCCCAATACTTTGGGCAACTTCAAGTACAGAAACGGCTTGGTCAAAACTTTTTTGGTCGCCATTCGGCAATGTAATAATCGGCATAAGAAAATCCTTAAGGAGTGATGCCCCTTACTGGAGGGCATTTCACCGCGAGATTATGATCGAGGTTAAACCCCAAGATAAAATCGTTGTAAAAAAATAGGAGATTTAAACTTAATTTGAACCAGCGTTTCGGGCGTACCCTACGGTGGAAAAAACAAGCAAGTCAAAATTTTACACGCTTAAGCCTGATTAATAAACCTTTGTCTGTATTTAATAAATACCAGTTAAAAAAATTTAGAATAAAAAAAAGGAGTGATCAGTTCACTCCAGTTGGAAAATTGGCATTAAAATTATTGTTTTACTGAATAAAAGCTTTTCACTTTTTTGGGTTTACGTAAAGCAATCCCTAACTCTTGTTCTATATCTTTGATAATGCCAACGTAGCGTTGATCAAATTTATGTCGACGATTTAGCTTACGAATCACATCAATACGCTCAATCGCTTTCATATCCAACCACCCCATGAGCAAGGATATTTCACCAGAGAATAAACCATGTGATGGTGCTGGAGAAAGCTCAATTCGGGCCAACAGATAATCAAAGGCCAACAATACTTTCTCACGGTAAGCAGGGTGCTGGGTCACTAACTTACCCAAACTTTCAGTCAAAATAAATACATTATCTAAACTTACCGTACTACAGGCTTGAATCAAATAAGGAATGGCTTTTTCACCCATTAATTCAAAAACGCAAACATAGGAATCAATCCATTCATCCTCATGCACATTAATTTGATTCAGTTGCGCCAAAATCATGGGACAAGCTTCAGCGTATTGCAATCCACCCAATGCATACAAAGCATAATGCATGGCGAAAAACTCACGATCATTCCCATAATAAAGTTGCTGGTCTGTTGCAATCTGCACCAATCGTGGCGCATCTGCAAAACTAATATCATAACGCATCAAATGCGCTGAGAATTGTTTTAAAACATCCAAATTCCCTGCTGGATTAGGCAGTTGAAGTAACCGATTTAATAGCATTAAGATTTACACCATTTATAGTTGTAAAAAGTCGATCAATTTAGTCTGGATTCTACGATAAAATAATGTTTTTAGAATAGGTCTGCAAGTGCCAAATACACCACATATAAGCTTGATTTATTTAGCTTAATGACATGTGATTAAATAAAATGCCAATCACCATTGCAGGGTTAAAAGTTTTAATTAAATATGTGAACTATTATACATTTTAGTCAAAGAATACCAAGATAAATAAAATGTTCAACAGTTGATTAAATGTACTTTGTTGCGTAATTTTGAGGAGCAAGCCTCGACTAAAGCATAAATGCAAACTTCAATCAGAGTTTATATTGTGTAGTCAGGACCAACAACTATCTACACTATGCAGGTCACATTCAATATGACGACCCAAAATGCATAGATGTACAGATGAGCACAGCTAAAATGCTTGAAAATTAAATGGAGTTAATATGAATAGCGCTTACGATGACTTAGTTCGTACCCCTGCCAACTTTGTGGCCTTGACACCACTGCGTTATTTGGAACGCGCTGCCTATATTTATCCACATCAGGACGCGATCATACATGCTGAACGTCGGATCAGTTGGCGGGAAACCTATAAGCGTTGTCGCCAATTTGCCCACCAACTAACTCAACTCGGTATTCAAAAAAATGATACCGTTTCAGTCTTACTGCCAAATATTCCTGCGATGATCGAAGCGCATTTTGCAGTACCTATGGCGGGTGCGGTTCTCAATACACTCAATACACGCCTTGATGCCAAGACTTTAGCTTTCATGTTGGAACATGCTGAAACCAAGGTATTACTGGTCGATCCAGAGTTTGCAGCTGTAGCCAAAGACGCAATTGCGCTGGCGCCACAAAGCATCATTGTCATTGATGTGGCAGATGAGTTTTACGAACTAAACGACACCAGCCCGCGAATTGGTCAGATCGAATATGAAGACTGGCTGAGCACTGGTGATCCTGAGTTTGAATGGTATCTCCCCCAAGATGAATGGGATGCCATCAGTTTAAACTACACCTCAGGCACCACAGGTAATCCTAAAGGTGTGGTTTACCACCACCGTGGTGCATATCTGAATGCAGCAAGTAATCTATTGGCCTGTGGGATGACACCACGCACAACCTACTTGTGGACTTTACCCTTATTTCATTGCAATGGTTGGTGCTTTGCTTGGTCAATGGCCGCCAATGGTGGCACCAGCATCTGTCTCAGAAAAGTTGATCCTGCTTTGGTCTACAAATTAATTGATCAACATAAGATTAAATATTTCTGCGGTGCGCCGATCGTACTTTCAATGTTGATCAACACGCCTAAAGCCGATCAAATTAAGTTTAATCATCAAGTTGAGGTGATGGTTGCTGGAGCAGCCCCCCCTGCCGCCATTATTGAAGGCATGCATCACATCGGAATACAGGTCAATCACGTCTATGGATTGACTGAAACCTACGGCCCGTCTGGTCTGTGTGCCACCCAAGCCGGCTGGAGTGAATTATCCATACAAGAACAAGCACAACTAAATTCGCGCCAAGGTGTGCCTTATCCACTACAAGATGGCATGCGTGTGCTTGATCCCGAAACCATGCTGCCTGTACCCAATGATGGTGTGACCATGGGTGAAATCATGTTCCGTGGCAATATCGTGATGAAGGGCTATCTAAAAAACCAACAGGCGACTGCAGAAGCCTTTGCAGGCGGATGGTTCCATACCGGTGACTTGGCCGTGTGTCAGCCTGATGGCTATGCCAAAATCATGGATCGATCCAAAGATATTATTATTTCTGGTGGGGAAAACATTTCATCCTTGGAAATCGAAGAAGTGCTGTATACCCATCCTGCAGTAATGACTGCAGCAGTGGTGGCGAAACCTGATCTACGTTGGCAAGAAGTACCCTGTGCATTTATTGAGCTCAAGCCAGATGCAACAACCACGCCGGATGAAATCATTCAATTTTGCCAGCAACATTTGGCTCGTTACAAAGTCCCTAAAGACGTGATCATCACTGAGATTCCAAAAACATCGACAGGGAAATTACAAAAATTTGTGTTAAGAGAATGGGTTAAAGCCAATTCAGATGCCAGTTAATCGGCACGCAGTCATTATTCTCTGATAAAAAGCCAGCGAGTTTTCACTCGCTGGCTTTTTATTGCTTGATTCGCAAAACAACTGTTTTCTGAAATCGCAGAACTAACTATTGTCTGAAATCAAAGCCACTTGTTGTACATAGTTAAACAGCTTTAATTTAGATGCTTCTAACTCTTCTGCGCTGACTTGTTGATTAACATCACGTTGAATACGCAACAAATGCTGACGTAGCGGATGTCGCTCAGCTGCATTATGCATTTTGGCAAATTCGTTGACTGCAGGATCACCTTGCGCAATCATTCGATCTACCCAGCGTTGCAATTGAGCGGTTTTTTTCGCGCCCTGCTGCGGTGTCAAATAAGACAAAATCACAGTTTCATCTTCATTACGTAACAGTTTGCCGATACGTAAAAATTGACGACGACGTGCTTCAAATGACGTGATCTGCTGGACTTCAAGTAAAGCATCAACCAGACGCTCTTCGACTGGCAAATTTTGAACTTGTTTTTTTGACAAATTCGCCAATTGCTCACCCAGTGCGGCCATACGCTGCACTGCTTTCTTTTGTTCGGTTTTACTTGCACGCCCTTCTAAAGAATCAAAGTCATCTTCAGTAAAACGTTGCGTACGTCGTGCCACGATTAATCTGCCTCATAAAATTTTGCTGTAAATAGTGCTTGAACTTCAGATAAGGCTTTGTCTTCATCTGGTCCTTCAATCACCAATCTTAATGTTGTACCTTTACCCGCACCCAACATCAGTAAAGAAAGAATATTTTTGGCATCTACCAATTTATCCCCTTTGCCAATTTGGATCGATGATCGAAATTTAGTGGTGACTTCGATCAGCTTACCAGATGCGCGGGCATGCAATCCCAATTTGTTAATAACATCTATCGTGGTATCAATCATGACCAGTGCTTCATTTCTCTATGTAAAACTTGAGTCGGCCATTTCGAAGCAAGCGCCTTGGTGAGCCGGTCGACCATATAAACTGAACGATGTTGACCACCAGTACAACCAATCGACACCGTAATATAATGACGGTGACCTTCGGAAAATGCAGGCAACCATTTCATTAGTAACTGATAAATATCTTCAAACATCTCGTTGGCTTGGTCGTTCTCCGACAAAAATGCTTGAATCGGTTCATCCAAACCTGAAAACTTGCGTAGATTCAAATCCCAATGTGGGTTGGGTAAATGGCGTATATCAAATACAAAATCGGCATCCAATGGAATACCGTATTTATATCCAAAAGACTGCAGGATCAGGATTAAGTTATCTGATTGACCCAACTTAGACAATAAGGTGTTTTTCAGGTCATGTACGCTTTTGTCCGTGGTATCGATATGCACCGTGGCTTTGAGCTTGATCGGTAACAGCATGTTTTTTTCATGCTGAATACATTCATTCAAGCTCTGATGCCGCGTTGCCAAAGGATGCGGTCGACGTGAAGCACTAAAACGCGAAAATAACTCTGCATCCTGTGTGGTCAAATAGATTACATCCACAGAACCATGCTTTTGCAGCAGTTGAAAAACTTGCTCAAACCCTTGTAGATCTTCTTGGGCGCTACGAACATCCACACCCAAAGCCAATTGTTCAAGGTTATTTTCTTTATCGAGCTTTTCCACAATTTCGGGCAGTAATGCCAATGGCAAATTATCGATGCAGTAATAACCCAAATCCTCAAGTACCTGTAAAGCAGATGACTTCCCTGAACCAGATTGACCTGTAACGATAAGAATGCGTTTCATGACTTACAATCCTAAAATCAATTTTTTTGTATGGAGTGCTTAACCTTCAAACTTAAACTGTAAATTTTACGAATAAACCAAGTATTTAAAACAAGTACTCAAACCTGATATTCAAACGAGTTTTATGCACTTAACCTGTAAACTTAACGGGTAAATTGTCTATTAAACGAGTTTTACCTAACTTCGCCGCTACAAACAATACAATATCTTGATCAAACTGTTCAATGCTTTGTAGTAAAGTTGTGCGCGCTTCGACATAGTCAATCTCAAAGCCTGCTTGGGTCAATTCGAAACCAATGTCCTTTAAGACCATAGCAAGTGGTTGTTTTTGTTGCAACTGCTGTTTAGCCTTGATTAAAGATTGATAAATCTTTGGTGCAATTTCGCGTTGCTCTGCTGTTAAATAACCATTACGTGAACTCAGCGCCAAACCATCTTCAGCACGCGCAATCGTCACCCCAATCACATCGATTGGCATGTTCAAATCACGCACCAACTGTTGAATCACCACCAACTGTTGATAATCTTTTTGACCAAAGAAGGCATAGTTGGGTTGCACCATATTGAACAATTTGGTGACCACTACAGCCACACCATCAAAATGCCCTGGACGTTGTGCGCCACAAAGATCTTGAGTGATTTTATTGACTTGAATATTGGTTAAGCGTGGTTGAGTGCCGTACATTTGCTCAACTGAAGGGGCAAACAAAATATCGCAACCCACTTCTGCCAACAAATGGCTGTCTTGCTCCAAAGTACGTGGATAGCTATCGAAGTCTTCATTCGGTCCAAACTGGATCGGATTGACAAAAATACTCACCACAACCACATCACATAACTTACGCGCTTCACGTACTAAGTTGAGATGACCTTCATGTAAATTACCCATCGTTGGTACAAAACCAATGATTTTTCGGGCACTACGTGCGATTTGCAATGATGCAGTCAGACCTTGTAGGGTTGTTTCCATTTTCATGATTACAGCTCTACTTGGAAGGTATGTTGTGTAGCAGGGAAACTTTGATCAAGCACAGCAACATGAAATGCATTAAATGCATCTTGGATTGCCGTTGCACCCGATTGCTCTTGCATAAAATTACGTACAAAGCGTGCCACATGGCCATAGTTTAGTCCGAGCATATCTTGGACCACCAAAACTTGACCATCGGTGTCTACACCTGCACCAATACCTATCACTGGAACTTCTGGAAACAATGCACTAATTTCTTTACCCAGTTGGGCAGGAACACATTCAAGTAATAACATCGCCGCACCAGCATCGACGACTGCTTGACAGTCTGCGATCAGCGCATCTGCTGCATCACGGGTTTTACCTTGCACTTTATAGCCGCCAAACACATGGACGGACTGCGGTGTTAAACCTAGATGCACACACACGGGCACACCATTTCGGGTCAAGACTTGAACAGTATCTGCTAACCACGCACCGCCCTCAAACTTAATCATTTGAGCGCCTGCTTGCATCACCGCTCTAGCACCTGCAACCGCAGCTTCAACATTGGCATAGCTGAGAAAAGGTAAATCAGTCATCAAAAAAGCATGTTGGTTACCACGGCGCACAGCCGCAGTATGGTAGACCATATCTTCTAGCGTCACAGGCAAGGTTGAATCATGGCCTTGAATGACCATCCCTAAGGAATCACCTACTAATATCGTGTCTATTTCAGCCTTTTCCATCGCCTTTGCCATACTGGCATCGTAGCAAGTCAAACATGAAAATTTGCGGCCTTGCTGTTTGAACTGTCTTAAATCACTGAGACTAATCATGACGCTTTTCCTCTATCTACCAGACATCCTTGACACATTACAGATTAAAACTGCACCCAAGATGAATCTGCAAGCACAGTGAGGGTGGAGTGTTTTACAACGTCAAGCTGCTGTAAAGACTGTCCCTCGATTTGAAGTGTAGGATCCAAATCTAAAAGTGGTATCACCACAAAATCGCGTTCCATAATACCAACATGCGGTACTATGAGGCGCTCATTTTTAATATTTTTTTGTCCGTAGAGCAACAGATCCAAATCCAAACTGCGCTCACCCCAATGGCGTAGGCGCACCCGACCGGCTTCTTGTTCTAAGGCTTGTAAGGTATCGAGTAAATCCAAAGGTTCTAGATCAGTTTCGAGTTGCAACACCGCATTGTGATAATGCGGTTGATCTTGTGGCCCCATCGGCGGGCTTTGATAGAGTTTGGACACTTGAACTGGACCCAAGGCCGCCAATTTTTTCGCGGCCGCAGCAAGGATTTGCTCGGAATCACCCAAGTTGCTTCCAAGCCCGATATAGGTCAGATGTTTCATTGTGTTGGCCCAAATACCACTTGAGTCAAATCACGTTGTACACGTTTGCGTTTTAGGATTGGATGGTTGTGATCCATGCCACCTTGATCTTGACCATCACGCGAGCGATTATGGCGCTCAGAACCCCGATCCATACCGCCAGTTGGTGCGCCAGATCGTGGACCACGTCCTCGTTGCGGTGCATCATTAAAGCTTGCTTGCTCTTCCTGACCACGTGGCTTACGGGTACGACGACCACGACTTTCAGTCTCTTTGACCAACGGCTCAATTTGAGTCGAGGTGTTTTTAGCACCGCTATCCACTTCAGCTGTTTTACGACGAGTACGAGCACGTTGACGATTGTATAAACTGATGGCTTTTTCTTTTTCATCAGCAGAGAGGTTTTGGTAGTTATCCCACCAATGGCCCATACCCAGCGTAGTCTCATCACCCGATTTCTCGCGCAACAACATAAAGTCAAAGCCCGCTCTAAAGCGCGCATGTCCAGATAGCGCCTCAATTTGTTGAGGTTTTGGACTCAGCAAACGGCTTTGCATTTCCCAGACTTCACGGATAAAGGTTTCTGCAAATCGTGGAATAATGGTCCGAGTTGCTTGACGTTTTAATACATCGAGTCCAGCTTGAGCACGTGCTTCTGCAGGTGCCAAACCTTTGCTCAAATACACATCACAACGTTGCAAGAACGGTTCCCAAAGCAATACTGCATAGAAAAATGCAGGATTGATGGTTTTACCAATTTGAATACGTTGATCGGTATTTTTCGCTGCACGTTCAATAAAGGCTGATATCTGCGGTGGAATATCTGCAAACAGTTGCTTCCAAATCCCAAACTCAATCAGCATAGGCAACACACGGTTGAGGTGTCCCATGGTAAACAGTTTTTGTGACTCATCATATAAACGGTGCGGTGAAACATCTCGTAAAAGCTGAGTCAATTCAGGTTGGAATACATCCAAAATATCTGCATCAATATTAAAATTTAATTTGGCTGCAAAGCGCAAGGTACGCAACATCCGTACCGGATCTTCTTCAAAACGAAGTAAAGGATCACCCAACAATCTTAAGGTTTTATTTTTTATATCACTGACTGCGTGACAGAAATCCAGCACGATTGCCTTGTGCGGTTGATAATACATGGCATTGATGGAGAAATCGCGGCGTGAAAAATCTTGCTCGATGCTGCCCCAGTTATTGTCACGTAGGATCATGCCTGAAGCTGAAGTAATCGCTTTTTTCGGCGGAGCACGAAAGGTTGCAACTTCAATCAGTTCGCGACCGGAATAAACATGAGCCAGCTCAAAACGGCGTCCAATAATACGACAACGTCGGCCAAAGACCTCTTTGACCTGTGAAGGTGTGGCATTGGTCACAGCATCAAAATCTTTAGGATTTAAGCCAAGCATGAGGTCACGTACCCCACCGCCGACGATATATGCTTCGTAGCCTGCTCGAGTTAAACTGTCAATAACATCTAAAATGGAAGAGGGTAATTGGGCGGTGGATAATCCACACTTTGACGCGCGCAAAGTTTGCAAAAGACGCTGTCTCCTACGTCAGGACGTAAAAAATTAATTGTGTCAATCATATCTCTAACACAATCAAAGGGCAATTTGATTCTCAAGATCTGAGTTTTTAATTTGAAGATTTCTACTACGCATTTCGCGTCAGTTGCGCAGTATAACGCGACAAAACAAACAATTAAACACCTAGCTGAGCGCGATTTTTCTCAAATAATACCTCACCGATCCCTTTGACGTTTTTAAGATCATCAATCTGTTTGAATGGACCATGTTGTTGTCGATAATCCAGAATGGCTTGGGCTTTTTTTGCTCCAATCCCTTTGAGTTTCTGTAATTGCTCCAGATTTGCAGTATTGAGATTGACCTGCACTGCGGAAAGCGCCACAACCGGAGAGGTAGATGCTGTCGTTGTAGTGGCAGAGTTTGTAGCGACTGAGTTTGATGTTGCTGAGTTTAAAGCGGCTGAGTTTGATGTTGCTGAGTTTAAAGCGACTGAGTTTGAGATAGCGGTATTTGAATTGCTGTTATTTGAAGCAACTGCGCCAGTCGCAACCTGAGCATTGGCCATTAAGCGTTGATCATGTGCCTGTTGCATGCGTTTCCAGTGTTCATAGTCCTGATCAAAACGCATCGCAGTGGCATGATTTTGCGCTGTATCAGCGGCAACACCAGATTGGGGCAAGAGCATCAACATCAATATCAGTCGTTGCAGTAGCATCAAGCCCAAGTGAATACGTGGTGAGTCTGTGATGCTATACAGCTTAATGTTAGACCGATCCACCTCACACCCTCCTCACTGAGCACTGACTGAGCACTTTATGTCGCGTTCTGGATCGATCAGGCAACTGAGGCTATTTAGATCGCAGTGCCAACTTAGCTTGATCCCACAATTGATCCATCTCTTGCAAACTCATAGATTGAATATCTTTATTTTGTAGTTGTGCCTGATCTTCGATATAGGCAAAGCGGTTTTTAACTTTACCAATGGTACTGAGCAAGGCCGTTTCAGCACACAGATCCAGTTTACGACCGACATTAATTAATGAGAATAGACAATCGCCCAGTTCATCGAGCATTTCATCCGAATTCTGATGCTCACAGGCCTGCTTAAACTCTGCCAATTCCTCCTCAAACTTTGCATAAGCACCCTCTACATCAGCAAAATCAAAACCAATTTTCGCGGTATTTTTTTGGATGGCTTGGGCTTGTAACAATGCAGGTCCGGGTTTAATCGCATCCAAACGTTTCGGTGCTTTTCCTTGGCATTCCTGTTGTTTGATCTCTTGCCACAAATGACTGACTTGCTCAGCACTTAAGGCTTTGAATTGCTCAGGCTCAAACACATGTGGATGCCGACGTATCAACTTTTCTGAGAGTGTTTGCACCACATCATCAAAACCAAAGGCACCTTGTTCCTGATACATCTGCGACTGGAACACCACCTGTAAAAGTAGATCCCCTAACTCCTCACGCACATGTTGCGCATCACCAGAATGAACTGCTTCAGCCACTTCATAGGCTTCTTCGATGGCATAACCGGTCAATGACTGAGGTGTCTGCGCCTGATCCCAAGGACATTGTTCACGTAACTGTTGCATGATTTTAAGGAGTTGTTCGATGTGCATATTGGAATGGGTCCTGTGAAATTCAGTATAAAAATGATTGCAATGATTCAGTTGCTGAGTGAGTCACGATTATGACTTGTCTATATTGGAGATTCTGTGTTCAATAGCTTTAAATGCAAAGCTCAAACAAATCAATCAATAGGCATAATATGAACAAAAATATATTCATTAGTGGTGCAGCACAGGGTATTGGTGCTGCAATTGCCGATCTATTTTACCAACACGGTTATCGCGTTGGCATTTACGACATCAATCTCAGCCAAGCTCAAGCTTTGGCCCAGCAACTCGGCCCTCAGGCCAGAGCAGGTCAACTCGATGTCAGTGATTATAGCCAATGGCAAACCGCCTTAAGTGACTTTTGTGATTGGGCTGGTGAACTGAACATTTTGGTCAACAATGCGGGGATACTTTATTCTGGGCCATTTGAAGATACACCTATAGAACAGCATCAGCGCAGTATCAATATTAACGTGCTTGGTGTGATGAATGGTTGTCACGCCGCACTGCCCTACTTACGCCAAGCTTCGCATGCCCGTGTGGTCAATTTATCCTCTGCATCTGCCATCTATGGTCAAGCGGATCTCGCCTCCTACTCTGCCAGTAAATTTGCAGTGCGTGGTTTGACTGAAGCCTTGGATATTGAATGGAAAAAATACAATATCCGCGTCGTGGATGTGATGCCACTATTCGTACAAACGGCCATGGTCAAAGACATGAATGCTGCCAGTATCAACAATATGGGAGTCAGTCTTAGTGCTCAAGATGTCGCTGAACAAGTACTGAAAATTGCGGTACGTAAGGATCACCCCTTTGCCACAACGCATCGCCCCGTCGGACTCAAAACCCATTTAATGTATCGCCTATCTGCAGTCAGTCCACAGTTTATGAATCGTTGGGCCAACCTCTTACTCAGTAAACGCAAATAATCTGTTCGCCCCCATACGCAATAAGGCAACCATTGCTAAACCGACAATCGATAAATGTCAAAAAAGCCTGCAAGCAGGCTTTAGAGATTTCAACAACAGTGCTCAAGTTCAATACATCAGTGCTGGACTGGGTCAGTCTTGCTGCTTAGTTCCCTTGCACCAAACGACGCGCACTGATAATGCCCGGTTGTTGCTCTAAACGTGCCAATAAGCGTGACAACTGTGCCAAGCCTTTGACTTCTATCAGCAACTTCATATTGGCAATACCATCAGCTTCGGAAATGGTATTCACTTGACGGATATTGATCTGGTCAGAAAAAATCACTTGGGTCAGGTCTTTGAGCAAACCACGTCGATCATAGGCTTCCACCACGATCTGCACACTCTGTCCACGAGTAGGTTGCATTTCCCAATCCGCTTCTACTGCGCGCTCAGGTTCCTGACTGATCATGCGCACATAGTCGCTACAGATCACTTTATGAATACTCACACCACGGTTCAATGTGATATATCCAGCAATCGGCTCGCCATGTACCGGTTGACAACATTGCGCCACATGGAGCTCAACGTTATCTAGACCATCAATCAGTATGCCATGTGCAGATAAGGTATGACTGGCACGCGGATTTAGGGTCGGCTTTAACACCAGCTCAGGTTCATCCTGATCCAAGTGCATATGACGATTGACTTGGTTAATCAAGGCATGCAGGCTAATGTCACCATTGACCAAAGCCACCAAGATATCTTCACCAGTTTTGACATTGAAGTGAGCACAATAATCACTCAAATCAATACTTTTTGGATGCAGTGCCAGACGTGACAATTCTTTATTTAAAATCTCACGACCAACTTCTAGATTTTTACTGCGATCTTGTTGTCTAAACCAATGTCTTAACTTATCGCGAGCACGTGCTGTTTTGATATAACCCAGTGAGTTCACCAACCAATCACGGTTTGGTTCACGATCTTTTTTGGTTAAAATCTCAACTTGTTCACCGGTCTTCAAGGCATAGGTCAGCGGTACATAACGCTGATTGACCCGTGCTGCATAACACTTATTACCCACTTCGGTATGCACATGATAGGCAAAATCAAGTACGGTCGATCCTTGTGGTAATTCTTTGATATCACCATCGCGACTAAAGACATAGATTTTTTCAAAGCCAGCGAAATCTTGCAAACGCTCGAAGTCTTCAGTCTCATCCTCATTGGGATGTGCACTATTTTCATTACGCTCTTGATAGTTTTCCAATACCGAACGCAAAGAATGCAAACGATGATTAAATGAATAATCCGTGTTTTTAGAGCCTTCTTTGTAATTAAAGTGCGAGCAGACGCCAAGTTCGGCTTCTTCATGCATCTCATTGGTACGGATTTGGATTTCAAGTGACTTGCTTTCGGCGATCACCGCAGTATGCAAAGAGCGGTAACCATTCGGTTTCGGGTTGGTAATATAATCATCAAACTGATTCGGGATATGCCGCCAAATCTGGTGTGCAATGCCTAATGCGTGATAACACTCAGGGACCGCATTGACCAACACCCGAACTGCACGTATGTCATAGAGCTGATCAAAACTGAGGTTTTTACTCTTCATCTTGCGATAAATCGAGTAAATATGTTTTACCCGACCGGTAATCTCAGCTTGGATTCCATGATCCGCCAATTCTGTTTTGAGTTTTTCCACCACCAACTGAATATATTGTTCACGCTCAAGTCGTTTTTCATTGAGCAGTGCCGCAATTTCTTTATAACGATCAGGGGCAAGAAAACGGAACGCCAGATCTTCGAGCTCCCATTTTAACTGTGCAATCCCCAAACGATGCGCCAAAGGCGAATAAATGGTGAGAATTTCTCGTGCCACCCGTTCTTGGCGTTCTTTCGGTGAGTTGGCCAATTCACGTAAGGCATAGGTACGTTCAGCCAATTTAATCAGTACAACACGAACATCTTCGGTCACCGAAATCAGCATTTTATAAATGCCAGTCAGGTGCTCACGTTGGTTATTATTAAAATGATCTTCGAGACGTTTATTTTTTTCGATCAGTTCCGAAAGTTTACCCATGGCCAAGGTACCCTTGACCAAATTATAAACACCTTCACCAAAGTTAAGTTTAATTTCCTCTAGCGTGGTGAGTTCTTCACGCACACTCCGATACAACATAGCGGCAGACAAAGTATCTTCGTCTACATGTAAATGGGCGAGTATGTCCGCCATCCCCAAACCTGTTGCAAAAGTATTATTACGGTAGCGACCTGAGAATGTTAACTCTTTGTCTAACACCAATTGCGCAACATCAGCCAGTTGATTCAGTTGGGCACCGTCTAAAATCCCACTGACTCGGTCTAGCCAAGCAACCAACCCTTGCTGCGCCTCTTCGGCATGTTCTACAGTCGTTTCATCTGCCAACTCACTGAGTCGTGCAGGTAACAGCTCACGTACTGTGACCATACCCTTCTCCTTTCAACCACATCTTCATTTCGCTCTCCATTTAATCGTTGAGCGCTTGATTTTTTTCAAATAAAGCAATGGATTCTACATGTCCAGTATGCGTAAACATGTCAATCACGCCTGCCTGTTTTAACTCGTAGCCATACTTTGCCAAAATACCAGCATCACGAGCCAAAGTCGCAGGATTACACGACACATACACGATTTTTTTTGCACCAAAATTAGGCAGATAGTGCATTACCTGCTCTGCACCCGCACGTGGCGGATCAATCAATAATGCATCAAACCCTTGATTTGCCCAAGTTTTTTGTGAAAAGTCTTTTGTTAAGTCTTGTGAATAGAATGTAACATTATTGATACGATTTTTCTGTGCATTTTCTGTACCTCGCTGCACCATCATTTCACTGCCTTCTACGGCCACAACCATGCCATTTTCACCCACACGACGTGCCAAGGCCAAAGAAAAGTTCCCCAGTCCACAAAACAAATCCAATACAGACTCACCGGCCTTAAGCTGCAGCAATTGGCATGCCAAATCGACCATTTTTGCATTAAGACTTGGATTGACTTGGATAAAATCAGTCGGATGGAAACTAAAGTTTAGATTATCCTGCTCAAAACGATAATGTAACTCAGCTGGTCCGTTAGGCTGATCGACCCGATGCACACTGTCATTGCCTGCAGGTTGCAGATACAACTGCCAACTGCGATCAAGCGCAAACTGGCGTAGGCGTTCTACATCTTCAGAGGCTAAATTTGCCGTGTGTCGAACCAGTAATGCGCTTTCAGGATCACCTTTGGTCAATTCGATATGACCAATGTCGGCACGACCTTTCAACTGTGACAACATGGCATACACATCTTCTAAGCTGCCATCTAAGTCTTGCTGCATCACTTTACAACTGCGTATATCGGTCAGCTTATTACTTTGTGCTTCACGAAAACCCATTACCAGTTTGTTCTGCTGCGGTAGATATCGCACACCAATACGCGCTTTATGACGATAATCAGTTTGGGTGGCGCGCAGTGCAGGCAACCATTGCTCAACCTTAAGATGTGCAAAATGGGTTAAATGCGACTGCAACACCTCTTGCTTGAGTCGTATTTGCTCATCTGGATGGATGTGCTGCATGCTGCAACCACCACATTGACCAAAATGCGGACAAACAGGATCGATGCGCATCGGACTCGGCGCACTGAGCAATTCTAAGTTGAATGCTTCTTCAAACTTACTACTCTGTTGGGTCAGTTGGGCTTGTACCGTTTCACCCGGTAAAGCATGGAAAATAAATACTTTTTTACCTTGCTTTTCAACTGGATGAGATGGATCTGTACCATACAAAGCCACGCCACGCCCCTCATGGGACAGACGATCGACTTGGAAAACATAGCGCGGAAGCGATACGACTTTAGGTTTGCTGCTTGTTTTAAAGCGACGTTTCAAAATTGAACCCAATGCTTAAATATTAGAAAGATTGAAAATCAGACATGGTAAATGGCGTTTGTTGTGAAGTCTCACGCCACACCTTTAAAAAATCCTGTTGCTGAGCTTGGCCCTGTAAATAGGCAATCGTGGCATTGATCCATAAACGATGGTCTTCGGTCAGCAATTGACCTTTGAGCAACATCCAACGTAAGTACAATAACCAGGTGTTCAGCACATCACCTTCACAATAGCTGCTCAGCTCAAGCCATTGCTTATTTTTGACATACTCCGGAACCACATATCCACTGATACTGCGTTTACCGGGATAACCCATTAAATGCGCAATATCATCGAGTTTCTGGAAATGACGTCCATTAAACATCGCCATGACATCCATGAGATCGACATGACGGTGGTGGTAACGATTTTGGTAGTTATTATAACGCTTTTGCGTGTCAATTTCGCCCTGATCAAACAAACTTGGTGCAGATAATCCGTGATACATGGCGCGCGATAAAATCACAGGCAAATCAAACTGTGAACCATTCCAACTCACTAAAGTTGGATGGCGTTTATCAAATATAGACAGAAATTTGCTCAGAATCTCAGCTTCGGTATATTGTTGCTGAGTAAATGAGAACAAGGTTATGGCACCATTTTCATCGATCCACAGCCCCGAGATACACACGATCTCATGTAGAGGAATACGTTGAAAATCAGTTCCAGACTCTTGTCTACGCAGCTTAGCAAGAGCCTGCTCTAAATCGGCGGGTTCAAGATCCAAACCGTACAGATGTGCTCCAGCCTTTAAGTCCGTCAATGTCTCTATATCAAAAACCAGAACAGGCAGACGCATAGCGTATTTAACTCCCATGATTGACCCGCAAGTGGTGAGTGCAGCCCAAATGCTGGCTCACCATGCCTCTACGATAGAGGAACAGGACTTATTGTTGGTCATCTACCGAAAAAAGACCAGTAGACAAATAGCGATCCCCGCGGTCACACACGATACATACAATCACCGCATCCGGATGCTGCTCAGCCAATAACAATGAGGCCCATACGGCGCCACCTGAAGAGGTCCCCGCACTGATTCCTTCCATACGCGCCAACTTACGCATGGTTTTTTCAGCTTCAATTTGCGGAATATCAATCACCTGATCAATACGACGACGATCAAAGATACTTGGTAAATAAGCTTCAGGCCAACGACGTATGCCGGCAATACTGGCACCATCTTCAGGCTGTAGGCCAATGATTTGGATATCAGGATTTTGTTCTTTTAAGTATTTAGACACGCCCATAATGGTGCCTGTCGTCCCCATCGAACTGACAAAGTGGGTAATTTTACCTTCGGTCTGCTGCCAAATTTCTGGACCGGTGGTGAGGTAATGTGCTTCGACATTGTCTGGATTGCCAAATTGATTCAGCACAAAGCCCTGACCTTGTTGCTGCATCTCCAAGGCCAGATCACGCGCGCCTTCCATGCCTTTTTGTTTGGTGACTTCAATCAGTTCAGCACCATAGGCCTGCATTGCATCTTTGCGTTCTTGGCTCATGTTATCAGGCATGATCAGTTTCATTTTATAACCGCGCATGGCTGCAACCATCGCCAATGCAATGCCCGTATTGCCACTGGTGGCTTCGATCAGCGTATCCCCGGGTTTAATCTCGCCGCGTTTTTCTGCTTGCATAATCATATTATAGGCCGGTCGATCTTTGACTGAACCCGCTGGATTATTGCCTTCAAGTTTTACCAAAACGGTCGCATGCGCAGGACTGGCCATACGTTGCAGACGCACCAAAGGCGTTTTCCCTACATAATGATCGAGGGTAAATAAGTCGGCTTGGAAGTCAATATCAGTTTGGCGCATGAGGTTAGCCCTAATCGAGGTGCCGCTATTGTATGAAAAAATATACTACGCTGCACCCCCTTCAATAGCTTTTTAATCAGAGTGATTAAAGCAACGGCATTTTTTACAAAGCGTGCTAAGATGCGCAGCATGGGGAAAAAGTGGCTCAACACATGTCGAATTTCAACAAAAAACTGTATAAACGTTTAAAACTTAATCATGCCTATGGTCAATTAATCGCCTTGATTTTTGTACCAATCATGATTTTGGCTTTTGTAGGTACGCTGCTGGTTTTATACGAAACCTCGGATGCCGCGACCTCAAAACAACGTTTTACTGCGGTTGAAATATTGACCCGCTATCAATATAGCGCTGAACAGTTACTGCGGATGGTGCAACAAAATCCACAGCAGACTCAACAAGCTGAGCATATTTTGCAAGAGATGCTAAATGAGAAACACCTCATTAGTGCAGCGATCTTAGACACCAACAATCAAAGCTTGCTCAGTATCGGCTATAACAGTAAGCGTCAGTGGTCTGCTATTCCCAAAAATGCCACCCTATTCGGCCCAATACCGAGTTATCAACGCAACTATTTATATGGTATCCGTCTCAACGCTACAGCACCCGCGAACAGCGTCTGGTTGGTGATTGAACTGGACAATCAACCGCTTGAAATATCCAAATATCGGGTATTGATCGTGTTGATTACCACAGGTCTATTAACTTTATTGTTGCTGCTATTGTGTCTCAATTTCTACTCGCGACGCTGGATTGCGCCGATGTATGAAATCCGTATGCAATTACAACGTTTAAATGCGGATACCCTTGATCAACATATGGTGATCAATAGTACGGGTGAGCTCCGTCTACTACAACGCGATATCGCCAGTGTGGTGAAACGCCTGCACTTTAGCTTTTTAGAACTCAAAGAACATACCGAACAAACTGAGGATGATTTACGTCGTACCTTAGACACCTTGGAAGTGCAAAACATCACTTATAAACAAGCACGTGACCAAGCGATTTCATCCAACCAAGCCAAGTCAGTGTTTTTGGCCAATATCAGTCATGAACTGCGTACTCCATTAAACAGTATTGATGGCTTTATCCATCTCATGCTGCGCCAAGAAAATCTGAATCACGAGCAAACCCTTTATTTACAAACCATTCGTAAATCTTCGGCGCATTTGTTGGCCCTGATCAATGATGTCTTGGATTTCTCCAAAATTGATGCCGGTAAACTCGAACTCGAAACCGCACCCTTTGATCTTGAAGAAGCCATCTTCGATGTTATGGATATGTTGTCACCACTGGCTGCTCAAAAGCAGATCGACATGGCCTTTTACTATGCGGATAATGTGCCGCGACATGTGATTGGTGATGCGCTCCGGGTGAAGCAAATCTTGACCAACCTGATCTCCAATGCCATTAAATTTACCCCAGATGGCGAAATCATTGTTCGTGCTCGAATGGAACACCACGATTCCAATCAATGGTTATTGCACTTTAGTGTCCAAGACAGTGGTATTGGACTCAGTGGCACCGATCGTAAACGCCTATTTGAGTCATTCTCACAAGGCGATGCCTCCGTTACTCGTCAATTTGGCGGGACAGGTCTAGGCCTCGCGATTTCCAAACAATTGGTCAGCCTCATGCATGGTCAAATTGGCTTTGAGGACAACCAAGAGCGCGCACCAACCGAAAAAGGCTCAACCTTCTGGTTTACTGCGATGTTTGAACTTGATAATGATGTCCAGATTTTACATCCAAACTTCGACCATATGCATGTGGTGTCTTATGTATCGCACCCTGCAACGGCAAATGTGATGCGCCACTACCTCGAAAACTATGCAGTACAACATACTGAAACCCAATCGATTTTGGACCTATTTAGCCGCCTTAATTCATTGGCCCAAGCCGCGAATGAAGACACCTGGCTGATTGTCGATCATAGTGGGGATACTGAAGCATTACTCAAGGAAATTCGTGGTCGCTATCAGGGCAATCTTGCCGTCTACGGCTATCAAACCACCCTAGATCCAAACATGTTGCATCAGTTTAAAGCGCGCGCCCTATATCAACCCTTGAGCCGTGCGGCATTAATACAATTATTGGAAAACAAACCGCTTTTTTCACCTGAACTCCATGATGACTTTAAAGATCGTGATCTACACATCTTGGCAGTAGATGACCATCTGCCAAACTTAATTGTCCTTGAAGCACTACTCGGTGAGCTCAATGTGCAGACCAGCAAAGCCATGAGTGGTCAAGAAGCGCTGAACATTATCCAACAACGGGTTGAGCAAGGCTTAAAACCATTTGATCTGGTGTTTATGGATATACAAATGCCGGTGATGTCGGGGATCGATACCACGCGTGCCATCCGTTCACTTGAATCCACTTTAGATGGTATGCGTATGCCAATCATTGCGCTGACCGCACATGCCTTGGCTGAGGAAAAACAAAAACTACTCAAGGTCGGTATGGATGACTACGTCACCAAACCAATCCAAATCGAGCAAATCATCCAGATTTTGACGCATTGGACCACGGATAAATTTATTAAACCGCTGCAACAAAATGAAAAAAACATCTATATTGATCGAGTAGATCCGCAAGTATTGGATTGGAACCAGAGCTTACAACTGGCCGCCAACAAAGAGGACCTTGCCCAAGATTTGCTTAAGATGTTGGTCGATAGTTTTCCAACGGAATGTACCGAGATCCAACACCTGATTGAACTCGAAGACTTCCCACAGTTAGAACATGTGTTGCATCGCCTCTATGGTGCGACGCGTTATGTAGGAACCCCACGACTACAACAGGTCACAGGTGATTTTGAACAGTTTGTATCCACTTTACGTAAAGAACGTCGCAAAGCAGATCAGCAGTTTATTCAAGAAGTGGTCAGTCGTTTTGACGAATTGCAACAGGTGATTGCGGATGTGGTCGCAGCCGCACAAACCATGGCGAATCACAGCTAAGGGATCTGCGCCAAAGTGATTAACTTTGGCAAGCTTTTTTGGGTGACTGCCCTGTCATGCATCACCTAGAGGTGCATGTTATGCTGCGTTTGAAAACAAATAAGAGTGTAAAATCATGTCATTAGTCCGAATTGAAAATCAAAATGGGATCGCGACGGTCTACCTCAATCGCCCACAAAAACGCAATGCAATGAGTTTTGTATTATTGCGTGAATTGGTCGATGCCGCAGAAAAAATCAAACGAGATCGTAGCATTCGTTGCGTGATCTTGACCGGTGAAGCTGATGTATTTAGTGCAGGTATTGATCTCAGTGACTTGAATAATCCCAAAAACCGACTCTATGCGGCCTGGGAATTGGTCAAACCGGGGCAAAGTTTATTTCAAAAAGCCTTTCTGATTTGGCAACAACTGCCAGTGCCGGTAATTGCTGCAATCGAAGGCTTTTGCTTTGGTGCGGGCATGCAATTGGCCTTAGCTGCGGATATTCGTATCGCGCATCCCAAGACTCAAATGTCGATTATGGAAAGTCGTTGGGGCTTAGTGCCTGATATGGGGCTTACCCGCAGCATTAAAGGCATTATCAGCTTGGATCTGGCCAAAGAACTTAGTTTAACGGCACGTATCTTTGATGGTGCCTATGCGCATGATATTGGCTTGGTCACCCATGTGTCTGAACAGCCCTTAGTCAAAGCACTTGAGATTGCCGAGGAACTGAAAAGTCGCTCGCCAGATGCATTGGTTGCGGTAAAACGTGTCTTGGATGCGATGGAACACAGTCCGAATAAATCCTTACGTCTCGAAAAGATCTGGCAACTCAAATTGTTATTGGGTAAAAATAGTCAATTGGCGCGTAAAAAAGACAAGAATCCAGAAGTTGAATTTCAGCCACGCCAGTATCGCTAATTTTTGAGTGTCAAGCATTCAAGACCCTGAACAGCCTCCCATCCACCCCTTTTGCAAGGTTCATTGAGCGAGATCAAGAATATGCCTTTAAATCCTCAACTACAGATTGCTTTTTTAGGTATGGGATTGATGGGGAGTCGCATGGCCACTCGATTGTGCCATGCGGGGCTCAAAGTTGCGGTGTGGAACAGAACCCCGAGTGCCTGTGATGCCCTATTGGAGATCGGTGCACATGCTTTAGCACTGGATCAGATTGGGGATTATTCGGTCATATTGACCTGTCTTTCTGACGATCAGGCCATGCAAAGTGTCTATACCCAGATCCAACCGCATTTGCGCTCTGAACAGGTCATTGTCGATTTCTCAAGTCTCTCTGTAGGTTGCACCCATGTATTGGCGGATCAGGCTCAGCAACAACAGGTGCATTGGATTGATTCCCCTGTTTCTGGTGGAGTCACAGGTGCGGAAAATGGCAGCTTGGTGATCTTTGCTGGCGGTGATCAGACAATCATCCAAGAATTAAGCTTTATTTATGATGTCCTTGCGCAACGGGTCACCTGTATGGGTGCGGTGGGTACAGGTCAAGCCACCAAGATTTGCAATCAATTGATCGTCGCTGCCAACAGCACCTTAATTGCTGAAGCAGTGGCATTAGCCGCACATGCTGGCGTCGATACCTCACTACTAGCGCCCGCACTCGCTGGCGGTTTCGCTGACTCTAAACCCTTTCAAATATTGAGCCCGCGTATGGCCAGCCATCAATTTGAGCCTGTGCAATGGAAAGTCAAAACCCTATCCAAAGATTTAAATAACGCGGTTCAATTGGCTGCACAATTTGATCTGCATATTCCTGTCGCTCAACAAGCACTGGATCAATTGCAACAACATCAACAACACTATGCAGAGGCTGATCTGTCCACAGTGATCCTACAAGTGGAACAATAAGCCCCCATCCGAGCTCAATGACCACATCAACGCCTTTCGTTAAGGGAATCCAAAAGGAATCTAACATGTCAAAACTTGCAGTTAATCTTTCCATGCTTTTTACGGAAGTCCCCTTACTGCAACGTTTTGCCTTGGCAAAAGCGCATGGCTTTGAGCATGTGGAAATCCAATTTCCCTATGAGCTTTCAGTCGCCACACTTTCACAAACGCTACAACAACATCAGCTCAGTCTTTGCCTGATCAATGTCCCAGCAGGAGATCTAATGCAAGGCGGTTGTGGACTTGCAGGTGTCCCTGGCCGTGAAGCTGAGTTTTCTGCTGCATTGGATCTAGCCATCGACTATGCCACGCAACTCAATGTCCCCAGTGTCAATATCCTGGCGGGCCGTCAAAGTGAGGGCGTCGCATTGGATGCTTGCCTAGATACGCTCTATGCCAATCTGCGTGTGGCTTCAGAACGTCTTGCTCGCGCCCAGATTCAACCGTTGATCGAACTGATCAATGGCATCAATATGCCAGGATTTTTATTACAAACTATGGCTCAGGGACAACATGCGCTTGATCAAGTGCAACATCCCGCTCTGAAACTGCAGTACGATTGCTACCACATGGCGATGATGAACGAAAATCTAAGCCAGTGTTTTCTAGACAACCTAGAACAGATTGGTCATATTCAGTTTGCTGACTGCCCAGGCAGACATCAGCCAGATACGGGCAATATCGATTTTTCAGATTTTTTCCAAACGGTTATCAATAGTCCATATCGCGGTTTTATCGCAGCGGAATATCAACCCTTAGGACACACAGAACAGTCATTTACATGGCAGTCAGGCTATTTTTCAATGCCTGATGTTAGATAAGTTGCCAACTAAGCACTGCAAGAATTGAATTTTAGTGGCAAAGGCGCTATATTAACCAATGAGTAATTTTCAGGAAATTAAACTTCAAATGAATTTAGAACCATCGCCCAGCGCTTCTAATTCTCACGAACTATCGATACCGAGCCAACAACAAGATATCCAAACTTGTTTAAAAGTTGTGCAAGAAGCACTTCAAGACGTGAAAGCGAAAGACATCCTTGAAATGGATGTAAGCAGTATTAGTAATGTTTCTGATGCTATCGTGATCGCTAGTGGTACTTCAACGCGTCATGTGAAAGCATTGGCAGACAATGTCGCTGATGAAGCTCGTAAAGCAGGATTCCGACCTATTGGTATTGAAGGTGAACGTGATGCAGAGTGGATCTTAATTGATCTTGGCTTTGTGGTCGTTCATGTGATGTTACCGACTGCACGTAAATTTTACGATCTCGAAAGTTTATGGCGTGTCAACCCTGACTCTGTTGCCTAAAGCATCGAAAAGCGACCCTTAAGTCGCTTTTTTATTGCCTCATTTTTTCTTTTTAAATCGATCTTTTTTAAAACTTTGTCTCGTCCTCGTATACAGCTTAAGTGTTGGCTAGCGTTTGTTCTGGATCGGGGGATTCATTTTCACACCATACCAATGTACCAACTTAAACAACACAATGGCTAAGCCCATACTCCACACAAAAGTCACCAATACGCCAAGCCCTTGGGTCAATAAACTGACCTGCTGACGATCAACAATTGTACTTCGATCGGCAAAGACCACAGCTAGGGTACCCCACACACCGCATAAGCCATGAATAACCAAGACATCGACTATATTTTTTGCTGTAATCCAACGCTTAAGTTGCTCAATTAAAATAAACACCATCAAACCTGCGACTGCTCCGATCCACAAAGAACTGGACATGGAGACCATACCGCCACACCCTGTAATCGCCACCAGACCACCTAAGGCTGCTTTAATCAATTTTTCAAAGCTTATTTTTTGTTTAGTCATAATACCCAAGGCGATAACCATTATCACTGCACCGCTTAAGGCTGCAATGGTATTAATCACCACATCTTGTATGTCGATACGTTGCGCTGAGATATAACCGATATTAAGACCTGACCAAGCCAACCACAGGATAAAACCCGCCAAGGCCATAGACAATAATTTATAATCACTAAACATGACATCTTTACGGCGAATAAGCTCCTGCTGTTCTTGACCCAGTACCCAATAGCCAGCAAGCACAATCCATGCAGCAGTAGAATGCACCACCGTTGCTCCAGCGAAATCAATGAATCCGAGGTTTCGTAGAAACCCTTCTATTTCATTTCCTTGACCCCAGACCCAACGACTCAGTGCTGAGAAAATCACACCAGAGATAAACAATGCAATCCACCAATATTGTAATAAGCTAATATTTCTAGGAATAATACGACTGACCACCATGGTAACGGTGGTCGCCATCAGCATATAAAAGATGAAAAAGTGCCATTGCCAGCTTTGGAAAGGGAGTCCAAATTGATGCAGGTGGTCGCCAAATAGAAAACAGAATAAAAATAATGCGAAGGAATATAAAATATTGCCTACAAATGCGGCAAGATAATTAATTAAGAAGATAGAGAAAGTTTTAGATTCAGGGTCATAGCCGCCTTCGATGATGGCAAAACCTGCCTGCATCAGCATAACGAACAGACCACCCAACAATAGTAGGGTAAAATCTGGTGCAACATTCAGCGCTCGAACATCGTTGTCAGACCACCCTGTTGCAGCCAGTGTCATTGAAGAAATAGCGACCATCAGGATAACAAGAAGAAATCTAAGTACTCCCATGAACGAGCTTTCCTATCGGATTAATTTATGTAGTCGTTGTCTGTCTTTAAATATCAAAAATAAAAACACCACATTTCGCATAAACACATTTACTCAAGACGTATAAAAGTATTCAAATTTTAACAAGTTTATGTAATACAGCGCTTAGATTCAATATTTTTTAACCAATTTAAGGCTTATTTATATCCAGACCACTCAGGTGAAATTTATATAATCTAACCAACCACCATAAACCAATGATTAATATAATAAAAGTTATTGTTAGTTTTTCTTAACGAATATTATACATTAATCACTGTTCCTGAATATCTAAATTAAATTATTAAACAGCAGCGATTTTTTTTTACCATCTTAAAAAACGCGAAACTTCAAAACCCCCAGCATTACTTATGTCGCTCTTTTCGCATTCAAAAAACCACCCGAAGGTGGTTTTTTCTTTCAATAAGATTGCGCTCAGAACTTAGTGTTAGAACGAATTGTTAGAATGAAGTATCAGAACTTAGTGGCCATTGCCATTGATGGCTTTGGTCATATCTTCGACGACTTTTTTAGCATCACCGAAAATCATCATAGTTTTGTCGTTGTAGAACAAGTCATTGTCTAGTCCAGCATAACCCGTTGCCATTGAGCGCTTGATCACCATAATGGTTCGCGCTTTGTGCGCTTCAAGGATCGGCATGCCATAGATCGGTGAAGTTGGATCATCTTTTGCTGCAGGATTGACCACATCATTGGCACCAATCACCAACACCACATCTGTAGCGGGGAAGTCTGAGTTAATCTCATCCATTTCCAAGATGTCTTCATAAGGTACATCAGCTTCAGCCAATAACACGTTCATATGACCTGGCATACGACCTGCAACTGGATGAATGGCAAAGCGTACCGTAACACCTTGTTCTTTGAGTAAGTTCGCCAACTCTTTAACCGCATTCTGTGCGCGACCTTGAGCCATACCATAACCCGGTACAATCACTACACTGTCAGCATTTGACATCAAGAAACCGGCATCATCTGCTGAACCTGAACGATGGTTGCGCTGTACTTTATCACCTGCATCTGCATTGCTCGCAACCGCAGTCCCGCCCATCGCACCACCAAACAGGACGTTGATGATTGAACGATTCATGGCTTTACACATGATGTAAGACAAAATTGCACCTGATGAACCCACCAGTGAGCCTGCCACGATCAACATATTGTTTTCTAGGGTAAAACCAATCCCTGCAGCCGCCCAACCTGAGAAGGAGTTGAGTAGTGATACCACCACTGGCATATCGCCGCCACCGACAGGCGCAATCCACACCCAACCGAAAACCAAAGCCAATGCCGTCATCGCCCAGAAAGCTTGCATATTTGCAGTGGTAAAGAAGTAAATCCCACAAGCCAACATTGCAATAAAAATCAAGGCTTGTAGCGGTTTCACCCATGCACCTGAAATGGTCTTGGCCCACTTTTTCGCCGCCAACTTACCATAGGCAAAGACTGAAGCGGTAAAGGTAATCGCGCCGACAAAGCAACCCACGAACAATTCAAATAAATGAACCTTGTTCATGTGACTCTGTTCAACGCCAGCAGTCAGCAATGCCGCTTCATCTTTGGCGAACAATTCAATCAATTGGTTGTTATGCAGAATCGCAGCAATAGCAATCAGCACCGCAGCCAGACCGACCAAAGAGTGCATTAACGCAACGGTTTCAGGCATTTGGGTCATCGGTACGGTACGCGCACGCGCGATACCCACGATCGCTCCCAGCACCATTGCCCCACCGATCATCCAAATCACCGGATGATCCGCCACAAAGAAAGTGGTTAATACAGCAATCGCCATCGCGATCATGCCGTAGCGATTGCCCTGAATGGCGGTCTTTGGACCAGACAAACCACGCAAGGTTAAGATAAACAGGATCGCCCCAACCAAGTACAACCAATTTGCATTTTCTTGAATAAATTCCATGGCTCGGCCCTTTTATTTCTTTTGCTTTGGCTTAAACATTTCCAGCATGCGCGCTGTCACTGCGAAACCACCGAAAATATTAATGCTGGCCAAGAACACAGCGACAGCCCCTAGTACACTGATGACATTGACACTTTGAAATGCAACATTGGCTTCTAATCCAATCACAGGCATACCGACGGTTTGCAACATTGCACCCACCACAATAATAGAAGACAAGGCATTGGTCACCGCCATCAGCGGCGTATGCAAAGCGGGTGTTACCCCCCAAACCACGTAATAACCCACAAAAATGGACAATACGAAAATCGTAATAGTTTCAACCATGAACTGTCTCCTTAACCACGCTGGAACAGCACTTGGCCGTCATGAGTGATGAGTAGGGCTTTTTGGATTTCATCGGCTTGATTAATCGCAAAAGTTTGCTCTTTATCAAATAATGTTTCGACAAAATTAAAAACGTTACGTGCATACAATGCTGAAGCTTCAGTCGACAAGGTCGCTGGAATATTCGCTATGCCAAGGATGGTTACTGCATTTTCAGTCACCACATTTTCGCCGCAGACTGAACCTTCTACGTTACCGCCACTCTCAACCGCCATATCGAGGATGATTGAACCCGGCTTCATTTTGGCAACCGTCTCAGCTTTAATCAGACGTGGCGCATTACGACCCGGCAACAACGCCGTGGTAATCACGATATCGGCATTGGAAACCGCTTTATCCACGATGATATTTTGATCTTTGATATATTGCTCACCGGGCATCCAGCCATAACCATTTTTGGCGGCATCGGCAGCTTTTTGTTTTTCTTCATCAGACATCGGAACGTCTAACCATTTTCCACCCAGAGATTCCACTTGTTCTTTGGCCGTTGGACGTAAGTCAGTCGCTTCCACAATGGCACCTAAGCGCTTCGCAGTTGCAATGGCTTGTAGACCCGCAACGCCCACACCCATGATCACCACACGTGCCGGTTTTACCGTACCCGCTGCAGTCATCAGCATCGGAAACATACGTTGATATTCTGCTGCAGCGAGTAACACCGATTTATAACCTGCGAGATTGGCTTGCGAAGACAGCACATCCATGTTTTGTGCACGAGACAAGGTCCGCGGTAACAACTCCAGCGCAAAGGCACTGACCTGCTGTGCCGCAAATTGATCGAGTTCGGTATTGCGATAAGGATCAAACATCGCAATCACCGTGCTGCCTGAGGTAAGTTTCTGAATTTCCTCACCTTGGGGGGCGCGAACTTTCAAAATAATCGCACTGCCGGCATAGGCATCTTGGGTAATTTGGGCACCAACCTGTTCATATGCACTGTCAATATACGCGGCTCTAACTCCAGCGCCGCGTTCAATGACCACATGATGACCAGCGTTAATCAACTTCTTTACGGTCTCTGGCGTCGCAGCGACACGATGTTCACCGACGATAGTTTCCGTTGGAATTCCGATCTGCATGAGCGTTCCTCAAGCTAATGTTTTCTCAAGTCAGCATTGCAGTCATTGCAATGCTTCCCCCTAGGATGCGTTTTGTACTGATTTTTTGGAGTTTAATTGAACTATTTTAAAATACTACCTACTATTTATTTAATAAATGGCATCATTTTGAACTGATAGTTCATCTCATTCTTTTATGTCGCTATAATCCGTCGGTTTTGCCTAAATCTGGCAACATCCATTTCCCAGCTTATCAACTACCAGACTTTGGTCGGATTGCGAACCGAATCACCTCGTATAAATCAATAGCTTAGCCAAAATTTGTCAGCAACGTTCAAAATCAAATTGACATATCTGCCTAGGATGGATGCCAAATCATTGCAAGCCCGCACTGCCCAAGCACAGATGATTTAAGTATCTCATCCATTTTCAAGCGATCGATTGACTGCAGTGACAAAAAAACAACCTGCCCACAGCGAAGGCCAAACGCTATTCATGCTCAGTGCGAAAGTGAAGTTCTCTAACACGACAACATCACTGCTTATACCGTCTTTGAATGGGCAAAAGCATTGACTGTTTCAACCCTATTGTGCTGTCAGAATGCAGATAAAAAATTTCTTAAAAAAATCCATTTGCCATTTTGACAAATGATGTTGTGATCATATTTTTATAAATCCGCTCAATATTGCACCATTTTAAGGCAACAATGCTGACATCCAGCCATTTCAACAATCCTGCTGCGATAAAACGCGCATGGCTGACACATTTTGTCCTAAACTGCTTATACTCAAAGGCCACTTCTGAGCAGTTAGTCCGCAGGCTCATGTCAAAACAATGAAGATGACTCATAAAATCAATCAGATCCAGTTAGGTACACTCTGTGCAATCGGGGCTGCTTTCTTGTTTAGCAGTAAGGCCATTTTTATCAAACAAGCCTATGCCCTGTCTCCTTTACTCGATGCGACCAGTCTGATGGCGATTCGGATGGGCAGTGCTTTGCCCTTTTTTCTGATCATGTGTTGGCTATTTCGCCATCACAATGTCGGGATCAGCCGCCACGATTGGCTATTGCTGATCCTTGCAGGCTTGTTGGGTTATTATTTTGCCAGTTGGTTAGACTTTATCGGCTTGATGTATATCAGTGCATCCTTAGAGCGGATCATTTTATTTCTCTACCCCACCCTCACTGTGTTGGCATCGAGTGTAATTTACCGCCAAAGACTCAACTTACGCAGCCTATTTGCCATTGCCCTGAGTTATGGGGGCACGGTATTGGTAATGTTGCAGGAACAAAATAGCGCCCCGCAGCAACAGCACTTTTGGCTTGGGGTCAGTTTGGTTTTTGCCAGCGCTGTGGCCTTTGCCTGTTACTTGTTGCTCACACCACGATTGATACAAAAATTTGGTTCATGGAACTTTACTGGATTGGCACTGAGCATCGCTTGTATAGGCACTTTAGTGCATTTCATCATTGCTACGCCTGAACCCTTAGCCCTGATCAAGGCACTCCCCCCTGCAGTACTGGGCTATGGTGTCGGACTGGGGATCTTGGTCACAGTATTACCCACCATCTTATTGATGCAAGGGATTCGTTATATTGGCGCCTCCCAATCTGCCATGATTGCTTCAATCGGACCAATTTTGACCATTTTATTGGCTGTGGCTTTTTTGGGTGAACAACTCAATGCCATACAATGGTTGGGTTGTGTGTTGAATATTATTGGAATTATGATCATCACCTTGTCAAAAAAGAAACTTGCTCATTAGGCACGAGACACCCCGATGTATTCGGCTCAACGCTCAGCGGCTTTACTCTGGACTCATTATGCATTTTCAAATTGTTTCACCCAGCAGTTGTGTTGAAATAGACCAAATCGAATTGGCACAACAACATTTACAAGCACTTGGCCATCAAGTCAGCTTAGCCCCGCATATGACGGCACAATATCGCTATCTCGCTGGTACTGTTGAACAACGCCTACAAGACCTCAAGCAAGCCTGTATGGACCCCAGTGTGGATGCGATTTGGTGCGGTCGTGGTGGAACTGGCGCTGCGCAGTTATTGCCGTATTTAGAGCCATGGATCTTGACCAAACCGATCATTGGTTATTCGGACAGTACGGTATTGTTAAACTATGTGGCCATGCACGGTGGTCAAGCCCTGCATGCACCGGTGTTTCAGGAAATCGCCTGCAAGAATCTTGAACAAAGTCCGATTTCCTCGGATGCCCTAGAGGTGATTCGTCTACTCAGCACAGAACGCAGTAGCAGCAATAAAAATGCGCTGCATACCAATCGTTATGTGCTCAGTGCCGAAAATGCAATAGCCCTTCAACCCTCAAGCACGGCAAGCATTGGGCCTGCTCAAGTCTTGGGTGGTAACCTCACTGTACTCTGTTGCTTACAAGGTACAGCGCATGCTTTAAAGCTGACCCAACCCAGCATATTAATGCTTGAAGATGTCGGCGAACCGTTTTATCGCTTGGAACGTTGTCTGACGCAACTTTTGCAAAGTATTGATCTCAGTCAATTAACTGCCGTGGTGATGGGAGATTTCTATCAATGCCCACAGAAAAATGTCCCACATAGCATTGCTCAAATCTTTGCTGAGCACTTAGATCCGTTGCAAATTCCACTGTATCAATGCAGTAGTTTTGGTCACGGCGAGCATAATCGTCCTTTTTGGATCGGTGCTTCGGGCCGTATCGAACAATTGCAATTAGTCATCGAACACGGATGAGAAAGCCTCTAGGCTGATCAAACTCTGCAACATATCTTGAAAATGTGCCCCATTCGATTCTTCTGCAAATTTGTCATTTGGATTGCGTAGTGGGCACTGTTTCAATGACAAACAACCACAACCAATACATTTATCCAATTGTTGCCTTAAACGCAGCAAGCCCAAGATCTTTTGATCCAGATCGGCCTGCCATTTGACCGACATCTTTTTCCAATCTGCACTGCTCGCCACCCGATCTTTGGGCAACACCGCTAATGCGCTTTTAATATCTTCCAAGCTAATGCCGACCTGTTGCGCCACCTTAATGATTGCAATACGCCGTAATATGGCACGTTGGTAACGTCGTTGATTGCCTTCAGTGCGCACACTCCAGATCAACTGTTTTTCTTCATAAAAACGAATCGCAGAGACACTCACCCCACTGCGCTGTGCCACTTCGCCGATGCTGATCCATTGATGTGCATCTTTTTCTGACATTGTTGTTGACCTCAACCATACTTGAGCTTTGATACTAGCATGATCCTATCCGAGCTCAGGCATCAACGAGAACACGATCATGAAATTTCCCAATACCCAACAGCTACATAGTTTTGCCTTGGTCAATCCTGAGCAACTGTTTAATCCACGTCCTTTCGCCTTTAGCCATGTGGCTGAAGTACGGCATTATTTACGCGCCTTACACATTTCAGGTCAAGGTGGGCAAAATCAACAGGGCCAACTCTCTAGTGACTTTGTTCATCAGGTCGAACAAGCCTTTAGAAATATCACTTTTATTTTAAAAGATCGAGATGCTACACTGGCCGACATCGCTGTTCTACGCATCTATGTCGTTGAACACAATTCAAAAAAACATCAACTGCTCATACAAGCCATGCAAAGACTGTGGCAGGATCGCGCTTTTCCTGCCTGTACCTTGGTGCCTGTCAATTGCCTCGCCTTGACTGGAATGTTGATTGAAGTTGAAGCAACTGCATATTGTTTATGATTGCAAAGTATTGGAAATTCGATGTCCCCTGTATTTGATATTAGTCAAAATAAGCCCCTACTCTGGTTAATGGCAGTGGCCTGTGGTCTCTGTGCGGGCGCCAACTATTATAGCCAACCGTTGATCTACTCCATTCAACAATACTATGCGGTCAGCGCATCACAAGCAGCATTAACCGTGACCTTTGCTCAGGTCTCCTATGCGTTGGGTTTGCTGTTTATCGTTCCTATGGGCGATATCGTCAACAAAACCAAATTTATTCCTTTATTGATGTTGTTTGCAGCCATCGGCCTATTGATCTGTAGCTTTGCTTTTAGCTTAGAAATGCTGTGGATCGGCACCATTATCGTGGGGATGTTTTCTGTCGCGGCGCAGGTGTTGATTCCATTGGCAGCCATTGCCACCAAGCCTGAAAAAACCGGTGAAGTGGTTGGCTTCTTGATGAGTGGTTTATTGGTGGGATTACTGCTTTCAACCAGTTTGGCCGGTCTACTGTCCAATCTATTTAATTGGAAAGTGATCTATATGCTCAGTGCGGTGTTAATGCTTGGATTGGCAGCAATGCTCAAAGCCAAGTTGCCTGCTGTAGCCACTTCAAAAATGAGCTATCTGGAAATCTTCCAATCCATGGCTCGATTGATTACTGAAGAAAAACGCCTCGTCTATCGTTCGGTGATGGGTGGCTTTGCCTTTGCTGCAATGAGTACCTTGTTTTCGACCATTGCCATTCTTCTCACCTCAGAACCTTTTGGACTCACCGATGTATTGATTGGTGTTGTGACCATTGTTGGGGTCTTCGCGGCGTTGGCCACGGCACAAATCGGTAAATTTGCCGATCAAGGTCACACCGGTTTATTGACTTGGCTTGGGATACTGACCTTCTTTATCAGCTGGATCTTGCTGTATTTTGGCGGTCAATATCTCATCAGCTATGTCTTCGGCTATGGTTTGATCAGCTTGGCCTTGGTGTTGCTGCATACCAGCAACCAAAGCATCATTTTCCGTCTACGCCCAGATGCCAAGTCAAGAATTAACTCAATTTACATGACCAGCTATTTTGCTGGTGGTGCCAGTGGTTCAGCCCTTGGCGTCTACGGTTGGCATCATGGTGGTTGGGGGATGACTTGTCTGATTGGTGTCGCCTTGATCTGTGGTTCGGCACTGTTTGCACTGTTGGATCAACGCCATCAAGCCAAACAGGCACTCAATTAAATCAGCAAACAGCACAGACACGCATTTAAGTCAGCAAAAAGCACAGCCTGTTATTGAAAAAGACTGTGCTGATGACTACAACACAGCATCAGCATAGCCAACTTATGCCACTTTGCTCTCTGACTTTTGTGCTGACTGAGCTGTGGGTTCAGCCTGTAGATACAACAAGGCTTCTCCCCGATGTACAGTCTGCCCTGCACGGCACAGCAACGCTTTGATCTGTCCATCGCATTCAGCAAATACCGGCAACTCCATTTTCATCGCCTCGATAATCGCCACTGTCTCGCCTTTTTTCACCTGTTGATCTTCTTCAACCAATATTTTCCAGATATTCCCTGTCATTGATGCATTCAAGGCCGTATAGCCTGTGTAGTCCACTTGACTCTCATCTGCGAGTTCAAGTTCAGCGGGCAGCGACGGTAATGCTTGGCAACGATCGATCTCAACCTGAAAAGCCTGCTGCTGTTGCTGTTGGAAGTCATTGATACTGGACTGTTCATCGCGAAGGAACTGGCTATAGGCGGCATAATCAAATTCGGTTTCTTCAATCTGAATCTGCGCCTGTCCATGTTCAAAGTCCAAACGCCATTGATCTAATTCGGCCTCAGAAACAGGGAAGTATTTGATCTGATCGAAAAATCTCAGGAACCATTGTTGATCACCAAATTGTTTGTTCTTTTTAAATCGATTCCAAATTGGCAAAGTCCGCCCCACCAATTGATAGCCTCCCGGTGAGTCCATGCCATAGATGCACATATACATGCCACCGATGCCCACCGTGCCTTCTGCGGTGAAAGTACGTGCGGGATTGTATTTTGAGCTCAGCAGACGATGCCGTGGATCAATCGGTACTGCACATGGTGCGGTCAGGTACACATCGCCTAAACCTAAAATCAGATAATGTGCATCGAACAAGATCTGTTTAACCTGATCACGCTGCGCCAGACCATTGATGCGTTGGATGAAATCGACATTATTCGGCAACCACGGTGCTTGCGAACAAACGCTTTGTTGATAACGATCCACGGCGGCCAAGGTGGCACTGTCTTCAAAAGCCATCGGCAAATGTACGATCCGTGAAGGTACTTTGATCTGACTGAGGTCGCCCATCTGCTGTTCAAGCGTCAACAAGATCTGCATCAATGCCGCCTGTGACAAGATCAGACCATCATATTTGATTTGTAGCGAACGTACCCCCGGTGACAACTCCAAGATGCCCTCGACCTGCGCTGCACGTAGCATCTGAATCAATTGATGCACTCTGAGCCGTAGTGCCAGATCCAGTACATTGTCGCCATATTCCAGCAGGATATGACTGTCACCTGCTTGGCGATACACCGCTCGTGGTGCCAACGCCGTTTGTTCACGACTGGCTAGAATCGTACTGCCTAGAGTGGTGATATTCAGATCAGGTAAGGTTGTGGCCGATAGATCAGCCAAGGTCGCCATGTCGGGCTGACTGCTCGCCACACTTAATTCAATCGGCTGCGGTGTTGCGGGCTGTAGGGTCTCGATCAGGCGAAGTTGCTCACGCTCTAGCGCATTGGCTTGTTCGATGCTGAGCGGATAGAAACGAATGCGGTCATCGGCTTTGAGTTGTCCCACTTTCCACAATTCTGCTTTGGCAATGGTCACAGGGCAAACAAAGCCACCTAAACTCGGACCATCTTTCGCCAAGATCACGGGGAAGTCTCCGGTGAAATTGATAGCGCCAATCGCATATTCACAATCATGTACATTGGATGGGTGCAGTCCAGCCTCCCCGCCATTTTCCCTTGCCCAGCTGGGTGTAGGCCCACAAAGACGCACCCCGAGGCGATTCGAGTTGAAGTGAACGGACCATTCAGTGTTAAAAAATTCTTCGATATATTCTGCTTTAAAGAAATCAGGTGCACCGTGTGGCCCGTATAGCACACCGATTTGCCATTCCTGCCCATAGACGGGGATCAACTCTGGGGCTAAAGCTGTAGCAGTGCTTTGTGCCGAATCCTGCACAGCAACATTGAGCATATTGATCATGTCCCCAGCGCGCAAAGTACGTCCTGCATGTCCACCAAAGTTACCCAAGGCAAAGGTCGATCGACTGCCCAAATATAACGGCACATCCAAACCATGTTGTACCGCCAGATAACAACGACAACCACTTTCAACTTGCCCCAAACTCAGTACTTGTCCAGCCTGAACCGCAATCGGCTGCCAAAATGCCACTGCTTGACCATCTAAATCAGCACGACAACTCGCCCCTGTCAGCGCAATCACCGTATCAGCATGAAAGCATAGACTTGGTCCGAGCAAGGTAAATTCAAATCCGGCCGCATCGGCAGCATTGCCCACGATACGATTGGCTAGACGAAATGCATAGTCATCCATCGGTCCTGATGGCGGCACCCCAATATCCCAATAGCCGACACGACCCGGAAAATCTTGAATTGAACTTAAAGTCCCCGGTTGCAGCACCTCAATCACCGCTGGTGTATAGACAAAATGATCCAACATCCGCGTCCAAATCTGCATCGCAGCAAAGCGTGGATCAGCAATCACCGCTTGGACATAGTCCAAATTGGTACTGATACCACTGAGACGTGTTTCAGCCAGCACCTGTTGTAATTTGAGTATGGCCGCAGTTCGATCCGCTGCATGGACAATAATCTTGGCCAGCATTGGATCAAAATAGGCAGAAACTTCAGTGCCCGTAGAGACCCAGCTGTCCACTCGGGCATGCTCAGAAAAATAGACTTCGGTCAGTACTCCAGGGCTGGGTTGAAAGGCTTTTAAGGGGTCTTCAGCATAGATCCGTACTTCGATCGCCACGCCTTGCGGTTGCAGTTGCTGCAAACGCTCCCAATCCAAAGAATCATTGGCCGCGACCTTGAGCATGCACTCAATCAAGTCGATACCCATGACCATTTCAGTCACTGGGTGTTCGACTTGTAAACGGGTATTCACTTCAAGAAAGTAAAATTCATCACGCGCTGCATCATAAATAAACTCCACAGTCCCCGCACTGCGATAATTCACCGATTGTCCCAGTTGAATGGCAGCTTGATGCATTTGTTCACGGGTCGCAGCAGGTAGATTGGCTGCCGGGGTTTCTTCGACTACTTTTTGGTTACGCCGTTGCAAACTGCAATCACGCTCACCCAATGCCACCACTTGTCCTCGGCCATCGCCGAAGATCTGCACTTCGACATGCCGCGCTTGATCGATAAAACGCTCGATAAACACACCCGCATCTTTAAAAAATTGTTCACCCAAGCGTTTGACACTGGCATAGGCTTCGATCAAAGCCTGCTCGCTGTCACAACGGGTCAAGCCTATCCCGCCCCCACCGGCTGTACTTTTGAGCATGATCGGATAACCAATTTGACCCGCTGCTGCCACGGCCTCTTCAAGACTACTCAACAATCCCGTCCCTTGGGTCATTGGCACTTGTGCTGCCGCTGCCAATTCACGGGCACGATGTTTGAGGCCGAATTCTAAAATTTGATCTGCAGTCGGTCCCATAAAGGCAATCGCATTGGCCTCACAAGCACGGGCAAATTCGGCACTCTCAGAGAGAAAACCATAGCCGGGGAAAATTGCCTCTGCACCACTGTCTTTGGCGGCTTGGATCAACTTATCAATACTGAGATAGGTATCGCTAGGTTTAAGCCCATTCAAGGCGATGGCAATATCGGCTTCTTGTACATGCTGCGCATAACGATCGCTATCCGAATAAACCGCAACACTTTGAATGCCCATTTTTTTAAGGGTTCGAATAGCACGTACTGCAATTTCACCACGATTCGAAATTAATACCGTTTTAAACATGTCGACTCCCCCTTAAACTTGGTCAGCTTGCGTGAATTGGTTTTTACTCTGGTTCTTGTTTTGATCTTGGCCCTGGTTTTGGCTCTGGTTTTGGCTCTGATTCAGACTCTGGTTTTGATCTTGGCTCTGATTCAGGCGCTGGCAATGCTGGATATACGCTCTCCAGCCACCAAAATGACTGATATCGGTGGCATTCGCTAAGCCATAAGGTTCACAGATAAAGCCTTTGACCCAACGGCCATCTGCAAGTTCGACATTGCCCATGCCCAATGGGGTTGGGATCTCTGCAACAAACTCACCAAAACGAGCAGTTGGCACATCCCAAAGTTCAACGATGATCTGTTGCCCCACCTCTGCATCTCGGGCCAGACCCGGTTTTGGCGGTTGCGTGCCTTGCAAGGCATAGAGGGCATACTGAGCAGCGGTCTTGGTGGTTTCAACCCACACCGCATTACGTGTGCTGAGTTGAAAATTGAGTGGCATACCGGTGAGATGCGCACCGACCACGGCGACCCGGATATGCGCTGATGATGCGGAGTCCACATGCGCTGATGCTGTCAAAACAGGCAAGGCACTCTTTTGCTCAGCGAATCCTCGCGCTAATGCCCCGAAATTCAGCTGGGTATGCTTCTGCCACAATTGTCCAAAATGCGCCAAAGCAGCATCGTGCCATGCTGGCGCAATTAAGCTGATACCAAAAGGCAAGCCATCGGGTCTAAAACCTGCGGGTAAGGCCAAAGCACTCAGATCCGCCAGATTGGTAAAGTTGGTATAACGTCCAAAATGCGAGTTGTATTCAATCGGTTGTTGCTGCATCTCAGCAAGGGTATGAATGGTGGCTGAGGTCGGTACGATCAAGGCATCAAAACCAGCCAAACAGGTCTGGATCTGGCGGGCCAAATCTTGTCTAAGATACTCTGCTGCATAGGCATCCATCGCCGTATAGTGTTCACCCTGACGAATGATCTGCAATACAGTGGGATCAAACTGCTCTGGGCATTGTGCTAAGGCTTCAGCCACGGCCACAGTACGCTCCGCCACCCAACTGCCTTGGTAAAGCTGCGCTGAGAGTTGCTCAAAGCTCGAAAAATCGATTGCGGTAATTTGGGCATTCAAACCCTGCAATTGGGTCAGTGCTTGGGCAAAAGCCTGCTCAGCCTGTAGATCACCAAAGAACTCTAGATCTTTGGGCACTGCAAATTTGAGTTGTGCACTAAATTGTGCCGGTGTAGTTTGAGGATGCTGACGTGAATAACTGTCCGCCACATCATAGGCTTCAAGAATCTGCGCGACATAGGCGGCATCATTGACCGTTAAAGCAAATACCGATACGCAGTCTAGGCTCTTACAGGCTGGGAATACCCCACGATTGGAAAAACGTCCTTTGGTCGGTTTAAGTCCGACAATATTATTAAAGGCTGCTGGCACTCGTCCAGAACCTGCAGTATCCGTTCCAAGTGAAAAAGGCACCAAGCCACGTGCCACTACACTGGCAGAACCTGAACTTGAGCCACCACTGACATAGTCGGGGTGAATGCTATTGGGTACAGCACCATAGGGTGAGCGCGTTCCAACCAAGCCTGTGGCGAATTGATCTAAATTGGTCTTACCGATCAGGATTGCACCTGCTTGTTTCAGCAAGCGCACCACTTCGGCATCTACTTCGATGATCTGATTCAAGGCTGGGCATGCGGCAGTGGTTGCATAACCGGCAGCATTGATATTGTCTTTGACTGCAAAAGGCACACCGTATAAGGGATACTGATCAAAGGGCTGTGCTAAGTCGACGCAGCGCTGTTTTAATTGTTCAATTTGAGTGCTGAGTTGTGCGATGGATGCCTGGGCAATCCATGCAGGATCATCCGCCTGTAAATGTGCGGGCAATGCCAATAAATCATCGAGTTGAATGCGCTTTTCGCGATATGCGGTTTGCCACTCGGAGAGGGTCCAACCCATGGTATTTGGGATTGCGTTCTGAGTCGCAGCCATCTAATGCATCCTATCTTGTATACTCGTTAAGCATTACAGTGCAGGATTTATGCCAATGATTTTTTCAGCATGCTTTACATTAAGTTGGGTGTAGAACTGCACTTGAGTTGGTGCAAAGTTTGGATTGAGCGTGACATGATTGCGCCATGACTGCGCATCCGTATTTAAAAACTGCTTTTTAAATATGCCCAGTGCTGATGTAATCTACTGCCCAAACCACGCTGTAACACAAAACATTTTTTACCCTTTGGTAAAAAGTCCTGATAAGACCTATACTTAGTTTCATAAGCAAATACTCCCTAATGACGACTTGAGAAATAGTATGAAAACAGTAGGAAATGATTTAGTTCGCCATAAACTACATGAAAATCGTAAATGGTATTTAGGTCTAGGCATATTGCTGACCATTTTTGGTTTTGTCCTTTTAGGTTCTTTACCCTTTGCCACCCTCTCCATGATCTATATGTTCGGTGTATTGATGATGATCGGTGGCGTACTGCACTTTTTTGCAGCATTTAAAATATTTGAGGGCGGATATCGCTGGTTTTGGGCACTGTTCGGTGTGCTGTATCTGGTGGCAGGCTACTATGCTTGGACCACACCACTGAAAACCGCGATTATCCTGACGGATCTATTGGCTATATTCCTGATCATTGCGGGTGTGATCCGTAGTGTGAGTGCGATTTTATTCCGTGCGGTTCAAGGCTGGGGCTGGACCTTATTTTCAGGCCTACTGACCTTGCTGACGGGGATTGTTATTCTCAAATCACCTGACGCGCCATTCTGGGTATTGGGTATGTTCTTGGCCATCGATATATTGTTCCAAGGAATTAACTACCTCCGATTGGCCTCTTATATTCGCCGTGAAGTGCCTAACAGTTCTGCAGATTAAGCCACTGATCAAAGCACATAATCATGCCTGGTTGGGCTTAAGTTAAAATAACAACAAGATAAAACCCGCTATGGTTTCGCTATAGCGGGTTTTATTCATTAAATCATTTATAAAAGGTGCACCTCAAACCAAGAAGGAATCAATTCTTGGCCTGAGGCATATAGCACGGTTCATTCCTACACAAGAGCAAAGCCAAATCATTGATCATCAATCCGTGCAAACTCCTGTTCAGGTGTGCCTTTGACCAAGTGATGGCGACTATACAGGACGTAATACAACACGAATCCAATATAGATCATCGCTGTAATCAACCAGACTTTGGGATTGACCATCAAACCTGCAACCACTGCAATCGCAGCCAAAACCAAAGCAATACTCGAAGTCACGATACCACCTGGGGTTTGATACGGGCGTGGCAGATCAGGCCGAGACAGGCGTAATTTGATATGCGATAGCATCATCAACACATAGGAAATGGTTGCACCAAACACTGCCATCAGGATCAAGAGATCGCCTTCACCACTCAATGACAGTAAAAATCCAATCACTCCAGGTACGATAATCGCTAAAGTCGGCGCTTTATTGCGGTTGGTCAAAGACAAGCTTTTCGGCAGATAACCCGCGCGTGACAAAGCAAAGATCTGACGAGAATAGGCATAGATAATCGAGAAGAAACTGGCAATCAATCCCGCTAAGCCGACAAAGTTGACGAAACTGGCCAACCAGGTGTTTTGACCATAGACCGCAATCAATGCATCCACCAAGGGTGCACCGGAACTTTTCAGTGCATCAGCGCCTGCAGCACCTGCGCCTAAAAACAAGATCAATAGCGCAAAGGCCGCCAAGATCAGCATCGACCCGATCATACCGCGAGGGAGATCTCGTACTGGATCTTTGACCTCTTCTGCAGCCAAGGGAACCCCTTCAACAGCCAGAAAAAACCAGATGGCATACGGTACCGCTGCCCAGATGCCAATATAGCCAAGGGGTAAGAAACTGCTCGCACCTGTGTTGCTACTGACACTGATATCAAATAAATTTTGACTATTAAAATGCGGCGCCATACCCAAGATAAACACCAACAAGGCCACACAAGCAATTGAGGTAATCACAAACATGATTTTCAGGGCTTCACCAGCACCTTTGAGATGTAGTCCCATAAACAGTGCATAACAGATCAAATACACCACCCAACCACCGACACCAAATAGGGACTCACAGTAGGCGCCTATAAACACTGCAATCGCAGCGGGTGCGATGGCATATTCGATTAAGATTGCGGTGCCTGTCAGATAACCCCCTAAGGGGCCAAAGGCGACGCGGGCAAAGCTATAACCACCGCCTGCTGTAGGCAGCATGGTCGACATTTCTGACATGGAAAAACTCATGCACAAATACATCACTGCCACAACCACTGTGGCGATGAACATACCGCCCCAACCGCCTTGCGCTAAGCCAAAATTCCAGCCTGCAAAATCACCTGAGATCACATAGGACACCCCAAGCCCCACCAAAAGCAACCATCCGACTGCGCCTTTTTTAAGTTGCCGCTTGGCAAAATACTCTTCCTGATCAACCGAACGTTCTATATGTAATTGTGAATGTTTCATGTTCGTTCAACACCTTGTTGACTGATATGTCCTCCATAGTGCGCAAAAAATAATTTCAAAACTTGACCCTAAAACGCTTCATGGTCGGTTGAGGTCAAGTTGAGCGATTTTTACTTTTATAAGATCACTGCATTGCAATGTGCCTACCGCAAAAAAACTTAATGCAAGGAGAGCGAGCATGAGCGTTCAACAAAATGAATTTTTAACCAGTGCACAACTTTTACAACTGGCTCAACGCGCTATGGCGCTCTATCCAGCGCAATACCAAGGAGAGATTCGACTACTGTGCCAATCTGAAAATGCCACCTTTGCCATACAAACGGCACAAGCCCGTTATGCGCTACGGATTCACCGCCCTAACTATCACAGTCATCAAGCCATCGAAAGTGAACTCGATTGGTTAGCCGCATTAAATGAATCTGGAATCGAAGTTCCTAAAGCGATTCACTCCGAGATCGGGCAACGGGTTATCCAACTGCAATTTTCAGAACATGTGCATCGTTATGCGGTACTGTTTGAATGGATTGATGGGACGATGCCCACTGTCGATGTCAGTCCCAAATCCTTTGAACAACTCGGACAGATAACCGCGCGCTTGCATTTACACAGCAAAGCTTGGGAGATGCCGACTGATTTCCAACGCATCATCTGGAATCACGACACCATGGTTGGCCCACAAGGGCATTGGGGTGATTGGCATGATGCACCACATCTCGAATTGAAAGATCATTTAATCATTGAAGAGAGTCTCGCTCTGATCAAAGCCAAGCTCGATGGCTTTGGTCAGTCGTCCGATCGTTATGGTTTAATCCATGCCGACCTAAGATTGACCAATTTATTACTCAATAATCAACATATAGCGGTGATCGACTTTGATGACTGTGGCATGAGTTGGTTTATGCATGATTTGGCTGCTGCCATTAGCTTTAATGAACACTATGCCGCTGCGCCTAATTGGGTTGAGCACTGGCTCAAAGGCTATGAACGCGTAGGACACATCAGTGATGCAGAGTATGCATTAATTCCAAGCTTTATTATGCAACGTCGGATTCAAATGCTGGCATGGAATGGTTCACATGCCAGCACCGAGATGGCGCTGAGTTTAGGTAACCAGTGGTCTAATGAAACCATCCGATTATGCAAAAAATATCTACGCAACCAAATGCCCGTGGGTGTATAACCGGTTATGTCCTGTATCGCAATACAGGACTCAATCTGTTGTCACCCCGGAGTAAAGCACAGGACTCATGTGGTCCTCGCCCAATGAATCGTCCACTTTCAAGTCGCCATGGTCTGGTATGTTATTTGCTCCCCAAAATAAATAATTCACAATAAAAATAGGGAATCTCATGTACCACATCAATTCGACTCAATTGATTGGTGATGCGACCAATCTGAGCAATCAAGGCGTGCTGTCTGCGGCAGCATCTGGACTGAGCGATTTTATCTTGCAACACGGCGCAGATGTAGACCGGGTTTTTGGCAGTAGCGGTATCGATCCAGAGCGTTTAATCAGCCCAACCTTGAGCCTACAACTGCCTAATTACTGCAAGGTTTTGGAATATGCTGCTTCATTTTCAGGCTGTGATAATTTTGGCTTGTACTATGGTCAACAGTTTCACCCTAAATCCTTAGGGCTGATTGGCTATATTGGACTTTGCTCATCTACACTTGAAATCGCGCTCAAAAATATGGCGCATTATTTCTATTTGCATCAAAAAGACACCCTGACTCGTATGCTCGATCTTGGAGAATGCTACCGGATCGATTATCAAATACAACATGGTGCCATACTAACCCGACGTCAAGATGCCGAATTAACCATGGGCATGTTTATGAATGTGATTCGTGAGGTGTTGGGCGCGCATTACGCGCCACGTGAAATTCATTTTGAACATCCACGCCCCGAATTCTGGCAAGAGCATAGCAAGCTGTTTAATGCTCCGGTATTCTTTGAACAACCCTATAATTCCATCGTCCTGCTAAAAAAAGACCTACAACACAATATGCCCATGCATGATCCGCTACTCTTAAATGTCATGCTCGATACCCTACACCTGCTCAATCTGGCCACCCCCTTACAAAGCCTGAGTGATCAAGTCCGATCGCATATCCAAATCGAACTGGCCAGCGGTGAACCAAATCTGGAAAAAATAGCGCATGAGCTTGGTCTGAGTGGCTGTGTGCTCAGTCGCCGCTTGAAAGCCGAAGGCTTGTGTTTTAGTGCCTTGGTTGAAGCAGTCCGCTGTGAGTTGGCGGACTATTATATGAAGCAGAAAAACATTCAAATTTCTGAAATGGCATTTTTGTTGGGCTATTCAGAAGCCAGTGCATTTTCCAGAGCCTTTAAACGCTGGTATGGCATTAACCCAAGACAGTTTAGACATTGATCCTTATCTCTTAGCAAGTCATGAATACCGATCCCACTCCAGTATTGAGTGGGATCGCTATGCTCTATTCAGATCCTTTTCCGTTCCATGCAGCAGTATCGACCTTGGCTGGATTGGGAATCAGTTTTAGGTCATAAAAGGTATCCGCCACGACTTGCTGAGTCTTGAGCACCTCAGGTGTGAGTAATGACACTTGATTCGGGATCGGTTTTTTACTAATGACTCTGGCTGCTATATCCACATCGAGTCCCGTACTTTGCGCCAATATTTCCGCTGCGGCTTGCGGATGATCAATAATCCATTGATCCGTTTTATTGAGCACCTCAATCACTTGCAAGGCTTGTTGCGGATGTTGTTGAATAAATTTTGGATAGGCTGAGTAAAATGTATATATTGACGGCAAGTTGCTAGAGTCAAACAAGATTTTTGCATTGCCCTGTTTTTCTGTTGCACTGATATACGGTTCCCATACGACCCAAGCATCAACGGCTTTCTTGTCCAAGGCCGCACGCGCATCGGCAGGACTTAACCATATTGGTTGAATATCGGCCCAGGTCAGACCGGCTTCTTTTAAAGTTTCAGCTAAAAAATAATGTGCACTCGATCCTCTGGTCAGGGCGATCCGAGTACCTTTTAAGGCTTGAATGTTGCTCAGTGGACTGTTCGGTGGCACCAATACGGCATGTGACTGTTTTGCGCCCTGTTCTGAACCTAGGTATTGGAGATTTTTTCCTGCTGAAAGTGCGAAAATAATCGGTGCATCCCCGGTATAACCGAAATCAATTGCCCCAACCGAAAGCGCTTCTAAGGTTTGTGGTCCTGCAGGAAACTCTTTCCATTCGATTTTGACATTAGGAAACTGCTGTTCAAAGAATTGGTTTTTCTTGGCAACGATTAACTTTAATGCCGCTTTTTGGTAGCCAATGGATAAGGTGGACAAATTCGTTGTCTCTTGCGGTTTAGCTTCAGGTGCAGTCGGTTTTGAACAAGCCCCCAAACCCAGTATGGCAATCGCCACCACAGCAATCGCCAATTTCGGTAAAGTGCTTAAAGTTGATTTATTCACAATGATGTCTTTATTTATAAGCGTTGCATTGAAAACTAACCCAAGTGAAGCACTTTCAAAAATATCAATTCCAGATAAGTTTTTCTAAAAATGAGGGCTGATCGCTGTCCTATGAATCAATCCTCTTCCTCATCTTCAATCACCTCAGTGCGGTGTTGTTGCTGCGGTCTGGATTCGCTCGGTTGGTAGATCTGATTTTGTGGTATTTCTACAGTCCGATATTGAGTTTCTGGTGCTGGCACTTGCTCTATGATCTGATCGTGCTGACCTTGAGCGGGCACGACCGTTTCAACCTCAATCCTTTGCTCAACTTGCTCTACCGTATCCACCTCTGTTTCCACCGTTTGATACTCAATGTCATATCTTCTGCGTTCTACGGGGTAATATTGCACATGATTACTTGGCAGATATACCACTCCAGGTTGAATGGCTCTGCTCGGCTCATTTACGCTACACCCCACATTAACGATGCTCAATAACGCCAGTCCGATCGGCATCAATACGACTTTTTTCACTGCAATCACCTTATGGTCAAACCAGCATCTAAGGGGCTGGTACGGCACAGTATATTTGAATTTTCTGTATTTACTTATTGGTGGTTTTAGTGGTTATTTTAAGGTTCAGTGATGCCGACCCAATGTTATAAAAATAAAGTGATATATCACCCGTTTACGCGTAGCAAAAACCATGTTTGCTTACAAAAAAATCCCCATTCCAGTGCAGAATAGGGATTTCGGAGTTGTATTCAGGATAAAGCGGAAATCAAATCGACAAGGCGCAGCTTGGGCAGATGAGTATGCTGATTAAGCCCCAAGTTTGCTGAGGGATTGGTCCAATGCACCGACCAACCAATCAATATCAGAAGCTTGGAAAGCCAAAGGTGGACGTAACTTCAAGACGTTACCATAAGGACCCGCCACCGAAGTCAGTACTCGATGGGTATTGCGCAGTTCTTCAATCAAGTTCAGTGCCAGTGCTTTGTCGGGTTGCTTTGTATCACGATCCGTCACCAACTCAAATCCGATAAATAGGCCTGCACCGCGTACATCACCGATACGTGGATGACGATCCATGAGCTTGCTCAGCTCGGCTTGCAACTGTGCCCCAACTTTTTTACTGTGGGCTTGTAGCTGTTCCTCTTGGATCACCTTGAGTACCGCCTGTGCAGCAGCCATCGCCACAGGGTTACCACCAAAGGTATTGAAATAAGGGATATGATCACTAAAAGCAGCCAAGACATGGCTTTTCGCCAACAAGCCTGAGACGGGAATACCGTTGCCCATCGGCTTACCTGTGGTAATAATGTCAGGCACTACACCATGACGACCAAAGCCCCAAAACGAGTCACCAGTACGGGCAAAGCCGGGTTGGACTTCATCGGCAATAAAGATCCCGCCATTGGCATGCACCACGTCCACAGCCTTTTGCAGATAACCGACTGGATTCGGCATCACACCATCAGATGAAAAGATCGAATCAGCCAAGAAGCCTGCGAACTTAATCCCCTTGGCATTCATATCATCGATTTGTTGTTGAATTTGCTTGGCGAACCATTCACCTAGGTCATCCGTAGCAACGCGATATTGATCTGGTGCTGGAACCAAACGCGTGGTGGCTGGCAGTGCTTGGCCCGAGCCCAAAGCCGGTGAACAACCTGAAGTCAGATCACTGGTGCCATGATAGGCTTCTTGGGATACGATGATCCCCGTCCCACCACTAAAGCTTCGTGCAATACGGATCGCCAAATCATTGGCCTCAGAACCGGTACACATATACATGGCACGATCGATTTCTGCTGGTGCGGTCGCCAAGAGTGCTTCGCTATAATCCAAAATATTTTCATGCAAATAGCGGGTATGGGTATTGAGCATTTGCATTTGCGCATTCACCGCCTCAATCACTGCAGGATGACAATGCCCAATACTGGCCACATTGTTATACACATCTAGATATTTATTGCCTGCCGCATCCCATAGATACTGCCCTTGCCCTTTCACTAAATGCACCGGGTTTCGGTAAAACAACCGATAAGACTCACCCAATAATTGCGCACGTTTATCGGTCAGCTTACGCGTATCGGCATCGAGTGCTGCTGCATGCTCTTCGCGGAAACTGTTGGTATCCATAATTGTTGAACGTGTGACCATCTTTGACTCCTCAGATTTCATCTACCCTGAATGTTGTGAGTTCCTTACCTTATCGATCATAATCTGCTCTTTTTTAAAAAGCAATAAAATACACAAATACTTTTATTTACACACAAAGATTCACTTTAGCAGCATTTAGAGCTAGTATCCGTCTATTGATTTTGTTCGGAAATATCTCTCATGTTGCAGCAAGAACGCTTACATCGTATTCAAGCCCTGTTGAGTCGATTACAACGCCTAAGCACTGAGCGGATCATGACTGAACTCAATATTTCACGTGAAACAGCTCGACGTGACATGATTGAATTGGAAGCATTAGGCGTGGCTAGACGCGTGCATGGCGGCTTAGTCACGGTGCAAGATATTGCAGCCGAAGCACCATTAAATATCCGTACTAGCCAACAGGCCAAGGAAAAACGTGGCATTGCTCGTGCCGCAGTCCAACAACTCAAAGCCGGACAAACTCTGTTTATCGATGCGGGTACCACCACCTCGATCCTCGCTGAGGAGTTACGCACCTTGACGGGTTTAACTATTATTACCAATAGTTTGCAGGTGGCATTTAACCTGAGTATGGCCACTGACAATACGCCATTACAGCATGAGATTATTTTACTCGGTGGCCGTATACAGCAACGCCCTCAGACCCAAGGTGATCTGGTGATTGCAGAGATTGAGCGTTACCAAGCCGATATCGCCATGCTCTCGGCAGTGGGTGTATCGGCTGAACACGGCGCAACCAGTTTCTATAGCGAAGAGGCCTGCATTGCACAGGCCATGGTTAAACATAGTCATCAATTGATCTTGTTGGCCGATCACAGCAAATTGGATGTGGTCAGTCGGGTACGCTATGCCAAATGCTCAGACATATCTATGCTGATCACCGACCAAGCCGCTCAAGATCATGTCGATCTTGAACTGTATAGAAAACAGTTTGAGGTGGTGGTTTAGGGGCGATGTTGAGCATAATTTTCTTGCGTCACACCGCCATAACCATAAGCACTCCCCCGACAATCAATCACATGCACATTGCAGTGTTGATGTAAGTTTGAGATATATCGCGTCATCAATTGAAAAACTTCAAATATATATAATGCTTTCTGCTGTTTGGTACAGGTTTCATCGGTTATGGTGACCTCAACCTTGAATGCATTCTGCTCAAGCGCAGATAGATTTTTTAAGTTGATATACCACAGTTCTCGCGGAATAAATTCCAGCAATAACATGGTACGTTGTGGTTCTTTTTCTAAAACCTTGCAGGTTAAATTCATCAATGCAGCTGAAATTTCTTGTAGATTATATTCTGCTTGAGTTCCAGATAGTTTTAATCGGATCGCTGGCATATCGGTTGCTCCCTAGCTCATCTCTACTAGCCTAGAGTGCAAAATTGATTTATAAAATCAGGAATAATAAAACTATATTTTCGGGTTTTCCGAACAATGAGATATTTCAATACCACCTTATTGGCCACATTTGTAAAGGTTGCTGAGTTAAAAAGTATTACTGCAGCATCAAAGGTACTCCATCTGTCAAACTCTACCATTAGTGAACAACTGACTAAACTTGAAAGTTTTGTCGGAAAGAGGATTTTACTTAGAAATCACTCAGGTACAGAGCTCACTGCTGCAGGTCATATTCTCTATTTGGAGGCGCAAAAAATTCTGTATTCATGCACGATTGCGCTAGAAAAAATCCAAGGTGTAGATTATTCAGGTGAAATCCGTTTAGCCATTACAGATTATTTTAAACCCAATGATCTTGCCAAAATTTTAAAAAAAATTCAGCTTATCTATTCCAATTTAAGATTTCATATCTCCATTCTGAATAGCACTGAAATCGATAAATGTATCAAAAACAATCATTATGATATCGGGATCACCATGCAAATTGGCTCTAGTATGCCATTAGAAAATTGCATGATGCTAAGTAAAGAGCCGCTAATTTGGGTTAAAGATCCACACACCCATTTAGATAAACATACAACTCTGCCATTCATCACGATGACATCTGACTGTAATTTAAAAAAATATGTACTGCGTGAGCTAGATCTTCATCAAGCTGATTATTATATTGCGCATACAGCGACTGGCGTAGCAGGTATCAGCTCAGCCATAGAAGCGGGCTTAGGCATTTCTTGCCTAAATCAATCCGCAGTCGCGACGCATCTACACATCATTTCTGGTGCATTGTGCCTTCCGAAACTGGTAGATGTTGAATTTTATTTACATACGTCGCCATTACAAGTAGAAAATCAGCTCATACTCGGAATCAAGACATTTTTACTAGAAGAATTTAAAACAACTTCAAACCATTAATTCCTTATAGTACAACGCTGTACCCGCATATCCCCCATCTGAATTAAGTGCGAATCCAGGGATTATGCCGGCGCGTTGGAAATCCATTTTCAGATAAAGTTGTTCTGAAACATCACCCTCACGTGTATCTAAGACCAACAATCTCAGCGCCATCCGCCTAGAAACGTTTTCAAGCTGCTGCATCAATAAGGTACCGATCCCTTGGGATCTAAAGCTGGATAACACCATGAGTTTTTCAACTTCAGCACGATGCTGAGCATTGGCCTTAAGCGAAAGGCTCAGTTGTACACTTCCAATCACGGTTTGTCCTTGAAGAGCCAATAGCAGGCATAGACGTTGTTGTTGTAATTTTTGTTGGATTTCTTCCCAATACTGTTGTGCATCTTGTAATTTTAACGGCGCAATAAAACCCATAGAAGCACCACTGCCCACACTATCAACCAAGAGTTCGATTAGCCCATCACAGTAAGGTATTAGATGTTCTATTTCAATGATCTGGATATTTTTCATAGTCACCTGCAAACAAAATAAAAATTCAACCTGCCCCTTTTCAAAATCAAAATACGCCTCCTGCTTCAATACTCAATCTCATGCAAAGACTACACCAAGTTAATTTACACCGCCGCTGATATATGCTTTTTTTAGTGTTTTTATGCGGATTGGCATGTAATTCGCATTGCTACTAAAAATAACCATTCCAATGACAACCTATTAGCAGGGCCTAAGCGACTATCCACGCATCTAGTGGAATGTCCTTGGCACCAAGGCGGAGACCTGATTATCAATGCGTACGCTTTTGCTCAATCGTGATTTAACCGATATTAAACAACGCCCTTTTCCAACTAAAATAGCGATACATACCCTACTCACTCTTGCAGTATTAACCACTTCAACTTTGAGCAGCCTTGCGACATCTGCTGCGGATCCCAACAAAGTTTTACGCACCTATATCCCTGCCGCTGAAACTGGATTTGACCCAGTTGCGACAGGGGATCTGTATTCGAGCATGATTCAGACCTCATTTTTCGAAACCCTCTATAGCTATGACTATCTAGCAGCGCCTGCCAAATTAATCCCCCTCACCGCCGCAGCAATGCCAGAAATTAGTGCAGATGGCCTGACATACACCATTCGGATTAAAAAGGGGATTTACTTTAATGATGACCCAGTATTTAAGGGCAAAAAGCGCGAACTCAGCGCCTATGATTATGCCTATTCTTTTAAGCGTATTTTAGATCCAAATTTGCATTCGCGTAGTACTTGGATGCTCGAAAACAAGTTCCAAGGCTTATCCAAACTGGTCGATGAGGCTAAAAAGACCGGACGTTTTAATTATGATGCTGCTGTAGCGGGGATACAGACACCTGATCGTTATACCTTGGTGCTGCGCCTCACTCAACCAGACTTTAACCTTGCCATGATGCTGGCGCATACCCCAACCTCGGCAGTGGCTAGAGAAGTTATTGAAAAATATAAAGACAATCGTGGCTACGTGATGGGGCGTCCTATCGGTACTGGCGCTTATGAATTAACCAAATGGGTGCCTGGATCGCGCATGATCCTCACCGCAAGGCCAGATTATCGTGGTTATATTTGGAACTTTAAAGCCGGTGCAGATCCTGAGGACAAAAAAATCGTAGCACAAATGCAGGGCAAAAAAATGCCCCAAATCGGTGTGGTCGACATCCAAGTCATTGATGAGTACCAATCGCAATGGTTGGCCTTTAAACAAAAACAATTGGACTGGGTTGAACTCAACGGGGACATCGCCAGTATGGTGATTAAAAATGGCAAATTGAATGCTGATATCGCCAAAACGGGTGCCTACCTATCACATAGTGTCGATCCCGAGATAATGTATACCTTTTGGAATGGACCAGACTCGGTCATCGGAGGAACGAGTAAAGAAAAAGTGGCATTACGGCGGGCGATTGCGATGGCATTTTCCAAACAAAATTACATCGAAGTGGTGATGAATGGCAATGCGGTGGCAGCCAACTTTCTCGCCCCACAAGGTGTGGTGGGCTATGATCCTCATTATAAAAGCAGCATTCCCTATTCAGTGCCTGCAGCAAATTTACTCCTCGACCAATTTAATTATAAGAAAGGCAGCGATGGTTATCGTCGCCAACCCAATGGCCAAGCCTTGACCATTGAATACACCATGACTCCGCGTTCGGATGATCTGAAATCGGCTGAGTTTTGGAAACGTACTTTTGATCAGATTGGAATTCGTTTCAAAACCCAGACCATGCAATTTCCAGATTATTTGAAGGCACAAAAGCAGTGCAAGGTGCAGATGGGCATGCAACGCTGGATCGCCGATTATCCAGATGCGGATAATTTTTTCCAGCTGTTTTATAGCAAAAATATTAGTTCTTCTAATATAGGTTGCGTCACCATCCCGCAATTTGATGCGCTCTATGAACGCTCTCGTAGCTTGCCCAATGGTGCTGAGCGTGATGCCTTATATCAAAAAATGACGCGCTTAACCGAGGCCTATACCGCCATTACTCCAATACTTTCACGCTATAACAACACCGTGGTACAACCTTACGTCATCGGATTTAAAGCACATCCGATTTTAAAAACACCGTGGTTGTATGTGGATCTAAAAAAATAGCCACTTGCGGATTGTCTAACCCTGCGGCTGGACAATCCCCATATTTTTGACCCCTAAGCGTTGAGCAGCAGCCATGACCATGACCAGATCTTTATACGCAGTTTGGCTCTCTGGTCGAATTTGGACTTGATCCTGCTCGGTTTTTGCAGCGACCAATTTCAAACGCTGCTCAAGTTCAGCACTATCTTGCAGTCGTTCTGAATTCCACAATATGCCGCCATCGGACTGAATCGAAATTTGAACCACTTCAGGCGGTTGATCCGTCATTGTTTGCGCTTGAGTGGGCATGTTGATATTCACTGCATCATTTTGAATGGGTATGGTAATAATAAACATAATGATCAGGACCAACATGACATCGATCAAAGGGGTCATGTTCACTTCGAGCATGACCTCTTCTTGTTTTGGGGCTGAGTTCATGGTCATGTCAATCTCCTAAGACCCTGCACCACGTGCTGCAGGTTGGGTAATAAATGCAACTTTAGCGATACCTGCTTGTTGCACAGTTGAAATTACATCACCTATAGATTCAAAAGCGGTCTGCTGATCACCATGAATATGCACTTCGAGTTTGGGGTTGTGTATCGCCGCTTGCTTGAGTTTGGACAACAATTGGGCTTGATTACTCAGCTGTTGTTCATTCCAAAACATTTCGCCTTTTGAATTTACCGCCAAGGTAATATTGTTGATCTGCGCTTCGTAGCGTTGATTGCGCTCCTCTGGCAATTTCACGGCAATGGTCTGTGTGACCACGGGGATGGTGATTAAAAATATAATCAGTAATACCAGCATGACATCGACCAAAGGCGTGGTATTAATCACACTGATGACTTCTTCCTCATCACTTTCAGAACCGATCTGTATACCCATCTGGCTACTCCTTCACGATCGGTTGTTTTGCGCTAAGCTGCTCAAAATTCACCGCAGACATCTGGCCACTGAGTACCACCGTATGCAGGTCGGCACCAAAACCACGTAAATCATCCAATACCGCTTTGTTGCGTCGAACTAACCAGTTGTATCCCAATACTGCAGGTACAGCCACGGCTAATCCGATCGCAGTCATGATCAATGCCTCTCCCACAGGACCTGCAACTTTATCAATTGACGCCTGCCCCGATATACCAATGGCGGTTAGTGCGTGATAAATCCCCCAGACCGTACCAAACAAGCCGACAAAGGGTGCGGTTGAACCCACTGTGGCAAGAAAAGCCAATCCCCCCGAAAGCTTGGCTTGTACCTGATCGATTGCACGTTGAATATTGAGGGATACCCAACTGTTAAAATCGATATTTTCTTTCATATGACTGGCATAGTTTTGTTGTGATTGAAATGCTTTTTGCGCAATCAAAAAATAACTCTGATGTTGGGCCAAAGATTCAATGCCTTGACTTAAGTTCTGTGCTTTCCAAAATTGCGGCTGAGACACTTTGCTTTGTTTTTTAATCTTAAATTGTTCAAAAAATTTGGTGATAATCAAATACCAACTTCCAATCGACATCATCAGTAAGATGATTAATGTGCTCTTTGCCACGAGATCACCTTCACGCCAAATGGCATCCAAACCATAAGGGTTATTCGTTGGTGCAATGGTTTCTGGTATAGCGTGCACAGTCGATACCAGCAGGCCAGCGTAGAGCAGCAACGCATATAGGCTCAGCGCCAAAATCTGTTTTAATTTGCTGTTATTTTTCATTTTAATCATCTCTGTTCTAATCTAGTTTATATTCATAATCCAAATTGATACTGCCTGCCACCGCAACACCATTCTGTAAAGCCGCACTAAATACACATTGCTGATAAGCACTCCTGACCGCTCGATCTAAGTGCCGTGACCCTGAAGATTTGGTCACTTTGGCTTGAGTAACTCGGCCATTGGCCCCCACATCTAGAAGTATCCGTACCCGTCCCTGTTCTTCATTCATCAATGCCTCTTGGGGATAACTGGGTGTGGGACAATTCGCCGAAGCACTTCCGCTGACACCGCGGGTTTCGCCTGTTGCTATTGCAGGCTCTGCTTGAGGCTGAGTCGTTTGAGCTGGGGTGACTGCCTTGACCGGTTCAGTTGGCGTTTCAGCAACGCTGATTTCTGGACTTGGTTGTATGGTTTTCTCAAGCGGCTTCGGCTCAATCGCTTTAGGCTTAGGGGTGATTTTCTGCGGTTGTTGCAGCACAGGCTTTGGCGCCACTACCGGTTCCGCAATCGGTTCAGGTGGTTTTATTTCTTGAATGATCTGCATCTCAATCGGTGCAGGTACAATCTTGGTATCACTATGGCTTAGGCCAGTGACCAATACATACAACATGAGTAAATGCAGCAAGATCACCACGATTAAACCGATGATCTGATGAATCGGCAACTCAGCATGCGCTGATACATTCATGCTTATACCTCTTATGATTTTTTTAACCTACAGTCCATTGAGTACACAGGATTGAACGCAATATGAGCGTCAATGCGCACCGATTTGTACCTAGGTGCTGTGCTCAATGAGACTGTATGGACGCAGTCGGATTAAAATTTATAATTGGCACGACCAAAAAACACCCGCCCCATCGGATCGCTATAGCGTGGATCATAGCCATATTGAGCATTACTGATCACATTGGAGGCTGGTGGGTCTTTATCAAATAAATTTTTGATGCCTAAAGTCAGCTCTAGATTTTTAAAACCCGCATAAGTCCCAGAAAGGTTATATAGGGCATAATCCTTGACCAGATGGTTTTGATCACTTGCGTTTTGATCTAAATAACCTTTAAAAAATGTTTGTTGTAGGTTCAAATGCCAATCTTCAAAATTCCAATTTAAATTGGCATTGTGTTTCCAACGAGGCACCACTGAACCAAGCTCCTCATCATAACGCCCCACAGCATTGTGCCATGCTGCATTTTTTTCAGTTTGGAACTTGTAGCGATCCACATAAGTCCCATCTAGGCTCAGTCCTAAACGGCCATATTCAGTCATCGGGCTACGCCATTGCACAGCAAAATCAATCCCCGAGGTTTGGGTTTCGCCCAAATTCATATATTGCTGATCGATATAGGCCAAGGATTGATCAGGATTACGAATGAAACGATCTGCATATTTTTCTGGATTTTTAAAGATCGCACTTTCTGCAATAAAGTTAATTTGATTTTCGACCTTGATATTAAAATAATCCGCACTCAACACCAGATTTTTGATCGGCTCATAGACCACACCCAAATTGAATGAACTGGACTTTTCTGGTTGCAGTTCTTTATTGCCACCGAACTGTGTATCAAATTGCGCATTACAATCCCGAACTTGACTGCCAGCTGCAGTCGCCTCGCCACCAGCACAAAGAATAGGATCATTCCAATTGCCCTTGGTGTTGGTACGCATAGTATTGGCATTGAGTTCATTCAGACTAGGAGCGCGAAAGCCAGTGGAAAAACTGCCTCGAAACATGAGTGCTTTTGACGGTTGCCAACGTAATGCCAGTTTCGGGTTAAAGCTGCCGCCAAAATCACTATAATGATCATAACGTGTGGCGATTTGAGCGGATAAATCCTTCAGTATCGGGATTTGAAATTCAGTATAAATCGCTTTTAAATCACGGCTGCCTTTATCATCTTCAGATGTGGGATCAACCCCCGCACCTTCGACCAGTTGATTAATTTGTGCATTTTGACTGGAACGCCAATCATCCTTACGATAGTTGGTACCTATTGCAAATCCGACATCACCCGCCGGTAAGGTATAAATTGGGCGACTTAAAGTCAGATCAAAGTTCAATGATTTAAGATCAGCTTGTTGAGATTGCCCACTGATCTGCAATCTGTTCCAATAGTCTGGATCATCACTTGGAGCAAATGGGTTGAGTGTGCCATTGGCAAGGTCATCACGTACCTGCTGATTATTGACATAACCACTTATAAAGCTATCTTCGCCTACACTATGGGCATATTGTATCGCGGTATTTAAATCCCACCGCCCCAACTGCCCTTCTAAACCTGTTAGTACGCGGTCCGATTTGGCCAATCGCTCAGAAACACGTTGGCCTGCTTGCGAGCGTAAATTTAAGGATACCGCCTGCCCATCCACACCATCCATCCCAGGCGTTATGCCATTCCCTGGGTAATAAGGACTAGATCCATCGATAAAATAGTCACTGCCTCCACCCAGCATCACATCTTCTGCAATGATGGTGGTCATTTTATCTTCAGCATGAACGTATTCAAAGATCGCATTTAAATCATCATTAATTTTATAAGTTCCCTTCAATAACATTGAAGTACTCGTTGTCTCAGGCACTATGCCGATCTTGGTTTGAGTGTTATAGCGACAATAGCCCAATTCATTTTTATTATCAGGATTGTCTCCACAGCCTAGTTCTGCATAAGGATTGCCTATACCTGCAATATTTGCGGGGAAACTCCCCCCACTGGTCAAATTTAAATCAAGTTCAGGTAGAACCCCTCCACGACGACTGACCTCACGTTGATTGGCCAGCACTGTATCTTGATGACGGTAATTCAAGGCCGCAAAAATATTGTAGCCCTGTTGGTCTAGATCGCCATAACCCGCAAAAAAGCTATATTGTTGGGTTTTACCGCCAGCCCCTTTGGGAATGGATGATTCTACTGTGGCACCCGCACCAGAATATTCCTTTTTGGTTATGAAATTGATCACACCACCAATCGCATCTGTGCCATATACCGCAGATGCACCATCTTTAAGCACTTCTATACGATCAATTAAAGCCAACGGCAAGGTACTCAGATCGACTGTAGAAGTATCGTATGGCGTATTGGCGAGCCGCCGGCCATTGAGCAAAACTAAGGTTTTATTGGTCCCAAGGCTGCGTAAGTCAGCTGTTGATCCCGGTGTGCCACTGGTGCCTACATTGTTTGCAGCGACAAAAGTGGATTGATTGGCGGCTATACCAGAAAGTGCTTCCTCGACCGTGGTCACGCCTTGCTTGGCGAGGTCTTGGGTTTTTACGATAGTAATGGGAGAGGCACTTTGGGCTGCTATGCCCTTAATTGAGGAACCGGTAATGGTGATTTTTTGTACCGCAGCCTCAGGTGGGGCTTGCTCTAACTTGGGTTCTGATTCTTCTGCGTAAATCAGGGCTGACATTAAACTTAAACTCAGGCCTAAGCCTTGTCTGATCGCCTTTGTTATTGCATTTATTGATTTTTTTTGTTGCATCTTTTCATCCTCGTTCAATATTGAACCGACTCTACTCACTGAACTTAGTGAGCAAAGGTTAAAGGATTAGAGCAATGCTTGTGCCATAAGTCTTTATCGTTAAGTAAAGCTATAGTTTTGAAAGTTAATAAATTGCTTTTAATGTAAGTATTAAAGTTTAATCACTGATTTTAAAACCATGAAATTTATTGAATATCAAACAGATAATTTCATGGATTATTTGTGGATTTTCAACATAGGCAAAAAATAACAAATATAACAGCGTTAAAAAATTACATAAAAAAAGTACATAAAGCAGTCCAAAAAATTCATAGTAGATTCTAGATCAAAAAACAAAAATTCTTCACAACTAAGCACATAGGGAATGTCATTAAGCTTCAATCCAAGCTACTATTGTTGACATAGATGGATATAATTTGAAAACAAATACAATCACTTCCAAATCTAAATCAGCATACAAATAAGTTGGCACAGATTTGGCATTGCAAATGGATCTGAATTAAGTCGCAGACCTAAAAATGTTGTGAGACTCACTGAACAGAAATTAAATTGTTGAGTTGAGGTGCAGCATTTTTACCCTAAAGCTTAAAACAGGCTTATATGGAGCATGTAATGTCGTTGAAATCCTACAACAGATCTAGAAACATGAGTAAAACAATAGCTAGCACTTCATTTTATTCACCAAAAAAACAGAACTTTATCAACCGAGCTGCAAGCAACTGTGCTGATCAAGCTAGATCGCAAGCACGAATCGGCAACAGCATTAAACTCCTCATCAGTGTATTCAGCTTGTGTATCCTGAACGGCATCAGCTCAGTCAATGCTGCCCCACCTAAGGTCATTCATAGTTATTTCAGAGCGGCAGAAACTGGCTTTGATCCAATAAAAACCTCTGACTTATATTCCAGCATGATCAATGCCTCTATTTACGAGACCTTGTACAGCTATGATTATCTCGCTAGCCCTGCCAAGCTGATCCCCCAGACCGCAGTGGCGTTGCCTGAGATCAGTGCGGATGGACTGACCTATACCATACGAATTAAAAAAGGCATTTATTTTAGTCCTGACCCCGTTTTCAAAGCTAAAAAACGCGAGCTAACGGCTTATGACTACGCTTATTCCTGGAAAAGATTGCTCGATCCGCAACTCCGCTCGCCCAATGCCTGGTTAATCGAAGGTAAATTCAGCGGGATGGCGCAATTGGTTCAACAGGCTGAAAAATCTGGCCGATTTAATTATGATGCGCCAGTTGCGGGTCTCCAAACCCCTGACCGTTACACTTTGGTGCTGCGTTTGAATGAACCAGACCCAAACTTAGCCATGATGTTGGCACATGGTCCAACCGCTGCACTCGCAAAGGAAGTAGTGGAGCATTATAAAAATGCTCAGGGTTTGGTCATGGCCACCCCAGTCGGTACGGGCCCCTATGTTTTGGCGAAATGGACCCCAGGATCACGCATCATCCTCAATCGAAATCCGCTGTACCGTGGCTTTATCTGGGACTTTAAAGCCAGTAATGATCCGGCCGACCAAAACATCATCAAGCAAATGCAAGGCAAAAAAATGCCACAAATCGATGTGGTCGACATTCAAATCATCCAAGAGTATGAAACCCAATGGTTGGCCTTTAAACAGAAACAATTGGATTGGGTGACCTTAAGTAGTGCTATCGCCGCCGATGTGATCAAGGACAAACAGCTCATCCCAGAGGTCGCCAAGAGCGGTGCTTATCTCTCCCAATCGATACAGCCTAGCTTAAGTTATACGTACTGGAATATGCAGGACCCTACGGTCGGTGGACTGAGCCCTGAAAAAATTGCCTTAAGACGCGCCATTGCCATGAGCTTTTCGGCGCAAAAATATATCAATATGCTGCAAGATGGTAGAGGCTTTACAAATGTATTTCCAGTCCCTCCTGGAATCGTAGGCTTTGATCCATCGTACAATACCAGTATTCCTTACTCAGTCAGTGCCGCAAACGCACTTCTGGATCGATATGGTTATAAAAAAGGCCCTGACGGTTATCGGCTAAAACCCAATGGGCAGCCATTGAGTATTGAACTTGCACTGCCCTCAAGTGCAAGCGGTAGTCTACTTGCTGAGTTTTGGAAACGTAATTTTGATCAATTAAACATACGCTTTGCTCATAAAAGCATGCTTTTCCCTGATTACATCAAAATGCAGAAACAGTGCCAACACCAAATGGGCATGCAACGTTGGATTGCCGACTACCCTGATGCTGAAAACTTTTTTCAATTGTTCTATAGCAAAAACATTCATGGTTCCAATTTTGGCTGTATCAAAATCCCCGAATTTGATCGCCTATACGAACGTTCTCGCACCCTCTCTGATGGCCCTGAACGTGCGCAACTGTATAAAAAAATGGCCCGAATTTTGGAAGTGAATATGGTCACGATGGTCAGCCCCATCGACATCGAAAGCACCGTGATACAACCCTATGTGATCGGCTATAAAGACCACCCAACCTTGAAAACTCCTTGGCTGTATATCGATATTTCTAAATAAATCAAACCTTAAAATAAGAGGTAAAAATAATGTGGGCTTATATTCTTCGACGACTCTGGCAAATGATTCCCACCCTGCTCGGGGTGATCATCTTGGTGTTCTTTATATTTAACTGGGTAGGTGGAGATCCAGCCTATATTCTGGCAGGGAAAATGTCCAATCCAGAACAGATCCTCGCCATACGACAACAACTCGGCGTGGATCAACCCTATTACATCCAACTGTGGATGTTTATCCAGCAAGTTGCGACCTTTGATTATGGATTGAGTTGGAGTACTGGGGAAAGCGTCAGTCAAATCATTTTGACCCGTTTAGGACCCAGTCTTACCCTATTAATCCCATTGATTATTTTACAAACTTTGATTTCAGTGATGTTGGCATTATTGATCGGCTTAGTCAGAGGCACATGGATCGATCAATCCTTTATGGCGCTGTGTACCATCGCCATGTCTGTGAGTATCTTGGTTTATATCATTGTTTTTCAATATTTCTTGGCCTACAAATTGAACTGGTTCCCAGTCCAAGGCTGGAGCAGTAATTTCTCTGAAAACTTGTTTCACTATGCACTGTTGCCGGTATTGATCATGTTGGTGGTGAGTATTGCCCCAACTTTGCGCTTGTATCGTAGCTTTATATTGGATGAAATCGGACAAGACTATGTGCGTACTGCACGCGCCAAAGGGGTCAGCGAAAAACGGATCTTGTTTGTACATGTGTTGCGTAATGCGGCGATCCCGATTGTCACCGATGTCATGGCCGCTCTCCCTGCGTTGTTGATCGGTGCATTTTTAATTGAACGCTTCTTTGGCATCCCCGGTATCGGTCGTGAAGTGATTTTGGCAGTGGAGCGTAGTGATTTCCCTGTCATTAAAGCCATTACCATTTATATTGCGGCGCTCACCATGCTGTTTAATCTGTTGGCTGATGTGCTGTACAAAGCCATCGATCCCCGTCTACAACTGAAATAGGTGAGTTATGCGTAATCTAACAGTAGAAGAACAAAGCGCGGCCTCATCAGAATCATCGCGGTCGGATAATTTATGGATCATGGCGTGGCGACGTCTGCGGCGTAATCGTGTCGGTATGGGGTCTTTGGTGGTGGTAGCATTGTTTTTATTGATGGTGCTATTGTCATTCACTGGCTTAATCGCCAAAGATTGGAACAAAGAAGTTGCGGTCAGTTATGCCCCTCCGAGCTTTATTGCCACAGCGTCAACGGCGCAATCAGATGCACAACAACTTAGTGCCGATGCCACTTTAGATGCCACAGCACAAGTTGACCTCTATGGCATCGAAGATCCCTTGGCAGCAGAGATGAGTCAAATCAGAAGCCAATTGACAGGACAAAATGAGGCGCAGGCTGAGTTGCAAAGCAGTTTGGCATTTGGTGCGGATCGTTGGGGCCAAGATATTATCAGCAAAACCATTAAAGGCTCTGAAACCTCAATCATGGTGGGCTTGATTGCTGCATTATTGGCTGTGGCAATCGGTACTTTACTCGGTGCAGTGTCGGGATATTTTGGGGGCTGGTTAGATGATCTCATCAACTGGTTTTATAACGTATTTACCTCGATCCCCTATATGTTGCTCATCCTTGCGGTCGCAGCGGTGTTACAGCAAAAGGGCATGTTATCCATCATCCTCATATTGGGTTTTACCGGTTGGACGGGGACTTATCGGCTGATCCGTGCCGAATATATGAAGCATGCACAACGAGAATATGTCATGGCCGCCAAAGCCATTGGGGTCAACCATTATCAACGAATGTTTCAGCATATCTTTCCCAATATCAGTCACGTAGTTTTGGTACAGATGTCGATCTTGGTGGTGTCATTTATTAAGTCTGAAGTGATTTTAAGTTTCTTAGGTTTTGGTGTGCCCGTGGGCACAGTGTCATGGGGCAGCATGCTTAATGAAGCGCAGAGTGAATTTATCTTAGGAAAATGGTGGCAATTGGTGGCAGCAACCGCAGCCATGGCGATCTTGGTCACAGCATTTTCATTATTTACCGATGCATTACGCGATGCACTTGATCCTAAAATTAAATAGAGCAGGTCACCCTATGTCAGCATTATTATCGGTACACAATTTATCGGTCAGTTTTAAGAATGACCAACAACAGTATGTTGAAGCGGTCAAAGGCATTTCCTTTGCAATCGAAAAAAACCAAACCGTGGCCTTAGTCGGTGAATCGGGTAGTGGCAAATCCGTCACCTCACTCGCAACTATGGGCTTACTGCCCCGTGGTCAAAGTATGCTCGGAGCGGAAAGTCGGATTGAATTTGAAGGTGAAAACTTGCTTGAACTCAGTGCCAAAGCCATGCGTCAGCGTTGCGGTACGGATATCGCAATGATCTTTCAAGAGCCGATGTCTTCACTCAATCCAGTGTTTAGTGTGGGAAGTCAGATCGCAGAAGTACTGAAGTTACATACCAACTTAAATCGCAGTCAGATCAAACAACGGGTGCTTGAGCTGCTACATGAGGTCGGTTTACCCACACCAGAAAGCAAATATCATGCTTATCCAAGTCAACTCTCAGGTGGACAGCAACAGCGCATCATGATTGCCATGGCGATTGCTTGTGAACCCAAGCTGTTGATTGCAGATGAACCCACAACGGCACTCGATGTCACCATTCAAAAACAAATTATTGATCTGCTTAAAAAGATCTGTGAGCGACATCAAATGTCGATGCTGTTCATTACCCATGATCTGGCATTGGTCGGTGAAATTGCCGATCGGGTCATCGTTATGCGGCATGGTGAAATCCGTGAGCAAGGCGCAGCCGAACAGATATTGCATGATCCGCAAGATCTGTATACGCGGGCCTTGCTGTATTGTCGACCACGTATAGATGAACGTCCCTATCGCCTACCCGTCACCAGTGACTTTATCGCTGCTGATGGACAGAGTATCTCTGAGGACTTCTCCAACAGCAACTCGAGCTTACAGCGGCAGCGCGGTTTGACTGGCAATGAGGAAATCATTTTAGAAGTCAAAAACCTTAAAAAAAGTTTCTATAGCAGCAAAGGTTTATGGGGTAAAGAGGAATTTGTCGCAGTCAAGGATGCCTCATTTAAACTGGCCAAGGGCAAAACCTTAGGTCTAGTCGGTGAATCTGGATCAGGCAAAACCACCATTGGGTTGTTGTTGATGCGTTTACATCAGGCCACCGCAGGCGAGGTACTGATCGAGGGCAAAGATATTTTAAAAATGACTGATAAGCAATTTTGTCAATATCAAACCAAGATCCAGATTATCTTTCAAAACCCCTATGCCTCACTCAATCCGCGCTTTACCATCGGCCAAATTTTGTTAGAACCGATGCGGATTCACAGTATCGGCCTCAATGAAATACAAAGAAAAAAAATGGCCTTAAAGCTCTTAGAAAGGGTCAGTCTGCCAGCATCGGCTTATGATCGTTATCCGCATGAGTTTTCTGGTGGGCAAAGACAACGGATCGCCATCGCCCGCTGCCTGACTTTACAACCCGAGATTATTATTTGTGATGAATCCGTTTCGGCATTGGATGTTTCGGTTCAAGCTCAGGTGCTGAATTTACTGCAAGAATTGCAAGATGAGTTCCAATTGAGCTATATCTTTATCTCGCATGATTTGGCCGTAGTGAAATACATCTCAGATCAAGTTATGGTAATGCATCATGGTGATATCGTTGAAATCGCCAATGCCGATGAGCTGTATAAACATCCACAACATGCCTATACCGCGCAATTATTAAGCTCAGTTCCACAAGGGGTTTAAACTAAAGCGCATTATTAATCACAACACTTGATCAAGAGCCGATGTATATCGGCTTTTATTTATATATATGTGAATAACAGCGAGATATTTTAAATCGCGTCCGAACTCACTGTAAAAATACTGCAGGCTGCTAAAATAATTTTTTATTTAAATTTATAATAAAGCCCAATATAAGATTAGATTAACTTTAATATTTAATAGTTCGATATAAAACCCTGATTTAATAATAAACGAATGTAATTTATGCCAATTGACAACACCCTGCACCCTCCATAAAATCCAATCTCAAGCAGAGTTTTTAAATCCCCTCACTCAAGCATCCTTAAGCGGTTTCTATTGCTGAGGGTGGTTTGAAAGCTTTACTTTCCCAAGAGCCTCAATGTTTTACCACTACTAGCAGTTTCTGCTGGCACAGCGTATGAACATTGGGGTTTTTTTTATCACAAATTTCTCATGATTTTAAGGTTCAAATTCACGAGCATGACTCACAGCATATATTGAGCCACACCCAGATTATAAACTTTGATTTGAAACGCATTTTAGATAGAAATTATCAAGATAGATCAACTTTATTTATAATACAACCATTCCAATCACAAATTCATTTATACACACCCAAAATCCAAGGTTTCATCGAAGTAAGTCATGCTTTAACTAAACAGCAAACACTTGATCTAATTCCAACGCTTTATATAACAGCCAACGCATTCTCGATACACCTGACCCGCGATCCTGACCGATCCCATACAAGGGGCAACGATGCATATCATTCCTTTATTGGCGCTGCTGGCCAGCATCATAATCCTGACAGCTTGGAGCATGTTTTGCTTTAGCCTTGAAAATGACCTCTTGCAAAACATCACCAGTCCTAGCGCTGTATGTTTGACAAGTCTGAGCTTTGGATTGAGTGCTTATTGGCTGCATATATATCTGAGTGTGCGCAGTCCAAAGCGCATTGATGCTGATGCTAGGCTCAACGATTGGTTCAGCTATTGGCTCAAGATCATGGTCTTGAGTTACTTGATCTGTATGATGATTCCGTTGATTTGTTTGTTGAGCATTGATTTGGGTAGGCGTTATTCGCAACATATTTACACCCGTGAACACCTGGCTTTACTTGAACCACAATCTGGCTTTCGTCAACTGCAAGGCTTTGCTATGCAGCACTACGGTCTGTATCTACATCTGGCAGATACTGAACATGGTTGGGCGTTGAATACCTTAAACATCAATGCATATGCACCAGCATCGGCGTATACCGAAGCGGGCTATTGTCGGTTCAGCCTCTCCCCCAGTCGGATTTACAACTTGCGCCCACGTACACATCCAGTCAGGCAGCAACAGTGGTTACAACTGATCATGGCGCATGAAATGGCGCACTGTCTGGATCGCAGTCGAGATCTGCCTTTGGGCACTGCGGTAAAGCTACGTGGTCAAGCATCGTTGTCACCCAATACCACGCCAGTCAAAGATATCGCGGACTTCATCATCGCAGAGCATCGTGCTGAAACGGTACGATGGCGTGAAGCCTTCGCTGACCTGTATGCCTTAGGCTATATGCAGCTTAATTTTCCAAGTCAAGCACTAGCACTGACTGCCGCACTAAAAGCCTACCGCTTAGAGCGGCAAAGGGCTGAACCCCAGCATGCGACTGGTTGTTGGATCGAGGCAATGAGCAACGTCCCCTCACCCTCAAGCAATACAGACTTAGTGCAATGGGCTGATGAGGCGAGATCCAATGCCGATTGTGGTTGAATACACTAAGGCAGTGCTGATTTATACATCGGGTTATTGCGATGCCTGTATCCAATCTTGAAAATTTTTATCCACGTAGTGACCATTGAAATTGATCAAATCAGCTGGGGTGCTCTGAGCAGCAAAATAAAGGTCTAGAAACTGATAGACTTTTTCCCAAACCTGTTCGAAAGTAGGGTCGAAGTAAATGCTAGTTAAATGATAGTAATCACGTTGGGTCTCCCCGAAACGATCTTTAAATACTTCAAAATAAAAAGGTTCTTCTACGGTACTTATGGATAGATTGGCATATTCATCTGCTGCATGATGTTTTGAGGGTATTCCAATAGTGAATACCTGTTGCGTAGCATGATTAACGCAAGCAAAGGGATAGAAAATACCTTCAGCGCCTTTTATTCGATAAGGATCAAAGGCGCGTAAATATTCCCACTTATGCAGAACTGAGGCTGGCCGTTTGAACTTCAACATATAAATGAACATTAAATTCATTGCACAATAATCATCGTACTCATGGTCCCAATGTTGAAATGGGAAGCGTGGATGCTGCTGAAAAATCTGCATCAGGTGTAAATCGGGCTGAGATTTCATTCGCTACCTCTGATCAAGGCTCATCTAGATATTTATGTAAGCCATCACAGGCAAAACTGTTGTTGGATTTGACGTAATTCAGTAAAGCTTAACTTTTGATTAAAATAGGTTTTGAGTAATTGATCAACTTGATCAAGGCCAGTCATTTTAGACAAATCGAATACGATCTGAAAAATACTAAACCACTGCTCAACTGGCACATTTTCCTCCCATTTCCCCCCATAAAAATCATCCCGCTCGACGGCAACATAAATCGCTTGAGCATCGTCATCTGCATCTTCACGTTCCCTTGCATCTTGAATTGCCAAAAAAAACACTTGCTCCCTTTTCAGATTGATACAACTTATGAGTGAGGTTCTGCTTTCTGGATCGTGTCGTCTAATATCGTAGTAGTTTGTAACGAATGTCCAATCTGCTCGCTCATGATGAGGGATGTAGGCTTTTAAAATATCCAAAACCATTAATGTCGCAGCAACGTACTCAGCATAGTCGCAATAACTGAAGTCAAAAGGGTAAGCTGGGTGTGCTTGGTAGATCTGGATAATCTTGTCCAAGGCACTGAGATTTGCATCCACTGGGGATTGCAATGAGTGCATATTTATTCAACCCCGTCTAGTTGATCCCTGCGTTGTTGTGCCAAAGCTTGGTAAAAAACCTGCGACTCAGGGTGATTTAAACTGCTTTCTAAGATGCCTGCCAAAATATCAATTGCAAGAAAAGGCGGCCATAATTTCTCCGTCAACAATTCACGACTCCAAGGATCGTCATCTATAAATCGATTGGCAACAAAACAAATTTCAGCATAGGCCATACGCCACGCATGATAATCCAACAATTCTTCAGCACCGTGTAAATAGGCTGTGATCCGGCTTTGTGCCTCGCTTAAAAATTCAATCGCTGCATCATGGTCTTGGTCATAGTGCTTCAGCACTAAGTCTGGATACAGCGTTTTAAGGCGATTCCAATTCCATAATGCCAAAGCATGCTCTTGAGTATCTTCAAAAGTGATTCGGCCTTGCTGCATAAACTCGATCAATTTCACCAAGGATTATTCTCACTGTTGTTATTTATTTTCCAGATCACACGGTAACACTAAAATGCTTATCTATTTATTTTTTTGAATACAACTCAAACTCGAACGACATTAAAAAAATAAAGGAGCCAGCGCTCCTCTATTGATTGATCCTATTTTTATCGACCGCCGACATACTGCCAATTGACCACTTGAATAAATTCTGCTTTATCACAGTCATCTTCTCGATCAGTTAATACGGATGAACTATCAAATTTAACATGACCAGATAAGTTAATCGTCAGGATCTCAAATCCCTCTGCATCTACACCTTGGATTTCTACAGAAACGTCTTCATCTGAATACTCATCACTCTGCGTATTACTGACTTGTGCCTTAATCGCAAAAGAGACTTTTTTCTCTACTTCATCAAATTTTAAAATTTTTACCGCAATATCATTAACCGAGACACCCATTTATTACCACCCTTCATCTGATGTAAATAAAATAGATTGAGCATTCAGAAATTTAATCCAACATCCTTACACGTCTATTCAATCTGTGCAGATAATGAAAATTAAGTTCCAAACGATTAATCAATAATAAATGGTTATTAAAACATAGACTTAGTTTTTTCTCAACTGAACAGCTATTACACCAACTTTTGCTTCATTACAAACTCAACGCTCAAACTGAGTCACTACAGGATTAAGACATTGAAAATGGTGGGATTATTCGTCTTTCATTGCGATGTTTTAATTTATGCGCCCAGATAGAAAAAATCCCGCTCTCCAGCAGTAATAATCCACCAAGTAAAAAATAAGATTTCAGGACTGGGTGATAACTTTGAAAGAGAATATAAAATAATGAGAAGCTAATCAGCGCCCCACCCATGAGCCGGATTAAACTGGCAAATAAATCAATAAAGCGATCGGATAATAGGCCCAACTGCATTTTAATTTTAAAATTAAAGAAATATCTGAACATCCATAAAATCAAACCCAGTACACCAATAATCATGATGCTAATCAGATGTGCATTATGGCTTTGCGCAATATATCCCTCGATCAGGCTCAAAATACCTGCGCTGCCTTCTAGGCTGTAGGTCACCAGCAATAAGATCAGAGAAATCATCATGGCAGTACACAGGTCCAAGCCAAATATTCGACCATATAATTTGAAATCCATGCTGGAACCTCGCAATGCAAAGTGATGTTGTACAATTTCAGCCAACATTCAGCAAGACCATAGCGACGTCATCTGTCGTATTACAGGTTTATATACGATGAAGTGCCATGAGCATGTTTATTGTTGATTTTTTTAAGGGCAATATTATTGCTATGCGAAAACATTTTGAATCGCTTGTTTACGCCAACGACCAGGGGTTAGGCCATACCAGCGTTTAAATGCGCGGGTAAAATTGGCTTGATCCTCATAGCCCAATTGATTGGCCACATCCATAATCAGGATGTTGTTATTTTTTAACAACTCGATCGCGATATTTTTGCGAGTCTGTTCAAGTAAAATCTCAAAAGTGGTTTGATATTCACCGAGATATCGATACAGGGTAAAACGATGAATCGAGAAATATGCAGCGACTCGTTCAATCGTGCATCCACCATGTGGTAGTAATGCTTCGATAATCTGACAGACCTGTGCTTTGATATCGACCCCTTTATGCCCTTCCAACTCAGTCAAATGATCACGTAAAAAATGATCCAATTGCTGATCATGTCCCACACGTTTCTGATCCAATTGGGCCTGAGGAAATAATATTTCGCATTGGGACTGCCCAAACCACACCGGGCATTGAAAAAAATCCTCATATAAATGTGCTGATGCCAGTTTGGGATAAGACAGTCGGATCAGGGTTGGGCGCCAACAATCTCCACCGATTAATTTCATAATCGAAACGATAGCCACTAAATACCCAGTTTGAAATTGTTCTTTACTTGGAATATCGCCATCAATAAACACCCGTATACCGGCATAATCTTCATCTTCATTTAAAATAAAATGTAGACCTTTATACCAAAGACGACTGTAGTGAAATAGGCTCTGTATCGCATCACGTAAGGTTGCAGCATTGAGTACTAAAAAACGTAATGGCCCAATATTGGCAAGCCCCACACTCTGCCCAACCAATAACCCCAGATGATTGCATCCTGTAAGCTGGCGTGCCTGCTCATAGAGTTCGCCATGTACCTGCAAGGAGATTGGCATCAATTTATGATTAAAATCTTGTTGCTGAATACCATATTGATGAAACAGTGCCCAAGGATCAAAACCATGCTCAGTTAAAAACTGCGCCAGAAAAGACAGCACCCCAATCGGAATGGATTTTTCTTGTCGTTTAGAGTTGAGTGTTTTCATTTGAACCCCACTGCTGGCCTTGTAATCAGCTCTTGTAATACAAGCTCGGATCAGCTTAGCGCATTCGTCGCAGGAATATTATTTTATTTCAATTGATTAAATAAATTGTAAATGGATTGTATATCGATTTGAGTAAAGTGGAATGCATACGTGAGTCGCTTTAAAGTTGAGTTACAACTGCTCAATGCGACAGCAGTGCAATCTCAACCTTAAAGCCTTTATTTTACCAAGCCTTCATTCTACACAGTCGTCATGTTGCGACTAAGTCGTTTACTGGCTCAACCGCTAATAATTCATCTTCAACACCAATGAGGCGAAATCACGATCATCGATAACACTGTATTCATTTGATCCAAAAAAGCTTTGATAACCAATTTCAGCACTATATTTTTGCTTATAGGTCATGGACAGCGCAGCACCAATGGCCATTTGACCTTGTTGAAAGTTTTGACTATAGCCATGTACATCGTGGCGAAAGGTCAGGCTCGGCGTAATCACCGTTGCAGGCAATAGATCATCATATTGAAGTGCGCCACGTAAGCGATAACCAAAGGACCATTGGCTGAAAAAGCCATCCTGATCATCACAGTATTGCTCATTCATACGATCAATCTGATCATTGCTGAGATCAGCCGTACCATAAGGTGTACATTTAAATCCAGCAGTTGCGGGATCGTAAGCCCCCGTAGACAACTCACTCCGACCAAATGCACTACTGCGACCAATCCGATGATTGCCCAGTTCCGCAATATGATTCACCCCAAATTCAGCTGACCAATTCAAGGCTTTGGCACCCAACAGATTCGGAATTTGATCGCTAGCACCGAGAGAAAACTGCGTGACGGGCAGTCGTACAAAGCCATCCACATATTGACCTGGCTCTGGTGCGACCCCTGCTGGGGTAAATGGGGTTTCCTTGGATAAGATTTGAAAATAAACCACATCAGGACCATTAAATTGCAGCGGTTGATTGAGCTTATGATTCAATTCACTGAAAATCGTAGTGGTGCCGATCTTCCCGGTCATACTCAGTCCCAGCATTTTAATATTTTCCGGATAAATCGAAAAATAACTCGCGGTATTAAAATGCTCAGGCCCTGGTGCAGTCGCGGTATAACCATCAAAGTTGGCGATACGGCTATGGTAGTTGGCATAATAAATACCCAATTCCGCATTGTTTAAACTGGGTAAGGTCTGTTTTAAGGCAATACCATACTGACCACTGTCTTTGGCCATTTTACTGGCGGTACGTTGAATATAACTATGCGCTTGCAAAGCTGTATCTGAGAGTTTATCGCCTACACCTGCCAACAATATTGGCCCACAATCTTCAGGCGCAATATCAGAAATCTCAAAAAATGTGCCACAACCATCCACCACCGAAGGTCTAAACTTGGTCTGATAAAAGCCTTCAACTTTGAGATGTTCATTTAATCCAGCAGAAAATGAAAACATCTCAACAGGAATCACACGTTCTTTGGGATCACTGCCCGGCCGATTCATGGCGGCATAATCCAAGGCACTGACCGAATTTAAACCATTTAAAAAGAACTGAGATTTACCCCAATTTAAACTGTGTTTACCCAATTTTAGATTGAGGGTCTGTCCATTATTTAAAGCAAAATCTTTCCATATATAGGCATCCCAAAGATCGATTCCCTTAAACTTTGCCAAGCGCGTCCATTCTGAATCATCAAAGGCTTTTAAATCACCACGCCCTGTTTCATAAGCATGGTCATACCAGTATTTACTACTCAGCACTGCACCTTGATGCCCATCGCTCAACTTCAACTCCGTCCAGCCTTTAATGATTTGTGAGATCGCATCATGCTTACTAAAATTGATTCGGCCATCATCGGCATTGACATCGAGACTCTGCCCCACTTTACCGATCTTTGCTGCATCAGGCTTATACAATAAATTCGCTGAAGGGTCCTGCATACTCCAACTCGCCCCGAGACTTAAACTACTCTTGGTTTCAAGCTTCCAATCCTGATTGAGATCAAAACTGACAGCTGAGGCTTTACTATTTAAAAATACCAAGCAGCCTAAAATACTGACCATGCCGACCCAAGGATTATTGTTCTGACTTTTATTTAGATGTGTGTATATATTCACCATATCATCTCCATATCGATATGATTGAGTTGGACTGCTTCCTGTTTAAAGGAAGCGCTAAAAGCTATGATTTACAAATGATTGAAACGTGATTAAGCGGATCGAGAGATTTTGTGTTCTTTCAATAATCGTGCTGGCATCGCCACAATGATGGTGATTGCACCAATCACCAATAACAGCCCGATTCCCCCAAACGCCATATAAATGCTTCCGGTCTGGGTTTTGATCGCCCCCACCAGAGCTGGACTGACCACGGCGGCGAGGCTCCCCATAACATTGACCCATGCAATACCCAGTGCTGCAGCGGTCAAGGATAAATAAGCTGGTGGAATGGTCCAAAACAAAGTCGCGGCAGAAAAACATGCACCACCGCCGATGCTTAAAAATAAAATCGATAACACCAAATCGTGTTGCACGAAGCCGAGTGAAATAAAACTCATCGCGCCCACACCCATGGTCAGTGCCAAATGCCAACGACGTTCTAGGCGTTTGTCTGAGCTACGGCATAATAAGTACATCGATATAAAGGCCAGAATGAACGGTAAACTCGAGGTCAATCCAATATGGCGCATATCGGTAATACCAAACTCATGAATTAATGTCGGCATCCAATAAGTAATGGTATTGGTGGCGGAGTAAATACATAAAAACACCAGACCGAGTAAATGGATTCGCGGATCTAAAAACACCTGTTTAAATGAACTTTGTTCATTTTCAACTACTTTGTTTTCACTGGCCAAACTCACCTGAACAATCATTTTTTCACGTGCAGTTAACCATTTAGCTTGTTCAGGACGATCCACCAACCAAAACCAAGTAAATATCCCTAACAGCACCGCAGGAATACCTTCGATCACAAACAAGACTTGCCAATCTTTTAAGCCCATCCAGCCATCAAAGGTCGCCATAATCCAGGTCGCCAAAGGCCCATTAATCATGCCGGCCATTAACCCCGCCATCAGAAAAATAGAGGTGACACGACCACGTAGAAAACCAGGGAACCAATAGGTTAAATAGAGAATTACCCCAGGAACAAAGCCAGCTTCAGCCACCCCAATCAAAAAGCGGAAGATATAAAAACTGGTGGTGCTTTCGACCGTACTCATTAAGATCGTCAACACGCCCCACAACAGCATAATCCGGGTCAATGTCGCTCGTGTACCGACCTTTTTTAAATACATATTGCTGGGAATTTCAAACAGCAAATAACCAATAAAGAATAATGATGTCCCGATACCATATGCCGCATCACTGAGTAATAAATCCTCGGACATCCGTAGCTTTGCAAATGAAATATTAATCCGATCTACGATATTGAGTAGATATGCCAGAAATAGAAAAGGCACGATACGGTAGATCACTTTTTTAAAGGTCGCATCCTGCTCTGCCGCTGTAAACTGTTGATGATCCAAATGGCTTTGCTCATTCATCGCACTCACCACACTCTCCTTATGTTTTTAGCCTTCAATTCCATTTGCCGTTGACTTGAGTTTTCCGAACTCTTCCTCGTCAGCGCATTAGGCAACGCTTTGCTTGATACTCTCATCCAGTAGAGCGACCCCAAATTCACAGGATTCAATCCCCTGTAAACTCACGATTTTTAATACCTCTAAGATTTGCGCGTGCGTTGCCCCCAAGCGCAGCGCAGCCTGCATATGCCGTCTGGTGCCATGTGCCCACATATGGGTAATCGTTGCATCACCAGCGATACAAAGCAGTTCAATCCACAGTGCTGGCAGAATGCCGTTTTTCCATACTTCGGTCGCCATATCTAGAAATTTTTCTAAATAGTCGGGGTCCCAGTCATACAGGGTTTCCCAGAGCGGATTAAACTGACCTTGGGCTCGCATCAAATCACACACTGGCGTTGCAATTGGCCGTTCTGCCAGTGGTTTATCATCCGCTACATGACCGGCATCGGCGAGTTCTTGTTGCAAGATGGGCACCCCTAAGGCACAGGCATGGATACCAATCACGCTTGCCAGCTTAAAGACTTCTAGGATTTCAGCACGACTCAGACCCAGTTTTAATGCAGACCGAATATGCCGTCTCACCCCCACTGCATATAAATGGGTTGCAGTGACATCGATGGTCAGACGGATCAAGGCCACCAACTTCGGCTCTAGCACCTGACTCAGTTGGCTCTCTTGCACCAGGCCCATCCATGTTTCAGTCCATTCTGGTGACCACGCCGCCAGCGGGTCTAAGGCTGCATCGAACAAGCCTTCGGCTCGTAAGGCATTATAATTCGGTGTGTTTTGCATTTTCCCACCTCCTTGTCGGTTTAAATAACAATGCCACCATTCGGGCTAATCACTTGCCCCACCAAATAATGCTCAGCACTTAAATGCAGTACTGTTTGGGCATATTCATCCAAAGTGCCAAAGCGTCCAAGCGGCACACTCTGCCAAAGTCGATTACGGGCTTCTTCACCCACTTGATCGAGATAAGCATTGAACTGAGGTCCAGCGACTCCACCGGGTGCCATGGCATTGACAAAGATATTGGCGCCCGCGACCTCATACGCCACCGATTTGGTGAAGGCAATCACTGCGCCCTTGGTGGCACTATAGGCGGGGCTATGCGCACTTTTACTCGACATACCTGCGATCGAGGTAATATTGACGATCTTGCCTGAACGCTGTGGTTGCATGATTTTCAAGGCTTCTCTGGTGCAATAGAACACACCATTGACATTGACGCCCCAGTAACGCTGCCATTCCTCATCGGTGATTTCACTGGTAAATCCCAATGAACGGCGTGGCTCTGGCATAGCGTTATAGTTGTATAAGGCTGTGCGGCGTTGCGCATCTAATTCTGAAATGGGGGTCAGTGCTGCATTGTTGACCAGCACATCCAAACCACCAAAATGCTGGCTAAGCTTTTCAAACATTGCCGCGACTTGGGCACTTGAGGAGACATCACATTGCACAGCCAAACATTCAGCGCCATGCTGTTCAACGAACTGTTGTGTTTCTGCCAATGTGTCTTGATTGATATCACAAATCACCAGTTTGGCACCGGCCTTGGCAAAGGCTTCAGCACATGCCCGACCTAACCCAGGTCCTACTCCAGTCACCAAGACGATCTTTCCTTGAAATTCCATGCTGTTCTTCCACTTGAATTGTTGAACTTGTAGTCTTTATTTTTAGAACCATCCTTTGGCTCTAAAGCTAAGTTACAAACTAATTCAGCGGAGATTTTGTCATTTGGTCATCGCAATTTGTCATTTGGTCATTAATACGGATTGAATTTTTTATATCTTTTTTTAAGTGGTAATGACTGCGGCGTATGAATATCTCATATTTTTAAAAAGTGAAATAAGTTTGATGGTTCCAAACTGAAGTAATTAAAAAAGCGGCGCAATATAGGGCTTAAAATGTAGCTAATCGCGACATCTTCACCAACTATCTGAGTCTATGAAGAAAGTGGTATATTAAGCGGCAATCTCAGCTAACAAGGAATGGACAATGCCGATTCATAATTGGAAAGCAACAATGAGTCATTTCATTATCATGTTTAAAGATCGTATGGCGAATTAAATCTAAGATGTGTTTACATAGAATTATTTATATCCTCGTAAAATCAATGAGATTGGAGAACGACTGCCGCATAATTGGCAACTGCCAAAAACTCAATAGAGATTCGACGGAGGCTTACCTTAGTACTCCTTATCATATCTTTCGAGACAAATTGGAGTACCGGAAACTTCAGCAAAGAAACCAATATTCCATTCATCTTTCAAAGCAACGACAGCATATCCTTCAGAATAAGTAGAATTTTTATTTGGGGGAGATATTTCGAGTAAATCTTGATATTCATTACAGAAAATCATACTTTGTTCATAAGTGCCTCTGGGATTCCATCCCAAAGAAATTAGCTTTGGTTTAATTGAATTATCAAATGTACTTTGAGAAAAATTATTCTGATTAATTCCTAGAGAATAGGATGCTGTTTTACGAGTAGATTTTGTTGACTCTGGATAAAATGTATAGTTTTGATTTTTAAAAACTTGCTTAGCTTGATTATCAAAATATTGTAAAGGACCAACTAAACTATAATTATTAATTTGGGTTAATGTAGTCGTACCATGTACATTTGATAGACTCTCAATTTTCGAACCTAGTTCAAAGTCATTCTTTCTAACTTTAGGCTCACTTTTCTGAGTAAATACCTCCTGCTTTTGTTGTGGATTACTACAACCCAAAAGGAGTAATGATACTAGCCCCCCCAATTAAACATAAAATTTCTCATACACATTCAAACCTAATATAGTGGTTTCATTTTAAAAACTTGAGCTACCGCAGGTTGATCCTAGTCAGATTATTAAACATTACGGAACATCACTCCTCAACCCCCTAAAGTTTTCTAATATTCATACATCGTCCTTTTTTTAATTATGCATAAACGCTAGATATATAGGGCTTGTTCTCCAAAATAGTACCAAAGGTGGCTCAGGTAACGTGTCATTTATCGAAGTCAGTATAATTGAAAAGAGGCAGAACAGTTCCACCTCGTAGTGATACGAAGTGGAGTTATTTTAACCATCTGATCCTTAGCGGTAATTTCATGAAATTCACATAGAGCCATTCACTGCCTACTACTTCGTCGCAAGCTCAGGTTGCTCTCTCTCAATCCATATCTCATAGCTGACGCCAATATTATAAACATTCATTACAACACTCATCACCAGTGCGAGCATACTTAGTAAAATAATATTTCTTTTGCAACAGAACAATGAAAATAAAAAAATAATGATTGATGAACTCATAAAATATGTGTCAATCGATATGGCATAGTGATTATTGTTTTGGATAAAAGAATTTAAGTATAATAAGAAAATTGCGATTAAATTCAATATAGATATTAATAACACCCATCTAGCCATGCTTATATCCCAGCCTCATCTACTCCACATTCGGTGTATAATATCTTAATTTTCAATTAAATTAATAGAGGTTTTGAATTATACATATAAAATACCAATGAGTTTTTTTAACTCAGACTCACACCTTACATGAGAAATCTGCATAAGTACCTAAATATGCCAAACATGCATACGGTATATACTGATCCTAGTCAATATACTGGACAATCGATCCCTCTGAAGATAATTTAATTTTAATCTTTGGAGATGTAAAAATGGCTAAACGCTTTAGTCCAGAGTTTAAACAACAAGCAATTGATTACGCCCTAACAAATTCAAGTGAATCGATAGCAGCACTAGCCAAACTGTTTGACCTTCTGTATCTCAGCGGATTCCAATCAGTGCAAAGCTCTAATTCTTTTTTAAAGCTAGGATCATCCATGAACGTCACGCCCTCTGCTGAACTTACAGCACTTAAAAAAATGCCTCGCATCAGCGTCATATTGATGATGGAATGGACAGGCAGTTAATTTTTAATTTATTTTTTATATACTTACAGCTATTACAAATTTTATAATTGCAGAATAGTCGCAACTCAAGTGATTTTCCATAAGTTGCATTTGTATGCAATCTAGGGAAAGCCTTCAGGAATTAAAAGTTGAGCAATTAAAATTGCTACTACGGATAATCCAAAAAACCAGAATGACTTTAATCTAGTAAAATTCAATCGTTTCTTCAAAATATTGGGGAAAATTAAAAAAAATATCCCTAAAAAAAACATCAAGATACCAAAATAGGATAATCCAAGAAATATATACCAATTAACTATTTCAGAAAAAAACTTCACAAGCATAATCTATGGATATCCTGCAGGCATAAACAGATACACCAAACCGTTAAAAATAAAAGCCATACAGATAAAGATGATCAATAGATGGAATCTGTTATTTGGCAGCTTAAACCAAACAAAAAATGACGGCTTAATTTGACTCACAATACCCAGTAATAATGAAACAAAAAAGAGGATACCGAATGTCAAAACCAATAAGTAAGTTAAAGTATTTGGGTCATTAATCATATATACCTACTTTATTAGACCTACTTCCTCAAAAGACCTTTTAAAATCTCCCACTCTTTTTTATATTTGAACTTATAGAGTTTTGCTGCAATCTTTCGTTTTAATGTGATTTGATCCGTTGAACTTATTCCATGTAATTTAATATCTTGGATTAGCTCATTTTTATCAAAGAAGCTCCAAATAACAGGGATCGTCTGCTCAATATTAATTGAGCAAACTGGGGCAACATTGTAAAACAAATAAAATTCTATTGTATCAATATCATAAGAAGATATTTGCTCAGCAATTGATTTATAGTCAACTTCATTATCAATAAATAAGCCTGATAGTGAAAACCAAAGATTTTCTAGATTCCACATTTACACTACCACCTCATTGTTTTACTTATCTTTTATTGGCGATTAAAACTAGCACATCATTTCATAGCCTGCAATTTAAATGCATACTGACTGCGAATTTTGACTTTACTGTCAGATAAACGATATCAGAAAAGAATCGCCTAGCATTTCACTCAACCCTGATTATATAAAGCACTCAATCTCCCCCAACACCGCAATCCAATCGAGCAGTTCACAAATAGTATGCTAAAATCACGCGCTGAAATTTCCACCCATCTCAAGCGCAAGATCAGCGATAATGATCGGCCCGCTGGGTCTGTTTTTTAAAGCTAGGATCATCCATGAACGTCACGCCCTCTGCTGAACTTACAGCACTTAAAAACACGCCTCGCATCAGCGTCGCACCGATGATGGATTGGACGACTAAAGATTATCGCTACTTTGCGCGGCTGTTTAATCCAAACGTGGTGTTGTATACCGAGATGGTGACCACAGGCGCGATCCTGTTTGGAGATGCCGCAAGACACCTCAACTTTAATGCACAAGAACACCCAATCGTGCTGCAACTTGGCGGATCAAATCCTCAAGATTTGGCGACCTGTACCAAGATGGCGCAAGACTGGGGCTATGATGAAGTCAACCTCAATGTCGGCTGCCCAAGTGACCGTGTGCAAAACAATAAAATCGGTGCCTGCCTCATGGCTGAGCCTGACTTGGTGGCCGAGTGTATTGCAACGATGCAAAATGCAGTGCAAATTCCCGTGACGGTAAAACACCGTATTGGTATTGATGACATGCAGAGCTATGAAGAAATGCTGCACTTTGTCGATACGGTTGCGGCGACAGGTTGCAACTATTTTGTAGTGCATGCGCGGATTGCGATCTTGAAAGGACTTTCACCTAAAGAAAATCGTGATGTGCCACCTCTACGCTATGAAGATGTCTATCGCTTAAAGCGCGAACGTCCGCATTTAACCATCGAGATCAACGGTGGCATCAAGACAGTTGCAGAAACCCAAGCCCATTTACAGCATGTCGATGGGGTGATGATTGGCCGTGAAGCCTATCACAACCCGTATTTGTTGGCGGAGTTGGGTCAGTTGTGGGATTTGGAAGCACCGGATCGTTTTGAGATCATGCAGCAAATGTTGCCGTATATCCAAATGCGGATGCAAGATGGCGCACCAGTTTCGGTATTAACCCGTCATATATTGGGTCTGTTCCAAAACCTGCCGGGTGCGCGCAAATGGCGTCAAGCCTTAAGTGGCGGCAATGTTAAAAGCTATGCTGATGTGGAAAACGCCATCATCAACATCCAAGCTGCGATGCAACGCACTGAGGACTACCTCTTAAGGCCGCCCCTTCTCCCGTTGGGAGAAGGTCGGGATGAGGGCTAAAGGAGGCGCTTTAACAGCCCCTTCTCCACTTGATAGATCTGTCCATTCCCGAAGTCGATTTGTTGCTTCACCCCATCGAGGTTCGGGAAACCTTGGACTTTTTCCATTTGAGGTGAGCGCTGGTACTGCCCAGTTCTAGGGTTATACATCCAGTAGATATGCCGCTGTTCTGCGATAGTTGCAGCCGATGAAGTATCCGCCAAGACCAGATCATAATAACCATCAAAGTTAATATCCATATAGTCAACTGCCGCTGTGTCTGCGCTAAAACCATTTAAACTTTGAATGATTTTCTGGCTTTGCTTGTCGATCACATCGATCCATTGAATGCTATTTTGCTGGGTCTGTGGATTGACTTTGCCATAGAACTTAAACACAAAGGTCGGTTTGTCTTTGACTTTAAATGCCGGTTCAAATGCGATTTGTGCCGCTTGCCCCTGTCCCTGCTGAAGTAATTGTGCATTGAGATTGCCGCTGTTGGCATTGAGGTTGCCACTGAGTTGATACTCACCTTGCAGGCTATTACCGAGTTCAGAAACCACTGAGCTAAGATTAAGTTGATTACCTTTTTGCAATCCTTCGAAACGGACCATCTTATCGATATTGAGCAGTGTTAACGTTGCCGATGGATTCCAGATCCCGGCGGTAAGCTCTAAGAAATACTGCCCATCTGTAGAGCGCAACATGCGCTGCATATTGACTTTGACATCCGATTGTAGCTTGAGTTGAGACTTGCTCACTGCAGGCTGAGCTGATGCTAAAGTGCTGATGTTTTTTTCCAGCAGTTCAGCATGTGCTGTACTTACAAAACTGGAAAACGTCAAAAGTGCTGCGCTCGATAACGTTAAACTTAATTTCATGCAATGCCCCGATTATAAGTATCATGAAAATCATGATGAGGTTTAGCCCGCTAATTTAGCACAAAAAAACCCACGCAATGGCGTGGGTTTTTTAAACTAGAGCAGAACTATAAAACTTAGTTCTTTTCTTTGTCTACGATTTTGTTGGCTTGAATCCAAGGCATCATTGAACGAAGTTTAGAACCTGTTACTTCGATACCGTGTTCAGCATTTTGACGACGACGAGCAGTCATTGAAGGATAGTTCAACGCGCCTTCTTGGATGAACATTTTCGCATATTCACCAGATTGGATACGTTTCAATGCATTACGCATTGCTTCACGAGATTGTTCGTTGATAACTTCAGTACCAGTTACATATTCGCCGTATTCAGCGTTGTTTGATACTGAGTAGTTCATGTCCGCGATACCGCCTTCGAACATCAAATCTACGATCAATTTCAATTCATGCAAGCATTCGAAATAAGCCATTTCTGGAGAATAACCCGCTTCAACCAGCGTTTCATAACCCATTTTAACCAATTCAACTGCACCACCACAAAGAACTGCTTGCTCACCGAAAAGGTCAGTTTCAGTTTCTTCACGGAATGAAGTTTCGATAATACCAGTACGGCCACCGCCCACACCAGAAGCATAAGACAATGCAACATTACGTGCATTACCAGAGGCATCTTGATGGATCGCGATTAAATCAGGAACACCTGAACCACGTTGGAATTCTGAACGTACAGTGTGGCCTGGTGCTTTAGGTGCAACCATGATCACGTCTAGATCTTTACGTGGAACAACTTGGTTATAAAGTACAGAGAAACCGTGAGCAAATGCCAAAGTAGCACCTTGCTTGATGTTCGGCTCAATCACGTCACGATAAAGTTGTGATTGGAATTCGTCTGGCGTCAAGATCATGACCAAGTCAGCTTGTTTAACTGCTTCAGGCACTTCAGAAACTTTTAAGCCAGCATTTTCAGCTTTTTTCCAAGAAGTTGAACCTGCACGAAGACCAACTGTTACATCAACACCCGAATCTTTAAGGTTCAAAGCATGTGCATGACCTTGTGAACCGTAGCCAATGATCGCTACTTTTTTGCCTTGGATGATTGAAATATCACAGTCTTTATCATAAAAAATTTGCATCGTTATCTCCACTATAATGCGTTAATGCTTAGAATTAAAAAAATTAGATGGTGAGTACTTTTTCGCCACGAGCGATACCCGAAACACCAGAACGTACCACTTCTAAAATGGTGTTTTCTGCAAGTGCATCAATAAACGCATCTACTTTTTCAGTTGTCCCTGCAATTTGGATGGTATAGGTTGTCGGTGTTACATCGACAATTTGGCCACGGAAAATATCTGCAGTCCGTTTGATTTCGTCACGCGCTGAGCCCAATGCCTTGACTTTGATCAGCATCAGTTCACGCTCAATATGCGGTCCTTCCGACAGGTCTACGACCTTAACAACTTCAACCAATTTGTTGAGTTGCTTGGTAATTTGTTCGATCTTGTGGTCGTCGCCATAGGTGGTCAAGGTCAGACGCGACAAGGTCGCATCTTCGGTTGGTGCCACGTTTAGGGTTTCGATGTTATAGCCACGTTGTGAAAACAAACCGACAAGACGAGAAAGCGCACCTGCTTCGTTTTCAACGAGTACAGAAATTATATGTCTCATTGTGTACGCTCCCCTTTTGATAACCACATATCCTGCATCGATTGACCTGCAATCAACATCGGATAAACATGTTCAGTGCGATCGGTCATCACGTTGATAAATACACACTTATCATTGATGGCCATCGCTTCGGCTAATTTGCTTTCCAACTCATCGACATGATCAATTTGGATACCAACATGACCATAAGCTTCCATCAACTTCGCAAAATCAGGTAAAGATTCTACATAAGAGCTAGAATGGCGACCTTCATAATTCATATCCTGCCACTGTTTAACCATACCCAAAGCACGGTTATTTAAGCAGAGAATTTTGACGTTCAAACCATATTGCTTACAGGTCGAAAGTTCCTGGATACACATCTGGATCGAGCCTTCACCCGTGATACATACCACTTGTTGATCTGGGAAAGCCAATTTAGCAGCCATGGCATACGGTAAACCTACGCCCATCGTGCCTAGACCACCAGAGTTCAACCATTGACGTGGACGGTTGTATTTATAATACATCGCAGCAAACATTTGATGCTGGCCCACATCCGAAGTGATGATCGCTTCACCTTGGGTAACTTTATATAAGGCTTCAACCACTTGTTGCGGTTTGAGCTCATCGCCCAATTCATAACGTAAGCCTTGGACTTTACGCCATTCATTGATTTGATCCCACCAAACGCTGATATCTTCAGGATTTGGCTTAGAGACATTCAACTGTTTCAACTGTGCCAACATTTCTTGAAGTACAGGCTCTACCGCCCCCACGATTGGGATGTGCGCCATAATGGTCTTAGAAATGGTTGCAGGGTCTACATCAATATGAATGACCTTAGCATTGGTACAGAATTTTGCAGGGTTATTGGTCACACGGTCATCAAAACGAGCACCGATTGCCAAGATCACGTCTGCATTGTGCATGGCTAAGTTGGCTTCATAAGTACCGTGCATCCCAAGCATGCCGACAAACTGTGGGTCGCTGCCAGGGAAAGCGCCAAGACCCATTAAGGTATTGGTCACAGGATAATTTAATAGATGTGCCAGCTCAGTCAATAAACCTGATGCATTGCCTTGAACCACACCGCCGCCAGTATAAATAATCGGACGTTTGGCATTGATCAACTCTTCTACCGCTTTACGAATCTGACCCGTATGGCCACGTGATGGCGGCTGATAAGAGCGCATCTTAACTTTTTCTGGATATTCGTAAGCAAATTTCTCAGCAGGATTGGTTGCATCTTTAGGAATATCAATAACAACTGGGCCTGGACGACCGCTAGAAGCGATATAGAATGCTTTCTTAATGACAGCAGGAATTTCACTCGCGTGGCGAATTTGGAAACTATGCTTCACGATAGGACGTGAAATTCCGACCATATCCGTTTCTTGGAATGCATCTTCACCGATCAGATGCGATGCAACCTGACCAGACAAAATCACCATTGGAATTGAGTCCATGTACGCAGTCGCAATCGGTGTGACCGTATTGGTTGCGCCAGGACCTGAAGTCACCAGGACGACCCCAGTTTTACCGGTTACACGTGAGTATGCATCTGCCATATGACCAGCAGCTTGCTCATGACGTACGAGATAATGATTGATTTTGTCTTGTTGAAATAGCGCGTCGTAAATATGTAAAACTGCACCGCCAGGGTACCCGAAAACATGTTCAACGCCCTCGTCCGCTAATGCGCGAACTAGCATTTCACCACCAGATAGAAGTTCCAACGTGATTCACCCTAATCTTTATTCCACGATATTATGGGAGACATAAATCGTGTTTCATTCATTGTTTGTATGCAATGTTATAGCACACATATTTAGTAAGTTTTTGCTACAATAAAATTTTTTTATACCATCACTGCCGTTTAAGCAGTAACCACATCAAAATATGTTGGGATGAACATATCAGTGATATTCATTTTCTCAGATTAGAAAAAATGTATTGCAAGCTATATCGTTATTTCGAAGGGTGATCGAAAAATGACATCTAAAACTTAACCACATTTTTGTTGTTTTACAGTTCAAAGTCAAGTTATCTGTCATGGATTTTGCACTTTCTTTATCAGTGGTGGTTTTTTAACCCCACCACTCCCCCGCAGTAGCCGCGCATTGATCGCAGTGCAGTCGCTACACAACCGACTTTACAGCCTGACCTTTCCCGGCGAAGCGCATCGCAATCCAGTTAAATTCTAAAAGAAAAATTTCTGCGATAAATCCATCTGCTTGATTCACATTGATCACGGTTTTGCGCTATGCTGTGCGACAAACTTTTCACTATTGTACCTATACGACGTTTATGACTACACCTCACATTGACCCCGAATATTTAGCTAGTGCGATAGAGCCCAATGTCCAAAAAGATTGGGACGACCGCAAAGTATTTAAAGTAGCCGATACTGTGGAGGGCCCGCATCGCTATATCCTGTCGATGTTCCCCTACCCAAGTGGTCGACTGCATATGGGTCATGTGCGTAACTACACCATCGGTGACGTGATTAGTCGTTTCCACCGTCTCAAAGGTGAAACTGTCCTACAACCGATGGGTTGGGATGCTTTTGGTCTACCTGCTGAAAATGCTGCGATCGCACATAAAGTCGCACCAGCCAAATGGACTTTTGAAAATATCGCCTATATGCGTGATCAATTAAAACGCTTGGGTCTTTCTGTCGATTGGGATCGTGAATTTGCCACCTGTACCCCTGAGTATTATCACTGGGAACAATGGTTATTTGTTCAATTGTATAAAAAAGGCCTGATCTACCGTAAATTGTCTACCGTGAATTGGGATCCAGTCGATCAAACCGTACTGGCCAATGAACAAGTTGAAAATGGTCGCGGTTGGCGCTCAGGTGCATTGGTTGAAAAACGTGATATTCCAATGTACTACTTCCGCATTACCGATTATGCCCAAGAATTATTAGATGACCTTGATCAGCTCAAAGCGGGTTGGCCACAGCAAGTCTTGACCATGCAACGCAACTGGATCGGTCGTTCACAAGGGATGGATATCAGCTTCCCTTCTGCACAAACTGAGATCTACCCAGATGCATTAACTGTATTTACCACCCGTGGCGATACCCTGATGGGTGCGACCTATGTGGCGGTTGCTGCTGAACATCCAATGGCACTCAAGGCCGCAGAGACCAACCCAGCATTAAAAGCATTTATTGAAGAATGCCGTATGGGCTCAGTTGCAGAAGCGGATCTTGCGACCACTGAGAAAAAAGGCATGGCGACGGGTCTATTCGTCAAACATCCAATCACTGGCGCTGAATTGCCCGTATGGATTGCCAACTATGTATTGCTGTCTTATGGTTCGGGCGCAGTCATGGCCGTTCCAGCACATGACGAACGTGATTTCGAATTTGCCAACAAATATAACTTGCCGATCCAACAAGTCATCGATGCTCAAGGCGCTGATGATGTTGCGTTCTCTGCAACCGAATGGCAAGAATGGTACGGTTCTAAGCAAGGTAAATTGGTTAACTCCGCTGAATTTGATGGCTTAGACTTTGAAGGCGCTTATGCCGCGATCTTAGCTAAACTTGAAAACACCGAATCAGGTAACAGCAAAGTACAGTTCCGTTTACGCGACTGGGGTGTTTCACGTCAACGTTATTGGGGTTGCCCAATTCCGATGATCAACTGTGAAAAATGTGGTCAAGTACCGGTTCCAGAAGAACAACTTCCAGTGATCTTGCCGACTGATGTGGTGCCTGATGGTTCAGGTAACCCATTAAACAAAATGCCAGAATTCTACCAAACAGCCTGTCCAAGTTGTGGTGGCGATGCACGTCGTGAAACCGATACCCTAGATACCTTTGTAGAGTCATCTTGGTACTATGCGCGCTTTGCTTCACCGAACTTCCAAGGTGGTTTGGTACAACCTGAAGCGGCGCAAAGCTGGTTGCCTGTAAACCAATATATCGGTGGTGTAGAACATGCCATCTTGCATTTGCTCTATGCTCGCTTCTTCCATAAATTGATGCGTGACGAAGGTGTGGTACAAGGCAATGAGCCATTTACCAACCTCCTCACTCAAGGCATGGTCTTGGCGGATACCTTCTATCGTGAAGAAGCTTCAGGTAAGAAAACTTGGTATAACCCTGCTGATATCGAATTGGAACGTGATGACAAAGGTCGTGGCATTTCAGCGATCTATAAAGCAGATGGCCAACCCGTTGTCATCGGTGGACAAGAAAAAATGTCCAAATCGAAAAACAACGGTATCGATCCACAATCGATTATTGAACAATACGGTGCAGATACTGCGCGTATCTTTATGATGTTTGCGGCACCACCAGATCAATCACTAGAATGGTCGGATGCAGGCGTTGAGGGTTCAAACCGTTTCCTTAAACGAGTATGGCGTCTGGTGACGAGTTTCTTGGCGAAAAATGCCACTGTGCCTGCATTGGATGTGGCAAATCTCTCTAAAGATGCCCAAGACCTACGTCGCAAAACCCATGAAACGATTCATAAAGTGGGTGATGACATCGAACGCCGCTATGCCTTTAACACGGCGATTGCAGCGCAGATGGAGTTGTTAAACAGCATCAACAAGTTTGAAGCCAATGCTGAACAACACACGCCACAAGATGTTGCGGTTGCAGATGAAGCGATTCGTAGCTTGTTGATTATGTTGGCACCCTTTGCACCGCATTTGTGTCAGACCTTGTTGGCTGAGTTTGATCTTGACCTGACTCAAGTCAGCTTCCCGACTGTCGATGAAAGCGCATTAACCCGTAACACCCAAACCATCGTGGTGCAGGTCAATGGTAAATTACGCGGCAAGCTCGAGGTTGCAGTGGATATCAGTAAAGACGAGTTATTGGCATTGGCAAAAGCCTTGCCTGAAGTACAGCAGTTCTTGACTGGCCCAAGCAAAAAAGAGATCGTTGTACCGAATAAATTGGTCAACTTAGTCGTTTAAGTCATCACCACCCACCCAAGTCCGTCACCTATCGTAGGTATATAGAGGTAAAAGCATGCACATGGTAAAACGTACTGCAGCAATCATATTAACCCTAGGTTTAAGTGCTGGCTTGGTCGGCTGTGGTTTCCACTTAAAAGGCAATTCAACTGAAGCCGTTCCATTGGTCTATACCAAATTGGAACTGGCCATGCCGAAGAATACTGAACAACTCGAGAAAAAACTTGGTGTTTATCTCAGTGCCGCAGGTGTACAAATGAGCAATTCCAATGATGCTTATGTACTGCGGGTCTTAGACTACACCCCACGCCGTTTAGAGTTACAAGGTAAATTGATTGAAACCTTATTGCGTTTAAATGTCACCTTCCAAATTGAGGATCGTGCAGGTAATCCAATCACCGAACCGCGTACTTTAGTGGCTTCGCGTAGTTATCAATATGATGTGGCTACGGTGAATACTGATGATCAACAATATAATTATTTAAGTGGAATCTTGGTGGATGATATTGCCCAGCAAATCACCCGTCAGATTTCTGCCAACCGACTGCCAAAGGCTACAGGCAATAGCTTGCAACCAAGTAGCAATAACAATGACTCGACCACCCAACGTCAAGCCGTTGAAATTGCACCTGCACCTTGAGTCTTGGCGCACTTAACAATTGCCTTAGACACCCAATATTTGCACATTAGACATCTGATATTCACGCATTAGACATCTGACATTTGCGCATTAGACATCTAATATTCACGCCTTAGACACCACTATTCATGTCTGAGGCGATCCTACCTTCGCTCTTTAAAAAGTAAATTGACTGTTCCCGTATGAAAATTGATTATTTGCAAGCACTGAAACGTATCGATGAAGCGCACGGTGCTTGGATCATGCATGGTCAAGAACCCTTGCTGGAACAAAATTTACTGCAGGCTTTTCGCGAGCACTGGCAGCACAAAGACATCGAACGACAACGTATCGACGTACAAAGTGTCAGTGATTGGAAAAATGTATTTGCAGCACTGAATAGTCTGTCGTTGTTTTCCGAGCAACTGGCGATTGAAGTGCATGGCAATATCAAACCCGATGCCAACGGTTTAAAACAACTCAAACATTTTATCCAACAAGATCAAAACAACCTGCTATTGCTGGTGATGCCCAAGCAAGATGGCAATAGCCTCAAGTCCAGTTTTATCCAAGTGGTAGAGGCCAATGGGGTTTTGGTGACGCTGAGTGCCATCTACCCACAAGATCGTCAACGCATCCTCGGCATCGAAGCTGAAAAACTGCATATCCAACTCGATACAGATGCCTGGCAATGGCTAGAACAGCACCATGAACACAATCTATTGGCGGCCAAAAACAGTCTGATGCGTGTGGCAGATACCTTTTCCGAAGTCGGCAGCATTCAGATTGAACATTTACAACAATGCTTACAAGATCAATCGCGCTATAGCAGCTTTGATCTCAGCGATGCCCTGCTCAATGCCAATCTCAGCCAATCAATTAAAATTTTTCAATATCTAATCGAGTCTGGTGAAGCCCCAAGTTTGTTGTTATGGACAGTCAGTAAAGAAATGCGCCTGCTGATGCAACTCTATGAGCAACCGCAAAATGCCATGCAACTCGGCATCTGGAAAAACAAAGTCTCCCTGTATCAAAATGCGCTTCGTCGCCTGCACCCACAAAGCTTTCTGCTTTGGCCAGGTTTATTGCTACGTGTCGATGCTGCGATCAAAGGCATGAGCCAAGAAAATCCAGAACACCTTTTGCTACAATGCATTGCCGAATTGTGTGGTCAGCGTCTATTCCAGATTTAAGGTTTTAGCTACATTACACTTTGCGGCCAGAGCCTTGGCAGGATGAATGATAAAACGAAAATAATTCACGTTTTATCCTCAATTCAACTCTATACTCGGAGCAATTTTTCACGATTAAGCCCAAAAGTTTATCGCTATGCCAAAAATAAAACCAACCAAACTCATCCTCATTGTCGTTAGCCTCGTCATTATTGCTGCGTTAGCATGGACATTTTTAAAACCCAAACAACAAGCACCACAGTACATCACCACAGAAGTGACCCGTGGCGATATCGAAGACTCAGTCTTAGCAACAGGTGATTTACAAGCCACCAAAATGGTCAGCGTCGGTGCGCAGGTCTCTGGGCAGGTTAAAAAAATGTTTGTAAAGTTGGGCGATCAGGTCAAACAAGGCCAGCAGATCGCTCAGATTGATTCAGTACTACAAGAAAATGAATTCAAAACCGCTGAAGCCAATATTAAAAATCAACAAGCGCAGTTGGCGGTTAAAAAAGCCAATCTGACCAAAGTTGAAGCCGAATATAAACGTCAACAAAATATGTATGCCCAAGATGCAACCTCTCGCGCTGAATTTGAAAGCGCACTTGCAGCTTATAAAACCGCAGAAGCAGATATTGCTGCGATCAATGCGCAAATCGAACAATCCTATTTGAAATTGGCCACCACCAAAGAAAACCTCGGTTATGCCAGTATTGTGGCGCCGATGGATGGCACTGTGGTTGCGATCGTGACCGAGCAAGGTCAAACCGTAAACGCCAACCAATCTGCACCGACCATCGTCAAGCTGGCGCAATTGGATACCATGACCATTAAGGCGCAGATTTCTGAAGCTGATGTCATGAAAGTCCAAGAAGGTCAAAAGGTCTATTTCACTACCTTGGGTGACAGCGAAACCAAACGCTACGCCACTTTACGTCAAGTTGAACCTGCACCTGACTCTATCAATAAAGAAACCACAGCCACCACCACCTCGACCACCAGTACTGCGGTGTATTACAACGCGCTGTTTGATGTGCCGAATCCAGATGGCAAATTGCGTATCAACATGACCGCGCAGATTTACATTATCTTGGCTGAAGCGAAAAATGTATTGATGGTGCCCTCTGCTGCCATCCAAGCCAACAACCGTCCACAACGTGGTAATGCTGCAGGCAAAGCGCCCAAAGCTGAACAAGCTGCCGCATCACGTCCAGCCAATGCCGATGCTAAAAATGCTGCCGACAAACCAGTACGCTTAGAACTGACAGCCGATGAAAAGGCCCTGGTTGATAAAGGCCAAGCCACCGTGGCAAACGTTCGTGTACTCAAAGAAGATGGCAGCAGTCAACGGATCCAAGTCTTGGTCGGCCTCAACAATCGCATTAATGCACAAGTGCTACGGGGCTTAAGTCAGGGGCAACAAGTGATCATTGCCGATGGTTCCGATGCCTCCAATGACGCTGCCAAACGTGGTAGTCGTGGGGTGAGATTCTAATCATGGATCAGCAAAAACAACCTCTACTTGAGGTCAATCAACTGATTCGTGAATTCCCTGCGGGTGAGTCCACGGTTCAGATTTTAAAAAGTATTGATCTTAAAATTTATGCGGGTGAATTGGTCGCGATCGTCGGCCAATCGGGATCGGGTAAGTCCACCCTGATGAATATCTTGGGCTGTCTAGACCGCCCGACTTCGGGAAGTTACCAAGTCAGTGGTCGTGAAACCCGTGAACTAGAGCCTGATGAGTTGGCGCAACTGCGTCGTGAATATTTTGGCTTTATCTTTCAGCGCTATCATTTACTCGGTGATCTCAATGCTGCGGGGAATGTCGAAGTCCCTGCGATTTATGCCGGAATGGATGCGGCAACGCGTCAAGCGCGTTCCAAAGAAATCCTCACCGATCTAGGCTTGGCTGATAAAACCCAAAACCGCCCCAGTCAACTTTCTGGTGGTCAGCAACAACGGGTTTCGATTGCACGTGCATTGATGAATGGTGGTGACGTCATTCTTGCCGATGAACCTACAGGTGCCTTGGACAAAAATAGTGGTGTTGAGGTGATGCGTATATTACGTGAGCTCAATGCCAAAGGTCATACCATTATCTTGGTCACGCATGATATGAATGTCGCCAAAAATGCGACCCGTATCATTGAGATCAGTGATGGCAATATCATCTCCGACCTCCCCAATATCCCTGAAAACCCAACCCCGATTGATCTGGTCGAAGAACTCGATCAGAAAAGACAGAAGAAATCCTCTGCTTGGCGTTCGATCATTGATCGCTTTAGCGAAGCGTTCCGTATGGCGCTCTTGGCCATGAATGCGCATCGTATGCGTACCTTCTTGACCATGCTTGGCATCATTATCGGGATCGCCTCAGTGGTGTCGGTGGTGGCGCTCGGTAATGGCTCACAAAAACAAATTTTAGAAAATATCAGTAGTCTGGGTACCAATACCATTACCATTTTCCAAGGCCGTGGCTTTGGTGATAACTCCAAAACAGCCCAAGCCAAAACCTTGATCCCCGCTGATGCAGATGCCTTGGCGGATCAACCCTATGTCGATGGGGTCAGTCCTGCGGTTACCAGCAATGTCACCGCACGTTTTAAAGACATTGAAGCTGCAGCGACCGTCAATGGGGTCAGTGAAGACTTCTTCTATGTGCGCGGTCTTAGCTTCGCTTCGGGACAAAGTTTTGACAAACAAAGTATTCGTCAACGTGCCCAAGATGTGGTGATCGACTCCAACACCAAAGACACCTTCTTTGCTGATGGCAGCAATCCAGTGGGGCAAGTGATCTTGCTCGGCAGTGTGCCCAGTCGCATTATTGGGGTGATTGATGCACAAAAAGGCATGTTTGCTTCAGACAGTTTAAATGTCTACCTGCCCTACTCTACGGTGATGAGCCGTATGTTAGGACAAGCCAACGTGCGCAGTATCGTGGTTCGCGTGAAAGATGAATACGCCAGTAGTGCAGCGGAAAATGCCATCCTGTCCCTACTCGAACAACGCCATGCTGCTCAAGACGTCTTTACTCAAAACTCGGACAGCATCCGTGAAAGTATCGAACAAACCACGGCCACCATGACCTTGCTGGTATCCGCGATTGCGGTGATCTCACTGGTGGTCGGGGGGATTGGGGTGATGAACATTATGTTGGTGTCGGTGACCGAACGTACCCAAGAGATTGGGGTGCGCATGGCAGTCGGTGCCCGACAAAGTGATATCTTGCAGCAATTCCTGATCGAAGCCATTTTGGTGTGTATTTTAGGCGGCATACTCGGCGTATTGCTGTCGTTGGGGATTGGACAGATTATTGGTCACTTTGCCAAGGGCACATTCCAAATGTCCTATTCCACCACCTCGATTATCACCGCCTTTGTCTGCTCAACCCTGATTGGCGTGGTGTTCGGATTTATTCCTGCACGTAACGCTGCACGGCTTGATCCTGTTGATGCACTGTCCCGAGAATAAGCTAGACGATGCTAAAAACGATGTTGAGACTATGCCGAGACTTTGTTGAGAATAAAGAAAGGAATTAAATATGCGCTATCGTTTAAGTAAACTTGCCAGCACCATTATTCTCAGCCAAATCTTATTCGGCTGTAGTGCAATGGTGAAAACCCCTTATCAAGCACCAAGTGTCGCTACACCGACGCATTTTGCTTATGACAAAAACCAGCAAGCTCAGCTCAATAGTGAGACTTTTGCGGATCAATGGTGGACCTTGTTCCAAGATCCACAACTTAATCAGTTGGTGCAACAGGTCATCGACCGCAATGCAGATCTTGCCGTTGCAGGGATTAACCTGCAACAAGCATGGCTCAAATCAGGACTGGCCAAGAGCCAACAAGGCATCCGAGTCGGCAATGCTTCATTGTCCACAGGACATAGCTTTGAACTTGATGGCGGTACCGACAAGGCCAATGGATTAAGCATCGGCTATCCGCAACTCAGTTATGAGATCGATTTGTTTGGAAAACTTGCCAATCAAACCGAAGCAGCCAATTGGCAAGCCATTGCCACTGCCGAAGATTTGCAAGCAACCGGACAAACCCTGATCGCCACCACGGCCAATCTGTATTGGCAATTGGGCTATCTAAATGAAAGTGCGGCGACCGCAACCCAGAGCCTTGCCACCACCGAAAAGCTCTATCAATTGGTCAATACCCAATACAAAGCCGGTGCCGTGTCTGGACTTGAATTAACCCAAGCTGCACAAGCGGTGCAAAGCCAAAAAGCCACCCTAAGCCAGATCGAACAGCAACGGGTGCAAGCACGTACTGGACTGGCAGTGTTGTTGCAAATTCCAGTACAGCAACTGGATATCCAAGAACCGCAGACCCTGCCTAATGCTCGTTTGCCGAATATCGCAGCGGGTCTACCTGCCGAGATCTTGGCACGACGACCAGACCTACGTGCAGCGGAATCACGCCTAAAGGCCAGCTTATCCAGCAAAGATGCCACCAAAGCCAGTTACTATCCCTCAATTAATCTGACAGGTAGCCTCTCCACAGGTGTGGGTGTTGGGGGCAGTACCTCGTTGTCCAATGTAATCAAAAATCCAATTGCGACCTTAGGTGCAGGTTTAACCCTACCGTTCTTGCAATACAACGATATGAAGAAAAATATCAAGATCAGTGATTTGGATTATGAGAAAGCCATCGTCACCTATCGCAAGACCTTGTATCAGGCCTTTGCTGACACTGAAAATGCCCTCTCAGCGCGTACTGAGCTAGACACACAAGTGGCCTTACAGCAACGCAATGTCGAACTGGCGGAAAAGACTGAACGCCTCACCGATGTACGTTATCGCAATGGGGCCATTGCCCTGAAGAATCTACTTGATGCCCAGACCATTACCCGTAATGCGCGCTTATCTTTGGTACAAACCAAGCAAAATCAGTACACCGCCTATGTCACCCTGATGCAAGCCTTGGGTGGTAGCCCGATTAAGCAGGGACCAAATCCGGCGTTGTAGTTCATGCTGATATGACTTGTACAACTTATGCAAAAACATGAAAAGCCCGAAAGGGTTTTTCATTTCTATAAACATCACACAAAATTTCATAGGCTATCAACACCTATCTCTTTTTCCACTTTTGCAAGCTAAGATAAGTAAATAATCCTGCAACTGGTTCTTTCAATGAACAAGACAATAGCCGCGATTATTTTTATTGCTAGTTTAATTCAAAATAGGAACTTACTTTGTTAAATGCTTCTTCTTGCACTAAAGTCTTGATCTAAAAATATTGATTAAATAAAAAAACCACATCAGCCTTTATAATTATAAGAAAAATAAGCTTTGGTTAAAAAATCTTGAACCAAAAACATTGAACCACCAAAGGCATATACAAAACACACACCCATAATAAAATCGACATTAATTATAGCACCCAAAAAAGAATCCACTGCAGTGACATCAAACACAAAGGCTCTCATCAAAATGAATACAGGCAAGAAAAACATATATATATAATTGACTTTAGGAATAATCACACCTTCCCTGTAATCCTTCAACTGTTCAAACTCACCTTGCCCATCTAAAAGATATTCATTATTATAAATATTTGAATTAAATTTAATTTTGTAGTGATGATAAAATCCATTTCTATGCATGACAAAAAAGTCAAATATAAAAACCAATAAATAAGCAGATAAAAAGTAATAAAAATAATCAATAAAAGCAAACTTAATTGCAAGTAAAAATGAAAATGAAAAAAAAGAACTAATAAATGAAAAACCCAAATATGAAATAAAAGAACGCTTACTAAACAAAATTAACGCAATGAATAGCATTAAAATAGGAATATAAAATTCTATAAAAGCAAAAAATGATATCTCATTTTTATCATATACATAAAAAAGAGGAAATATAGAAACAGTTGAAAAAAGAAGACTAGCTTTTAATAATTTGATTTTCATAATTTTGTTAATATTTAAAATCATATCTTAACAACCATTCCATACTGATTAAAAATAGGTATAAAATCTTTCAGAATTCTCATCTCTTCTGAATCAATTTTTCTATAATTTTCTTGAATTCTACCTGTAATTCTATATTTATCATCTATTTTCTGTAATACATACCCTATAACTATTACCACACTTGTTCCAAATATATATGCCACAGCACCACCACCGCCTAAAACTGCTGCAACTGCAGTTAAACCAACCGCTCTAATTAAACTTATTAATATGTTAGCTACAATACCACCTAATATAATTGAAGTACCAAATTTTAATGTTGAAGACAATATTGCAATATACATATCTGTGATTTGTTTCTCATTCGATGGATTTGAAATATATTCAAGAACTTCGAGCCCGATAACAATGGTAAACAATATAGCATTTGAGCCTTTGAGCTTACTATCCTTAATACTTAGCTGACGATAGTATTTTCTACCTGTACTTACTAATGCTTCAGTGGTCATATAAGTTCTTATTCCAGCGGTAGAAGGGAATATCAACACAGTCTTACTTCCCATTTTTGCTATACTAAATTGAAGATCCGAATATATAGCTTTACCTAAACTTTTTGAAACAAACCCAATTGGTTTTATAACTGTTTCGATAATTCTTTTTCTAAGGTTTGTAGATACTTCCCATCCAGTTGGCAAAAATATTGTATCAAATGGTGTGGTAGATATAATTGCATAAATACTTTGACCTAATAATTTATTAAGGTTTATAAATTCTTTAAATGTCCAAATGATTGAATGAAAATCTTTTGATGAGCATGACATTAACCGCGTTTCATCATAATTACCAGGAGTAATATGACTTCTAGATTCAATCATACATACCATAGGTGTATAATCTGCATATTTAAAATCACCACTAGATTCAAAATCTAAAGTTCTTTTACTAACAGCAATATCTATAGGTTTTTCTTTTGCAGCATACTGTTTCCTATCTATACCACCTATATTAAAATCAAGCACATTATTTTTTTTTGAATCTTTCAAATTCAATATCCCTTTAAAATTTTTCGGAACATAAACTTGTACACACTGACCATCATTAAAAAGAATTTTTTTCACTGATCTCTTACCAGAATCTAATAGCTCAGCTCCATCTTTTCTAACCAAATTATAATTTTCACCCTTTTTTTCTCTAATATCAAAAAGAATAGCCCTATAATTCTCTTGTAAATTTATAATTTTTTTATCACCATCTTTAACTGTACTATCAAAAGCTGATGATATATTAACTTCTCTAAGCTTCCGAGTCGACGAACCAAATGGGATTGGTTTTAATGCTTTAAATATATCACTTTCTTTAACAGTCTTTCCATTAATCTTCTGACCATTTGGTGCGAATAAATCTACAAATATAAAAATGCCTTCATTACCTTCAATGTTCAATCTATTTAAAGCTATCACCCCATCATAAATTCCTGATGTTTTAATTATATTCTTATTTACAGTTTCCACACCTTCTGTACTTATGTAATCTGTTAACCCTTCATCATTAACCTTACCTTTTAGTTCACACAAAACTTTTTCAATACCATTAAATTGCTCAACCATCCTATAAGTATAATAATATCCTTTCGCCACTGGTTTCCATTTTTTTTCACTACTTTTAAATTGAACTTGAAAATAATATTGCTGAACTTTTATTTCAATTGGATTTTTTTGCTTTCCAACAATATACCATTGTTTCTTTGATACATTATTCGCTCCTTTGAATGGCATACGCGCCAACTTAAGAGTTAAGTTTTTGAAAATATTATAATTTTAGCTTGAAAAATAAAAAAGGTGGTTGTATTTATAAATGCGCGAACACC
>NZ_SLVJ01000012.1 GCF_004345325.1 Acinetobacter calcoaceticus
TCCATTAAGGGGCTGTGTGGGCGACCAAAGCGAAAAAAGAAAACTGATAAAGGTTCTATTTATTTAACCTCTGATTTATTTGAGTTCCGTACAGAAAATAAAAAACGGAAGTTATTTATTGGTGGCAAGAAATTTAATATTGGGTCATTAAATTTTAAAGCCCATGCTGATTTTAATGAACCCAAGTCGCTTTACATTCGCAAAGAACGTGGTCAATACTTCATTTCGTTCTGTTATGAAGATGGCTTGGAGCAAGATTCATTTACCCCCAAAGAACACCTAGATTACTTGCGTGGCATGACCACGGAACACCTACAAAAAACAGTGGTTGGAATAGATCGTGGTGTCACCATCCCTGTCCATGCAGGACATGAGCAATTCGATTTCTCTAAAGAACAAAAGAATCATTTAAGCAAAGCAGATCGCTACATTAAACGACTGCAAAAAAAGCTTGCTCGACAAGAAAAAGGTTCAAACCGTAGGGCTAAAACTAAGCATCGAATTGCGGTGCATCATGCCAAAAAAGCCAATATTCGCAAAGACTTTGCTCACAAGACAAGTCATGCACTGGTCAATGGTTTTGGGAAGGTATTTGTTTTTGAGAAACTAAATACCAAACAAATGACCAAGAAACCAAAGCCAAAGAAAGACGAATCAGGGCGGTTTATCCCTAATAAAGCAAAAGCTAAAGCTGGGTTAAATCGAGCAATCCTGAATGTTGGTTGGCATAAAATTGCAACATTCTTAAAATATAAAGCAGCCAAATCAGGAAAGGCTGTATTTACCGTCAATGCTTCTTATACAAGTCAGGAGTGCGCTTCATGCGGTCACACTCACCCCGACAATCGCAAAAGCCAAGAAAAGTTTAAATGCGTGAGTTGTGGATATTCTGATAATGCAGATCACAATGCTTCAATTGTTATTAAGAACAGGGCAATCAAATTAATTTTAGACAGTGGAACACTGTTGGATGATAATTATTTGTCATCTAGTGGGCGTGGAGGTATTCGTAAGACGAAAAAGAGTGTTAAAGCTCTTTCTCGCATTGCCAGTGAAACGTCAAAAGAAAAGTGTGCAACTTAGTTGCACTACGGAAACTCGATTGCTTTAGCATTGAGTAGTTCATCTATATACAGTTTGATGCGGGGTACTCTACAACTTAAAGCGCTGCAGTTTCACGCATCAGCCAGTCTAATGCAGGGCCATCTAGGTGTGCAGCCAATTGGGTGCGAACCTGCAGATGATAGTCATTGAGCCAAGCTTTTTCCTGTTGATCTAATAGCGCATGCACGATGCAATGCTGATGGATCGGGCAGAGGGTGAGGTTTTCAAAGCTCAGAAATTTTCCATAGCTGCTTGGCGTACTTGGATCATGGTGATGCGCAGTTGCTGTGACCAGATTTTCAATGCGGATACCATATTGATCTTGATGATATAGTCCCGGTTCATTGGATACGATCATCCCCTCAAGCAATCCCGAATACGGCCCAATCGGTGCATAGTAGGACAATACTTGTGGACCCTCGTGTACATTGAGCGCAAAGCCCACGCCATGACCTGTGCCATGTCGATAATCTAGATGCTGTTGCCAAAGGGGTTGTCTGGCGATGGCATCGAGTAAAGGTGCAGCCAAACCTTCAGGGAATACTGCGCGCGCCAAAGCTATATGCGATTTCAGCACCAAGGTATAGTCACGTTTTTGTTGCTCAGAGGGTTGTCCTACCGGGACGACACGGGTGATATCGGTGGTGCCATCTTGATATTGACCACCAGAATCAATCAGTAATAATCCATCACCTGCAATCTGGGAAAAATGCTCAGGCGTAGCGCGATAATGCGGCAATGCACCATTGGCGTTATAACCGGCAATGGTTGAAAAACTTAGGCCTAAAAATCCTTCTTGCTCTGCACGATACGCGCTGATTTTGTCATCGATATCCAATTCATTCAGCGGCAGTTTTTGTGCAAGATGCTGTTCCAACCATGCAAAAAAATGGCACAGTGCAACGCCATCTTTGAGCATGGCATGACGGATGTGTTGCAATTCACTAGGGTGTTTTTGCGCCTTCAAGCGCGTACTTGGATTGATGTCTTCAACGATGTGGATGGTTGAATCCAAGGCATGCGCATGCTGTAGTGATACTTTGGCTGGATCAATCCAGAGTTGTTGTACACTGTTTGGATCAAGCGCATTTAAGTATCCAACACTGTCGGTATAAGGCTTTAAGCGTATGCCATCGGCCTGTAATTGTTGTTGCAACGCAGGACTTAATTTGGCTGGGTCGATAAATAAAATGACTTGTTGCTGATCCAGATACAGATGGGCAAGAAACACCGGGTTATATTCCACATCTCGACCGCGACAATTGAGCAACCACGCAATATCATCCAATGCTGAGATAAAGTGTGCATCGATATTTCTTTGCGCCAATTGTTGGCGCACTAAGGCGATTTTCTCGATATGACTCAAGGCGTTGAGCCCATCTTTCATCATCCACACTGCTTCAACCGGCAACGCGGGGCGATCTGACCAGATCGGATTGATCAGATCAACTGTGGTATTCAGTTTAATCTGCTGTTGATCTGCAATCGCAGTTAAGGCTTTAAACTGCTGCACTGAAATGATCTGTGCATCCACTGCCAGCACCGCATCTTTACTGAGTTGCTGTGCGATCCATGCCAAATGAGTACTGCTTTGATCTGGGGTCAGTTTTTGCAGCTCAATCCCTGTGGCAGCCAATTGTTGTTCAGCTTGTACCCAATAACGACCATCCACCCAAAGCCCAGCAAAATCCTGAGTCACCAACAAGGTTCCCACTGATCCAGTAAAGCCAGTGAGCCATTGTCTGATTTTCCAATGATCAGGCAGGTACTCGGACATATGTGGATCAGCACTCATCAACACCCATGCGTCGATATTTTGCTGTTGCATCTGTAGGCGGAGTTGCTTGAGTTTTTCAATCGGTTGCAGTTCAGTCATAAAAGTTTCACTCGGTTAAAGATGCCAAAGGCTGCTCAATGCCTAGTTTGACGCGGGTTGTTGGAGACGTTTTTTCATCATCGGATGCAGCGTTAATAAAAGAATAGCACCAATACACAGAATGAAAACACATTTAAAAAATAGGGTAGGGAAATGTTCAAGCGACTGACTGAGGATCTCACCACCCACCAATCCGGCAATAAGATTTCCTAAGGCGATCGCAGTACACCATAAGCCCATAATTTGACCGCGGATCAGCGTTGGAGAGAGTTTGGTCATGGCAGATAGTCCAATTGGACTGAGACATAACTCGCCAATGGTCAGCATAAACAAGCTTGCCACCATCCAAAGTGGTGAGACCAGTCCACCTTGACCCGTCATCGCAGCTTGGCTGGCAAGTGCCATGATGATGTAACCGATCGCGGCCATAAACAGTGCTAACACAAATTTGATGATATAGCTCGGGTCACGATTGGATTGACCGAGTTTGACCCAGACCCAAGCAATGACGGGGCTAAACAGCACAATAAAGATCGGGTTAATCGACTGGAACCACACTGTGGGGATCTCAAATCCCATTAGCATGCGATCGGTATAATCACGGGCAAAGATATTAAATGCCGTGGGTTGCTGTTCTGATGCCGACCAAAACAGTGCGGCAGCCATAATCAGAATAAAGCACAACAACACCTGTATTTTTTCCTGCCGATTGAAGCCTGCAAAGAAGATCAGGTAAATAAAATACGCTGTGATGATTACCACGATACCCACGGTCAATATGCTAGAGATCAAGATGGTATTGATCTGTACCCAACCGAGGGTCACGATGCAAATGCTCAGCGCAACAAAGATCAGAAAAGCGGCCACAATCTTGCCTGCATGGGGATGTTTGACTACAGGTTGGTCATAGGCAGGGGCATGAGCAGCATCCGTGTGTTGATTTAGACGCTGCATTTGTGGAATGGCAATGAAGCGGAAGATCAGCACAGAGATCAGCATCCCGATGCCGCCAATACCAAAACCCAGATGCCAACCGTGTTGTTCGACCATCAACCCCGTCAATAACGGTGCGACAAATGCGCCCAGATTAATTCCCATATAAAAAATTGAGAATCCCGCATCACGGCGCGTATCTGTGGCTGAGTACAACGTCCCGACAATGACGGCAATACAGGTTTTAAACAGACCTGTGCCTAATACGATCAGTACCAAGCCAAAGTAAAAAAAGAATTGATCTAAAAATGCACTCAGCGCAATGGAGAGATGTCCCATGGCGATGATTACGGCACCGATCCAGACCGACTTGGATTGTCCCAACCAATTGTCTGCGATCCATCCACCAAAAATAGTCATTAAATAGATCGAGCCTGCAAATAAGCCAATTAATGCTGCGGCACTAGCACGATCAAGTCCTAAACCGCCTTCTGAAACAATTGCGGTCATATATAAAATCAGTAAGGGGCGGATACCATAATAAGAAAAGCGTTCCCAAAGTTCGGTGAAAAACAAACTGTTTAATGGGCGCGGATGTCCAAAAAAAGCCCGATCTTCCTGATGCGGTGTTTTATCCATAATTTTAACTTCTATAAAATGCGGCTGTACTTGACAGTTATATTGATTATTAATTTTTACTACACTATTAACTGTAACGATCAAGCGGTGCATTAGCAAAAACTATTCCTTGATCGCTGTGCAACTGGATAGTTTTAAAACACCACATCCAAGAAATGGAAATCAGTCGGGCTTAAAGTTGGATCAAGCGTACAGAGCTTGATCCAAGTGCCGTCCTAGAACAGTATTTTTGAGCCAAAGCCTATTTTTGAGGCAATTCCTCAGATTGAGATTTCAGCATCATGCGTTGGATCACAGGTTTGAGTAACAGTAGGATCACTGCACCAATCACCAATGCCAAGACGCATTTAAAGAACAGACTGGGTAAGGTCTCAATCTCGACACTGACCATATGTCCACCAATCAGTCCTGCCATTAAGTTCCCCAAAGCACTTGCTGCACACCAGAGACCCATAATTTGTCCACGCAGCATACTGGGTGCCAATTTGGTCATGGCTGAAAGCCCCACAGGACTTAAACAGAGTTCACCCAAAGTCAGTAATAAAATGCTGAAAACTAACCACAGTGGAGAGACTAAACCACCTTGACCGCTAACAATGGATTGGCTGGCAAAGCCCATCATTAAAAAGCCACTGGCCGCCAGTAATAAGGCAATTATAAATTTAGTGATATGGGTGGGTTCTTTATTACTTTTGGCCAGTTTGATCCAGATCCAAGCAGCAATCGGGGCAAATAACACGATAAATAAGGCATTGATAGATTGGAACCACAGGGTAGGTATTTCATAACCAAACAGCATTCGATCAGTATAATCACGCGCAAATAAGTTAAATGAAGTGGGTTTCTGTTCAAAGGCTGACCAGAACAGCGCCGCAGTGATTAACAGTACAAAGCACATCAACACCTGAAATCGTTCTTGCTGGTTTAATGCAGCAAAAAACATCAGGTAAATAAAGTACAGCCCTATACATAAACAAACCGCAATGGTCAGGTAAGTGGCTAAGAACACCATATTGATCTGGATCATGCCTACGCTGACCAAGCTAATCACTACCCCGAGCAAGGCCAAAAAGCCAATGACGATTTTCACAGCATGTGGGTTTTTCACCACAGGGCGATCAAAGTTGGATGTCACTATCTGGGCGTCTGCTGCACGTTGTTGATCAAAGCGTTGCAATTGCGGCAGGGTATAAAAGCGGAACACCAGTAGTGAGATCAACATCCCTATACCACCCACCCCAAATCCAATGTGCCAGCCATATTGCTGCACCAATACCCCGGTGATCAGTGGGGCAAAAAACGACCCCATGTTAATGCCCATATAAAAAAGGGAAAATCCAGCATCACGTCGACCATCATTGCTGTGATATAAGCCACCCACGATCACTGCAATACAGGTTTTAAAGAGTCCAGAACCTAATACGATCAAGACCAGACCAAAGTAAAAGAAGAATTGATCTAAAAATGCATTTAAGGCGATTGATAAGTGACCCAAAGCAATCAAGATTGAGCCATACCACACGGATTTGTTTTGCCCTAACCAATTGTCAGCGATCCATCCGCCAAAAACGGTCATCAAATAAATCGATCCAGCGAATACTCCAACCAAGGCTGCGGCACTGGCTCGATCGAGCCCTAATCCTCCATCTACCACGATAGCGGACATGTATAAGATCAGTAGTGGGCGGATCCCGTAGTATGAAAATCGTTCCCATAACTCGGTAAAAAATAAACCTTTTAAGGGTTGTGGATGGCCAAAAAAGGCTTGATCTTGCTGCTTAGTTTTAATTGACATATGGTTTTTAATCGAATTGTTTGAAGTATGGTTTAATCATAAACCGTGTTTTATAATGTGTTTTTAGCAAATAATAACCGTCAATGCACATATTTTTTTAATGAATATTTTTGTTTAAAATTAACACAATTGGTATAAATAATTTATATATCAATAGTTTATGTTTAATTTTGTGCTAATAATGGTTTTGAAATTTCTAATTTATGGTTATTGGTTGGCTATAGTTTGGCCTTCATTGCTGAGTTGTTCAGCCATGGCTTTGGTTTTTTGTAAGCCAGGCATACGATATTCGGTATGGCCAAAATCTTTAATCGATTTCCAACGTCCCCCCCAAGTCAGTCCAACCGACTCTGCAACTTGTCCATAAAGTTGATAGCCTTGCATCGCCCAAGCATCACGTTCACTGATCACCACCTTGCCATCACGTTTAAATGCCACATCTGCCGCGAGCCCGTATTGGTGAAAACTTTGATAAGCCCCAGCACGTGTGATATTGGCATTGCCAGCCAACATATTTTGGCGGGTTGGGCTGCGATATCCTTCGAGTAACACCAACTCATAGTTGTGGCGTTGTTTCATGATTTTAAACACCATCAATAAACGCTGTTTATATCGCGGATTCATCCGATCCCATTTGCGATCCACCAGACTGGTATTGAGGTGTGCTTGCATATCACTGACTTCATCCGCCTCCATGGGATTAGCCGATGGATCAAATGCATCAGGTAATGTGATAGAGGATGAATCACGCATGGCCTCGACGATGGCGGCATTGACCAATTGTTCATTGACCTCAGGTGGCGGGGTTAATACTTCGCCATTGAGTAACGCATAAATTTGCGGATCAACTGCTTTTAAATAATCCGCTTCGACTTGGGTCGGATCAATATCACGTGTCAGTGCAAAGACTAAAATGGCAGAAAATAACGATCCGCCTGCAATTAATATCCACCATTGCTGTAGGTGCCAGTGCTGTTGGGTTTGACTTGAACTGGCTGCTAGGTTCATTTGCTGAGCAAAACTACGCATTTTATGCAGTTTTTGTTTGCTTGAAGGCAGCACTGATCGCAGTCGATCATTGAGCTTGAGGCGTAACTCATAGGACATCAACAAGGCCAATACTAATCCACTGATCAAGAAAAAGACCACAATGACAATGATCATATTATTGTTCAGGTTTCGAATGGGTCACAGAGATTGACGTGGTTGCAGGCAAAGTTATTTCTGATTGTGTTGCATTGGGGGCATCTAGGCTTGAAGAGCTTGGATCGGTCGCTTTATTGGGTTTCTGATCGCCTGTTTTGATCTGGGCTTTATCCGTTGCTGCAGCCTTAATTTTTTGATCTGTGGTTTTATTAGGCAGTTGTGAGGGTACTTTCTCAGCAGTTTTTGCGGGCACTATCTTGCTATTTTGCTTAGTTTGACTGACTGAAGAGTTGAGCTGTAAATGTTGATTCGGTTGATTATGATGAGAAAATTCGGCTGGATGGCTGATCGGTATCGACGTGGCAGTATTGCCTTGGGCTACATGGCCAAAAGGGTTTGTATTCAAACTCGGCTTCGACGCTTGATCTTGAGGTTTAAACAGCAGGCTTAGATCATTGGCATCGACTGGATTCGGGTTGTGATGAGCTACTTTGGGCGGTTCAACTTGGGCTGTTTGCTGATGCGGTAACGGCAATGCTTCAGTCTGGTTTATAGCACGATCTGCAGGGAGGCGCTGAGTCAGCATGGCTGGATCTTGAGAGGATTCAGTTTGAGTTGTCGTGGCTCGGGCAGGACTTGCTGATGAATTGGCTCCGCTGAACCAGCTGTAAATCAAAAATATCAGGCTAGTGAGAAACACGCCTACAGCAAAACCGATCAGGAGATCAATTAAACGTAGAGGTATTTTTTGCCGCTGCGGCTTAAGTATTCGAACCGTATTTTGTTTATCTGTAGTCATAGTCAGTACTTTTATTTTGGTGTTTTACAATATTGTTGTTTTGTTTAATCCATCAGCGATGGTTTTACTCTGGTAAATAAATAGTGATATGTGCCTGTTCTACAGGTGCTGAAATAATATTTTTAAATCCAGATAAGGCTTGCTCCTCATGCTTAGACAACATATATGTCAGTCCGAAAAAACTAAGAAAAGTAAAAAACAATAAGAAAATCAATATCCATAAAAAGGGCAATTCTTTGTGAATAATGTTGCGAATCTGATCAGGCAATGCCGCAAAAGGTGAGAATGCGGCTTTCTTGCCTTTTAAATAATCAATTTCATCGCCGACCCTTGCCACCAAATGGTTGAGACTTTCTAAGGATTCGAGTCGATACTTGCCCTGAAAACCCAACAACATACAGTAATGGAAAACTTCTAGGCTGGCGAGGCGATCTTTACCTTTGGCCCTGAGTTGTTCGAGAAATTCAAAGAAACGATAACCCGCCAATTGCGATCCAAAGAGGTTTAGTTGTAGTGGGTTGATCATCCACATGTTTTGTAGTTGGAAAAACCGAGGATCTTGTTGGCTGACGATGGTCTCGTCGAGCAAGGCACAATAGGCATATTTAGAATCATGTATATCTTCACTAGAAAATTGCAGCTTCTTGGCTTGCTGCTCAAAACGCTGTAACAACTCTAGGATTTTTTCTCGAAATTGTTCAGGGCTTTGTGGCACATAACCATTACGCAGTAGAAATACGATATAAAAACCGTCATACAGCAGATCAACTAAGTTATTACTATAAATCGAAGTTGGGGCTGCATTGAGTGCTGCGCCTGAACCTATTTGACCATGGTCAAATAGCGAGGGTGAGTGATTGAGTGGATTCATGTGATTTAAACTCCGATTTAACCGTGGATGACTGCGATCAATTCCATACTAATATCTTGAAAACCTGAAGGGATGTAGATACAGATAGATTCAGAGTCGAGCATGTTTTGATATAAGTCATGATGTGGTTCGAGTTCAAAATAACTCACCCCTGAACGTACCGGAATCGCCGTGGGGACTTGCATCAGATGATGTAAGGGCACAGCAGGCAGCGCAGATACCACGCGTTTTTCAACATCAACGGTATTACCGACTTTAAAACGTAAGGGCACGATTTGGATCAGTTCATGGGTTTGCATGCTGCTACTGGAAATGGCCAGATACAGACGACTGTCACGATTGATCTTGTCTGACTCTAGGCTACCCAACCAGTAAGACGGCCGAGTTTCTTTTAGATTGATACTGATATAGCGGTTGGAAATAATGGTGTCCAAAAGATCGCGCAAGATAATATCGAGTTGGGTGAAGCTGTCTTGCAAATGATGATGTTGGTATTTAGGTAACTGCGCCACTTCATAGGCGGTTGAGAAAGTTAGCAGCGAACCAGTCAAACGCAGCAATTCACAAAACAAACGCTCAGGATGAATCTGAGGATGTTGAGCTAAGTGATTTAAGCTGGCATGTGCGGTATTCAAGGCATTCACCAACCAAAATGACACGATATCCCCAGAACGAAACTCAATCAGCTTCTGTTCATTTTCACGATTGTTTGATTGTATGGTTTTGATTTTGGCTTGGATTACATTGAGGGTACGCTTTAAATTGCTCATCAATGATTCACTGGCATCGATATGTAAAATCGGTGCGATAAAACGACTGTCGAGCTCAAAGTTACCTGAATTTTGTCGCTTTATTTTTCCAATGGGCAAATGAATCGCACCATCCATTTCATGACTCGGATCGGCGTTCACATCCAGTATTTTAAATTCAGCACGACGCCGTAGTAAGGTGATTTGTGCAGTGGGGGCGTCGGTAAATAAATCATGGGTTTCAGATAGATAGGAATGATAACGCCCTGCCTGCGCAGTGGAATCAAAGCTGACATTGTGCTTGTTGGCTTGGACGATCGGCAAGGCCAAATATACCCGCATCTCGGTCTGCATTTTCAATTCATCAAGTTGTATCGGTTCAGGCAGTAAATCTTGCTGTGGTGCTGCATAGATTTCACCATCTTGCCAGACCATTTCTACACTTTCTAAAGCCAGTATATGCAACTTGAGTTGAGACTCATCAAAGCGCAGAGATTGCACTCCATAGGCAAAGGGCGTGGTTGAACGAATCAAATGATTAACATGTTGCTCATGGTAACTGTCTTGAAGTTGGAAGTGTTGAGGACGTAAAAACAAGCCTTCACCCCAAAGTATTTTTTCTGCTTTAAACATAATCAATTACCAATCCTTAGATTCAGTCGTCTGTGTTTGTACACCCAATAGTTCGTGAACTGAACTCAATGGATTTTCATTTTTTATCACTTGAGCTAACCACTCATGCAATGGAAGTTGATGCCATTGCATGGTTTTTTGCAGCATATAACTGACAGGGCTGTGTGGTTCATTGAGAGCAAAGTAATCTGCAATTTCTTGCAAAGCCTGCATGGCTTGCTGACGATTGTATAAATGATTTGCCCCCTCTAAATTCATATTGCTTTGCCAGTGTGGTGCAGGGCTAGAAGGCGAGGACATGCTCTGTGCGAATCCATTTGGGTGATTCGAATTGGCTAAGTTGTGTGCATTGGCTAAGTCGTCATAGGGATTAGCATTTGAGTTCATGCTCTGGTTCTGGGGTTGGGTGTCTTGCTTCAGGGTATTGCCGTTGTCGCTGATGATTAAGCTTTCTGTTTTATATATTTTTTTGACAATATTCTGGATATGCTCAAGTTGAGCATCAATCTGCGCAAAACTCGGGGCTTCTGTATCCATACGCTGAATCAGCACCTGTTTTAAAGCTTGCCAGTGACTTAAGATAGCATTGAAATGGCGAAAGTTTTCCAATAAAAATGCACGTGGTGACTGTGCAATGGCTTGGTCAAATTGATCGAGTTCGGCTTGTATTTGGCGTGGATCATTATCTTCGCTGAGTTTGCGTTGATTGTTGAGTTGATAGAGAAATTTTTCATAATCTAATAAATTAAAGCTGGGTTGTTGATGATTGAGGCTGATTTGCTTGAGTAAACTGGGCAGTGGATTAATCAAGCCTTGGAGTAAACCTAGACGTTGATCTAAATCATCATCCTCAATGCTGGGATGAATCTGGGTCCAATATCGATCTAACATTTGTTGTGCCAGTGATAAAGCAGAACTTAGTCCTTGAAACCCATAGAGATGCGACCAAGCCTCAGTTAACCATGTCAGCAGACGTATATCTTTACTACTGCGACTGATTAATTCAATGCTGTGGGTGGACACAAAAGCCCAATCTGCTTGTTTAGGCTCCAAAATCCAATCCCCTTGTTCAAGTAAGGGGTCATCTTGGATTCTAGCTTTTCTAATATCATGAAAGACATTGGAAAATGACAGGTCCTCCCCACAAGGTTGGTCGTCCGATAAGGGTTCGAGTAAGCGGTTCAAATCTATATTCATTGTGGTAGTGCTCTTTATATTGGACACTTTTTGTTAAGTGTTTTATTTATTTAATATTATTCATTCATTACGGCGTTTTAGCGGCAGTGGCTTTTTGAGTTTGAGTCTTAGTTTTACTTGGAGTTGAGATTTTTTTACGTGATTTTGGGGTTTTAGGACTCGGATCAAGATGGTATACGATCTGATCATTTTCAATGTCAATGCGGATCAATTGCGGTAGGCGTTGTTCGCTGAGCGCCATCAGTATTTCAGTAGCTAAAGCGGGGAGCACTGATGCATTTAAAATATGATCAATATTACGTGCACCACTATCGACTTCAGTACAACGACTCAGCAGTAACTCGACTAAGTCATCTGTGTATTGCACTTTGGTGGCGTATTGATTTTCTAGCCGCGTGGTAATTTTGGCTAATTTGTGCTGAATAATTTGAATTAACAGTTGATCGTGTAATGGATAATAGGGCACGATCCGCATTCTACCGAGAAAGGCTGGTTTAAATTGCTTATATAAACTGGGTTTAAGCAGTTCTAGCAATTGCTCGGGGCTTGGCCATTGCGCTACAGGCAGATTGAGACACGACTGCATGGTGATGGTAGAGCCTACATTTGAGGTCAGCAAAATTATGGTGTTTTTAAAATCGATCACCCGACCTTCACCATCCTCAAGGCTTCCTTTATCGAGGACCTGATAAAACAACTCTTGTACATCGCTATGGGCTTTTTCAATTTCATCCAACAGCACCACACTATACGGGTTACGGCGCACTGCCTCCGTTAACACGCCGCCTTGGCCATAACCAACATAGCCTGGAGGCGCACCCTTGAGCGAAGAAACAGTATGTGCCTCTTGATATTCGGACATATTGATGGTGATCAGATGTGACTCTCCACCATAGAGTTCATTGGCCAAAGCCAATGCAGTTTCTGTTTTCCCTACACCGCTGGGCCCAATCAGAAAAAATACCCCTTGAGGTTTATTGGGGTCTTCTAGTTTGGCCTTTGAGGTCTGTATCCCTTTGACCAGTTGGTCTAAGGCGAAATCTTGTCCCATGACGCGCTGCGCTAACTTTTCATGTAGGGTTAATATCTGTTTGATCTCATCACTGACCATATTGCCAACAGGAATACCTGTCCAATCTGAAATTATTTCATTCACGATCTGAGCATTGACCCGTGGATAGACCAGAGGCTCTTGGGCCTGAAGCTGAGCTAATTGTGTTTTGAGCTGCATGGACTTTTGCTGTATTTCGCTTGATTCTTCGGACTGCTGTTCAAGCGCTTTGAGCTGTAGTACCAAAGCATGTTCTTGCTGCCATTTTTGTTCTGTGCTGCCCATCTGTGCTGAGATCTGAGCTAGATCTTCACTTAATTGCTGGATGCGTTGTTGATGAATCGGATTATGCCGATGTTCGTTTTGAATAATTTTGAGTTCAAGTTGTAGATTATGTTGCTGTGCTTGTAATTGATCCAGTTTCACGGGTTGTGCGTTTTGGGTTAATGCAACACGGGCCGCTGCCGTGTCAAGTACACTAATGGCTTTGTCTGGCAGTTGTCGACCACTGATATAACGATGTGAGGAGTGTACAGCCGTGATAATGGCCTCGTCATCGATTTCTAAATGAAAATGCTCAGCCATGACTGGAATCATGGCACGTAACATATCAATTGCAACTTCAGTCGTCGGTTCATCGATCTTGACCACTTGGAAACGACGACTGAGTGCGGCATCTTTTTCAAAATATTGTTTATATTCGGCCCATGTCGTGGCAGCAATGGTTCTTAACTCACCACGCGCCAAGGCTGGTTTGAGTAAATTGGCGGCATCATTTTGACCGGCTTGGCCACCCGCACCAATCAGAGTATGCGCTTCGTCGATAAATAAAATGATCGGATGACTTGCGGCTTGTACTTCTTGTATGACGTGCTTGAGGCGATTTTCAAACTCACCTTTGACACTGGCACCCGCTTGTAATAGGCCCATGTCGAGTACATGGATCTGCACATTTTTAAGTGCATCAGGAACTTGATTGTTGACGATTTTTAGGGCTAAGCCCTCAACGACTGCAGTTTTACCGACGCCAGGCTCACCGGTTAATATCGGGTTGTTCTGGCGACGGCGCATTAAAATATCAAGCATTAAGCGTATTTCAAATTCACGACCAATCACTGGATCGATATTGCCTTGCTTGGCCTTTGCGGTCAGATTGATGGTGTATTGATCGAGTGCTTTATTTTGACTAGGCTGCTGGTGCATGGCTAAATCGGTTGGAAGTTGTTGTTTATCTTTAGTTTTAGCAGAATGATCTTGTAGCGACATCGTTTCATTACTGTCTTGACAGATCTCTAAAAACTTATGCTTCATGGTATCAATCGGAAATAAATCAAATAGACTTGAAGCACGTAGCGCCAGTTGGTATAAATCGGCTGCGGTCAATAGTGCAACCAAGAGATGCCCACTGCGTATTACCGGGTTTTTATCAGCGCTGGCCAATAACCAAGCCTGTTCTAATAACCGAACAATTGATCTGGCAAAAATAGGGGTACGGGTATTGCCTTTAGGAAGTTGAGAAATCGTTTCATGTATATCATCGAGCAAAGCTGATTTAGAAATTTTATAGTGTGCTAATAAAATCACCAGATCATGGCGAGTATGTTGACTCAATAATTCTATGAGTAAATGTTCAATTTCAATTTCATAATTCTGTTGCGAGATACATAAATTTGCTGAGCTTTCTAAAGCAGTTCGTGCGGGCAGTGAAAGTTTAGTAATTAAAACTTTTAAATTATTCATTGGATTTCTCGGTAATTGTTATATGTTCTTGCTGAGAAAATAAAAAATAGCAGATGTTATTGTAAATAAATGTTATTAAATTTAAATAAAACAGTAGCTTGTATTATGTCCGTTTGTCATTGTGAAATTAACTTTACAGAAAGTATAACTTAACTCAAGAAATTTAACAGAAATTTATTAAAATGAGATTTATCCTGCTTTTATATTTTTTAGTCCTTAATCGGATGTTGAATAGCAAAAACACTTAAGCGCAATGACTCAACGTTATATAGCGTTATAAATGAACCTAGATATTGATTAGTTTTAATAAATAGTTATAAGAAATTAATTTTTTTGAATGATCAACGGTAATAAATCAAAATCTACAATAAAAAGAGGAACGTTTTGAAAAAAATCATATTATTACTCGCCCCATGTTTATATATAGGTTTAATGCAAGCTGCATCTGCAGATGATGTTAAATTGAAACGTAGTTGCGTTAAGGATAATCCATTGGTCAAGGGTGTGACAGATCCCGCACTACTGGGAATCTATGCAGAAATCTGTGATAAAAAAAATAAAGATAATCGTAATGGATATCTGATCCAAGCTGCTCAACGCTTTCAACAATTGGGTCTTGATTACCAAGCCCTACAAATTGTTGAATCGCTCGAAGCACAAAATGTGCGTAGTAATACCTTGACCGATGTCAAATTTCTGATTGGTTCCAAATATGCCAATCAAGCCATTACACAGATGCGTAGCAATGAAACGCGCTATTTAAACACCGATGTCACGTATCCAGCAGCGCAACAATTATCAGATAACATCAAAGGGGCCTTACCCGCAGTTGTGCTTGAGCAACAAGCGGCTAAACCTGTTGTGGTTGCTACGCAAGTTGTAAAGCCTATTCGACAAACTAATCGAAATAAGCAACGCTCACTTAAGGCATCTGCAGCAAGATCTACTACAGTTGCTACAGCGCAACCTGTCGTGATTCAGAAAGCTGCATCTACATCGACTGATCCATTTAAAAATGTTAAACAACTAGAAAATGTAAAAAAAATAACGCAATAAGGAAAAGTAGAAATGGCTAAACGAGAAAGTGTGCAGAAAAAATTACAGCGAGTGAGACCACCTCGGGTACAGCTTACCTATGATGTTGAAATCGGTGATGCCACAGAAATTAAAGAATTACCCTTTGTCGTGGGCGTGATCGGAGACTTTTCTGCAGCTTCAGCGGTCGAGAAATCCAAATTAAAAGATAAAAAATTCATCAATGTCGACCTTGATAACATTGATGAAGTCATGAGTTCATTGGCACCGCGTGCAACATTCCGCACTGAGAACACTTTGACCGCAGAAGGTGGTCAATTTGGTGTAGATCTAACCTTTTGTGCTATGGATGATTTTCGTCCTGAACATGTGGTGCAACAGGTCGAACCGCTACGTAAATTGGTTGAAGCGCGCGAGCGTTTATCTGATCTGCGCAACAAGATTTCCAATAGTGAAAAGCTTGAGGATCTGCTCGATGAGGTACTTCAAAATACCGATCAAGTCCGAAAAATGATGCATGAAGCAGGAGATGAAAATGCGTGATTTTCAAACTGCAACCCTGACTTCACATGCGACTGAAGCTGCAAGCATACTCGATTCGATTGTGGAAAAAAGCCGTATTGCTCGTAATGGAGAGGAACATGATCGCGCCAAGAGCTTGCTTGGTGAATTGGCCAAAGAGGTGATGGCAGGTACGATCACTATTTCTGACAATATGATTGCTTCTTTAGATAAACGTATCGCGGAAATTGATGCCATGGTTTCCCAACAGCTGAGTAAAATCATGCACAATCCGGCCTTTCAAAAGGTTGAATCGACTTGGCGTGGGTTATATTATTTTTGTCAAGAAACACCCTCCAATCCTTTGATTAAAATAAATTTATTAAATACGACCAAGAAAGAATTAATTAAGGACTTTCAATCTGCAACTGACTTTGATCAAAGTGCCTTATTCAAAAAAATCTATGAAGAAGAGTATGGCTCATTCGGTGGCGCGCCTTATGCGGCATTGGTGGGAGACTTTGAGTTTGATCGCACACCTTCGGATATGTATTTACTCGAACAAATTTCTCATGTTGCAGCGGCAGCGCATGCACCTTTTATTTCTGCAGCCAGTTCAGACATGTTGGGCTTAGAGTCCTTTACCGATATAGATCGCCCACGTGATGTCTCGAAAATATTTGAAACTGCTGAATATGTACAGTGGCGTTCTTTTAGAGAAAGCGATGATGCGCGATATGTTGCGTTGACCATGCCACGGGTGTTGGGACGTTTGCCCTATCACCCGAAAGAGGGCATGGCCACTGAAGGATTTAATTTTGTTGAAGAAGTTTCAGGGGATCAGCATGAAGAATATCTATGGATGAATGCTGCCTATGCCTTTAGTACACGCTTGACCAATGCCTTTGATATGTATGGTTGGTGTGCAGCCATACGCGGTGTAGAAGGTGGTGGCTTAGTAGAAGGCTTGCCTGTACATACTTTTAAAACCAGTGATGGTGAAGTGGCCTTTAAATGTCCGACTGAGATTGCGATTACTGATCGCCGTGAAAAAGAACTTAGTGATTTAGGCTTTATCCCTTTGGTGCACTGTAAAAATACTGATTATGCTGCATTTTTTGGAGCGCAATCGACACAGAAACCGAAAAAATACACCACCGACAGTGCCAATGCCAATTCGGCATTGTCTAGCCAAATTCAATATATTATGGCGGTCTCACGTATTGCACATTATCTAAAAGCCATGATGCGTGACAAGATCGGCAGTTTTGCTTCCGCAGGCAATGTGGAAACATTTTTGAATGCTTGGTTATCGCAATATGTATTACTCGATGACGGTGCAACTCAAGAAGCGAAAGCACAATATCCGCTTCGTGAGGCATCGGTAAAAGTTGTAGAAAATCCTGCAGCGCCAGGGCACTACAAGTCCGTGGTCTTTTTAAGGCCACATTTCCAGCTGGACGAGTTGTCAGTTTCTTTGCGACTGGTCACTGAGTTACCTCAGTCCTCAAATTGATGAGACAGCACATAATAAGTTTAAATAAATTGGGAAAATTGCTATGAAGGATATTTACGTCCAGTTTCTTGGAAAATATAAAGTTGACGGTGAATCACGTGATACTGAACACCAAGGTTGGTTAGAGGTTAATTCTTGGGCGCATAATATTCGCCAACCTAAGTCTGCCACCTCTTCGAGTGTGGGTGGTCATACTGCTGAACGGGTAGAACATTCAGATATGTTGTTTGTCAAAGAGTTGGACGCGACCAGCCCAAAACTTTGGGAAGCATGTTCTGCGGGTTATACCTTTGATGAAGTTCAAATTGATTTTTATCGCGCAAATGGTGATAAACGAATCAAATACTTACAAGTTAAACTGAAGCATGTCTTGGTATCGAGCGTTACCCCAACGGTTGATAAAGAAGGCGTTCCGACTGAATCTTTTGGTCTGAAGTATGCAGCTGTGGAGTGGACTTATAATCAACAAGACATTAACGGTACAGCAAAAGGTGCGGTGACTAAAAAATGGTCACTATCGAATAATACTGCGTCTTACGCGGCATAATTCGAGTGCTTCATTGGACTGCCACATTGGGCGATCTGATTAGGTTGCCTAAGTCCTTGACTTAAAATTTAGAGTTAATGATAAGCATAAACGGCCTTAATAATTAAAATAGTGCATAACAACAAATCAACTTGAATAGAGGAAACCCTGTGTTTCCTCTATTCTCCCTTAATTAGGAAAATCATAAATAAAAATGAATATAAATCAATTACATCCATTTGGATTTAGAGCGACATTATTTGATCGTTTCATTGTACAAGCAGACGATAGTAAGGGCTTATCCATTCATGTGCTACGTGAGTCTGTCGCTCAAGATCTAGAAGACTTGCTTAATAGTCGTATGGCGAAGTTGGATCATGTGATCGAAGATTTTCCTTGGGCTAAAAAATCCATCGTACAATTTGGCATTATCGATTTTGTCGGATTATCAACGGCAAACCCATTGGACCGAGACAAAATTTGTCAGTCAATAGAACAATCGATTGCCGCACATGAACCTCGACTACGTCAAATCAAAGTAGAAATGTTATTCAATGGTGACAATATCGGTGCCTTATGTCTAAGCATACAGGCTTATTTGAATATTCATCCACTTTATGAGCCGATAGTCTTTGATGCCTTACTGAAGCCAACCACACAACAATATGTCATTTCTGCACGATCTTAAGGGTGGGTACTGTGATGGAACAGCTGTTGCCATATTATGAAAAGCAATTACAAGAGTTTGGTCAACAATCACGAGCGTTTGCGCAAAAATATCCTAAAATCGCGCAACGGTTGTCGCTCAATCAAGAGCAAATTGATGATCCGCATATTGAGCGTTTGATCCAATCTTTTGCTTTAATCGCAGCGCGAATTGATAAAAAGCTTGCAGATAGTTATGACATTTTTACCCATGCCATTTTTGAAGTCATGTTTCCACAATATCTGAAACATTTTCCATCATGTACGGTATTGAGTTTTGAGGATATCAATAGGCAAAAACAATTACTTGAAGCACAAGTCATTCCCAGGAAAACGGCGTTGAAATCGCGAAGTTTCAAAGGGGTGCAGTGTGAATTTAATAGCAGTCTAGACGTGAGGTTGTTGCCGATTCAATTGACAGGACTTTATTTTAAGACCAATCCCAGTACCCATATGCATTTGAATCAGAATGCAACCCTGAGCCTGAAATTTGATATTTTTAATCAAACAGCAATATATTTATCGGCAGAAAAACTACCGATTTACCTCGATGCAATTTCAAATTTCCCCTTACAAGTACTCGACAGTATTTTTAAATCCGAGACCACTTTTAGTGTACATGTCGCTCAGCATCATATTGAAATCAGCAATCCTTTTGAGCTGCTAGGTTTCTCTGAAAATGAGAGTTTGCTGCCGATAGATCATCACACTCATCATGCTTATCGCTTGTTGTTGGAGTATTTTTGTTTTCCAGATCGGTTTAATTATTTAAATCTAAACTTGGATTTTCTAAAACAGTTTAATGCAGCTCAATTCAATTTGACCCAAGATAGTTTTGAACTCAAAATCCATTTAAAACTCAACTTAAATGATCAGGCGGTGATTCGAAATTATAGTGAACTGAATGTGGCCAACTTTAAATTGTTTACTACACCTGCAGTGAACCTATTTGAGAAAAATGCCGAACCGCAAAAAATTGATCATAAGCAACTTGAATATCCATTGATCACCGATGCACATCATCCTGAGTATTATCAGTTGTATTCAATACTTAATATGAATATGGTGCGGGAAAAAACCAATCAAGATCAGGTGTCGTATCCAGTACATCCATTCTTTGCCATGAGCCACTATCATGGTGACAAAGTGCAATTTTTCTATGCTTTAAATGCCAAGCTCTATCAAAATACCCAAGCGGAAACTGGCTACTCGATTATCTCTAAGGCTTTAAAACCCGATCAAATTAGCTCCGATTTTATTAGTACACAACTGTTGTGTTCGAATCGTGAATTGCCACATGAGGCATTAAAACAATCCAATAATATATTAACTCTCAATGACAGCAGTATGGCGCGTCGTGCATTAGTGCTGAAACGTCCAACAGCTGTGTTTAACTTTCAACATCATCAAAAAGAACAGTGGCGAATTATCTCGCATTTATCCTTAAACACCTTGGCCTTAATGAAAGGGGATGCACTCAGCCATGTGAAAGAACTGCTTGAGTTATATAACCTGCCTAAGAGCAAAGAAAAACATTTGATTATCGACTCGATCAAGCAGATCGAATTTGATTTGACCCATAAACTATTTGAAGCCCAACCCTTTCCGATGTTTGTACGTGGTGTCTCAGTCCGTGTGTATATCGATTCGCAGATTTTTCGTGGACATAGTCTGTATATCTTTAGCCAATTACTCAGTCATATTTTTAATCTTAAAGTGCAAATGAATAGTTTTGTAGATCTGACCATATTTGATGCAGCTCAACAACAGGAGATCTATCGATGTATACACAACATAGGTGGCAAGAAACTTCTGTAACTGATGCCATTTGGAAAAAGCCGACAGCATTTGAGTTTGTACAGATCACCCGCTTATTGAGGCATGTACCAGAACCCTTGCAATATAAACAGTGGGGCGATGCATTTCATTTTGAAAGTTCATTAAATCTTAATTATCCGCAAGCTGAAGTTGAACATTTGACTTTGGTTGATCAACGTTATGCATTAACCAATCTCATTGTGGGTCTTACGGGTATTCAAGGTGCATTGCCATATACCTATACCACCAAGATTAAACAGGCTCCACGGGCGACCCGACAAGAAATTCAACAATTTCTGAGCCTGTTTAATCATAAACTCACCACCCAATATGTCGATGCCAGTTTGAGTTATCACTTGGCGGTACGTTATGAGGTGGAAGCTGAAAACCATTATCTCAATATTCTGCATGCCTTAAATGGCTATATTCGTGTTCAACACAATCAATCAGAATTGGATGATTATTTTGCTGAATTTTCTGGCCTCATGCAGGGGCAAAATAATGCTGCCCATGCGTTGAAAACCATGCTCAGTTGCGTCTTTCATCAACAGGTGCAGATCCATGAATTTATCGAAGAAAAATTTCAGCTCGCTGAAGATCAAATGACCAAACTCGGTGGAGTTGAACCCAGCAGACTCGGCATGAACAGCTTTTGTGGTCAAAGCTTACGCCAAGCGGAAGGTAAAATTGAAATTGAAATAGGTCCACTCAGTTATCGGCACTACTTAGAATATTTACCCCAAGGCAAGCTGAGTCAGAAACTCAAAAGCATTTTGCAGACCTGGTGCAGTCCAACTTTATTGGTCGATCTACGCTTGATCTTGGCCAAAGAAGAAGTCAAACCCGTTCGACTCAGTGCCAATGATCAGGTTGGCTTGGCTCAAGGCGCTTTTTTAATGCCTAAGCAGATCATCGACAACCATGAGACATGTTATGGATTGATTCGGGGAATGGCATGTTAAAAATATTGATATCAGTACTGATTGGTGTATCCATCATGGTTTCTACCGTGGTGATTTTGTATTGGCGGGATGCGCAATATCAACCGACTGGCCTTGAATTATTTCTGTATTTTGTATTGATTCCTGTGGGGCTAAGTTTAATTTTAACCAGCCCCTATTTAGCGGTTAAATGGTATCAAAAGCGAAAACTTAATCGGGCCAATCAAGCAGAGCTGCAGGCACAACCAGCTGAAGTCACCCAAGCTGTTGCAGTCGAACCTGAGGTTGAATGGTTGAAGTTAAAAGTATTTTCATCAGCGGTGTACAGTGCATTAGGTGAAAATCAAGCCTTAGTGGCTGCGATCGTAAATCAAACTGGACCTGTATTGGATCCACATCTAGTCGATGGGCAAGGAAATCCGATCTTGTCCTTTCGTATCTCTGATCTTGATGCCTTAGTCCAAGAGCAAGAACAGAGCGCAGAGGATAATCAGGATCAGCATGAGCCGCTTAAAGCAGCAAAGGGTGCCATGAGTCGCTTACACATGCGCATGAATCTACTATTACAGCAACAACTTCAACAACATACGGAAACTTTATTTGCCGTAGCTGAACATATGCAACGTTCTGCTTTATTTTATGACCATCAAATGGCCTATGAATATCGTATGCATCCTGCGTGGATCAATCCTGATGCGGACCTAGAGGCCCAGCAAGATGCACATTCGGTTGCCCGTGAAGTCAAGCGTTTGGATCGATTAAAAGTTTATATCATATTGTCAGAAAATGTTTTACATCATTGGGATGAATCTGCAAGTACAGAAAAGATACATGATTATTTTATCGCCTTGGGACTGCTGCCGATACAGATCCAGTGTCAGTACTGCTATCTGGAGTTGTCTAGTAGCTATAGTGAATGGTTGCAGTTGTTAGCGGAGGTCGGAAGACAAGTCGATCAAGTGACTGTGGTGCTTGTGGCTGATTCGGATATTGATCAGGACAATATCGATGATAAAATTTGGGTGACACAAGCTTTTTTACCCGCAGAATTCGCTAGCAGTTGTGTGATTGCCGCAGTAGAGGTGAGCGTAGAAAATATACAAGCGATTAAAATGCTGCATATTGCAAAAAATCAAAATAATGTATTGAATAGTTTGGAAACTTTAGACATTGAACAACTAGAGCAATACCAAAAACCCGATGCCTTTGTATCAGTATTAGAAAACCCCCGTGAGCATCAAGTCATTAAAAAATTACAACTGGGTTTTGAAACGACTCCGATCGAGAGCGTGCACTATTTATATAGCGCACCGAGTTTGGGACATACTGTTCAACTATCCAAGTTTTTTGGGTTTATGTTGGCCATGCAACTGGAACAGGTCACGCATAGTCTGGTTTATAGTACCCATCATCCATCGACTCAGGTATTTATAGCCCCTGCAGATGAGATTGAAGCTTCATAAAAATAGATTATAAAAATTCAGCATATAGAGAATAAAATGTATACGATTTTAGGCTACCTTTGGCAGTATGTCAGCAACCCCAAAGCCATTATTGCGCTTTCACTTCTTGTGGCTTTGCTGTCCTCATTTAATTATCTCCCTAGAGCGGTGTTTTGGCCCTTATTGGCAGCATATATTGTGGGGCTATTTGGCTACGCAATTTATTGGCTGATCATGCGTAGAAAACATGCCAAACAGGGTCAAGAACTGGCCGATGCGATTGAGCAAGATACCGCAAGTACATTTGCAGAGTCCAAAGACAGTGGCAAAGATGCTGATAAAAACAAGAACAAAGCCGAACTACAACTGATTAACCAGCAAATTAAACAATCTGTACAGCTGATTCGAAAATCGAAGCTCGGAGATAAAAAAGGCAATGCTGCTTTGTATGAATTGCCATGGTATATGGTGATTGGAAATCCTGCTGCAGGTAAAAGCTCTGCAATTTATAATTCGGGTTTGAAATTTCCTTTTGAAGAAAGCCATCAGCAAATGGTCTCAGCAGGTTTGAGTGGAACACGTAATTGTGATTGGTTCTTTTCAACAGAAGGGGTATTACTCGATACTGCTGGGCGCTATTCGGTATATTCGGATGATCATGCAGAATGGTTAGGTTTTTTAGACTTATTAAAAAAGAACCGCTCTAAGGCACCGATTAATGGATTGATGATTTTGGTGAGTACTGCTGAGCTGATTAGCCAGAGTCCAGAAAAATCGACTAAACTGGCGAAAAATTTACGTTCAAGAATTCAAGATATTACTGAGCGTTTGGAAATATTTGCGCCAGTGTATTTGGTGTTTACTAAAATGGATTTAATTGCAGGGTTTACTGAGTTTTTTGAATGTTATGAGGGCGGTGAGTTTGACCAGGTTTGGGGGGCGACCTTGCCTTATGAGGCGCAATCCACGACAAATGCAAGTGCATTATTTGAGCAGCATTATAATCTCTTATATGACGGCCTTAAAAGTGTCAGTACCACCCATTTAAGCCGTCGTCATGCACAGAATATTTCCCCCAGTGTCATGACCTTTCCGCTTGAGTTTAAAACCTTAAAACCCATATTAAAAAGCTTTATTAGCAACTTATTCGAGGATAACCCTTATCAGTTTAAACCTGTTTTTCGAGGTTTTTATTTTACTAGCGCCTTACAGGAGGGGGTGATTGAAAGCCCGATGACTGAGCAGATTGCGCAAACTTTTCATTTGTCTAAGTCCTCCACGGCTGATCAAGCAGGAACAACTGCGATCTCGCAAAATCATGGTTATTTTTTAAAAGGCCTATTCTCTGATGTAATTTTAAAAGATAAAAATTTGGTCAAACAACACATCAATCCGTTATTTAAACGTAAACGTTATTTGGGTTTTATACTGGCATTGGTCTTGGTTGCAACCTGTTTGGGACTCTGGGTGTGGTCTTATCGTAATAATCAACAATTGATAGCGGATGTACAAGCCGATCTGAATAAAGTCATGCAGATGGAAAGTGCAGCAACTCAGGATTTGGGAAGTCATTTAAATGCCTTACTAATCATCCAACAACGTTTACAACAATTAGATGAGTATGATCAGGATCGGCCGTTGCAGTTTTCCTTCGGTCTATATCAGGGTGATCAATTAAGAGCGCGATTAAAAACTGAATATTTAAATGGTATTCGCCAACTCATCCTAATACCCGCGCAACAAAACATGGCGGAATACTTACAGCGTGTAAATCAAAATGCTGAGGTACTCAAAGCCAATCATAGCAATGTGCAAATACAGCAGGCCTCGGCAAACAAAGGTCAGCAATATTTACAAGCTTCAGATACTGATCCTCAGGATGCTTATAATGCTTTGAAAGCGTATTTGATGCTGAGCAATAAACAGTATATGGAAGCCAGTCATCTTGGCGACCAAGTAACACGGTTTTGGCGACCTTGGTTAGAGGCCAATCGTGGTCAAGCCAATGGTGGAGAATTGATCCAAAAGGCAGAGCAAGTTTTAAGCTATACCATGACTCTTGCTACAGATGAAAAGTTCCCAGTCTTAGATGCCAATGTGCAGTTGGTCGATCAATCGCGCCAAGTCCTAATGTCTGTGGTTCGTGGCATGCCAGCACGTGATCGAGTTTATAATGAAATTAAAATGCGTGCTGCAGTACGCTTTCCAGCATTGACGGTGGGGCAACTGATAGGGGAATCTAATCGAGGCAGTATCTTGGGCGGCTATGCCATATCAGGAGTGTTTAGCCAAAAAGCTTGGGAGGAATACGTTGAAACTGCGATCGAAGAGGCAGCAAACAAACCGACAGACAGTAAAGATTGGGTACTCAATACCACCCAGTCGGATGACCTGAGTTTTAGTGGTAGTCCAGATCAGATCCGCAGACAACTGACCATACTCTATAAACAAGAATATATTGCTGAATGGAAAAAATTTCTCCAATCTATCCATTATGCCAAAGCTGCTGATTTTAATGCCGAAATTAAAGTAGTGGATATCTTGGGTGAAGCTAAAAACTCTCCGATCCGAATATTGATGGAACGTGTGGCCAAAGAAACCAGTTGGGACAACCCCGTGGTACAGGCTGAATTGGCAGCACCGAAAACTGGATTTATTGCATGGTTTAAACGTGTGGTATTGAGACAGGGCAAAGAGGTGGCGACCCAACAAGCCATGACCCAAGCACAGGGACAGATTTCACAACAATTTAATGTATTTTATCAATTGCTCAGGAAGCGCGATGATCAGCAAAATCAATCGCTCTTGGATGAATATCTGAACAGTTTTTCCCAAGTACGCAGTAAATATAATGACCTACGTAGTTCAGGTGATATGGGGCCGAGTGCGATGAGTTTGGTTAAAACCACGATCAGTGATCAAAACTCAGTCTTCAATACTACCCAGAAAATTGTGGATGAAAAACTATTGGTTGGATTGAGTGAATCGGACCAACAGATGCTGCAAAAACTCTTACTCAGTCCATTGACCCAAGCCTTTGAGGTGTTATTGGTTCCTGCCCAAGAAGAGCTGAATAAACTCTGGGTTGTGCAAGCCTATCAACCCTATACCCAAACATTGAGTCAAAAATATCCTTTTCATCCTTCAGCCACGATCCAAGCCACATCAGGAGAAATTGCACAAATCTTTGGCGAGAGTGGCAGTATTTCGCGCTTTGTCAAAGATCATCTCGATCCATTGGTGATTCGCCGTGGCTATAGCCTCAGTTCCAAAACCTGGAAAGATTTGGGCATCAGTCTCAGTCCGCAATTCGTGACTGATTTTAAAACCTATGTTGCACCTGCCAATGGCATAGCCACTGGAGGATTGAATCAAACGGGCACTGCACCTGCCACGAGTCAATCTAATTTTCAATTCTACCCATTACCCAATGCTCAACTCTTGTCCTATACCCTAGATATCGATGGACAGCGCATGAATTTTGAAAATGGTGTGCAACAATGGGTCAGCTTTATCTGGCCCAACCCAGGTGCAATACCAGGGGCACGTATTACTGCAGTGGATATTGAAGGGCAGACCCATACCATCTTCGAAGCACCAGGTGAATACGGCATCAACCGTCTGATTGATTCGGCTCAACGCGTTGAACGAAATGGTGGTTTTGAAATGACTTGGAGTAGTCCACAAAATCCAAAACTGTTTGTTAAATCAACCTTTCGCCTGATCAGCGGATCCAGTGGACAACGCGGTTATGCGGGATTGAAACTGGTTGATCGAATTACCACCAGTACTGTAAATCGCGTGGTGGCAGCTCAGGCAGCACCGAGCACTGGCACTGCACCACAAAATTCACCGCCATCTCCGACGCCTTCATCAACGACGGCTGCTGCAGCGATGACCACACCGCCAAGCACCCCAACAGTCACGGCAGCGAGTACAACGAATCCTGTTGTGGCACATGCCAATGAATAAGCGTGTTTTGATGTCTACAACCATATCAACTGTGGGAAGTACAACCATGCAAACTGTTTCATCTACCCCACTGTATTTTGGAAAAAATCCAGCATGGGGAGATTTTTTAAAGGCCAAAGGTCAACACGATGTGATCCAAATGATTGATCTTTGGATCACTCAAGCGCTGGAATTGGCGATGCAGCATCCCGATTTTGATGAGGCATATCAGCATCTCCCAACTCTGGATTTTTTTATTGCCAATCCGAAGGAGGAGTTATTTTTATTGGCCAATCTGATTGCCAGTCATGATCGTTCTGGAAGACGCTTTCCGATGATCCTCAGTCATTTATTAACGGTTACACATCCAGCGCAACATTTGGCGATGGCACCATTACGATATAAATCGGTATTGGTTGAATTATATAAACAAAATCGTCGCGTATACGCTGTGCAAGACACAGAACAGTTGCAGGCAGCATTGGCAAATATAAATAGCAGCATAAACGTCTATACCGATCAAGAAATGCATGGATTTTTTGCCGAAATTAGCCTATACACTTTCGCACAAATGATGAAAATCAGTCCTGAGGCACTAGCACAAAGTATGCTGGGGCTAGGTTTATTATTACAACCTGTGCTCCGCTACGGCACTGCAGGTCTGAATAAGATCCTCAATATGCCAATGAATAATTCCAACTACTGTTATGAAATAGCGGCTTTCTGGGTGCATTTAATCAGTGGTTTTCTAAGCAAGCAGAATACTGAGGTGTTGATTGGGATCTTACATGCTGAGTCACCATTACTATTGTTTGGTTTCCAAGGTGCAGATATACGTGGATTGAGTGATGTATTTATCCAACAGATGCAGGGTGAGCATTGGGTTTGTTTAAGTGAGAATGCTTGGATCGATGTACATTTAGAACAAAATGCAGGACTTGCTGCACTCGAACAAACTTTGTCTCAGGGGCAGATTCAGCTTGATCAAGCGATTCAATTGTTTAATCAAACTTTTATAGCAGAAAAATAATGAATATAAAATATGAAAAATTAAGTATAAAACACCGATTACCGCTGCGAGGGCATGCTAAAAATACCATTGCGCTGTTAAAGCGTATGCTTGCAATCCTTGGACTGGGTTTGAGTTTAAGTGTGGGGTTTGGACTGAGTCTGAGCAGTATAAGTTGGGCACAACCGGTCATAGCAGAGGGTGTAGTACCGAATGAGGCCACTAAACAAGCCGTACTTAATCAACTTCGTGGTGTGTATGGTGCTGATCAAGTGGTGGATAAATTACAGGTCCGTGCAGTGGCAGCACCGCATGGATGGAGTGATGCGGTCAACCGTCTGATTACACCAGATCTCAAAAAAGTTAGCCAAGGAAAATTGGACATCAATGGTACCTCGGTCTCGTTGACAGGGAAGCTTTCCAATCCTGCTGATATCCAAAACACCACTGCTATTTTTCAAAGCTTGGTGCAACAGCCTTATCAATTGAATGCACAGTTTTCCGTGAATCAAGCCGAACAAAAGGTATTGGATGATACCTTGAAAAATCGTGTGATTGAGTTTGAATCAGGGAGTGCCATCTTGACTGCCTCTGGTATCCGCATCTTGGATGAGATGGTGGTGGCTTTAAATAAAGTCCAAGGCAAGAATATTAAAATCGTGGGTCATACTGACAATCAAGGCGATCCGACTAGCAATAAGGCGCTAAGTCAACAACGTGCAGAAGCAGTGAAAAATTATCTGGTCAGTAAAAGTATTGAACCAAACCGATTGAGCCTAGCGGGATTAGGTGCTGATCAACCTGTTGCCGATAATAGTACCGCTGATGGACGTCGGAAAAACCGACGTATTGAGTTCGATGTACTTTGATCTGTACGCGGCTGTGTCGTGTCGCGTTTGAAGAAAAAGAGTAGTGAAAGGACAGGACTACGTAAGTGATGAGGGATAGGTAAGTTGATGAGGAATAGGTAAATGATGAGGAGAGCGTAAATGGCTACAGCATATATCACAATTGGTTGTCCAACCTCAGGCGGTGGTACAGTCTTGACTGGAGACAGCAGTTTTTTAATTGAGGGGATCGCAATCGCCTGTGTAGGGGATAGCGCCAGTTGCCCCAAACATAGCACCACTGCTAGCATTATCAGTGGTGATCCACATTTGTTGGTGATGGGTAAAGCGGCGGCTCGTGTCAATGATGCACTGTCTTGTGGTTGTAAACTATTACCCAAACAGAATAATGTAGTGGGTGACAATTAGTCGTTGCAGCGCATTGTCTTAAATCGCATTAGGATATCCATGTAAACCGCAAACATGAAAAAACCGACTGAAGTCGGTTTTTTCATGTTCAAGCGAATGACTTTGCCTGAGTTTAATATTATGTAGAAGTTAAACACTTTGTCTAATTTAAAAGTTGCGCCAAAATGATTGCTTGGCGTGGCATTATTCTAAGAATTTAACCGTAACCCCAGATTTGACTTTTTTACCGAGATCATTGGCATCCCAGTTGGTCAAACGGATACAACCATGAGATGCTGATTTTGAGATCATCGACGGGTTCGGCGTACCGTGTATACCAAATGATTTTTTGCTCAAACCAATCCAGATATTACCCACTGGACCATTGGGACCTGGCGGTAAAGACAGTGCTTTAGTGTTGTTGCCTTGCACAAAGTTACTCGGTGAATAACCATACCAAGGATTAGGCGCTACACCGGTAACTTTATAGGTACCTGTTGGTGAAGGTGTAGAACTACTCCCAATGGTCGCTGGGAAAGAACCGACCATTTGGTTTTGGCTATTAAACAAGTACAACTGTTTAGCGCCTTTATGTGCCACGATCAGATGAATGTTTTCTGGAAGCTCGTTACGAATATTGGTGACGATGATGCGTTCGCCCGCTTTCTTAAAGGTGGCTTTAGGATTGAGTTTCTTAAGAAAATTCTCATCCATATGGAACTTTTCACCCAACATTTCACTGACGCTGGTGTAATACAGACCTTTCATTTTGGCCTGTAATGCATAGTCGCGTGGAATCGATGCTGCATAAGGACCTTTAAAATCAGCTTCGGTGGTGGTGTATTCCACATAAGCGGGTTTGTTGCCTTGGACTGCAATTAAACGATCCCAAGTTTCTTTGTTCAATACGCCAGTGGGTTTAAGCCCCTGCATTTGTTGAAATGAAGAAATCGCTTTAAGCGTGTTCATGCCACTTGAACCATCGATCGCACCCGGTGAAGCATGTGCATTGTTCAGCATCACGTGAGCACGTGCATAAACAGGGAACTGACCTTTACCGATGTTTTCATACCATTCGGCTGTATTTAAACCATCCAAAGTCCAAGAGCTTTTGGCAGCAGGTGCGGCAACAACCGCAGCGGGTTTGGCAGCACTGCTTGGAGCTTGTCCAATGTCAGCGTTGTGATCTTCAGCTTTTTCTAAGTTTTGCAGCGTATTAGCAGCTTGATTTAAATCTTTTTGTTCTTGCTGCGTTATTTGGGTAGCGGCAGCATGTGATGCCGATCCTTTCGCATCAACGGCGAGTGGATCGATCGGATCTTCGACTGTACTTGTAGAAACGACGGTGGCTGAAGCTGATGGCTTAGCAGCGTTATTCGGAGCAGCATACAAATGACCTGTGATGATGCAGCTTAAACTCAAAGCAAGGATTGAGCGTACGAACATGAAATTCAACCTTAACAATTATTCATATAGGAATATAAAAAACCCGATAAGTATTACAGATAATATCTGCTGTTGCAGTAAATGTTTTGTTTAATTCATTCTTTTTTAATCTAATGTTTAACCATCTACACTGTACGAAGAAGTTATTAAATTGCGTGTCTTTTTGTTATGATGATTCGGATTTTAATTTGAGATTGGGAAAGTAAATGACGACCTTAAAAAATGATCGTTTTCTACGTGCCTTGTTGCGTGAACCGGTAGATTGCACACCCGTCTGGATGATGCGTCAAGCAGGGCGATATTTACCAGAGTATCGTGAGACTCGCGCCAAAGCGGGTGACTTTCTCTCTCTATGCAAAAATACTGATTTTGCATGTGAAGTGACTTTACAACCTTTACGTCGCTATGCATTGGATGCGGCGATTTTATTTTCAGATATTTTGACTGTTCCAGATGCATTGGGATTGGGATTGTATTTTGAAGCGGGTGAAGGCCCCAAATTCCATCGCACCATCCGGACTGAACAGGATGTGGCGCGCTTACCTAAGTTTGATGCCAAGTCAGATTTAAGTTATGTCATGAATGCGGTCAGTACCATTCGCTCTGCATTGGGTGGTGAAGTGCCTTTAATCGGGTTTTCAGGCAGTCCTTGGACGCTGGCCACTTATATGATTGAAGGCGGTTCGAGCAAAGATTTCCGCTACAGTAAGGAAATGCTCTACACCCAACCTGAAGTGCTGCATGCATTATTGGATCGATTGGCCGATGCGGTGATCGATTATCTCAATGCGCAAATCGATGCAGGTGCGCAAGCGGTGCAGATTTTTGACAGTTGGGGCGGTGCTTTAGCGCATCAACAATACTTAGATTTTTCATTGCACTATATGCAAAAGATCGTGGCTGGGTTGCATCGCGAAAAAGATGGTCAGAAAATCCCAGTGATCTTGTTTACCAAAGGTGGTGGTCAGTGGTTAGAGCCGATGATTGCAACAGGTGCAGATGCACTGGGCTTGGATTGGACCACACCTTTGCATACCGCACGTCAAATTGCCAAAGGTCGGGTTGCATTACAGGGTAATCTTGATCCAGCAACTTTATACGGTTCTTTTTCCGAAATCGAAAAAGCCGTTAAAGCGATGCTTGATGATGCTTATGCGCAAGGTGAAAAGACCGGATATATCGCCAATTTAGGCCATGGAATTACCCAATGGGTCAATCCTGATCATCCGAAAGTTTTTATCGATACGGTACACGAATATAGTGCCAAGTATTTGGGCTAAGCCTCAATTCTCCCATTTGCTCAATATCCTTTGGCGTGAATATGGTTTGGTTGCGAAGTGTAAGTTTATTCATGAGTTTGGCAGCTTCGGCTGCCTTATTCGGCATCTTGTTGCTGATTGCTTTTATTGTCACTGCGCCAATGGGCAGTCAGGACTATCTGGGCTTTTTCCGCTATGACTATTTATTGTTTTATGCCGTGCTCATTCAATGCGGATTGTTATATTTAAAATTAGAATCTTGGGCTGAAGCGAAGGTCATCGCCTTATTTCATATTATGGCCATGCTGATGGAAATATTTTTAACCCATCCTGCAATTGCCTCTTGGTATTATCCACAACCTGCAATATTCAAACTGTATACCGTGCCATTATTTGCTGGATTTATGTACTCGGCAGTGGGAAGTTTTTTTGCGCGGAGTATACGAAATTATCAAGTTTCCCTGACCCATTTACCAAGTTTTTCCAATATGTTGGCCTTATCATTGTGCTCTTATATTAATTTCATGAGTAAATTCTTTATTTATGATGTGCGTTATTTTTTATTTTTATGGAGTGCGCTGATTTTTTATCGTACCCAAGTTCATTTTAAAATTGCTGAGCTGAGCTGTCGTTTACCAATGTTACTGGTATTGTTGGTTCTCGCCGTTATCATTTGGATCGCTGAAAATATCAGTACTTTTTATAAGATTTGGCTTTATCCAAGTCAGATTGATGCATGGCATATTGTCGGCTGGGGTAAAATAGGTTCATGGTATTTATTATTGCTATTAAGCTTGGTATTGGTACTCAAGATACTCGGGAAAAGGGATGGAAATGGTCATTGGCACCTAAGTTGAGCTTAAGTGATTGTAGTTAAATATGATTAAAACAAAAATATATTTTGATTATTATCTTGGGTGTGGTTATTCTGGCGCTGTGTAAATAATAACTACACATTTAAATAACATTAAAAACTGAGAAGAATGGAGAAAAAAACATGTTAAAAAAAATAGCATTCGCAACAGTGATTGCGGCGACATCATCCATGGCGATGGCCGATAAAGACGTGGGTTGTGGTGTGGGAACTCAAGTCTGGGAAGGTAAAACTGGGGTTGTACCAAAAATTTTAGCAGCCACCACCAATGGCATCACGTCAAACCAAATGTTGGGGATTACTTTTGGTTCGTTGGGTTGTAGTAAAGGTGGTACAGTGACTGCGCAAGTGGTGACGTTTAGCAATGACAATGCTGAATCTTTGGCACGTGATATGGCAGTGGGTCAAGGCGAAAGCTTGAACGTGCTTGCTGAGTTGTTAAATATCAAAGCTGAAGATAAAGTTCGTTTCTTTGCATTGACCAAAAACAGTTTTTCAGACATCTATGCGGTTGAAAACCAAAATACTTTACAGGTTTTGGCAAGCTTAGAAAGCGCTATGGCACAAGACGCTGTGCTTAAAGCTTACGTATAATATTGCTTAATTTGTATTGATCTATTTGTACAGGTGCGGTGATGTGTTGGATCAAGGCTTTGGGCGTTCGAAGTCTGATCTGGCACATCACCTCATTGCTTTGAATGCATCGCAAGGGTGTGGGCAAAGTAATCGTCATACTGATGCTTCGGTATGGCATGAATAAAACCAAAGAATACTAATTTGAATCAGAATGAAAAAAATGATTGTACTTGCACTACTCAGTTGTGCATCTTTGAGGGTAGGGGCTGTAGGGGAAGATAGCGCCACTCGCTATATTACACAGGCTGAGCAGCAACAACTGTATGCTCACAAAACGTGGCAAGCTTTGTTTTATGCCAATGCTCAGGGAAAGAGTGAGGTTCGCTATGCAGGTTTCTTTTTAAATGCCTCAGGTCAGCGTGATTTAAAGACTGAACTCGATTTACATATCGCGGCATTATTTAAAACATCCACACCCAATCAATCGATACGTTGTCGTTTTCCTGCGCGTAGTGCATGGTTAATGCAGCAACTGAATATCAGCGCTGAACAATTACCTGAGCTTAATTGTCCTGAATATACGCAATGGTTTGATCAAGTTAAACCGTATAAAGCCACCTTAATCTATGCCACCGATTTTATGGGTAACCCCAGTTCGATGTTTGGACATACCTTATTGCGGTTAGATCCCAAAGATCAGCAGCAATTAAATCTGGTGTCCTATGCGGTCAATTATGCTGCAACAGTCAAAGGTGGAGACAATTGGTCTTATGCCTTTAAAGGTTTAACCGGGCAATATCCTGGTGAATACTCCTTGATGCCCTATTATAAAAAAGTAAAAGAATATGCTGACTTTGAAAGTCGAGACTTATGGGAATATGAGTTAAACCTCAATCCCACTGAAACCGCGTTTATGGTCCAACACCTTTGGGAATTACAACAGGTCAGTTTTCCATATTATTTCATCAGTGATAATTGTGCTTATCGTTTATTGGGATTGATTGATTTGGTGCGTCCTGAAGCCAATTTACAAACGAAATTTGGGCTAAGTACCATTCCCATGGAAACGCTTAAGGCATTACAACAACAAAACTTGGTTAAAGATGTGGTTTATCGCCCGGCCTTGGAAACCCAATTGTTGGCACAAGCACGACAGCATGGTCAAGGGCTTGCACAACAAGCGCATCGCTTGGCCGCGACGCCAGCAACTGAGATTGAGCAGGCCGTAGCGGGAATTGCCGTTGCGGATCAAGCCAAGATACTTGAAATGGCCTACGACGATCTGTATTTACAATTGATCGCGCATAAAGTCACTGCGCCACAGGCACAACCACGCCTCAGACAACTGCTCAGTGTGCGTAGCCAAATCGATATGGATAAACAACGTGCCGATGTGCCTAGACCAAAATCTGATCCAAGTCAGGCACATGCAGCGCGGCTCTGGTCTATGCATCTGGGCCAAATCCAAGGGGAGCAGGTGATCCAACTTGGGCTGCGCCAAGCCTACCATGACCTGATCGACCCACAAGCGGGCTTACGCTTTGGGACCCAAATGCAATTTTTGGACGGTGCTTTACAGTGGCGTGAAGAACAACTCAAACTGGCACATTTTAATTTACTCAGTGTCAATTCGTATAATCCCATCAATCCGTTTAAAACACCTTTGAGTTGGGGCTTTAATCTAGGCTGGCAACAAGAGTCGCTTGCAGCGGGGCGTTTTAATCCCGATCAGCAACATGGCGTGATGAGTTTAAAAGCGCAGGCAGGTTATAGCGTAGCGGATGAAAGTGGGCAGCATTTATGTTATCTCCAAGGCCAAAGCTATCTGCAATCGGGACAGGCACTAGACAAGGGTTGGCGCATCGGTTTGGGGCCGACACTCGGTTGTCAAAACATCTGGACGGATCAATTCAATAGTCTTATTCAAGTCGAGTTACCGTATTGGGAAGATCAACAGCAATGGAACTTGCGTATCAATACGGCTATGCAATATCGCTTGGCACCGCAACATGCACTGCGTTTGAATATGCAATATCAACAGCAGCAAAGCCAAGATTGGCTAGGAACGACACTCGGATATATTCACTACTTTTAAAGTGCATCATTTTATTTAATGGTCTAGGCGAGGGCGGGTTGAGCGTGTCATTGAAAAATAGCCTAAGCAAAACTAGACCTTCAAAAGGCTCTTATTCAAAATAATCTCATTTTTTCCATACCATTGACTTAATTACAGCTGAAAATAAACCCGAGAGTCATAAAACTGACCGCGATTTAAGTTAAAGTGTTATGCAACAAGTTGCAAAGCCATTTTTAAAGGATTCATCATGAGCGCTAGCTATGCACATATATTAAAACCACTTCATCTAGGCTTTACCACGATTAAAAATCGTGTCGTGATGGGTTCAATGCACACGGGTTTGGAGGATCGTTTTTATAACTATCCGAAACTGGCTGCTTATTTTGGCGAACGTGCCAAAGGCGGCGTGGGCCTCATCATCACCGGGGGAATCTCGCCGAACCGTCAAGGCTGGCTATTACCTGCGGGTGGAACCATGAATACCTTGGGCGATATTGCCCCGCATCGTTTGGTGACCCATGCAGTACATAAACATGGTGCCAAAATATTGATGCAAATCTTGCATGCTGGGCGTTATGGCTACCAACCTTTTGTGGTGTCATCGAGTCCGATTAAATCGCCGATTTCACCTTTTAAACCGCGTCAAATGACCGAAAAGCAAATCCTACAAACCATTGCAGACTATGCCTATACCGCCAAACTGGCCAAACGTGCGGGTTATGATGGTGTGGAAATCATGGGTTCTGAAGGTTATTTGCTCAATCAATTCCTCAGTCGGCATGTCAATCAACGTCAAGACCGTTGGGGTGGCGATATTCAAAACCGGATGCGTTTCTCACTGGAGATCGTCAAAGCGATTCGTGAAGCGGTCGGTGAGAAATTTATTATTTGTTTCCGTCTGTCGTTGTTGGATCTGGTGCATGACGGCAACACCATGTCTGAAGTGATCGTGATTGCACAAGCACTGGAAAAAGCAGGCATTAGCTTATTGAATACCGGTATAGGTTGGCATGAAGCGCGTATTCCAACCATCGTGACCTCAGTACCTCGTGCTGCATTTGTGGACTATACCGCTGAAGTCAAAAAACATGTTTCTGTGCCGGTGATTGCATCAAACCGAATTAATATGCCTGAAACAGCAGAGAAAATATTGGCTTCAGGACAAGCGGATATGGTGCAAATGGCACGTCCATTGTTGGCGGATGCCTACTGGGTCAACAAGACCGCGACCAATCGTGTCGATGAAATCAATACCTGTATCGCCTGTAACCAAGCATGCCTAGACCATACTTTTAAAAATCAACGTGCAACGTGCTTGGTCAATCCGCGTGCTGCCTATGAAACTGAATTGGTTTATGTGAAAACCAAGAAAGCCAAACGTATCGCCGTGGTCGGTGCAGGGGTTGCAGGAATGTCTGCTGCAACCGTTGCGGCCAGTCGTGGCCATGCTGTGACTTTATTTGAAGCCGCTGCAGAAGTCGGTGGACAGTTTAATCTGGCCAAAGTAGTGCCAGGTAAAGAAGAATTCCACGAAACCATCCGTTACTTTAAAGTACAGATCGAGAAAACTGGGGTTGAGCTTCGTTTAAATACCCGTGTTAACCGTGAACAGTTGGAGCGTGAAGGCTTCGATGAGGTGATTGTGGCGACGGGTGTGATCCCACGCGGTCTGAAGATCGAGGGTAGTGATGCACCACAAGTATTATCTTATGCTGAAGTGTTGCGTGGTGCGCCAGTGGGCTTACGTGTTGCGGTGATTGGGGCAGGTGGGATCGGTTTTGATGTATCTGAATATTTGCTCAAACCTGAACAGCAGCCACAACCACTGCCGTTGGCCGATTGGCAACGTGAATGGGGCATCGATCCAAATCCGCATTATTATTCTGAAGGCGGTATGCAAGCTGCAGAAGTTGAAGCACCAGTTCGTCAAATTTATTTGATGCAGCGTAAAACGACCACACTCGGTGCTGGTCTAGGCAAGACTTCAGGTTGGGTGCATCGTGCGCAACTGAAAAAACATGCAGTGAAAATGTTACGTGGCGTGCAATATAAAGCAGTGACCGATGAAGGACTGTGGATTGAGAGCAATGGTCATGATCAATTGCTGCGTGTAGACACCATCGTGGTCTGTGCAGGACAGGAGTCAGTTAAAGACATCATGCCTGCTGCAGAGCAAAATACCTTGGCAAAATATCATATTATCGGTGGTGCAAAGCTCGCTGCAGAGCTTGATGCTAAGCGTGCAATACGTGAAGGTGCTGAATTAGCAGCCAAATTATAAGGAATTGATGAAACAATATGCACTTGATCACCTTCTTGGCATATTTTTCTTGAATAAAATGAAGAAGCTTTGTATTCTTACGCCCATGGAAGCGTGGCAGAGCGGTTGAATGCACCGGTCTTGAAAACCGACGAGGGTTTACGCCCTCCGTGAGTTCGAATCTCACCGCTTCCGCCAAATTCGAAAAAGCCCCTGTGAAAGCAGGGGCTTTTTTTTGTCTGTCTTTACCATAACTGTATTTATCGTTGCGAGGATTGGTTAAGTGGTCAACCATGTTGTTTTACTCTTCGTCATTGGGTATTTGATTTTCTATTTTTAAGTTCAATTATTTTTAGGGAGCATTACCATTTTTCTGAATACCCAAACTTGAATCGCTATCTAAAACAAATCCAGCAGCGTTGTGCATTTCAAACTGCACTTAAACATGGTCAATGGTCAATGGTCATCTGAGCTTTTTAAGCAGTATTGGGGGGTGACGCAATAAATAATAAGCCGCTAAACTGGGCAGTTAAAATCGTTAAACTCAGTGGACAGGCTTGAGTTAAAACATGCTTTAACCATGGTTTCATCTTTTTACATCGCTTGATCATTACATTACAAATATTGTCTAAGTAATTTGAACAAGATATGATCGGGAACGACTTTATAATGCCATTTTAAAATTTGCTGTAACTTTGATGACCTAAAATTAATATATAAATAGGTGTACATGCTCGATGAGCCAATCTTCCCTTATGCGTAACGCATCGTCCAAGCAAAACCCTCAGCAAAATGTGCTGAACGGGTCTTCATCGCCTGAGACTTTAGTGGGTTGCGAGGAGTGCGATACGGTCTATCAGCGAGTGCCATTGGCTGAGGGTGAGCGGGCCTACTGCTTGAGTTGTGGTGGCGAGTTGTATCAAAGAACCCGATCCTTAACTTCGCTGTTGGCTTTGGTCGTGACTGCCATGATCGTGTTTATTATTGCCAATTGCTTTCCGATCGTGATCGTTGAACTGCAAGGTAATAGTTCACAGACTACTTTATTGGGTGCGGCTTGGGTCATGTTTCAGATCGATCGGGCCTTTGTTGGCTTCTTGATCCTGATGACCACCTTTGTGGTGCCTTTAATTGATTTACTGCTATTGATCTATGTATTGAGCTCGGTGGGTGTGTTCAACAGTCGGCCCCGCTATTTGGTCTTTGCCATGCGTACCCTATCTGTGTTTAGAACTTGGGGCATGGTGGAGGTGTTTTTGATCGGGGTGTTGGTGACCTTGGTCAAATTGGTGGCCATGGTGGTGGTGATCCCTGGCGTAGCCTTATGGGCCTTTGCCATCCTCAGTGTACTGCTGGTGTATATTGCATCGTTCAAAGTTAAAAGCCTTTGGGATGAAATCGATAGGAGCGTGCCATGAGTACTGAGCAACCGAGCATGCAGCCCGTGATTAAGGCAGAAGATTTCAACTTAAAGTCAGGTCAAGCTTATCTACGCGCCCAAGATCTTAATTTGGTTTTTTGTCATAGCTGTGGACGACTCAATCCTAAAGTCCAAGCCAATGAGAAACAAAAGCCTCGCTGTACACGTTGTCATAGTGCGCTGCACCTACGCAAACCCAAAAGTTTAGATCGCACCATGGCCTTGGCCATCGCCGCAACTATTTTGTATATCCCTGCAAATGTCCTGCCTATGACAGTCACAGACTCAATATTGGGGCGTCAGCAAGATACCATTATGAGTGGGGTGATCTTTTTTTGGCAAAGTGGTGATTATCTGGTGTCCAGTGTGATCTTTATTGCCAGTATCTTTATTCCGATGTTAAAACTGCTGATCTTATTCTTTTTATTAATCGCAGTACATTTACAGTCATCGCAGCGTTGGCAGTTTTTACCTGAGCACTGTGCAATGCTTTATCGTGTGGTTGAGTTTGTAGGGCGTTGGTCGATGATTGATGTCTTTGTGGTGGCATTATTAACTGCATTGATTCAGATTCAATCCTTAGCCACGATATTAGCAGGACCAGGTGCAGTGGCTTTCGGTGCAGTGGTGGTATTAACCATGTTTGCCTCCTTAAGTTTCGATCCCCGTATTATTTGGGATAACTATTATGCAGCCAGAGATCAAAACCAAAATCATCCCAACTCGAATAGTCGGAAGCCTAATCAACAGCAGCCATCCGATTTAAATATGACTTCAGAACACAATAATTCAACGATTATGAAATCTAGCTATACGCTGATGAATAATGATTCCTCGAACTCCAGCCCATAAGAATGATCGGTATGTCTGAAAATACACCAAACAACAATAACTCAGATCATCAATCCACAGATCTGACCCCTGACCAACAGCACAATCTTCCTGAGCCTGAAACAAAGAAAGGCCGTTGGAGACCATCACTGATTTGGTTAGTACCCATTGTGGCATTATTAATCGCTTTGTCTTTGGCGGTAAAAGCTGTGCTCGATACTGGGCCAACGATTAATGTGTCATTCCGTACCGCTGAAGGTTTGGTTGCGGGTAAAACCACGGTGCGTTATAAACAGGTGGATATTGGTTTGGTGCGTCAGATCGATTTATCTGAAGACCGTTCGCATGTCATCGCGCAAATCGAACTGAGTAAAGATGCCAGTAATTTTGCTGCCAAAGATGCGCGGTTTTGGGTGGTGCGGCCACGAATCGGGACCAGTGGGGTTTCTGGCATTGATACATTATTGTCTGGTGCTTATATCGAGGTAGATGGGGGTAAGAATGAAGTCAAAGAAAGCAATTTTACGGGGCTTGAAGTGCCACCAGTGGTGTCTTCTGATGTACCAGGCAAAGTGTTTTTCTTAAAAGCCAAAGACCTAGGGTCATTGGATATTGGGGCACCGATTTATTATCGTCGGATTAATGTTGGTCAGGTGACCGCATTTAAACTGTCAAATGATGGTCAAAATGTCGAGCTACAGACCTTTATTCAAGCACCATACGATAAGTTTGTGACCAAGGATGCGCGTTTTTGGCAAGCCAGTGGTGTGGATGTGACGTTGAATGCGTCAGGTTTTAATCTGAATACTCAGTCATTGGCAAGTATCGTCGCTGGAGGGATCGCCTTTGGTTATCCTGAAAACTCGAATGCTGCCTCCGCCGCCGATAAGAGTAATTTCACCTTATGGGACTCACGTACTGAAGCCTTGAAAGAGCCAGATATCAATCCTCGACAAGTGATTATGTATTTTGATCATTCACTTCGTGGCTTAACGGCAGGTGCACCGATTGACTTTATGGGTATAGAGATTGGCAAGGTGACTTCGGTGAATGCTGAATTTGATGCCAATTACACCCGTATGCGGATGCGTGTAGAGGCGGTGATATATCCTTCTCGTTTAGCTAATGGTCGAGAAATCGATCCTAACGGCGATATATTTAAAAGCTTTGTTAATCGAGGCTGGCGTGCACAAATGCGTACAGGCAGCTTACTCACTGGGCAGAACTATATTGCCTTTGATAAGTTCCCTAAAGCCAAAGCCGCTGAGGTGAAAATGCGTAGTGATGGCCGTGTTGAAGTGCCGACCACAGTGACAGAGTTAAGTGGTTTGCAAGCTCAAGTTTCGGTGATTGCGGACAAATTGACTAAATTCCCATTGGTGGAGATTGGCCAAGATGTGCGTAAGACGTTGGATAATATGAATACTGCTGTTGCCTCAACCGATAAGTTGATCAAACAATTGGACACCAAAGTGGCACCAGGCATGCAAGCGACCTTAGATGATGTCCGCAGAACCATGCAATCCACCGAGTCAATCTTGTCTAGTGATGCACCGATGCAACAAGATGTACGCCGTGCACTACAGCAAATGACCCGCGCAGCTGCATCGTTACAGTTAATGGCGGATTATATCGAACAACATCCGGAATCGATCATTCGCGGGAAAACTCCAGAGGACAATCATGCTAAATAAAATAAACCGTCATCAAAACGCATTATCACGCCCAGCCATTGAACTGGGGCGTGGTGTAGGGATGGTGTTATTACTGGCCAGCGCCGCAGGTTTAATGGCATGTTCTGGTTCCCCGACACCGAACTACTATACCTTGACCTCAAAGATGCCATCCGTGCAGAACACAACGGTAGTCAACGCCAATGTTCGAATGATCGAGGTACTGCCTGTGGGCTTACCCGATCGATTAAATCGTGCACCGATGCTGTTACAAGATGCCAATGGCAAGTCTAAGGTTCTGGATAATGACCGTTGGACCTCGACTTTAGGCGCTGAATTACGTGATGGTTTGTCGGCGGGCTTACAGCAAAAACTCGGTGCAGTTGATCGTTATAGCAGTGGGATGACCGGTGGGAAGGTGACCTATCGAATTGCCACTGATTTTGCTCGTTTTGATATCGTTGAACGCAGTGGAACGAAAAGCACCTTCAATAGCGCGACTGCAAAAGATATAGAGGTGGTGGTGGCGTGGATTATCAAGCGTGATGATCCCAATCGACCACTAACGCCAGATGCCTCAGCAAAAGGGAGTACGCTAAATCAACAACTAAGTTGTCGGATGGCTTTTAGTACCCCAGTACCTGGGAATGGACAGCACATCGCTGATGTCGTCAGTACCTCACAGACTTCACTCAATCGTGTGGTCGATGCGGTTGCCGCTTCGGTAGTGGTGGCAGAAGGCAAAACTTCAGCGAAAGTTGAAGGGGCAGTGTGTTCTTAGTCGGAGTGGATTTGCAGTATAAACTTCGGCGAGCAAATGGCCTTTATGTGGATGATCACGATCTAAATAGCCTAAGCAATATAAATTCAAGAATACTCACATCACCATTCGGTATTGGAAACTGGCGGCAGGACGCCGCCTGATTTTGCACTGGGTGACAGGAATGTATTCTCAGTGTAAAAGAAGTTTTGTTGTACTTTTTTAAAATTAAAGAGAGGAATATCCGCAATGCGGATGCAGCTCGGTCAGACAGCGCCGAGGGTATATTTAAAAAACCAGTTTATCGCCAGTCATCAACCATTTTGGTATTCCACTGTAGAGTAGAACGAGGTTAATAAAGATGGATGGTTGATCTGTGGAAGTCTCAGTAAACATTCATTTACCCAACCATTGCGTTATAAAATACCCGTTCAGCAAGTCCAATCTAAGTTAAGAAGATTAAACTTGGATAGATGCGATATTTTCTCATCAATTGCTTTAGAATACGCCGCGGGTGGTGGTGGTCTTTAATACCACTCAATCATCGTGGTTAAATATTTTCTGTGTTTAATCTATGCTGTACTTCATCTATGCAAGGTCTGGGCGGGAATCAAATTGCATTGCAATGTTGTACGACTGCGCCAAGTTCATTTTGCTTTAGGACATATTGATGCTAGAAAAAGAACCCACTGGACATGGCATGGGAACTGAACTCGAACAAAAAGATTGGGTCAATATGACCCTACAGGATTTGCTGTGCTTGCAGCCTGACTACCCTGAACTTGCTGGGGAATTGGAATTGGAATTGGCATTGCTTTGGCATAGCCCACGGCCATTCTCCTCCGCCAGTATCGTGGCGACGGCACAGGGTCAATATCTGATTAAACGTAGCCATTGTTCCTTTCGTTCAGTGGCAGACCTCCTGCAAGAACATGCTTTTATTCAGCATCTAGGCGCTAAAGGTCTAGAGGTGTCGCAAGTGCTGAGCAATGCCGCAGGCGTCACTGCGACAGCAATCGGTGAATGGATCTATGAAGTACACCATAAATTGACTGCACAGGATATCTACGCCGAACATCACTCCTGGAAGTCATTTTTCTATCCGGATCATGCCTATTCCGCGGGTCAATTGTTGGCGAAACTGCATCATGCTGCCGCTGACTTTTGCCAGCAAGCCCGTGATACACAATACCTGATTGCCAACCAACGCTTGCTCGAATCGACTTCGCTGCTACAGGCTATACAGCAACGTATCCAAGCCAGTAAAGGCTTGCGTGACTATTTCCAAAACCAGCACTTTAGCGCTGAATTTGTGCAGCAACTTGAACAATTTCATCAGCTGTTGTTGCCTGTGTTGCCCAAGTTACAACGACTATGGACGCACAATGATTTGCATGCCTCCAATATGTTGTGGACGGATAACTCTCCGCACGCTGAAGTGGCGGCGGTGATTGACTTTGGGCTCAGTGACTTAAGTAGTGTCAGCTATGACGTGGCGGTGGCAATCGAGCGTAATTTTGTCGATTGGCTACAACTGGATATGCCACAACATGTGGATATCCATATCGATGCAGCAGGGCTCAAGCAATTTATCCAAGGCTATGTCGCCGCAGGGGGCAGCACTGAACAATTGAGTTATGTGCCACAGATGATGACTTTGGCACATATCGACTTTGCCCTGTATGAACTGGAGTATTTTGTTGAAATTACTCAGAACCAGAGCCATGCCGATGCGGCCTATCGATATTTAATCGAGCATACATTGTGGTTTGCAACGGATGCAGGTCAGCGCTTTATTCAATTGCTCCAGCTACAGATCGCCTCAGCAAGCAAGGCTGCTCTGGGCTAAAACATTTTAAACATCGCACTTAAAACATCGCTCTTTAAACAACGTTCAATGCTCATGCTGTTTATGGGCGCAACATTTGCTATTCAGTTTGTCACAGGTTGTCTCATGTCGTTCAATGCAATAAAAAAAACCGTACTCAGTCAGTCGATCCTGACCCTGATCTCAATTTCCTCGACTTCAATCATCGTTGGGATCAGCACTGCGCATGCTGCTGAGGAACCGCAACAATTAGCGACCATCGTGGTTGAGGCCAGTCAGCAAGACAACAATTATAGTGGCCGTACGCTGAAAATGGCGGGGTTGAGCAGTTCAGATGTTGCTGCATTGCCTGCCGCGGTGGCGATCGTGGGCCGTGATCTGATCGAAGATAGCCAAGCCAAAACCTTGGCTGATGTGATCAAGCATGAGGCTTCAGTCGGTGAAAACTATGCGCCGATTGGTTATTTCCCCAATGTGCTATCCCGTGGATTTGTACTCGACAATGCCTCCAGTTATTTCGTTAATTCGCAGTTGATCCGTGGTGAACAAAATGTGGCTTTGGAAAATAAGCAACAGGTCGAAATATTAAAAGGGGTGTCTGCCATGCAGGCGGGCATGACCACCTCAGGTGGGGTGATTAACTATGTCACCAAACGCCCTGAAAATGTCTCCAACCTGAGTCTGGGTGTGGATGAAAATGGCGACAACAGTGTGGCGGTCGATGTTGGCGGATTTGTCGGTGAGCAGGATCAGTTTGGTTATCGCATCAACATGGCCAATCAGAATATCCGCCCCTATGTTGAACATGCCGATGGCGATCGCCAATTTGCTTCTTTGGCCTTGGACTGGAATATCAGTGATCAATCTCTGCTGCAATTTGATGTTGAAGCGCAGAAACAAAAACAACGCACCGTGGCAGGCTATCAATTACTCGATGGCAAGGTGCCGACTGGCGTAAAGTGGGATCGTCTCTTGGGTTATCGTGATGATAGTCGGGCGGTACGCAATGAAAGTTTAAATAGCAGCTTGCGATATCAATACCAGTTTAATCAAGATTGGACCGGACGCTTGAGTGCCGCACACAGCAAAGTGGTGATTGAGGATAATAGTTCTTTTGCTTGGGGTTGCTCATATAGTGCAGTGTGCAAGTTTGATGGCAATGGTGGGAGCTTTGATAAAAATGGCAACTATGACATTTATGACTTCCGAATCCCAGACGATCGCTATCAAAGTAATCAGTTTAAAGCAGGGCTAGAAGGCAATTTCGCTACAGGCCAGATTCAACATCAATTGCAAATCGAACTCTCACATACCGAAAAAAAGCGTGATCTTGCTGCGGGTATCAACCAATGGATTGGCACTGGGAATATTTATCGTGATGAGACCCAAGCTGCGCCAGCAACAGGCGAGGAACCACAGACCTCAGCAGCGATGTCATTTAAGGGCGGGCAAAGTGCAGTGATGTTGATGGATCAGATGCAATGGAATCAGCAATGGTCCACAGTGCTGGGGGGGAAATGGATTCGCCTCGATGAAAACACCTATGATGCTACTGGTGCACAAAGCCGTAAAACTGATCTGAATAAATTCCTACCACAACTGGCCATTATGTTTAACCCGTGGGAAAGAACCCATTTCTATGCGTCATATAGCAAGGGCTTGGTCGATGGGGCAACTGCGCCGTGGTATACCGAAAACGCCAGTCAAACCCTTGCCCCAATGAATTCGCGCCAATTTGAAATCGGGATGAAACAGCAGATTCAAGACGTATTATTGACGGCCGCTTTATTTGATCTTAAGCAGGATAATCAAAGTACTCAGCAACTGGCGGATAAAAAATCTTATTTTATCCAAGAAGGCCAGCAGCAAAACTATGGTCTTGAACTTGGACTCAGTGGCAAGATCACCGATGCGCTAAAAATCAATACCACGATGGCGTTTACCCAAGCCAGATTAACGGATATTGGCAATGAACAGTTTAAGGGTCATCAATTACAGAATATACCAAAGTTTAGATTCTCTAGTTTTGCTGCATATGATATTGCTGCCATTGAGGGTTTAAGTGTACTGGGTGGCCTGCGTTATAACAGCAGTAAATTTGCCAATAAAGCGGGCACTGCCAAAGTCTCAGGCTATAGCGTGGTTGATCTCGGTGCGGCATATCAGTTTATGCTCAGCGGGCATGATACAGCGCTACGTTTTAATGTCGATAATGTCTTCAATAAAAAATACTGGCGAGATGTAGGCGGTTATATCGGCGATGATTATATGTTTTTGGGTGCGCCCCGCACAGCGAAACTGGCATTGGATATCCGTTTCTAAAGATTGGATTGAGGCCGCCCAAGTTTAAGACAGCAGCTCAAGGTTTAAGACTGAGGTTTTGTGGTTTGGGGCGGTTGCTGATTTTTTATGCTCAGAAAGAAGGGGCTATAAAATGTCAACTGTAATTGATTTTGATCAGCCAGAGTTTCTAAACTTTGGTTGATATTATTCAGTGGAAATAGCCCTGAAACCAATATGTCTTGTACTTGTGGATCAATACGATAACTGCCATGTTTGTAGCGATACAGCTCAAAGATGACTTTTTTAAGGGGCCAGTTTTCAACCGCCAATATCTGTTGGGTCCAGTAAGGCTGAGGATTACGCAATTTAATGGTTTGAGAGGTTTTTTCATGGTCATAAAAAGCCCGATAACCTTGAGGGATTAATGTAGTCTGATTATGCTCATGACGGGTCACAGCAACTGCCTCTCGGTAGACATTAACTTGTATTTTATGATGATCCTCATCGCGCACCGTGAACTCAGTACCCAAGGCCTGCACTGTGCCATATTCAGTTGCGACGATAAATGGGCGCTGAAGGTCTGGGTCATTGGCAGTTTTAATAAAAATCTCACCGGTGATTAATCTGAGCTGACGAGCCTGATTGGAAAATTGAATATCGACCGCACTGTCACTGGCCAAGATCAATTTAGAGCCATCTTCTAAATGTAGGGTTTTGATTTCACCGACTTTGCTGTAATGGTCGGCGCGCCATTTTTCCCATGGCATTATATAGAGTGAAATACCTAGAACCGCCAAAATGCCTAGACCGCAAAGGCTGCTGAATTTAAATTTGAATTTAGTTTTTTGTTCAGCAGCTAACTGCTTTTTCGAATGGCCAGACCTGGCGATAGCGCCTGTGCCAATACTAAATTTATCTAGATATTGAATGGCGAGTGCATGTTCTATTTTTTGTGTTTTCCACTGTTCATACAGAGCAGTCTGCTCAACAGTCATATCACCTGAATTCAGGATCAGCAACCAATCAGCAGCTTGGTCAAATACCTCATCAGGGATCTGTGTTTTGTTAGACATAAATGTCAATTTTAGTTAAGTGTAATATGCTCATTATAAAGATTTATACAGCTGAAGAAAGCCTGTTTCGTATCCAGTTTCACTGTAGTCTCTAAAATGTTGCGCAATAAGACGTTTAGGCGGTATAGCAATGCGATGTTAAACCAATATCGCGTGGGCTTCGGTTCAGAACAAGCAAAAAAAACTCTAACCTTTTGGTTAGAGTTTATCCATATTAAAACTTATATAAATAACTCACCACGATGCGATCTTCAGAAAATTTATTGCCGGGTTCATAGCGTTTTCCATATTTAATATCGGTATCAATATGCAAATATTCTAGACCTAGATTTTTAAATCGACCTTCAGGCACCAGATAGCGCAATGCCGAGATGGTTTCATTTTCTTTATTGTCCTTTAAACCGCTGCGATGAATCTTATCACCTCTGAGATAACGGATACTGGCGGTTAATCCATCCACGCCTAGTTCTTTAAAGTCATAACGGTATTGCATGTGGAAGGTGCGTTCATTGGGTTTGGTAAAGCCAAGATTCGACCAACCATGTAATACCCGTTGTGGCACATTACCGACCAATAACGGGAAACTGCTTGGGCCTTCGTTTTTCTTTATGCCGGTGGTGAGGGTATGGCTATTGTGCTGGATGGTGCTGAGTAGGCCGATCGATTGATTGTCGATTTTGCCTTCTAGTGCGGCACCCGCTTCGCTGTTATTAAAATACTGCGCATCGACCTTGAGTTTGGTATCACCAAAACTGGTGTTATAGGCTAGGTTGGCATAATGCTGGCGATAGATATCTGCTAACTCCGCATACCAATACGCAGTGGATACATTGGGGGTCCATTTATGATCTAGTCCAATAAAGGCCAGACCATCACTGGTGATACGGTTGTCCCAAGTATTGGCACGTAATCCAAGTTTACGGTAGCGATCGTCATAACGTGAGTTTACCCGATTGATATAACCTGCCGTAATTTTAAGATTATCAACGGACTTGTTTTCAAATAATGCCCCTGCAAAGATGGTGGATAATTGCCGAGTATCATCCATATAAATGACCGGTAATTTGGGTTCTAATTCACCGATTTTTAATTCTGAGTCTTGGTATTTAAGCTTTAGGGTCAGGCCCATTTTGCCATAATCACGGTATTGGGTTTTGCTGGCTTCATCATAGGGGAGGATATTATTTTTATTGCCTGCATGTAGGTCATTTAAACGCAGAGCATATTGGCCCATGACATCGACACCGACCTGTAGCGGCGTATCGGTATAACCAGATTGAAAACGGCCAGTAATCCCTTGCGACCAACTGCCCATACTCGGTCGTGCATCATTTTCATAATGTCGATCTTGATAAAAGTTTCGTAGTTGAATCGAGCTAGAACTGTCTTGGAGAAAATCTGCATGTGCAACGTTGCTTTTGACAAGGATGAACAACAGTGGGGAAAGCGTAGCAATTAATTTAAATGTATTTTTTAGATCTTGCATAGAATATCTAAACCTTAAAAATAAGAAATTAAAAAAATACCCAATTAAAATAAGGGCTTTGATTTTTTAAAAAATATGAAAGCATTACACCTTGGTGTGACTTAAATGGTCTGCATTGTTGTTATGTCTTGGTTTGATATTACGTCCTTGTGGTCATATTCATCCTCCTGATGTGAATCATCCTTAGCAATCTCAATCTATTTGGATACATCTCAACCCAATCGTAAAGTGAGTCTGATCCTGATTGAACTTTATTTTTTTTAATGCGCTGATTTTAACAGAGCTTTAACAATGATTTGTTAGATAATGTTAACTTTACTAAAATTACAAAAGTATTGATACTTAATTATGTGCTTTATTTGGGATTTTATTTCATTAATCGGCATTTTTATCCTTTATTCACTGGTTTCATCTACTCCTCTGCCACTTTGATCACCTCGCAGCCAGGTTACGGCATGTCTTCAGTTCAACGACCGTGATCATCGCTCTACATTTTTGCCGCAACGATTGGGTGTCTAATATCTAAGCCTTACTGTTTAGGTAATGGCTCAAAATATGCGTCTAATTTAATCTCTACGACTAAAGTATAGTGTGCGCCGTGTGCGGCAAGTCATAGCACTGTGCAGCGCTTGGAATACAAGGCGATCAATTCAAATCGACCCATGCTTAGACCGATGTAGTGCTGCAAATCATAGCTGCATAACGTCAATATTGGTCAGACCAATTTAAATAAATCAAGCTACACTATTGATCTTTAAAACAACAGATTCTAGTATCTCAAGCCTAAATGGCTGATTTAATGATTTTTATATTAAAATTGGTCAGACCAATAATCAATATTGAGCATCCAAACAGACTCAAGGTTGATCTTCAATACAAGCATTTCAAGGAGTAGACAATGCTTCAACATTGGCAACAGATGTACGACCCATTGGGCAATATCTGGCTATCCAGTTTGGTGGCCTTGATCCCGATTATTTTCTTTTTCTTCGCCTTGGCGATTTTCCGCATGAAGGGCAGTGTGGCTGGCACCATTACTGTGGTTTTGGCGATGTTGGTGGCTTTATTCGCCTATGACATGCCAGCAGTGATGGCCTTTGCTTCCGTGATCTATGGATTTTTTTATGGCCTGTGGCCGATTTCATGGATCATTATCGGGGCGGTATTTTTATATAAGATTTCAGTTAAGACCGGCCAATTTAACATCATTCGTTCTTCGATCCTTTCGGTGACTGAAGATCAACGTCTGCAAATGTTATTGGTGGGCTTTTCTTTTGGTACGTTTTTAGAAGGTGCAGCAGGATTTGGTGCGCCGGTGGCGATTACTGCGGCATTGTTGGTGGGGCTTGGCTTTAAACCCTTATATGCAGCAGGGTTGTGTTTGATCGTCAATACTGCACCGGTGGCCTTTGGTGCCATGGGCATCCCGATCATCGTGGCAGGTCAAGTGTCTGGGGTAGATACCTTAGAGATCAGTCAAATGGTGGGGCGTCAGCTACCGTTTATGGTGCCGATTGTGTTGTTCTGGATCATGGCGATTATGGATGGTTGGCGTGGGATCAAAGAAACTTGGCCTGCGGTGATCGTGGCCAGTTTGAGCTTTTCCTTGGCGCAGTATCTGACTTCTAACTTTGTTGGCCCTGAGTTACCGGATATTACCGCCGCCATTGCTTCTTTGGTCTGCTTAACCATCTTGCTCAAGTTCTGGCAGCCGAAGCATATCTTCCGTTTTGAATTGGATCAGGATACAGCACTCGATCCTGAAGCTGCAGCGCAATTAGAAGCTGAAAAACAAAAGCGCTATAGCTTGGGACAGATTGCCAAAGCTTGGTCACCATTCGCGATTTTGACTGCAATGGTCACCATCTGGAGTGTGCAGCCATTTAAAGCCTTGTTTGTCAAAGGTGGGGCTTTGGAGCATTTGACCGTGTCGATTGAAGTGCCATTTTTACATCAATTGGTGCAGAAAATGCCACCGGTGGTACCTGCAATCAAAGACTATGATGCGATCTTTAAGTTCGATTGGTTCTCGGCTACGGGGACAGCGATCATGATTGCCGCTGTGATCAGTATTATTTTCTTGAAAATGAAACCGCGTGACGCAGTCAGTACCTTTACTGAAACCGTGATCGAACTGAAAACTCCGATTTACTCGATTGGGATGGTGTTGGCCTTTGCCTTTATCGCCAATTATTCAGGTATGTCTGCGACTTTGGCCTTGGCATTGGCCCATACTGGCAAAGCCTTTACCTTCTTCTCACCATTCTTGGGGTGGTTGGGAGTATTCCTGACCGGTTCAGATACCTCGGCCAATGCCTTGTTCTCTGCATTGCAAGCCACCACGGCGCAACAAATTGGGGTGCCTGAGGTGTTATTGGTGGCAGCCAATACCAGTGGTGGGGTGACAGGGAAAATGATTTCACCACAATCCATTGCGATCGCCTGTGCGGCGGTGGGCTTAGTGGGCAAAGAGTCTGATCTATTTAGATTTACCGTAAAACACAGTATTACATTTACAGTGATGATCGGTATTATTGTGAGCATACAAGCCTATGTGTTCCCGTGGATGATTCCTTAAGCTCATTTTAAGCCCATCCATCGACACGCCATTGAGGAAAGCCCATGAAAGTCTCCGATCAAGTTGTACAAAGTCTGCGTTTGTTGATCGAAAAACAACAGATGCAAATCGGAGACCGATTACCTGCCGAACGTAAGTTGAGTGAACAGCTTGGGGTCTCACGCTCATCCTTGCGTGAAGCGCTACAGCAGTTGATCAGCTTGGGCATGTTGGTATCCAAAGTGGGTGCAGGCACCTATTTGCAACAACTGCCGACCAATTGGTCCGAGTTGCAAATTGTACAACCGTTGAGTGAGTTGATTGATGAGGACCCCACCTATCGCTTCGATGTACAAGAAGCGCGGATGATCCTCGAAGGCGGTACTGCTTGGTATGCAGCGCAACGCTCCAATGAAGCAGACCGCATTAAGATCCGTCAATGCTATGAGAAAATTGCCCATTTCCAAGCCTTAGGTGATGCAGATCAAGCCTCATTGGCCGATGCGCATTTCCATTTGGCTATTGCTGAAGCCTCGCACAATTTGGTGTTGATCCAAGTGATGCGCGGGCTATTTGATCTATTGCAATACAACGTGGTTTTGGGAAGACGTAAAGTCTATTCCGAAACCCATCGTTTTGATCAATTACATGACCAACATTTTCAGGTCATGGATGCGATTGAACGACAGGACCCCGAAGCTGCGCGTCGTGCAGTCTGTGGGCATATAGAGTTTGTTATCCAACAAGTACGCTCGATTGATGAGGAAGAAGCTCGTTGTCAGCGTGCTCGTCGCTTAAATAGGACATGAGTCATGATTATTTCCTCGGCACAAGATTATCGTGAGGCCGCACAGCGCCGCTTACCGCCATTTTTATTTCACTATATCGATGGTGGCGCTTACGCCGAGCAGACCCTCAAACGCAATGTCGAAGACCTGTCACAGATCGCGTTAAGGCAGCGGGTACTCAATGACATGTCTGAACTTAGCCTAGAAACGCAATTATTCAATGAAACTTTGTCGATGCCTGTGGCATTGGCACCCGTTGGATTGACCGGCATGTATGCGCGCCGTGGCGAAGTTCAAGCTGCGGTGGCCGCAGATAAAAAGGGCATACCCTTTACTTTATCTACAGTTTCAGTCTGTCCGATCGAGGAAGTCACCCCAGCAATCGGGCGTCCGATGTGGTTCCAACTCTATGTGTTGCGTGACCGTGGTTTTATGCGTAATGCCTTAGAGCGTGCCAAAGCCGCAGGCTGTTCGACCTTGGTGTTTACCGTGGATATGCCAGTGCCGGGGGCGCGTTATCGCGATGCACATTCGGGTATGAGTGGGCCGAATGCGGCAATGCGCCGTTACTTACAGTCCATGACCCATCCGCAATGGGCATGGGATGTGGGGCTATTGGGCCGTCCGCATGATCTCGGCAATATCTCAAAATATTTGGGTAAACCGACAGGCTTGGCCGATTATATCGGCTGGTTGGGCAACAACTTTGATCCCTCGATCTCATGGAAAGATCTGGAATGGATTCGTGAGTTTTGGGATGGCCCGATGGTGATCAAGGGCATTCTCGATCCTGAAGATGCCAAAGATGCAGTGCGCTTTGGTGCCGACGGCATCGTGGTGTCCAATCATGGTGGGCGTCAATTGGATGGGGTGTTATCAACCGCACGTGCCTTGCCGCCGATCGCGGATGCGGTCAAAGGTGAGCTTAAAATCTTGGTGGATTCTGGGGTACGTAACGGTCTAGATGTGGTGCGTATGCTGGCTATGGGGGCAGACACTTGTATGCTTGGACGTGCCTTTGTCTATGCCTTGGCCGCAGCAGGCGGTGCTGGGGTCAGTAATTTACTTGAGCTGATCGACAAGGAAATGCGGGTTGCCATGACCTTGACCGGTGCCAAACGCATTGCCGATATCAATGCCGAGTGTTTGGTGAAAATGGCCCGTGAATTGCGACAGGAGTAGCCGATCATGCACAAGACTCAGCCCTTTGATCGCGCACAGACTTTAAAAAAATTAAGCCAAATCGTCGGCACACAACATGTGCTCACCGCAGATAAAGACACTCGTTTGTACCGTCAAGGTCGGCGCTATGGTGCAGGTCAAGTCTTTGCGGTGGTCAATCCCGGCAGCTTATTACAACAATGGCAAGTCTTACAAGTGGCGGTGCAGGCGGATTGTATCGTGATTATGCAGGCTGCCAATACCGGTCTGACCGGGGGATCAACGCCCTTTGGTGATGATTATGATCGTCCGGTTTTGATCTTAGGCACGCGGCGCTTGCTGGGTATACAGGTCATCGATGCTGGCCGGCAAGTGCTGTGTCTGCCGGGGGCCACCTTGGATAAGCTGGAACGTGAGTTGGCGGTGTATAACCGTGAACCGCATTCGGTGATCGGTTCGTCTTGTATCGGCGCTTCGGTGCTGGGTGGGGTGTGTAATAATTCTGGCGGTGCCTTGGTGCGCCGTGGCCCGGCCTATACCGAACTGGCCTTGTATGCACAGGTCAATGCCGAAGGTGAATTACAACTGGTCAATCATCTGGGGATCACGTTGGGGCATAGCCCCGAAGAGATTTTAAATAATCTAGAGCAGCAGAACTATAGCGAGCAAGACATTCAGCATGATGCACAGTGTTGTGCATCCGACCAACGCTATGCACATGATGTCAGCCAAGTAGATGCAGATACTCCAGCACGTTTCAATGCCGACCCAAGTCGATTGTTTGAAGCCTCTGGCTCTGCAGGCAAGGTCTGTGTTTTTGCGGTGCGCCTAGACAGCTTTGAAAAAATCCCCAGCCGAGTATTTTATATCGGTAGCAATGCACCTGATGATCTGACCGAGATTCGCCGTTTCTTGTTAAAGGATTTACCGCGCCTGCCGATCGCAGGTGAGTATATTCATCGTGTCGCCTACGATATCGGTGCCAAATATGGCAAAGACAGCTTTTTGTTTATCGAAAAGTTTGGGACTGCCAAAGTCCCCGCCGCCTTTGCCATGAAAGATAAAGTCGATGGCTATCTAGAACGTTTGGGAATGAAAGGGTTATCAGACAAGTTGTTGCAACTCGTCACTCAATGTCTACCTTCGCATTTGCCTAAACGCATGAATGCCTTTCGTGACCGTTTTGAGCATCACCTGATCCTACGGGTGGAACAGCAAGATGTGGCGGCAGTGGATCAATTTTTAAAAGGCTATTTTAGATCGCAACACGCATCCAGCGCCCAAGATCAGTTCAGACAGCAAGATCAGGATGTTGCGCCACAGGGCGGGGATTATTTCCTCTGTGATGAGGATGAAGGGCGTAAAGCCTTTTTGCATCGCTTTGCCGTGGCCGGTGCAGCGATTCGTTATCGTGATACCCATCGTAGTGAAGTGGCTGATATCGTGGCATTGGATATCGCCCTGCGCCGTAACGATCGGGATTGGGCGGAACAACTGCCAACCGAGATGGATCAGCAGATGCTACATAAACTGTATTATGGTCATTTTCTATGCCATGTGTTCCATCAGGACTATATCGTGAAAAAAGGGGTTGATCCCTTGCAGATGGAGCATCAGATGTGGCGCTTACTCGATGAACGTGGGGCTGAATATCCTGCAGAACATAATGTCGGGCATCTCTATGTGGCCAAACCTGCCTTGAAAAATCATTATCAACAGCTAGATCCGAGCAACCGTTTTAATGTTGGTATTGGCCATACCTCTAAATTGAAAAATTGGCGATAACCACTTTTCCAAAGCCTATATTCTAGAATTTCAATCCCCTTAATACTCAGCGATTAAGGGTTTTTTTGTCTACATATTGGGTATTGCAGTGCTGTTATTTGCTAGATGAGGGTATTGCTCGGTGTAAATTCAGATTAAGCATTTGATTTTGGAATGCGTTGTTTATCAAGTTAATCACTAAATTTGAGGTGTATCGATGATTATATATGGAATAAGTGATGTATTTTGGTTTGCTTGTTTAATATGTTAACCATAATGCATTAATGCGGTGGGTTGTTTGATTAAACTAAAATTGACCATCATTTTATTAAGCTTGGTTAATCATTTAATAATTTAGAAATAAAAAAATATTTTATTTTGGTTGCTTGTTGTCTGGGGTTGGTCATTATAAATAATAAATACTGGTATGTTTAATCTGTTAAATTTTTATATATAAAAACGTGTGTTAAGTTGTGTAAATCGGCTGTGCTATCCCTATTTCTTGGTATATTTAAAAAGATTATTTTTTTAAAAATCCTTGCTTTATAAAATAGACAATAAAGAAAAATACCAAGAACTAGTGATATTTAAATACCCAATTTAAGGATTAAATGAATCATGTATCGATTGAGATGCAAATAACTCGGTTTATAAATAAACAACCAAGTTGAGTATTTAGCTTCCATTTCAATATATATTATTCATTACATATGGACATATATTGAATCTGGGGAAATAACATATTAGTGGAGCTTTAAAATGAAAAAATTAGCACTATCTTTAGGGGCGGTTGCATTAGCACTCACAAGCGCACAATCATTTGCGGTTGGTGCGACTTCTGGAATTGTCAACGTCACGGGTTATGTACAAGGTCAAACTTGTCGTATTACCGATGATACGACTTACCATGACTTGCGTTTAGATGATACTCGTACTCGTGATTTGGTTCGCTTGGGTGATGTATCTACTCAACAAGTTAAATTTGATATTAAATTGGTCGACTGTGAAGTTGGCGAAACAGCGGGTATCCGTTTTGGTAATTCTAATGTAGATGGCGCACATGCCGGAACACTTAAAAATATATGGTCTGGTTCTGGCGTTGCCGAGAACGTGAATATTCAATTGATGTATAACGATCAAGCGATTGATTTAACTGCTCAAACCAATGACCATTATAAAACTGTTGTAACGCATGATGATGCTTTAGTTTATCAGTATGCAGCACGTTATTATGCTACAGGTCAAGCGACCAAAGGTTGGGTACATTCATTCGCAACTTACAATGTCGATTATAAATAATTTACTTAGGTAAATAGATTTATTATTCATTGATTTTTGAAGGTGCAAAATGTTTGTAAAGTCTTTGTCTAAGGTTGCAGTATTGCTATGTTTAAGTAGCTTCACTACGACATTATATGCTGGCATTGTGATTACCGGTACTCGAGTAATTTATCCTGCTGAGCAAAAAACAGTGACGGTCCAAGTTAAAAATGATGGCGCATATCCAGCTCTCATGCAAACTTGGATTGATGATGGCGATGCAAACCTTGCACCTGATGAAATCAATGTCCCATTCGTAATTACACCTCCAATCAGTCGTTTAGATGCGAGTGTGGGACAAACGATCAATATTTCGATGATCGAGGACAAACTTCCTAAAGATCGTGAATCAATATTTTGGCTCAATGTATTAGATATACCTGCACGGCCTCAAGATAATGATTCAAGAAAATTATCCAATAATATGCTGCAAATTGCAGTACGTAGTCGAATTAAAATGTTTTATCGTCCTACTGGATTAAAAGATCAAGCCAAAGATGCGGCTAAATTATTGCAATGGACGCAAAACAATCAAAACATCAGCGTTAAAAACCCAAGTCCTTATTATATTAGTGTTTCTAGTTTATTAATTCCTCAACCGGGTGCTGAAGATAAAATGGTCTTAAAAGAAGGCATCATGCTGGCACCATTTGAAAGTAAAAATGTAGAAATAAAAGAGGCACCTTTTAAAAGTTTTACTGTGCAAAGTATTAATGATTATGGTGGCTTAGATCGCATAGAGGTTAGTTTAAATCAGTAACAAGGATCGTTCATGAATGTCCTCAAGTATTTTAACTTGGCATCTAATCATAAGACGCGTTTTAAACTCAAAGTATTGACGCAATATTGTTTGCTTTCAGGCTGCCTGTTTACGCTATCAAGTTTATCCAGCTTGTATGCTGAAACTGAACAGTTGAACACCGAAAATTTTGCTGAATTTGATCAATCTGTGCTGATGGGAAGTCGTAAAAATATAGACCTGAATCTGTTTGCCTATGGCAATCCTATATTGGCGGGACAGTATGATGTCAATATCTATGTCAATGGACAGTGGAAAGGACGTCAGTCTTTAGACTTTAAATCTCAAGCCGCAATTAATCGGGTTGAACACTGTTTTACATTTGAAGAACTCGACAGTCTGGATATCGACACATCCTTAGTCAATATCAAAGATGACAAGCAATGTTTAGTGCTCAGTCAATGGATTGAACAAGCAAGCACCCAACTGAATAATCATGATTATCGTTATAGCATCAGCGTGCCGCAGGCTTTTTTAAAACGCAGTGCACGCGGTTATGTATCGCCTGAAACGTGGGATCGCGGTATCAATGCGGGATATTTAAGTTATAATTTAAATTCGAAATTTAGAGAAAATGAAAACTTTATTCAAGGCCAAAACCATTCTAATAAACGCAGCCAAGATCATTATTTAAGTCTCAATGCAGGGCTCAATATAGGCGATTGGCAACTCCGCCACCAAGCCATCGCCAATAAAAGTGATCAAGCCTCAGTTGATTACCAATCATTAAACACCTATGCGCAAAAAGCATTTCCACAGATCAAAGCCATAGCCACGCTTGGACAAAGTTATACTTCGGGTGAATTATTTAATAGCTTTGCTTTTACAGGGCTGCAACTTAAAAGCGAAGATCGGATGCTGCCTGAAACCCAACTGGGTTATGCCCCGGTGATCCGTGGTGTGGCAAATACTAATGCCATGGTTGAAGTGCGACAAAACAATCAGATGATCTATCAAGTTGCAGTTAATCCCGGCGCATTTGTGATTGATGATTTATTTCCAACAGGTTTTGGCAGTGATCTAGAGGTGACGGTGCGTGAAGCCAATGGTCAGACCCAGTCATTTAATGTGCCCTATAATTCAGTTGCGATGTTACTTCGACCTAAGCAACATCGTTATGCTGTGACAGCAGGACGCTATCGTGCTGAATACCTTGATGATCCAGATTATTTTCTACAAGCGACGTATCAACGCGGCATCAATAATGCACTGACAGCCTATACTGGGGTGATTTTGGCAGAGCATTATCAGGCCTATCAATTCGGTGCTGCTGTATCGACACCGATCGGTGCTTTTTCGCTAGATGCTACCCATGCCGAGACTGCATCCTTAGCTGCAGCTGAGGCTGATCAATCAGGGCAAAGTTATCGTATTAGCTATAATACCTCTATTGATCAAACGAATACCCAATTTAATATCGCTGCATATCGTTTTTCTAGCCAAGATTATCGCAGTTTTGCGATGGCACAATCACAGCAAGATCGACAAAAAAACAAGCTAATTGATAGCGGTTTTTCGGGTGAAAAACATAAATTACAAATCTCAATTCAACAACCTTTAGCACCGCGCTGGGGTAGTTTTTTTGCCAATGGCAGTTGGGATCGGTATTGGGGACAACAAGGATCAGGGACTGATTTTCAGATGGGCTATCAAAACCAATATAAAAATTTAAGCTATAGCTTGTCTTTACAGCGTATCGAAGATGGCTTGGGCCAACGAGACAATCACTTTTTTGCGATGTTGTCGTTTCCATTACAATTTAGAAAAAATAATTTGACCCTCACCCAAATGCTTTCAGATACTGGAAATACCATGGCGATTAATGGGAGTTTTGGGGAGCATAGAGCGTTAAGCGTCAACGCAGCATTGAATGATATTGGTTATTCTCATACTGCGCTGAATAGCAGTGTTCAATATCGTAGTCCCTATGCCACTGCAAGTGTTTCAGGCAGTTTTGCTGATGACTATCAACAATATGGATTAAATCTGACCGGTACTTTGCTCGCGCATCGCCATGGGGTGAGTTTCAGTCCTGAGATGGGCGATACCATGGTACTCATCAGCGCCAAAGGTGCACATGGCGCACGCATAAAAAATACTTCAGGCCTTAAAGTCGATGCACGAGGCTATGCGGTCATTCCTTATGTCACTGCCTATCGATTAAATGAGATTGCCATCGACCCTAAAAATGTCAACCTCAAGGTGGAAATGTTATCCACCGTCCAAGAATTGGCACCATTTGCTGGTGCAATCGCGAAAGTCGAATTTAAAACCAAAACCGGATGGCCGCTGTTGATCAAAGCCAAGCAAGCAAATGGCGAAGGTCTACCATTTGCAGCACAAGTTTATGATGCACAAGGGCAAGATGTGGGTGTGGTCACGCAGGGGAGCCAAATCTTAATTCGAACTGAATCATTGAGCGGACAATTATCTGTCAAGTGGGGCGATGAACAACATGCGCAGTGCCATGTAGATTATCAACTTGATAATAATCAGAAAACTGGACATGGCTATCATGTCATTGAGGGCATATGTCAATAGTCATGCATTTTTTACAGCAATCTCGAGTGTTTTGGCTGCTGGCTTTGGTCGCGGGTTGCAGTGGATCAAGTTGGTCAAGTTGCCCATTATTGGACTCGAATCTGGTGGCAGAAGATTTACATCTGGACTTGGGGCAAATCAGTTTCAGTGCGAACAAAAGGATCGGTGATGTGATCATGAGCCGCGGATTCCCAATACAAAGTCAGCTCAATTGGGGTGGTTGTGATCAATCTGCTGTGTTGATGGGAAAAATTTTATCGGCACAAGCCTCTAAACTTGATACCTCGATATTTAATACCAATATTGAAGGTGTGGGTATTCGATTATCACAACGATTTGCTTCACAACGAATAGAATTTCCTTATCAACATCCTATAAATGGTCAAAACGATTTAGCGGGCGGTCGCTTGCAGGTTGAGTTAATTAAAACAGCAGATCAAATTGGCAGCGGTGTGCTCAATATTGGAAATTTTGCCAGTATTTATCTGGATAAGTCTGGTCCTTCTAAACCGCTGCTGAATATTATTTTGTCTGGTAGCGGCAATAGTCTAGTGCCTTCAAGTTGTATCATTGATGAACAGAGTCGTGAACAATTTATTGATTTAATGCCGATACGCCTAGGTGAAATGAAAGCGGTTGGGAGCACTGCTCATGAACAACGCTTTAATATTCAATTGTCATGTCCACAATCCTATCAAGTTCAAAAACTAAAATTGGGGTTTAAATATAACGTGGACACTCATCATGCAGCAGCCAATGTAATTGCCAATCAAAGTTCGGCTTCTGCAGCCAAAGGGGTTGGCTTGCAGATATTGACGGCAAATCAACGAACAGTGATTGCCAACGGAGAGAAGGTTGCTATTGAGCCTGTATCGGCACAAGCTCAACCGAGTTTAGATCTCATTGCACGTTATTATCAAACCCAGCAGCGCATCACAGCAGGTGAAGTACGTTCAACCATCACCTTTAATATTGACTATCAATAGTTCGATAAACATCGCAACAGTTAACAAAATCGCTTGACCTTTCTCCACCATCACATTGGCATGCACTGTGATGGTTTTTTTGTCTCTTTCATTTTTGGCTTTTTGGGGACTCTCTTTTAGGGCTATTTTGCAGGACTGCGTTTCGACTTTTATTACAGAGATTCAGACTGGTCTGGCGGCTGATGGCGAATCAATACTCGGATTTCAGTCTGGCCGGGTTGGGACAAGATATCGATGCTTGCGCCAATCCGATTGACCCGCACTTGCATACTATGTAGGCCGACATGGAAACCAGACTGCACCATACTTGGATCAAAGCCTACGCCATTGTCACGAATACTCAGTTCTAAGGTCTGTGCATCGATCATCGCCAGACTGACATTCACTTCAGTGGCACGACTGTGTTTGACGATGTTGGTGAGCGCCTCTTCAGTCACCCGTGCCAAGGTTAAGCTTTCCATCGTGGTCAGTGCTAACTGCCAACGTTCTGGAAAAGACCATTTTGATGTAATGTCCATTTCTTCAAAGATTTGCACATAACGATGCCGTAGTGGTGCCCCCCAGATCAGTGGGGTCTCGGGGATTTTTGCCCCCAAGCTTGAACCTGAATCAATAATCTGACGTAAATCGTTACGCAGTAATTTGAGGATCGATAGGGTGCGATGCTTATCAAATTGTTCGGATTTATCCACCAGTACGATGGAGCGAACCAAAGAGCCTCCCAAACCATCATGTAAGTCATGCGAGAGATTGAGTCGTTCCTGTAAACGTATATTATCGATTTCCAGTTGATGCTTTTTGTCCAGCGACTGTTCGAGCTCTAACTTCACCTGATCGATTTTAATTTCCAGTTGCTCGTTAAAGGCCTCGATCTTGGTAATATTCTTGGCAATTCGCCAGCCCAGTATTAAGGACAGGGCAAGGGTCATCAGTAAGGCAGCAAAAGGGGTGGTCATAAAGCCACTGGTATCATGGTTGATAATTTTGATGATATCGTGAATGAGGATGCCGATGTATAGCAGCATCAGACAGGCCAAGATACGAACATCGGGCTGTTTAGATTTATACGCGATCCATTGGTAAAAAAGACAATTGATTAAAAACAACAGTATCGAAAAAAAGAATATGATCGACATGATCCATTGTAAATATGCCGTAGTACTTAAGATTAAACTTAAGCAGAAGATCACGATAATCACAGCGCTCAGATATTCAAATTGCTTATATTTTTTATTGGCAAAGCGCCAGGTAAATATGGCAAAGCAGACACTATACATGGCAAGGATCAAGATGTTGAATTTTGCCAACTGCAAGGTATTTGAAAATGGTCCCAATTCGCTCATTTGGGTATTACTAATAAAAATCGCCCACAATGTGGATGCCAAGGCAAACCAAGCAAAAGTACTGTCTTGACGGCGCAGCAACCAGATTAATAAACCGAGTCCACCGAGGGTCAATGAAATAATCAAACTGATTAAATGCACAGTTTGATGTCGAAATTTATATTCACGTTGATGCTGGGTAATCAGTGAGGCTGAACCGATATGAAATAATCCCATGCCCGGACTTTGGGTAGCCACGCCGACTACTTTCACCATTAAGGTATTTTCCCCAGACTTTATACAGGATGGCGGAATGATCCAATATCGTGGGGTATTCCAACTACGACTCAGTGGCTCGACCAAGGAACGGTCTTTCCAAAGTAGTTGATCATTTAAATACACCTCACCCGCCATATTGATACTGTCAATACTGATGGCTAAGGGCGCGTCTAAGGGGGTATGGCACTGTTGCGTCCATTGGATTTTATACCAAACGCTGCCGCTATAACCGGGCCAGCGATCTTCCCAGAAATCAGGTAGTCGAATATCTACCCATTGTTTTTCATGATTGGCATTTGGATGTTTGGCAGCCTGTACACTGTTAACTTGAATATCACATTGCTGATTTTCGAGCAAAACCATATTCTGAGTTTGAGCTGCGCTACAGCTGCTGTAAAGCAGCAGTAGGCTGAATAAGGCTTGATATAAAACCCTATTGATTAATCCAGTAACCCTAGCGTTCTTGCAGTATCCACTGCCTTGGTGCGCGTGCATACCGAAAGTTTCCGATAAATATGTTTTATATGCGATTCAACAGTGTAGCGTGATAAATTAATTTGATCTGCAATTTCTTTATTGCTTAAACCATTGGCAACCAACAATAAAATCTCATTTTCACGATTGGTGAGGATTTTAATCGCTTTGGGGTCATTTGGCTGTGGGCAAATTTTCTTTTCTTCGAGATCGAGCTGTTTTAATATTTTACGGGCAATAAAAGGATCAATTGGCGCACCACCACGCAATACGCTGCGGATCGACATCATGACCTCAAGGTCATCACGCTCTTTGAGCACATAACCGGTTGCGCCCGATTTAAGCGCATTTAAAATGGCATCTTCAGTACTCCATGCGGAGATCACTAAAATCGCGACTGAATCATCATATTCTTTGAGGTGTTGAATAAACTCGTTGCCATTACCATCAGGTAGACCCAAATCCACTAAGGCAAATGAGGTCGAATGCATGCTCAATAATGATTTTGCTTGTTTGATATCTTGCGCAAATAATAGATCTTCACTGCGATAACCGATGCTCTCTAAAATTTCTTTTAATCGGCTTTGCATCAAAGGTTCGTCTTCAACCACAAGAACCGGTACCGGTAAACTGAGTTCATGATGGTGCATTTCAAACCTCACTTTTTAATATCTTGCCACTGTGCCTGTATTTAGTTGTGAACGCTATCCCTATAAATAGGTATATTTTAGATCAAGTAAATGATTAACTTGATCGTTTAACAGATTATAGTTAAATGTTGCTCAATTTACTGAGATTTGCGCCTTTAATCATGAGGCATATATTTGCAATGGGTTTATTTTCCCTTAAACACGGCTGGGCGTTTTTGCGTCATCGCCATCACACCTTCTTTTACATCTTCAGATTGGAACAAGGGTTGCAGATAGCCATTTAGTCGCTCAAAGGCATAAGCTTCACCTTGGGCTAAAGCCTCATGCGCTGATGACAATAATGCTTTGACAGCGAGTGGTGCGGCAGCGGCAATGTCATGCGCTAGTGCTAGGGCACGGTCAAATTGCTGACCCGCCGTGACCACCTCAGACACCAGATTGAGTTGATCCGCAGTTTGCGCATCGAAGATCTTACCCGTAAGCAGATAGGGCATGGCTTTTTGCCAACCTGCCGCTTGTACAAAGCGCACTGTTGCACCGCCGAAAGGCATGATGCCACGTTGTACTTCCATTTGTGAAAATTGACTGTCGGCACTGGCGATGACCACATCAGCATTGAGCATCAACTCAATGCCTGCGGTATAGCAGATGCCTTGCACCGCTACCACCACAGGCTTGCTGCGTTTTTTCCCGCTGACTCCCCAAGGGTTGATCTGCTCAGCACTAAAGTCAAAGATGCCTTGACTAAACTTGGGCTGTAGCTCAAGCAGATCCAGACCTGCGGTAAAATGCTCGCCATGAGCAAAGATCAGTGCACAGCGTAGCTCAGGATGATTTTCATATTCATTTAAAGCAGCAGAGAGATCCAAGATCATATGACTATCAAAGGCATTGCGCTTTGCTGCACGGTCTAAGCCGATTAAAAATATCTGCCCGCGTATCTCGCGGCTGACTTTGCCTTGCTCGCTCATAATGGATGCCTATTGATTGATTTTGCATTGGATTGCATCAACTATTAAACGATCGCTTGGCAACTGTCAAAGTGAAATTTGAATTAAAGCTAAGTTGCGGGTTGTAAGCATTTCATTGAATGAACTTATCTGAGCCATAGGCTTTTATGTTTATTCGATACTAAAATTGTCTAAAATCAATTGACGCATCCAACTAATGGCAGAGTCATTTTTAAAAAGTTTATGGTAAAACAGACTCACATCGATTGAATTATACTGATTATCTATTTCAAAAATTTTGAATTGGCTATAAAAGTTATAGCGTTTTGCGATCGAGCTGGGAATTATAACCCCATAATCGGTTTTGCTGACTATATCTGGGGTAGCGCTGTAATATGGAATGGTGATTTTAGTATCAAAATTAAAATCCTTTAAAATTCGATTAATAATTTCTGAGTGCCCAGTAATGTTGGTATTGATTTGTACCAGTTGTAATTTTTTTAAATCAACTTGATCACCATTTTTAGAAATGAGTGGATGACCATCCCGCAGCATTAATACAAAGTGATCTTTAAACAATTTCTCAAAAATTAAATTTTGATTATTTTCTTTGAGTTTAGGGAAGTTACCAATCGCAAAATCAAGCTTCCCATTACGCATATTAATTTCAATTTCGTCCTGTTGCAGTTGGACAACATTGATATTGATCTTGAGTTTTGAGTTGTCAAGCAACATACACAGCGGAGGGATGAAATAGGACTGCGCTAAATCTGACATGGTGATGATGTAGTTTTCTTTCTGCGGTAGGCTATTGTTAAAACCCTGATTATTTAAGGACAGCTCAATGAGTTCAATTGATTTTTTTAGATTTGGGATGATTTTATGAGTCAATAAGGTCGGTTCCATTTTGCCATGGCTACGAACAAAGAGTAAGTCATCATATTCGAGCCGCAGTTTTTTTAATAACTGACTGACAGCAGGTTGACTTATATGCAGTCGTTCTGCAGTCAAGGTTAAACTTTTAGTGTCATATAATGCACAAAAAACTCTGATCAGATTATAATCAAACTTTTCCATTAAAATTCCAATTGAAGCCACCTATTAAAATGGATGGTAGCAAAATAATTTTTTTTAAAATAGGCTTTGCAGATATTTATTTATTGTGAATAATTCTCATTAATAATTTTTTCTGAATTGGGTTTAAATATAAGCACAACCTATTAAATAATAGGTTGTGCTAATTGTAATTATCGCATCAATTTTTTCGCTAAATAATCAGGGTTTAGAAATATCATGGTAATAATGCCAACAATAATTAAATATAAACCAATATATTCAAAACCATGGTTCATACCAATAATCAAGTTTTCAGCCATCTGTGCTGATAAGGGAATACCTTTAGCTGGTTGCACATATCCAGCGACATCCATTAAATAACCAACCATGGTTGGGGAGACGATACCACCAATCGATGAGGTAGCGACCAAGGTTGCCATGACTGCAGCACGTTGTTTAGCACATACACTAAAGCCAACTGCCATAGTGGCGAGCGGAAAGCACATCGCAAAACCTGCGGCAATAGTAATCAGTAAGATGAGTATATTTCCATTAAAGAATGGGATCATATAGAAAGCAATGCCTGAGATCAGCACTAACAATCCAAAAATCAGCCCTAAAGAAGTATACACTGTGCAGCCTTTACCCATCATCACCCGTGATATATATCCAGCGCCTGCTAAACTAATCGCTCCCAATATCCAAGGTAGGCTTGATACAGTTGCAATAATTTCAGGGGAAAATGAACCCACTGATGCAATATATTTAGGTGCCCAAGTGGTTAAAAAACCCAAAGACCAGAAACAACCGAGGCCGGCTAAAAATGCTGAGATAAACATCTTGGAGAAAAAGATGTTAGTAAAGGCAACCGGTTTTAAATCATCGACAAAGCTGGCAATACTCTTGCTGTTACTTTGTGGGGTGATCGTTGAAGTGGTGGTCTTCGATTCATTTAAAACTGGTTTTTTTCCGTCGTTAAAATGGCTATAAGGGCCTTCCTTAAATACCATGGCCCAAATTAATGTCCAAATAAGGCCTACGATACCTAAAAAACCAAATGCCCATCGCCATCCTAGGTCAGGATGCGCAATGATATAGGCCAGTATAGGTGCCGCAATCACAGGGCCGATCGTGGTTCCCGAAGCCACTAAACTACTGGGAAAGCCGCGAGTTGTTGGTTCGAACCATCCTTGGACATGCGTCAGTGAAATGGAAGAAGCTGGTCCTTCCGCAGCACCTAAAACGATACGTGTGATTAACAGTGCCATGGCACCGCCACCGAGGAGCATAGGAAACTGTAAAATAGCCCAACTAATCCCCATCACTAAGATCAGCCAGCGAGTTTGAACTTTCTGTGCGAGAAATCCAACCATAATGCCTGATATGGCAAATAAGAAAAAAAATGAACTTCCGATAAAGCCAAATTGTGTGCTGGTCATGCCCAATTCAGACATGACGGATTCGGCGACTAAACCGAGTACTGCTTTATCTGCAAAATTGATCATTTGAAAAATAATCAAAAGTACAGTAATCAACCAAGCCCGATTCAAATGTTTTTTTGAAATCATTCTATTTGCATCTATATTCGGCTTTTCTATTTGCATATTCACTCTATCTTCCTTAATTAAAGAATGTCATGAAATTAAAAATTAAATGTGTAGGTGGTAATGAATCTATTTTCCTTAAAATCATTACCTGGATTATTTAATGCACCATATTTAAAATCAGCTTCTGTATAACGCCATTCCAACCCCAGACCTTTTAATTTCCCTTCTGGAATGACATAGAGTAATCCTACGATCTTTTCAGTCTCTTTATTATCCAGTAAGTCTTTACGTTGAATACCACTGCCATGGTGATAACTTAAGCGTGATTTCAAGCCATTTAATCCCAAATCCTTAAAATCATAGCTATAGGTCATGTGCCAGATAAATTCTTCTGGATTGTTAAAGGGGAGGTTGGACCATGCTTGTAGATAGGGTTGTGGTGGATAGCCAGCCAAAGTCGGGAAAATACTATCACCGATATTTTTTTGAACACCTGTACTCAGCATATGATTTTTAGTTGAGAGTGTTGCCATTAACCCAACAGCTTGACTGTCGATCTTTCCATACAGTTTTTTACCCTCTTCTTTGTTGTGAAAGTAGTTGCTGTCTAGTTTGAGCTTCAGATCATTAAAATCATGGCTATAAGAAGCAGAGAAGTAGTTCTGTTGATAAATATCTTCAAGTTGGCCGAACCAATATGAGGTTTTAAAATTCGGTGTAAAAGTATAATCCAAACCCAATAAATTAAGACCATCGCTCTCTAGTCGAGGGCCTGTACTATGTAAACTTAATTTTTCATAGTCATTATCATTTCGTGAATTGATATGGGTAATACGTCCAGCGGTCACTTTTAAATTGGTGATCTCTGAAGATTCCAACATGATTCCTGCATATGAAGTGGGTAGTTGTCGAGACTCGTCAATATAGACCACGGGTGTACGAGGGTTCAATTCTCCAACTTTTAACTCAGTATTGTTGTATTTCAACTTTAAGGTCAGTCCATACTTAGCATAATCTCGATACTGCTGATTTTGCTCTGTATCAAAAGGTAGATTGGTATCGGCACGTTGTTGGTTATGATCCGTTAAGCGCAGTGCATATTTTAAACTTGCATCCACGCTGACCTGTAATGGCGTATCGGTATAACCTGATTCATAACGTGCCATGACACCTTGAGACCAACTGCCAGTATCTTTAGCTTGAGGCATTGAAAATTGACGATCAAAATAAAAATTACGTAAATTGATTGCGCTTTTGCTATCCGCAACAAAATTTGCGTACACGTTGGGTAGGCCGGCCATTATGAGCATAATGCCGATGTTGATTTGCTTAATTTTCAATGTGGTATCCTTACTACATTCAATTATTGAATAAACCGGGTCTTAAAATACAGACACGACTTTAGATTTGATCTATCTCGATATAAACGCGATATCAAAATTAAATATCGAGAACCAGACATTCAGAATGAGCGCGTGAACAGCAGACAAGTATCTGTTCATTACTCTGTTTTTCTTCATCGGTTAAATAGACATCTCGATGCTCGGGTAAACCTTCGAGCACATCACACATACATGTTCCACATACCCCTTGTTCACATGATTTTTCTACATATATGCCATGGCTTGCCAATGCATCTAAAATGCTTTGATCCGCTGCAACTTGAATGGTTTTATTACTTTGTTTTGCAATGACTTGAAAGCTGTGTCCCGTTATATCAACATCATGCTGAAAAACCTCACGATGTAATTGATCAGATGGGAATTGATGTGATTTGGCCAATTCAAATATCCAATCCATAAACCCATTTGGACCACAGGTATAAAGATGACTGCGCTTTGAAAACTGTTTTATTTTCTCTTTAAAATAATTGCGATGATTTGCACCTTGATCTTTAAAATGGAACATGACTTGTGCTGCAAAAGCACACTGTTTAAGTTCATCCATTAAGGCGGCTTGGTCGCTATGCTGACCACAATAATGCAATTCAAACGATTGCTGTGCATGATGGAGTTGATAAGCCATGCTGATGAGTGGGGTTATACCTATACCACCCCCAATTAAAACAGTGTGTTCCGCCTGAAGATTGAGCGGAAATAAGTTTTTCGGCGCACTGATGTGCAACTGTGACCCAAGATTTAGATGATCATATACATATTGCGATCCACCCCGAGACTTTTGATCTCGTAATACTGCGAGACGATAACGCTGATTTTGCTCAGGATCTTGACATAATGAATACTGCCGGATCATGGCATTGGGTAGATGTAATTCAATATGTGCGCCTGCTGCAAATGTGGGGAGAGGCTCATTTTGAGTCGATTCGAGCTCAATAATAGAGATATTCTGGCCTGCATTTGTGCGCTGGCTAACTTTTACGCTATATAACTGGTTCATAATGTATTCAATCTTGAGCAGAAAAAACGCTTAAAGGCCATTGCTGCATGGCCTTGTGCGAGTTATTTACAGAATGTAACTAATACCGGCCAAGGTATCGGTTGAGTTGACTAAATTAATAATCTTGCGATTAATTTTTAAACCACCCTCAGCTTGACGATGTAAATGGTAGGTTATGTCGGCCGTGTAATGGCGCAGGTTTTCTTTGCGGAACTCACGCAAGTTTTGTGCGCAACGCAAGATGATTTGACCCTCTTGCTCATCGATCACCCGTACGCGTGAAATACTACGCACGGTATTGGCTTTGGGTGCAGTTGAAATTGCTTCGCCATTTTCCAGACGCTTCACGCGCAACTCACGCATATGATGATTGTCATAGGCATAGTTCAAGCTGTTTTCATAATCAGTATGTTGCGGGTCAATCGGGATAATATAAGCCCCCGTTGGGTCCCATAGACCTAACCATTGCTGATATTCGGCATGATCCAGCATGTCGGCTTCAGCCCAGATAAATGCAGTCACTTCATTTAAGAGATTGAGATTAATATTCATTGCTTGCTCCTTAAGCAGTCATCAACTTTTTCCATTGTTGATATGCAGCGCGCATACCGGTTTCAGCACTGACATCACTTTTCAGGCCATCCTCAGTTTTGACTTCACCCGGCAAACCACGGTTCAACATGATCCACAGATCATTACCGGCATTGGCGCCATGTTGGACTCGCTCCCAAGCTTCAGCATCATCTGGTGTACCAAAACCAAACGGACCTTGGAAATGTTCATGCAGGCGTAGGCGGTATTGGTTGGCCACTTGCGGACCGCCATCCATGGTGATCACTGAATGGTGAATCTCGGTTTCATTCACGGACAAAGGTTGCATTACTCGGAAGAAGGCCATTGAGCAGGCAATGTTCGGGAACATGTTTAGGTTAAAGCCTGTCCCACCAACGGCTCGCACGATACGACGCACTTTGAGTTCATCATGACCTTCATCACGTAAGGCTTGGGCCAATTCTTCAAAACGCTCTTGGATCGGGCGCTCCATCAAGTCTTCTTCCAGATCAACCAGATCAGGGATCATCACCATGACACTGTGACCATTGCCAAGATCTTCAACAAAGCCCGGTTGATTTTCAAAGTTAAATAGTTCTTCGGTTTTGTCATCGACAGAACTGAGGAAGGACTTATGTACCAAGGGGAAATGGTAGGCATCGGTGGTATTTTCCAACTGAATTTTCCAGTTGCCCGGGAAGGTAAAACGATGCTCGCCAAGGACTTTGATCGGATAGCCCGCACCTTGTTTCATAAACAGGTCGATCCACTTTTTCGCAGGCCCAAGGAACGCGTCCAAAGACTGGATATCCTGTTTAAAGGTCGCGAAAATCATGCCGTTATATTCTTCTACCCGCAGGCTGATCAGTGGGAATTCGCTTTTATCTAAGCATTCACCATAGCTTTCAGGTGAAGGCACACCGCGTAAACTGCCATCTAGCGCATAGCTCCAACCATGGTAGGGACAGACGAAACTATTGGTTTTGCCTTTTTTATGTTCACACACGGTTGCAGCACGATGGCGGCAACGATTCAGCAATACATGGACTTTTTTCTTACGGTCACGTACTGCAACCACCGGTTGCTTACCGATATTGATGGTTTTATAGCTGCCTGCGTCAGGAATTTCGCTGGCATGGGCCACCCAGACCCAGGTGCTATAAAAGATCTTTTCCATTTCATCTTCAAAAATACTTTCGTCTTTATACAAAGAGGTATGTACGCGGTCACTCTGCACTAAGCTGTTGTAATCGGTTTCGATATTTTGTAATGGAATCAAGCTATTCATTTCAATAATCCTTTTCACTGGTCCGGTTTAGGACTTATCCTTAATCACAATGGCATTCGGTACGGGCAATTCAGCTTGGCTATGCCAGTGTGTTACTGGTCGGCTAAACAAGTTTTCAGTTTGGAAATGTTTGATTTTCCAACGACCGTCTGCATGTTGCTTAAATTTCACTGTGAGCTTGGCTGCATTTAAGTGGCTGCGCTCATCGCGAAAGGTTGAAGTTTGCAGCATCAACCAGGTGGCTGATGCAACATCGCCTTGGACATCGATTTGTTCAGAACTGACAAAATGGGTGTTTAAAACAAAATGCGATTCGGCTTGGGTATAGCGAAGAAACATGTCATGGATGGCTTGCCACGATTCATAACGTCCAAATGACTGCGCATATTTCTCGCCGATGCCTTCCCAGATACTGTCTTGATCAAACAAGGCCATCAGTTGGCTCAAATCGGTATCAGCATTGAGTTGATCGCAGATCTCCATATAGCGATTGATACAATTACGAATCGCGTTATGGGCTTCCAAATCGGCCAATCGCGCTAGAATATCTTGCATGTTCATAACACGACACCTTCACTCTGCAGTGAGTAGAATTGATCGAGCAGTAACTTTGCGATAAGACACAACTTCTCATCTTGGCCATGTCGAGTCACGATTTGTAATCCGACTGGAAAACCATCAGCGGCCTGCAATGGTATGGTCAGCGCAGGATGACCAGAAAGATTAAAGGGTCGAACCAACGCGGTGAGCTGCAATAGCTGTGGCGTTTGAGCGACATCAGCAAGTTCAGGAGGGCGATGTGGTAAGGTCGGTAAAATCAATGCGTCTACATCTGCCAATAAGTGATCTATTTCATCTCGGAATAATTCAGCGATTTTTTTGGCATCTTCAAACTGTGCTTGACTGGTTAAGGCCGCATTTTTAAGCCGTTGTTCAATGTCAGCGCCTAATTTACCACTGGGGATTAAATGTCCAAATGCATGATGGTTTTCAACATTGATGATGTGCATTGCTGCATCAAAAGCATCACTCAAGTAGTCTGAAGTGGCTATGGGGAGCTCAGCAACTCCAGCTTGTTTTAAAAATAAATCAATACTCTCCCAGATCTGTTGATCTGCAGGCACAGCTAAAATTTTTAACGCTAAATTGGATGGATCTAGACGATCGACGACATTTAAATCAAAACTTGGATCGATCATTTGCATGGCTTGGATCAGCTGTGCAATATCTTGAGCAAAGGGACCAACACAGTCCAAGGAGGAGTGTTCAGGTAAAACGCCTTTTCTACTGATCCGCGCAAATGTAGGTTTTAGTCCAAAAACACCACAGCAGGCTGCGGGCATCCGTATAGAACCCCCCGTGTCTGTCCCGAGTGAAAAATCACATAATCCTGCGGCTACCGCCACAGCCGAACCACTCGATGATCCGCCTGGAATAAGCTGCGGGTATTTAGGATTGATGGGCGTCCCAGTATAGGCATTGATCCCTGTGATGCCGAAGGCCAACTCATGTAAGTTGGTTTTGCCGATGATCAGACCGTTGTTTTGGAGAATATTCTCAACCACCTCGGCATGTTCACTCGCAACAGGGGCATCTGCTAAAGCCTGGCTTCCAGCTTGAGTTCGGGTCGCTTGAATATTGATACTATCCTTTATCAGGACTTTAATCTGTCCATTACCCAAGTGAAGTGGGTGCACAATAACAGTCATAATCACTCCATGTATTATTACAACTTTTTAGTATTTTGATAAAACCAAACACTAGGGTTGGATTTATAAACGGAATGATTGAGACAAACAAATAATCGCAGCTTATACTCGCTGCTCAGTTATAAATATTTTGCATATATTTTTAAGTAAAGTGTTAGAAAACAAAATCTTATATTTTATTAAAATCAGAGTAATCTAATCAGCTTTCATCAATATAAAACCTCCAACATTGTGCATGATCACCATTCACATTTAATTGGATGATTCTTTTCTTCAAATGAATAGCGCTTGCTGAGCGCAATATTTTGGTCACAATGTCATCTTTTCGCAACCTTCTCTATGTAGCGCGGTAGCGAATATGTACTGCACAGTAACGAGCCCTATAGAGAGCGTAGACATCAAGATTGAATCATTTTAGAGTGATTTCAAACAACATGAAGCACAGTACGATTGTGAATACTCGCGTTGAACACACAAAACAATAAAAATCACAGGGATCTCAGCGATAACCAAAAAAATAATGCCAATGGATGCCGATCTAACACCAGAGCTAACGGACCCTTTAACTCGATGGTCAATTCACCCAAGTTCATGACTTACAACGATCTGCACTGGGTTTTGTTGAGTCGAATGGATGTCATCACAGTGAAAATCCGTTTAGAATAGCGCAATTTTTTTGGTCGGGTAGAGATCTCAACTTTCTGCTTATCTAGAGCAATACATCGTCTCAAGATGTAGCGCTTGGGTTCAAGGAAGAATAGAGAGAGCAAGGAATATGGCAATATCTAAATCAAGCACCGATCGTGCCCCATTTTTATCCAAGCAACGTATCACTGCGCCTGCCAATTATAATCGTTGGTTGGTGGCACCTGCTGCCTTAGCGATTCATTTATGTATTGGTATGGCCTATGGTTTTTCAGTTTTTTGGTTACCACTGTCTAAGGCCTTGGGCATAGATCATTCCATCGCATGCTCGGCAGAGAGTGGTTTCTTACAACAATTGTGGACCACCAGCTGCGACTGGAAGATTTCCACTTTGGGCTGGATGTACACCTTATTTTTCATCTTACTCGGCAGTTCCGCTGCACTTTTAGGCGGTTGGTTGGAGCGAGTCGGCCCTCGTAAAGTGGGGCTACTCAGTGCGGTGTGTTGGTGTGGTGGCTTATTGATCTCGGCACTCGGTGTGCATCTACATCAATTCTGGCTGATTTTACTCGGCTCGGGCTTTATCGGTGGGATTGGATTGGGGTTGGGTTATATTTCCCCCGTCAGTACCTTGATTAAATGGTTCCCTGATAAACGTGGTCTAGCGACTGGTTTGGCGATTATGGGATTTGGTGGCGGAGCCATGATCGGCTCACCCTTAGCGGTTGAATTGATGGGGTATTTCTCTACACCCGATAATGTCGGTGTCACCGCGACCTTTATCTGTATGGCACTGATCTATTTTGTGTTTATGGTCAGTGGTGCGCTGGCTTATCGCATTCCGCCTCAAGGTTGGGCACCTCAAGGCTGGAGCCCGAAAGTTCAACCGGTTAATACCACCAGTTTAGTCACCCAACATCATGTACATGTGAAAAAAATCTGGGGTGTACCGCAGTTCTGGTTGGTGTGGATGGTGCTGTGTATGAACGTATCCGCAGGGATTGGGATTATCGGCATGGCTTCTCCGATGTTGCAGGAAGTATTTGCAGGTCAATTGATTGGGGTGAGCGTCAGTTTCGCCAACCTCGATGCTGTACAAATCAAACAAGTGGCACTGATTGCTGCAGGCTTTACCGCCTTACTCAGCTTATTCAATATCGGTGGGCGTTTGGCTTGGGCCAGTTTCTCAGATCGGATTGGACGCAAAGCCACGTATAGCGTGTTCTTTATCCTCGGTATCATTTTATATTTGAGTATTCCTTTTGCGGCACAGACTGAAAGTCGACTGCTATTTGTCAGTGCGGTGTGTTTAATCATCAGTATGTATGGCGGAGGTTTTGCCACGGTTCCGGCGTATTTGGCTGATTTATTTGGTACGCAAATGGTCGGTGCGATACATGGACGACTGTTAACGGCGTGGGCGACCGCGGGGATTTTAGGACCTTTATTGGTCAACTATATGCGTGAATACCAATTGGGCTTAGGTCTGCCACCGAGTCAGGTCTATGACCAAACTATGTATATCTTGGCGGGTCTGTTGGTGATTGGATTGATCTGTAATTTAAGCATACGCCCAGTCAAAGCCCATTATTTTATGACGGCACAAGAGCTGGCTCAGGAACGAGAAGGGGTACAGCAAGCGGCATCCACGCAATGCGCGCAACATGTTACAGAGATGAATCGCCCAACAAACTCAAGTCAGGGCACCCAATTACAACTCGGATGGCTGATCTTCGCTTGGGCTGCTGTGGGTTTGCCTTTGTTATGGGGCGTTTATCGGACCTTGATCAGTGTCAAAGCGTTCTTCTAAGCTTTGCTATTGGGTGGAGAAAATAGGTGGCTAGATGCCGCCTTTTTTATGATGCGCTCAGCGGGAATTGAACCCACGCCACAATCTTTGCTACTACGCTTCTCGTCCTATTCCTGATTTTTATGCGATCGCACTCATTGCTCAGGAAAATAAATAGCCTAAGCAATATATATCCAAAAATACTCAAATCAATATCCGGTAAAGGAAAATGGCAGCAGGACGCCGCTCAGGGAAAATTTAAACACCAGTTTACAGCCAATCATCAACCATTTTGGCATTGCAGCGCAGATGCAACGAGGTCAAGTTGTGCATCTAGTCAGGTATTGATTTAAAAGGAATTCCTTCCTTTCCCAAAGGAAGGTTAGGATGGATTCAGGCTGAAAGCCTTAGAAAAGGTGAGCGGCACTGATGTGCAAGGGATAGATTTATGAGATAAAACGTAGACCATCATATGGTTTTTCACGTTTCTAAAGCAAAAAAAAGCTTCATTGAATGAAGCTATTTTTGATCATATAAATTAGTTGCACTCTTCTTTAGGGGTGTAAACACCTTCGAAAGCTGGACTCATTTTTTTGTTCACTGTTTCAAACAAATCAGTATAGATCTTAGGATTAGATTTCAAGTAAGGAGTTTTAGAAGTGATTTTGCAGTAGTAAACATAAAGTTCATCATTCATGTATTCAACTAACCCCCCTGAAACCTCTTCTGAATAATTGTTTAACGTTGATTCAGACAACAGGATTTTAAAACTAATAATGTCACCTTTCATTTTTACAGATAAAAGGGTATCACCATTATGAATTTTCTTTGGCAACTTTGAGGCAAAGTACTTATCGAGATTAGATTCTAGTGCTTTTGATGGTGCGCCGTTTAATAATTGTTTTACTTCGGCTGGTGGCAATAACTTGCTAATTGATAGTTCAGTTTTACCAGCGATGGCTGTAGACGTAGTTAATGAAAATGCCATAGCAAATAATACAGTCTTAAGCTTCATTGTTATAAATCCATGATTATCAATAATTGATCAAGTATATACTGTAATTTGATAGCGACTACTTTCACAAGGTGGTGGGTTGGTTAATATTTAACTATTGGTATATACCACTTGATAAATAATTAAACAAAATTAGATTATTGAAAAAGAGCCAACTGAACTACTCATTGCTCAGGAAAATAAATAGCCTAAGCAATATAAATATTATGATCTTTAAATCAATATTCGGTATTGGAAAATGGCGGCAGGACGCCGCCTGATTTTGCACTGGGTTACAGGGACGTAGCCTCAGTGCAAAAGTAGTTTAGCTTAATTTTAAAAAGTAAGGAGTAAACATTCCTCACCAATGACTTAGCTCGGTAAGACACCGCCGCAAGAATATTCAAAAACCTGTTTAAAGCCAGTCATCAACCCTTTTGGCAGTGCAGCGCAGAGCGGGTGCAACGAGGACAATACTTAGATTACTCAGTGATTTTCATGATGATGAGCATCATCATGACGGATACAACACCCCGCCACATATTGACTGCTGCCATCGAGATAGAATTCCTCTTTCCAAACAGGCACTTCATGTTTGACGCGTTCAACGGCTTCCTCACAGGCTTGAAAAGCCTCATGCCGATGTGCTGCATAGGCAATCGCGATCAGGGCTTTTTCACCAATGGCCAAGTTGCCAATACGATGCACAACGCAGACGTAGGGCAGTTGGTATTTCTGCTGTATTTCTAATTCAATACTGCGAATCATTTTCTCAGCGATCGGAGCATAGGCGGTGTAGCTGAGGCTGAGTACAGCACGTCCTTCATGATGGTTGCGTACTGTACCAATGAAGATGCCTATGCCCCCACATTCTGGAAAATGCGCTATTGCATCAAAGTCATCAAGACTTAAAGCCCGATCTTGGATACGCGAAAAATCTTTCATCTCAACCTCCTGCAACAGGGGAAAGCAACACCAAGCACTGATCGTTACTGAGTTTAAATTGACGTGAAACCACAGCATCACCGATTGCACAGGCACAGGCTTCGATCATTTTAATGGCCGATGGGTATTGGCTTTTGACCAGTTCTAATAGCTCATCTACGTTTGAATGCTGCGGGCAAGTCAGTGTCATTTCAGCAGGAAGATATTCGAGGATGGCACCATAAGATGCGAGCTTAATTGTAATCATAATATGGTTGGCTCTCAGCTATGCATTGGGTTGATGATCAGGTTTGAGGATGAGGTTTGATGTTGAGATGATGCTGTGATGCGACTGAATAACAAGGCTGAAATCATCTTGATCAACCACCGATTGCATGCATGCTAATTTTACGAATCGGTGCTGCCTGATGCGCAATATAGCCCGCTTTTTTGTGCCATACCGCCTGCAATATAGTCTCGATCAGTGCAGTGTGCTGCGCTGCTGACATTGTTGGTACATGCTGTAGCAGGTGTTTTAATGGCGTACCCGTCACTGCAAATAGACAACTATATAAGTCACCCGTTGCAGTTAAACGCAGCCGATCACAGCTTTGACAAAATGGCTTGCTGATGGTCGAGATCAAGCCCAAGGGGTAATGCTGATTAAGCAGATAGAGCGTTGCAGGATCATGTTGGCGAGGCTGTTTTTCAATCTGAAAATGTGGACTCAGTCGTTGAATCACTTGATCTTCACTGACCACTAGATTGCGAGTCCAATGCGCTGGTTGATCCAGTGGCATGTATTCGATAAAGCGTAGCGGGATATTCTGTGCATAAGCCCATTGGGTTAGTTCTAGGATTTGCTGATCATTTTGTCCAGCAACCAATACACAGTTTAGTTTGATCGGGATCTGGGTCTGTTGCGCTGCAGCAATGCTGGCCAAGATCGGTTGAATACTGCGTTGAGTCATGCTCAAAAAGGTCGCAGGATCAATGCTATCCAGACTGATATTCAGATCATCCAAACCCGACTGTTGCAATGCAGTTGCATAGGCTTTGAGATAGTAGGCATTGCTGGTCATGGAAATCCGTTGCAAACCCTGTGATTTAAGTTGAGACAATTGTTTTACAAAATCGACCACGCCGGGTCGAAGCAGAGGCTCACCGCCAGTTAATCGGATATGACGGATACCAAGTTGCACCATGCACTGGCAAAAACTCAGCAGTGCCTCAAAACTCAGCAACTGATTTTTAGCCAGCCATGTCGGATGATCCGGCATGCAATAGCTGCAGCGAAAATTACAACGATCGGTGAGGGATATTCTGAGTTTGTGTTTTGTGCGACCAAATTGATCGATAAGTTCAGTTGTACCAAGTGGATTCATTGCGTTTAGTGCAAAGGGCATAACTGTTTTATTGGATGTTGGCATATCGCAATCCTGATTATTCTTAGACTTATTTTTGCAATAACTGCAGTATGGGTATATTTATTTCAAAGATCAAATTAAAAAATAACATCATGATATTTAAAATAAAATTCAATAATTCTGGTGGTGTGAGTTGAATTTAGTTTGTGTCATATCGTCAGCAGCATCTTGCTTGATCCAAGTGAAAGGCTGATATTAGAGCGGTTATGGATCAAAAAACATGCCAGCCCAACGCTGCAGTCAGGCGTTGAGGCTGAGAAAAAAACAATAAGAGGATAGGCCAATGAGCCGCAAAGAAAATGACACCACGCCAGTCCAACCCAAGCCCCGTCTGAACAACGCTTCACGGATCGAAGCCTATACCCAACCGGCAGGCGGTTGGGGGGCTTTGTTTAGTGTGGTGCGAAATTTAAAACAGCAGCAGATCTTAAGCAAAGGCTCGATTACCTTACTCAATATTAATCAGCCCACGGGCTTTGATTGTCCCGGATGTGCTTGGCCAGAAAAACACGATGCCGAGCATCTCTTTAATTTTTGTGAAAATGGCGCCAAGGCCGTGGCCTTTGAAGCCACCAGCAAGCAGGTCACGGCAGACTTTTTTGCGGCGCATACGGTCAGTTGGTTGGCGGAGCAAAGTGATTATTTCCTCGAAGATTCAGGTCGTTTAACCCAACCGCTTCGATATGATGCTGCTACAGATCAATATTTGCCGATCAGTTGGGAGGCTGCATTTGATCTGATCGCGCAACATTTACAAGCACTGGAGCATCCTGATCAGGCCGCTTTCTATACCTCAGGGCGAACCAGCAACGAGGCGGCATTTTTATATCAACTGTTTGTCCGAAGTTATGGCAGCAATAATTTTCCAGACTGCTCCAATATGTGTCACGAAGCCACCAGTTATGCCTTGACCCAATCCATCGGTCATGGCAAGGGGACAGTGACTTTGGAGGACTTTGAACATGCCGATGCGGTATTTAGCTTTGGGCACAATCCGGGCACCAATCATCCACGAATGTTATCCACGCTGAGAGCGGTCTCTAAGCGTGGCGGCACGATTATCGCGATTAATCCGCTGAAGGAGCGTGGTCTGGAACGCTTTCAAGACCCGCAAGCGCCCTTGGAGATGATGAGCAATCGGAGTACCCCGATCAGCAAGTATTATTTTCAACCCTGTATCGGTGGGGACTATGCGATTTTATTTGGCATGCTCAAGCATTTGATTGAATGGGATCATGCCGCAGTTGCAGTCGGCAAGGCTTCGGTATTTGACCGTGATTTTATCGCACAACAGACAGTGGGCTTTGAGGCCATGCTTGCTGAGATTGAGCGAACCCAATGGTCAGCGATACATGCGCGCACTGGACTAAGTGCAACGCAATTACAAGCGCTTGCTCAACTCTATCTCGATGCTGATCGGGCCATATTGTGCTGGGGCATGGGTATTACTCAACATCGGCATGGCACCGCCAATGTGCATATGCTGGCCAACTTGGCTTTGGCACGTGGCCAGATTGCCCGTCAGGGCGCAGGACTGTGTCCAGTGCGTGGTCATAGCAATGTCCAAGGCGATCGGACCATGGGCATTAACGAACATCCCAGTACGAACTTGCTCGATCAATTGGATCGAGTCTTTGATATGCAGGCCCCGCGCCAACATGGTTTGGGCGTGGTGGCCACCATCAATGCCATGGCAGAAGATCGCGTCAAAGTGTTCATTGCCTTGGGCGGTAATTTTGCTGTGGCGACCCCAGATAGCGTTTATACCCAAGCGGCATTACGGCGCTGTCAATTGACGGTACATGTGGCCACTAAATTAAATCGTAGTCATCTGGTCTGTGGGCGTGAGGCGCTGATCTTACCGTGTTTGGGTCGTACTGAGGTTGATTTACAAACTCATGGACCACAAGCCATTAGCGTTGAGGATTCGATGAGTAATATTCATCTTTCTGCTGGTCGCAATCCACCGACTTCATCAGATTTACTCTCTGAACCGGATATCGTGGCACGTATGGCAGCGGCTACATTGCCCAACAGCACGATCCAGTGGCGTTGGTATGTGGAAAGTTATGATCGGATTCGAGATGCAATCGCCGAGGTATTTCCAGATTTTCATGATTTTAATGCGCGGGTCTATCCATCGGGTGGCTTTCATCTGACTCATCCTGCCAATCAATACCGTTGGAACACGCCCAGTGCAAAGGCGCAGTTCATCATCGCGCCACTGGAGGAGGTTTATGCTGACCCAGAAAGTCAGTTTGCCGATGCCTTTGTGGCGAGCAAAGTCTACACCTTGATGACCATCCGTTCTCATGATCAATACAACACCACATTATATGGTTTAGATGATCGCTACCGTGGGGTCTATGGTCAGCGTCAGGTGTTATTTATGCATGCTGAAGATATTCAAGCTGCGGGTTTTACTGCACAACAATGGGTGGATATCGAGAGTATTTATTCGGATGGGGTCAAGCGCATCATCCATGGTTTTTTGATCGTACCCTATAATATTCCTCGCAGTAGTTTGGCGGCCTATTATCCTGAAACCAATCCTTTGGTGGCGCTGCTGAGCCATGATCCACATGCCAAGATTCCCGCGTCTAAAAGTGTGCCAGTGATTTTACATCCTGTCGCAGCACCTACAGCGCAAACATCATCTGAGGAAAATGCAGTCGCTCAGACTGGAGAACCCCTTGCGCCTTAATCTTCAGGATTTAAATGATGGGGTTGAGCTTGTCACTGTGCAGCGTTATGAGCAGCATTCAATGCAGCAGCAATCGGATGAGGTGGTACAAGAATCTCCGATTGCATTGGTTTATAACGGGATATCGCATGCAGTGATGATGGCGACCCCTCAGGATTTGGTCTGTTTTGCCAAAGGCTTTAGTTTGTCAGAAGGCATCTTAGATTCATTGCAGCAGTTATATGCACTGGAGATTCGTCACAGTGCATATGGTATTGAGGTCGAAATGCAGATTGCCAGTCGAGCATTTTCAGCATTAAAACAACATCGGCGGATGCTGATTGGTGCGACAGGGTGTGGGCTGTGTGGTATCGAGAGTCTGCAACAATTGGGTCAGCAACTCCCAGTCGTCACGCATCGTGCAGCCCAAGCATGGTACGCCCAGATTCCCAGTGCCATCGCACAACTTAAGGCACAGCAGCGCATTTCTCAACGCACTGGCGGAGCGCATGCTGCAGCATGGGTGGTGCAGGGGCAGATTGTGGCATTGTTTGAAGATGTCGGCAGGCACAATGCGTTGGACAAACTACTCGGTTATCTTGCCGAGCAACAATACGATCGGTCGCAAGGCTTTGTGGTCATGACCAGTCGTGCCAGTTATGAATTGATCCGTAAATGTGCCTATTTGAATATCGCTTTAATCGCCTGTATTTCTGCCCCAACCAGCCTCGCCATCCAAATGGCCCAATCCGCAGGCATTCACTTGGCTGGATTTTGTCGGGGTGAGGGCTTCGTGGTCTATAACCGCGCAGAATAGGAAAATGGTGGCAGGACGCGGCCTGATTTTGCACTGGGTTACAGGGATGTGGCCTCAGTGCAATAGAGGTTTTGCTTACTTTTTAAAAAGTAAGGAGAAAACATTCCTCACCGATGACGTAGCTCGGTAAGACGCTGCCGTGGGTGTGGGTGCGCTTAGAAATAGCCTAAGCCATAACAAGCCTTAACCCTCAGTTAGCATTCTGCTAAACACCTGAGTCAACATTCCTTCAGCATCCAAATGATATTGATCAAAATCATCTGCCAGATAAAATGAACCTTGATAATGCTGCCGTACCTCATCAGCCAAGCGCTGCATACCTTCAGTATTGTGATGTCGAGGGCTAAAGTGGGTCAGGATCAGATGCGGCATATGTTGTTGCTGAGCAAATTGCGCCACTATCTGGGCTGAACTGTGCATCGGCGTAGGCCCAACTTTATCTAGGCTGAGCTGATCATAAGTCGATTCATGAACCAATAAGGCAGCATCTATACAAGCGGAGGCCAAAAGTTGTGGCTGATCATTGTCCCCAGCAACGAGAACACGTACAGTTTGGCTACTGAGCTGAACAAAGTCTTTGGGATCTAGTGTTTGACCCTGCCATTCAACTGCCTGACCGTGTTGTAACTGACCCCATAACTTGCCAGCAGGCAAACCGATCTGAGTGAGTGCAGCCGTGTTCAACTTGGAGTGATGCTGTGTGGCGCTGATGCTAAAAGCATAGCTAGGCACACGATGATGCAATTCATGAGGTTGAATGTGTAAACGTGAATTGACTGCATGGCCATCCGCCAAGGTGCAGACATCAATAAACTCAATGGGGTAGGGCAAATACAGATCAGTGAGGCGCATGGTGGCCTCTAACCAAGTCTGGATCTCGATGGGGGCAATCAAGGTCAATGCTTGGCGTCGTCCACTCATCCCCGCACTGGCGAGTAAACCGATCAAGCCATAACAATGATCGCCATGGACATGGGTGATGCAAATCACTTGGAGTTGCTGCAATGACAATTTGGCCTGTTGGATACGATGTTGGGTGCCTTCACCGGCATCGATGAGCACCCAGTCTTTGCTGTGACTGTCTTTGACAGCCAAGGCCGAAACATTTCGATAAAGCGTAGGGACACCAGAAGAAGTACCCAAAAAAGTCAAATCAAGCATAGTCATGAACAAGCAAATCAATGTGCCGATTATATTTGCATGAATCCTTAATTTAGGCGATGCAAATCATATATATTATCGGCACCCTGTATAAATTTTTATAGAAACTATGCCTGTGACGAAGAAAACGGTGGTGATTGGATTTATTGGTTCAAGTTTGGATCAAGGGCGTAAGCCTGATCGCTGGCAACGCTGGCGTCCAAGTATCAGCCTGTTAATGCATGAAGATTTAATCGTCGATGAATTGGTGTTATTGCATGATCGACGTGCGCAAAATCTACTGCAACTGCTCAGCCAAGATGCCGCAGAAATTTCGCCAACCACACAAGTGACTGGGGTGAAGGTCAATATTCGCGATCCTTGGGATTTCGCTGAAATGTATGGGGCCTTATATGACTTTGTTAAAAGCTATCCTTTTGATACCACAAACAATGATTATTATCTTCACATCACCACAGGCACCCATGTCGGGCAAATTTGTTGGTATTTGCTTATTGATGGACATTATTTACCTGCCAAATTAATTCAAAGTGCGCCCACGGCCAAGCAGCAGCCAGAGGGTGAGTACCGCATTATTGATCTGGACTTGTCGCGTTATGCGGCATTGAACCAACGCTTTGAACAAGAACAGAACCAGAACTGGCAGCAACTCAAAGCGCAAATTGCCACGCGGAATGCCAGCTTTAACCAATTGATCCAAGAAGTAGAATTGGTGGCGACTCGTTCCAGTGCGCCGATCTTGATCATGGGGGCGACAGGTGTGGGTAAATCTCATCTGGCCAAGCAAATCTATCAACTGAAAAAAGATAAGTTTCGATTGTCAGGGCGCTTTATTGATGTGAACTGTGCCACCTTGGTCGGTGATGGGGCCATGTCTACGTTATTTGGTCATCATAAGGGGGCATTTACTGGCGCAGTCGCAGCCCGAACAGGCTTACTGAAAAGTGCCGATCAAGGATTGTTGTTTCTGGATGAAATTGCAGAATTGGGGCTAGATGAACAAGCCATGCTGCTTAAAGCACTTGAGGATAAAAGCTTTTTCCCGGTTGGGAGTGATCGAGAAGTTCAAGCAGATTTTCAATTGATTGCAGGAACCAATCGCGATCTACGTGTTGAAGTCAAATCTGGGCGCTTCCGTGAGGATCTTTGGGCGCGATTAAATACCTGGACATTTTTCTTGCCCAATCTCACCGAACGCCGTGAAGATATTGCACCGAATATTGACTATGAATTACAACGTTTTGCCCAACAGCAACAATCACAATTGCGCTTTCATAGTGATGCTTTAGCACGCTATATCGAATTTTCTCGCTCAGACCAAGCCACATGGCAGGGCAATTTCCGCGATCTTGCCGCCAGTGTTACCCGTATGGCCACCCTGTGTAATGGTTCACGGATTGGTATAGAGGATGTAGAGCTAGAGATTCAACGCCTCAGCAAACTCTGGCATATCGAATCCGCTGCAGAGTCGCGATCCACGCAGACAGACCTAGCCCAGTGGTTGAGTCCAGATCAATTGGAAAATTTAGATGAATTTGACCGCATCCAATTGCAGGGTGTGATTGAGGTCTGTGTAACTTGTCGATCTATGGCGGATGCTGGGCGCAAATTGTTTGCCCAATCGCGACTGCAACGTCAAAGTAGCAATGACAGTGATCGGGTAAAAAAATACTTGGCTAAATTTGGTTTGAACTGGGAGCAACTGCATGGCTAAAAACAATCTACTGCTCATGGCCAAATACAATATTTGGGCCACAGAAAAACTCTTGCTGGCACTGCAAGACCTAGATGAAGCCCAGATCCGAGCAGACTGCGGCCTGTACTTTGGCAGTATCTTTGCCACGCTCAATCACATGTTGCTCGCAGAGCATTACCTCTGGTATCCACGCTGTGCCGAGGGGAAATCACAAGCCTATCGCCTTGATCACATCATCGAAACGGACTTGAGTCGGCTATATCAATCCTTCGCACAAAACGCACAACGTTGGCCTGAGCTGATTCAAGCCACACCCGTTGAGCAGTTGGATGGAAAGTTAAATTACACCAGCACTCAAGGGCAGGCGTTGAGTTTGCCTTATGCGGCGATCTTACAGCATGTCTTTAATCATGCGACCCATCATCGTGGGCAGATCACGGCTGCCATTACTGCGATGGGCGGTGTCTGCCCAGAACTGGACTTGGTGTATATGCTGCTTGAAGACGCTTAAGCTTGCATGGCCTAACTCAAGCTTGCTTCATTTCCAAGACCAATTGATTGATCAAATCTGCAGCCTCTAGCGCGCGGATCATACCGACATTGCTGCCGGCCCAAAATGCGCCATAGCCTTGATCGCCTTGTAGGGAGGCGACTTGGTGTAATTGTTTCGCCAGATCATAGGCATAAGGATAGTCAGCCACGGCTGGACGCACAGGTGTATCGATCTCGGTATGCCAGCGTTGCAATAAGCTACGGGCAGGGCGACCGGAAATACTGCGACTGATTTGGGTCAAGGATTGTTGAAATAGCGCCTGTCGATAAGCTGCATTGGCATTGGAACTTTTACATTGCACAAATGCCGTGCCCATCTGTACCGCATCCGCACCATGATTCAGCATGTCCCGCGCTTGAGTACCATTCATAATGCCGCCAGCCGCTACAACGGGAAGCTGACAATGCGCTTTAATCAATTGCACCAATGCAGCAGTATTGATTGCAGCATCGATGTCGGGGTTAAATATGCCACGATGACCACCGGCCTCGATGCCTTGGGCAATAATCACATCAATGCCTGCTTGCTCAATCAACTGCGCTTCACAGAGATTGGTTGCACTGACCATGGTGATGATCCCTGCGGCTTTTAAGGCTTGGATCTGATGTGGATGGGGGAGACCAAAATGAAAACTAACCGCTTGGGGGTGCGTCTGCAAAACCAGTTTGAGCAAGTCATCATTGTCTAAAAAACTGGGATAAATGCAGTGTAGTTCAGTCGGTGGCTGAGCTGAAAATGCTGCAAAGGCCGGGCGCAGTGCATCGATCCAGCGTTGTTGTGAAGTGGCATCTGCGGCAACGGATTGATGACAAAAGAAATTGACTTGAAATGGACGATCAGTAAGTTGTTGCGTCTGTAGGATATCGTCTTGAGCACTGCTCAGCGTGTTCGCCCCCAAACCCAATGCACCTAAAGCGCCTTGATTAGAGACTTCGGCTGCCAATGCTGGGGTAGATACGCCTGCCATTGGAGCCAAAAATATCGGATGTTTGATTTGTAATTTTTCTAATAAAGTCATGATGTTTATGCTCCACATGCAATGCATCTTATCCTACTTAAGGTAGCTAAGCTGCGGCGTGCTTGCAAATGATACTGGGTATTTATTTTAAAAATTATGCAGGGGCTTAGACTGTGCCTGCGATTCGGTGTGAGTTGTGTTGCCTCTGCTGTAGTGAAATGCTCGGATAAAATGCAACATTAGATAAAAGTATTTACTTCAAAATTCGGGTAAAATTTAACCACTTCTTAGATATTAAGTATTAGCAGTTTAGATCCCTTTTGATTGAAGCATTACTTAATGTGTGGTGCAGTCAAATTAAACGACAGCTGATGTCGCTTTGTAGATCAATGACCCAGTTTTCAAGCTTGATGTTTTTTATCCTATTTGATTCCTGTCATCGTGAGTTCGCTATGTCTGATCGTATCCGTGAAAAGCTGCAAATTTTAGCTGATGCAGCCAAATATGATGTCTCATGTTCTTCGAGTGGCAGCAATCGCCAAAACAAAGACAAGGGTCTAGGCAATACTGGATCTGGGATTTGTCATAGCTATACCGAAGATGGGCGTTGTGTTTCTTTGCTCAAAATTTTGTTTTCCAATGTTTGTATTTTTGACTGTTCTTATTGTGTTTCGCGTCGTTCCAATGATGTACAACGCGCTGCATTTACAGTGCAAGAAGTGGTTGATTTAACCATCAATTTTTACCGCAGAAATTATATCGAAGGCTTATTTTTAAGTTCTGGAATCTTTAAATCTGCGGATCACACCATGGAACGTATGTTGCAGGTGGTGAAGAAGCTGCGTCTGGAGGAAAATTTTAATGGTTATATCCATTTAAAAACCATTCCGGGTGCGTCGCCAGAGTTGATCACCGAAGCTGGGCTGTATGCTGATCGCATGAGCATCAATCTGGAAATGCCAACCGAGGCAGGTTTACAACGCTTTGCCCCTGAGAAGAATCATCAGGAGGTGCAAAAGGACTTGGGCATAGTGCGTGATCGCCTGATCCAACTCAAAGATGAACGCAAGTTAATAAAGTCAGTGCCCAAATTTGTTCCTGCAGGGCAAACCACGCAGATGGTGGTTGGTGCAGCAGATGAGACTGATCAAGATGTGATCTTAATGGCCGATCGCCACTATAAAGAATTTAAGCTGAAGCGGGTCTATTACTCAGGCTATATACCGATTAACCAGACTGATCAAGCGCTGCCTGCGGTAGGTTCAGCACCGCCATTATTACGTGAAAATCGACTCTATCAATCCGATTGGTTAATGCGTTTCTATGGTTTTGCAGCCACGGAGTTGGTCGATGATCAACATCCCAACCTAGACTTAGACATTGATCCTAAATTGTCATGGGCACTACGCCATCCAGAACAATTCCCAATTGATATTAATCGTGCTGACTATGTCATGATTCTTCGTGTCCCGGGGATTGGGGTACGCTCAGCCAAAAAAATCATTCAAGCACGCCGTTTTGGCAAGATTCATATTGATCAATTAAAACGTATGGGCATTGCCTATAGCCGCGCCCAACATTTTATCTACTGTGCGGATAGCCCACATCTGCCACAAGATCGCACCCCGAGCCAGATCAGGCAACAAATTTTGCAATCCGGTCAATCCAAATATACCCAACAACTGTCACCGCAATTGGGCTTTGGTTTCTAAGTATGGCGCATTATATTTTTGATGGCACTTTGACTGGATTATTGAGCTGTATTTTTCGTGCATTCCAATTCAAAGAATATTCGGTACAGGTTTCATCTGAATCGCAGCTAACGGGACTGTTTGATCAGCCCATCGAGGTTGCCAGTCATGAACAGCAAGCACAGCGGGTTTGGCAGGGTCTGCAGTTAAAATTGTCAGCTGCTGGATTAAGACGTTTTTATTATTGTTTTCTCTCCGAGCAGCAGGCCGCATTTCAACATTTATTTAATTTTGCGCTCTATCTGTTCCAGTCTAGCCAATCGATTGAAAAGGATTATGGTCATCCCGATGTCTTGGCCGTATCGCAATGGGCCAAACAGGTCGGTAGAGAGAAGCACCGTATGGAAGCCTTTGTGCGTTTTAAAAAATGCAGTGATGGTATTTTCTTAAGTTTGGTGCGTCCTGATTTTAATGTGCTACCAATCATCGAACGGCATTTTAAATCCCGCTATCAAGACCAAAAGTGGCTGATTTACGATGAGAAACGCCGTTACGGGATCTACTATGACTTGAGTGAAATCCACCAAGTGGATCTCAATGCTGAGCAGCTTGATCCGCAGCTCAGTACTGGGCGCAGTCAAGCATTTAGTATTGACTTAGATCCAGATGAGGCGCTCTACGATCAACTGTGGAAAGATTACTTTGATAGTGTCAATATCCGCGCCAGACAAAACCTCAAGTTGCATATCCAATATGTACCGAAGCGTTACTGGCGCTATATGAATGAGAAAAGTCTCTAATGTTGGCGTGCGATTAGGTTCTTAGAGGGGAGCAACATTGAACAAAGAGCCAATCCAACTCGAGAATGCCATTGCGATAATGCCCCAGATACAGACACGAAGGCTGCCTTTGAGCATCGAGGTGCCGGCATAATAACTGGATAATGCACCGAGTACGGCCAAGGAAATCACCCCAACGATCATCACAATCCAACCCAAATAGGCTTCGGGACTGAATAGGATCGCCAACATTGGAAAGATCACACCGATGGAAAATGACAATGCCGATGAAAAAGCCGCTTGAATCGGGCGTGCTGAAGTAACATCATTGATGCCGATTTCATCACGGGCATGGGCTTCAAGCGCATCTTTGGCGGTCAATTGCACCGCAACTTCATGCGCGAGTGCAGGGTCGAGTCCTCGGTTGATATAAATATCGGTTAATTCATTCAGCTCATGCTGCGGATTACGCTCAAGCTCTCTGGCTTCTAATTTTAAATCGGCTTCTTCGATGTCTGATTGTGATTTTACCGAAATGTATTCGCCTGCTGCCATGGAGGTGGCACCCGAGATTAAACCGGCGATACAGGTCACCAATAATGTCTCTGTAGATGCACCACTAGCAGCCATACCCATGACCAAACTGGTCACTGAAATAATCCCATCATTGGCCCCTAAAACTGAGGCTCTTAACCATCCTGCACGGTGAATAAAGTGGTGCTCTTTGTGGTAAACATAAGACATAAGTAAATCAAATCATATTCGAAAGTGGCGCTACTTTAGCCTGATTAAACCCTCAATTTCAAATAAAAATGCACTATTAATTTGGTTTTATTGTTAAGTTGTGATGAATAAGAAGCAATGCTTTTTAGCAATGAGGATCATTAAAATCGCGACTCTTTAGCTGTGTTTAATTCGTGCGTTTATGCAGGGTGAACGGGTGCTCAAATTTTAGTTAAAGCTGCTCATTGAATAAGCCAGCCATGGCTTATAATTATATTTCTCTCTGCATATATCATTTTAATTTTGAATGATCTAGCTTTGAAAATGTAAATGACACGCATCTAAATAACGAAAATAGATTGATTAAACTGTGTAGCTGAGTTAAACAATAAGAATTAAAAGTCATGCGATTTTTAAATCATTTTCAATATCAATATTCGCTGTAGCTCAGCATCAAATCATCCATAAAAAATTAAAAGCTTGGCTCGCTATCGCTGATAGCGAACAGATGTGCAGGATGCAAACACACTGCAGCTCATCACAAGGATTATGTCGATGGATACACAGATTAAGAAAAAAGTTATCTCAGCAGTGATTGGCAATACTTTGGAATGGTACGATTTTTTAATTTATGGTTTTTTAGCCACCACCATCGCCAAATTATTCTTTCCAGAAAAAAATGAACTGACCTCATTGCTATTGGCACTGGGGACTTTTGGGGTCGGCTTTTTGATGCGACCTGTGGGCGGGATATTGATTGGCTACTATGCCGATAAGCATGGCCGTAAGGCGGCATTATTGCTGATTATTTCGGTGATGACCTTGGCTGTGGCGATGATTGCATTTGCACCGACTGCGGCCAGTATTGGTGTTGCCGCACCGATCTTGATCGTGATCGCTCGATTGCTGCAAGGCTTTGCTACAGGTGGCGAGTATGCCAGTTCAACCGCCTTTGTGATTGAGGCCGCACCACTGGATAAAAAAGGCTTATATGGCTCATGGCAATTTTTTGGGCAGTGTCTGGCTGTGCTGTTTGGTTCGGCCATCGCTGCTGCGGTCAATGAATTTTTAACCCCTGCGATGTTGGAATCTTGGGGCTGGCGGATTCCCTTTATCATCGGCTTGCTGATCTGTCCAGTCGGGTTGTGGATTCGTAGCCATCTAGATGAAAACGATGAATATCTCAATAGCAGGGCAGCATCAACAAATAGTCGTGCCACGATTCAGCATACCGTTCGCAGTTCTTGGAAAGAAATCGGCTTGAGTATGGGGCTGACCATTAGTGCCACAGGTTCATTTTATGTGGTGTTGGTGAATACTCCGACTTTTGCGCATACCAAACTGGGGCTGCAAATGGGTGATGTGTTATTTATCCAAGCCTTAGCGGTGAGCATGATGATGATTGTGATTCCACTGGCGGGGTTATGGTCGGATTATGTAGGGCGTAAGCCTGTGTTATATACCGGTTTATTGATTTTATTGTTGACGGCTTTGCCGCTGTATCAGTTTGTGATCGAAGCACCGTCTTTGGGGCGCTTACTCACGATGCAGTTGGTGCTGTGTTTTGGGATCGCGATGATGTTTGGCCCATCACCTGCAGCGATTTCTGAGCAATTTCCAGTGTTGGGCCGCACCACGTCTATGTCCATTGCCTACAACATGGCGGTAATGCTGTTTGGTGGTTTCGCACCCTTTATCGTGACCTGGTTGATTTCCATTTTTGATCGTACCGCACCCGCCTATTATCTAAGTTTAACCATACTGATCGGGATATTATCCGTGATCAAAATGAAAGAAACTTCACCGAAAATGTTAAAACTAAAACGTAAATACAATCCAGCCAGTCAATGACAAACCTAGACCTAGACTTAGATATAGAGCGCAGTCATCGAGAATAGACATCGACATAGAGAATAGACATCGACAAAGAGAATGATATAGGGAGTAGAGAACCATGGATGAAAAGCAACTAGACGCTTTTATCGGGATCCGACACCAGATCCATCAACACCCCGAGCTAGAGGGCGATACCATTCAAACCGCACAATTGGTGGCGGATCATCTCAATGCCTATGGTTATCAAATGCATCGTAATATCGGTGGGCATGGTGTAGTGGGGGTACTGAAAAAAGGTCAAGGCGATAAACGTCTGGGAATTCGTGCGGATATGGACGCATTACCGATCTTGGAAAAGAACCATTTTAGTTATGTTAGTAAAGTTGCAGGGAAAATGCATGCCTGTGGCCACGATGGACATACCACCCTATTACTGGCTGCGGCCAAGCAGATTGCAGATCAGGTGGATTTTAATGGCACTTTAAACCTGATTTTTCAGCCAGCTGAAGAAACACTAAAAGGTGCCAAGCAGATGATTGAGCAGGGTCTATTTGAAAAATTCCCGTGTGATGCGGTCTATGGCCTTCACAATATGCCGGGCATAGCTGTGGGCACAGTCGAAGTACAGACTGGAACCATGATGGCAGGCTTAAACAAAGTAGTGTGTAAAATCATTGGCTTGGGTGGGCATGGCGGTATTCCTGAACTGACCCATGATCCAGTTCTTGCAGTGGGTGCCTTTATCGATGCGGTGAACAGTATTAAATCACGCAACCTTGCTGTGCAAGACTACGCCGTGATCAGCATTGGTTCGATTCATACGGGTACGGCCTTTAACATTATTCCGAATGAAGCGGTGATTCAGCTCAGTATCCGCACGGACAGCAAGGCGGTGATGCAGAAAATCACCCAACGCTTAAAGCAGATTACGCAGGGCATAGCCTTGTCTTTTAATGTTAAGTTTGAGCTGATCATCGATGATCTGGTGCCGCCTTTGGTCAACAGCCCGCATGAAACTGAGATTCTGATCCAAGCATTGCAGCGCCATCAAAAGGAAATCGTGGTGAGGGGCTTGAGTGAAAAGAAAATGACTTCTGAAGATTTTGCCCTGATGTCGGATATCGTACCCGGATGCTATTTCTTTTTGGGCAATGGCGAGGGGAGCTTCGGTGGCTGCTCGATCCATAATGCCGAATATGATTTTAATGATGAAAATATCCTCATTGGCTCAAACTGCTGGAAAGCCTTGGTCGAGACTTATTTGGTTTAGCACAGATTATTTTGGACCTATAACTACACACATTTTGGCATTGCAGCGCAGAGCGAATGGAGCATGAACAAGAGCTTTTTAAAATCAGAAACAAATAGGCCACCGATCAGGCAGCCTATTTAAATCACTTTAATTGTGTATTGTCGTGCAGATTAAAACGCTTATTGACCAGAGCGGATGATGTAATCAAAGGCAGACAATGAAGCTTTAGAGCCTTCACCCGCAGCAATAATAATTTGCTTATACGGCACAGTGGTACAGTCACCCGCAGCAAATACACCACTGAGATTGGTTTCGTTGCGTGCATTGATCACGATCTCGCCACGATTAGACAATTCAACTTGGCCTTTTAAGAAATCAGTATTTGGCAACAAACCGATCTGTACAAAGATCCCTGCAAGTTCAACAGTATGTTCTTGATCTGTCGCACGGTCTTTGTATTTCAATGCGGTCACTTGCTGACCATCACCAATCACTTCAGTCGATAATGCATTGAGAATGATCTCGGTATTCGGCAAGCTGCGTAGTTTGTTTTGCAGTACCTGATCGGCACGTAACTGGGTGTCAAACTCAACTAAAGTGACATGTTCAACGATACCAGCCAAATCAATCGCAGCTTCTACGCCTGAGTTACCACCACCGATGACAGCAACACGTTTGCCTTTAAACAAGGGACCATCACAGTGTGGGCAATACGCAACACCACGGGTTTTATACTCTTTCTCGCCCGGTACATTCATCTCTCTCCAACGCGCACCTGTAGACAGGATCACGGTTTTAGATTCGAGTTTGGCACCATTTTCAAGCTCGATTTCCACTAGGCCATTGGCAGTCTGGTCGGCAGCGACGATGGTTTTAACCTTTTGTAGGTTCATTAGATCCACATCATAGGCACGAACATGATTTTCCATGTCTAGACCAAAAGTTGGACCTTGGGTTTTGAGGACAGAGATATAGTTCTCGATGTCCATGGTATCCATAACTTGACCACCAAAACGCTCAGCCACGATCCCGGTACTGATGCCTTTACGCGCTGCATACATTGCAGCAGAAGCACCTGCAGGACCACCACCAATCACCAAGACATCAAAGGCATCTTTGGCATTTAAACGTTCTACATCTTTAGCTGCAGAGTTGGTATCTAGTTTTGCCACGATTTCTTCTAACGTCATGCGACCTTGGCCGATATGTTCACCGTTTTGGAACAACATCGGTACAGCCATGATTTTGCGTTGTTCAACTTCAGCTTGGAAGAAACCACCGTCAATCATGGTTGCTGTCGTGCCCGGGTTATGGATTGCGATCAAGTTCAAGGCTTGAACCACATCTGGACAGTTGTGACAGCTTAAAGATACAAATACATCGAAGTTATCAGAAATATGCAGGTTTTTAATTTGATCTAAGATTTCATCAGACACTTTAGCGGCATAACCCGATACTTGTAATAGCGCCAAGATCAATGAGGTAAATTCATGACCCATCGGTAAGCCTGCAAAAAACACCCGTGGTTGCTCGCCCACTTTAGCGATACCAAAACTTGGACGACGGCTGTTGTCACCATCAAAACGTGCAGTAACCATATCCGAAAGTTCAGCAATTTCAGTCACTAACTCTTTGATTTGATCTGACTTGTCTGCATTGTTGATCGGGTCCAGTGCAGCAACCAATTCAATTGGGCTTTCCAAACGTTCTAAATAAGTTTTAAGTTGCGCTTTAATGTTTTGGTCTAACATGCTTGTTCCCCATTCCGATAGTATTTTGTGACTAAAAACATCATACGATAAAATTCATTATAGTCAAAACAGTTTGTTTTTATAAACTAGATCGGTTTTTAGAATCAAAGACCGCCATCACTTGATATAATACGCATTACAATGGTATGGATAAATAAGATACGAGGCATAACATGCAGATCAGCAAAGGAATTTACCGCCATTACAAAGGCCAGCTCTACCAAGTGTTCAACGTGGCCCAACATAGTGAAACCCAAGAGCCGCATGTAGTATACCAATGTTTATATGGTGATTATTCGATGTGGATTCGCCCTTTAACGATGTTTGTCGAACAGGTGAGCTTAGCCGATGGCAGTCAAGTACCGCGTTTTAAGCTTGAACAAGAACTCAACTAAAGCCGAAGTGAATGTCATTAGATTGACCTAAAGTCATGTAATGATTAATTACTTAGACAAGATTTCAGGGAAATACGTCTCATGAGTTTAAGTGCTAGTTTTCTTGATCGTATTGATGCGCTGTATCGTCGTTTTATGCAACATGATGCGCAGCAAAGTGATCGAATTAAGCGATATCGAAATATTGAACCGGATTCAGCCCAGTATATTGCGATGCTGATTCGGATTCAGCAATCAAAAAAAATATTAGAAATAGGCACCTCTACAGGTTATTCGACTTTATGGATGGCCAATGCGGCGCAAGTCACTGGTGGCAGCGTGACCACAGTTGAAATCGATGCCAGTCGGACAGAACAAGCTAAAAATTATGCCAAAGCCTTTGAGCTGGATCATCTAATCGACTTTTGGGTCGGAGATGCCAAAGATTTCATCGCGGATCATCCACAGCAGTACGATCTGATCTTGCTCGATGCAGAACGGCATGCTTATCTGAGTTATTGGGCGCAATTGCCGCAGTTACTCAATCCCAAGGGTGGGGTGCTCATCGTCGACAATGTGATTTCACATGCAGCTGAAGTGAAAAGTTTTATCGATGAAGTCAAAAAAGATCAGCGCTTTATGACCACAACCTTGGCACTGGGCGCAGGCTTATTTGTGATCACCGCCAAGTCTTAGTCCATACATCGCATTGCAAGCCTAAACATGCAGGCAAAAAAAACCACATCAAATTGATGTGGTTTTTTTTATCAGTTTAAATCGTCATCAAGGATGATTAGATTTTACCAACGAGGTCGATTGAAGGTGCAAGTGTAGCTTCGCCTTCTTTCCATTTAGCTGGGCAAACTTCACCTGGGTGAGCGTGTACATATTGAGCAGCTTTTACTTTGCGAAGTAATTCAGTTGCGTCACGGCCTATACCACCAGCGTTGATTTCAACGATTTGGATTTTACCTTCTGGATCGATAACGAAAGTACCACGGTCAGCAAGACCAGCAGCTTCAATTAACACTTCGAAGTTTTTAGCCAAAGTCCAAGTTGGGTCACCTAGCATTGGGTATTGGATTTTCTTAATTTCTTCAGAAGAATCGTGCCAAGCTTTGTGAGTGAAATGCGTGTCAGTAGAAACTGAGTAGATTTCAACGTTTAATTTTTGGAATTCAGCATAATTGTCTGCAAGGTCACCAAGTTCAGTTGGGCAAACAAAAGTAAAATCCGCTGGATAGAAAAAGAATACAGACCATTTACCTTTAAGATCTGCTTCAGTCACTTCTAGGAAGCTACCGTTGTGAAATGCTTGTGCTTTAAATGGTTTAACTTCAGTATTAATTAAGCTCATCTTTATCTCCATGAGTTGAGTAAGGGACATATCTAATATGAAATTAGAATAAGGGAACTTTCTTTATTGGGGAAATAGTATTTTTACATCACTAAAATCGGAAAAATGAATCTAGTTGTCAAATCCGACTATCCAAACATAAATGACTCAGACCAATTTGTCTAAAAGTTATTTACTGAAGGGACAAAACATTGATGCCCGATTTAGATGATCGTTTGATGACAAATGAAAAATGAGTTCACATTCCCATCATATTATCAAATCTATGTAATTCAAGATGATGGCAATATATTCAAATTCAAGCCTAAGCTTGGCCAACTGATCAAAAAACCAGTCAACTGGGTATATTTAACTCAAGTTTGTAGGGGGCTTTGTCTGCTGTGGCTAATTTCAGTTATACTCCTGCAAACCTTTCTGAGAAGTGAAAAATGCCGTCTCAACCATTGTTTAACAAGGACTTAAATCCGGAATTAAAATCGTGGTTATATGCTTCTGGCTCGTTGACACAGCAACTGAAGTCTTTGGCAGGTGGGGTATTTCGGGTAGAACCCACACAACAATATTTTAAAAAAATGAATTTCTTAGACAGTAAATGGATGCAGATGCCATTTCATCACACCTCTTGGGTACGGGAAAGCCTGCTCTATGGATGTGAGGATCAGCCTTGGGTCAAGGCCACCAGTATATTTCCCATTCTCAGCCTACAAGGCAAAGCACGACTGTTTCAACACATCGGCAGCCAACCGATTGGGCGGTTTTTATTTCAACGTCACCAACCCTTGTGTCAACGCCGTGTTCTGTATTTAGCAGACGGTTGGACGCGGCAAAGTTGTTATACTTGGCACGGTTGTAAATTCATTGTACAAGAAACTTTTTTACCTGCTTTTGAGCAATTTATTGCTGCACAGCGGATACAGCATCCACATGCTTAAGGACCATCATGGCCACGATAGACACGATTAACTGGCGACAACGTTTAGAAGCCTATTATTATCTCTGCCGATTTGATAAACCCATCGGTACTGAATTGGTTTTTTGGCCAACCTTATGGGCATTATGGATTGCTTCAGGAGGCATGCCTGACCTCAAGATCTTGGTTGTCATGAGTTTGGGGGTATTGTTTATGCGCGCCGCAGGTTGCGCCATTAATGATTTTGCTGACCGTAAAGTCGATGCCCACGTTGAGCGTACCAAAACCCGTCCCTTGGCCACAGGCGTGATCAGCGGCAAAGAAGCAGTCATGGTTTTTCTGGTTTTGGTGGCAGCGAGTGCCAGTTTGTTGTTTTTCCTACCGATTGAAACCTTTTACTGGTCATTTGGCGCATTGTTTTTAGCTTTTATCTATCCCTTTATGAAGCGCTATACCCAATTGCCGCAAGTGTTTTTAGGCGCAGCCTTTGCGTGGACCATCCCCATGTCCTATACCGCAGTGGGGGTGTCTCCAGACTTGACCTGTTGGTTGATCTATTTTGGTTATCTGGCTTGGACCGTTGCCTTTGATACTCAATATGCCATTACTGATCGTGAATATGATTTAAAAATCGGGATTAAATCGACCGCGATCCTGTTCGGACGCTATGACATTCAGATTATATCGAGCTTACAAGTACTGAGCATCTTGTTGATTGGCACGGCGCTGTATATCGAAAATCTACTCTGGCCATTGGGTTGGTTAGGGCTGCTCGCAGCAGCGATTGATTTTATTTACCAATGGAGCAAAACCAAAGATCGTGATCCGCAACGTTGTTTCTGGGCTTTTCGGCATAATCGCTGGATCGGGGTAATGATCTTTGCTGGTATATTTTTAGCGCTGTTGTAATGAGCATTATTGTAAATAATCCATAGTTGTAGATTGAGTTTCAATACATTGGACTTGGATCAGTTATTTTAATTAAATAAAAAATGAGTTGAGTTAATACTGCTACAAAAACATCCACCGCTTAGGGTGGATTTTTTTATATTAATTTACATAAGTCTATGTAATTTAAGTATTCATTGGTAGAGCGATCCCTATGCGCTAAAGTGATGATGTGATTGATAGTATATTTTATGAGCTGTTTATATTGCACTTTTGCTTATTTCTAACTAGTCAGATTGGTTTTTTTATGTTCTATTTAGTGGAGTTACTCATGATGAGTACGACATTAAAATAAAGGGATCAAAGAATGAATCAGATTTTAAAAAAAAGCTTATTGGTCATCAGTTGTAGTGGTGCTTTATTTTTAACTGCGTGTAATGACGATGATGATAATGGCTCGGGTAATCCTAAGTATTCCAGCTATATTTCAGAATCTAAATATAATCTTGAAAATATGCCCGGTGCTGCATCGGTACAGATCATGCGTTATAACATGCCCAATGTACTGGATAAAAATGCTGTAGCAACCGCTATGGTCATGATCCCTAAAACACCACAACCTAAAGACGGTTGGCGTGTGGTGGTGTGGGAGCATGGTACGGTTGGGGTGGGTGACAGTTGTGCACCAAGTAATAATCCCTTTAATCCGCGTTTTAAAAATATGGCCGAATCGCTTTTGGCTGCAGGTTATGTGGTGGTGTCTCCTGACTATGAAGGCTTAGGTACCCCAGGTATACATCCTTATCTTAATCTTGGCAGTGAATCCAAATCAGCGATCCATGCGGTCAAAGCGGTCAAAGAGCGCTATGGCAACCAGTACAATGGTGCTTGGATGTCAGTCGGACAATCCCAAGGCGGACATGCATCTTTAGGCACTGCAGAGTTGTCGAATGATGATAAAAATTATAAAGGTGCGGTTGCAGGTGCACCGGCATCGAGTTTGGGTTATATCATCAGTGAAGTGGCGCCTGGTGCAATTGATGGTTTGGTACAAGCAGGTAAAATTGATACTGCCGTTGGGGTTTATTCGGAGTTATTGGCCTATGCGGCGTATACCGTAGTGGGTGTTAAAGCCTTTGAACCGCAATTTAAATACCAAGCTTTATTTGGTAATCGCTCAGGATTGATTGCAGAACGTGCAGAGGGAACCACTGGCGAAAATGGACTGTGTTTAGCTGATTTGGAAACAGAATTCAAAAATGATATCAATGCCTTCTTAAAGGCAGATAGCAGCAAGTCAGTGATGGACTATCCGGCATTAAATAAAGATTTCCAAGAAAATCCAACCGTGAAAAAATTCTTGGCGGATAATCAACCTGCAACCAAGAAAATTAATAGCCCTGTGATGATTATTCAAGGCACCGCAGATATGGCAGTGCCGTATCCAGTCACGGATGCCTTACAAAAACGACTCAAAGGGATGGGGACCGATGTCACTTTCCTACCTGTGGTTGGGGCAAGTCATACTCAAGCCATCGTGGAAAAAAATCCAGAATTGGTGAAGTTTATTCAAAAGCATATGCCAGCGAATTAAGCCGCAAGGTATAAACTAATTAATATTAAAAGGAGCTTAGGCTCCTTTTAATATTTGAAAAATGAAAATTTTATTGACTCAGTAGTTCAAATGATGCTCTGTTTTTTTTGAGTACTCTTCTTCAACTTGCATGGCTATGGCAGCAGGAGCTGTATTTGTTTAAATAAAAGCTTAAACCAAGTTGATGGTATTTGGTTTTAATTTAATGATTGTTTTTTAGTGAATATTTAATTGAATATGATTCTTATGGCTTAAGCCATCGCTATAAAAACTGAACCATTAAACAATAGTTATGTGAATTGTGATGTATGCCGAGAGATAATTATTCAAAACTGTTTAAATATTGGATTGATCCTGATCAGGTTTTTTAAAATTCAAGCTCTGTTCAAATGCATTTATTTGTGTTTTATTACTCGATCTCACGGCGAGTATTTGGAAAAAACAGGGATTAATTGATGAATCAGATTTTTAAAAAAACATTATTGGCGTTTAGTTGTGCAGGTGCTTTATTCCTGAGCGCGTGTAATGACGATACCAAGGATGAATTTAAATCACCGCAATATAGTAGTTATGTTGGTGAAACGGCTTATATCAAAGAAACACCAACCGCGATCGCTGCAATCAATGCAGCTTCGGTCAAGACCATGACCTACAACATGACCAATGTAGCGGGTCAAAAAGCCCAAGCCACTGCGCTGGTTTTTTTCCCGAAAACTGAAAAGCCAAAAGATGGCTGGCGTGTGGTGGTTTGGGAGCATGGTACCGTGGGTGTGGCCGATGCCTGTGCACCGAGTAATAATGTGTTAAATGCAAACTTTGCAGGCTTAGCCAAAGAGCTATTGGCGGCAGGCTATGTGATCGTGGCACCAGACTATGAAGGTCTAGGCAGCAAAGGCATCCATCCTTACTTGAATATGATCAGTGAGGCCAATTCGGCAATTGATGTAGTCAAAGCCTTTAAAGAAAAATACGGCAATGACTTAAATGGCGCATGGATGTCAGTGGGTCAATCTCAGGGCGGCCAAGCCTCGATTGGTACTGCAGAATTTGCCGCTAAGGATGATACTTACAAAGGTGCAGTTGCTGGCGCACCAGCATCAAGCTTAGGGACGATTATTTTAGATGTTGCACCTCTTGCATTAGCTGGCATTGAAGTGCAAGAAATTGCGGGCAATGTGCCTCTAGATAAACGTGTATCGGTACAGTCTCAAGCGACTTTGTTGGCTTATGCTGCTTTAGCAGGGATCGGCATCAAGGCCTATGAGCCACGTTTTGATTACAGCGAGATATTCCAAGAGCGCACCAAAGCTATTGCGGAACTGGGTGAGGGAAGCACGGGTGAAAATGGTCTGTGTTTATCCAACAAAGATGATCCAGAGTTGAGTTTGGTTTACCAATTCCAAAAAGACATCATTAAGTTTATGACTGCGAACCCAGATAAGAAACTCAAAGATTATCCTGGGCTAAATGAAGAAAACTTTAGAGCCAATAAATCAATTAAGAAATTCTTATCGGATAGTCAACCAGGCACCAAGCGTATCGATAAACCACTGCTGATTTTACAAGGTGAAGCGGATACCAACGTGCCTGCGCTTGTAACTAAGGGGATGGTTAAGGGCTTGGTTGACTTAGGTTCGCCAAACGTTGAGTTAGTGATTGTGCCAAAGGCAACGCATACCGAAGCCATCGTAAAAGAGCAACCACGTTTGCTCAACTTCGTGCAGAAATATATGCCTGCTCAGTAATAGATCTATTCCGAAGTCGATAAAGATTAAAGGAGCTACGGCTCCTTTTTTATGTGATTTTGGTTTTGTATTCGATTTTGACTTTGATATAGTGGCACATTCAATCAATAGCGATAGGGTAGTGGCATGGCGCAAGCAAAGAAGGTTAATCCTAAACTCATCCTTTGGGTGGTCCTACCTTCAATATTTTTAATCGCAATGCTTGGGTTTAAATTTATCGCTGTCAAATCTGACCTTGAAAATAAACGTGAGATTGACGAGTTGATCCGTAAGCAACAGGCCTTGCGACCTGTGAAAGCCGAGCAGCAAGCAGCAAGTGCGCTGAGCACGACCGAAGCAGTTGCAAGTGCAGCGACTGTCAATCCACAGTCCAATCAAGTTGCAGTGGTAGGTCAATAGTGCTTGCTCAATAATCAAGGTTCGAAGCGTGGATGAAATTTCGCGGTAGATCTTTGACGAAGACTCTTCTTTATAGAAGGGTTTTTTTTGGCTTAAGCTTGGGTTGTCTGGCGTCGGACGATAGGAGCCAATATTTTTAAGCATGAAAAAAGCCACTTCAGTGAAGTGGCTTTTAGAATTTGGCTCTCCAACCTGGGCTCGAACCAGGGACCTGCGGATTAACAGTCCGTCGCTCTACCGACTGAGCTATTGGAGAATCTGAGTGGCATTTTATGCATCTAAACCACTTTGGTCAAGCCTATCGGCATAAAAAGTGCTTATAGTTGATTTGATTGTCCTTTTTATCGGCAAAGTTGCGATTTTGGCTTAAATAAGCAGCATCTCTATGCCGGCATACCTAGCACTTAAGCCTGTAGATCAAATAGAGCTAAAATATTCAGGCATAAAAAAACCCACGTTAGACGTGGGCTTCTTTAGAATCTTGGCTCTTCCACCTGGGCTCGAACCAGGGACCTGCGGATTAACAGTCCGTCGCTCTACCAACTGAGCTATGGAAGAATAGTGGCTCTCCAACCTGGGCTCGAACCAGGGACCTGCGGATTAACAGTCCGTCGCTCTACCGACTGAGCTATTGGAGAATCTGATGCGCATTTTAGGGATGAAAGTCGCAGTCGTCAATAAGATTTACTACAGAAACACGCTGTTTGCTTTATTAATATTCATTTCATGGGGCTGATGGCTAAAATCACGCCATTCTGTTGATTTTTAAAACAGCTTTAAATGATTTTCACCAGAACAAGGTCATTGTTTTGGTGATAAAAAAAGCACCCACTGTGTAGTGAATGCTTAAAGTTGATAATTTCGTCATGACGTTTATTTTTTCTAGGATCATGCGTGACTAAGGTACTGAAGATCGTTTAGACCTTTAAAATAAATAAAGGCAAAACATGAAATGAATGGATTAGGCCTTGAGATGATCCTCAAACTCTTCACCCAACTGCATTGCCAATGAGTTACCAGCAAGATCGCAAGTGACCAAGCCGTATTGCTTCTTAAAACTAAAGGTGAATCCCTTACCGTCTGCTAGATTCTTCACCGAATAGCCTAATTTTTCTAACCAAATTCTAAATGCAATGATGTTCTTTGCTTTAACTACTTTTTTCACGACCTAACTCCTTCACGCTATCTCTAAAAATAATAGGGATGAAGCAGTTGTTTTTAAAGGGTGAGTTTGCAAGAGTTTTTTAATTTACATTGAAAAAATAAGCCTTGATATTTTTTTGCTTAAATTTCAAGCGCATTGTCTACGCGGATTGAAATGATATTTTATTATTATATCCATACAAATCAGTTGCTTGTAGTGTTGCATACTTAGGTGTAACGATTTGTTTATGCTGATTGGATTCTCATTGGCTGAAATATTTTGTTGTAATTGAAATGTAAAGTTATTTTATATTTGCGGGAAATATCACACTTTGAGATCAGGCTGAGCCGGTGTGCTTGATCAGGCCATAAAAAATCCCATAGCGATTTTGGATCGATATGGGATCTATATAGAGGATCTAATTAGAATTGATCTTTGAGTTGGCGAATATGGGCAAACTCCTCAACACTCTCTACACGTAAAAATGGATTGGTGGCGAGTTCAAGTTCAATACTACTTGGGAGGGTGATTTCTCCACGTGCTCGTTTGGCTTTGACTTCATCGGCACGGGTTTGCAGCGCAATATTGTCGGGTTCGATGGTCAGGGCAAATAGTGCATTGGACAGAGTGTATTCATGGGTGCAATACACTTGCGTACGAATGGGCAATGCAGCCAAACGATTCAGCGAGTGATACATCTGCTCAGCAGTCCCTTCAAACAATCGGCCGCAGCCCATGGCAAATAAGGTATCGCCACAAAACACACTGTCTATGCCATCGACAAAGTACACGATATGCCCCAAGGTATGGCCTGGGACTGCAATCACATCGATGCCTAAGCCATGAAACTCAAAATGATCATCGTGCTGCAATGGGTGACTTATAAAGGGAATTTTACTCAATTCATCACGCGGGCCATAGACGGGGATGTTTCGCTTGGCGATTAGTTCGGGTACACCACCAATATGGTCTTTATGCCAGTGGGTCAGCCAAATCTGACTGAGGGTCAATTGATGGCTTTGGCAAAAATCAATCACCAAGTCTGCTTGAGTGGGATCAACCACCACCACCTCACGCGTAGCAGTATGTTCGATGACCCAGATATAGTTTTGTAGTTGGTTTTTTACATCGATGACGTGGATTTTAAAAGACATAACGATGATCCTGAAACTTTAAAAAAATAATCAATCCATGCGCGCGTATAGGCTGGCGATGATGTGTGTCTAGCTTGAAAGTGCTTTGAGTATAACAAAAGTTTTTTGGCTGTAGGCTGAGTAAATGATTGATGTGGCAGGGCGGTGCTTAGACTACTCGAACTTGCGAAGGTCCTAATTTGTCGCGCTGCATATTTGAGCTGTTTGCATAAGTTGAATTACAGCGTATGTTGGTAAATATAAATGAATACATCGGTTTATATGGGTTTTGGTTATTGATTTTTAAAAGTTTTTAGAGTTAATCAATATTAAGAAAACGAGTCTAAAGCACAGCGGTCAGTTGTCGTTGGATTCGTTCACATCGTAGAAGTGAATTGATGTGGATTGTGGGTAATCGTAATAAATTTAATAGTGTAGGGATCGTGCCTGTTAACACGACTCAAAAAGATGTTTATGGATGTGATGACAATGAAAGCAAAAAAAGATGAATTTTATGCCAATACTCAATTACAGCCATTAGCAGAACATTCTTTTGCGATTGGATATATTGCGCAACAACTCTTTAGAAAATTGGTCGATGATGAATTTGAAAATTTATCTAAAGTGGCATTTTTAGCGGGGTGTTTACATGATTTAGGAAAATTAGATCCACATTTTCAAGAGTGGGTGAAAAAAGGGAAACAAAAAGAGCCAGAAGATGATGGGCAGCACATAGATGCAAAGATAAATGGTAAAGACTTTACATTCGAAAACCACCCAAGACACAATGAAATTTCTTTATTAATATTTAACATATTAGAAAAACAGTGCAAGGGGTTAAATAACAGGCAGAAAGAAAGTTTACAGCATGTTATTTATTGGCATCATGCTAAGCCTTATAGAAAAAAAGAGTGGAAAGGTTTAGTAGATATTTATAGTAATTTAAACAAAAACATAGAATTTTCTGGATTTGAAAAATTATTTAACGATAGTATTTTTTTTTTGGAAAAGATTAATGGAATTTCAGAAATTTATAGAAATAATATTCTAAAAACTTTTGCTCCATGGAAAGGGCAGAATATAAAATCTGACTTAAATGATTTTTTAGCTAAAATACAAGGGATCGAAACTCCAAGCTTTAAAACATATACTATTAAAAAGGGGGCAGATATAAATTTTAGTAATTTATGTTTGGAGATTAAAGTTAATGCGGAACATAACCTTCTTAGAGCATGTGTTATTAGCGCGGATCGTTTAGTCTCGAAATTAGAGGCTCAGGATTTAGAGGATTATGTTTATCAACAACGTCTTGAAGAATTATTAGTTGATGAACAAGATACTTTGTTTGACTTAACAGCCCATTTAGATGCTACTTCGAGTATGTTCCCAAACAGTGAGCGAACGCCAAAACAAGATGAAGTTGCAGATAAACTTGCAAAGTTACCAGGTGTTGCTGTACTCGCTGGTCCTGCTGGTTGTGGGAAAACTAAAATTGCATTGGAATGGGCTAAGTTAAAGGGCGCGAAAAAAATTATATGGATCTGTCCTCGTGTACAGGTATGTCAGAGTATTTTTTTTGAATTAACAAAAAACTATCTACCTAATGTAAATGTTGAAGTTGTGACAGGTGATCATAAATATACGAACATATGGGGGAAAGAAACACATTTTAAAAAATACTTTTCAGGTGATGTTGTTGTAACAACAATTGATCAAATACTAGGTTCGATTGTTACACACACTAAGGTGGATGGTTTACTTCATTTTATGAAGGCTCACATCATATTTGATGAGTATCACGAATATACAAATATGGATATATTTAATTTATTGTTTTCAGAGTTAATAGCAAATAAAAATATGAGGAAGTTAAATGATAAAAGAGTATTATTGGTGTCTGCAACTCCACCGTATCATTTTTTAAAATCAATTATAGGTGTCGAAATAGACGGAAAGTATTCTAATGTAGTCGAGATGACATCTTTTAACTTAAGTAAGTATAGTGTTGACTTTGTTGATTATGATGAATCAATGATTGAAAACAATCCTTTTTATTTAAATTACTCAAAAAAAACATTTGTTATTAGTAATACGGCGCAACAAGCTCAATTAAGTTTTCTTTATCAAAAAAATAATGAAAACTGTGTGCTTTATCATTCTAAATTTAAACGTAAAGATAAAGAAAAATGGTTTGAGGAGGTTTTTGAATCATTTAAGGAACATGGTAGTCGTAAGTATACTGTATTAAGGAGTGGTCCAATCGTTCAGGCATCTTTAAATATTAGTTGTGACTTTATGCTGACCGAGATAACTTCACCTGAAAACATACTGCAACGTATAGGGCGTTTAGATCGTTTTGGAACAAATAGCCAAGTAAATATTTTGAAAGTCGCAGTTGGTAACGATTTTAAATTAAAAAAAAGCATTGGGCCTTCATCAATTTTTTTAGATAAATTAAATATATTAAATACGTCGAAAGCTTGGTATAAATATTTAAAGGAAACCTTAAGTGACGAAAGTTTTCAAATAATTTATATATATAAACTGTATAAAGAATTTTATTTATCAAGTTTAGGTGCTTCTTCTGTAAACGAAGATATGCAAAAATCTATTAAGCAAAGTATTAATTTGGTGAATGAAAAAATAATAGATCCTGTAAAGGTTAGGGTGAAAAATGATCAAAAATGTAAACCTATGATCAGCAAAAAATCACTAAGGGGTGATAGTCGTTTCGTCCAATTAGCAGTCCTAAATGTGAATGACTATAATAAACCAATTTTTGAAAACTATTATGCTTGCCAATCAACTTGTGAAAATGCAACTACATTTGACCATTTGACTGAATCATTAAGTTCAATAAGACAAACTGGGCTTCTAAAATTTATCGCTCAAAAACATGGAACTATTGATAAAACACACCCTGTCGAAGGTATCCCAGTTAAAAAATTACCAGAAAGATGCAAAGTTTTAGAGAGTTATTCACGAGATGCTGAATATCCCTTATATCTGAGTTATATCGAAGATGATTTAAATAAAGTAGGCGGAACCGGTATCCGACATACAGAGGCTATTTATTATGCCGTGTGTGATAAACAACCGATCGGGGTAATTTCATTACAAAAACTTCAGTTTTTAACAGCAATACATCAGGAGATTTAAAATGCCAAAAGTAACAGGTATAAGAAGTGTAGATTTTAAAATAACTGCATATGGTTACGGAGTTGTAAACTGGAACGGACCAACAACATTGCAAAGTGAAGGTCGAATTATAGATAACCATACAATGCCAAAACTCAGAGGTTACTCAAACTTAACTGGTAGTGAAAGTGAGAAAGGTTATAAGTTAAAGAAAGATCCTTCGGATCTAAATTTTTCTGTAAAAGATGGCACTCCTTTATATATCAGTCAGAATTGTATACGTCACCATTTATTCCGTGATCAAGCTTTTGATTTACATTATGCAAAGGATAAAAACTTAATTGATGTTCTCGCATCTATTACGGGTTTGATTCGTGGTTATGTAGTGCCATCGAGTCAATGCAAACGTACAAGTCCATTACTGATTACAGATTTTACAGATCACCTTGGTAATGGTAATTTCGAGCAGATGGGACGTTCTGGCTCTAAAGAAAAAGGCAAAGATGTTAAAGGTAATGAAGTTGCCAGTAATTCGTTTTATTCAAAAACAACTTTTGGTGATACAAAATACATCGCATATGGCTCAATTAGCATTGAGCAGCTTGAGTTTATTTCTTTAGATAAGAAGTTTGATCGTGCTTCAATGATTATTAAAGAAGGTGAAGGTGAGGAAATTGCAGAGCATGTACAAGATTTTATTAAAAGCTTAGATCCATCTAAAGAACCAAAAGCAACATTCCATGCCAATTATGTTCGTAAAGGTACAATCTTCAAAGAGGGTGAAGCCGGTATTTTATTAGATAATACTGCAATTGATATTTTAGTGAATGAAACTATTCAAATGTTGCAAGAGCTTAGTATCAAACAAGCCAAAGGTTATATGTACGTTGAAGAAGTGCAACTAGATTATAACGATAGCAATAAAATGATGCGTATAAAACGCTCTCCGGAACAGGCAAACACTGAGCGTCAAGAGGATTATGCTATTTACTTCGAAGCTCAATAGTGAGGTGAAAAATGCGAATTACTATTGAGTACGAGTCCTCATGGAGAAACTCCTTTTTGGATGGGTCTAATAATGAACCTCTACCTAAAACTGGTCGTAATTTTATTGGTTCAATGACGACTTTGAAAAAGGAGGGGAACTACATTAAACGTTCTGTATCTAAAGATACTGTGATGGGGATTTTAAATCGACTAATCGGTGAGCAGCGAAAACTCTATCAAGCGCGCCAGCAATCTGATTATTATTTTAGTGATATTGAAGCGATCTTAGAAGAAAGCGATATCGTTGATAAGTCGGTTCATTCAAATGAACTGGTTTATATTCGAAATATATCTGGTAGTACTGATCAAAATTCGTTTACAGGGCTGATTAAAGCAAATGATCCCGCATTTAAATCTGTTTTTTCGACAGCATTGTGGGGTGTTTTATGGTTGAGCTTAGATGAGGTTATAAAATTTATACTTGATCCAGAATTCATCATAGATGTGAATGTTGATCTTGATCCAATGAAGGTAATTGATCAACTTGAACTATTAAATGCAGCAAAAGTCATTGATGTGGATGATGATGTTAAAAATGCTTTTGAGTTTATTCAAAATCACTTTAGTGACGTTGAATATAAATTGACTACTAAAGGTCAATTAACTCCGATAAGCCTTTACACATCAGCGCTATATTTGCAAGTTGATAGGTTGAAGAAACAATATGATTTATCAAATTGTTTGACTAAAAGTGGTGGGTTGAGTGGTATTTCAAAGCGTGGTTTTACCAAAAAGGATTTTATGGATCGATATACAACTGGTAGCAAAAAACTGATTTGGGGTAATCCATACTTACTTAAAGAAAAAGTAAAGGGAATCGGAGAGGTTGTATCTGTACTGACTAAAGCCAATGGGCTGTTAGAAATTAATCTAAATATTTCACGAGAACGTGGATTGGATCTTGAGCAGAAAATTGAGGATGCTTGTGTATCTTCATTTTATCTAGGAAAGAAAGGACTGGCATATGTTACTAAGATTAGAGTTTGAGGTAGGGTTATGAAACATTATATCGAAGTGACCTTAGTTGAAAGCGATGATTTTAGTCCATATGAATTATGGTCAAGACTAATCGCGCAAATGCACTTAGCACTTGTAGAAGTTAAAGATCATGACAATCAGGTAAATATTGGTGCTTCATTTCCTCAATACCGATTCAATTCTGAGCGCGGGATAGGATTTTTAGGATCAAAACTTCGAATTTTTGCTGAAACCGAAGCTGAGTTAAAAAACCTTAAGCTTCAAAAATGGTTAGATCGATTGACTGATTATGTGCATATTACGTCTATTCGAGAAGTCCCGCAGGACAAGATCACGGGATATGTTTGTTTTCAACGAAAGCAAATTAAAACCAATGCGGAAAGATTGGCGCGTCATCGAGTTAAACGTGGCGATATTGATTTTGATGAAGCACTCAAACGCTATCAAAATGTTGTCACCACAACCGATCTTCCTTATATACAAATGAAAAGCTTAACCTCCGATAAAAGTTTTAAACTTTTTATCGAAAAGAAAAATTCGGAAAAAAATTCTGTACAGAAATTTAGTACTTATGGATTAAGCGCAAGTGCTTGCGTACCAGAGTTTTAACCCAATTTTTTTTCACTCTTTAACAGTCTAATAAAATCAATGGGTTATAACAGCGCCTAAAAACTTGGGGTAAACTTGGGTTTTTATAGTTAAAGTGCTGTTATAACTTGTTTTTTTGCTATAAAATTACAGTTCACTGCCGTATAGGCAGCTTAGAAAATCACGTTGTTCCGCTTTAACATTCGCAGTTGGTTCACTGCCGTATAGGCAGCTTAGAAAAAGTTTCGGTTACGCTCATGCATTCGCTTTGCCGTTCACTGCCGTATAGGCAGCTTAGAAAATCTGCATTGGTAGAATCGAATGCAATTGATAGTTCACTGCCGTATAGGCAGCTTAGAAAATTCTTCGGGATGCGTTTCACTTGTAGCGCGAGTTCACTGCCGTATAGGCAGCTTAGAAATTCACATAATCGTCACCTAACAACTTTTTACGCGTTCACTGCCGTATAGGCAGCTTAGAAATCGTAGCATCAGAAAGCGTTCAATTGAATAAGGTTCACTGCCGTATAGGCAGCTTAGAAAAAATAAGTCGACCAGTGTTGCTGTATATCGAAGTTCACTGCCGTATAGGCAGCTTAGAAATAGTTTTTCACCCCCACTTAAGGCTCAAAACCGTTCACTGCCGTATAGGCAGCTTAGAAATGTAATCTGTTCAGGTGGCTTAGATACATCAAGTTCACTGCCTGAGCGTGTTTTAAAGTGCTTCTTTAAAACCCAGCGTAAAGCAGTTTAGAAAACGATGGAAAAACCTGAATTCAGGTTTATTTAGGTTCATGCGGTATAGGCAGCTTAGAAAATATGGATTTTGGGGTTTTCCGATTCATTACAGTTCACTGCCTGAGCGTGTTTTAAAGTGCTTCTTTAAAACTCAGCGTAAAGCAGCTTAGAAAACGATGAAAAACCTGAATTCAGGTTTATTTAGGTTCACTGCCATAGCGTATTTAAAAGTGCGTCTTTAAGACTTCGCGTAAAGCAGCTTGGAAATATACAATGGCAGGGTGGGCGGAAGTACATTCCTGAATATCATATGTACGATTAGGCATTTTAACGTGTAGTTTCATTTGTATAACATGATGGCAAAGGTTTAGACATGAATAAGAAAGTAGTTGGATTAATCGTTGTTGGGATTATAGCGGTGCTGGGTTATTTAATTGCCTCACCCTATATCGTACTCAACAATATTAAAAATGCCGCTAAGGCTGGGGATAGTGAAAAAATATCGACTTATATTGATTATCCAAGTGTGCGTCAAAGCTTTAAAGATCAAGTCAATGCTTATATGCTCAAAGAGATGTCCAGCAGTAAGAATGATGGCTGGGAAGGTATTGGTGCCATGTTTGCATCAGCGATGGTCGATAAAATAGTTGATTTTGCCATCACGCCACAAGGCATGACTATGCTGCTACAAGGCAAAGATTTAAAACCAAGCATTCAGATAGATCAAGCTGAAAATACAGATCAAGCCACGAATAAACCTGCATTACAATACAGTACCCGTTATCTGTCGATGAATAGTTTTGAGGTAAACGCAAAAAATCCAAGCAATGACAGCAGTGTAGTTGTCATCATGCAACGTGCAGGCTTAAGTTGGAAGGTATCTCAGGTTGTGGTTCCCATGGATAAAGTGAAATAGCCGAAATAGCTCATTCATGGTTGCGAGTCCTATGCCGATCCAATGAATGAGTGAAACTGAATCACTTTAACGATCAAAGCCCTTGAACCCTAAAGTTCAAGGGGAATGCTGCAACCATTCAAACAACTAAATCTAAAATAGCCTAAGTAATAAACCATTACCCTATACCCGTTGTAGCACTCAGGCCATATGCTACTTATGATCGATAATTGTGATTCCTTTACTGTCTAGGCGAGGCGATTTTAAAAACGTTAGCGTTAAAAATGCCTCTATAAATAGCCGAAACCTGAGTCCTGACCAAATCCACCCACGATTCCTGATCGCATATAAAAGGCCCTGAGCAATACAGTTCAGGGCCTTTTTTTTAATGCTGGCATCACGCACATAAAATTGACGATATGCAAGCCAACTTGAGTATATGCATTGGGCTAGTTTTCCTCAGAATTCACAGGTGTTGCTGAGGTTTTCGATGGGCCAAGCGGTAGGACTGCTTTCTGGCTATCCAAGATCACATGTGCGATGAGACCGATACAAATCCCCCAGAACACCGAGCTTAAGCCTAAAAATTGCATCCCCGATGCAGTGGCCATAAAGGTGAGTAGCGCGGCATCACGGCGGGCTTCATGTTGTAGTGCCACCGAGATATTGGTGGCAATGGCACCGAGCAAGGCCAATCCAGCGAGGGAGGCGACCAACTCCTTGGGCAATAAACTAAATAACATCACGATACTGCCTGCAAATAGTCCACCGAGAATATAAAAAATCCCATTGGCGATACCGGCAATATAGCGTTTCTCTTTGAGTTCATGTGCATCTTTGCCCAAACACAAAGCAGCAGTGATCGATGCCAAAACGATGCTAATGCCACCGACACAAGCCACAGCCATAGACACCAGACTGGTGCTGACGATGATCGGTTTAGCCGGGGTATCAAAGCCGCTGAGTTTCATGATCGCCATACCGGGTAAAAACTGTCCAGTGAGGCTGACCAAGGTCAGGGGAATGGCGAGGTTTAAAAATGAATTCCAAGTCCATTCCGGTGCAATAAATTGTGGAATCGCCAAACTAAACTGTGCATCGACGGGGTGGATCTCACCCAACATGACACTGAGTAAAATACCGCTGAGCAAGACCCAGATCATGGCATAGCGTGGGGTAAAACGCTTGGCAAATAAAAATACCAACAGCATGGCAAAGACGATGCTTGGCATGCTGTCGCTGGCTTTAAATAATCCCAGGCCAAATTGAAATAAAATCCCCGCCATCATGGCAGCAGCGATATTGGGCGGAATCCATTTTAATAATTTATCAAAATATCCCGTAATCCCGATCACAAAGATAATCACAGCAGAAGTGATATAGGCCGCTACCGCTTCATTGAGTGAAATCTGTGGGAACAGCGTCACCAACAATGCCGTCCCTGGTGCCGTCCATGCTGTAATCACAGGAACTTTAAATTTGATTGAAAGGTATATACCTGCGACAGCAGCGCCGATCGAGATGCCCCAGATCCAAGAGATCATCATCTCAGGAGAGACTTGCGCCTGTTGAGCAGCTTGAAAGAAGATGATCAATGGGCCTGAATAGGAAATCAGTACCGCTAAAAATCCCGCCACGGTGGCAGATATAGACCAATCTTGTTGTAAACGTCTTAATAGTGATGCCACTAACATAGCCTCCTTGCTATTGTGTTCAACCTTGCTGTTGATCGTTAAAAATGTCGATCAGACTAGCCCTGATCACCGCCAGCAACAGGAACCACACTACCAGTGATGTAAGACGCTTGATCAGAGGCCAAAAACACGATGGCATTCACTTGTTCTTGGATTGTGCCACCACAGTACGATATTCAAACCAAGGTAGTTGTTGTTGTTGTAATTGCTCAAGTTTTTCAAGTGCTACCAGATCATGATCGAAAGTCACCCCAAATACTAGACGTACTGGATGTGATGAACCTTTTCAGCTTGATCATCATCGAGTGGAATAGCAAAACAAAGGGGGGAGTCGGATCATTTTTCAGCTGGCGCGAGATGAAATTGCTTCGGAATGGATTTAACTTGCTTAAAAAACAAGCATACAGAATTCTAACTTTACATATCGCATATCTTTTTATAAACATAATATATTGATTTTAAATAATTAATATCCAAGTTGTCAAAAAAGGTATGCAACTATGTGTATTTAGGTTTTGGACAAACTCTTGGCTTTAATTCATTGTTTGATTTATTTGGGTAGGTCGATCAGCCAAAGTTGATTTTATTAAAGCTAAGGCATTGATTTAAAGCATTGATTTAGAAATATGATCAGGTAAGTACATCGGATCGAGCACTACGCTCAAATCCTAAGCTCAGGAGGTAGAGAATACGCAACTGAATGAGAGCAAAGCGGTATTTTAAAGGGTAGGACTGATCAGGTTGATCAGGGCAGCAAGATCTATAAAAGTTTGCACCTGTAATGGAATCGCAGGTGATTTAAATCAAGACATGAATGGACACGGTCAAATGAATGACCGAGATGGGGATAGGATGAAAATTCAAAGCACAACTTTTGCTTTAAAAACGCTGACCTTAGCACTAGGATTAAGCGCTGTAACATGGACTCAAGCTCAAGCAAACACTGAAGTGGATCAACTCCGTGATGAGGTCAAGGCCCTACGTGGTTTGATCGAACAATATGCACAGCAACAAGCCACTACCAGTGCGCAATTGCAACAAACTCAGCAAAAACTTGCCGTTATCAATCAAAATGCGGCCGCAGTCCAACCTGCACCGAGTTCAGCAACTCAGGTGACTTCGCCTAAAGGTTTACTCAGCAGTATCGGCACCTCGATCAATATTTACGGTAATGTCCGTGCCGATATGTCCTACCAAGTTGAGGGCGGTACTGATCAACGTTTATATAACCAAATCAGCACCGTACCGCTTGAAGGCAATCAAGGTCATGACCGCTTTAAATCCACATTGGCAGCAACACGACTCGGTTTGGACTTTAAAAGTAATCTCGCAAACAATGAAGCGATTGGCGGTAAGCTCGAAGTTGACTTCCTCGGTTCTGGAGATTCGTTACGGATTCGACATGCTTACTTGACCTATGGTGATTGGTTGGTGGGTCAAACCTGGTCAAACTTCGCCACCCCTGAATATATGCCTGAATCCGTCGATGCATTGGGTTATGTCGGTGGTTCGGTCAAGCGTACCCCACAAGTGCAACGTCGTTTTAATTTTAATCCAAGCACACAATTGGTCGTGGCCTTAGAAGATCCAAAAGATGGCAGTTCGGAAATGCGTATTCCTGCATTGACCACCCGTTTAAATCATAAATTTTCGGATCAACTCAATGTCAGCCTAAGGGGTATGGTCAACGAAAAACGCACCACTGAAGATGAGTTAACCGCATGGGGCGTGGGTCTGGGTGCCAAATTTGCATTGACCCCAAGCACCACCATCAAAGCGGATTATTACCATGTTAAAGGGGATAGTAGCTTTGTCGCTTGGTCTAACCCTGGTTTCGTTGCAGATCAAGATAAAAACATTGCTTCAGGTAATGAGTTTGACAGTATCAGTGTCGGGATCACGCAGCAATTTAACCCGAAATGGCGCGGTACTTTGGGCTATGGTTATATGAAGGCGGATAACAACAAAAATTATCTGCAAGCGTCAAGTGATCTGACCAAACTCAACAAAGAACTCTGGCAGGCGTGGGGCAATGCTTTCTATAGCCCAATTCAGCCTTTAAGCTTTGGGGTTGAGTATGTCTATGGTGAACGTCAAGCTTTTGCTAAGGCGGTCGGTGGCAGTGATACTGGGGTTGATAATCGCGTCAGTGCTGTGGCGATTTATAACTTCTAAACGCCATTTAAATGTAAATGAGCGCGATATAAATTTACTTGAAGTTTAAATTTTTCATGATGTTACCAAAACCCAAAGCTTGCTTTGGGTTTTTTTTATATCTGTATTAAGTACGTGGTCTAAAGAGTGTAAAACAAGATAAATAAGTAAGTACTTCAAAAACAAGTAGTTGTGTTGTGGTTGTTTTCTTGGTGGTTAAATTAATTTAAGTTTTACATCACTATAGGTTGCAAAAGTTCAATATAGTGTTTATATGTATATACAAGATAATACATATCGATATAACCAAAATTTAGGTATTGGGATTTTAGGGCATTTGCAACTGTGGGCTTTGTTCTACAGTCTGCTCGAATCCCATAAAAGTTAACGAAAAGGAGTTCGACCGGATCAATTCTCTATCAGAGAGGATGGTGTGGATATAGACAATCAAACCATCCTGAGGTCTGCATCAAGCGGATAGAGACGCGAAACGTTGAACGGCATTAGATGATATACATTCATCTCATAGGATCTCAGCATGCATAAAGTACTACAACCAGGTCAATTGACTTTGGCCGATCTTCGTCAAGCCTATTTCACTCCAATGAAATATCAATTAGACCCTGCCGCAATCGCCGGAATCGAAAGTAGCGTCGCCTGTGTGGCCAATATCGTGGCTGAAGGCCGTACTGCATATGGTATCAATACCGGTTTTGGCTTGTTGGCCTCTACCAAAATTGCAGCTGAAGATTTGGAACAATTACAACGCTCATTGGTACTGTCTCATGCAGCAGGCGTGGGCGAGCCTTTAAGTGATGACATGGTGCGCTTGATTATGTTGCTTAAAGCCAACAGTTTAGCGCGCGGTTATTCAGGTATACGCCTCAAAGTCATCGAAGCCATCTTGGCATTGATCAATGCTGAGGTTTATCCGCATATTCCTTTAAAAGGTTCTGTCGGCGCATCGGGCGACTTGGCACCTTTGGCGCATATGTCTTTGCTACTTCTTGGTGAAAGCAAAGCGCGCTATAAAGGTCAATGGATCAGTGCAGTTGAAGCTTTGAAAATCGCTGGATTGGAACCGATTGCTTTGGCTGCCAAAGAAGGCTTGGCATTGCTCAATGGCACTCAAGTATCCACGGCTTATGCCTTAAGAGGTTTATTTGAGGTTGAAGATTTATTTGCAGCGGCTACGGTCTGTGGCAGTCTCAGTGTTGAAGCCATGTTGGGTTCACGTGCGCCATTCGATGCACGGGTACATGCTGTACGTGGTCAAAAAGGTCAGATCGACAGTGCCGCGGCTTACCGTGACTTGTTGACTGAACATAGTGAGATTGCGCAGTCACATCATGACTGTAGCAAAGTTCAAGATCCCTATTCTTTACGTTGCCAACCACAAGTCATGGGTGCGTGTTTGACCCAAATCCGTCAAGCCGCAGAAGTGCTGGCAGTAGAGTCCAATGCAGTATCGGACAATCCACTGGTCTTTGCAGCTGAAGGTGATGTGATTTCTGGGGGGAACTTCCATGCTGAGCCTGTGGCTATGGCAGCAGATAACTTGGCCTTGGCTTATGCAGAAATTGGCTCCTTATCCGAACGCCGTGTTTCGATGATGATGGATCGACACATGTCACAGTTACCGCCATTTTTAGTGGCCAATGGTGGGGTCAACTCTGGCTTTATGATTGCACAGGTGACTGCAGCGGCATTATGTAGTGACAACAAGGCTTTGGCGCATCCTTCTAGCGTGGATAGCATTCCAACCTCAGCCAATCAGGAAGATCATGTTTCCATGGCACCCAATGCGGGTAAACGCCTCTGGGCCATGGCTGAAAATGTCCGCGGTATTCTTGCGGTGGAATGGCTCGGTGCTTGTCAGGGACTTGATTTCCGTGAAGGTCTAAAAAGTACAGAAAAACTCGAACGTGCACGTAAATTGTTGCGTGAACAGGTGTCTTACTATAGTGAAGACCGTTTTTTTGCACCAGATATCGAACGCACTATGGATTTATTGAGCAGTCGTTGTCTGAGTGACTTGGTACAGGATGGTTTATTACCAAGTTATCACTAATATTTAAATTCATACGGCCACATAGAATGGCCGCTTCATACATAACTTCAAGGATTGGAGATTATTATGTCACAGCAGTCTACACTTACGCGGGGTTTAAACACGCGTCATATACGGTTCTTGGCTTTGGGTTCTGCGATTGGAACCGGGTTGTTCTATGGGTCGGCCACGGCGATTAAAATGGCGGGACCTTCGGTACTGATGGCTTACCTGATTGCAGGCATCGCGGTGTATATCGTGATGCGTGCATTGGGTGAGATGGCCGTACACAACCCAGTATCGGGTTCATTTAGTCATTATGCATCTCAATATATTGGTCCTTTGGCGGGTTTTACCACCGGATGGACCTATGTGTTGGAGATGATCGTGGTGGCGCTTGCCGATGTCACTGCATTTAGTATCTACATGGGGTTTTGGTATCCCGATGTCGAACGCTGGGTCTGGATCATGTCGTTGATTTTATTTCTCGGCGCGATCAACTTGATCCATGTCAAAGTGTTTGGTGAACTGGAGTTTTGGTTATCCTTAATTAAAGTCACGGCGATTGGGGCGATGATTATTGGTGGCTTTGGCATCATGTTCTATGGTTTCAATGCGGGTCAAGGCGGTGCAGTTGCGGTTTCTGGGATTGAAAACCTATGGATGCATGGCGGCTTTATGCCAAATGGCATACTTGGATTCATTGCCTGTTTTACCGTGGTGGTGTTTGCCTTTGGTGGTATTGAAATTATTGGTATCACTGCAGGGGAGTCTGAAGATCCGAAGACCTCGATTCCTAAAGCGATTAATGCCGTGCCGATGCGAATCTTGTTGTTTTATGTCCTCACCATCTTTGTATTGATGTCGATTTTCCCATGGAATCAAATTGGCAGTCAGGGCAGTCCCTTTGTACAAATTTTCCAAAGTCTCGGCATCGAATCTGCTGCAACCATACTCAATATCGTGGTGATTACCGCTGCTGTATCCGCCATCAACAGTGATGTATTTGGTGCTGGACGGATGTTGTTTGGTATGGCCAATCGTGGTCAAGCACCGCAAGTATTCCAAAAAATCTCTAAAAATGGAGTGCCTTGGATGACTGTAGTGGTGATGGTCGCCGTGCTGATGTTTGGTGTGGTGCTCAATGCCATGATTCCTGAAAGCGTATTCTTGATCATTGCTTCAATTGCGACCTTTGCTACGGTATGGGTGTGGTTGATGATCTTGTTGGCACAGATGGCCATGCGTCGAAAGCTATCGGTTGAAGAGATTAAAAAACTTGATTTTCCAATGTTTGCTTGGCCGATTGCACCCGCCTTGGCGATTGCATTCATGCTCTTTGTTCTCGGTATGATGGCGTACTTCCCGCAATCTAGAACCGCAATCTATGTGGGCATCTCATGGTTGTTGATCCTGACTGTGGCGTACAAGCTCTGGGTAAAACCCAATGAGCGCAACGACGAATCGGATACTGTGTCGCATCCATCCGCTTATCCAACTGTGGATACTGCACCTGAGGCCAATACCAGCATCAAAACCAATCTAGAGCTTTAGATTGCATCATTTTCAGCACATGCAGCACTGATTGCGGTCAATGCTGCACATAAAACATTTTAACTTTTAAATCAAGTTAATTTAGGGGTGTGATTTGTAGTAAGAATCACCAGGAATGGCTTTTTTTGTGACCATTTATTGTAGGTATTTGAAAAAAGTGTTTTATTAAACAATATCTTGAAACGTTGTGTTCCATACGACTTTGATGAATAAATCTAAACAGTTTATTACAGCAACAAACAGACATTATGGCAGGATTGATCAGGTGTTTTTTTAGCATTAAAACCACAGCAGCACAATATTGTGCAGGGTTTTAAGGTCAAAAAATAGTGGACTTTTTAGCTGTAATCCAACACCTGTCTTGTCACCCTTAAAAGGGGGTTTGGAAATAAATTGCAACGTTGATAGGTAAGGATCTAACCACTTATAAACGGGTAAGTGGTTTATGTTGTATAAATGATCGGTTTATGCAGCTAAAAATATAAATAGCGATAAAAGCGGAATAGCTTAAAGGACGGTTAAGATGACTCTTTCCTATATAGATGAAGAAAATGGTGCTTGGCAGACATATCTAGCACAGATTGATCGTGTTGCACCCTACTTAACCCATCTATCTGATTATATAGATACGCTCAAGCGCCCTAAACGTGCCTTGATCGTAGATGTGCCAATCGTCATGGATGATGGTTCGATCCAGCATTTTGAAGGATATCGTGTACAGCACAATTTATCGCGTGGTCCCGGCAAAGGCGGGATACGTTATCACCCGGATGTGGATTTGAGTGAAGTGATGGCATTGTCCGCATGGATGACCATTAAAACTGCTGTCCTCAATCTGCCTTTTGGGGGTGCCAAAGGTGGGGTGCGTGTCGATCCACGTAAACTTTCCACACGTGAGTTAGAGCGCCTCACACGTCGTTTTACCACCGAAATCAGTCCGATTATCGGTGCTCAAAAAGATATTCCTGCACCCGATGTCGGCACCAATGCGCACATTATGGGTTGGATGATGGACACCTATTCATCGACACAAGGTCATACTGTGACTGGTGTGGTGACGGGTAAACCGATCCATTTAGGCGGTTCATTGGGACGGGTTAAAGCCACCGGTCGTGGGGTGTTTATTACCGGTCGTCATGTGGCCAACAGCATTGGGTTAAAACTCGAAGGCGCCAAAGTGGCGGTGCAAGGTTTTGGTAATGTGGGTGGTGAAGCAGCATTGTTATTTGCGGAAGCCAAAGCGATTGTGACCTGTGTACAAGATCATACGGGTACGATTTACAATCCAAATGGATTGCCAGTAGAAGCATTGATCGCCCATGTTGAAAAACATCAAGGGGTGGGTGGTTTTGCTGATGCGATTGCGATAGACAATGAAGCGTTCTGGGATGCAGAAATCGACATCGTTATCCCTGCTGCACTTGAAGGTCAAATTACCGTCGATCGCGCGCGTCGCTTGAATGCTAAAATGGTGCTCGAAGGCGCCAATGGTCCAACCTATCCTGAAGCAGACGATATTTTGATCGAGCGTGGTGTGGTCGTGGTTCCCGATGTGATTTGTAATGCCGGTGGTGTAACCGTCAGTTACTTCGAATGGGTACAAGACATGGCCAGCTATTTCTGGAGTGAAGATGAGATTAACCAACGCTTAGACAAATTGATGGTTCAAGCCGTAGAAGATGTTTGGCGCTGTGCTCATGAAAACAAATGTACCATGCGTACGGCAGCGTACATCTTGGCCTGTGAACGGATCTTGTTAGCACGTCAAGAACGCGGGATTTTCCCAGGTTAAGCAAGCACAGATTGATCCCTATCATTTCATCGCCATGCACCTAAGGATGGAGATGAAGTGGAGGATGGGGATCATGGCATTTAGATAAGACTGAGTTACTCCTTTAGCACTGTGTTAGACCCACAGTGCTATTTTTTTGCGATGCTCAAGACCAAAGCTTAGAGCATGTTTTTTAATTCCTGCGCTGTGTCTTGTAACAGCGGCAAGATATGTTGAATCAGATAGTCTTGGGTATTTTTACTGGTGGACGAAACGATATTCAGCGCCGCCACCACCTGAGTGTTTTGGTTATAGATCGGCACGGCTAAAGCATGTACGCCCAGTTCATGCTCCTCACTGGAATAACACCAATCTTGATTTTTCACCTCGTCGAGTAGCGCAAGAAACTGCGCGTTATCGGTATGGCTATATTTGGTCAAACGCTGTAGGGGATGTTGCTCTAACCAATGGCGTTGTTGCGTCGCGTCTAAGTGCGCCAATAACATTTTACCTGCCGAGGTGGCATGTGCGGGTAAGCGATTTCCCAAATGCAGACCATAAGGATTGACCCGATCGGTTTGCTGATGTGCCGAACTACGTGCAATGGTAATGGCCTCATAGCCATCTAAAACCATAATCGAATAAATCAGTGAACTGCTTTGCGTCAGTTGATTGAGCAGCGGTTGCGATATTTTGGGTAAATGGGCGCCGCCTAAGTAGGCACCTGAAAATTTTAAAACTTTGGGGCTAAGATAAAAATAATTCGCATCAGACTCCAAATATCCTAGATATTCAAGGCTTAATAGGTGACGGCGCGCTGCTGCTCGGGTCATGCCTGTGCGTTCAGCAGCCATCGAAATATTCAGACGATGTCGATCGGTACCAAAACTTTCTAAGATCGCCATACCTTTGCCCAGACCCGCAATAAAATCTTCATGACGTATGCTTTTTTTAGTGTCTGGGTGAATCAGTATTTTAGGGGATTGCGCTGTCATTAACTTCGGCTCCATGCATTCAATCAACGTTCATGTTCAACGAACGAGCAGAAATTAGCATGAATATGGTTATGCGGGGAATAAATTTAAATTGATTCTCAATTCTGCACTGAGTCGCTAAAAAATCTTGTTTATAACATGAATTGCGCTGAGCGATAGGGTTTAAACCGCCGTGTTCATAAATGGACAAATAAAACTGTCTAAAAAGGCAAGATTTTGAATAGATGAAGATTATATAGTAAATGCGAACAAAACCATTGCGTTTAAACAATCGATACTCAGACATCAACCTGTTTGCCGGGGCTTGTCAAGCACGCTCAGGGGAGCGTAAGCCACGGCTTTTTTTTTCTCTCACATGATCTATGCCGTCCATGCTGAATTCAGAGGAGTAAGTCCATGAATATCATGATCCCCAATCGCCATGGCTATCGACTAGCAGTACAAGTGCAAGGGCCTGATCATGCAGAGCCGATCATTTTTTTAAATGCACTGGGCACGGATCATGGCATGTGGCAGTACCAAGTGGCTGAATTAGAAAAAGACTTTCGAGTACTGACATTTGATACGCGTGGACATGGTCAAAGCGATGCAATGGAAACCAATAGTTTGCAGGATATGGCTGAAGATGTGATTGATATACTGGATGCATTCAGCATTAAAAAAGCCCATATCTGCGGTATTTCCATAGGTGGATTGATAGGGTTAAAGCTAGCCAATATTGCAAGTGATCGTTTGTTGAGTATGACTTTGGCCAATACCGCTGCACGGATCGGATGCGCAGAAAAATGGGTGAATCAAGCCAAAACAGTTGAGCGTAAAGGGTTGACCGGCATTGTCAACAAAATGCCACGGCGGTGGTTTAGTTCAGGCTTTGACTATAAACAGGATGTAGTCGCACAGCGTAGTTTGGGCATGTTGGAAAAAACCTCAGCTCAAGGCTTTGCTGATGCTTGTCGCGCCTTGGCAAATAATAATCTCATGCCGCAGCAAGAATCCATTCAGCTTCCTTGTTTGATTATTGCAGGTGCAGTTGATCCCTTGACTCGACTTAAAGATGTTCGGGATTTACATGCGCGGATTAAACATAGTCGACTCTGCATCCTAGATGCTTCGCATCTGTCGAATATCGAAAGACCGCAAGCTTTTTTTCAAATTTTTAGATTATTTATACGTTCTATTTAAAGCCAGATCAGGACGATCGCGTACACCGAATCAAGCTATACAGCACGTGTAAGCAGGCTATTGGCTGCCGAGTTAGGGGCTGAAGTTTATACACATCAATGCGTAAATTTAAAATTATAACGAGGACTACAGTTTGAAACTGTAGCGAGTGTTTGAATAGCAGATTGAGTTGGCTGATTTAATCTGCAGGTGGTTTTGATTTGCGACCTGCATTATAACGCGGGTCGTGGGGGATGTAGTATATACATGGCTGGAGGTATGACCATGTCAGAACCTGTAATGAGGTCTGGGTCTTTTGTTGAATTTTGGGGTTGTATCCTTGGGGCGGGATTGTTATTAACCGGTGTTTACTATTTGGTCGCATGTAGAGAATTACGTCTCTTGGTAGAGACTTGGTACTTTATGAGTGCTGGTTTATTAACAACGATCTCGGCGGTATATGTATTAAGAAAAAGAACCATGGGTTTATGTCTATTTGTATTGGTTTTTCTTGGGGCGATCATTTGGTCTTTAAAAGATCCCAATGGGGATTTGAGAGCATTATTTTCTAGGCTGATTTTTCCGACCAGCTTGCTCACGGTGTTGTTATTCACCTTGCCTCGGTTGCGTCATCTGCAACTAAAAAGCAATTTTGCAATACAGGCCTATGGTATCGCTATAGTATTGACCATGGTGATGTTAACCACACTGCATCAACTATTATTACCACAACCTTTAGTCAGGCTTGGGCTTAATGACTGGCACTTACAACCCGTTGAACGACCATTTCAGCAGATTGACGTGACTGGTTCTGCGAATGACCAACATGTGAATCGATTTCTCAGCATGTATCAAGTAAATATCAATCAAGTACACCGCTTAAAACACGTGTGGCTCAATCCAAACCGTGATTTGAATATATGCAGCTTCAATTCTACAGATGATCATAAATTGGCTATGCAAGTTGATGGTCGTATCGAAATGGTTTGGCATTGATTGTGGATAGTCAAAGCCAACTCTGCCTATTTAAATGCTGAGTTGGCCCTTTTCTAAACCATCGGTGCGATGCTGAACCGAATATCGTCATTCCACAATTTAACTATCGCTATTGTCAAAACAAAGATCGAGGGGATGGAAAAAAGCGAGCTGCATTTAAATGGCCGGGCTATGAGGCCTATCAAAGCAGCAGTAAGGAAAAATGCTACAAAACTCAGGATCTATCCCAGTTAATAGCTTGGGAAAATGCAGTGGCGGTGATCGATGCACGTTTACGTTTCAATACCGAAACATGTTCGTTTGCATTGCATGATGAAGACCCGCAGTGGCGTTATCATTATGGCTTTGGTATTTACACTGCTTAATCGATCAAAATTTTAAGCGTTAATTTAGTTCTTAATGGGTCTGTCTTAAGCATATTAACTGCGCTTTACTCTCCCAAACCACCTTAAGGTGGTTTTTTAATGGGTTTGAAAATAAAAATAGAGCTAAATTTATTATCTGAAGGGCAGTTTTGAGTTGTTTATTATGGGCTATTGATTATGTTTTTAGCTTTAATGTGATTACTTTGAAGAAATATTGCTGCTTCGAATACCTTAATAATTGTAGGTGTTTATCGGTTTTTGTTACTTAAATGCTGAGATTTTATGTCTGATAAACCATTTTATGAAGTGGAGATAAATTGAATCAAATTTTGAATTAAATTTTATTAAATTAAAACTTGAAAATGAGTGCATGCATTTCAATTTTATTATCTTGCCTTGGTTCTATATTGGTGCATTTTTAAAAAACAAATATTATTTAAAGCCAATGTTAAAGAGCTTTTAATGATAATAATTCTTTATTGGCTGCAGTTGGGTTGGTGTGGCTTGTTTGATTTTTTAACTGCTGGTCAAAAAATATAAAAAATAGCAGGCGGGGATTGATTCTTGCTGTAATTTTATTTTGATTATTATAAATAGAATATTTTGGTGCGTTTTTATATTTCAATTGAATTGGTATTATTTGTTGAGTTATTTTTTGGTGCAAAAAAAGTCGATTAAATGGAGGTTGGGGTGGGAGTGTTTAGCGCCATTAAAGAATGTTGGGAATTAGACATCATGTAAAGTGTGTATTGTTGTATGGGATTGGTTGGATCTTAATAATATCAGCTCTGCTTTAAATAAAAGCACAAAAGCTAAATTTTTGGATATGTGTTATTAGAATGCTTTGTGTAAATACACAATATAAAATACTTTAAAATTAACATGTTAGTTTTAACAAATGTAAAACAAATCAAACTAAGTATTATGTGAAAAATATTTTATTTAATCGGACTGAATAAACCGAGATGAGTTATTTTTATTCAATATAAAACAAGTACTTAGTGTTTTTTATTGGGTTTTTTGTGCATTTGTATTATTGCTACTGCATAGCGGATTTAAGCTCATAAACTCAGTTTTTATGGCTGTAGAATGTGATGCAGTGGTAATAATAAGTTATTGAAAAATAAGAAACGATTGAGAACTAAAACTTGATCGAAATAAACCAAGAAAATTTTATGTCTATGTTTTAGTCCTCTTCGATATATTCAAATCTTACATTACGTGTTTATTTTCATGTGGTTTGAGGTTGGTGTTTTTTATTCAAGGTGGTAGATCGCTCAAGGGGATGGTGATGAATATATACCATTGTTTTTATTAGAATTTTAAATTACAGGGATGTCGTGTTGTTAAGTGCTTATAGGTAAATAGATGGATTTTATTTAATTTAAGCAACTCATCATGACTGTATAAGCCTTGCATTTACTGTAAGTCGAACCCTTGTATTTAAAATTTGAGTTTAATTAATGTCGCTATAAGTATTTTATAGGTGGTATTGGAGGAGTGATTTTTAAAAATAATAATAAATGTATTTTATTTTTTGGCGGGTGGTATTTATGTCTGTTTGTACAGTATTGAAAAAAATAAATTTGCTTTTATATTAATTTCACATCACTGATTTTGTGGTGTGGCCTATAAAGTTTTAGAAATACATGATCGTTGTTTTAAGAATATAGTTTTTAAAAATACAGGGTGAGATTATGAATAAGATCTATCGAGTTATATGGAATGCATCTATCGGGGCTTGGGTTGCAGTATCTGAACTTGCCAAAAGTCAAACTAAAACGAAATCACTTAAAATCAGTGCTGGTAGTAAGTCAGCATCAAATCAACTGCGTCTTATAATGACCGTAATGGGTGTTTGGGTATTTACAGGGAGTGCATTTGCTGATACTGCACCACGAACAGTAGTTGCAGCAGGAAATGGATTAACCGCATTATGTGCCGGCGCTTCAGATACTTTACAAGTGTCTGGACTAAATCCAGTAGCTTTAGGTTGTGGTTCTAAAGCCCTCGGTGATTATTCAACAGGGATCGGTTTTCGTGCACGTGCCAATGGTATGGCTGCACAAGCGATGGGAGTGGAAACGGATGCCGTGGGTATTTATGCTTTGGCTGTAGGTTATGCTGCCCAAGCACGTGGTCAAAGTACAACATCATTGGGTGTTGCCTCAAAAGCCATGGCTGATAATGCCATTGCCATCGGATCTAGGGCCATAGCGACGGGTTTAAATGCCATTACACTTGGAAGTTCGATCACTGATCCAACGGTGACATGGACAGTTGGAGCGAGTGGGGTCTCATCCATAGCCATTGGGCAGAACAATGCAGCAGTGGGAACAAATGCAATCGCGATCGGGCAGAAATCGCAATCCAATGCCACAAATGCAATCGCATTAGGTCAAGGATCAATTTCAAGTGTAAACAACAGTGTGGCGCTGGGCGCATTGACCACCACCACCGCAGCGACAGGGACAGGTTTTAGTACCAATCAAGCTTTAACGAATGTGACTGGCGTGGTTTCCGTGGGTTCTACAGGTGCGGTACGACGTATCCAAAATCTTGCCGATGGTGCCGCAGACAGTGATGCCACCACAGTGGCACAGCTCAAAAGCTTAGGCAGCAATGTTGGCACCCTGATCGGTGGTAGTACCAGCCTCAATGCAGATGGCACTTTAACCAATAGCAATATCGGGGGAACAGGACAGAGCACTGTAGATGCTGCGATTAAGGCGGCAACGACCAAAGTGGTCGCAGGAACAAACACCACGGTCGGCTTTGATGCTGCAACCAATACCTTTACCGTCAATGCTACTGCGACTGCTGCTGGCACTGAGCCGCATTATTACAGTGTCAATGACGCGGGCACGCAAGGCGCAAATTATAATAATGATGGGGCGACGGGTGTAAATGCGTTAGCTGCTGGAATTAATGCCAAAGCCAATGCGAAATCATCTTTGGCTGTAGGTGAAAACACTCAAGTTAATGTCGATTACTCCACCGCGCTTGGTCATGGTGCAGCAGTATCGAAGCTCATAACAGATCCGAACGTAGATGATGGAACGAATGCTCCTTCACTGGCGCTGGGTGGACAAGTGACGGGGAGAACCTCAGTCGCAATCGGTCGTGCAGAGGTCAAAGGTAACTCAAGTTATGCGATGGGTGACAATGCAAAAGCCATAGGACATGGGGTGATTGCGATTGGTTCCAATGCAACTGCTGGCGTAGAGGGTGATCAAAACTTATTTTCAAATGGATTGTCTCAAACCAAAGGCAGTACGGCGATTGGTTATAGCAGTAGCGCCAAAGGCACCAATTCTCTAGCACTGGGTGCAACTGCATATGCCGAGGATTATAGTGTTGCGGTTGGTAGTGGAGCGAAGGCAATAGATGGTTCATTTGCATTTGGTAATAATACTCAGGCCTTGCAACGCGGTGCTTTAGCCGTAGGGGAAAGTGCTAAAGTAGATGCTTATAATGGAACCGCATTGGGTTCACTATCATCTGTAAGCCAAGAAGATGGCGTTGCATTAGGTTCAAAAAGTGTCGCGGACCGTGCGGCAACCGGTTTAACTGGTGTGGTTTATAGCAATGCCTTTGCATCAGCAGCAGACAAAGCCGCAGTCGATGCGACCAAAGCAGATTTGGCAGCGGTGAGTGTTGGCGGCAACTATCTAAAACCAGATGGCTCTACAGGAATACATCGGCGTCAAATCACCAATCTTGCAGCAGGGACCCAAGATAGCGATGCAGTCAATGTTGCTCAGTTAAATGCTTTAGCGCAAACAGCACTGAGTTTTGAAGGCAATACTGGCGGTGTAGTATCGAAAATGCTGGGTGAAAAAATTGATATCGTCGGGGGTATGAGCAGCGTTGATCCTACGGCAGCTAGTGCAGAAAATATCCGGACCACGAAAAATGCCAATGGTCAGTTGGAAGTGCAGTTGGCGAAAAACCTCACCGGCCTTGAAAGTATGGTGGTGGGTAATAGCACCATTGATAACACTGGCTTAACCATCGTGGGTGGGCCAAGTATTACTACAGGCGGTATCAATGCTGGTGGTAGCGTGATTAGTAATGTCGGCACAGGTGTTGCAGGCACCGATGCGGTCAATGTCGATCAACTCAATGCAGCCAAAACCAAAGTCACTGCGGGAAGCAATACCAGTGTTGACTTTGATGCCGCCACCAATACCTATACAGTTAATGCAACTGCAGCGGGTCCTGAATCGCATTATTTTAGTGTCAATGATGGTGGGACACCGAGCGGAAATTATAATAACGATGGCGCCACAGGCGATGATGCTTTGGCCGTTGGTCATAATGCACTTGCTTCAGGCGTAAATAGCTCAGCACTGGGTAATGGTGCTGAGGCGACAGCAACGAAGGCTGTTGCAGTTGGTAATTTAGCCATTGCTTCAGGTCAAAATACCACAGCGCTGGGATCGAATGCGCAGTCTACAGGTGTATTTTCAACCGCCATTGGTGCAAATACCATCGCAGCTGGCCAAGATTCATTTGCTATGGGATCGGGTGCAGAAGCTCAACAAACCTATTCTCTGGCGATCGGTGCCGGTGCAAAATCCTATGCTGAAAATGGCGTCACTGTGGGCGGTTCGATTAAATCTGCCCATTCAGTTGGGATGGGGATCGATAGTTTGGTCGATGTAAATGCAGAAGGGTCTGTTGCCATCGGTGATTTTGCAAATGTACTCAATAAAAATGGCACCGTTGTTGGTAGCAACGGGGAAATCAATGCCGACAATGGTTCTGCACTTGGTTCAGGCACCTATGTCAATGCCAAAGGTGGTGTGGCTTTGGGTGCAGGTAGTGGTGCAACCCGGGATGCAACAGGTACGGGTGCGGTCTATACCCCCTCAAACCTCAAACAAAATGATATCGACAGTATTAATGCCACCAAATCAAATCAGTTTGGTGCAGTCAGTGTGGGTTATCGCAATGCCAATGATCCGACAGATTTTCAAACCCGACAAATCGTCAATGTTGCAGCAGGTACTGAAGATTCAGATGCGGTAAACGTGGCGCAACTCAAGGCCGCTGCCAATGCAGCACAAGCGGGTTTAGACTTTGCGGTGAAATATGACGCCAATACCGATGGCAGTATTAACAAAGACAGTGTCAGCCTGACAGGAACTGCAGCGGTATCCAACAAAGACCCAATCACAGGGGATATCACCACCACAGGCGGCACCAGTTTGAACAATGTTGCGACTGCAGGTGATTACACCAATGTCGCCAATGCCAGCAAAGGGGTCAATGCCGGTGATCTCAACA
>NZ_SLVJ01000013.1 GCF_004345325.1 Acinetobacter calcoaceticus
GTTTTAAAACGCCAAATCAAATGGCGGCAGACTTCTATAAGTTAGCTGCATAGAATCTCCCAAGTTGAAGTCTCCAGTAAATTCAGCACACATCAATATGGTCTATATCAATGAGTCTTTGACCCGTGTCGAAAAATCGACTGCACTGAATTTATTTACCGACGGTCGTGCAATCAAAACCCTCTTGCTTTGGCTATGTTTCGGCATGCTGATGCTCATGGTCTATGGGGTCAATACCTGGTTGCCGAAAATGATGAATGTCGGTGGTTATTCACTGGGATCGAGTATTACTTTTTTAGTGGTGTTAAATATCGGTAATATTTTTGGCACCATGTTATTCGGTGTATTGGCTGATCGCTGGGGGCCGAAAATCACATTAATCTTTGGGTTCTTGGTCTGTGCATTTTCTATTTCACTTCTGGGTTTCCATCCGCCAACCACATTGTTGTATATCTTATTATTATTGGCTGGTGGCGTGATGTTTGGCAGTTTATCGGTGATTCATGGATTGGCGGCAGATTTTTATCCAACGCATATTCGCTCAACTGGAATCGGATTTGCTGCAGCCATGGGACGTTTTGGTGCCATTGCTGGACCATTGGTTGGTGGAAGTGTATTGGCCATGAACCTGCCATTTGAACAAAACTTTATGGTCTTTGCTGTACCTGGACTGATTGGCGCCATTGCGATTAGTTTTTTTATACAGAAAAAAACCTTCTTACATTCAACCTGGAATAAAACCAGATAGGCCCAAGATCTATGCAACAGCCAACAGAATGATCTGCTGGCTGTTTTCAATGCTCATGATTTGAGGTTGGTTATGTCATCTGATTTGTTTGAACTTGGCTGATTGAGCGAATATTTAGGTTTAGGTTTAGGTTTAGGATTTTAGGTTAGGGTTTAGGGTTTGGTATATGTGGCGGTACTGTAGTCACTTCAATCAATGTCGGGGTATGAGAACTCAGTGCATGTTTATAGGCATTGATAAAGTCTTCATCATTATTGGCTCGAATACCCTGCACACCATAACCTCGCGCCAACTGGACAAAATCAATACCGGGAATATCCATGCCAGGTACATGACTGGCTTTTAAAACCTCTGCAAACCATTTCAATGCAGCATAACTGCCATTTTTTAAGATAATAAAAACCACAGCGAGCTTGTATTGGGCCGCCGTCCACAAAGCCGTAATATTATAATTGGCTGAACCATCACCAATAATGGCCACCACACGACATTTGGGTTTGGCTAATTGTATACCCACGGCTGCTGGCATGGCATAACCCAATCCGCCTGCCGCCGCAAAATAATAACTGCCCTGTCCTTTTAAACCAATTCGTTGCCAAAATATACTGTTGGTCGCGGTTGCTTCATTGGTATAGATCACATTCTCCGGTGCTAAAGCATCGATTAAATCAAATAAGCGCTCGGGTTTAATATAGCCATCCACAGATGCTTCGGCAGCTTGCAGCGGTTTTAGCGTATTGACTTTATTTAAGCGTAGACTGAGGGCATTGTTAATACGTCTGAGAGCATCTTTAATATCACAGACATAACTTAATCCCATTGGTGCTCGCGCCGCTTCTTGAATATCACAGCTTAAACTTATTAATTTACACTTTTCTGCGATATAGCAGCCGGGTTCGTATTGATGATAGCGAAATACCGGCGCACCAAAAACCAAGATCAAATCAAAATCAGCCAAGATCTGACTAATACCCGCAATACTGGCAGGCAAAAAACCTTGGAAATAAGGATGCCGATTGGGGAATGGGCATCGTGATGGCGAAGGTGCCCCCCATACTGGAACATTGAGTTTTTCTGCCAGATATACCGCGTCATGCACCGCATGTAAACGCTCCACATCGGGACCCAAGACCAAAGCAATGTTGTTAGCAGCATGGATATGCCCCAGGATCACAGACAAATGTTCAATGGATAGGCAATTTCCGCTGTCTACGGCTCTTTGCAGCAGATGATCATTTTCAGTACTCACCTCCACATCCCAATCATTATAAGGAACTGATAAATATACCGGACCTGCGGGTTCTGACTTGGCGATATGAATGGCGCGACTCATGGCATGTGGCACTTCTGCCGCGCAAGCGGGTTCATGACTCCATTTCACCAGTGGTTGTGGCAGTTGAACGGCATTTACATTGGTGAGTAATGCTTCAACACCCAACATCAGTCGCGTTTGTTGTCCTGATGTAATGACCATTGCTGTATGTGAGGTGCATGCATTACTGAGTGCGCCCATCGCGTTGCCCGTCCCTGCAGCCGAATGTAGATTCACAAAGGCAACCGTTCCAGATGCTGCGGCATAACCATCCGCCATAGAAACCGCAGCACCTTCATGCAGTGCCAAAATATATTGAAAATCATCTGGAAAGTTTTTTAAAAATGGCAATTCATTTGAACCGGGGTTACCAAATATGGTTTTGATATTATTTTTTCTGAGAATGTCATAGCTATATTGATGAACCGTTTTCACAAGCATTCCTTTATTTTGTTATCGCTTATGATCGATGATAATTTTATGGTTTTTAGAGTTCAAATCGATATTCTTTATAATCCCTTATAAACAGGATCAATACTGGCCTGTGCTGTGATTCGAATATGCCAGATACTATTGATTTATAAACAGTTCAGTGCCTTGGAAGATAAAATCTAATCTCTTCTCAATGTCTTTAATGGGATGATCGCCAATATTGAGGATGAGTTGGAAACGTTTATGGTCAAAATTAAAGATGATCTTAGAAAACTCTAAATAATAGCCTGTAAGCTCATGAACCTCAGTATGATCTGCCATGACCAATTGCCATTCAAAATCTTCAACAGGGTCACCACCATTAAATTCTGTACTTTGGCGAGTCAAAATCAAATAACATTTTGGGTCTACAGTATCATCAGAAGCAAAAGTCACTACACAGCAATAGTCCTCTATATAATGGCAAATTTTCTTAATTTCTAGATTTACTTTTTTTATCTTTCTCATACATTCCTCCGTTTTCAACGTCATATCCCCAGTCATATCGATGGAGTGACAAAGTTGAAACTCAGATTTAATATCAACTTAATGAATAAACTTGCGTCTATAAACAACAGACCCCTGCAAGCAAAATTTAAAAGCTTAGAATGACGTGCATTCAATTATTAGCATTAGTTTTATAGATCAACACAGCTTTAGACCAACAGGTCTAAAAGCTTCAAAATAATAACACAAGAAAGTTGGATTGAAACAATAGTTTGTTAGAATGCGTATTTTTATTTTTTTAGAGGGGCATCAAAAAAATCTGTCCTTCTCCAAAAATTCTGCACTGCTCGATCAGTGCATGAACATCAGTAAGCCTAGAGCCGCTATTTTTTATTGGTTAAAAATACTCCAAAAAAAGTAAATAATCCACCCAACAACATAGACCAAGTAATCGCTTCATTCAAAATGATAAATGAAAGTAATACTGCAAATACCGGTACTAAGTTAGCAAATATAATGGTTTTAGACGCACCAATAGTGGCAATGCCCTGTGCATACCAGACAAAGGCCAAAACTGTACCCAAGGCACCCAAATAAAATAAGCCAGTCCAATTCAGCAAACTAATATCCAATTGAGTCCAACGAGTTATATTAGGCAATGCACTGAGCAGCAAAAATAATAATCCCCACAGTGACGCATAGGTCGTGGTGAGCAAGGGGGTAATACGATTACTTTTTTTAGCCAACAAGGTATAGGCGACCCAGCAGAGAACTGCAGCAGACATCATCATTTCTCCTGAACCAAATGATTGATTTAGCTCGGAGAATAAATCGCCACGGGTCACAATAATGAGCGTGCCGATTAATGCCAATGCCACACCGCAATAATTAATCAGCTTTAGTTTTTCTTTAAATATAAAAGTCGCAACCAGTACCGTTAGCACTGGGGAAAAACTCACAAACAATGCTGTTCGACCCGCCTCTATATGACTCAATGCGCCAAAGAACAACACGTTATAAACGCAAATCCCTGTAAGACCCATAGCAGCTGTAACCACCAAATCACGTTTCGCGATGAGTGGGAAGCGCCCTTCGACTTTAATCACCACCATGACCAACATGATCGAGGCAATCATAAAGCGGATTAACGCTGCATAATGTGGCGGAAGATCAACCGTTATCACCCTACCCGCAATAAAGGTACCACCCCAAAAAAATGCGACTGCCACTAGTTTCAAATACATACTGATATGACTGTCCGACCTTATTGCGGAACTCAGCGGTAAATCCATTATATTCAAGTCTATATACAGAATGTCGCATAGCCTACTGCGAAAATAACATAAGTGCAAAACAAGTTTTTTGCTGTACTCATCAACCCAACTCGCCCGCTCTATTTACCTAAAATACACAACAAAATAGTGGTTATTATTTATCCCTAAACTTATCCCCAGAATTTGTGGATTATATTTCACAGTTTTACGATGTTAATGAGTTGAATTATTGATATTTGATCAAATAATGAGCACTGTGTAGCGATTAATTTGAGCCGATCAGCGTGTATTTAAGTAAGGTGACTGGCTCTGTTTTTTAAATTTTGAACCCACGGTCTAGTGAGTCATGTTTGCAACTTTAATATAGGTTTCGAGGAAAGAGTACTAAATCCGAACTAGACTTTAGACGGGTGTATAGTCCGATTATGATTATTGACAGAAATGCAATTGCCTCCTTTTGCTAAGAGTAATCCCGATGTTTTTACTCAAGATTGAAGCCAACTCTCTATACTGGGACAGGGTTTCAGTGTAATGACATCAAGAAAATGTGATATAAGATAAGTGTTTAAATATACTTGTTCTGGTGATCACTCTATTCCGAAAAGGAATGAGGGTGGTCTTTTTATTCGTTTGAGCGTGTTATTGATCTCCACTAAATTCACCAAACGCAAAAGAAAAGGAATATTTTGTGAAGAGAATTTGGAAGTTTTATGTTGAAACGTCATTTATGGCGAAAATGACCACAGGTTTTGTACTGGGGATTGTAGTCGGTATTTTACTCGGACCGAAAAGTTCAGTGTTATATCCACTTGGAAAACTATTTTTAAATTTACTCCAAATGATTGTCATACCGTTGGTAATTTTGCCATTGATTGTCGCTGTCAATAATTCAAATCCCAAGGAATTGGGACGAATTGGTTTAAAAATATTTCCATTCTATTTGGTTTCCACAGCTGTCGCCGTGGTACTGGGTATTATATTAGCAAAATGGACTCATCCGGGCGTTGGCTTAACTTTGCCAAATACAGCCAATGTGGTTGCACCAGAGAGTCCATCCTTTGTAAACACCTTATTGAATATGGTACCAACCAATATTTTCCAAGCGCTCAGCTCAGGAGATTTATTGGCCATCGTCTTTATTACGATTGTGGGTGGTTTGGCGATTTTATTTTTACGTCATAGTGAAGATGAAAATCAACGTCGTTCGGGTGATCTATTATTTCATGTACTCGAAGGCTGTAATGAAGTAGTGACCAAGATTTTATCTGGCGTATTACTTTATGCACCGATTGGGGTATTTGGTATTACTGCGAATACCTTTGGTAGTCAAGGTATCGACTTAGTGATTGCATTGAGCAAGTTTATTGGGACCTCTTACTTAGGTGTGATTTTATTGATCACCGTTATCTTCCCAATCTTCTTAAAAATCTTTGGCGTGAAAGTAATACGCTTCTATAAAGATATTAAAGAAGCCATGCTGACTGCATTTGTAACCAGTAGTAGTGTGGGTACCCTGCCTGTTTCACTGCGTTGCGCTGAAAAAGCCGGGATCAGTCCAAAAGTATCGCGTCTCACCTTACCTTTAGGTTTGGCGTTTAACTTAAACGGGACCGCATTACGTTTTGGTGTTGCAGTGATCTTTGCTTCTGAAATCGTGGGGATTACCCTGTCGATTCCTGACTTGGCCACCATTGTGATTATCAGTACTTTGGCTGCGGTGGGAACTGCAGGTGTACCGGGTGCAGGTTTAATTGGAATGTCGATTGTATTTTCTCAAGCCAATCTCCCGATTGAGATCGTCGCTTTGACTGCTGGTGTAAACGTGATCCTCGATATGATCTTTACCACGGGTAATGTGGTCGGTGATTTGGTTGGTGCCAAGATCGTTGATCAATCTGAGCGTAAAGCAGGGATTGAAGAAGAGGAAACGGTCGAGTTACCACCGAGTGTAAGCACCTAAATATGGTGAATAGAGACTCAACTATTTGGGGACTTAAAACCGCTACATTTTGCTTCACAATTGATTCAACATTAAAGATGTAACATTTGCGCTGTAATTTCCTGTCATCATACTTCGGTATGATTGGCAGGTTTTTTTTATATCCATAGATAACTTTTTTAAAATAACCTGCGTTATTTATGTATTTAGCTTTAATATGCTCTGTATTAAGGATCATGACCGAAAGACTGATAGCCATGCATACATTTAAATCCAAAGAATATCCCTCGATTACCTCACTACGTTGTTTTGAAGCTTCGGCACGATACTTAAGTTTTACCAAAGCGGCTCATGTGTTACATATGACTCAGAGTGCGATTAGTAAACAGGTTGCACATTTAGAAGAAAGTCTCAATGTGCAGTTATTTGAACGTACCCTACAGCGTTTACAGCTGACCCCAACCGGTAAAATGTTCCTGATCGAAACTCAGGCCATTTTGAATCAAATTGAGCGCTCAGTTTTAAAAGTACTCGCACATCGCAATCAAGCCGACACCTTAAATATCCTATCTCACCCGACCTTATGTTCACGCTGGTTGATTCCGCTACTCAAAGGATTTAATACCGAGCATCCACAGATTAGTTTAGATATCCAAGAGCAGTTTGATTCTGCCGACATCGATATTAATTTGACCGATATTGCCTTTTTATACGGGGATGGGATTTGGCGTGATATGAGCAGTATTCAGTTGTTTGAGGAAGAATGTGTCGCAGTCTGTTCACCTGATTTACTCAGTCAACCCTTGAGCAGCCTTGATGATTTTCAGCATCAGGTTTTGATCCAGTCACGCGCCCGTCCACGCGCATGGGAAGAGTATTTTCAAGCCCAAGATTATGTGCATGAGAAAAGTTATAAAGGCCCGCGTGTAGATACCTTTGCAGCCTGTGTAAACTCAGCGCTGATTCATGCGGGTATTGCCATCGTGCCGAAATTCTTTGTGAAAAAAGAACTGCAAAATGGTGAGTTGGTATTGGCTTGGCCCTACCATATGCAGACTCATCGTCGTTATTACATGACCTACCCGACGTCGATGTCGAAAACACCGAAGATCCTGGCCATGGTGCAATGGATCGAACAGGCCTTAAAACAACAAGCTATGGTTGAGTGATTATTTAATAGTGAAATACATCTAGCTATTATTGGACTCGTTCCGCGAGGATCTGTACGGGGTGTTTGGCGGTGGCATTATCTAAGCGTTTGATTTGACTACGACAAGAATAACCCGTCACCAATAAGCGATCCGCGTACTCAGCACGCTGTTGCTGCCAAGATTGCTGATAGATTTTGGCAGATAATTCCCGATGCTCTGATTCATGCCCATAAGTACCTGACATACCACAACATCCCAAAGCCAAGCTCTGCAACTCCAGACCAAAGTGTTGAAAGATCTGTTGCCACTGTGCAGTCGAAGCGGTGGCTTGGGTGCGTTCGGTACAATGCCCCGCCAGATAATAGGTCGCCGTTGGCTGCATAGCATTATGAGTGGCTGGAAGATGAGCCAGATATTCCGATAACCATTCTTGTAATAATTGCACCTGCACCTCAAAGTTCGGCGCTACATCATTATAGTTGCTCTTGTATTCTTGGCGATACACCAAGGTCATGGCGGGATCTAGGCCGATCAACGGTAATCCTGATGCAGCAGCCTGTTCGAGCAAGCGACTATTTTCAGCACGTTTTTGTTCAAACTCAGCCAAGAATCCGTGTACATGTAAAGGTTTGGCATTGGCCAAATACGGCAGGATATAAACCTTGACTCCAATCGCTTGAATAAATTGCAGGGTTTCAATCAATACTCCAGTATCAAAATAACGCGTAAAGGCATCTTGCACCAAGATCACAGCAGCTTGCTGGCGATCCACAGCATTCGATAAGTCTTTTAAGTCATGATCAAGCAGCGTGGCACCATATTTCGCCAGATCCTGCTTGGCCTGTGGGTGAAACAATGGAATATCGACCATTTTAAATAAATTGCGCTGTAAGACTTTGACCAAAGGCATCTTTTGCATCAGGTTATATAAGCCAGAAATACTGACCAATTTTGGCATAAATTGCTCAAGATGGCTGACCAGATAATCACGCATCGAACGACGATGACGTTGATGATAACGTGCCAAGAAACGCGCTTTACTGTCTGGAATATCAACCTTAACAGGACATTGCCCCGCGCAGGACTTACATGACAGACAACCATGTAAGGCATCATAAACTTCATGATCAAATTCCGCTTTATGCTCCCCCAGATGTTCGCGACGTAGCCATTCTTTAATCAAGGTGGCCCGACCTTTGGGAGAGTGGATGCGATTACGGGTCACTTTATAAGAAGGACACATCGGATCATCGAGATCATAGTTAAAGCAGGCACCATTACCATTACAATGCATGGTATTGGCAAACTCATTCCATTCTGTGACTTTGATTTGACGATCAGCATCACCACGTAAAGGCACCTCGATTACCCCAATCAAACGCGCATCGGGTTGGGTATCGGGTGTAGCGATTTTCCCCGGATTGAGCTGATTATGTGGATCAAATAGACCTTTAACTTTCTGGATCAGCGGATAAGCGGCGCCAAAAAATACTTCGGCATAGCCTGAACGTAGCCCCTTGCCGTGCTCACCCCAGATCACACCGCCATATTTATGGGTCAATTCAACGATCTGATCACTGACCTGCTGCACGATCTGTGCGGATTCAGGCAATTTCATATCGAGCAATGGTCGTACATGCAGTACGCCTGCATCGACATGACCAAACATGCCATAGTCCAAACCATGTCCATCTAGCAAGGCACGGAACTCGGCGATATATGCCGCTAAATGCTCAGGTGGAACTGCGGTATCTTCCACAAAAGGTTGTGGTCGACGTTCGCCAGCAACATTGCCCAACAAACCGACTGCACGTTTACGCATGGCATAGACATGTTTGATCTGTTCAGCGCCGTGTGCCACGGTCATGCTGAGGCGTTTTACGCTAGGATCGTTGGCCAAATGCGCTAAGAACTGCTGCTGTAAATGTTGCAATGCTTCAATACTGTCAGCATCGATTTCGACCAGATTGATGCCTTGTACAGGCTGTTCGGTGTTTTCAGGAAAATATGGCGCGACATTTTGCCAAACCATATCTTGCTTGGCCAAATTCAACACTTTTGAATCTACGGTTTCGATTGATAATGGCGCCAGCTGCATCAAAGCTTTGGCGTCATTCAGTGCATCTTGAAATTGTGCATAACCAATATTGATCAAAGCACGATGCTGCGGGATCTTGAGCAGATTCAATTTCGCCGTGGCAATAAAGCCCAAAGTGCCTTCACTACCACAGAGTAAGTTATTGATATTTAACTGCTGCCCATCATAGCTTGCAGGCAGATCATAACCTGTTAATGAACGATTTAAGTTAGGAAAATTGGCTTGGATCAAGTCTTGATGTTGGCTGACCATGTCCAAGACTTGGCGATAAATCTGTTGTTGTAATGGACTTTTATCTGCAATAGCAGCATCGAATTGCGCGACTGCAATCGGCTCCGAAGCCAAGACCTCACCATTATTCAGTACCGTGGTTAATGCCAAGACATGATGATGGGTCTTGCCATAGCGACAACTGCCCTGTCCACTGGCATCAGTATTGATCATGCCGCCAATGGTGGCGCGGTTAGAGGTAGATAATTCTGGTGCGAAAAACAAGCCATGTGCTTTTAATGCTGCATTGAGCTGATCTTTAACCACGCCCGCTTGTACCCATGCGGTTTGTGCGATCGGATCAATATGCAGGATTTGATTCATATGTCTGGATAGATCAACCACCACACCATTGGTCAGCGATTGGCCATTGGTCCCTGTACCACCACCACGTGGGGTCAGCACGATCTGACGATACTGCGTAGTATTCGCCAATTTTAAGATCAGTTGCAGGTCTTCAATGTTTTTTGGATAGATGATCCCCTGTGGCCGCCACTGATAAATCGAGTTATCCGTGGCATACACCGCTTGCGCTGCTTCGGACTGGTCGATCTCGCCGTGTAAAATGCTGCGCAATTCATTGAGATACTGATGAGTTAGGGGGACATCTATATTTTTCATGTTTATCAACATTCACTCTGGCGGGTTGATTTGAGGATACAAAGCCATATCAACACTGGGCTGGATAATCTTTTATTTTTGATCTATGCCTCATCCGATGTTGGTTGTTAAAAAAACATATAAACGTTAAAAAACCATTTATTCAGCTTTTAAACAACGCTTTAAACAAGCATACAATCGAATTGGCAGTGCGCTGGGTGCGATTTAGAAGGTCTGACGACAAGGAAGATTAAAGATCCATCTAAATTTTGGAGTATGCGCCTGCTGCATATTGATCAATCCTTGATATCGCTGGGCAGATCCATAGGTGGATACATGCCCCATGCAGGGAGATACTGCTAATACATGGGTGCATGATCCTTAACGCTATTTAAGCGCAGAAGCGCCAGAAGTGAAAAAGAAATAACTGCATCGCGTCATTCCTTTTTTTCTTGAACAAGATAGAACTTTTGTGGGAAATGGATGAGGCGTATCCAAGTTCGATGGATCAGTCCAAATAAGCTTGGATCTCATCGATCACCAACTGAGGTTGTTCGGCATGCAGCCAATGTCCAACATTGTCGATGGTTTTTAAAATGGCTTGTGGAAATTGTTGCAGCAAGGCATCAACTTGGGGTTGACGGGTTAGATAATCCGAACGGCCACCTCGGATAAATAAGCTAGGTTTGGCATAGGGTTGAATGCTTTGCCAATCTAAAATGTTGGCGTAGTTGGCATATAGCGCATCAACATTAAATAACCATTGGCCTTTTTGGAAAGAACGCAATAAAAATTGGTTGACCATGGGCACTTGTATATATTGCTGCATCATTTCAGTGGCTTGTTTTCGGGTCTCGGGCTGTGCATTCTGTACTGCAAACAAGGCTTTAAAGATCTCATCGTGGTGATTTTCTTGATAAGCAAAGGGTGCCATATCCAAGACCACCAACTGCTGCACTCGCGCTGGCGCTATAGCGGCCAATTTCATCGCAGTCTTACCGCCCATGGAGTGGCCCACGATACTAAATTGATTGATCCCAATCGAATCCAATGTTTCCAAGATATCCTGCGCTTGCTGTGCATAGTCCATCGCATCAGAACGGCCAGATAGACCATGATTACGCACATCGACTTGAATGGTATCGCGGTCTTGTTGCAAAGCTCGGGCGATAATCCCCAGATTACCAATACTTCCAAATAAGCCATGAATCAGAACCACCGCTGCTTTGGCACTCGGTTGGGTTGCTGGCGTATGCTCAAAATTTAAAATCATAGAATCTACTCTGGATTAATCATGTTATTGCGTCGATTTTAGCAAGACCTGCCCAGAGTTGCGCAATTCAGTTATTTAAATTTTGCTGCTATGGCCATTGCAGGGTGAATTGATCCTACTGTGATGTTTCGACCATCGTGCTGTATGCATTGATTCATGGCATAAAGCGACTTAAACACACAAAATGTGCATATTTGATTTTTAATTATCTTAAATATCAAATTTACTTGGACAAGGTTGTTAAAACGATGTATTTAAATAGACGGCAAGCCCTGAAACGCTCTATATAAGTGCATTTAGGACCCGCTACATTCGAAGATATCCATCTACAACCGTTATGTACAACAGTAGAAAATCAGGTAGGACTTTACACCATGTTTCAACATGTCGATCCATATGCAGGTGACCCGATCCTTTCGTTAATGGAAGATTTCAGCAAGGATGAACGCACGAATAAAGTCAATTTAAGTATTGGGCTTTACTATAACGAACAGAATATTGTTCCTCAGTTAGAATCGATTAAAACCGCCCATACCCATATTGCCCAAGGCAATGATAAGGTGAAATTATATTTACCTATGGATGGTTTAAAGTCTTATAACCAAGCCACTCAAGACTTATTGTTCACCACCGATAGCCCAGCACGTCAAGCGGGTCGCGTAGTGACTGTACAAACCTTAGGTGGTTCTGGTGCATTGAAAGTTGGCGCAGATTTTCTCAATAAATATTTCCCAGAATCAGAAATCTGGGTCAGTCAACCGACTTGGGAAAACCACATTGCCATCTTTAATGGTGCAGGTGTGAAAACCCATTTCTATCCTTACTTTGATGCTGCAACCAATGGCGTTGATCTCGAAGGCATGTTGGATACGCTAAAAAGCATTCCTGCAAAAAGTATCGTCCTGTTACACCCTTGTTGCCACAACCCGACAGGTGCTGATCTTAGCCCTGCGCAGTGGGACCAAGTGATTGAAGTATTGAAACAAGGTGACTTGATTCCATTCCTCGACATCGCTTACCAAGGTTTTGGTCAAGGCCTTGATCAAGATGCCTATGCGATCCGCGCACTTGATCGTGCTGGATTAAACTTTGTGGTTTCAAACTCATATTCAAAAATCTTCTCCATGTATGGCGAACGTGTCGGTGGATTGAGTTTTGTTTGTGATGATCAAGCTACGGCTCAAAAAGTATTGGGTCAGTTGAAAGCAACCATTCGTCGTATCTACTCGAACCCACCGACCACGGGTGCGCTTTTGGTCAATCATGTGTTGAATGATGCTGAACTCAACCAGACTTGGCAAAATGAGTTACAACAAATGCGTGAGCGTATTGCGCAGATGCGTACCATCTTGCATGAACGTCTACAACAGGCCTTGCCTGAGCGTGACTTCAGTTACTTGATCAACCAACAAGGCATGTTTAGTTATACGGGCCTGAGCCAGGCTCAAGTCAATATGCTTAAAGATCAATATGCTATTTACTTGGTGGGTACTGGTCGTATGTGCGTGGCGGGTTTAAACCTTGGCAATGTGGGATATGTTGCTCAATCAATTGCACAAGTACTTCAAGATACTGCGGCCTAAGTTAGACAGGATGCATTAGATCTAACACACGCGTAAATAGATCACGTAAAGAAAAACGGGCCATTGCCCGTTTTTCTTTTGTTTATTGGTTAGACCGTTAGCCTAAAGACACTTAGTCAAAATGCACCACACTACGAATCGACTTGCCTTCATGCATCAGATCAAAGGCATGATTAATATCGGTTAATGGCATGGTATGCGTCACAAAAGGTGCCAATTGAATTTCACCACGCATGGCTTGTTCCACCATGTTTGGTAATTGACTTCGTCCTTTTACCCCACCAAATGCAGTTCCTCTCCAACTACGCCCAGTAACCAGTTGGAATGGACGGGTTGAGATTTCCTGACCTGCGCCCGCAACACCAATAACCACCGATTGCCCCCAACCGCGATGTGCTGACTCTAAAGCCGAACGCATAACATTGACATTGCCAATACATTCAAAGGTGTGGTCTACACCCCAAGTGGTCATTTCCACGATCACTTGTTGGATAGGACGATCATAATCCAGAGGATTTAAACAGTCCGTTGCACCAAATTCTTGCGCCAGTTTAAATTTATCTGGGTTGGTATCCACCACGATGATACGTCCAGCTTTGGCTTGACGTGCGCCTTGTACCACCGCCAATCCAATTCCGCCTAGACCAAAGACTGCAACCGTTTCACCCTCTTGTACTTTGGCGGTGTTATGTACAGCACCGATTCCAGTGGTCACGCCACAACCCAATAAACACACCTGTTCTGGATTGGCTTCAGGATTGATTTTGGCCAAAGACACTTCGGCAACCACGGTATATTCACTAAAGGTTGAACAGCCCATATAGTGGTAGATCGGTTGACCTTGATAAGAGAATCGCGTGGTGCCATCCGGCATGAGACCTTTGCCTTGGGTGGCTCGAACCGATATACAGAGATTGGTTTTATCTGATTTACAAAATAGACATTCACCACACTCAGCGGTATACAACGGAATCACATGATCACCGACTTGCACACTGCTCACGCCCTCACCGACTTCAACCACGATACCCGCGCCTTCATGGCCTAAGATCGCAGGAAATACCCCTTCAGGATCATCGCCAGATAAGGTAAATGCATCGGTATGGCAGACGCCAGTATGGGTGATTTTAATCAAAACCTCGCCCGCCTGAGGTGGGGCTACATCCACTTCCACGATTTGGAGGGGTTGACCCGGAGCAAATGCGACCGCTGCACGTGATTTCATGATTTCATCATCCTTCTTGAATATAGGTGGATCTCGGTTTTATTTAAACGCTCGATCATATTGCCAATGCGATTACCTCGCCCAGTCTAATCTAGTTTGTTTATCTGGTCATGCTGAGAAAGCATTTTTTGCTTGAGTTACAGTTAAGTATTTTTATTTCAACATTGAACTGCTAACGTAGTCACATGTTTTTGTCTAAATGGGTTTACTTTGGGTCTTTCTCGAACGATGCTACCGATAATATGTATTGTGATATCGCTTACGATGACAGGATGCGGTTTAGCTATGAATCAATCTCAGCCAGATAAAATATCAACCAAACATTTACATCATTGGATGCATACACCCGATACCAATGATAAATTAGCCCAAGGACTCACTGCCTATTTGGTGATGGATGAGGCTTTTCAAAGCATTGCTGCCAGATTACATCTGATTCGTGAAGCCAAAGTCAGTTTGGATTTACAGTACTACATTTGGGCGGATGATTTTATTGGCAATCTCATGCTCAGTGAATTACTCGCTGCGGCTGATCGTGGGGTTCAGGTTCGATTACTGATCGATGATCAAAATGGCCGACAACTCGATAAACAGTTTCAAGCCTTGATGCAGCACCCCAATATTCATATCAAACTGTATAATCCCTATAAGTTTAGAACTTGGCGGGTGATAGATTATGTGTTTCGTACCAAGCAAATTAATCGCCGTATGCATAATAAACTGATCGTTGCTGATGGGGCGCTCGCCGTGACCGGTGGACGCAACATTAGTAGTGAGTATTTCGATGCCAGTGAATCATTTCAATTTACTGACCTAGATGTATTGTTTTTTGGCCCAGTGGTGGCCAACGCCAATCAGAGTTTTATCGACTTTTGGAACAATGAACTGAGTTATCCAGTCTCTCAATATATCGATCAAGGCACTGCTGAGGATCTGGTTCAATTGCGAACAGAATTTGATCGTTATAAACAAAAAAATATTCATACTGGTAGTAAAGTTGACCAACAACAACAGGTTTTGCAAAAACTGCTTAATCAAAATCGTCTCAGTTGGGCACCGGCTTATTTTCTTGCTGATGATCCAATTAAAACCCAAGCGCAAGCATCTGGTGATCAACTGATTTATAAACAAATCATAAATAAAATGAATGAGCCCAAACAAGAAATTGATTTGATCTCAGCCTATTTCGTACCAACGCAGTTGGGAACAGATTATCTGAGTGGCCTACCCAAAAATAATGTCAAAGTTCGGATATTAACCAATTCTTTTGTCGCCAATGATGTGGCCTTGGTACATGCCTTTTATCAAAAATATCGTCAGCAACTACTAAAAAGTGGGGTAAAGCTGTATGAGTTTAAGCCCTATATTGAGCGTTATGATCGAACATGGTATGAGGTAGCTACGGGGAACGTCATTCCAGCCAAACAGCGAAATAAATCTAGCTTGCATGCCAAATTTATCAATGTCGATGAGAAAGTATTTATAGGTTCATTTAATTTTGATCCACGCTCAGTCAATTTAAATACTGAGGTCGGTTTGCTGATTGAGTCCAATGAACTGCAAGAGCAAGTGTCGATTATTTTGGATCATTCTTTACCTAGAATCGCCTATGAATTGAAGTTAGATGAAAATGGGGAATTACTCTGGTTAGATCATCAAGATAATGGTCAAGTGGTGGAATATAACCGAGATCCACAAACCACCGGATTCCAAAGATTTGTCATGCATGGCGTGGCTTATTTACCGATTGAAGGCATGATGTAGCACTATTTTATTCAACTTTTTATCTAACTGTAAAATGACCCTTAACGCGATGGCTTATTTGCGTTTGACCATTAGAGTTAAATTAAATGCATTAAATAGTTTTAATATCGACTGCAGAGTGGGATTCCCCTCTGCCTGTTCGAGTTTCTGTAAGGTTTGTGGCGAGATCTGGGTGATCAAGGCCATTTCTTGTAGGGTTAAACGTAGTTCGGTACGCAGAAACTTCGCTACCTGATGGATTTCCCACTCTGGATGTTGCTCGATGCTATCCAAGACCTGTTGGCGTTTTTGGATCTGTTCAATCGGGCTTAAAGCCTTAAATCGTTTATCCATCTTATAACTCGTTTAATTGCTGACAAATATTGGTAATACGCACGCGACTATTCTCAACGATTTCCGTATCGATATCGATCGACTGCATATAGGCCAGTAAGCTTTCATAGTGTGGAATCTGTTGCTTTAGGACTTGATGTAATACGTCTAGAGATATGTCACAGCTTTCAGCGATCTGCTATGACCATTGCGGTGAACCGCCTTGATCATCACGCTCCCAACGTGTGGTTCGAGCAATACCATCCGGATGCAGCCACATTGGTGCAAAATCAAATACTGGCGTCAACTGAATTAAGCCCTGCTCACTCCGTTGAATCGCAGTATTGCGGGTGTGATTATCTTTATTGCCCAAAGCCACATTGGCGATATCACGTTTCAGATACTCGATGATTTCCGTTTCTGGATGAGTACAACTGTTTGCGAGCAACTGGCAAATCTGATTATGGCTGAGTTTGACTCCAAAACCGGCCTGATCACTGAGGGCTGCAATACTTTCTTGAGAAATTCGCTCAACCCCACGATCTGTGACTTTACGATCAAAGCGTGGAATAAATAAGGTCCGCTTATGCAGCTCGATATCTTGATAGACCCGTAAATCTAAATGCCTAGCCAACTGCATATAGAGCGCTTCTTGGGAGAGGATTTTCTCTAAGCGTGGATCATGTCCACGGCTAAATTTCACCAACCAATGCTTTTTGGCGTGTTCATCCGCTAAGGTATGGTCCAAATAGTACAGACCATCCTGTGCTTGGGTCAGTAATAACTTTGGCCATTCACCCTGCACCCCTGAAGAACCTGCAATAAACAATCCATAAGAAGCCAAAGACTCAATAAATGTTTCTTTACGTTGGGTGATTTCTTCTAGGCTAAAGCCTTGGCTATGTTTAACTGGAAAATTTTCATTTAACCATTCATGGGCTTCTTTTACTCTTAAATGCCCAATCGGATTACCTGCGCCAGCTTTGAGCAATGCCCAATCGGCATGTTGTTGTGCATTTTCAGAAAACTTGAGTTCTTTGAGTAATTCTTTACGGCCGTGACCTTGAGGGAGCAAGTCCATGAGAAAGGCGGGCCAAGTGTCGGTCTTTACGGACTGCACATTGACAGGCAAGTTAAAGGATAAGGCATGGATATCTCTGGCCTGCATATGCGAAATGGCATATTCAAACAAATAAGATGTACGTGTTCGTGCCTCCCACCCCAAAGTGGTCGCATCTAATAACTCAACGATCGCGCAGTCTATCCAGTGTTGATCTAGGTAGAGCTGTATTGTGCAAAATTCATTCATTTTTATACTATACTAGATAACTATACGCAGTGGAAGCTTGTATTATTCTATTATAATAAAATAATGTGGCTAAACAGACTTGAGTGAAGCCTATCGCTCAATGGATATTAATGCGACAGAAATTTATTCGGGTTGTGATGTAGATGATATTTTATGGTTAAGCCGCATATCAAAAAGTGCAGAAAAAAGACACAATAGTATCAATATGCTTAGCGCAATAACGTCTTTAGTGATCATAAATACGATGCAAAATCCCAACATGGGATTACACCTAATAAATTGTTTTTTATAAATTTTATATAAAATAAATACGAGAAAAACCAAATTAATGATCGCAAAATATTCATGAGGGAACAGTATGATGAGCAAAACACAAATTTGTATCAGATCAAATCGATCTAATATTCGTTTGGGTTGCTTGAAGTTAAGAAAAATCAGATAGCCGAATAAAGGTAATGCAAACCACAACGGAGGCATAAAAATGATGAATCCGATTCCAGCGATGCCTAGTAGAATGGAACATATTCCCAATATATAACGTGATAATTTTAAATATTGGTCTATAGCGAGCATTTACCTTGATCCTAATGTGAAATTATAGGTTGTACTTTTGGTGGTGGTATTAAAGCATTATCCCTTTGGTCTATAAATATATTAGGAAAATTTTCATCATCGTCGATGGCTGCTCGATAAGTGTTTTTATCCTCAATATAAATTTGCAAATCACTTTGATAGGGTTTGAGTGTCGCCTGTTTCAAAAATCGCTGTTTAGCTTTTAAATATTCTATTTTATGTTGCACGCTGTCAGTTTTTGATAATTTATTAATATAATCTTCAAATTCACGGATTTGAGATGAATTTAGCACAGGTTTCATACAAACAATAGGCACGGAGAAATGTTCTTGGTTAATTTTCCGAATTCCAGGTAAAACTCGACATGTTCTAAAAGAATCTGAGCTTTGTTTAATTTCTTCATCAATCACTTGCAGCATGTCTTTTCTTTGTTTTGAATTTAAGCCTTCACTATTGATTTCACGCAGATGATTCGCTATTCCATCTTTGGGAAATGGATTTAAGAAATGTTGAATTTTTTCTTGATCAGTTGAATTTCCAACCATTGAATATACGAGTTCTAAATAATTTTTCTGATAATTCAAATCATCTACAATCTGCATTTTAATAATGTTTTTAGCAATCTGTTGCATCCGAACTATATCTACTCGTGGCGTAGACGCATATGTTTTCAATGAACATACCATCGCAAAAGTACAGAAAAATAAAAGATTGGATTTAAGTTTCTTTATAAGCATAAAGTTTCTACTTCGAAATGAAAAATTGATTTTTAATTAACATAAAGTCAGCCGAATCACTCCATCAACATGCTGTCTGTTGAGGTACAACGCTGAATCGCCAAGGCCAATACATCATAAATCTTCTTGTCATTACACTGCGCAACATTGAACCTTAAAAAATGTCGCGCCTGCTGTGACTGGCTAAATGAACTCCCCGGTGCCAAGAGTACACCATGCTGCAGGCAGATTTTAGAAATGGCTGCGGCATCAAGTTGCAGTGGCAATTCACACCAGAGAAATATACCGCCTTTCGGAATAATCCAAGGTTTAATATTTAAAGCCGCCAAACGTTGAATAGTTTGATTCATCGCTGCAACGGCATGGTTTTTAATCCACTCTACGTGTTTACGATAAGCACTGTCGGTCAACGCTTGATAGACAATTTCTGCATTTAATTGCGCATTACTAAATTGGGTGGCAATTTTGAGATCGATCAAAGCATCAACCCGATTTGGATTGGCAATAATATATCCGCAGCGTACTGCAGCAGATAAAGTCTTGGAAAAACTCCCCAGTTGTACCACCTGATTCAGTCCTGCTAAAGCCGCATATTTAGGTGCAGGTAATATTTCAAAATCAGCAAAAATATCATCCTCAACAATGGTGACATTTGCCGACTCGGCTAATTTTGCAATTTGATAGGCCACTTGTGTCGTGAGTACTGCGCCAGTTGGATTATGAATACCAGAATTGGTTAAATACAGTTTCGGTTTAAACGCTAATGCTTCAGTAAAAGATTTTATATCAGGCCCATCTTTCAGCATCGGGATGGCAATACTGTGTAAATGATGTTTTTTGGCCAAGACATGAAAATTAAAATAACACGGGTCATCAATGAGAATCACATCCCCCGGTTGCAATAATAATTGAAATACCAAATCAATCGATTGGGTGGCGGAATCTGTGAGGATGATTTGAGATTCGTGAATATACTGATCATTGAATTGTTTTTTTCGCGCAATCCATTGTCTTAAACCTAGATGGCCCTGAGGGCTGGAATAATTGGTCAATACATCTGCGCCTAATCGAGAAACCACTTTTAACGCCTTACGAATACTTTGTTCTGGCATCCATGATTCAGGTAACCAGCCACAACCGGGTTTAAGCATATCCGTGGGTGCGTCAAGGGATTGTCTGGAGATCCACAACGGATCGATTTCACGATGATAGGGTTGCATATTGCTGGCAATCGGTAATCTTACATGCCGACCACATACATAAAAACCAGCACCTGCACGAGATTCAATCAAACCTTCCCCGACCAGACGTGCATAGGCTTCCACCACAGTCGAGACCGAATGATTCAATTGGCTCGCCATGCGTCGTACTGAAACTAATCGAGAACCTTCAAGCAATTGCTTAGAACTGATTTGTTCACGGATGACATGCATGGTCTGTTCAATTTTATTCATCACGAAGACCCAGTTTAGAAAGATGGCGGTCAGATTAAATTATACAGATCAGTAGCGATACACAAGTACAAGGACAGAATTTTCCAGCAAACTGTATGGGGAAATATACCCATACAGTACAGTGAAATTGTACTGCATTGTAGCTATGAGTTCGGCATGAATATTTGTATAAAACAAGGCTATGTAATTGGAAATATTCAAATGAATGAACAAAATGTCGGTTGGCTCAATGGACTATTCGGTGTGGTGATCTTTGCTGGATCATTACCTGCAACGCGTATCGCAGTGATGGGATTTAGTCCTGAATTCATCACGGGTGCACGAGCCAGTATTGCGAGTATATTGGCCTTGTTCATCTTGTGGTTTTTCCAAGCCAAGCCATTCAAACAAAATCTTCCACAGCGTACAGATTGGATTCCGCTGCTCATCGTGGCCTTTGGTGTGGTATTTGGATTTCCATTTTTTACCGCCTTGGCCTTAGAGCATATTAGTTCAGCTCGTGCCTTGGTATTTGTCGCTTTACTGCCGCTCACTACGGCTATTTTTGGAGTATTGCGTAGCGCAGAACGCCCCAGCCTGCCGTTTTGGATCTTTGCATTATTGGGCAGTTTTTTTGTGATGGGTTTTATGCTGCAAGGTGATCAGGGGCATCTCTTGGGACCAGGTGATCTGTTGATGATCCTAGCGATTATTGTCTGTGGCTTGAGTTATGCCGAAGGTGGTCGATTGGCTAAAACCTTAGGCGGTTGGCAAGTGATCTGTTGGGCACTGGTGATTTCCTTACCGTTGATGCTGCTACTGAGTTTTTATTATCTACCGAAACAATGGAGCACAGTGCCGATCTCCGCCTACGCAGGACTGCTCTATGTCTCGTTATTTAGTATGTTGATTGGATTTTTCTTTTGGTACAAGGGCTTGGCGCTGGGCGGGATCGCCAAAGTCGGTCAAATTCAATTGCTACAACCCTTCATTGGTCTGGTATTTTCAGCGATTATTTTGGGTGAAAGCGTCACCCTCGGCATGATCGCAGTCTCTATGGCCGTCATGCTCTGTGTGCTTATGGCCAAACGCTATACCTAAGCCACTCAACATTTAATCATTCACCGAATCATTTAGCATTCATATTTCACTGCTGATCCAGAACAAAGCTAAACACAATGAAATAGCAAGGCTTACTTATAGTAAGCCTATTTCTTTAAAAAAGTACCTATAAGTATTGGCTTTATCCTGCAGCGACAAAGGATAAGCGCGAGAAGAAGATGGCATGCGATATAACTGTAATGCTCGCCCAGCAAAAATAGCACTGCTCGACTGGCCAATGCTGGGCTTTAAACTATCTTCTGGCATAGACAACATCAAGGTATCGGTGGCTTTATCCCCAGTGGTCATCAGTGCATGACAGTGTGGAATCTGTTGTAATAACTGCTGTAGGTCGGTTGGGGTTTCAATCACTAAAAACTTATCTGCGGCATTACCCTTTAAACGTCTGACTTGGTATGCAGTATCGTAAATCGCAATACCCTTCTCGGTTAAAAAATCACGGATCAACTGCTCTTTAAAGGTTTTGTTGGCAAGGTCAATAAAATGATCTTTGTCAGCATAAAAGATCAAGCCAAAGATACGCCACATATCATTTTGAAAATTCGGATAATAAAAATCCATTTTCCAACGCGATTTCGGCGGAGGAAAACTTCCCATCATTAGCAACTTGGCATTGATTGGTAAAAATGGTGCTAATGGATGTGTTTCAATCATTGGATCAGTTGTTGGGTTTTGGTCGTTGCTCATAATTTTGCTTAGGCTATTTTGATGGTTATGAATACAAAGAGATTCTGGTGAATCAATTTTTAAACCTCAATGTGGTGTTTCAAAATGCGGTCTGCAACCTCATCCGCCCAAAATGCATAAATCTCAGCACTCGGATGAAAACCATCCCTCGCCATACTCAGATTTAAACTTTGATACTGCTGCACATCGTATTTTAAAAACTCATAATGCGGTTGACTGTGTACCACCTCAGCAAGTAGCTGATTCATTTGCGCGGCATAGCGGCCAAACAACCAGCCCAATGGATTCGGTAAAGCTGGAAATTGATCCATCGGTGGAACACCAGACACCACCACCAAATTTGGACTAAAGCGCTGCTCTATATCGGCATAAAGTTTTTTCTGCTCTGCAATCCAAGTCTTGGGTTGGCGAAATCGAGTGACATCATTAACCCCGACTGAGGTCACCACCACATCATAATGCTGCGGCGCTAAGCCCTGTGATGCTGCAAGCACTTGGGCAGAGTTATGCCCTGTTTTGGCTTCTAAGCGATATGCTACACAGTATTGATCACTCAACTTCGCCAGCAATGCCCCCAACAAAGCCTGATCCTGATGATCGACCCCAACCCCTGCGGCGGCTGAATCACCTAAGATCAACACGGATAATTTCGGCCCTTGACCGACGATGCCATGCCGATCCCCTGTCGGTTCAGGCAAGCGCGGGGTATTTTTTTTGACTCGATAACCTTGTAGTACGATGGCAGGTAACAAGGCTAAAGTTGAAAGTTTTAATAGCATGAATATTCCAAATGCACGATGGCCTCATCAGCTTAACTTATTGACAATGCTCAGTGGTAGCACTTTCATGGCCAAACTTATTGGCAACCAAGGCCATTGTGGTACGTAGGCTTTGATCGGTTGTTTTTCAATGGCTTTGACCATCAAATACACCCCTGTTTTCTCATCTACTTCAAAGGGCAATTTCTTTGCACCCTCATTCAGTTCGGTACGAATATAGCCTGGGAAAATGGTTGAGACTTTAATCGGGGTGCTGAGTAATTCTGCTCGAATGCCTTCAGCCAAATGCGCCACGGCAGCTTTACTTGCCGCATAAGTCGACATATGTTTGGGCAGACCACGCATGGCACTCATTGAGGAAATCATAACCAAATGGCCGTAATTTTGTGCACGAAAGATTTCAACTGCAGCCTCACTTTGTGCCAATGCTGAAATAAAATTGGTTTCGGCTGTTGCGCGGTTGGTTGCAAAATGCCCCTTGCCAATCCGACGCCCTTCACCTACCCCAGCATTAATAATAATGCGGTCAAGCGTGCCAAAGTCGGCTTGAAACGCTTTAAAGATAGCAAACACCTGATCATAATCGGTCACATCCAACACTTTAGTGATGACTTTGACCCCAAAGTTAGTTTCAAGTTCTTGCTTTAAACTGTCTAGGCGCTCTAGTCGACGTGCACAAATCGCCAAGTTATATCCCATTCCTGCAAATTCACGGGCCATACCTGCACCGAGTCCGGAGCTTGCACCAGTAATTAATATTGTTTTTGCCATAATGATGTCCTTCCCTATTTATGTGGTTTTATGACCTTGTTCTAGGTTTACATCCAGGTCAGCAACTCGACATCTTCTGCCCGAAGATTTTTATCCATCAAGGTTTCAGCATTTAAAGCATCGGCTTTTAAAAAGTGATGTTCATTGAGACTGAGTAATTTGGCCTGATCCGCCACATCAATCATCTGTTCATGTGACATCTTTAATGTGGTCATGCTGGCATTGGCGATCGCCCAACTCAAATCAAAAGTTTTGGCTAGACTGAGTTCAAGTAACTGCCCCACCAAAGATGAAATCACCCCACCCGAAGTAAATACCAAAGCATAACGCGGTTTATGACGGGCCAAATCTTCAAGTAATGTGATCAGGGCTTGATTGATCCGCTGTTTAAAACTCGGCCATGATTCTTCATATTCATGATGATATTCACCACCCGTCCAACGCTGCATGGCGGCATTAAATACTTCAGTTAAATAAACCTCGGCATTTTCTGCGTTTTGCAACTCCTGCTTAATTAACTCTGGTTGACTAAACCGTACATCATACTGTGCAAAAATTTGCTCATGATTAAACTCATTCCAATCAGCATTGGTCTGAATATCGACATCTGGAAAGCATTGTGCCACCGCCAATTGCGCCGTATGTTGATGACGTTGCATTGCACCTGCCACCACATAGGGTTGTTCGTTCAATAACTGCTTAAGATATTGTCCTAAAACCTCGGCCTGTAACTCGCCATTTTTTGAGAGTTGATCATAGTTTTTTTGACCAAATGAAGCTTGGCCATGACGAATTAAGTAAATCGTGGTCATTTCTTTAATATTTCCTCTAATTTAGGCAAGTATTTCTGAACCAAGGCATTGGCCTCTAGCTTTTGTTGTCCAATCAGTTTAAGACAGCGAATATGAATGGCATGAATCACCACCCAAAAATCTTTAAATGCAGGATTTGGGGTTTGTTTATGATAGTAGCGATAATAAATCTGTTGTGCGATCACCGCCAAACGGAATAGACCAAAGACTTCATAAAATACCCAGTTTTCAGGCCTTAAACCGGTTTTCTGCAGATAATAATCAACCACTTGTTGCCGAGTCAGCATACCCTTTAAATGGGTCGGTTGGCGACGTGTGGATTTAAAGATTTGACTATCCTGGTCTTCAACCCAATAGGCCAGCGCTGCACCCAAGTCCATCAACGGATCGCCTAAAGTCGCCATTTCCCAATCCAATATCCCAATCACTTCAGTGGGATGTTGCGGATCTAGGATTACATTATCAAAACGCCAATCATTATGGATAATACAGGTCTTTGAATCTTCTGGTATATTTTCAAGTAGCCAATGACGCACAAATTTAAATGATGGCACATTCAAGGTTTTGGCTTTCACATAACGTTGATCCCAGCCCTCGACTTGACGACGACAATAGCCATCGCCTTTGCCTAACTTTTCCAGTTCAGTCCCTTGATACGGCACTTGGTGCAACTCGATTAATTTATCAATTACGTTAATACATAGTTGATTAATCTCAGTTTCACTCAAATATAACTCAGCAGGGAGTTTGGCACGTGGGATAATGCCTTCTATACGCTGCATCACATAAAAGTCACAGCCGATCACCGCTGGGTCCTGACACAGTGCAATCATTGTAGCTAGTGCTGGGTAGAGTGGCGCAAGGTGTTTTTGCACCTCAAATTCTCGCAACATATCATGTGCAGACTTGGCCTTGGTGCCTTCGGGTGGGCGGCGTAAAATCAGATCTTGATTTTCATACTTGAGCCTATAGGTCCAATTTGAAGCCCCACCGGTATATTGAGTGACTTCAACTGCGCCAATCAACTCAATACCTTGTGCGATTAACCATTGTTCAACAGCTTGTATATCCAGTGCTTCTCCATCTCGCACTTGTCCACCAATATCTATGACCGACATATATTATCCTTTAACGCAGTTTTATTATAAATTCACATGATTAAGATTTTATTCCTCTTTGATTCTACTTTGACTTTGCTACATAACCACGTTTTTTAAGCTCTAATTTTGCAATCATCCCTTTATGCACTTCATCAGGTCCATCCGCCAAACGCAGTGCACGTGCCTGCGCAAAGAACCCCGTCAACAGGGTATCGTGGCAAAGTCCAGCGCCGCCATGGATTTGCATCGCCATATCCACGACTTTTTCCAGCATACTCGGTGCGACCACTTTAATCGCTGATATTTCAGTCAGCGCCGCCCTATTGCCCAAACGATCCATTTTATCTGCTGCATATAAAGTCAATAATCGTGCTTGATCAATAGCAACCCGCGCCTCAGCGACGCACTCTAAATTACCACCGAGTTTCAATATCTCTTGACCAAAGGCTTGACGTTGCATACCGCGGTCAATCATTAAGGCCAAGGCTTTTTCAGCAGCACCCACGCAGCGCATACAATGGTGGATTCGACCTGGTCCTAGGCGACCTTGTGCAATTTCAAAACCTTGTCCAGCACCACCAATAAAGTTAGCGACCGGAACGCGGACATTGTCAAAACTGACTTCACCATGGCCATGCGGTGCATCATAATCACCAAATACTGGCAACATACGCTCTATTTTTACCCCAACACTGTCGATCGGCACCAACACCATTGAATGCTGATGGTGACGGTCTTTACTTGGATCTGGGGTATGCGCCATATAGATAATAATCTTGGCATTAGGATCACCTAGACCTGAGGACCACCACTTACGACCATTGAGCACTATCTCCTCACCTTCAACAATCGCAGTGGCCTGCATATTGGTGGCATCACTTGAAGCAACCGCTGGCTCAGTCATACAAAAAACTGAACGGATCTTCCCTGCCAATAATGGCTGTAACCATTGTTGCTTTTGTTGCTCAGAACCATAACGCCACAGCACTTCCATATTGCCACTGTCTGGTGCATTACAGTTAAAGACGATCGGTGCAATTAAACTCTGACCCGATAGCTCCGCGATATGCGCATATTCTTGGACGCTTAATCCTGCACCTAATATCGGATCAGGCAGAAACATATTCCATAAACCTGCTGCTTGAGCCTTGAGTTTGAGTTGTTCAAGTAACACTGGCCATTGCCAAGTGGTCCAGTCAGCACCGACATTGAGTTGACGAACCTGATGCCAAAAATCAGCTTCAATCGGTTCGATTTCATTTTGTATAAATGCTTTACTAAGTTGGATATATTCTTCTGCGCGTGCTGATAATTCAAACATGATGGACATCCTAAATGTTGTCTTGTATACGCTTTACAACACCATAACCTAAAATATATTATGAATTAAATGATTTGATTCAATACTCAACTATGCAACATATTCATAAATTAGAGACAGCGGATATTCAACAACCCGATGTGCTTGATCTCAGTGTTTTCCACCGTATTGATATTAATTTATACCCACTTTTTATTGCCGTATATGAACAGCAAAGTATTTCCAAAGCAGCACAAATTTTAAGTATTAGCCAGTCCGCTGCCAGTCATGCATTACAACGTTTAAGAAATCTTTTAAATGATGAATTGTTTTTACGCAGTGGGCATAAAATGCTGCCATCGGCATATTCAGAGCAGATTTATCCCGTTATTCAACATGCACTGACTCAAATTCAGGCCATGAGTTTAGCGCCAAAATCCTTCGTACCCAACATGCTACAACGCATTAAAATCGCAGTGCATGACGAAGTCGAACCGATTATCTTTCCCAAGATCGTGCAGCATTTTCAACAGCTCAATGTCGATGTACAGTTTCACAGTATTAAACTGGATCGTAAAACCGTGATCGCGGATTTAATTGCGCAACAGGTGGATTTTTTTATCGATCTAGAACAGAACTTCGGTGAAAAAATAAATGCCCATACCCTCGTGCAAGATCATTTTATGGTGTGTAGCCAACACCCAATCATGGATGCACAGACCTATTTTAAATTACAACATATCGGGGTATCTTCACGTCGTACTGGGGTATTGATCGAAGATATTTTTTTAAAACGTGAACAACTGTCTAGGCAGATCTTTTTAAGATGCCAGCATTACTCCACTGCACTTCAAATCCTTGAACAACAGCCCAATGCGGTACTGACCATTCCGCAACATGTATTGGTGCATTTAAAAGTTGCCAAGACCTTAAATATCTATGCGGCACCGTTTGATTTTCCTAGAATGAATCTGGATCTATTTTGGTTAAAGGATACTCAACATAATGCTAGGCTGCATTTTCTACGAAGTGAAATCATTAAAATATTTGCTTAGGCTATTTAACTCAATCTTTTGTTCTATTTAACTTAGGCTATTTTAAAACATTGTGTAAATCACTTGTGTTCTACAAATTCAATTGATTAAAATGCCAACTCATCGTTTTTCAATATAAAAACAAACAAATCAGGCGAGTTGATCGCCCTAAATCAAATATGAGTGTAATCCATGAGCAATTTTAACCCCTCAGAAACAAGTCTGAAAGACAACCCTTTTTCAGCTAAAGGCCGCTTTGGCCGACTGTCCTATCTCGCGTGGATTTTTATCACCAGCATGTTATATAGCTGTTTTATGTCCTTGGTGTTTATCGTTGCTATTATCGCTTTTGCGAGTACTGGTTTTGAAAGCGATCCAAGCATCTTTTTAAGTTCAGGTATGGGCATATTTACGATCCTGTTATTCGCCATCTTAGTGATCGTATTTTTAGTCCTTAACATTAATATCTCAATTCGTCGTATTCATGATTTAAATAAAAGTGGTTGGCTGTGTTTGCTGTTCCTCCTCCCTGCGGTCAATATTATATTTGGACTTTATTTACTTTTTGCCCGTGGAACAGCAGGCAGCAATAATTTTGGTCCCGAACGCCCAACTGAGCAAACCGAACGACTACTGGGTATATTTTATGCAACGGTGATGGTAATCATGCTTGTGGCCTATGCGGTTTTAGGTGCATTTTTCTATTCAATTCAAGATCAACTCGCGCAATTAGATTCCATTCAAGACACGACTTTAATGGATAGTGATCAGGACGCCTCTCAAGCCCTTGATGAAGCATTGACCGAGGAAGAGAAAAAAATCATGCAGGAGTTTGAAGCAGAAATGCAGCAAACACAAAAAGAATCACAAGCTGCAAATTAATTACCTCAATATATTGGTATTAGATCGGCAAGCGCGCCAATTCATTATCGATGAGTTGGCGTAGCAATAACATACAGGCTTTAATCTCAGTTTGATTCAGGGAGCTAAATCCAAGTACAAACCCATATTCGGGGTCTTGAGCATAAAACTGACTTAGACGGGTAATATAAATCTCACGCACCTCTGCGGCTTGAACCAGAAATTTCTCCAAACTGATCGGAATGTCGGCCTTAAAATAGCAAGCGATTTGCATGGTAGGTTGATGTTCTTTGAGATAACAATAATCTGCCAAATACAACTCAAAACAATGCATAAAGGTTTGGTAGCGCTGCGCATATAACTGCTGCATCTGGACCAAATACTCAGCATAATAGCCACGCTGCATAAAATTGGCCAAGATCACCTGAAAATACTGCGACGGTGCACAACCGTCGATATAATTGCGATAACGTTTAAATGGCTCAATCAATGCCATCGGCAAGATGATATAAGACATCCTTAAACTGGGCAGTAAATACTTACTAAATGACCCTAGGTAAATGGTGCGTTGATAATGATCCAGTCCTAATATCGCTGGGTTATTCTCTTTATGCAACATCAAGGCATCATAGTCGTCTTCAATAATATAACTGTTTCGCTGTTCTGCGAACTCAATTAACTGCTGTTTACGTGCCAAGCTCATTTGTATACCACTTGGATATTGGCTGGCTGGGGTCAGGTATAAAGCTTTAATATTGGATATATGCGCTGCTTGTTGTAGGTCTAAACCTTGATCATCTAAATTGACACAGTGTTGCTCTAGACCAGCAAGGTCAAATAAATGATAGGCATTGGAATAGTATGGATTTTCTAAAACGATGTGATCACCGCGATTAAACAGCACTTGCGCACATAAATATAAGCCCTGCTGGGTACTATTTACGATCAACACCTGCTCTGCATTGACCTGTGTATGGCGATTTAAATTGATAAATTGAGCAATCTCATGCCTTAACAGCGCATCACCTGCCCCATTGTCCTTTAAAAAAATACTCAAGCCATATTGGCTCAAAGCAAATTTTTCAGTCTCATACCATTTTTTAAATGGAAAGTTGCGTATTTCAGGCATGCCATCGGCAAAGAAATTAAGATTTTGATCAAAAAACAACGCTTCTAATTTTTCTGTATTTGCAGGTAGGTCATATTCAATCTGATGTCGCGTGGCGATCAGTTGATGCTGTGCATCGACTTGTAATGCACTGGGCTGAGTTTTAATAAAACTGCCCTTACCTTTAATCCGGTAAAATATGCCTTCTTGTTCAAACTGCGCATAGGTCTTTTCAACGGTATCGCGGGATATTCCTAAAGTCTCAGATAAAAACCGTGTCGATGGGCATTTAAATGCTTGCGGTAAACTGACATCGGTTAAGGTTTTTTTAATCGCCAAATACAACTTGGTTCGGAGTTTTTTTTCAGGAATGATTTTAAAATTATCACTGAGTAATTGGATAAATTCATTCTGCGTCATAGTTCCATCCAATCAAAACATCAATCAAGCCCTTAGTATATAGGGCTTGATTGATGTACTTCCATTTCATATTTAAATATGCGCATCCTGCGAACTAAGCCATGTGCTGGATATTCACGAAATCAATGTTCAGCAGATTGCGTATGTGCTGCTTTATTTTTCTGTGAAGGCATATAGTCAGGTTCACTGGTCACCGCCAGAAAAAACAAACCGAGAAACATACAGCCTAATAATAAACTGATTCCGACAACTAAATAAGGGAAAGGTTTCTTGGGTTCACTCATAGGACTGCACTCGACGTTGATAGGCGATGATGTTTTAAAATCGTTTCGGTGAATTCACCAAAAACCGATAGTTTCTCAAAAATATGTTCACTATAAAGTAAGTCATCAATTAAATGTTCTGCCTTGGGCAGATCGACTTGAATCTGTTGGCTGAGCCATTGGGCATTGGCATAGGCGATTTTTTTGCACAGTGCCGCAGATTCATCACTCTTCACTTTCCAAAATAACTGCTTAAAGTTAATGTCCGAATAATCATGCTCAATCAGCTGCGGTGTAATATGGCGAATTTCAATCTGCGCCCAATCCTGTAATTGCTGTTGAATCTCTAGCGCTAGACCTTGTTCAGCAAACATATAGATGCACTGGGTTTTAGGATCTAAAAGCGCCTTACACAGTGCATAAACTTCAACCTCATCCGCATGAAAATCTGCGGGCAATAAATCAAAGCCCAGATGCATTTCATCTATAGACTGTTGGCGCTGTAATTCTAGGGCATCGAGTTGCAGATAATAAGGATAAACCTGTTCAACCAATGCAACTTTAGCGGCAATGTAGATAGTTTTATAATTCAGCACTGCATTAATAAAAGGTGAGAATATATAGCTTAGGCTATTTTCTGTGATTTGTTTTTGCACGATATAATGATGACGATCATCATCCGAAACGACACGCTGTTGAGCACTAAGTCGTAATGCAGCATCTACACTCGCTTGATCGGTATAACCCAGTTGGGCAATGATTTTAGCGCAATCAATATTCTGCGGATTAAAAGCATTGATGATAAATGTCAGGTTAAGACCGGATTGCATGCACTGCCCCCACCAAGAAATTAAAATATTAAGTAATTAAAATATTGAAGTTAAATCTTCAGGATATTTAGACTATAAGTGATTAAGCCCGCAAAGTGGTCTGTTTAAAATCAAAAAAGTGGTCTGAATAAATCAGACCACTTTTTTATATACCACCCATCAACCATGATGCAAAAGGTTGATGCTTGATACTGATTTTAACGTTTAGACCTTATGCATATGCCAATTGCACCAAAAGTCTAAATGCACCCGCGATTAAGGCCAAAGCCATAAAACCACCGAGCCATAAAACGATAAACCACTGTGTTTGCGATAGTTTCATCATCGTTCCTCACTTATCTCTATATGATCAATGGTAACCTTCATCACCAATACGAACTTTGTCTCTAAATACCCAATAAGACAATCCGGTATACATCAGGATAATCGGGATCAAGATCAATGCCCCAATCAAAGTAAACAATTGACTACTTTCAGGCGAAGCAGCCTGCCAAATCGTAATCGAAGGTGGAATAATGTACGGCCACAAACTAATAATAAAACCGGTATATGCCAAAAACACCAAGGCCAAGGTATAGCCAAATGGGCTTAATTCTTGACGTAGTTTACAGGCGCGTAATGCTTTCCAAGTAAAAAAGATCACCAATAACGGCACTGGACTAAAATAAATCAAATGCGCTTGATTAAACCAACGCTGTGCAATTTCTGGATGCGCCAATGGCGTATACAAACTCACACAACCAAAGATCACAAATAAGAGGATCAGCAGTTTCGGCATCAGCTCATACATTTTATCTTGAATATTGGTTTCAGTTTTGAAGATTAACCACGCACAACCGAGTGCAGCATAAAGTACAACCACACCCAATCCAGTGAATAAACTAAATGCACTGAGCCAATCTAAACCACCACCGGCATACATGTTGTTTTCAACTTTAATACCTTGGATATAAGCCCCTAAAATCACTCCTTGGAAAAAACTCGCCAAGATTGATCCACCAATAAAGGCTTTGTCCCACCAGTGCTTACTCTTGTTGGCCTTAAAACGAAACTCAAAAGCAACACCACGGAAAATCAGTGCCACAACCATTATGGTAATCGGCATATATAGCGCCGACAAAACCGTAGCATAAACCAAGGGGAAAGCCGCATATAAAGATGCACCGCCGAGTACCATCCAAGTTTCATTACCATCCCAGACTGGCGCCACGGTGTTCATCATGACATCGCGTTCTTGCTGACCTTTAAGGAAGGGAAATAAGATCCCAATCCCCAAGTCAAAACCATCCAACACCACATAAATCAACACACCGATTGCGATAATCACAACCCATATCAATGATAAATCAATCATTTGTCCTGCTCCTGCTGAGGCTGTTTATGGGCATCCAGATCTTCTTCGACACTACTGAGTAGACGTTTAGAGGCTTGGATCACGGCAATATCACCATGGTAATCTGGATCGGAATGGACAAATTCTGGGCCTTTATGCATCAATTTCAGCATGTAATAAATACCGATCCCAAACACCACACAGTACACCACCACAAACATAATCAGACTTAAGCCAACCTGCTCAGCAGAAACTGGTGATAAACCATCTTTGGTTCGCATTACCCCATAAACCACCCACGGTTGACGACCCACTTCTGTGGTAAACCAACCTGCAAGTAAGGCAATAAAACCTGATGGCCCCATGGCAAATGCAAAACGGTGTAGCCATTTATTTTCAAAAATCTTGCCATTTTTACGCAATAATAATGCGCTTAAGGCCAGCAAAATCATCAATACGCCCAAACCGACCATGATTCGGAAACTCCAAAACACAGTTAATGCATTTGGACGATCTTCAGGGGCGAACTCTTTCAAGCCTGTGACCTTGCCATCCATGGTATGGGTCATAATCAAGCTACCTAGATTAGGTATACCGATCGCATATTTGGTTTCTTCAGCTTCCATATCAGGTATGCCAAATAAATAAAGTGGCATGCCTTCATCATGGTTGGTTTCCCAATGCCCTTCAATTGCGGCCAATTTTGCTGGCTGATGTTCGAGGGTATTTAAACCATGCATGTCACCAATGAACATTTGCAAAGGCGCAAGGAATAGGATCATCCACAATGCCATTGAGAAAGAGGTTTTCACCAATGCATCACGGCGTCCTTTCATCAAATGCCAAGCAGCAGTCGCAGCAACCAACAATGCTGACACCAAGAATGCAGCAGCAGCCATATGCGCCAGGCGGTACGGGAATGATGGGTTAAATACAATCGCCAACCAATCTTGCGGTACGATGATGCCATTTTCGATGCTAAAGCCCTGAGGGGTCTGCATCCAACTGTTCGAGGATAAAATCCAGAACATCGAAATACAGGTACCGATCGCGACCATGAGTGTGGCAAAGAAATGCGCGCGCGGCCCAACTCGGCCCCAACCAAACAGCATAATGCCAAGGAAGCCTGCCTCTAAGAAGAAAGCACTCAGCACCTCATAGGTGAGTAACGGCCCAGTAACACTGCCTGCAACCCGTGAAAACTCACTCCAGTTGGTTCCGAACTGATAGCTCATCACCACACCAGACACTACGCCCATCCCAAAGGCAACTGCGAATATCTTCGCCCAAAACTTAAACAGGTCCTGATACACAGGATTATTGGTTTTTAACCAACGCCATTCCAGTACAGCAAGAAAACTCGCCAAACCGATGGTGATTGAAGGAAATACAATATGGAATGACACTGTAAATGCAAACTGAATTCGTGCCAGTTCGAGTGCCGTTAAACCTAAAGTCATTCTGTCACCCATTTGATGATGTTGGCGGGTGTGAATGCACAATTTAAGCCGTGGGGTGTCCCTAACAAAGCCTTGTGCGCTTTATCATATAAATTCATGTCAAATCTCTACGAGTTGTCGTTAATTTCAAGTTTTAGATTTAAAAATAGAGAAACTTAAATGACAGGAGGAGCTCGACTTTGCGGGATCAGATAGAGTTGTTGTAACTCAAAATAGACGTGATTAAATTGCGCAATATAGGCCAGCAGCCGAACTTGGATACGGACCAGTATTTCTTTGATCCCAAACTCAGTCGGTAAGACTAAATTGCCATAGACGGTACAGTACTGGCATTGATGGCTCAAATCATGATGATCATGACCGCCTTGATGACCTTGCTGTGAATGTTTGGCAACTTGTGCTGCTTTAATGCGATCTTGCTGGATGAAATGGAGTTTAAAGCCCGATTGCACTATTTGCTGGATAAGAGGACGATCCTCGAGTGCAACTTGCGAATGTATATGCTCAGGTGTAGGTCGCCACAGTGCATCTGAAATAGTTTCACACACCGGGGCAATTTGATATTGCTCAGGAAGTAGCGGTTGTAAAAAAACCGCAATCTGTAAAAGCATCGTTGCAAAAGCAAGGAGCAATCCACTGGGTTTAAACAAGATAATGATCTCAGTCCAACACTGTTATTGACCATTGATTAACATGATCAAAATTAAACCGACTATTTAACTCAACATTAGTGCCACCACTATAGTGTATTGTAAGATATAATAAAAGTGGTCTGCTAAAATGCTTGTATCTGGTCTGATCAAGTGGTTATTTATAGACTTTAACTGAGATTGATTGTTTTAATTTCTGATAAAAATGCGCTTTACTTGCTTATAACACCTTAAAAATACTTAGAATTAGCATTTTTTGAATTTATTCTTTTTAATTCGTAAAGGGCCTTTTAGCTCTAATAGATGATGCAATGACCAAGCATCACATCACCCTGTATATCATTTAACCACTATACTCATATCACCTTGATCAGAACCAAAACTGACGATCAAAGCTGACAATATCAGGGTGATTGATCATACCTAATTGATCATATCTAAGTGATTAGTTTAGAACTTCACCGCCAATACTTGTGCCGATACCGTGTTTTTCCAAATATCTCTTAAGGTTGGTAAATAAAACTTTTCACCGATATTCACCAGCTCGGCATCGATTAACGCATGAATCTGATGCATGAAAATATAATCAAGCTCAATATTAGTTAACTGACTCTGCTTGGTTTTATAGTGTTGACGTTGATCTTTGGCTTTTTTAACCAACTCATCGGCATAGCTTTTATTCTTATATTGGCTAATGGCATTTAAGCGTAATTCGATAATGCCCCATCCTTGCAACAAGTTTTGGAAGATTTTAAAGTCTTGCGTGGTGGATTCCCACGTCATGAGATCAAGGTTCTCATTTTCAGGTAATACCGGTAACAATAATTCCATCACACTAGGGAAGATTTTTTTAAAACTTAATATAAATTTGACTGGATGTTCACCAGGATAATCATCAAATTGTATATTACTGTGTACATCTGTTAAAAAAATTTCTAGCATGTTGTTTATCAATCCGTTCAAAGCAGCGCTTATTGTACTGCAAATACAGCGCAGAGATACACTGCCCACTTTCGGGTTTAGTGTATTTATTTAGCGTTGCGCACAAATGCTGTAAATTTATCGCTGATCTTGGATTCAGCCTAGATCATGAATCTAAACATCAATCAAGCTCCCCCACACCCCTGATATGAAAAAGCCTAGGTGAAGATTACACCTAGGCTGGATATTAAATGTTGTTGATTGCTGTTAATTGCTACTGATTAAAGCTATGGCTGTTGAATTTAACGCTTAATTTTATTTGGCATTTGGATAGACCATTTTCTCAGGTTGAACCACTTCATCAAATTGTTCAGCAGTGACGAGATTTAATTCCACTGCCACTTCTTTTAAGGTCTTGTCTTGCTTAAATGCAGTTTTCGCAACTTTGGCTGCATTCTCATAGCCAATGACTGGATTCAAAGCGGTCACCAACATTAACGAGTTATGTAAGAAGTAATCGATTTTTTCACGATTCGGTTCAATCCCCACGGCGCAATGTTCAGTAAAGCTATTACAGGCATCACCGAGCAATTGTATCGATTGGATCAGGTTATAGGCGATCACTGGCATATAAACGTTAAGTTCAAAATTCCCTGCCGCGCCAGCAAAGTTAATCGTGGTGTCATTGCCCATGACTTGCGCTACCACCATGGTCATGGCTTCACATTGGGTTGGATTGACCTTGCCCGGCATGATGCTAGAACCTGGTTCATTTTCTGGAATAGACAATTCGCCTAAACCACAACGCGGACCACTGGCCAACCAACGAATATCATTGGCAATTTTATTTAAACTCGCTGCTAAGGTTTTCAGTGCCCCCGAAGCGAACACGGCGGCATCACGTGCTGCAAGTGCTTCAAACTTATTCGGTGCAGTGACAAAGGCCAAACCAGTTAACTGTGCCAATTGTGCGGCGGCCTTTTCTGCATACTCAGGATGGGCGTTCAGACCTGTTCCAACTGCAGTCCCGCCTAAAGGCAATTCATACAACCAGACCAAGGCTTGCTCTAAACGTTTCAATCCATGATCGAGTTGCGCCACATAGCCGCTAAATTCCTGACCTAAGGTTAATGGGGTTGCATCTTGTAAATGGGTACGGCCAATCTTAACGATATCTTGAAAATCTTTGGCTTTTTGATCCAGAGTATTCCGCAATTGGGTTACAGCTGGAATCAGCAGTTCATTGATTTGCAGACTGGCAGCCACATGGATCGCGGTCGGAAATGAATCATTGGTCGATTGAGCACGATTGACATGGTCATTGGGATGTACAGGGTTTTGACTCCCCAACGCACTGCCGAGCTTTTGATTGGCGATATTGGCAATCACTTCATTGGTATTCATATTGCTCTGAGTACCAGAACCGGTCTGCCAAACCACCAATGGAAATTGACTATCCCATTGTCCTGCGATGACTTCATCTGCAGCATCAAGAATATATTGAGAAATTTGTTCAGGGAGTTGCTTCAGTTCAGCATTGGTGATTGCAGCGGCTTTTTTTACCAAACCCATCGCACGAATCATCGGTCTAGGCATATGCTCAGTACCAATCTTGAAGTTCTGTACGCTACGTTGGGTCTGTGCCCCCCATAGCGCCTGACTCGGAACTTCAACTTCACCCATAGTGTCGTGTTCAATACGTGTTTGCATGTTAACCTCATTGTCCTTAGTTATACCGCGCAAGCCCAAGTCAATATTCATGAGTTCGCGTTGCTGGTGAGCACACTGAGATGTTAATCAAACTGATTGTAAATGTAAACGATAATCAATATCAAAAAATAGATGACTCAATATCAATCGCTCAATGTAAAGTCGTCCGATAAAAATTCCATTGATCCTCAATCATCTTATTAATGGTGCGCACTGCAGTCCAATTTAGGACATTTTTGGCTTTTTGGCTACTTGAACTGAGCCGTTCAAGGGTGACCGTTTCATAACTTGGCGCTACCGTATTAATTTCGACTTGGGTTACCTCAGAGATGACATCCAACAAGGCTTGAATCGACGTAATCTCACCACTGATATCAAAGGCTTCACAACAGTTGTTCTGGGTTTGCAACCAATGCAACGTGGCATGGATCGCATCACAAACATCTAAGATATGCACAAAACTACGTTCTACTGTATGGTCTGGGGTGTTGGCATATTTTTGCAGTTCAATCGCATCACGCTGCATCGATGCCACCTGCATAGCCAGCGGTACGATATTTTTCGGCAATGGTGCCACCACCTCACCCAATATCCCATGCTCAAAAGCCCCTGCCACGTTGGACAACCGCAATATCGCCATTTTCCATTCATTATCGGTACTGAAGGTATCGCGTATAATCTCCTCAATCATCTGTTGAGATTTTATATACGGATTGGGATAGCCATAATTAAATCCAAGATCCTCATGTAGCTCGAAACTGGATTGGGCATAGACCGCTAAGCTGGATAAGTGTATTAAACGCCGCACACCTGTACGTTGCATAGAGCGTAATAAACTCATGATGCAACTGACGTTGTCATTGTAATATTCCAAGGGTTTTAAGTTGGACTCTTCAAGTGATTTAAAACCAGCCGTGTGAATGACTGTGTCTATTGAGTATTGTTCAAAAATTTTATTTAATGCCGGTGTGTTTCTAATATCTATTTTGGCAAAGGGGATGTACATTCGTGAAATGTATTCGAGTCTTTCTAAAATTTCTAAACTTGAGTTGGCTAAATTATCAACAATAACGACTTCTTGTCGTTGTGCCATCAAACTTAAAGCCACATGAGAACCGATATAACCTAATCCACCAGTTACTAAAATCATTGTATACTTCCTATTTCTTATGATTTCTATACTCTGTATCTATCAAGCTATGCCAATACTTTATGTGAAAACGCCATGAGTACTCTGTTACTGATTACCACCGCTCCAACGTCGATCCATGCATGGCATGCCTTTGAACTCGCCAAAGCATTACTTGAAAAAAAGCAGCAAGTACGTGTTTTTTTCTATCAAGATGGTGTGATGGTTGCAAATGAATTGCTTTGGGTACCCGATGACCAGCGTAATCTCGCCAAAGAATGGGCTCAACTTGCGATTCGCCTCCCTGTATGCGTAAGTGCCGCACTTGCAAGAGGCATTACAGACCGTGAAAATGCAGCACGTCATCAACTTCACTCAGACAATTTGGCACAGGGTTTCGAGCTTGTAGGCCTTGGTGAATTGGCGGATGCTGTTCAATCAGCTGATCGTTTGGTTCGATTCTAAGACTTAACTTTTTGTATATTGTTGCATTTAAAAGGCAAATTGTGTGTGTACTGTACTTGTTATTATCTCCCAGTCCAACTTAAATAGTTTACAGATTAGCGAGAGTTTATCTGCGACAATGGTGTTGGCAACATTCGGCTGTGAAGTCAAAGTTTTGTTACAAGACGGGGCTTTAAGTCTGCTCAAATCAGAACTGAGCTTCGACCCACTCAGACATGCTTTTAAAGTAGCGTCTAACTTGGTTGAGAGTTTTGAGTATTATGATCTCTCCCCTGTACTTGTACAGAATAAGGATAAAAATTCGAACTTTATTACTCAATCTTCACCTGAGCTGAGCTTTGTTGATTTTAATCGCGAGTTTTTAAATGCTTTTGATCATGTCTTGTATTGGTAGTGCTGAAAATGAGCAATGATAAAAACCTATATTTGATTCAATCTGATTTTAATCAGACCCAGATCCACCTCAGTAAAATTGATGCTTTATATGGGCTTAATGATGCAATCGTGCTTATGGGTGAGGCATGTATGCATGTAGATGATCAACGTCTATGTAACAAAGCCAACCTCTATCTACTGCAACATGATGCAGAGATATTGGCTCAGGATGTTCCATCTCATGTTCATGTGATCAATTATGCTGCCTTTGCCGATTTGATCTTAGGCTATAAGCGCTGTATCAGCTTTCACTAAGCGGCTTTCAAACCGCATTGACCAAGGCTTAAAACCGATTAATCACGGCGCACGTCTTGGCCTTGCCTATTTCAACTTATTCAACTTATTCAACTTATTCAACTCGTACAACTCGTTCAACTCGTTCAACTCGTTCAACTCGTTCAACTCGTTCAACAACGACCGTAACGCTATCCACTTTGCTTAGGCTATATTATGCATTTAGAACTCGACCAAGATGGTCATCTCGTTGATCATCGCATCTGGAATGAAACCGTCGCCCAGCAACTTGCCGACAACCTCGAATTGCAATTGAGCCCTTGGCATCTGCAGATCTTGTTGGCAGTACGTCAGTTTTATCAACAATTTGGGCATTCTCCTGCGACCAGACCCTTGATCAAGTATCTGATAAAAACCGTGGATGCAGAGATCAGCAATGCATTACTACAAGAGAAATTTAACACTGGCCTTGTAGCACGACATTTAAGCCGTCTGGCGGGTGTACCTAAACCGGCAAATTGTTTATAACCCTTAGTTCACGGTCACTTTGACTGGCGCTGCAAACAAGGTATAGCCATAACGAGCGTCAATTTTATAATGATAGCCGGGTAAAATCATCGCAGTGCCCTTTTCATTAAACTCAATACTGCCATCTGGGTGAATTTTATAATTGGGTTTTGCGCTCAGAACCAGATATTGATTCACTGCCGCACTAAAATTACTTCCTGTCCGTGGTTTAAGATTTGCAACAAGAACTAAATGCTGGCCTGCTTCAACTTCTGCAGTGGCAGCGGTGCTGATCTCTGTGACATATCGCGCTGCATATTGACTATAGTTGGTGGTAATACCATAGACTCCAGCCACATATAATGCCTTAAAACGCTCTTCATCATTAATGGTCCACGGCCAAATGCTAATACCACGATGTTTGGTCGCCTCAAGTAAGGCTGGCGTGATATTGCTATGTAATGGATGATAACTGGATGACGTCTTTTGGGTATCTTTCAGTATCTGCGCCACATGTAGAGATAGTCCGGTTGACTTGGGTACACCGTTGCTCAGATAGCCTGTAGATACCGTTGGCAACCACTGCTTCATGCGTTGAATTTGATCCTGATAGAAGGAAATGGTCACCACCTGATCTGCAACCTGATATTTGCTGATCTCCACTTTTAAGGCAGGCACCAGTTTCGGATTGGCACTTTTTAACTCGATAAAGTGCATGGCATTTTTGTGCTGTTTCATTTCACTAAAAAATTCAGCCAAGGTCGGAACTGCATAACCCTGAGTCTTGGTACTCAATTGACGGACTTGCGCTAAAGTCATGTCTTCAATTAAACCTTGACCATTGGTGGTACGATCCACTGTCGCATCATGCATAATCACCAAATGATCATCTTTGGTGATATAGATATCATTTTCAATGGCATCAGCACCGAAACTCAGCGCCCGCTTTAAACCTTGTAGAGTATTTTCGTCCTCTAGGCTCGGTACGCCACGATGTCCGATCACCAAGGGTTTACGAAATAAGCTATGTTGCGGAAATTTACTCAACAACAGATTCACTTGATCTGCATGATCGCTAATGATCCCATTGACCCCTGTAACGACCAGCTTTGCTGAATCTTGCATGTTTTGACCTTCAGTTTCCCCCCAGACCGTGATCAAGAGTCGCTGTAAATGGCTGACATGCTCTCGCTCAAGCAACTGCGTGGGCAGGATCACGATCTTACTCAGTGATTGATTGGTCTGATTGGCGATACTGAGCAGATCATTCGCTGTCAAATGCTTTTGCCCACGTAAATCCAAGATTGAACGTATGCTTGGAATCTCTAACCGAGCACGACGCAATAAATTCATATCACTGGATAAAACTGCAACATCGTATAACGCCACATCTGCAGCCATTTGTTTTAAAGCAGTAATCGTCGCTTGATCACTAATTTTTAATACAGGAAGGGTTTTACGCTGTGGATCTAAGTAATAGGCGCGGAAGCTTAATTTTTTTCCAGATGCATCTAGCATATTTAATTGTGAGTCGAGTTTAAAATAAACCTGACTCGCTGCAACTGTATCCAGTTTAAACTGATAATTGATGATTTGAATCAGCGTTGGCGGCATAGATGCAGCAATAGCAGGAAGCTTTAACTCAGCACTGGGGATCGTCAATGCAGTAGTCGATATAGATGTCGTATCAATTGCTGTTGTAGTGATCCTTAGATCAGCCCTACGTGTTCGATCTAATGGGTTTTCTTGAACAAAAAGGGTGCCATCGTGGTATTTCGGGATCTGCCAAGCAATGACACGCTGCTGGGTATTTTTGTCTACGACCGCAGTCGCATGCACAGATTCAGCAGGTACCCGCTTAGATGTTGGGTTTTGTTGGGCTTTTTTTTGCATCTGAGCGCTTGCATCTGCATCCCCTAACTCACCACAACCGCCTAGACCTAAAGCACTTAAACTCGTGGCAATCAATATTGCAGCGTGTAGGTGGTTTTTTTTCATAGATGTTCCCAGAATAAGCGCCTTTGAATTTTTTCATCATTATTCTGATTGGATTCAGATTTTTTTGATCAATGAACATAAGTAACAGCAATGAAATATAATTCATTCATTTCAGCATAGATAATATTTTTTTAATTTTTAAGCCTGTTCACTCAAATATTGATCTCACCATCTTAAATGGGCTTTGTCTAAGGCTGAGGATCTTGAGCGAGCTATTGACCATGCTCCAAGTCAAGCATAAAAAAACCCGCCTTTGACAGCGGGTTTTGGGTCACCAACGAAGCATTGATGATTAAAACAGGGACGCATATAAGACCAGGGAATATCTGATATGACATTGTTTCAATAAGCTTATTATTCTCAGTTCTTGACTAAATAGCTTTGTCATTTCCCGCCATTTTCATGTCATTTCCTGACAACAATCATTTTCAAGTTTAAGCATTTTCAAAATTAAAGCATTTTCACTTTCAATTGTTTTCAAACACAATTACTCAGCGCCTTCTTTCCAGACATCTTCATAATCATCTTTGTCGATCATAAAACGAAATCCACTCTCGAGGGCTAGATACGGGAGTACATCAGGAAGGATCTTTTCCAGCTCTGTCACGGTCATAATTTCAAATTCGTCTTGGTCAGCGGCCAATTCCCCGGCGTAGATAAACCATGATACCTGTTCATCGCCTTCAGGCTGTTTACGTAGCCCCACCAAAGGCTCTTGGTTTAAGGTCTTGGTGGCAACGGCAACTAAATCTGCAGATTTGACTTCGATATAGGCAGAATCAAACTCCTCACAAAGAAGTTTTTGTTCATCAATTAAATCTTGTAGTTTCAAGGTCATTATCACTGTGGTCGCGGTGTGTTGAAGTTTAAAACAGCGGCTGAGGATACACAATAAATATGTAGCAATCGTTTGCATTTGGCGTTTATTTTGCTAATCTTGATAAAGTTACACTTTCAAGAGCAGATCATGAATCAGCCTATTTCAGCCCAAAACGCTGCCTATTTAGACCTATCGACTGTGGTTTTTCGGATGAAATATCACCGCACACCCTTCTTGACAATGCATCGATCAATCAAAACCACTAAAAAAATGACATACACCCACCCTATGGATACAACACCAATCGCCGTTCACCCACAGCTACAACAGCTTAAAATCGGGCAGCATTTAGAGATCTTCTATCCGCTAGAGTCCGTTGCTGCGGGCTTTCCATCACCGGCCCAAGATTATACTGAGCGAACAATTGATCTAAATACCTTTTTGATTCGCAATCCTCCAGCGACTTTTCTAGTCCGTGTGGAATCCTTATCCATGCAAAATATCGGGATTGAGATTGGAGACCATATTTTAATAGATCGTAGTCTTCAACCCCAACACGGCGATATCGTGCTGGCTTTGATCAACAATGAATTTACGGTTAAACGCTTTATGTATGAACAACCGCCACAACATGGCAATTCAACCCAAGCCAAGGTTTGGCTCAAAGCCGAAAATACAGCATTTCCTGACATCTACCCACACAGTGCCGAGCAACTTGAAATTTGGGGCGTGGTCACCTTTATATTAAAAAAATTAAAGTAACAGTCAATTGTGATGGGGCCGACATGAATACACTTTATGAGCAACAGTATTTTGCCTTGATCGATATCAATAACTGCTATGTCAGTTGTGAACGCCTATTTGACCCAACCCTGATCGGCAAAGCCGTGGTCGTCCTCAGTAATAATGACGGTTGTGTGGTTTCACGCAGTAATGAAGCCAAAGCCTTAAATATCGGTATGGCAGTGCCTTGGCATGAAGTTCAAGCAGTACAACGTGCAGGTGTACAGGTTCGTTCTAGTAACTACGCTTTATATGGCGATATGTCACAACGTTTCTTCCAAGTCTTAGAACAGCATTTTGATCCAGCGGATCTAGAACCCTACTCCATCGATGAATGTTTTATTGCTTTAACCGCCTATGTGCCGTGTTTCGATGTAGAGCAGTATTGTCGTGAACTGATCCAGACCATTGAACGCTGGTTAGGTTTGCCCTGTTGTATCGGTATAGGTTATTCCAAGACCCAAGCCAAACTCGCCAATCATTTTGCCAAAAAAAGAACCGGTTTTCAGTCAGTGTGTAATTTAACTGAACTGGATTTGTGTAGTTATGAAGCACTGTTAATGGAAACTGACGTTGCTGAAATATGGGGAATTGGTGCTAAAACAAGCAAACAGCTTGCGAGCTATGGCATACAGAATTGCTATGACTTAACTTTTGCCAATGAGCATCATCTGATTAAGCCGTTTTCAGTGCTTATGGCACGCTGCATTCGTGAACTAAAAGGTCAATCCTGTATCTCTCTACAAGACCCGGATATGCCCTCACAGCGGATCTTATCTTCACGTAGTTTTGCCTCGCCCTTGCTGGATCTACACCTCATCAAGCAGGCCCTGGTCTTTCACCTCAACCGAGCCCATCAACGCCTCAGTAAACAGCAACAACTCTGTGCAGTGGTTCATGTTTCACTCTATGAAAAGCTCGCCTATGCACCTTATAAAAAAGCCATTTCACAGGCACTCGGTTTGGAATACGCCACAGATGACATCCTGGTCTTAACCGCGACTGCCATGTCTCAAGTAAATGTTTTATTTAAAGAAAATATAAAGTATGTTAAAGTCGCCATTATGTTTTCCGCCTTGCATCCTAAGGCTCAGCATATCGATGATTTGTGGCAACCTGTGGAACTCATTCAACAACGTGAGACGCTGATGCAATCTATGGCAGAAATGAAGCAACGATTTGGCCCAGACTGCATTCAAGTGGGTTACTATAGCGATAGTTCAGCATGGAAAATGCGCCAGAAATTTCGCTCTCCACGTTATACCACCTGTACCCATGAACTTTTGGTCATTGATGATTCACACATGCAAATTAAAAATGAAAATGAATAGTTTTGGTCAATCGAATTCAGTGAATAAAAAAATAAAATTTGTCATTTTTTAACATTGCTAAATCCTCGCAAAATTCACAATATAACTCCCTATATTGGTACAGTATTTCTACAACAATGAAGGCAAACTATAAAGTGCGTGTAGAAAAATATGCCATAATACGCAAACTTTGCAGACATCATGTAAAGTCATTTTGCAACTTATGAATTGGAGCAGGCTCAATGCGTTCGACCATTTTGGTCATTCATGGACCGAATTTAAACTTGCTGGGAATGCGCGAACCTGAGGTCTACGGACATCTCACATTAGCAGATATCAACCAGCAACTTGAAACTCAAGCTCAAGCACATGATTTTGAGTTGCACACCTTTCAAAGCAATTGGGAAGGTGCTGTTGTTGACAGGATTCACCAAGCCAAACAAGACGGCGTTCAATTTATTATTATTAATCCAGCCGCACTGACACATACCTCAGTGGCGATTCGTGATGCCTTACTTGGCGTCGCTATGCCTTTCATTGAGGTGCATTTGTCTAATGTACATGCCCGTGAAGCTTTTCGACAACATTCATATTTATCAGATAAAGCCATTGGCGTGGTCTGTGGCCTCGGTGCCAAAGGCTACGGTTATGCACTGAATTACGCTATTGAACATCTTCAATCTACAACCCAAACACAACGTTAGGAATACGAACTCATGGATATACGCAAAATCAAAAAGCTCATTGATTTGATGATTGAATCTGATCTTCAAGGGATTGAGGTAAAAGAAGGAGATCAATCGATTGCGTTAACGCGTCGTAATCCTGTAGTTGCAGGTACGGCGATTGCTGCAGCTCCTGCAGCAGCGGCTCCTGTGGTGAAATCAGCTCCACGTGGCGCAGTTGAAAGCTCACCGATGGTGGGTGTGTTTTATTCAGCACCAAGCCCAGGTGAAGGTCCATTTGTCAATGTCGGCCAAACCGTCACTGCTGGTGATACGTTAGGGATCATCGAAGCAATGAAGATCATGAACCCGATCGAAGCAACCCAAAGCGGTGTGATTGAAGAAATTTTAGTCAAAAATGGTGATGTCATTCAATTTGGTCAAGCGCTATTCCGCTACCGCGCCTAAGACCTCGGGGGACGAACATGTTGCAAAAAGTTCTTATTGCCAACCGAGGTGAAATTGCATTACGCATTACACGCGCATGCAAAACACTAGGGATTAAAACGGTCGGGATTTATTCCGACGCAGATCAAGATTTAATGCATTTACGCTTCGTTGATGAAGCGGTATGTATTGGTCCTGGCGCCAGCAGTGAAAGTTATTTAAATATTCCAGCGTTGATTACAGCTGCCGAAATTACTGGTGCAGATGCAATCCATCCGGGATATGGCTTCCTTTCTGAAAATGCTGAGTTTGCTGAGATTGTAGAAAGTTCAGGCTTTATCTTTATTGGCCCACGTCCGGAACATATCCGTTTGATGGGTAATAAAGTTTCAGCGATTACCGCCATGCGTAAAGCGGGTGTACCGACCGTACCTGGTTCTGCACATGCAGTCACCACCAGCAATGCCCTTGCTGAAGCCAAAGAAATTGGTTTTCCATTGATCGTGAAAGCGGCTTCAGGTGGTGGTGGTCGTGGGATGCGTATCGTAGAGCGTGTTGACACCTTACTTGAGTCAGTACAAGCGGCACAGCGCGATGCTGAGATGTGGTTTGGTGATGACACGGTCTATATGGAGCGTTTCTTACAGAAACCTCGCCATGTCGAAATCCAAGTCTTGGGTGATGGTAATGGTCATGCTGTACATTTGTATGATCGTGACTGCTCTTTACAGCGTCGCCATCAAAAGGTGCTTGAAGAAGCCCCTGCACCAAATCTGCCAGAACAAGCCCGTGCTGATATCTTAGAAGCCTGTGTCAAAGCCTGCGAATTGATGCAGTACCGTGGCGCAGGAACCTTTGAGTTCTTGTTTGAAGACGGTGAATTCTTCTTTATTGAAATGAACACCCGTGTGCAAGTTGAGCATCCAGTAACTGAAATGGTGACTGGAATCGATATTATCGAGCAACAACTGCTTATCGCTGGTGGTTTAGGTCTAAACTTGGTTCAAGATGATATCAAGCTACAAGGTCATGCCATCGAATGCCGTATCAATGCCGAAGATCCAAGTAATTTCTTGCCATGTCCGGGTAAGGTTGAAAGTTTCTACGCACCTGGTGGTGCTGGCATCCGTCTAGATTCACATATCTATCCGGGCTATAGCATTCCACCCTATTACGATTCGATGATCGCAAAACTCATTGCGCATGGTAAAGATCGTGACACGGCGATTGCACGCATGAAACAAGCACTGGATGAGATTATCCTGACCGGGATTAAAACCAATATCCCATTACATAAAGATTTAATCCTTGAGGATAAAAACTTTTGTAAACAGGCGATGGATATCCATTACCTTGAAAAGCATTTGCTCAAACAAATCTTGGGCAATGAGGTTGAAGCTTAAAGCTTTAATCGCTGCAATTGATCGAAATCCCCCCACGCGCATGCTGGGGGATTTTTTATGCTTTGATTAAAAACTCAGAATAAAAATATAAAAAAACATTCAATTTCAAGATGTCATCTAAAATACATCCATCTGCATTATGCTCAGCACATCACGCGATCTTGGTCATATTTTTTACCACTTTGTTGAAATATGTGAAAAATATCGTATGATTTCGATAAATTATCTGCTGATGATCATAATGCTGTCCAAAAATACCATAAAAATGCTGTTGCTAATGACCACAGCACCATTACTCTACACTGGTTGCCAAGTGGTCAGTGTCAAAAACCAAGCCTTAAACGTCAGTATCGCCAATGAGCGCGATAGCATACTGACCCGCAATAAAATGAGTGAAGCCAGCCTCAATGTACTTTCCATGACAGGAAGTGAGGCCAAGAGTTGCACCGAAGACCCAGATGATTGTGTAAGCAAACTACAGAAAATACCGCAAATCCTAGATGAGCAACTGTTGTCCACAGCCAGCGAAATCTATTTAAGTAAAGCCATTGCATTGGGATCATCATCAGCCTGTAAAACCAGTGTTTTATCCAAACATCGCTCAGAAGAACGTCTACTCGAACAGCAGCAAAATTACAATCAATGCTTAGATCAGCATATGCAGATGTTGGATAAAAGCCTGCGCTATAGCTATGCCTATTTGTTTGACACCAAACGTCAACCCCAAGACCGTATCTTTGATAACCGCCAAGTACAAATCCGCGACTTCTATAATCAAGCCTTGGCCAAACTGGTCAGCAGTTATAGTCTGCGCTATAAAGATGAAAAAATAAGTACTGAAATTAAAGTCGGCGACAGTATTTATAAATTAAATGCTAAAAACTACCCACAACTTGAAGGTCAAGATATTCAAAACTTTCTCTCAAGTTATAACCTGAACTTTTCTGGGCTACGTTCCACCAACCGCCGTGATGGCTTTGGTGCGGAGTTTGTCGCAATATTACCGAGTTCAGAAAAAGAGGAAGAAGGCAAATACATTATTGACCCACTGCATTATCCATATAAAAATGGCGTCAATCCCAATATTCATTCAGCGCAATATCTACCGGTGACGATCGCAGCAGAACCTCAAACTGCACAGAGCATTGAGCAGATTATTAAATCCCCTGAGATCCGACTGGATATCTATGATCCCTTTAATACCGAAAGCCTAAAAATCGCAGCGCAAGACTACCCTCTTGCAGCGAATTTTTCAGCGCCTTATGGCTTATGGTTGGCGGAAAACAATCTCGGTGCGGCAGCATATCTGAGCTTGATTGATCGCGATCAACACCTGACTATGCCCCACCTGTATATGCTAGAGCCTTATAATCCCAATAAAAAAGTCATCGTCTTGGTCCATGGCTTGGCTAGCAGCCCAGAGGCTTGGATTCGTCTCACCAATGACATCATGGGGGATCAAGTGCTGCGTGAGCATTATCAAGTCTGGCAAGTATTCTATTCGACCAATATGCCAATCTTAGAAAGTCGTTTTCAGGTCAATGCCATCATTAAACAGGCCTTTGCAACACTGGACCCCAAAGCGCCTGCGGCCAAAGATGCGGTACTGATCGGACACAGTATGGGCGGTATTATTGCGCGGTTATTGGTAAGTGATGCTGATCTAACTAAACAAGCATTAAAGGTACTTAATCCAAGACAAATCAGTAAGTTTAAAAACAATGAGATCTTTACCCAACGTCTGAGCATACAACCTATCCAAAACTTTGATCGGGCGATCTTCCTGGCGGCCCCTCATCGCGGGACAGCTTTTGCTGATCGATGGTTTACCAAGTTGGCACGGCGCATTATCAAACTCCCTGTCGCCTTTGTCGGTGCATTGGCAGATACCGTTGAAGACAAAGACCTCGATCTAAAACATTTTATCGATCAGATGGGTCAAGGCATTATCCAAAATGGTCCCAGTGATCTGAGTCATAACTCTAAATTTACCGATTTAACCGAAGATGTGGTCCCGAAAAAAGGCATGAAATTCCATTCGATTATGGGGAATCACACCGACAGTACTGATCTCGATGTCATCTCTGATGGTGTCGTGCCATATCGCAGTGCGCATCTTGATGGCGCAGTCTCTGAGAAGATCATTAAAGGTGGCCATTCCATCCAAGAGACCCCAGAGGCGGTATTAGAGTTACGGCGTATTCTGCGTCTACATCTGACGGAACTTGGGCTCTATACCCCTACGCCTTTAAAATAAATGTGAAATAAACATGAAACAAACTTGGATTAAACTTGAAATAAATTGGATGGACGAAATCGAATTGAATCATCCAAATCAATAGATGTGAAAAACGCTGCGATCGCAGCGTTTTTTTTGGTCTAACTCGAACAACTGCAAGCAACATCTAGCCACATGAGAGTTTACATTAGGGTTTCCATGAGGCTTTACATTACAATCAGCAACTGACCATTTGCACCATAACCAAACGACCGCCATCTTGTTTAGACAATAAGATTTGTGCGCCATCGGTCAGCTCAACTTTGCCACCAATGGGAATCAAGACTTTCTCGGTCACATTATACAGTTCAGGCATGCCTTCATTGACCAACCACCAACGCTCTTGATGCTGGACAAAATAGCCCACACGTTGGGTTTGATCCGCCGTGAGGCGTTCATTGGGTGTCAACATACTATTGACATGCCATGCAAATAAAGATTGTCCCGTCCATACCATCAATCGATGATTATCCGGTCTAAAACTGCCTTGTTGGCGCGCAGAATACAGATTAAGCACTGGCAACTGACCACGAAACGCGGTCTGGCAAAATGGACATACTGGTCGAGTACTGTTGTCGAACACATACCACTTCTGCGCACAATTGAGATTGAGGCAGGGTTGGATCAGGTCCACGGTTTTAACCAAAGCCACTTCCCAGTCATTGGCAGAAGGACGTTTACTAGGCGTATGCAGTCCATCAACGAAGCTCTGTAAGAACAGTGCCTTTAAATAAGGTCCAGTCACATCAAATGGGACTTTGCTCGGATCGGCCCACGGCAATTGGCTCGGTCGGATCTGATTCACATTGACTTGGTTACTGTTGTCATGCGGATCTTCAATAAACAGTGCCGCTTCACCCATGGCCAAGTTTTCATCATGCTGAGGATCATTGACATCATGGATTTTTCCACCCCTTAACGGATGGCGATAAAGCAAATACATATAGATCAGCACCGCCAAGGCATGACGATCTGTGGCGATACTCGGCAAGGCACGTTGAGGATCGTCTTTGCTTAAGTGATTGCTACTGACCACTTCAGGCGCGATAAAATCAGGCGTCCCCACCACATCTGGCGGATACTTACCCGGCACCACCAAACCATCGACATCAATCACACAGGCTTGACCACTAACGGGATCAATCAGCACATTCTTATAGGATAGATCCGAATGCGCCAATCCTGCAGCATGCATCCGTCTGACCGCACGTGAGATTAAGATACCGATCTTGAGATAATGCAGCCAATTGCCTTTTTCACGATCATCCAGAAAACGGTTCTGATTATTGGCGCTGGCAAACCATTTGCCTTCTTTCTCCTTACCCTTGATCTGTAAGAAGTCATTATTCTTGGAACCATACTCAAAAAAGAACTGCTGACGATAGCTCGGTGCTGTGATACCCAATAAGCCGTTGTGTTCCACTAAACCATCGGGCCAACAGAAGATATTTTTCCAATATTCACCGCCCGCCGCATTAAAGATCCCTTGCCATTTATTGCCCACGATTTCTTTGAGGCGGTCTTTTTGTTGTTCTAGGCTGGCGGCTGAATCATAAAACTTATTTTTTTCTTTGCTAAAAAAACACACCACATAGGAACGGTCTGGGGAGAAGTACACATCTTTCATTGCACCTGAACCAATAATCTCGTTCACAAATGCAATTGGGCGACCATCTAAGGTCTGACATTGAATTATTTCTGCACTCATCTTCTTTTAACCCTCAACTGCAGATGATCGATCACTCAGCACGATCATGCTCCGGTCATCGTGATGCCCTGGTTTAAAAAAATGCATCCATTCGAGTAACTGCTGTTCGGCATCTTCAGCTTTGACGATCGGGGCAAGGGCTTGATGCAAAGCATGCCATTTTTCAACTTCAGCCAAGCCTTGCTCTGTTTCAAACTTCGGATCTGAAATCCCATCAGTCATTAAATACAGCGCTTCAATCTGATTGAAATAGCCCATCTTGATGCGATTGGCAAAGTCATGTTGAATTGATTTGTCTAGAAATTTGGTTTGCCCAGCAAATTCACCGCTGTCGGCGACATTCATCAATCGAATCTGCTGTGGACTATAGGCTGCAATCACCCCATCCCCAACTGAAAAAGTACAGATAAAAGTCTGTTCGGCTTGATGCTTCAGCACTGCAATCAGCAAGGTGGTTGAAAATTGTTTGGCATGACAGTCCATGGCCAGTGCTTGGACATCGATCTGCTCTAAGATCGTTTTATAGATCAGATGATATTGCTGATAAAACTGCGCATGAATCTGCTGTGCCAGTTGATTATTATGCGGACCTTGATTGCCGATTTTCCATTGCGCCAAGATCTGATCCAATTCCACCAACTTGGCAGGATTGAAAAACTGCTGCATCAGACTGCGTACATTTTCCACGGCGATCCTTGCACCTTCACGTGAATAGCTGGCACTGCCTGCGCCATCGGCAAGGCAAAGCACTGACCAATCACTTTGGGCAATATTCAATATCGAAAAATCATCGTCTCGAAACGTCCCCGCATGTTCATGCGAACGACCACGGCGACTGGCCGCAACAATATTAAATTGCGGATGTTTAATCCGTTGACTGTCTACATGCGCTTTTCGAAACACCGACTCAGTGGCGGGTTCATTGATTTGCCACAGACTACGCGGATCTGCAATCACACTGATCTTGCAGCTTCCTTGCAAGATCTGCTCAGGTTGTCGCGCCGTGCTAAATTGAAAGTGGAACACGCTATCTTGAGCCAGAGCGACTGTGCCGTGTAGTCGATTATTTTCTGCATCAAAACGAAGCGCCAATCCTTCGGGAAATACAAAACTGTCTGCAACAAATTGGATCTGAGCCTGTTCGGGATAGACCACTTTGATCTGTGCTTGATAGTCCTGCCCCACACGAGCGTTATTGACTTGAAAACGATAGGTCGGTGCTGGCGTAATGGAGGTCATGTTTGCACCTTGAGGCTGAGGATCATTTATAGAACTTAGTTCTGGAATTAGATCAGCGTCTGATTCGATAGCAACTGACACATTATCAATCATTTGAGCTTGCTGATCATGGCATAGGCCCTGCACTAAACCTACATCCTGTGTTGGATCTGTATTCAACTTCTGCTCGACATGCAAGGCAGGCTGAGGACTCGAGGTTGGTTGAGGCAACGGTTTTTTTGCCAAAGACTCAGGTGCAATATCCAGTGCTCCAGCCAAACTGCTCGATGATGGTGTAGGCTGATGCGCGACGCTGCTCAAGGTTTCTGCTTTGTTTAAGCTCGTGGTATCAGGGCTCACTCGCGCTGAGACAGGCTCTATCAGCAAAGCATTTTGACTATGTTTTTCATCAAGTTTCTGACTATGTAATTGATCGAGTTTCTCATCGCTTTTCTGATCAAGCTTCTGACTGTGTTCCTGATCAAGGTTCTGATCGTGTCGTTGCATATGCTCGACCAACTTGAGCAAGGTCATTATATGATTTGGATTTTTATGAATGAATGCAATAAACGCTGGGTCCGATTGGGTCTCAGGATGTCTTAAAATATCAAATACAATGTGTTCTAAAGATTTCATGTGATTGCCTTTGCAGAACCAAGTTTAACCTTGCCCACGATTGATACTAAAGTCATCTGAACCACCTTCAGAAAAACGGATTTGACGATGACACCACGGACAGACCACTGGACTGCTATAACCGTCATAACACAGCAAGTTGCCACAACCACACATGGCAAAAGCGGTTTCAGCATAGCAATGCGGACACTGCGGTGTACCATCGAGTTGTGCGGTATTGATTTGGGTTTGTTCAAAGTTCTTATCCGACCAACTAAAATAGTCTTCATCAATGCCACTACACACCTCTAGGCGATAATGGTAGATGTTGATATTTAAATCTGCAGGGGCTTGATACTGTAGTGCTTTGACGTACTTCATAATATAAGGCTGGTTGGTTTTCTGACAACGCCCCACCATAGTGACACTGTGATCATCAATCTGTTTTTTCGCGACGGGTTCTTTGACCAAATTCATATAGCGTTGATCAAAATTCAATAACTGCTGATCTTGACTACGGCCCATCCCGATACTGACACTTTGTGAGACCACCGACGCCGAGATCCATTTACACAGTCCCTTGATGTAGTCTTGGTTGACCTCTTCGATGGAAATACAGTGATCAGCAAATTGTTGCAGTACATTAAAGTCCGCTGCTGCACCCAAGCCCACGGCGACCAAACTGACTTTATGCTTATACACGCGGTTCCATTTTTCCACTGCAGCCACATAGTCATCGGTTGGACGACCATCGGTAAATAAATACACGATCGGCTTCCAATCACCTTTATGCTCGGTGGTGGTGAGTTGCACATTGCGATCAATCTCACTCATCACATGCTGCAAAGCCTTACCCAGATTGGTCCCACCACCAATCGGCAGATCGACAAAGTTCATGGCAAACAATTCGGTTAAGGGCACCAATGTTCGCACGATCCCTGCATAGGCAATCACAGAGGTATAGACCGTTTCCAGTGCATAGGGATCTTGTCTCAAGGTGGTCAGGATCTGTTGCATTCCCGCTTGTACCGCATGGATTGGCTCACCCACCATCGACTCAGAGCAATCAATCACAAAAAATACTGGTAATCGTCTCATTCACGTTCCTCGCTATGACGCCATCTATTGAAGCATTACAACACCAATTGAATTTCAGCAGGTGGCGGCGGTAAAGAGACTGAACCTGCCAAACCAGAACTGCTGCTCCCGACGACGACGCTGGCAGAAACCCATTTAAAGAAACTGGAAAATGCTGCCGAATCTAAGGTATCGAGCACCACCACCCGATCTGTGAGTTGTAATAAGGCATCGGTCTTGGCCTTTGGCCCTGCCGCACAGGCAATGATGGAAGCAAAATTAAGATTTTTAATCTTAGGCAATGCTTGTTGATAGTCATAAACATCCGATGGCGAGCCATCAGTCATGATAAATAACAGCGGACGCCAATCACCTTTTTGGTCTGGTGTGGATTTTTGTACCTGTTGCTCCACTTCCTTGGCCAATAGCTCCAGTGCCGCCCCCATAAAGGTCGCACCTGAACTGGGTACTTCGATCTCTTGCAGTTGCACCTGATCCAATGGCGTCAGTGGAAACATCACCTTGGCATGTAGATCAAAGGTGATAATGCTCAGATAAACACTCTCCAATGCATAAGGATCTTGTCTTAAACCACTGAGCATAGACTGCAGGCCGACATTCACCGAGTGAATCGGTTCACCCCGCATAGAGCCAGAGGTATCAAGGACGATATAAACGGGGAGACGGCGCATAAGGCTCTTCCTTTAAATACGATGCTATAACATTGATATTTTAAAAATGATGTATCTGAATGAATGATGAGTCTAAAATGCCTGCTTAAGCAACGTAGTCTTTTAACCATTCAACAAAATTGTCTGATTCCGAAGGCGTACAGATGGCATTAAATTTCCAACTGCCCCCTTCACGAACCAATTCTCCAAACAACATCGAGCGTTGCTGATCATACGTTCCGATGCCAGACAGATTAAAACGCAATATTTCCTTGCCCGTGGCATCGACTGCACGGATAAAGGCATTCTTCACTTGACCAAAATGTTGCTTATTTTGTCGGCCATTATAAATTTGTACAAAAAACAAAATACGATGGTATTCATTGGGCAAGGTATTGAGCTTGACGATGATTTGCTCATCATCCCCATCGCCTGCGCCATCACGGTTATCCCCAGTCAGCCAAATTTGACCTGAGGGATGGGCTAAGTTGTTGTAGAACACGATATCGCTATTCATTAAGGTGACTTGACCGCGTTCATCCCAGCCCAAGTTTTTGACTTTGCCTTGGGCATCACACAGAAATGCCACCACATCTAAATCATATTCTGCTGATTTAGCGGAAAATAACCCACCAAGAAAGCCTTTTTTCTGTTCGGCAATGTCCCAACCCATACCAATGGTGACACTGGACAAATCATATTGGCTTTTTTCCAGACTTAAGCCTTGACCTTTTTCTAATGTTATTGCCATTGCGAGATCCTTTTATTATTACCGTGCGAATCAATAAAAATGCGAATTTATCTTAGACATCCATATAGATCGTGCTGAGAAGTTTAAAATGATGCAGCACTGAGAATAATCATTAAAATCAACTAAATCAATTAAAAACCTGTGCTAGTTAACCTTTTCACAACCGAATGTGGTTGAGTCTATGCTGCTTATTTTTTTTCTCATGGGAATACATAACAACGCAAATCAAAAGCTGATTTGCGTTGTGGATAGGCTGGCGATCTGTAGCCTAGCGTTCTAAACCTAAATACCGACTTAGACCAAAGGTAGGATCGCAGGCATCATATCTTTAAAGGTTTTACCTTGGCAGGTTTCACCCAATGCACCCATTTTCCATTCACCGTTATGGCGATAGAGTTTGGCCACGATCAATGCGGTATAGCTGCCACGTTGTGACAAGTTATATTTGGCCACTTCAACATTGCTGCTGGCATCGACTAGACGACAGAATGCATTTTCAACTTTTTCAAAGGTCTGACCACGGAAACTGCTGATCGTAAATACCAAAGTCTCGATATTGCTTGGCACTTGATTGAGGTTGACGTGGATTTTCTCATCATCGCCATCGCCTTCACCAGTCAGGTTATCACCCGAATGCACCACACTGCCATCACGGCTTTTGAGTTGACCGAAATAAACCACATCAACAATGGCTTTATTGGCATCTAGCATGATCAATGAAGCATCTAAATCGATACTGTCACCGCCGCCCCCAAATAACTTACCAAACATACCACCGCTGCTTTTGGCAACGTCCCAACCTGCACCCAGATAAATTTGTGTCAGTTGACTGCCATCATTTTTGGCTAAAGATATTTTTTGGCCTTTTTCTAAACTGATTCCCATGTGGAACTCCTTAATTTGAACCTGAATTGGTGCCTAATGCACCGCTTAGCCACTTTAAATAACTACCACGATTTCGAGAGCAGACAATCACTTTGCCCTGACCTCGGAATTTAATGACCAGCCCTTCACCGCTGGTTAAACTGTTGACGATATTGCCCATAAAACCACGGCCTTCCGCACTCGGAATGCCCACGTTATATTGCAAAGAGGCATCCCATGCCACCACATGGCCATTATCAACCGTCATCTCACCTTGTTCAGGGCTAATGTCTAACTCAAGCAAGGTTCCGCATCCTGAGATACACACCTGACCTTGTCCACCGGTTTCCATCACCACAAAACCACCACTGCCACCAAAAAGTGCACCACCAATATTGGTTTGCACTTTGGCCTTGATCTGGGTGTTATCCGTCGCTGCAACAAAGGCACCATCTGACAGGATGTATTGACGTGCGCCAACATCTAGGATTTGCATATCACCATCAAGGTTAGGTGAAAGTAAGCATTCACCATCGCCATTGCTGGCTTTGATTTGTTGCTGAAACAATGACTCGCCGGTGGTGAAGCGGCGCATAAAGGATTGGAACAATCCGCCACGCAATTTACCACTGACTTCGAGATTTTGTTCTTTCATCACCATGGCATCCGACTCACAATAGATCGAGTCACCACGGTTCATCTTGACCAATAGAAATGGTTCTGGACTACCCACCAAATGAAATTCAGCCATACATTCTTACCTCTGATTCTGCTTTTTTCCTCAAGCCATCAACTTGATGACGTGATTAAGCTTTTAGTATTTAATTTAATTGTAAAATTAAGCGTCAATTTAATCGTTAATTTAACCATCAATGCTGCTTCATAGACCCATCATCCAAACGCAGGATCAAGTCTTGGCAACAATATTTTTTTGCTGTGCTGCTTTGAGCCACATTGGAAATTCCTGCAACAACAAATCATAGAGTTGTTCGTCAGAGGTTTGCTCAATGTGATCCAATGAAAAGAAGTTGCAGTTGTCCACGATACGGCCCGACATATCATCTAATTTTTCTAAGATGCCGTAGTTATTGCCGCCAATCCCAATAAACTGCCAAAAGATCGGTCGATGCGCTGCATCGGTAATCAGTTTGGTAATCTTGCGATTTTCATAAATCCCGCCATCGGAGATGAATACGATATAGGTCGGTATGTTGTCATTAAACTGCGCATAGTGCTGCATGACATCTTCAATCGCCGCCGGCTCATAATTGACTGCACTGCCGATATTCCACTTGCGCCAACCACCTTGGGTGCTTTCAACATAGTTATTGACGTTGTTTAGGGATACATCATCTAAGCGAATATTTTTCTTACCAAAGGCCCAGCATTCAAAACTGCCATCATCATCAAAATTCATTGCCAATGGCAACACACGATCAATGACCTTTTGCACATCACCTAACTTGTATTGATTGTACATCGAACCTGAACGATCCAAGACCAAACCCACACGCGCAACCACACCAAGGAGATTGTTTTTTTCTAGACTGATCAATGATTTCTTAGTCAAGTCCAACAGACGTGGACTGGCTTTCTCGACTTTGTCTAAGATGATTTTCTTTTTCAGATCCAACTTGGATAGCGTCACTGCTGGCGCTGCAGATGTCGCTGCAGAATCGTTTGGCGCTTGCTGTGCAACCTCAGCACCAAAATGCTCCACCAAAGCTGCCAGACCGCCATTGAAGCCTTGTCCAATCACCGCCATGCGCCATGTCGCAGCATGTAAGTAGAACTGTACGAGCATCACGGCTTTTTCAGCAGCGAATTGTTCTGGACTCAAATGGAAACTGGCCAACACCTGACCATTGCGGCGTAACTCGACCTTGCCAGCTTGGATATTGCGCATACAGGCGGTGGGATCATCGATTGCAGCACAGAGGGTAAATTTTTGCACTTCAGATTGCTGATGGCGTTTGAGATCAAACTTAAAGACTTGCACTGCACCCTGCTGCTCAAACTGCACCACCTGATTCGGTGCCACAGGCTGATTGAAAAAAGTCATGAAATCATCATGATACAATTTATCAGCAGCGGTTAAGCCAAAGGTTGAAAGATCGAGATTGAAACCTGCCTGAAAACTGACATGAATTTCAAAATCTAATGCATCCCCGATAATATTTGCTAATGGCTGACGTTGGCCGAATTGTAGTTGCATATCGCGCACCTAATGGTTCATTTTAAAGTCATGGTGTATGTGGTTGTCCACATCATCTGCTCAATGGTGAAGTTATCACTGGCGTGTAAAGTTGAACCTGTTTTAGTACAGATCAAACATCTGTATTTGACATCAGCGCCTCATGGCTGAACGTGAATAAAATGTTTGATCTCTAATAAAAATAAAACTGAAACCCACTCAGCACCGAATGATGCTGAGTGGTTCTGTCACTGATCACCACTGCGGTGGATCAGTGACGCATTTGGAGACTTATACAGCCACGCCATAGCTTGCAGCGAGTGGGCCTAGACCACCGTTAAAGCCTTGACCAACTGCTTTGAATTTCCACTCACCGCTGTGACGGTAAAGTTCACCGAAAATCATCGCCACTTCAGTGCTGCCGTCTTCAGACAAATCAAAACGTGCCAATTCTTCAGCATTGTTGTCTTTGTTGATCACACGGATATAAGCTTTGTCGACTTGACCAAAGCTTTGCGCGTTTTGCTGACCTTCATGAATCGTTACTGCAAAAACCACTTTTTCAACATCAGCAGGGATTTTTGAAATATTGATTGAGATGGTTTCATCATCGCCATCGCCTTCACCTGTGCGATTGTCACCATTGTGAGTCACTGAACCACAAGCAGACACTTTTTGGTTAAAGAAGATGAAGTCGCTATCTACACGAACTTTACCTTGTTCATTTAACAAAAATGCCACGGCATCTAAGTCAAAGCTTTTACCATCAGTTACACGTGGATTCCAGCCTAGGCCTAAATCGACATTGACCATCGTTGGAGCTGTTTTAGACAGGTTTACGTTACCGCCTTTAGACAGATTAATTGCCATTTCTTATTTCCTTGCTGTTTAAATAAAGGTGAATAAAGAGTTTAAATATTATGATTTCAAAAACTTAGTTTACATGATTTGCATCATGATCTTGCTGTTTTTTGCTATACGCAATTGATGACACCACCGCCCAAGCGATAAAGGCAACACCAATCAAACCGGTCACAACTTCAGGTACATGTAGTCCCGTGCCACTTCCGAGCATGATCAAGGCCAAAGCACCAATCGCGTAATGCGCACCATGTTCGAGGTAGACATAGGCATCCAAAGTGCCTTTTTCAACCAAGTAAATGGTCATCGAACGTACGAACATCGCACCAATCGCAAGACCCAACATAATGATGACCACATCACTGGTAATCGCAAAGGCACCAATTACACCATCAAAACTGAATGATGCATCAAGGACTTCTAGGTATAAGAAACCACCGATACCGGCTTTGACGATATTGCTCTTGGTACTTGAAGTCGCACCTGCAGTATTGGCTTGCTCATCTTCTTCGTCATCCGAAGAGCTGCCTTCGAGTAGATGTCCAATCACTTGTACACCCACATAGACCACGATGCCCCAAATTCCGGCCATGGTCACGGCGAGTCTAGATATTTCAGGTACATTCATCGCCATCACGATCAGTGCGACCAAGGCAATAAAGATCGACATTGCTTGTACATTGGCTAATTTAGCTAAGCGTACTTCGAGCCAATGGAACCAGTGGGTGTCTTTCTCGTCATCAAACAAGAAGTTTAAAAATACTAACAATAGGAATAGACCACCAAATGCTGCAATTTCAGCATGATGCGCCATTAATTTCGCAGAGTATTCAACTGGGTTGTTCAAAGCCAATTTAGCAACTTCGATCATGCCCATATCGGCAGTAATCCCGACGATCAGTAATGGGAAGACTAAACGCATACCAAAAACCGCAACGATAATACCGACGGTTAAAAACAGCGTACGCCAAAATTTATCCCAATGTTTTAACACCGATGCATTCACTACCGCATTGTCAAAAGACAATGACACTTCCATTACCGCCAAAATCGCAGTCACTGCCAGCGCTTTGAACATGGTAGAAATGCCAGCATTGACGCCATGGGTATAACCCCAATACGCAGACACGCCTAGACAGAAAATGGTGAAAAAAATGGAAAAACGAAAATGTTTCATAAATTGAGCTCAGGATTTAGATGTTGATGCCATATTGATTACACATCGCACGTAAACCACCGGCATAGCCTTGACCAACTGCACGGAATTTCCATTCGTTGTTATGACGATAGAGTTCACCGAAAACCATCGCAGTTTCAGTTGAATAATCCTCATTGAGATCAAAACGTACAATTTCAACTTGAGATTGATCATTTACAATACGGATGAATGCATTTTGAACTTGGCCAAAGTTTTGGCGACGGGTTTCTGCATCATGAATCGTCACTGTAATGACCACTTTCTGTACGTCAGCAGGCACTGTATTCAGTTCGATTTTAATCGATTCATCATCACCATCACCTGCGCCAGTACGGTTGTCGCCGGTATGCTCTACCGAACCCTCCGCTGAACGTGGTTGATTGTAAAAGATAAAATCCTGTTCGCCACGTACTTTATCGTTTGCACCCAACAAAAAAGCAGATGCATCTAAGTCAAAGTCAGCGCCATCTGTAGAGCGCGCATCCCAACCCAAACCTACCAAAACTTTAGTTAAGTTCGGATCCGTTTTGCTTAAAGATAAGTTGCCACCTTTATTCAGTGAAATAGCCATGAATAGTCCTCTCTTGTTTATGTGAATACATGCCCGAGCATGCGCTCTGATTTGTTAATGTTCTATTGCCTAATCTCTTTGCTGCTCATCTCATCATTGACTCAGAACTTTAGTCCTTTGAGCCTCTAGACCAGTTAAAACCAAAGCCATAGTGACGATCAAGCTCTAATTGATCTTTAAAATATCGTACTTCGCGATTGGCTTGGATCGTGCCTTGCTGGTTGACCAACTCAACAATGGCACAGGTGCCTAAACGGCCACCTTCAGTCAATCGCACTTCTATCGGTGGTTGATCGGGTAAACTTATGCTGACCACAGCATCCGTCGCTGCCCAATTGGGTACGCCTTGATAGATGTAGGTATAAATAATAATCCGATCAATTTGCTGCCATTGATCACCATTGATAAATAGGTTTTCACCTTCTGTTGCTGCACCAGTACGGTCATCCCCTTGCAGTTTCAGAAATGGCGTTCGGTCATATTGACCAAAGGCATTACCCAAGGGCTGCACCAAGTCAATATCGCCGTTTTTAAGACGTACCATCGCCCCCAAGTCTAAATCAATTGGTTTGTTATTCAGTAATTTATTGAAAAAACCTGCTTGTTTATTGTCCGTTGCTTTGCTCCAATTTAGATTCACTACAATTCTGCCGAATCCTTGACCTTTTTTAGTTAACTGAATTGAAGAATTCTGTTTGTCTAAGGTCACTTTTGACAGATTTATTGTTTTACTTGGCTGGTTTGTGGTGGATGAACTAGTATTTGGCGAATGTGGTGGTATTTGCTGATTGCTATGCGATGAAGACTGCGGAGATGGTGGCGTTGGCGGTGCTTGTGTCGGTTCAGCAACCACGACACCATAATTTTCTGCTAAGGGTTTCAGTCCACCATTAAAACCTTGGTCAACAAAACGATATTTCCACTTGCCTTGATGCTGATAAATTTCAGCAAGGATTAAGGCTTTTTCAGTTTTGTTGCTAAACACGATATCTGAGGTCACCACTTGCTGAGCAGATTTGAGTTCGATCTGCAGGGGTTGCAATTGATTCAGTGCATGGGGTTCATTCAAACTAATGCATAGCGCAATTTTTCCGATCTGTTGATCTAATAGCGCAGTATTAACTTTGACCTGCGCTAGGTATGGGCTTTTTTGAGTCGCCTCGATGAGCTCTACACTGCGATTAGCTGTGTGTTTTTGCCCATAGAAAATCATATCGGCATCACCTCGAACTTTCAGACTGTCACGGTCAAGCAGATAGGCCGTGAGATCCAGTTCCAGATGGGATGCGACTGAGGTTTTAAGACTGATTTCAATGATTGAATCGGTTAAGGCAACGTTGGCACCTGCGACGAGCTGCATAATTTTCCTCAGGAAATTTAAAATAATTTAAATATTTATAAGGTATAGTATCTGATTCGAATCGAGTATTTCACATAACATAAATGAACAAAACATTTTTTTCTATATGGATTGCAGAATGTTTTTCTTGTCAATCTGATGTTATCCGATTCATACAGATGTGTAAAACATCGCAGCCTATACGTGTGTATAGCTCACATAGTCAAATCCGACCTGAACTTGAACAAGTTTCAGATCGACATGTACAACAACCGCCGATTGAAGATAGTGCCGAATGGTTATTGGCGCAGTGTATTGAACAGCATATTGATCTACTGTTTTGCGGCAAACATAGTATTTATATTGAACAACTGCGCGATCAATTTGCTGCAGCCAATATAAAGTTGGTCACGGGTGCTATCGGCACGCAGAACCATCATGATATTGAAGATAAATTTGTCTTTACCCAAATCTGTAGCGCCGCAGGCCTACCGGTTATCCCTGCCGAAAAAGTCAGTAATGCGACCGAACTGGTCACAGCCATTAATGACTTTAAAGCACTTGGTCAAACACAATTGTGTGTAAAACCAGTGATTGGCGTGTTCGGTGCCGGCTTTGTACAACTTCAGGATGAATTGGGTTACTTCGAGCATTTTCTCAATCCATGGCAATGCAATACCCAACAATTCATTGAGGCTTATGCCTCGCACCCAGCCTGTGATTATCTATTAATGCCCTTTTTCTCAGGTATTGAATGTTCAGTCGATATTGCCTGTAGTCAAGGCCAGATCATTCAAAAAGTCACCCGAATCAAACACCCCTATTATCAGCAATGCGTCTTAGACGGTCCTTGTGATGCATGGTGCGAGCGTTTGGTAAAACTATTTCATTGTGATGGTTTAATTAATATTCAATTTAAACAAAATGATACACAACAATGGCATATATTAGAGATTAACCATCGCCCAGCAGGTGGCTTTGCCTATACCCTGCATACCGGTGTCAATTTGGTCGCTGAACTGATCTGCGCCAAACTCAATCTTGAGATCACTGAGTTGAGTCCACGTCTGGATCAGGTTTGGGTTCGCCCCGTGACCACAACTCTTGCTGTTGAATTTGCTGAAACTTGAGAATTACTTATCGATGATAAAAACCGCCTCTACATCAAAGCTTGAACATCCCCCACAGCGTAAAGACATCGTGCTCAGTCGAGGTACCATCTCGGTGACGGTGAGCCAGCAACATCCTGATTGGTCACTGGATCAATTGCTTGATTTTGCTGAGCGCATCAATCCCAAACGGGCTTTTTTGTTTGTCTCTAAAGTCTTGGGTAAGCATATTCCAGTTAAACCCAGTCTGATGCAGCGCAGTTATCAAGATTTGGCCGCATTGATTCCCAAAGACCTTGCCACACCGATGACCGTGGTTGGTATGGCAGAAACAGCAGTCTGTTTGGGTGCGGGCGTATACCGTGAGCTGCAAAAACAATACCCACAAGACAGCGTATTTTTAACCACCACTCGTCATCCGGCCCAAGGGATTCCTAAACTCGGTGACTTCTTAGAAGAGCATAGTCATGCTCAAGATCAATTCTTCTATAGCTCCAATGATGGAGATATTCACCATAATATTATTCACAGCAAGACTTTAATTTTAGTAGATGATGAAATTTCCACCGGGAAGACCTTTAAAAACCTGATAAATAGTCTATTTGAAGCAAATCTGCAGCATGTGGAGCGTATTATTCTGGTCAGTTTGGTCAACTGGAACGATGGCAACTTGGAAGCTGAATATCAAGGTATCCCGATTGAGTGTATTTCCTTGATTCATGGTAATTGGCAGTGGTCACCGAACAACCAACCGATGCAACACAGCATGCCCAATGTCGGCTCGACTGCACAGGGTGAGTTTGCCAGTATCGCGCCCTTGACCTGGGGCAGAGAACCGAGTGATCTCAGTGCACAACCGTGGACAACATTATTGCCACACTTAAACAGCAAACCAAGCGCAACGCAGAAAGTCTTGGTCTTGGGTTCAGGTGAATATGCTTGGATGCCGTTTTTAATGGCAGAACAACTTGAACAACAAGGGATTGAGGTCTATTTCAGTTCTACGACCCGCTCACCGATTATGCAAGGTCATGCCATACACAGTATTTGTAGCTTTCAGGACAACTATGGTTTGGGCATGCAAAATTATGCCTATAACGTTAAGCATCAGGCATTTGATCAGGTGTTTTTGGTCATCGAAACCTCAAAGCACAGCGTAGACCCAAGCTTATTTGAACAGATACAACATTTGGAAATTATTAGTTATGACAACCAAACCACTGATTTTTGTTGATTTAGATGACACCCTCTTTCAAACCCATCGCCGTATTAGCCCTGATGCCGATTTTCGGGTCGCCAGCGTAGATAAAAATGGGCAAGCTTTGGCCTATATGAAGCCCAAACAACAAATTTTTAGTGATTGGTTATTTGCCTCAGCAGATGTGATCCCGGTGACAGCGCGTTCGGTCGAAGCCCTGAGCCGGGTCAAACTGCAATTTCAACATGCTGCGATTTGTTCACACGGCGGCACCATTATCGATGCTGACAACAACATGGATATGCAGTGGTTTGACTTACAGCAGCAACAAGTGGCCAAACTCGATCAGAGCATGCAGGATTTAGTTGAGCAGATTCATGAATACGCAGCAGATTTAGGTTCGGTACGCACATGGGCGGTTGAGGAAAATGGCTTAAAAATCTATACCGTGGCCAAGCAAAACGACACCGAGCAGCCTTTGTTTCTAGATAAGATCGTAGAAAAACTTCCTGCTGAGATCAGCGAGCAATTTTATCTACATATGAATGGCAATAATTTAGCCATTATTCCGCTGGCAGTATCCAAGAAAAATGCAGTGCAGTTCTATCTCGAAAAATACGATCCGCTACAACAACGTGCGGTCATGGGACTCGGTGATAGCCTGTCTGATTTTGGTTTCTTGAGTTGCTGCGATTGGTTTGGCATGCCTAAAAACAGCCAACTGCATCGTTTCTCAGAAACAGCACTCGATCTGAGCTATCAAAGCAAAGGATATTTCGGCAATGTCTAAACTCAGCAATCATCCAATTCAGCAACTTGAAACAAATACTGAGGATCTGATCCAACGCTTGGCGGCGTTGGGTTTTCAAGGCAGCTATCGCACTGAAGATATTATCTTCTTGCTCAAGAAGGCACAGATCAAGCCCATCGATGTCGATCAAAAAGAATATCTGATCCAATCTGGGCAAGCACATTATTCAGAGATGATCAGTGCCGAGTCGGCGCCAACGACTGAACATTTGCGCCATTATCAACAAGCCATGCATTTGGGTGCGACGCGCATGGCCGTTGAAATCCAACAATTGGCCAATCGACTGATGCAACGTTTCCCACAGCGTCCGATTATCTTGGTCAGTTTGGTGCGTGCCGGTGTGCCTGTGGGCGTGTTACTGAAACATTGTATTGATCCACATCAAAGCTGTTTTCATTATGGCATCAGTATTATTCGTGATCGTGGCATAGATCATGCTGCATTAAATGCCATCATTGCGGCACATGGCGCTGAAAGTATTGTTTTTGTAGATGGATGGACAGGTAAAGGGGCGATCTGCACCGAATTGACCCGCAGTGTGCAACATTTACCTGCACTATTTGATCAAGGTTGGGATATTCCGCGCTTGTTGACCTTGGCTGATTTAGCAGGCTTTTCATGGCTTAGTGCCAGTTGCGATGACTGGTTGATCCCTTCAGGTATTTTGGGTTCAGTGGTATCAGGACTGACCTCGCGCAGTATTTTACAGCACGATATTGCAACAGAACTCAGCCAGAATGATTGCTTTAATCCAGAACATTGGCATGCATGTATACTTTATGACCAACTACAACAACACGATATTTCGGTTGAATTTATCGACCAGATCCTGACATTGACCCAACAACATCCACAACAACACGCAACTGTTTGGAACCAAGACTTACGTAAAGCGCAGTACCAAGCCTGTCAAACGACCATGGCATGGATACAGCAACATTATCAAGTGACTGATCTCAATCGTATAAAACCGAGCATCGCAGAGGCGACCCGCGCAGTACTCCGCCGTGTACCTGATCGGATATTGGTCAAAGATTTGCAAGATCCCAATGTTCAATTACTGCTGCATTTTGCTCAAAACAATCAAGTTGAGGTTGATGAGGTCAAAGAACATTTAGGGCCTTATCGCGCAGTCACCATTATTAAAAAAGTTACTGGGAAACATTAATTATGGCAAAATTGAGCAGCGCACTGGAACTCGGTGCATCGATGTATGTTCCTGCAATCCATAATGAACTCTGGGCCATTTCTCAAGGTGTGAAATACCCACAACTCAAATCATTGATCGTATGTCTTGAAGACTCGATTCATGAGCATGATATTCCTACGGCTATGATTAACTTGAAAAATCTACTCAAACGCCGCCTTGAAGAACCAAAGTTACATACACCCACTTTGTTTATTCGCCCACGTAATGTTGAAATGGCCAAGCACATTGTCGACTGGCAACTGAACACTCTTTATGACGGTATGATCTTGCCGAAGTTTCATGTGAAGAACCTGAAAGAATGGCAAGAAAATCTGCCCTCCAACTTACATCTAATGCCCACCCTAGAAACTGAAGAAATCTTTGATATGGGCCATATCACTGAGTTGAAACATGCCTTGAAATATGATTTTCATAAAGTATTGTGTCTACGCATCGGGGGCAATGACCTACTCTCGTGTTTGCAATTACGCCGCCCCAAACACGTGACCATTTATCAAACCCCACTAGGCGCATTGATCACCCAGTTGGTGGGACATTTTGTACCCATGGGTTTTCAACTCAGTTCGCCAGTCTGCGAGAACATCGCCAACACAGCGCTATTGCAAGAAGAGTTAAAACACGATTTGTTGCATGGCCTCTTGACCAAGACCGCAATCCACCCCTGCCAAATCGACATTATCCACCATGCTTATAAAGTTGAGCTGATGGATTATCAAGATGCGACTCAGATTTTGAGTAACGATGCCAAAGCGGTTTTCAAAAGTAATGGTGCGATGCTCGAACCCACCACACATCGAAACTGGGCGGAAAGTATAGTGCGCCGTGCCGAAATCTACGGTTTCATCCCGCAACTCGAAGATGACATCCTGCATCTCCCACAGCGCGGCAACCATTTTAGTGCCTAAGCTGTTGCATCAGGATACATCTGCTCAACCCGGCATAAGCAAGTTAACGAACCTCTAGCCCTTCTCGATTTTCTAACCCATCTCAACTTTCCAGCCCATCTCTTGCCCAGTCGCTTGAAATGGGCTTTTCTAGTGCCTTGTTTTAACTTTCCTTAAATTACACTCAAAAAACACCCAAGTTAAGTGTTTCAATTTCCTTAAAATTACATAAGTTCACATCATGCAGATTGCCAATTGATTAGAAAGTTTTAAAAATATCATAACTTTTGAAATAAAATCTTAATCTATAGGCATGAAAATGAAAAATTTTTTCAAATATCTCTTGCTCATCATTGTGATTGGATTGATCCTCACATTGATATTTTTATTTCGGCCCACCGCCTCACCCAAAGTCAATACAGCTGCAGATGATCCAACCCTCGACGTAGTGTTGATTGGGGGTGGCATCATGAGTGCAACCTTGGGTACCTATTTAACTGAGCTAGAACCCGAATGGAAAATTGAAATGTTTGAGCGCCTCGATCAGGTGGCGCAAGAGAGTTCCAAAGGGCTCAACAATGCAGGAACAGGACACTCCGGTTTTATGGAGATGAACTATACCGCTGAAAAAAATGGCAAAATGGACATTACTAAGGCTGTGGATACAGCTTCACAGTTTGAAGTGACCAAACAATTTTGGTCTTATCAAGTCAAAAATGGTGTATTGCAACAACCGAATAGCTTTATCAATCCTGTGCCACATATTGCCTTTGTCTGGGGCGACAATGTCAGTTTCTTAGAAAAACGCTATAAGGCGATGATTCAAAACCCGATGTTCCAAGGCATGCGCTATACCGAAGATCCTGCAGAGATTCAACAATGGGCCCCATTGGTGATGCAAGGACGTGATCCCAAACAAAAAGTCGCCGCAACGCGCATGGATATTGGCTCTGATGTAGATTATGGCGCCATTACCACACAGTTAATTCAACACCTGACCAAGCAAGCGCAGTTTAAACTCTCTACCTCCAGCGAAGTCACGGGGATTAGCCCCAATGCCGATAGAACCTGGACGGTAAGCTATAAAAACCTAAAATCAGGTCAAGCCAATCATGTCAAAACCCGCTATGTATTTATTGGTGCTGGCGGTGCTGCGATTAAACTGTTGCAAATGACTGGCCTAGAGGAAACCAAGCAATACGCAGGCTTCCCGATTGGTGGCATATTCCTGATGACAGACAACCCCAAAGTCACTGCGCAGCATAGCGCTAAAGTCTATGGCCGCGCTGAATTGGGAGCGCCGCCAATGTCAGTACCACATATTGATACCCGATATATTGATGGTAAAAAATATGTACTGTTCGGGCCATTCGCCACCTACTCGAACAAGTTCTTAAAAAATGGTTCACAGTTAGACCTGATCGACACCACCAATAAGAACAATGTGATTCCGATGGCAACAATTGGTCTAGAAAACTTAGATTTGGTCAATTATCTGATCAGTCAAGTACGCATGACTCCGCAGGATCAATTTGAAGAATTAAAAAAATACTACCCTGAGGCAAAAATTGAGGATTGGAAAGCCAATCAAGGTGGGCAACGTGTACAGATCATTAAGAAAGTCCCCGGTCAACCCGCAAGCCTGCAATTTGGTACCGAGATCTTTGTATCCCAAGATCGTAGCGTTTCAGCGCTGCTTGGCGCTTCGCCAGGTGCCTCCACCTCACCGTATATTATGCTGAATCTCTTAGAGAAATCATTTCCAGATCATGTTGCTGGCAAATGGAATCCTAAACTGCATGACATCATCAAGTCTTATCAAAAAGACTTGAGCGCCGATCCAGTATTACTCGATCAAGTTCGTCAATACACCAGTAGCACTTTGGGTTTGACATACCCCCCAACACATCAAGCTGCAAAGCAAGCACAAAATCAGGCTCCGGCCAAAGTCGCGCTGACGCATGAATAGGGCCTAAAAATTTAAGCCGAGTCACTTGCCATTTATATCAAATTCGACTGGCATATCTATGACGGTCGAATTCAATAAGCGGTCAAATTCTAAACAGGAGTGATTTTTTTTATTGCATAGAAAAACTCACGACCAATATACCGAAATAACATATTTATATACTTTAAAGTCATCAACTTAAATTTAACAAAGCACACTCTTCTGATTATCAAAACACCAAGCACAACCCAAATAAATATTCCACACAATGTTGCATTTAAGCGACTAAAGTATTAAAAGACTCGTCACTTTATTAAATATAGACACTTTCATGAGAAAAAGTTTTAAATACTTCCTCATTATTTTATTGATTGCCATCATTTTAGCGATGGCATTTTTATTTCGTAGCACTGCATCTAAAACCGTGGACACCAAAGCTGATGAGCCTGTGGTGGATGTGGTCTTGGTCGGTGGCGGAATTATGAGCGCGACCTTGGGTACCTTCATCAGCGAACTTGAACCCAATTGGAAAATTGAAATGTTTGAGCGCCTCGATCAAGTGGCTCAAGAAAGCTCAAACGGCCTCAACAATGCAGGTACAGGTCACTCTGGATTTATGGAGATGAACTACACCTCAGAAAAAGATGGCAAAATGGACATCAGTAAAGCCGTCAAAACTGCTTCACAGTTTGAAGTCACCAAGCAATTTTGGGCATATCAAGTTAAAAATGGCGTATTGGGTACACCGAGTAGTTTTATTAATCCAGTACCGCACATCGCCTTTGTTTGGGGCGACAATGTCAATTTCTTAGAAAAGCGCTATGCAGCGATGATTCAGAACCCGATGTTTTCGGGCATGAAATACAGCGCCGATGTCGCAGAAATTAAGCAATGGGCACCTTTGGTGATGCAAGGTCGTGATCCACAGCAAAAAGTTGCAGCGACACGCATGGAAATTGGTTCTGATGTCAATTATGGCGCCATTACCACTCAACTTGTGGGTCATCTTGAGAAACAATCACAATTTAAACTCAACACCTCGACTGAAGTGACAGGCATCAGTCCGAACCAAGACAAAACTTGGACCGTGAGCTATAAAAACCTTAAAACAGGTCAAGCCAGCCACGTCAAAACCCGTTTTGTATTTATTGGTGCTGGTGGTGCAGCGATTAAACTGTTGCAAATGACTGGCCTAGAAGAAACCAAGCAATATGCAGGTTTCCCGATTGGTGGCGTGTTCCTCATGACGGATAATCCGAAAGTGACAGAGCAGCATAGCGTTAAAGTCTATGGTCGTGCTGAGCTGGGTGCGCCGCCGATGTCTGTACCGCATATCGATACCCGTTATATCGACGGCAAAAAATATGTATTGTTTGGACCATTCGCCACCTACTCGAACAAGTTCTTAAAAAATGGTTCCCAGTTTGATTTAATCGATGCGACCAATAAAAATAACGTGATTCCGATGGCGAAAATTGGTACTGAAAATCTTGATTTGGTTAAATATCTCATCAGCCAAGTCAGTATGAGTAAGCAAGATCAATTTGAAGAATTGAAAAAGTATTATCCTGAAGCAAATATTGAAGATTGGACCGCGAACCAAGCTGGACAACGCGTTCAAATTATTAAGAAAGCACCGGGTAAAGAGGCGACCTTACAATTTGGTACTGAGATTTTTGTTGCTAAAGATCGTTCTATTACCGCATTGCTTGGCGCATCACCAGGTGCCTCTACTTCGCCATATATCATGTTGAGCTTGCTTGAAAAAGCATTCCCGCAACAAGTGGCTGGTACATGGAATCCAAAACTACACGAAATCATCAAGTCCTATCAAAAAGACTTGAGCACCGATCCAGTATTACTTGATCAAGTGCGTCAGTACACCAGCAGCACCTTGGGTTTGAAATACACCCCAACTCGTCAAGCAGCAAACGATGCTCAGGCGAATATTGCTGTAGCAAAATAACTCTCAAGTCATCATTTAAGTAGATGCAAATCAAGCCCCTGTATGGGGCTTTTTTTATTATTTATATCTGAGACTTAGGCTGTGCATCAGATTGGCATTTGACTAGGATCATTCAAAAGCTTCTATACATCCGTAGATGCAGTTCATTGAAATATCGTTCAAGACTTTTGTAGAAACAGTGCTTTTTCCTTGCTACGACGATTGATCAATCCTTGCATGGGTTGAGCTGCTGCATAAATCCAAACATCAAATTGATCTGCTGCTGCTTTAATTTCGCCTGCATTGAGTTTTTTCACTAAAGTCGATTGGCGAAAAGCACCTGAGCCGATGTTATACGTTAATGAAACCAGCGCATCGAACTGATTTTGAGTCAAATCTATCTGGATTGCTGTATTCACCGTCTGCTCAAAGCTTTGTAGATCATGTTGCATATAACGCTTGGCTTGAGCTTCGGTACAACGATCACCTTTTTTCACCCGATCCCCATTTGGGTAGCGCGTGGTTCCATAACCAATCGTCCACACGCCTGTACCATCATCATAAGCATTGAGTCTGAGCCCCTCAAAGTTTGCAATCAGATCTATACCCAAGGCCGAGGTGTACATATTCAATGCGGTCGATTGTAAGTTACTTGCACGGCCTAGAGTCAGATCCATAATCGATACAGTCTTAGACGTGGCTTGATTTGGATTGAGCTCGCGCCGAATATATTTGAATAATGAATTTATATATTTTTTCATTTTTCCAGCCAGTATGAGCAGTTGATATTGAGCGTTTTGATGTGATCAACAATACTGAGGTCAAATTACTCAGTCATGACGAAATTGACGCCGTCTTCGCAATAAACCAAGTAGCACTTTTCTATCGTTAATCTGTTGTTCAGAAAATGGCAATGCTCTGAGTAGCGCCTCCATCGTCTTGCTTGCATTCTCAATCAGGAATGCATCCTGTTCGGTAGTCCAATCGGATAACGATATTACTGATTTAGGCTTGGAAGTCCGCATAATCACCTTTGACAAAAAAGCCCATCTTGCGACGGGCTGTATTGGAGTTGTGTTCATTTTACAATGTTCACATCAGTCAACGTGTTGTAATTGTTCTAACTAAGTTTCGCTGACTGAAATAGACTCTAGCATATTGAGTTTAGTATTCAAGTTAAATGCGTAGAACAAAAGTCGTAGATGGTGATGATTTTACAGATTAACGCGGCCTACTTAGACTATGCCAAACAGCCACTACAGGGTCAGAGGCGCCTATAATTGTAAACTGGTTATTCTGGCTCAGACAGCGTATCTGGGGTCATTAAGGCTTGGTTGACATAGAGTTTAATCAGGCGCTCTCGTGAACCAATTGATTTTTGATAATGGCTTGAGTTCAGTAACAACGATGCACCATAGGTCACTGTCCAAATATAAGACAGATAATCTCGAATCGACATACTGCTTTTCACTGATTTTAAAAATTCCGCTGCACTGTCTTTGATCTCAAAAATACGTGCTTCACGTACCGTATAAAGTTCATCAAACAGTTCTTTGAGTTTACGTTCATTATTGGTTAAACGCTCTTCGATCACATGCAATAAAATAGTTCGATTAGAATTTAGCATATTGTAAAGCATGTACTGTGCAACATAGGTTTTGATGTTGTCTTTATATTTGATCGAGATATCTAGCAAGCGTTTTTCATTGAGAATAATCAACTCCAGATAGAGTTGATTTTTACTTTTAAAATGTTTGTAAATGGTGCCTTTGGCAATATCCAGTTCCTGAGCCAATTCGCCAAGCGTGATATCTTGGTTATTTTCCAGTAATAACTGTTCAGCCATGTCTAAGATTTTTTCTTTGCGTAAAATAAAATTTTGTTGGCGTACAGACATCATCTTATTTACCTAGTGTTTTGGACATAGCAGATTGACCCAAAGGATTTAACATAGAACATAACCCAACGCACTTTAACATATTACATCGTGATTTTATCTGTGCTATAAACCAAAGTCTGAAAGATGTCTATAAAACAAGCAATTACACCAATTTTTTCTATAAAAAAAATCCAGATGCAAAAATAAAAGTCAATCTATGAGAACTTGAGAGGTCAGTATTACGTGATTTTTATTTTAAATTCCCGATAAATGAACTATTGTTTTCGCCATCAAATGGACCGATTGTTGATCTGGTTTAGCGCGATTGAACGCATTTTAAATCAATCACTCACAATATATAGGGTGTGAAAATGGATTTAACCGAATTAATTTTTCATTTTTTCAATTTTAGTCCCTAGTCACCTCTATTAAAAATTTTCCTCCACTGAGTCTTCCATCTTTCACTCAGTTCAGACTGTTGATATTCACAGCTGAAAAACGGTTTATATCCACTTCATTATATTCATCCATGACAGATTCGATTATCCCAGAATCACAGTCAGGAATACGCTCGAGGTCTATACTATGCCCATCTATAATGCACCCTTAAAAGACATGGATTTTATATTAAATGACGTGTTTAACGCCGATGCATTTTGGCAAGGTAATCCGCAACTTGCCCATGTCGATATGACCACGGCGAATGCCATTTTAGAAGAGATGGCTAAATTTTCTAAAAATGTGATTTTAGATTTAAACCGCAATGCCGATGAAGAAGGCGCTCAGTTTGAAAATGGTCAAGTCACCACCCCTGCTGGTTTTAAAGATGCCTTTACACAATATGCCCAAGGCGGTTGGATTGGTTTAGGTGCGGATGAAGCTTGGGGCGGTCAAAATATGCCGAAAATGCTCACGGTACTGACCGATGAGATGATTTTCGCCACCAACCCAGCCTTTATGTTGTACCCATTATTGTCTGTGGGTGCGGGTATGGCATTGAGCTATGCAGCATCTGAACAACAAAAAAAAACCTATTTACCGAAAATTTATAGCGGTGAATGGGCCGGTACCATGTGTTTAACTGAACCGCATGCGGGTACGGATTTGGGCTTGATTAAAACCAAGGCTGAACCGAATAGCGATGGCAGCTATAACATTACGGGTACCAAAATCTTCATCACTGGTGGTGAACACGACCTTGCTGAAAACATTATTCATTTGGCCTTGGCCAAAACCCCGAATGCCCCTGCAGGTTCACGTGGTATTTCACTGTTTATCGTACCGAAATATTTGGTTAATGCAGATGGCAGCTTGGGCGAACGCAATACAGTCGCTGCAGGTTCAATCGAACACAAAATGGGGATCAAAGGTTCTGCGACCTGTGTGATGAATTTTGATGCAGCTCAAGGCTATATGGTTGGTCAAGAAAACCAAGGCTTGGCGGCAATGTTCATCATGATGAATTACGAACGTCTATCTATGGGTATCCAAGGTATTGGTGCATCTGAATTTGCTTATCAAAATGCCGCACAGTATGCCACTGATCGCCTACAAGGCCGTAGTGCAACTGGGGTGAAATCACCGAATAAAGTGGCTGATTCGATCTTGGTTCATGGTGATGTGCGCCGTATGTTACTCAATGGTCGTGCCAATAATGAAGCTTCACGTGCTTTTGCCGTCTATGTGGCACAGCAGTTGGATATTACCAAGTTCTCTGAAGATGCGACTGCGGTTAAAAAAGCCAATGACCGTGTTGCGCTCCTGACTCCTGTTGCCAAAGCCTATCTCACCGATACCGCCTTTAACGCTGTGTTAGAAGCGCAAATGTGCTTTGGTGGTCACGGTTATATTCGTGAATGGGGTATGGAACAGTGTGTACGTGATTTGCGTATTGCCCAAATTTACGAAGGCACCAACGGCGTACAAGCACAGGACTTAATTGGCCGTAAAGTCATTAAAAACCAAGGTGCTGTGATATTTGATTATATCGCTGAGATTCGTGATTTCGCTGAATCGCTTGATGACAGCTTTGCCATTAAAGCCGCAACCCTAAATGCCTGTAACGAAGTTGAACAAGTCACGCAATTTATCTTGGCCCAAGCCAATGTAAAAGCTGATTTTGCCAATGCCGTTGCCGTCGATTATCTCAATGCTGTGGGCCTACTCAGCTTTAGCTATATGTTTGCGCGTATCAGTCTAGCGGCAAGCAGCAAAACTGAATCGTTCTACCAGCATAAATTGGTCTTGGCTGAATTCTTTGCAGTGAAAATCTTGCCTGCATTGAACCGTCATATCCAAAATATCGAGTCAGGTTCAGACATCGTGATGCAACTTCCAGAAGACTACTTTACTGCTCAAGCCTAATTCTGGCGGCGTGGTCAAGCATTTTCTGCGCATAACCTGCATATAAGAACAACTGCAACGCGAGCTTAGGCTGAGTCGTTGCCAAGGATAGATCGGTTTAGCGATGAAGGATTGAGCTATGCAGGATTTAGGCTTGAGGGAATCAGGCCTCAATCAAATACGGAATAAAAGTTTTACAAATCTGGACGAGATAAAAATGATTGTCATTGTAGATGCTGTACGTACAGCAATGGGCGGTTTTCAGGGGGCTTTAGCCACATGTACAGCACCAACGTTAGGTGCTGTGGCGATTAAAGCAGTGGTAGAACGTGCCGGTGTTGCACCGCAAGATGTAGATGAAGTGATCTTTGGCTGTGTACTTCCAGCAGGATTAAAACAAGGCCCTGCTCGCCAAGCCATGCGTCAAGCTGGTTTAAGTGATGCAACCGGTGCCACCACCATCAATAAAATTTGCGGTTCAGGTATGAAAGCCCTGATGCAAGCAGCCGATATGATCAAAGCCGGTTCTGCGCAAATCGTGGTCGCGGGTGGTATGGAGTCGATGAGTAACGCACCTTATCTATTGCCTAAAGCACGTGGCGGCTACCGTATGGGCCACGGCGAAGTCAAAGATCATATGTTCCTCGATGGCTTAGAAGATGCTGAGTCTGGTCTATCTATGGGCATATTGGCGCAGCAAATGGCCGATAACAAAGGCTATAGCCGTGAGCGCATGGATGCTTTTGCAATCAGCTCACTGAATAAATCCGTTGCAGCCATCGAAAATGGTTATTTCGAAGCTGAAATCGTTCCTGTCACGGTATCAAGTCGCAAAGGCGATGTGATCGTTGCACAAGATGAACAACCTTTAAATGCCAAGATCGACAAGATTGCAACCCTGCGTCCAGCATTTAAAAAAGATGGCACCATTACCGCAGCCAACTCCAGTTCGATCAGTGACGGTGCTTCTGCATTACTACTCACTTCAAGTGAAGTGGCAAGCGCCAAAGGCTTAACCCCAATCGCGCAAGTCTGTGCCTATGCCTCACATTCACAGCATCCGACTGAGTTTAGTATTGCCCCTGTAGGCGCAATCGAAAAAGTCCTCAAACAAACCGGATGGTCTGCTGCCGAGGTCGATCTGTGGGAAGTCAATGAAGCCTTTGCCATGGTGGCGATGTTGGCCATCGATGGATTTGAACTCGATGAAAGCAAAGTCAATATTCATGGTGGTGCCTGCGCACTCGGACACCCACTGGGTTCGTCTGGATCTCGCATTATCGTGACCCTATTACATGCCTTAAAACGCACAGGCGGTAAAAAAGGCATCGCGACCTTATGTATTGGTGGTGGTGAAGCGACTGCAGTAGCGGTTGAATTACGCTAAGTTGATGGCTGATCGCCCAAGCATTTGGTGCGAAAGACTGACAAAAAATATTGATGCTTATTTAGTAAAAATTTGAGAAATTTAGAATGACTCCTGATCTAACCCGTATTCGTTTGGCCTCACTACACCATAAAATTATGTCTGCTGAACAAGCAGTTTCGCTCATCAAAGACGGCATGGTTGTCGGCATGAGTGGTTTTGGTGGCGGTGGTGAAGCTAAAATTGTCCCGCTTACCCTTGCCGAACGTGCCAAAACAGATCCGCTGAAAATCACTTTTGCGACCGGTGCCAGCCTTGGTAATGGCATTGACAAGCAACTTAGTGATGCCAAAGTCATCGCTAGACGCTTACCGTATCAAGCTGATCCAAGCTTACGCCAAGCCATTAATGCCGGTGAAGTGATGTTTACGGATCAGCATTTGTCAGAAACTGCTGAGAAAATGAAGCATCACAATATCCCTAAACCGGATATTGCGATCATTGCAGCCACAGCAATCACTGAAGATGGCCTCATTATTCCTACAGCATCGGTGGGTAATGCACCGATATTTGCAGAGTTGGCAGATCAAATCATTGTAGAAATCGACACCAGTATTAGCCCTGCGTTTGAAGGTGTACACGATATTTATATACCCGCTGCGCGCCCAAATCGTGGCCCGATCCCGCTGACTGAAGTCAGTCAACGCATTGGCACAGCAGGTATGCAGGTTGACCCAAGTAAAATCGTGGCCATTGTCTACAATGAGATCACTGATAAATCGGCGTCTATGGCTGAACCAGATCAAGAAACCTTAGCCATTGCCAAAAATTTGACCGATTTTTTTGAAAAAGAAGTCGCTGAAGGTCGCCTTCCTGAAAATCTCGGCCCACTACAATCCGGTGTAGGTTCGATTGCCAATGCAGTGTTTGCCGGTTTTGAGCATTCAAGCTTTAAAGATTTGGAAATGTACTCGGAAGTTCTACAAGACTGTACCTTCCAATTGATTGACTCAGGGAAAATGAAGTTTGCTTCAGGCAGTTCAATGACCCTCGATACCTCTGCAGAGCGAGTCATGAAAAACTTTGAGCAATATAAAGACAAGATCGTATTGCGCCCACAAGACATTTCCAATAACCCTGAGTTGATCCGCCGCCTCGGCATTATTGCGATCAATACTGCAATCGAGTTCGATATTTACGGTAACGTCAATTCGACCCACGTTTGTGGCACCAAGATGATGAACGGCATTGGTGGTTCAGGTGACTTTACCCGTCATGCGCATTTGGCCATTTTTGTGACCAAATCTATTGCCAAAAATGGGGCGATTTCATCGGTGGTGCCAATGGCCAGCCATGTCGATCACAACGAACATGACATCGATATTCTGGTGACCGAACAAGGCCTTGCGGATCTACGCGGCCTTGCACCACGTGAACGTGCCCGTCAGATTATCGAGCATTGTGCGCACCCATCTTATCGTGCCAAGTTGAATGATTATTTTGATCGCGCCTGTGCCAAAGGTGGACATACCCCACATCTACTCAACGAAGCCCTGTCTTGGCATGCCAACTTTGAAGAAAAAGGTCATATGTAATTTTGACAGGATCTAAACAGGCGCTTGCCCTAAACTCATTTAGGGCAATCTCAACCTAAAGTAATGCGTATGTTGAAAACATGCTAATTTCTACTGTCCATTGCTGCGACTTTGTGTTTTAATACGCGCAGTTTGAGATGAGCCTCTTACAGTATATGGGCTTTGATCCATATACGACTAGCCCCTAACCATGGGGCTTTTTAATGCCTGTAATTTAATCACTTATAAAATTCAACTTGCATCCACTACAGCCGCTTCTCCTGCCTCAACGAATTGATCATCTTCAACGGCAGACTCTCCTGCTTCCACAACCCGATCATCTAACACGCGTTTTAGATCGTTTGGAAAACCCGGAAAGAATTCATCAAAATCCTGTTCAGATTCGCGTCCAAAATACTCCCATACTCGCCAATCATTTCGCTTTAAGTCTCTGACGAAAATAAAATCCCTTCTGGCGATATAATGTGAAGCATCTTGGCTTTCAAGCTTGAGCATGCTCGGTACGACACAAACCTCACCTACCGACAAGATTACAGCGCCTTTGGGGAAAAGTAATTCTTCTGACATGACATCGCTATCGTCATATTCTTGGGCTTGTTTTAATAGCGTATTGAGTTGCTGAATATACTGGGCTTTACTGATCCACTGACTATCCCAATATCTTTTATTGGGATGCTTATGGTTAAAAGAATATGCGTAGTCATATTTTTTATAGTAGTTCAACAAAGCGTTAATATCACCTCGCGATTTAAGACGATGTTTGAGATTCAAAATAGTTTACAACGCATCAAGACTATTACTACATTCTAATTTCTCTGCATACAGCGTCGAAGCAAAAAAAATGCTCATTAAAAATACATATAATTTACCCAAAGAACCCCCTTATTCATTTTCCAATACATACTATCCAAGACCAAGCAAGTCAAGACCGTTTGACCATAAAGACATTATATATGTGTAATATACAAATAGTTGCTGATCTCATTCTTGAATCCAGCATTTAATGGAAAAAAAACATACTAAGCTTTTCTTTTCATCATTCTTTGGTTTCATGGTCGATGCTATAATCTATTTAGTGTTGCAGCACAACTGCAGACACCATAAAATAATGATCTATTTTAATAAAAAATTAATAATTTAATTGATTTTATACAATATTAAACTGCTAACATGTACAAATATTTTTATAAAAGTGATTTATAATGAATAAACTTTCAAAAATTTTAATGTTCGCTACTTGTATAACCAGCATATCAGGGAGCACTTTTGCTAATATCAGCAACGATCCTGTACAGGATATTTTAATGTGTAAATATTCCAAGACTGATGGGGATATTGTCTCCTTAACAAACTATATTAGAATGTATGACCCTAAAGAGGGCCATTTTGATTTAGATAAAAAACAAGTGAATTTCAGACGCTATGCTAATATTTTTAAAAAATCAATAATTTTTGATAATGATGAATTTGTACATACTTTTGTTAAGCCGCACCCGATTATGGTCTCATGGTATGAGACCCCTGCAGGGGAAGGAGATGGTGGGATTTTCAATACAAAAACCAAAATTTCTTATGCTGATTTAAAGAAATTAGTTGAAAAAACCAATGCTATTACGTTAAAGGAATATACACCTCTGATTAAGAAAAAAAAGATTATTTTCTCTGATTACACCGATCAAGGTTTGCCACCAACTAAGGTTTCAGGATATATCGCTAAAGATTATGGAATATATGTATTCGAATATAAAAAAGAAGCATATGTCTCATGTTCTTATGATTCTTTAGCAAATTTAATCAATTAAATTATCGCCATAAATACAATAGTAGCCCTCTATTTGAGGGCTACGTTTAACTCGTTACACCGATTTATATATAAATGATGACCTATTAATGAGCCAATTTAAGTTTTTTCAATCTTCAATATTTATTTCATTTTTCATCGAGTCAAATAATAATTAAGCCAACACCTCATTAACCACCTGCATCACGGCTTGATGATATTGCTGATCCAATTCTGTCAGCGGCATTCTAATCTCAGGCCCGATCATACCCAATGTCGCCATGGCATATTTGATCGGGATTGGGTTGGTTTCTATACCCATAACCTGATGTAATTTATACAACTTGGCATTGACTTCACGGGCTTTTTTGGCATCTCCTGCCAAGGCATATGCAGACATTTCATTCATCAATTGCGGCACAATGTTGGAACTTACTGAGATCACGCCGTGCCCACCCACCAACATAAATGGCAATGCGGAATCATCATTCCCTGCATATAGTGCGAAATCAGCGGGTAGATTATTAAGCAATTCAATGGTTCGCCCCATATTTGAAGTTGCATCTTTAAGCCCGATGATTAACGGATTTTCCGCAAGCCTTAATATGGTGTCATTGTGCATATCACAGACGGATCGGCTTGGAATGTTATACAAGATCTGTGGCAAGCCAGACCCTTCAGCAATACAGTCAAAATGGTTGAGCATGCCTTGCTGAGTCGGCTTGTTGTAAAAAGGCACCACGGATAACCCTGCGACCGCACCATATTGCTTGGCCATACGGGCGAGTGCGATGGCTTCATGGGTTGCATTTGAACCGATGCCAGCAATAATTGGAATCCTGCCATCTGCAAATTGCACTGATTTTTCAATTAATTGTGATTGTTCTGCAAAGCTCAAGGTTTCCGACTCGCCCGTACTGCCTGCGATCACAATCGCTGCAGTGCCATGCTGATGATGAAAGTCGATCAATTTTTCTAAGCTTATAAAGTCCAATGTACCATCCGTGTTCATTGGCGTAACCAGTGCAACGATATTACCTAAAATCATATATTTCCTATGTTACGGATCAAATCCGCATGTGCAGCAATTAAAAGCCTGAACCCAAATTCTCAGCCTAGCCTGAGTTCTGATTACGCTGTTATACAGCATCTACTCCAATGCCGTGTTACAGCAATATACCCCAATATTTAGATCATTCCGCTAAGTTTAGTAAGCGCATCTTGATCCGTTGTGTATCAGCTAAGCTCACCATCAATCGCTTAGTTATCCTTTTCAGCTTATTTTTTCAGCGCAAAAAAAATCTGCATCAGACCCTAAATAATTATCCTCTTCTTAGTCCATAAATTCTATACTTTAATTATTATTAGATTACATTTAATATCAATCATCTAAGATATTTAAATCGGTGAATCAGCAGATGAATAGTTTAGGAAGATTGAATAGCATTGCTTTAAGCAGTTTTATCTTGGCAATGCCAGCACTTACATTTGCTGACCTCCAATCGCTCAAAAAAATGGAAACTGAGGTGATCAGCAACTTCAAAGATCGTGATTTTTTTGAAGTGAATGGTGATATCGAGAGTCAAATATCATCTGCACTTGCTGCAGATCCAGCCAGTTTTAATTACAACTTTCCCAAACTACAACAAGCGGGTTATGTTTACATCAGCTATTCACCAGATAAAAAATTAAAATTTTATAATTTTAATACCAGTGGCGGCGGTACCATGGGTGAAGCCGAAAATTATGTGCAATATCAAATTGGCAATCAAACCAAGTTCGATCAATTTGATGCGGGCTATCATATTTATAATATTCAGCAAGCCAATATTAAAAATAAGCCCGTGTACCTTGTCGCCAGCTATTATAAGGGGGATAACTGCCATGGCCTGCATGTCTTACGCGCTGTAGAAGTCGGCAGTAAGCAATTATTAAAGGCTTATGTGTTTCAAGGTAAAAATAAAACCAATCATGACATCTCAGTTGAGTATGACTGCCATAAAAATGACAACCCACAGCACGAACCCGATTATCTACGGATCAGCCCCACTGCTGTCGATATCATATTAATCGATCAAAATGGTATACCGCAAAATAAATACTTGCGTTATCGCTTAGAGAAATCAGCCTTTGTTTATACTGGTGTGGTGAAGTAATACTGCTCCAAGCAATTCAAGCATTATAGAGTTCGATTAATGGCTTGCTTTGACACTACGCGCAGAGTTTTAGTCGATGCGATATTCTTGACACTTAGCGACCACGATAGGTTTGTAGAAAGTTTCGAGCCTCTTGTTCTTCACTCACCTGTTGATACCAGTAATAAGCTTGTTTGGGATCTTTAGGCCCACCGATGCCTTGCGCATAAAAACGCCCGAGAAACAGTTTGGCATAGTAATCATCATCCTTTGCTGCTGCCAAACAGAGTTCACGCGCCTTAACTAAGTTTTGACTAAGCGGTGGTGTGCCCACCAAATAATGCCGACATAGCACAAATTGAGCGGTGCTCTCGCCTTTTTCAGCCGCAATATTATATAGCTTAATCGCCTGAACCATATCCGCACCACCGGCTTCATCTGTACCGACCTCACCATTTTCATACATCATGCCGAGATTATACGTCGCGTTGCGATCACCTAGCACTGCCGCCTTTCTATACCAATATGCTGCTTGCTGCTCATCCACCTCAATACCATATTCCTCGCCACCCATACGATATTCTTGAGCCAAGTCTATTTGTGCAGCGATATGCCCCATTTCACCGGCCTGAATTCTTAATAATTGACCTTTTTCGATATTCTGCGCTACCCCTGAGCCGTTTAAATAAGCCATACCGAGATGATAAGTTGCTGCAGCGTATTTTTGATCACTGGATTTTTGGTACCAATTGAATGCAGTCTTGCGATCTTTGGCTGTGCCAATACCCCAATAATAGGACTCTGCTACGCTAAATTGCGCGGGGGCATAACCTTGTTGTGCAGATTTGAGTAACCAAGCAAAACCTGCTGACTTGTTCTTTGTCACGCCTTGACCAAAATAAATCGCATTCCCAACATCATATTGCGCTTGGGCATGACCAGACTCTGCATCTTTGACTAACTCAGCCGAATAAGGTGCACTAAACCCAAGTTGGGTCATCGTCAAACCAAGCAAGAGTGCAGTAATTTTTTTGAGTTGGTGCATTGGCATATCCTTAATTGATTATTTCAGCGATGGTCGACTTGATTATATCCACTGAGTAGAACGAATAGGAACTCTAGGTTTCATTGTTTTAATGGGAGCATTACCTAATAATTTGACTAGGATCGATGAAGCCTTTAAGTTCAATTATTTTTTAGAGAGCATTACCGTGATTTTTTACTATTTAATATTGCCTGTACTACATCATTTGCAAATGATCTGCTAACAAAAGACCATTTTTATGCCTTAGGATCGACCAATTGGGCTGACTGAAGCTGAATATATAAGCGCATAGACACAATTAATCCGCCATGATAATCAGGTCTTCTTCGACTTCCCTGCAATCCACCAATCGGTGTTCAAACAGTTTCAGCAGCATTTCAGGAGAGACATGTTTATCTTTCATCCAAAAGTCTTCGGGCTTGGTTCTAAACCAGATACTTTCAACTTCTCTAAAGCTCAAATGGCAATATAAATCTTTGGTTTTACGAAAATCATAATACTGCCCAATCTTGATCTGATCCCGATCAAATATACATTGATAACCCAAGTTTAAACCGATATGGGTAACATCACTCAAGGTAGAATAGTTCGACATATTGTCAGATAGACGACCGATATAAATATTTTTATTTTTCATAATCACCAATACTGGTAATTTTTTTCTAGAAACATGGCTGAGTTTATTAAAAAACACATCCCGATCCATAAAATCAAATAAAGTATCCAGATCGACTTTGGTGGCTGTAACGATATTTTTACGATCAAGGATCATCTGATATTTGTGTTGATCTAAGTTCTGATCCTTTAAGTAATCCGTGGTGATCACCAGCTCCATGGTTTCTTTATGTCGATAGCCACTATACATCGGACAAAAGATAAACTCGGTCTGGCCATATAAAAAGCGTTCGAATATTTTACGATCTGGAAAAACCGTACCTACATAAACTTTCTTATCATTCATGCTCAGCAGCACAATTTTATTTTTAAAATCATCTTCGGATAAAAATGCCGAATCATTAAGTAACTTATCCAATGGCGTGGTTAAGGTCATGGCATAGATTTTATTGATATTGTTGACCCGATCAATGCCACGTAACAAGATATAGTTTTTCAGCCAAACAAAGCATAAGCACAGGATTAAGGCACAACAAAAACTCATCACCCAGAGGATCTTCAGATCGGGTAAAAAGTGAATGTTGTCGATTAAGTTTTTATCTTGATGATATTCAATCAGGGAAAACTTAAGTAATATTGAAAAAGTGCAAATTAAACCGATAAAGAAAAATATAAAGCCTGTAATTGCACTTTTATAATATAAATGGTGTGCAGGCATTTCAGAAGTTGAGTATTTGGTGACCAAGTTGCGGTTTTGATAAATGTAGCCAATAACAATGACACTAAGGGCTAAAAATATTCCATTCATTCATTATATTCAATCGTTGGTGAGTTTTAGGTTTTGTAGTAAACGCTCTTCACGCTTACGGGCGATCTCAAGTTGTACCAAACGCATGGTTTCAGCAACTACTTTTTCAGGATCAGCATCTTCACGGATATATTTACTATTGTCCGTTTTGTCCAATAACTTCTTACGAATCTGACGTTCTGTTGAAAAAAATATCATTACCTTCTCCAGTCCAACATCGACTTAGCTCAGCGCAGTATAACACCCAAAATCAAAAAGGGCTGCTTATTCAATCCTTTTTTACAACTCAATGTAAGTTAAGTTACATATGATTTGATACAATTTCTTTGACGCCACGGCCCTTTCCCTGATCCGAACCCCAATAATGCCACATCAGGTCGCGCTTAATCCGATGCATTTATCGGATGAATCCGCTAAGCTTAGGCAACGCATATTTCAAACTTTAACGACATTCTTCAATTTAATTAGAGATAACAATGACTCAACTTGGGACTAAACCAAAGGTTGTGATGGTCACTGCCTTTACCTTCTCGCCTTTTTTCGGCAGCTTAGTGTTTATGCTGTTCTATACCTCATTGACTTCTGAGGTTTATGGTTTTCTTGGGATCCTCAATATCTCCCTGCAATATGCGATCTTTGGCCTCACCCTCTATTTCCTGCCCGCCACCTTGATTGGGCTGATTTTTAATAAGCAAATATTCCCACTAAAACAATCCATTTTACTCAAAATCTTGATGACTGCCCTGATTGGTTTGGTCATCTCCGCGCTGTGGGCCATGCTGTTTGGTTATTTTTATGTGGGCAATATCAGCGAAAAATTAGCCGACTATATCCAACTGGTTTTAGGCTTCGGTGCTTTTGGCGCAGTGATCAGCGCTGTAGTGGCTGCCCTGATTTTTAAATTTCAGTTTAAGTTTATGCAGTCGTCACCTCTCAGTCAGAGCACGCTAAAACTGTAATCCACCTCAGTAAAACAGATCAAAAAAAATCCTGCTCTAAAGCAGGATTTTTTAATTCTTCAGTCTATGGACAGAATATACGAGATATTAAGTCAATTGAGCTGCAGAGATTTTTTTGGTGTCTACTTCAGCAGCAGCATCGGTATAGTCTGACATTTTGTCAAAGTTCAAATACTTGTAGATGTCAGTCGACATGCTGTCGATATCAGCTGCGTATTTTTGATACTCAGCAGGTGTCGGCAATTTACCCAACACAGCGGCAACAGAAGCAAGCTCAGCAGAAGCTAAGTATACGTTTGCACCTTGACCAAGACGGTTCGGGAAGTTACGCGTAGAGGTCGATACACAAGTTGTGTTCGGTGCTACGCGTGCTTGGTTACCCATACACAATGAACAACCTGGCATTTCAGTACGTGCGCCAGCTTTACCATAGATGTTATAGAAACCTTCTTCCATCAATTGACGCTCGTCCATACGTGTCGGTGGAGCAATCCACAAACGCGTTGACAATGTGCCACCTGGAACGTTTTCAAGTAATTTACCTGTAGCGCGGAAGTGACCGATGTTGGTCATACATGAACCAACGAATACTTCGTCAATTTTCACGCCTTGAACATCAGAAAGTAATTTCGCATCATCTGGATCGTTCGGGCAGCAAAGCACAGGTTCTGTGATTTCAGCCAAATCGATTTCATAGACTTTGGTGTATTCAGCATCCGCATCCGCTTTTAACAAGCTTGGGTTTGCTAACCATTTTTCCATGTTCTCTACACGGCGCGCCATAGTACGTGCATCGCCATAACCTTCAGAGATCATCCATTTCAACATGGTGATGTTTGAACGTAGGTATTCAGCAACTTTCTCTTCAGAAAGTGTGATTGAACAACCAGCAGCAGAACGCTCAGCAGAAGCATCAGATAATTCAAATGCTTGTTCTACGGTGAGTTCAGTTTCCATTTCAGTCAAGTCGATTTCAAGGATACGACCAGAGAAGATGTTTTTCTTACCTTTCTTCTCTACAGTTAAGTCGCCTTCTTTGATCGCGTAGTAAGGAATCGCATGAACCAAGTCACGTAGGGTGATACCAGGTTGCATTTTACCTTTGAACTTCACTAACACTGATTCTGGCATATCCAATGGCATTACGCCGGTCGCTGCAGCAAATGCAACTAAACCAGAACCTGCTGGGAATGAAATACCGATTGGGAAACGAGTATGTGAGTCACCACCCGTACCAACAGTATCCGGCATCAACATACGGTTTAACCAAGAGTGAATGATACCGTCGCCTGGACGTAATGATACACCACCACGGTTCATGATGAAGTCTGGTAGTGAATGTTGCATTTGTACGTCAACTGGCTTTGGATAAGCAGCAGTGTGACAGAACGATTGCATCACTAAATCAGCAGAGAAACCTAGGCAAGCCAAGTCTTTCAATTCGTCACGAGTCATCGGACCTGTGGTATCTTGCGAACCAACAGTCGTCATACGTGGTTCACAGTAAGTACCTGGACGCACGCCTTGACCTTCAGCAAGACCACATGCACGGCCGACCATTTTCTGAGCTTGAGTAAAGCCTTTGTTGGTGTTTTCTGGTTGAACTGGAGTACGGAAAGTTGTTGAAACAGGTAGACCCAACTCTTCACGTGCTTTAGTAGTCAAACCACGACCAATGATCAAGTTAATACGACCACCAGCACGTACTTCGTCTAGAAGTACCGGAGTTTTCAATTCAGCTTCAGCAATTTGAACGCCGTCTTTAAACGCAGTGACTTTAGCAGCAGCGTGATCAATCTTAAGAACAATCTCATCGCCCATGTTCATGTTTGACACGTCGATTTCAACTGGCAATGCGCCTGCATCTTCCATCGTGTTAAAGAAGATTGGAGCAATCTTAGAACCTAAGCAAACACCACCGTCTTTTTTGTTCGGGATGTGTGCAATGTCGTCACCAGTGAACCAAAGTACTGAGTTGGTTGCTGATTTACGGCTTGAACCTGTACCAACAACGTCACCTACATAAGCAACTTGGTTACCGATCGCTTTTAAAGCTTCGATTTGTTTAAGCGGACCGACTTCACCTGGTTTTTCAGGGTTGATGCCGTCACGTTCGTTTTTCAACATTGCATTGGCATGTAATGGAATGTCTGGGCGGCTCCACGCGTCTTGTGCAGGTGACAAGTCATCGGTGTTGGTTTCGCCAGTCACTTTCAATACAGTGATTTTGATTTCAGCAGGAACGTCTGGACGGCTAGTGAACCATTCAGCGTCAGCCCAAGATTGTAAAACAGCTTGTGCATTGGCATTGCCTGCTTTGGCTTTTTCAGCAACGTCATGGAACGCATCAAAAACAAGCAAAGTTTTTTTCAAAGCTTCTGCAGCTAAAGATGAAAGTGCAGCATCATCTAATAGTTCAACCAATGGCGCAACGTTATAACCACCGAGCATAGTACCCAATAAGTAAACAGCACGTTCTTTGCTAATCAAAGTCGCAACTGTTTCGCCTTTTGCAACAGCCGCTAAATAGGCAGCTTTTACATAGGCTGCTTGGTCTACACCAGCAGGCACACGGTTTTCAAGCAAATCAACTAAATATGCTTCTTCACCTGCAGGTGGGTTCTTGAACAATTCAACTAAAGCAGCAGTTTGAACATCATCAAGTGGCTTCGGTGGGACTCCGAGTGCGGCACGTTCTTCTACGTGTTGGCGGTAAGCTTCTAGCACAGTGTAATTCCTCTTTTTAAAAAATTAGCCGCGAATTCCAGCTTGTCAAAAGCTTCACGGTTAATATGGACGGGTAAATTTTACTAAAAATCAAGGCAAAAGTTAATGCAACGAACGTCTTTATTGGTGATGTCCATTATTTTTTAAATAAATGATGCTCGGGTAAAATTGCTTAAGCTGGCATAAAAATCTGGATAATATCGAATACTTGCACATTTAAATGAATCCATGAAATTTGCTCAGGCTAGGCACAGTGTCGTATGGCATAGAGGGCAGGATCTGCAAGGCTGTAGACCCAGTCAGGTGAAAAGCATTGTTCCAGATTGTATATGTCATATTCGGCTTGTCAGCCATCTCCTGCAGTGCAAATACACTTAACTGTGGCTGCATTTGTGATTGAGTTAGATGAGATACAGTAAATTTCCACTTTCGTCAACTTAGACCAAAGAACCTACTGCATGCATTCATCAGCACTTAGTCAACCACAGCGACTAATTATGGTGGGGCATTGCTAAGACAATCGGTGTACCGTGGTGTGTTGCAAATAATGTTGGAAAGTCTCACGGCAACCACTAAATTTCAATTGCATCTCATCATCATATAAGTCTTGATGTGCTGTGCTGAAAAATGAGATCTGCACATGGTAGATCCCCGCATCAGCATCGACGACCTGTTGAATATAAACACGATCTCCAACACTCAGCACATAATGGCTCCCGCCAATCACGGCCACGCCCTTTTCATCTTCGATCAATACATCTGCATTGTGTAAGTAGGCAACGACGTCCATATGATACTCCCTAGCAGCTTTTGTTATTGGTTCATTATTCACCAATTGACTAAGCTTTTCTAGTTTGTAGATATGAATATAAGTGCTGAGCTTCGGGCTGGCGGGGTGTTTTAACGCATAGCTCTATTGGACTATGCGTATCGGGAGCGTGTTAAGAGATCGGGCATTCCATAGCGGTCATGACTTGTCCATTGACCATACGCTGTACTTCTTTGCAGCCTTGTTGCTGCATTTGGAAATACTGCATGGCTTCGATGGCTTGTGGCATCCCCGCCTTGGCCGCTTCTTCGATTAACTGCATGGCTTTTTTCTGATCAGCTTTCACACCGAGTCCCTGTCCATAGGCGATACCCAAATTATATTTTGCTTCAGGCATCCCCATATTGGCTGCTGTGGTTAGTAATTCAACCGCCTTTTTCGGGTCTTTCTTTACCCCGTCACCGCGTTGATACAAGGTTGCCAAATTGCCATAACCACGCGGGTTATTCTGCTGTACCGATTGCTCTAAATATTGCACCGCTTTTTTAGAATCTTGTGGCACACCGGTACCTTTGTAGTACATCCAGCCGAGATTATTCAGCGCATCACCTTCTTTTTGCTTGGCTGCTGCCTCAGTCCATTTCAGCGCCAAAGGATAGTTTTGCTTGATCGCATTACCTGTCAAATACAATCCCCCCAAATTTGCTTGTGCAGTGGCATCACCGCCTTCTGCGGCCTTGGTCAACCACTGTAAGCCCTGCTCAACATTTTTATCCATGTTCTTGCCATGGATCTGCATCCAACCGAGCCCGTTCTGTGCACGTAAATCACCGTTTTTTGCCGCAGTTTCAAGTTGCTCAAGACTATCGTAATGCGGTTTGGTTGCAGGTGCCTGATCTACCGCTGCTTTCGCGAATGCATGACCGCCAAACCCAAGGCAAATGGAGAGGCAGAGCATTTTTAAGGTTGGTTTAATTAATTTTTGAGACATCGTTGAACCTATTTAATGAGGTAATTATTAAAAATAACTATGAATAACATTATCTTAAGTTGATAAAACCACATAGGTCAAGTACTTATTTTTTGATGAATTTTAAACTTTTTTTAATATTCCCTCGGCGGCGTCTTAGCGAGCTACGTCATCGGTGATGGATATTTCTCTCTTTACTTTTTAAAAAGTAAAACAAAACTTCTTTTGCACTGAGGCTACGTCCCTGTAACCCAGTGCAAAATCAGGCGAAGTCCTGCCGCCATTTTCATATACCGTTTTTTGAACTGAGTAATTTAGTATCTATATTACTTAGGCTATTTAGAATGGTTTATAGTCAGGCATATTTTTTGGATCATGCGGTGTGGCTATACATACATCGATGGCCTGCTGTTTAAATTGATCACGCATGGCATCTTTTTCAGCTTTGAGTTGTTCGATAGGAAAAGCATAAATCTGTTCAACTTGCGCCAAGATAAATGTTTTGGTGGTTGGATCGGTGAGCTTATTGGCGTATTCAAGTGCTTCAGCTTTGGTAATCCCATTTTGTCGATCAAGGACAATGGTTCGTGCTGCATTTCCAATACTGGTGCAATAGCCCTGCCACTTTTCTTCTGGGGTGGCTGCTTTCTTCTCTGCGCATGCGCTCAAAAAAAATGCGCTGCTGAGGATCAACAAGGGATGGATAACGAATAACTTCACTGATTTGTTCATAGATATGCTCCTCCTGTGGGCTATGATACTGAATCTATCGACATTTGGCAGCATTCAGATAAAAAAAAGCCCAACCGAAGTTGAGCTGATTGACGAGAGATCTAAGTCGCCACTGTGCTTAGAAGCGCCAGTGGTAGAAGATATCGATGGCCTTCTCTACTGATTCACTGGCCTCAAGATACAAACGTTTGTTCATCTGATAACGTAAAGTCAGTTTGTTGACTGGCGTAAACACCCCCACACCATAACGAATATACAGATCTGGGGTGATATAACCGGTCAAGCTGACTTGAGTATCGTTACCTGTACCCTGTGCATCCAGTGCCAAACCGCTTAAACCAAAGGTACGACCAATTTGGTTGGTAAAGGCACGTGTTCCGCCCAAGCCCAAACTGATCCCTGCTGCAGCAATGGTATTGTTGACATCAGACTTAAAGCCTTCAGTGTTGCTCAGACCACTGGAACCCTCGTTGATCCGGCCTGTAATCAGCGCATTGAGGGCCTCTTGTTCAGAAAGACCTGCATCATTAAATACCTGAATACTTGGACTTGACGCTGTACCCGTCACACGGATACCCACGGTACTGCCTGAAACACTCTTACGGGTTTCAACATCAAGGGTTGGGTTTTCCAATGGACCATTAAAACGAGCAATGGCACGGGTGAGATCTAGGTTTTGACCATAGGCTTCGATGGTGACTTTTTGACTAACCCCAATCGCTCCATTGGCTCGCATGGCAGTTTCTAGGCCACGCTGTGAGAGATTGAGACGGCCAATCAATGGGATACGACTGTTAAAGCCTTGGAAGATCACTTGCTTACCCAGCGCAACTGAGACATCAGCACGAATCGCCCAAGGTTTGGCTTCTTTTAACAGCGCCAATTGATCCTGACCTTGTTTCACGATGCGTACATCAGGTGATACGTTCACCACGGTTGCACTCGGCTCAGGCATGGAGATCAGTGCACGAGGAATCTCGATTTTCCCATTTACTGTTAGGCGCTTACTCATCGGTAAGGCCTCAACTTCGATATCGGTATCGACAACGGCGGTGACCAGCGGTGCTTGACGAATCACCAACTTATCACCTTTTAAGTGCAAGTTAATCCGAGGATCATTCTTCCAATCGATATTACCAGTCAATAAGCCCACACCACTGCCGCTATTAAAGGCACCATTAATGCTGGCGCTGTTTTGGCGAATGGATGAATACACTTGCAAGTTGGTCAGATTAACAGGCAATGAAATCATGCTAATGGCGCCATTTTTCAAACGCATTTCGCCATCAAATACCGGTTGAGTCAGTGTCCCACCGATCTTGCCCGCCAAAGACAAGGTACCATCCATACTGCGAACATCAGCGATAAACGGCTTGAGTATCTTTAACTGGACTTCATTAAAGGCCACTTCACCGTTCATGGTTTTGTTTTCAGCATAGGGATTGACCACAACATTGGCATAACCGGTACCAATATTCGGCGCTTTTAAATCCATTCTGAGTAAGAGCTTGTCATTGATACTTTTGGCGATAAAACTGGCTTCATCGTAGTTCATGGTTGAGGCAGCATCATCCGGATCAGCTGCTGCTAAACCAATCTCACCATTACGCGTCACCAATCGAGCATCGATTTTCGGTTTAGCGCCCTGCGCCCACGACGCTTTGGCATAACCATTTAACTTACCCGTCATGGCCAGACCTTCTGGCATAAAGGCGGCAAAATCTTTTAAGTCCAAGTTATTGGTCACAAAAGACAGGTTACCTTTGGCTTGGCTAACATGAATCGGTTGGTCAAAGCACAATTTACTATCTTTACTACTCCAGCAATGTTGACCGACATAGAGCTCAGACTTCGCTGAATTGAAGATGATTGGGGCATTCTGATTTTGTAGTAAATGGGCACGTACTGAGTCAAACTCGCCTTTTTGTACCTGACCCAACCAATCATTCTGCGCATTGAATCCGCCAGCGAACTGCACATAGAACTTAGAATAATAGTTCCAGCCCTGAAGCTGTAATAAATGCGCTTTACGCGTCCCCGACAAAGTCACCGCTGCATATTGAATTTCACGGTCACCGGCGCGTAAGGTATCTAACTGCGCTTTGATGCTGCTTGCAACCGTATCCGAAGTCGGCAACTCACCAATGACACTGATTTTTTTGACACGTATATCGTTAAAGGCAAAATTATCAACGATCAAATTGGCTGTGGCACTTAAGCGTGGTTTGGCTTGGAGGTTGAGATAACCATAAGCGCGACCACGTAGGCCGTTATATAACTCATTTAAAGCAGGTGCATCAACTTTTAAGCGCAGGTTTTGTGCATTGCCTGTGGCTTGGATCTGATTGCGTGCATAAGAAATAAACAGATCATTGGCTTCAAATTGCTGCGGCATAAAGCCTGATTCAGTCGAATTTAAAACCATCGCCAGATTACCCTGACCGCGCAATACTTTGTTGTTAATGGTCCCGGCCAGATTCAGATTTTCCACACTGACCCGTTTCATTTTGTCTGACCATTGACCTTGGGACTTGACCTGACCAGACACTTCTCCACGCAATGAGGAAACAAAGTAGTGCGGCTTAAAGCGTTGCATGGCGGCATTGACATTCCATGCCACACCTTGGGTCAAGTTGACTTGACCATTGGCTGAGATATTGCCTGCAATACCATTGTGTTCAAGATAATCAATATTGATAAACTGCGGTGTGCCTGCAAGTTTAAAGCGTAACTTGCCATCACCTTGTGGGAATTGGCTGGCATTAAGCGATCCATCATAATTCACTGCAAAGGCTTTAAAAGCACCACCAGCTTTTTCATCATGGAAGCTTAAAGTGACATTACTATGCCCTGCGAGTTTCACCGTTTCTGGCTTCGGTTGACCTGCCAGACGGCCCATCAAATCGATCGCCGTGAACTGTAATACCTGTGCATTGGGGAGTGCATAGCCATTGGCTTTAATCGAACCATTGAGCAAGTCTACAGGTGCATCTTTAGTGACTGTTTGTGGATTGAAGTCATTGGCATTGAGTAAAGCCTGCCATTTAAGTTGACGTTTCTCAGTTGGCAACTCCACCACTGCATTACCGGTCAGACTGCCTTTGGCGGCTTGATAACTTAACATCGGTACATTTAAGGTATCGCCTTTGACATTGAGCTGCGCCTTGTATTGACCTGCCGGCACAGTGCCTTTCTCATGCGGGCGAATCTGAGTCGCAACTTGGATATCCTGTTGCTTGTCATCCATCACCAAATTGACCGTACCCGTGTCACTGCTTAACCAGCCTACATAGGGCATTGCACGATCGATATTTTTCCAACTCACATCGAGGTGCATCGGTTCAGGTTTGGCAGGCAGTGTTTCTTTTTGATTCAGGGTTAAGGCCCACGATTCATAACGATCAAAGTCAACATTGGCAACGACTTTCATCCCCGCTTTTAACTCACCTTGAGAACCAATTTTGGCATCAAGGCTCGGTGGTAGAAAATCACGCACCATTTGCGGAATGATTTTATCTTTGGGACTGATCTGATCAAGACGACCTTTAATATCCCATGCCACATGATCCTTCCAATTGACCAAACCATTCAGGTTGATCTCACCATCCATCAAACGACCATTCAGTGATTGAATGTTGAGTTGCTCGATTAAATCGGTGCTCATGCTGGCTGTATACTGACCCTGCGGTATATTTTTACCGCTAATATCCGTATCGAGTGCCAATTGTAAGGCTTTGACATTACCACTAAAGGTCGCCTGACCTTTAGTGGACAGTAATTCCTGCTCCAGCAGCAACGGCCAATGATAATCTTTAAAGAACAAGGCACCAGACATTGGTACATCAGGACGCATCGGATTAATCTTGGCTTTTGCAGTCAGCAGATCTGGGGTTTTAGTGGCAATACCGGCTTGAATCTCATCAAGGCTACCGCGGGCATTGAGATAGATATCTTTAATGTTCAGACTTTCTAATGCCGGTATATTCACAACTGCGGTGGCATTGAGTGGATATTTGGCCTCGAACTTCATTTCACCTTTGGCATCGCGAACGCTTAAAAAGTCCATATCCAATTGGGTGTTTTTAAAGCTCAGTCGAGTGCCTTCCCACAACGCATCCTCAACATGAATATCTTTGATTGCAAAACTTGAACTGTCGCTTTTTATTTCCAGTCGATCTAGGTCAACTTTATCTAAGCGTAAAATAAATGGAAGCTTGATTTCAGCAAATTTAAACGGTTCATTGCTCGGCGGCGCATGATTAATAATTTGTAAATTGGAAATATCAGCACGGCGCAAATGTATCTCTCGATTTAAAATAGCACGCCACCCCAAAGACACATCAGCACGACCGACTTTGACTTCGAGGTCAGTCAAATTAATCAGCACATGATTTAAAATGATGCCCTGAACAATATTACCGCTTTCATATTGATATTGAATCATGCTTTGTTTAGACAAAACCCGATCTAATAAAAATTTACTGCCTTTATCGGTTGATACCATGACCGCAACAGCCACAATCAAGGCAATCAATATAAACAGCAGACTGAATAATACACCACGCAATATCGAACGCTTCTTGGGCTTGTTCGGTGGTGATTGTGGTGCTTGCTGTTCGACTTCAACCATAGTCATTCCAAAGTTCTCATGTATTTTTTTAGGCTTAGCAGGGTTTGGATATTGATCAATCTATCTATACCAAACCTTCAATGTTTTAAAGGATCAACTACACAAGGGCGTAGTGTAGGGTTTCGCAAGGTTTAAAGTTGCGAACCAATAAAAAAGTGTAGCCGTATTGGATTGCCTTCATCTGATATTCCAGAGGCGACATCAATACGGATCGGACCAATCGGAGAACGCCAACGTACCCCAACCCCAACGCTATACTCAGTTTGATTACTAAAATCTTTATTGTAGGCATTACCAAAGTCACTAAACAGCGCCGCGCGCCAACCATCTTTAAACTGATAGTTATATTCTATTGAGCCGACTGCAAGGGCTTGACCACCGACTTTATATCCAGCCTCCATAGGAGACAAACTCTTATAGTCGAATCCGCGCATACTTTGGTCACCACCGGCAAAATAACGCAAGTTATATGGCACTTTATTAAAGTCATCCGCAAAGATATAACCCAAGTTAGCCCCACCGACAAATTGGTGATTGTCATTTTCACCCAAAGAATACAACAACTTCCAGTTAGCATTGACGATCGCCATACTGGTATCACTAATAACTTTATCTGAACCTAATTCCACTTTATAAGATTGTTTAAAACCACGAGATGGATTTAAACGTTGATTAGAATTGGTTTTTGAGATTTCATAACCCATCAACAAAGCTTGCTGTTCGGGTTGCGCACCTGGAATAAGAAACTTAGGAACATCTTTATCTGGAATCTTACCTTGTCCTTTTTGAGTAACGCTGTCGAGTCGATAACGCACGCCAAAGACATGTTGCCAATCTTTACGTGAACCCTTAATAATCCGATCCGCACCGAGTACCGCAGACTCTGTGACCAAATCTAAATCTGGACCGACTTTGTCGCGTTGTTCACGCTCATAACCCCCAACCAAACTTATATAATCATTCAGTGGGTGGTTATAAGGAATATTATAGCGACCATCGATGGACTGACGAATCTTGGACAACTCTACGTTGGCGTCAAAAGAGTGCCCATAATGGTTCACGATGGCACGGCGATATTGACCACGGACACGAACACCTGTATCCGTCCCAAAACCTAAACCCGTTTCTAAACTGTTGAGTTGATCAGCATTCAAAGTCACGATGACTGGAATTTTCTTATCTTCACGCGCTTGTTCTTTTAAACGATCTGATTCGGATTCTTTTTCCGTTTCCTGTACCTGCATACGCATCGCATGTGGGGTCTGAGTTGCAGCGTCGGTTCCAGCAAATTGCTTTTCATCAACCACAGACTGTGTGACCTCAGTCGCCGAAAAAGACTTGGCCTTTGGTTCAGCAGCAGCCAACAATGCCTTCTCAGTGGTTTTTTGTTCATCCACCAACGCTTGTAAATCAGGTGCCAACTCTAGGGGTTCAACCACTGGATCAGGTTTAACTGCATCCACCAAAGTGTAATTAAAATATCGGGAGTTGGTTAAATTGTTGGCCAAGGCATTAACACGCCATGCAGTGTAATCTGCGCCATCTTTCCATGGCGCCAGCGTTTTCAAGATCTTTAAATCAATCGGCAAAGGCTTCGATGGATCGCTCATGCGAAACTCGACTTCACCAATTTTATAACGCTCACCCGTTTCATAGCGCAAATTTATATCGGCCGTGTTTTCTGGTTGAGCGACTTTGACATCATGTAGACGCCAATGACTATCAAAGAATCCATTATTACTTGCGGCCTCTTGGATGCGTCCTTTGGTTTGCTCATATAAGCCATGATTAAACACATCACCTTCGGATAGTTCTGGTAAGACCTTAATCACTTGGAACTGCGGTAACTTGGCCCCTGCACCTGAATATTCAATATTCTGTGCGGTGACCTTCACAGGATCACCCGGCTTGACTCGGATCTTGACTCGGTTGTCACTGATTTTTTGAAACCTAAATTCAGTATTGTAATAACCGACAGCTTGCGCAGCTTGATTGGCCAGAACCCGCATTTGTGGCACCGCCGAGTTGTAGTCGGAGAATGACTCTACTGTAAAGCTGGACAGTTTGGCTTTGATATTGTCAGCCAACTCATCTGGCGCACCTTCGATAGTGGCCGTAATTTTAGGGATCGCAGGAATATTCTCTTTTGCTGGACGGATTTTTTTCAACGCCCTTTGCAAGAAATTCAGTTTTTCATCATCTTGGGGCTTTTCTTGTAAACCCAACTCCACCAAGGATGCACCCTGTTCATTGGCTTTAACCACGATTTTACTGTCTGCCTGTATGCTGCTCATCAGTTGATCAACATTGAGTGGCGCGCGGGTCATTTCAGTAATTTCTGGGATACTGCTCTCAGTGACTTCAAGGCCATCTAGCTGATGTCCAGATTGACGCATCTGCTCAGCCTGTGCTTTGGCTTGATCTGCGGCCTGAAAGATTTCATCGGCCATGGCCTGATCGACACTGGTAATCGGTAGTGATTCTAAATCTTCAAACTCAATGGGTTTAAATTTAGTGCTGGAGTTTGGGTCCATCTGATCTTTAAGTAACGCCACACTATCTGGAAATTCAGTATTGGCCGTTGCTGACAGCTGTGCGCTCTCCGGATTTTGCTCAGTCCCTGATGCAGCGTTGGCAACTTGGGGTGCAGCTGGAACCGGAGTGGTGGCCGGAGTTGATGACGGTACTTGAACAGCGATTTCAGGCACTGAATCTGGCTGTATGACAGCAGATTGAGGATTGAGCTGTGTAGTATTGCTATTGATTGATTTATCCACTGTTGTGGCTGTATTTTCAGCGAGTACACAGGGAGATACAAATACAGATAGAAATAAGCTGAAACGTAAATATTTATTGATATCGTTCTTGGGGAAAAAGAACTGCATATCATTAGCAAGTACTGATTTTCTGAATTGATTTTCTGTTGGCATACCAAGCTCTAAATTTTTCAAGGTGCTTCAATAGCGCAAACGAACTGACGAGAACCCATTAAAACAATTTTAAAAATTGTTGAAATTACACGAATTATATGAAGAAAATAATCATACATCAAATTCAGGATATAATTACCAAATAGTCACATTTCTTAATATATTTTAATGAAGCATAAATATGGAAAAAAATGAACACATATTAACCAGTCGTCGTTTCCTTCCAATGTTCTTGACCCAGTTCTTTGGTGCACTCAACGATAACGTCTTTAAACAGTCTCTGTTGTTGGTGATCACCTATGGGTGGATCCATCATCAAGGTGCCGAAGTCAGTACACTCAACAATCTGGCGGCATTGCTGTTTATCCTTCCGTATTTTATTTTTTCCGCCACCGCAGGTCAACTGGCTGACAAATACGAACGCTCATCTTTAGTACGAAAAATCAAAATCTTAGAAATTATAATCATGTTGATTGCTTCGGCTGGTTTTTTACTTGGACATTTAACTTTATTGTTGGTGGCCCTGTTTCTCATGGGCACCCACAGTACCTTTTTTGGCCCGATCAAATATGCCATCTTGCCTGAAATTCTCAAGCCTGATGAATTGATGTCCGGAAATGCCTTATTCCAATCAGGCACATCGATCGCCATTTTGGTCGGCATGATCTTAGCTGGCGCTGTGATCTCTCTATCAGGTGGAGATATGGCATGGATTTGTATCACCGTACTGATCATCGCGGTATTGGGATATATCTGTAGTCGTTTCGTGTTGAAACAACCTGTTTCAGAACAAAGCTTAGACATCGACTGGAACGTCTTTAGAACCAGTTACCGAACCTTAAAATTTGCCAAAAGCATGCCCTTGGTCTATTTGGTATTGCTGGGTAACTCATGGTATTGGTTTTATGGTGCAACCTATCTTCCCCAGATCCCTCAACTGACCCAAGAAAACCTACATGCGTCTGAAAATGTGGTCAGCTTGTTACTGACTTTATTCTCTGTGGGGATCGGTGTTGGCTCACTATTGTGTCGTAAGATTGGTGGAACCGAAGTTAATCTTAAAATGGTGCCCTATGGCGCGATTGGTCTGACTGTTTTTGCTTTGTATCTGGCCTTCAGCCTAAACTTTGTACCCGTTCGTAGCGGTGAATTGCTAGGTTTGAGTGATATGTTTAACTCAGGTGCGGTGTATTACCATGTCATGCTAGCGTTGGCACTGTTAGGGATTAGTGGTGGTTTCTATATCGTACCACTGTATGCCATGATGCAGGCCTATGCACCAAAATCACATCGCGCACGTATGGTGGCTGCAAATAATATTATCAATGCCATATTTATGGTTTCTTCTGCGCTGTTTTCTATTATCATCTTAAGTGTTTTAAAGATTGACCTGAAAATCCTATTCTGTATTACAGGGATCCTCAGTGCCATCTTTACCTATTTACTTTTGCGTCAACTGAAAACTGAATTGGCTTTAACGCAACCCTTGCTCGAGGATACATCATGCGACAATACACAGGCTTAGATAAGCTGATCAACTCTTTTGATCAAGCACTGCGAAGTTTGGTTCCGGGTGTGACTGCGGCACAACGTAACAACCCTGCTACACCTGTCGAGAGTCAACTGGGTGTCAGTGAAGCACGCCATGTGGCGGGTCTAATGCGGGTGAATCATAGTGGCGAAGTCTGTGCCCAAGCCCTCTATCACGGCCAAGCCCTCACCGCCAAGCTACCGCATGTACGCCAAGAAATGCAGCAAGCCGCCATCGAAGAACAAGATCATTTGGCATGGTGTGAAGATCGACTCAAAGAGTTAGACAGTCACACCAGCCTACTCAACCCAATGTGGTATGGCCTGTCTTTTGGTATGGGCGCCATTGCCGGGATTGCAGGTGACAAATATAGCCTTGGCTTTGTTGCAGAAACAGAACGTCAAGTCAGCTTACATTTGGTTCACCATATCAGTCAGTTACCTGCGCAAGATCAACGCTCACGCCTGATCTTGGAGCAAATGAACGTGGATGAATTACATCATCGTGAGACTGCACTCAATGCAGGTGGTGTTGAGCTGCCTGCGCCGGTACGCATCACCATGACCGCGATCTCTAAACTGATGACCAAGACCAGTTATTTTATTTGAAGCCTTGAGCCTTAGCGCTACAAAAACAGCGCCATTTAAGATGGCGCTGTTTTTTTATCGTCTATAACTCAAGTTGTTCATTAATATCTGTCATCTCGTTGCATCCCTTGTAGGGTGCAATGATAAAAGGGATGCAACGCCAAATGATCAATAACGCTTAACGCTTGGCCTTTTTTGCTTGCCATGCGTGTTGGACTTGCTCAGCGACTTGCGGATAATCCAGAATAAAGCGTACATGTGCTTATACACCCGTTTTTAAGGTTGCATCATCAACAATAAAATACGGACTATGATTTGCTGCAGCTTTACTTAAATCATCAGTCACTGGCGTTGCGCCAAGGAAAATGTATAAGGACGGCATGAGCTCGCCATAGAAAGCAAAATCCTCACTTGGGCTCAAGCTTTCGGCCAACAGATGTAATTGATCTGAACCCGCAGCTGAGGCTAAGGTCGGCTGCATTAACTGAGTCAATGTTGCATCGTTACTGGTCACAGGCGCGTAAGTCGAAATATCCACTTTAGCCTCCACACCATTAGCAGCTGCGGTATTTTTCACCATATCGGGCAATATTTTAAGAATATTTTGACGTATATCTTCATGATTCGCACGAATCGTTCCCTTCATCTCCACCTCTTCAGGAATGATGTTTCCAGCAGAACCGCCTTGAATACTGGCAATGGTCACGACACCCGACCCTTTGGATAAATCACTCTGCCGACTAATGATGGTCTGAAGTTGGTTAATGACCTGTGCAGATGCGACGATGGGGTCCTTTGCCAACCACGGCATAGCACCATGCGCTTGTACGCCTTTTAAGTTAATTTTAACGAAGTCAGCGCTATTGAGCACTGTCCCTGTTTTATAGTACAGATGACCACTGGGTAGACCAGCTGCTGCATGCATTCCAAAAATAACTTCTGGCTTCGGTTGGCTCAGAGCACCATCACTAATCATCTTACGTGCACCAGCAAGATGGCCTTGCGTAAATATATCTAAATCAGCAGCGCCTTCTTCAGCAGGTTGGAACAGAAACACGACTGTACCCGCAATTTTATCTTTATTGTCCGCCAGTACTTTAGCCGCTGCCAACAGCATAGCGGTATGCGTATCATGACCACAGGCATGCATCACAGAAGACGTTTCGCCTTGATAGGTCGCTTTGGCCTTACTCGCAAAGGATAATCCAGTTTTTTCTTCTACAGGCAGTGCATCCATATCGGCACGCAATGCCATGACAGGTCCGGGTTTGGCACCTTTGAGTATGCCAACCACCCCTGTTTTGGCAAAGCCTGTTTTAACGTCTATGCCATAAGAGCGTAGTTCTTTTTCGACCAACTTCGAGGTCTTAAATTCCATATTACCCAGTTCAGGGTTTTGATGAATATGCTGTCTTAATGCAATGGTTTTTTTTTCAACACCCAGTACCGAAGGCTTAACCCAATCTATATTCGCCCATGCACTTAATGGTATAAGTAAGCTTAATAATAAAATTGATTGCTTCATTTTCATAATAACTGGCCTATTTCAATATAAAAAAGTGGATCATGCAGATCATCTTTATAATAGGTTTTTTTTCGTAATACAGCTAATATTATAAATGTAAAGTTTAAAAGTTAATCCCAAAGCCTGTTAACCTTACATTGGCTGCAAAAAATCTACGAACAGCATGGACATTATTAATAAGATTAGAATATTTATATTGCTTAGGCTATTTCGCTGTTCATTTAAACAATAAACAACTTTCATCGCATGCCATCCTATTAAGGGATGGAATGCGATGTGAATTAATTAATGCACTGAATCCGCCTAACTTGCGACACTTGATTTACCCAAAAAGCGCAAACCCACCCCTGGTTCAGTGGCGATATAGGTCGGGTGAATGGCATCATCATTTAACTTACTACGCAGTTTAGCCACCAAGATACGTAGATAATGGGTGTCTTGCTGATGAGTGGGTCCCCAGAGTTCTTTTAATATCTGCGGTTGAGTGATCAATTGACCGCTATGTTGCGCCAACATGGACAGCAATTGATATTCTTTACGGGTTAAATTAACCAAGGCTCCCGCTAAAAACATCTGCCGTTGCGCAAAATCAATTTTCAATTGCCCATCATCAAACACCGAAGTCTCGGCCTGTGCAGGTACTTGGCGTAACATCACTCGGATCCGCGCCATCAATTCTTGCACGCTAAACGGTTTGGTCACATAGTCATGTGCACCAGCATCAAGCAAGGCAACTTTCTCTTCCTCATCGGCACGTACCGACAGGATAATCACCGGCACACTTGACCAACAACGCAACTCCGTCAATACCTCACGGCCATCCATGTCTGGCAGGCCCAAATCTAAAATCACCAAGTCTGCGCCATGTAAGGCCAGTTGTGCTAAACCTTGTTCACCCGTTTCTGCCAACACGGTTTTATAACCTTGTGCCCGCAGTGCGATATCTAAAAATTTTCGCACTTGGTTTTCATCATCAATAATTAAAATACTCACAGCGGCACTCGATGGGGTGGTCATGTTGATAATTCGGCTATGGTTCCTATGCCGATGATTATGCGCTAATTTGCTGTATCGGCAAAATCATCCGTACACAAGTACCACGGTTATTTTTTGCAGATGTCGCAGAAATCTGTCCCATATGTGCGCCAATAATGGCTTTGACGATGGTCAATCCCAGACCTGTGCCATATTGTCCACGATCGCCACGTTGCATGGTGTAGAACATATCAAAGATTCGACTACGCTCTTCCTCAGGAATACCCTCACCCTGATCACAGATCGAAATCAAGATATTGTCTTGATCTAGACGCAGCACCTCGATCGTGACCGCTTGATCTGGTGGAGAAAATTTGGCTGCATTTTCCAACACATTAAATATTGCTTGTTCGATCAAAGCCGCATGTACATAGAGATTGAGGCTTTCCTCAGGCATGTTCAAACTGAGCAAGACCTGTGGCAAGTAACGCTTTAATCTGCGCATGGCTGAGCCAACCAACTCATCAACCCCAATCCAATCGCGTTTTAAACTCAGCCCCTCATGGCCCAAGCGGGTCATATCCAACAAGTTTTGGATATAGCGGTCTAAGCGTTCGCCTTCAAGATGAATGGCTTCAAGTAGGCTATTTTGATCTTCATCACTCATATTTTGTCGATACAGGCTCAGGGTTTCTGCCGATCCAATCATCGATGCCAACGGTGAACGTAGATCATGCGACACCGAGGACAATAATGCAGAACGCAGCTTTTCAGTTTCCGTGGTGACATTGGCCTGCTCCAACTCTTTGGTCAATTGCGTGCGTAACAACGCTTGGGCAATGTACTCAATCATGGTTTCAGAGAGCTGTTTTTGTTCTGAGCGCAGGCGCATATCCGCTGGAAATCTCAGCCCGATCACGCCGATACATTGCTTAGAGGCCAACAAAGGTAAGAACCACCATGCAGACTCAGTCAAGGTCTGGGTAAAGCGCCCAGAGGCTTGTAGATTTTTGATGCTCCAATCTGAGGAAATTTTCTCTTTGTCACTAAGTGCAATGCGATTATCTGCATGTGGTGCTTGGGCATTGAGTTTGATCCAGACATCGGCATTGAGATTTTTTTCCAGACTCAAGCGGCCAATACTCAGCACATCTTCAAAATTCACCGCAACAGATAATTTCTGCCCCAGATCTTGCATGATGCTGTTATAACGATTGGCGGCTTTTAAGGCCAAAACCTGCTCGCGCAGCCGAGAAGCCAAACGACTGGCGATCAAGGCCGCAGCCAAAAATGACACCACCGTGACCACACCTTGATGTGCAGAGATCTGAAAGGTAAAGCGTGGTGCGATAAAGACAAAGTTATAGGCCAAAAAGAAGATCAAGGCCGAAAACACGGCTGCCAACATCCGGGTTTGTGAGGCCACAAACACCACCGCCGTGATAAAGATCACCGAAAGCTCTTCCACGCCCAGAAAACGCTCACCCAATTGCGCCACCAAGATACTGATACAGGTAGTGACCAAAACAAAAACGGTTTCTTTGACATTGAGCAGGTAGTGTTTTGCGCTGTGTGGCAGTGCTGGGCGCGGTGCCGCCTGTAAAGGCACCACCGAAACTTCATAACTCGGTTGGGTATCCATGATTTGCTGCATCAGTGATTTACGCCACAACTGTTTCAATCCAGCCTGTTGTTGCTGCGCCAGCACCAAGGTCGAGATCCCACGCTCAATCGCAAAACTATTCAGCATCTTCGGATGGGCTTGACCATAAAGTATTTCAGTCATACCGCCCATTTGTCGGGCTAAATTAAAGGCACTTTCAATCTCTCGATTACGGCTGTTATTTTGTGCATGCTGCCCGATTTGTAAACTCAAACTGGACTGTTGTGGATGGGAAAATGCCGCCACAATCCATTTTGCACCACGCTTTTCCGCCAAGCGACATCCTGCACGTACCAGCGCCTCAGCTGTCCCCGGAACATCGATCAACACCAAGATATGCTGATTCAGTGGAATCGGGGTTTGACCTTGCAAGACAAAGTTTTCACGTACATCAATATCGACATGATCAGCAACAGTTTGTATCGCCAACTCACGTAGCGCACTGAGATTTGAGTTATTAAAAAAGCCATGTAAGGCATGTTGGATCTGCTCAGGCACATAGACTTTGCCTTGACTAAGCCGTTCCAACAACTCGTTGACGGGTAAGTCGATCAAACGTATATCGCGAATCCGCTGTAACATCCGATCAGGTACGGTTTCTTTGACACGAATCCCTGTGATCTGTAGCACCACATCATTCAAACTTTCCAGATGCTGGATATTCATGGTGGTAAATACATCGATCCCCGCATCGAGCAATTCGTTGACATCTTGCCAACGCTTTTCATGCCGACTGCCGGGGACATTTTGATGGGCAAATTCATCGACCAATACGATACTCGGTCGCTGGAGTAAAATCGCATCAATATCCATTTCTTCAAGCACATGGCTTTGATATTGGATTTTTTTACGTGGAATAATCGGTAAATCTTGTAATAAAACTTCGGTCTCTTCTCGGCCATGAGTTTCGATATAGCCAATGACGATATTTTGATGTTGTTGAAATAAATCTCGCGCTCGAACCAACATGGCATAGGTTTTCCCCACGCCCGGTGCCGCGCCTAAAAATAGCGTCAATCGCCCCGATTGGTAGCGATTGACTTGGTTGAGTAAAGTATCAACCTTATTATTACGTTCATCTGTCATCGTACTGCTCTAATCTAGGTAAGCTGATCTAAATAAACACGGATCTAAGAAAAACGAATCTATTAAAGACGGATCTATTAAAGGCTGATCTTTTAAACATGGATCTTTTCAACACGGGTCTTTTAAACATGGGTCTTTTAAAAAAACAGTCTTGAGCGATAAAACCCACAGGCAATCGATCTTTCACGACTGCCTATGCGTTCAACAGCTATTTTAGCAGGCTATGTTGCAGATCAGAGTGCATCATCCCAGCAAATTCAACTTAAGACTTTACTTTAAAATGTTGATCAATGGCTAGATTAAGCTCAAGCACATTGATTCGCTCCTGACCCAATACGCCAGCAAACTTCGGTTTAATCTGCTGTTGCAGTACTTTTTCCAGTTCTGCCGCACTGATCTGACGCTGTGCTGCGATACGTGGTACTTGTAACATTGCTGCGGCCACACTGATCTCAGGATCAATCCCGCTACCCGATGTGGTCACCAAATCGCTTGGGATTTGACTGGCTAAAACCTGTTCTTTGGCCATGATCGCAGCAATGCGCTGTTGTACCTGTTTTTGTAGCTCAGGATTGCTTTGCGCCAAGTTACTGCCTGACGTTGTCATTACATCGTAATGAGAAGCGGATGGCCTAGCGTAGAAATATTGATCACTGACAAAGGGTTGTGCCACCAAACGTGAACCAACGACCCGATCCTGTACCGTGATCAAACTGCCATTGGCCTGTGCTGGAAACAGCAGTTGACCTAGACCCGTGGCAGCAAGACTGTAGACAAAACCACACAGCAGCAATGCTGCAAGTGATAGCCCAATGGCACCGCGTAACATCGCCACGCCTACAGACTGGTCAACCACTTCAGGTTCGATTGAAGAATTTAAATGAGACATGAGATTCAATCCTATAACTGGAACACAGCACTGATAATGACGTCGATTATTTTGATTGCGATAAACGGTAAGATCACCCCGCCCACACCATAAATCATCATGTTACGACGCAACAATTGGGTTGAGGTTGAAGGTCTAAACTTGACCCCACGCAATGCCAATGGGATCAGCATCGGAATAATGATCGCATTAAAGATCAATGCGGAAAGGATGGCGCTTTCACTACTGCTTAAACGCATCACGTTCAACACCTGCATCTGCGGTAATGCCACCACAAACAACGCTGGTAAGATCGCAAAATATTTCGAGATATCATTGGCCAATGAGAATGTGGTCAATGCACCACGGGTAATCAACTGTTGCTTCCCGATCTCGACCACGGCGAGCAATTTGGTTGGGTCAGAGTCCAAATCAACCATGTTGCCGGCTTCTTTGGCCGCTTGGGTCCCTGAGTTCATGGCTAAACCGATATCGGCTTGGGCCAATGCTGGCGCATCGTTGGTACCATCACCGACCATCGCCACCAAGTGACCTTGTTCTTGCTCACGGCGGATACAGGCGATCTTGTCTTCGGGTTTGGCTTCAGCGATGTAATCATCCACACCTGCCTCAGCTGCAATCGCCGCTGCGGTCAAAGGGTTATCCCCTGTGATCATCACGGTTTTGATCCCCATCTCACGGAGTCGGGCAAACTTTTCTTTAATGCCTTGTTTAATCACGTCCGAAAGCTCAATCACCCCAAGCACATGTTCATCACGCGCCACCACCAATGGGGTTGCACCTTTTGAAGCCACTTGTTCTACACGCGCTTTAAGTTCGGCATGATTGTTGCCATTTTTTTCAGTGATTTTTAATATGGCATCAATGGCACCTTTACGGATCTGTTGGCCATCTTGCAAGTTAATACCCGAGATACGTGTTGAGGCATTAAAGGCAATGAACTCAGCATGTTCAGGTTCAACTACTTTCTCACCCAACTCTTTGGCCAAGGCCACGATGGATTTCCCTTCTGGTGTCGGGTCAGCCAATGAGGTGAGCAATGCCGCTTGACGCAATTCAGTTTCAGTCACACCGATCAAAGGATGGAATGCGGTGGCTTGACGGTCACCATAGGTAATGGTGCCGGTTTTATCCAGTAACAACACATCCACGTCACCCGCCACTTCGACCGCCTTACCTGATTTGGCGATAATGTTGGCTTTTAAGGCACGGTTCATCCCTGCAATCCCGATCGCTGGCAATAAACCGCCAATGGTGGTCGGAATCAAACACACCAACAAAGCCACCAAGATGATCGGGCTGACTTTAATGCCCAAGAATCCAGCGATAAAAGGTAAGCTCAACACCACCATTAAGAAGGTCAAGGTCATCACCATCAACAAGATGCCTAAGGCGATCTCATTCGGAGTTTTTTGACGATTGGCCCCTTCAACCAAGGCAATCATGCGATCTAAAAAGCTATTTCCCGAGTCGGCAGTCACTTGTACCACGATACGATCGGTCAATACCTTGGTTCCGCCGATGACACCCGAACGGTCAGTGCCGGCTTCACGCAATACCGGTGCAGATTCACCGGTTACTGCAGCCTCGTTAATGGTGGCACAGCCCTCGATAATTTCACCATCGGCAGGAATCAATTCGCCAGCACGGACTTCGATCAAGTCATTGATCAACAGTGCAGTTGCGGCAACTTCAGTCCCGGTGCTGTCTTGCATTGAACTCAAACGACGTGCGGTTAAGTTTTGACGCGCTTGTTTAAGTGAGGCGGCTTGTCCTCGGCCTTTGGCTTCGGCAATCGCTTCAGCATAGTTGGCAAATAACACCGTGAGAAACAGGATGATGGTTACCATCGATCCGAATAGTGCTTCAGCTTGACCCATTAAGGTACTGACCAAGCTGATCAGTGTGCCCAACCAAACGATGGCCATCACTGGGTTTTTATATGCATGTTGAGGAAGTAATTTTACCCAAGCATTTTTCCATGCTTCTAGATCCCACAGGGTAGAACCTGTTGCAGCAACGGATGCTTTTTTTGAATGTTGTGGCGTCATGATCTTTACTCCTCAGCCTAAGACAACGATAACTGATCGGCAATCGGACCCAAGACCAACACGGGCATGAATTGCAACAAGGTCAACATCACCACAATTGCGATTAACGTCAGCGCAAAGGTGGGGGTTTCGATTTTCAAGGTACCGCTACTTTCTGGTGAATGGCGTTTGGCAGCCAAACGTGATGCCATCACTAAAGGAATGATCAGTGCCGGGAAACGTCCCATTAACAAGGCAAAACTACAACTGAGGTTCCACCATAAGGTGTTATCACTGAGTCCCTCGAAACCTGAACCGTTATTGGCATAGGCAGAAACATATTCATAAAACACTTGGCTGACGCCATGGAAACTTGGGTTGCTGTTGCCGGTTAAGCTTGGAACAAATACTGTGATTGCAGTCAGACCTAGGATCACCAAGGGTTGTAACAGGATCAAGATTGCCAAGAGTCTGATTTCCCCTGCCTCGATCTTTCGTCCCAGCAACTCAGGCGTCCGTCCAGTCATCAGCCCTGCGATAAACACCGCCAAGAACAGATACACGATAAATTGTTGTAAACCACAGCCGATCCCACCCCAGATTGCGTTGATCAGCATATTGCCCATCGCCACCATTCCCGTCAGCGGTGCGGCGGAGTCATGCATCATATCCACTGAACCGTTATTGACCTGTGTGGTGACCGCTGCCCAAAGCGCCGAATCCGTTGCACCGAGGCGCATTTCTTTGCCTTCCATCACACTGATTGAGGTTGAGGTGCTGGATAGACTTTCAGACCATATTGCAGAGCCTGCTGAAATCACCGACATCAACAACATACAGCCGAAGACCATGCCTGCGAATTTTGGACGACGAGTAAAAAAGCCCAACATAAAGATAATGCTGATCGGAATGATTAAAATCGCCATCATTTCCATTAAGTTAGACAACGGTGTTGGGTTTTCTAATGGCACCGTACTGTTTGGACCATACCAACCACCACCATTACTGCCCAACTGCTTGATCGCCACCATCGGTGCCACGGGGCCCAATGGGATTTTTTGAATATTTTTCTCAGCGATTAATGCGCTTTGATCGAGTATGGAGGCTTCTGGTCCAGCATTCAGTGTCGATGGCACCCCTTGGCTATTGAGGAACAGCGCCCATGCCATACACAGTGGCAATAAAAAACGAAATGTGGGACGAATCACATCCGCCCAATAGTTACCGACATTGATTGACTGATTATTTGAATTTTGACCAAAGCTCTGGCTGTTGTTTTGAAGATTGCTCTGAGTCGTGCTTTGAGTGTTGTTTTGGGTGTGGTTTTGAATCGCCTGACTTTCATTACTTAGGCTATTTTGTGGTGATGTGCTGGTTGCATCCGCTTGATGATCTGCCTTATGAAATAAGGCGCGAACGGTTGCAACCACCATCGCCAAACCCATCATCGGGGTGATGATTTGCAAGCCAACGATACCGACCATTTGCGACAGATACGACAACTGTGCTTGACCTGAATAATGCTGCTGGTTGGTATTGGTCAGAAAAGAGATCATGGTGTGTAGTGCCAGATCCCAACTCATATTCGGTGCATTATTCGGGTTAAGTGGTAACCAAGCCTGCACCATGAACAAGATCCAGACCAGTAAACCAATCACAAAACAGCTGAGTAAAAAGCTTAGGCTGTAGTGTTTGGCGGTCATGCCCTGTTTGGGATTGGTGCCGATGAGTGCATAAATCGGTTTCTCGATCCAATGAAAGACTGGATCAATTTTCATCTCACGATTTTGCATCACTGCTGCGAGATATTTGCCTAAGGGATAGGCCAAGACAATGGTGATCAACAATAATAGTGCAAGAACTAACATGGCTGTACTCCTTGGCAGGCATGCAGCGGATATGCTGAACTTTTTGCTTTTAATATGAATAATGATGTCGTTGTAGCGCGCTTTTGCAGAAGTTTGCTCTGCGATAAAGTCTGCGGCTCATGCAAAGTTGCATGATGATGAATACGATGTAAAAGCATTTTGCTCATACCCTAAACAATGGATGAATTCCCACAACCAGTATCGGAAATCTCAGCGTAAAATCGCTATGGGCAAAGACTGAATAGGCGTAAAATTTGCGTAAAAATGCAGGCTAAAATGGTTTTAATTCATTATTTTTCAATATTTTTTCGAATGATTGGCGTTTATTGCAAATGCTGCGGAAGCGAGTAGCAAGGCAATATTTTCAGCCTAGCGTTGCTGTTTTTCTAAAGTGTCAGAACATGAATAACCATAACTCGTCCCGATAGACTCAATCCGAATACCACGATCGGGAGCAGGCACACCAGCGCCGTATTCTTGGCAAACTATTTCTTCGTAGCTCAAGGTCTCAGCCGATGCAGAGTTGCGCAAGTACAGCATTTGATTTTCGCCTAGCGCTAAAAATCTTTTTTGGGTTTGGAAACTTTTACCCTGAGCTGTTTCAAGACGCACACGACGTTCAATTATTTTTTCGCCCTGCGGGGTATACCAAGATTGAAGCACATAGCCGCCATCGAGTTGTTGGGTGATGGCATGCTTCATTCCTGCTTGTTTGGCTAGACTTGCCACCAGATTTAAGTCTGCATGACAACTGATTAAAACTTGAGCTTCACTTTGATTTTGACTCGTCTTGGTTTTTTGCTGTTCTGCAGGGGTTGCAAGCATTTTAACCCCATAATCAATATCTAAAAATTTGCCTTGTTGCCCACAGATATTTTCAGCATAACGTATCGTTTCAGGGCTTGAAGAGCCTTTAAGATAAAGTAATTGATCAGGAAGCCTAATAAATTTTTGCTGTAAATGTAGATCTTCGCCATTCTCATCCTGAACAATATTTGTTCTTACAACAATACTTTGACCAAACTCATCAACATGTGTTTCATCTTTAGCGTAGCTTAAGCTTGTGGAAAATAACCCCAACACAATAAATGGCGACATGATTCGCTGCATTAAACTCAGCCTTAATATTACATTCATCATCTATGCTTGATCCTAGCCCGAATGCCAGTCAGTTAAGCTTTTATAATGCTCAAAATCTGCGTAAAAAACCACGTAAAGGTCTAGGTTTTTATACCGCAAATCTCCCCTCTTGCGCAGCAGTGCCGCTCATCTTTGTCTAACCATCTCTTGCGCGGGAGCACCGCTCATCCTTTGAAATCAACACATAATCTGATACGCAACGCTCCTTCCTTTTTTAAAAGGAAGGTTGGGATGGATTCTAAAAAAACATGATAAATAACAAAAATTTGATTAAGTTGAGTTGCATTTTTTTGATTAACTAAATGGATAAATACCCCACAGAGCAAACATTAAAAAACCACTCTACACTACTCAGCATTTAAAAAGCCCAACTTAGGTCAGGCTCCTATTAAAAATCTCACGCAATGAAAATGGAAAACAATCCATTTCCAGAGACTAGACGCTAATATTTTTATCCCAATAAGCATGTCGTACCTGAGGCAAGCTATTGAGTTGGTCGATAATAATGCTCATGTCTTTGGATTCGATCGACGTGGCAATCAAGGTCGCTTCGATCTGTACATCCAGATTTCCAAAAGGTTCAACTTCAATATCTTTGGGCGGAAAGTTATATTCGATTAAGGCCATATTTAACTGTTCCATCACAAACTTACTTTGTTGCCGATCACAGATGATATAAATCACGTGCATAATCTCAGATTCATCATCCAGTGGACGACGATCGATCACATGCACGATCGGACGCAACAAGGTGTTTGCCGCAAGGATAAATACCGTTGCCAAAACCGCTTCAAGCACCAAATCGGCACCTGCAGCAGCACCCACGGCGGCTGAACACCACAAGGTTGCCGCGGTGTTTAAGCCTTGAATATTACCCTCTTGGCGCATGATCACACCTGCACCGAGAAAGCCGATCCCTGAAACTACATAAGCAATCACACGGACTGCACCATCCGCACCATGTAATGAAATGGCGATATCAACAAAGATCGCTGCCCCCAAGGCCACTAAAACATTGGTGCGTAAGCCTGCAGTTCGTTGCCGATATTGGCGTTCAAACCCAATCAGCCCACCCAATATAAATGCGGTAAATAGACTGATTGAGGTATCAAAAATATTGGATATTTCTATGTGTTCTAGGAATTTCATTTAAGTTTATTGCCATCCATAACGTTTGATATAAAAGCTTTTCATCAATTGAATTAACACCATATACCCAAGCAATATAAAAGGTAGATAGAGGAAATAACTCAATGGCAAGGCTTGTAATTTAAAGTATTCTGCCAAAGGTCCCATCACCAAGAACACCCCAATACACATCACCAGACCCGTCATTATAAATAAAGGTAAGGCCGCTCGGCTCTGAATAAACGGTATTTTTGCAGTCCGAATCATGTGCACAATCAAGGTCTGGGTCAACAAACCGACCACAAACCAGCCAGATTGGAACAGACTCTGTTGCTCAGGCGTATTGGCCGCAAACACATACCACATCAAGGCAAAGGTCAGGATATCGAAGATCGAACTGATCGGCCCAAAGAAAATCATAAAGCGACCGATTTCCTGTGGTTGCCAGCGTTGTGGTTGTTGCAGTGCTTCTTCATCCACGTGATCAAACGGGATTGCAATTTGCGATACATCATAAAGTAAGTTTTGTACCAGTAAGTGAATCGGCAACATTGGTAAAAATGGCAGAAATGCACTGGCTACTAATACAGAAAAAACATTACCGAAATTTGAACTGGCAGTCATTTTGATATATTTAAGCATATTTGCAAAAGTTCGCCGTCCTTCGAGCACGCCCTGCTCCAAGATCATCAAACTTTTTTCCAGCAATATCAGATCCGCGGACTCTTTGGCAATGTCCACGGCGCTATCCACCGAGATGCCGATATCAGCACTACGCAATGCTGCCGCATCATTGATGCCATCGCCCATAAAGCCCACCACATGACCATTGGCTTTGAGCTGTAACACCACCCGTTCTTTATGCATCGGGCTGAGTTTGGCAAAGATTTGATATTTTTCAACCGCATCCTTGAGTTCGTCATCCGACATGAGATCGATTTTTTCACCCAGCACAATGTGTTGATGTGCCAAGCCAATTTCCGAGCAAACCTTTTGAGTGACATATTCATTGTCCCCAGTCAAAACTTTGACCGTGACCCCATGTGCCTGCAAAGAGTGAATTGCGGTTTTGGCAGAAGCCTTCGGTGGATCAAGAAAAGCCAAGAAGCCACATAAGGTCAGGTTGCTTTCATCCGCGACTGAAAAATCTTGTTGATCATCCAATATCTCGCGATAAGCCAAGGCAATCACCCTTAAACCATCACGATTAAACTGTTGACTATTTTGCTGAATGGTCTGGATCAATTCAGGGGTGAGTGGCTGAACTTGATGATTAATTTCTACTGAACCACAGACCGAGAGCATTTCCTCAACCGCGCCCTTGGTAATGATACGCACCCGTTTACTCGGGGTTTTAACCACCACCGACATACGACGTCGATCAAAATCAAAGGGAATCTCATCCATTTTGTGATAACGCAGCTTTTCCATTTTCACATTTTGATCGGCATGCTCAAGCACTGCGATATCGAGCAAGTTTTTCAATCCAGTCTGATGGTAACTGTTGATATAGGCCAACAGTAAAACATGCTCAGAATGGTTACCCATGACATCGACGTGTTTAGAGAGGATGATTTTATCTTCGGTTAACGTCCCGGTTTTATCGGTACAGAGTACGTCCATGGCACCAAAGTTTTGGATCGCATCTAAACGTTTAACAATCACCTTTTTCTTGGATAAAAAAACTGCACCTTTGGCCAAGGTGGATGTCACAATCATGGGTAACATTTCTGGGGTCAGACCCACCGCAACGGAGAGCGCGAACAACACCGCTTCACTCCAATCACCTTTGGTAAATCCATTGATCAATAAGACGATGGGTGCCATCACCAACATGAAGCGAATCAACAACCAACTGACTTGGTTCACCCCCAACTGAAAAGAGGTGGTGCTGCTTTCATGACTGCTGACACTTTGCGCCAAGGCACCAAAATAGGTTTGATTTCCTGTGGTTAAAACCATGGCGGTGGCTACGCCTGACACGATATTGGTGCCCATAAACACAATATTGTCCAAGGCCATGGCATTTTCTTCATCAGCCCGATGATGCTCAGCAAATTTCTCCACGGGCATCGATTCACCAGTCATCGCTGCTTGGGAGACAAATAAATCTTTAGCAAAGATGATTCGACAATCCGCAGGCACCATATCCCCAGCAGAGAGTCGAATCAGGTCACCTGGCACCAAGTATTTGGTTGGGATTTCAAAGATATGCCCCTGATGATGCTTGAGATCAACCAAATAACGTTGTGCGATTTCAGTGAGTTGGTTATAGCTCAAATCCCGACGATATACGCTGGCACGGTTTGAAACCATCGACTTCAGTGCATCCGCGGCTTTATTGGACTTAGACTCTTGCCAAAAACGCAGTAAGGTTGAGAGCAGCACCATCACGGTAATAATCACGGTTCCGGTCAAGTCATGGGTCAAGGCCGCAACAATCGCCAATAGGGTCAACAAGATATTGAATGGATTTTTATAGCAGTACCACAGATGCTGCCACCAACGCAGCGGTTGCTCGTGATTGAGTTCATTTAAACCGAGTTTTTCACGGCGTGACTCAGCCTCAGATTCGGTCAGACCTTGGCTATGGCTGCCCAATCCAGTATAGAGTTGATCGGGTGTCAGTTCGGCAGATTGCTTTAACTGCTGTGATAATTGCTTGCCGACTTTTTGGGCAAAACTGGATTGATGTAATTTTTGAAAAGATGCCGATTTTAAAAAATACTGGCTCAGATGATGCTTTTTTAAGAATCGTGAAAATAATTGTTGCCAGAGTTTAGGAATCATAGCGATTATCCTTCTTTAGACAAGCATGATGCAGGACTGATTCAGCTCAAACCGTTTTAAGCCTTCAACAGTCCCCCTAAGTTTTAACAATCGCAAAACTCAATCATGATGTGCGAATTAGTTTTCGTTTTTATGAATGGATGTCGTAAAAATGTTAGCGCGTCGCCATCACCCAACTCATGCCCACACCCACCCACGGTTTATCCTCAGACTTTAAGGGATATCCGTAGGCGGCATGGAGGGAGAGATTGTCAGGCACAACATTGTAGTGATAGACCGCCTGCGCTCGCGGGCGACCGGGTTGATTCTTAAACAGTTCCATACTCATTTGATGGCTGGGGTTAAATTCATAGCTACTGGCAACGCCCCATGTGGTTTCATCTTCTTTGGACTCATGATTGAAACCAAGGTTGGCATCAAATTGCCAACCTGCAATGGCAGAGACTGTAAGCGGCAGGTTAAATTGCCAACCTTGACCATGATGCTGTTGATTGGGCTGCCAATGTGCACTTGCAGCGATGGCAAAGCGATCTTCAGCAGAAAATAAGGTCTTTTTCACTTGAACGGCATAACTGCTTTGACCCGCATCTACACTGAGTGGAATTCCCAATTCAAAGGCACCCATGATATTACAGGCAGGTGTCACAGCCAGTTCGGTATGCTGACCCTGATAAAATTGCTGCCCAATTTCAAGTTGGCAATGCTGTGGATCTACGATTTGTGCATCATCGGTATTCAGTAAAGGCAAGGCTTGAACACTTTGTCCAACCATGACCAAGAGCAAAAGCATCAGATAAAATGATGCAGTGATATAAATGTAATTCATCCGTCATTCCTCATTGCTGAGGCGGAAATACGACCAAGTGAGTCTACTGATCAAAGTGCCAAAACGGACACGATGATACATTGAACAATGTAATTGGTATGTTTTATGATTTAAGCCATCTCATTGCAAGACAGCTCCCCTTCGGTTGCGGATCTTGCTCAGTTGGCTAAATCGGTGTTTTTAAACCACCTATAACTCGAACAACTTCCCACTTAGGGTCTCCGCTTCTAAAAGTGCCCCGATTATATAGATAAAATATAAGATTACCAAGGTTTTTTGCGACCTCATTCACATAAAATATCGAATTACAAGTGTTTTAAAACGCTTATTTAAAATTTAACTCACTGCGAATCAGATGTTTGCGTTGAACATCAGCTTGGATAAAATACATGCATAATGTTAAAAAAATAGTATTACACGCGCAAATACTGGCTCAAACAGGCTTTATCGCGATACGCCTTTCCACAACTCCTCGCTTAATCGATTGTTTTTAAGCCCTATTGCCTACAAATAACCCTGCCATGAAAAAAACTCTTGATGCTCTTCAATTAATTCGTTTGCGACCAAACGCAGTCTGATTATTAAATAGCTACATCTTGCACATCATGAAGCGTAACAATGAATAATAGCCAAGGGATTTCAAAGGCACTCGGATTAATCCACCCAATCACCATTCAAAAAGGATTGAATGCTGAGGTTTGGGATGAACAAGGAAAACGCTATATCGACTTTGTCGGTGGTATCGGCGTACTCAATTTCGGTCACTGCAATCCAAGTATCGTGACTGCCATTCAAAAACAAGCAGAAACCTTAACCCATTATGCGTTTAATGCAGCCATGCATCGCCCGTATTTAAGCTTTATGGAAAAGCTACTCAAGATCATCCCGATCTCTGAACCATTGGCGGGCATGTTTACCAATAGCGGTGCTGAAGCCACTGAAAATGCATTGAAAGTTGCCCGTATTGTCACCAAGCGTACTGCTGTGATCGCCTTTGATGGCGGTTTCCATGGTCGTACTTTGGCAGCGGTAAATTTAAATGGTAAAACCAGACCCTATAAAGATGGTCTCGGCCCTTTACCTGGCCCGGTCTATCATATTCCTTATCCAAGTGCGGACAACGGTGTGACGGTTGAACAGGCGCAAGCGGCATTGCAACGTCTGATCCAAGTTGAAGTTGATGTTGAGGAAATTGCAGCTTTCATCTTCGAGCCTGTACTCGGTGAAGGCGGCTTCCACATCATGCAACCTGCCTTTGCGCAGTACTTACGTCAGTTCTGCGATCAACATGGCATCTTAATCATTGCTGATGAGATACAATCTGGTTTTGCTCGTACAGGCCATGATTTTGCCATTCGCCATTTGGGCATAGAACCTGATCTGATGTTACTTGGTAAAAGTATTGCTGGTGGTCTACCGCTCGGGGCTTTAGTCGGTCGTGCCAAATATATGGACTTCCCAACCAAAGGCGCACTCGGTGGCACTTACTCAGGTAATCCGATCGCCTGTGCGGCAGGTTTAGCAACTTTAGATATATTGCAATCCGATCAATTCCAAGCCTCTGTTCAACATTATATCCAGTGCATTGAACAACGTTATGCCAAATGGCAACAGATGCAACTTACGCCATGGTTAGGTCGCCTGACGGGTGTGGGTGCGATGCGTGGAATCGAACTACAGCATCCAGAGCTCGGTGCTGGTACGGCCCAACTGGCACAAGTCATGGCCGATGCACGTGAGCAAGGCCTGTTACTGATGTCTAGTGGACCTGCAAAAAATATTATTCGATTATTGACCCCCTTAACCATCAGCCCAGAAATGCTTGATGAAGGTTTAGATATATTGGAAGCCGTCCTCGCCAAAACTGCCACAGCGCAGTAAAGCCAAGATCCCGACCATATACTTAAAGAACATAGGAAATAGAGATGACAAATTGGATCAGTTCAAATGACATTCGTAGCCGCTTTTCAGCCTTGATGTCAGAGATGTATCAAAATGAAGTGCCGTTATATGGTGACTTGATGGACTTGGTGAAGGACATCAACCAAATCACCCTCGAACAACAACCGAACTTGCAAAAACAATTGCAACACACCGGTGAATTACCCCGTTTGTCTCAAGAACGCCATGGTGCCATCCGTCTAGGCACTGCTGAAGAACTCAGCAATATGCGCCGCATATTTGCAGTCATGGGCATGTACCCTGTGGGTTACTATGATTTGGTTCCTGCTGGTGTGCCGGTGCATTCCACCGCATTTCGCGCCATTGACAGTGCAGACCTCAACCATTGTCCATTTCGCGTGTTTACGTCATTGCTGCGTTTGGAGTTGATGCAAGATCCTGAACTGCGCATCTTGGCTGAACAGGCCTTGGCAAAACGCCAAATTTTTACCGATCGTGCGCTAGAACTGACAACCAAGTTTGAACAGCAAGGCGGTCTAGATGAGCAAGATGTACAAAGCTTTGTAGAACAAGTGCTTGAAACCTTCCGTTGGCATACTGATGCACCTGTCAGCAAGTCCTTGTACCAAGCCCTACATGATCAACATCGTTTAATCGCCGACGTGGTGGCGTTTAAAGGCCCACACATTAACCACCTGACTCCACGTACTTTGGATATTGATGCCGTGCAAGACAGCATGTCATCACGTGGCATTACCCCTAAAGCAGTGGTCGAAGGTCCGCCACGCCGTGAATGTCCGATTTTATTGCGCCAGACCAGCTTTAAAGCCTTACAAGAGAAAGTTAACTTTAACGATGAAGATATGGTTGAACAAGGCAGCCATACCGCACGTTTTGGTGAAATCGAACAACGTGGACTGGCACTGAGTCCTACGGGTCGTGCACTGTATGATCAATTGTTGCAGCAAGCGCGTACACGTCTAGGCGCGACCCCTGATGAAAGCAATGCTGCTGATTATGTGCGGATTTTAGCAGAGGAATTCCAAGCCTTCCCTGATCGTTATATTGACCTACATGATCAGGAACTGGGTTATTTCTACTATTTCCTCCAGCAAAAACCAGCACAAGCATCGTCATCGATCTACACTGAACAAGATATTCCTGCATTGGTTGCCAATGGTACCTTGAGCATCGAACCGATTGTTTATGAAGACTTCCTGCCAGTTTCTGCTGCGGGTATTTTCCAATCCAATTTAGGTGAAGGCAGCCAAAGTGATTATGCTTCAGTTTCCAACCAAGATTTGTTTGAACAAAGCCTCGGTGCGCAAGTCTTTGATGAAATGAAGCTGTATCAAAGCCTGCAACAAAAGTCATTACAAGCCTGCTTAGATCAATTAAACGCAGCCTAAATCAAGTCACACTTTAAGCCTGAGTCCTGCTAAGCCTAAGTCTTGCTAAACCTGACTGAGTCCAGCTTAAGGTTAAAACCCCACAGTGGAGTATTCACTGTGGGGTTTTTTATTTTTAAATCCTGAGCGGCATAGGCTCAGATCAGACTTTATTTCAGTAAGCAGAGCCTATACGATCCTCAAATTCAATAGGATCATTGACTAGATATCTCAATTTTAATTCATTCAGTTCAATCATCTCTCACGCTCCCTTTAGATATATGTTCTTTAGACCAACCACAAAATAAATACTTAAAATACCCAATCTAACGGCACAACCTCAGCCGTAGCCGTGCTGAAACTACAAGCAATCGATGAAGTAATCAGATACTAATAGTGCTTATCCAGAGCGAAACAGCAATGTTCTTTTTTAAATCTATTTAATTCATTTTTCTTAAACACATTGAACAATATTTCGTCAATTAATTTCACCTTACCATGCCTACCGTTTCCACTGCGCCCATACAATATCGTTTTTGCCTATCTAAATTTCAATAGACCAATATACAACCCTCTTGCATTACTTTAATATTTTCAAATGCAGCATCCAAAGGATCATACATATCCACTTCGATGGCCCCATTCCAGCCACATGAAACATTTCCAGCTTTAAAAATATTCAAATTTTCATTAAAAAATTTAAATTCTGTACCACAATATTCATTCACTCGATCTTCCTGAAAGGATCTAATTAAAATCTCTTTAAAATGCACAATAATATCTAAAGTTATATTTTTTAATTGCGTTTTATTCCGCAACTCACGCTGATAATTCAAAAAACACGTACTTGTATCTATTGCAATTTGATTGATAAAATCAAGCTGAGATTTTTTAGATTTATTTTCTTTATCAAAAGCATCCAATAATTTATTAAAATAATAAAGATCGATATTTACCCAATCATCTGAATAAATAAACTTCTTTATTTCTTGCGGTTTTTCAATATAATCAACATTAAAACCAAGGTTAATATTCAGTGGATTGCCAAGATTTTCCAACCAAAAAGTACTGGAAAAGATGTCTTCTAAGTTACTTTTAATATTCATATATCCCCATCATCTTCTTAAATTGATCCATTTAAAATATGAGCTAACAACTTAAGTTCTTTTATTCGTATCAAACAAAAGTTAAGCATATTTTCCTCTCTGCTAATAAGAAATTCAAATATAAAAAAATAATTTCTTCATTCAATCACATCTAAATAGCCCTTAAATTCGGAATATAAAAAATCATTAAAACTAGCGTATATTTCAGCTCCTAAACGCTCATTGATTGTGTCAAAGCTTCGTATAGCTAAATACCAAACTTGGGATACAATGTCTAAAATTTCGAGTTCATGCCCATTATGCCTAAAATTTACTCAGTGGATTTACGTGAAAAAGTGATGCAACTTTATCGCGAAACCAACCATAAA
>NZ_SLVJ01000014.1:0-61398 GCF_004345325.1 Acinetobacter calcoaceticus
TCATCTGGGGTGAGAGGGACTTTAACAATGCGTGGCATATTGATGTCGAAAGTAAAAAATACATTTTCGCATGTTTAGTTTAAGAATGGAACTTACATGCCTATGCCAGTTATACTGAATCAGAGGGTATTAGTGCCGATTATTTCACTCAAATCGATGGTATGCCGACTTATTATACCCCCGGTAGTTTTGAATATGCCTATGCATTAATCGATAATGAAACGGGGCTACCCTTTCGTCATGGTCCAGGTCAAGATATTCCCATCAAAGGCAAGTATTTAACCCCACGTAATGCCACCTTAATCTTCTATGCAGCAAAAGATAATCCCACCAAAACAACTTATTTTAGTCAGCGATACTTTGGCGTCATCTTAGCCAGCCCCTATGGCAATGGTGTGGGTACCACCGCAGTCGGTTATAGTTATATGGTGAGTTTCGGCTCAATCAATCCACCCAAGGCATCTTGTACTGCAGAAAATTCCAATAACCTCAGTATTCAATTACCACGCTCTCCGTTATCTGCTTTTCCTGAAGTGGGCAGTAGCTATGCCACAGCAAAAGATCAAATCGTCATCAGCTGTACTGGGAAGATGAGTGCGACGATGAAACTTAATCTCGGTGCGGATCAGATTGCGCTCGACAGCTCAGGTCAAGCCACTGTGATTAAAAACAAACTCGATACTGCAGATGCGGCTCAAGGAATCGGATTTGTATTAAATGATCATTCAGGCAAGCGTTTAATCAATAATGAGGTCATTCGACTGGCAAGCTTAGACAATGGCCGTACTCAACTCCCCATTTATGCCCAGTATTATCGTTATGCTGAACATATTAAACCTGGGCGAACTGAAGCGACTGCGGGGTTCACACTGAGCTTTAATTAAATCTGGATGCATACAAACTTGCTTAACACTGAATGGTTTAATTTTATTATGATGGATGAGCGATCAAATCTAATGCATAACATCAGCAAAGTACTGTTGGGACTCAGCCTGAGTATCACCAGTATAAATGCCCTTGCCTCTGGATGTGACAATCAAGGAATGGTCAAACATATCACCATGATCGCGCCGATGGGGGCGGTCACTCTGAGCGGTAATGTTAAACGCTTTGATGAGATTAAAAGAGTGACCTTTAGCCCCGACAGCACTGTACCTGCTGTCGCCGAGTGTGCCAACAATTCCACTGTACATGCCTATGCCAGTTATTCGAAAGATGCTGGAATGAGTGCCCAGTATTACACTCAAATCGATGGCATGCCGACATACTATACCCCTGGTAGTTTTGAATATGCCTATGCATTAATCGATAATCAAACTGGACTGCCTTTTCGTCATAACCCAGGTCAAGAGATTCCAGTCAAAAGCCAGTTTTTAAACCCACGTAATGCCACCTTAATCTTCTATGCGACAAAAGATAATCCCACCAAAACGACATATTTTGATGATCGATATTTTGGAGTCTTATTAGCTACAGCCTATGGTTCCGGTGCGGGCAGCTCCGCAGTGGGATTTAGTTATAAGGTGGGCTATGGTTCTATCAATCCGCCCAAAGCATCTTGTACAACAGCAAATAGCAGTAACCTCAGTATTCAATTACCACGCTCTCCCTTGTCTGCTTTCCCTGAAGTCGGCAGTAGCTATGCCACAGCAAAAGATCAGTTCGTCATCAGCTGTACGGGAAATATCAGTGCGACGATGAAACTTAATCTCGGCGCGGATCAAGTTGCACTGGATACATCTGGGCAAGCAACCGTGATTAAAAACAAACTCGATACTGCGGATGCGGCTCAGGGGATTGGATTTGTATTAAACGATCAATCGGGGAAGCGTTTAAAAAATAATGAGATCATTCGACTGGCAAGTTTAAGTAGTGGGCTGACTCAAATCCCCATTTATGCCAAGTATTATCGCTATGCTGATCATATCAAACCCGGTCGAACTGAAGCGACTGCGGGGTTCACACTAAGCTTTAATTAATTCAATCGGGATGCATACAAACTTGCTTAACACTGAATGGCTTAATTTTATTATGATGGATGCACGATAAAAACGTGCTCAATAAAACGAGGTTTTATAAAACCTAGCCAAATCTAACCAACCAAAGTGAGATTCAGGAGCAGCTATGAATAAGCCCATCGGTGTATTTGATGCAGGTCTAGGGAGTTATAGTATCGTCGACTTGATTCATCAGCATTATCCGCAGCAAGATCTGATTTATTATGCTGACCGTGCCAGTTTTCCTTATGGGAAAAAAACCAAATCTGAATTGTTGCACTGTATCGGTCAGGCCATCGATCAACTGATTGCCGAAGGTGTTAGTGCAGTCGTATTGGCATCCAATGCCCCATCGGTAATGATCTTGGAAGAGATTAAAAACCAATATGACCTGCCCATCATCGGGGTTTTTCCCCCTGTCGCACAGGCAATCCAATATTCACAAACCCAGCATGTGGCGATTCTTGGCGTCAATTCATTGATTAATAGCTCTGAAATCAAACACTATGTTGAGCAACGCCCAGGACAAGCGCAGGTCAGTCTGGTCAATGCTTCCAGCTTGGTTGATTTGGTAGAAGATGGCAGTTTCCTCGCTGATCCGGAGCGTACTCAGCAGGTGGTAAATCAGTTTATGCAACAACTGCAAGAGAACTTTCCTCGAGTTGATGTGTGTACCTTATCCTCCACCCATCTACCTTGGTTGCGACCATTTTTTGAAAAATCATCGCAACAGATCCAATTCATTGATCCTGCTGAACTAATCGTGGCGCAAATCAAGCCTTATATACAGGCAGGTCAAGGTGAGATTCGCTGTATCGCCACTCAGACTGAACAATTCCTCATTACAGGTTTAAGCCAGATGTTTGATCGCTTAGGAATTTATCTTAGGCCGCAGTTGATTGAGCCCAGTGCAAAGCCCTAATCGTTGTAGAAAAAACCTATTTTAGCTCTGCCAGTACTTGCATAAGTTCTGGCTTTTACTACACTAGCGTGCACTGCATTATTAAAGTTAAACCATTATGTCTTATGAAGATATTTTCACTTTAATCGTTGATCTATGTACCATCGCGGCATTTGTGGTTGCCTTTATTGCGTGGAAAAACTGGAAAAAACAACAGAACTATACTCTGGTCTTGGACAAAATATTTGAGTTTGAAATCGCTTTAAATGCCTACTTCAATTTAGAGTTGGCTTTGATCGATATTGAAATTGAACACGTCAACCAATACCATCAAAATAGTAAAATCTTTCGCTGGCCGTTTTTTTTTACCGTGGATCGTTTTAAAAATAAATTTCGCTATAAATTTATTGAAAATAAAATCCACAGTTATAATCTGGCATTATCCACGCTTGAAATATTAGAGGTGCAATTTGACGCCACCAAATTACGCAATGCAGCCTATTATGAGCATGAGATTAGTAAACTATATAAAGTGGTCGATCAATCATGCACACCAGATGAGTTTGCCAGCAATTGCAAACTGATCCATGTCTATATACAGGAACAGTTTGAGATTGCACATACTGAAGTTAAACGCATTCAAAAGAAAATTTAGCAATTTATAATCCATTGCATCGGCCTAACTCTGACCGATCATGCTCGGTGCTTAGTCAATACTCAGTTCCTAGTCAACGCTCGGTTCTTAGTCAATGCTCTTTTTCAGTCAACGGCCATTGTCCCTGCCCCTCAAGTACCCAGTCGATGACATCGAGTACCCCTTCTTCATTATTAGATTTGGCGTGAAACCGAGCGACTTGTTTTAAAGCAGGTACTGCATTGGCCATGGCAAAACCATAACCGGCCTTTTGCACCATTTGCAGATCATTATAGTTATCACCAATCGCCAATACATGTTGATCCGCAATACCCCAGTGTTGCTGCAAAAACGCTAGACCATAAGCCTTATGCTGATTGGGTAAGATCAGGTCGATAAAACCAAAACCACTTGATACCACATTGACTTGCTGCTGCTCGACATAGGGCTTGGTTTTTAATAATGCCAATGCCTGCTGTTCTGCATCTGGATGGGTATTTAAAGTGATTTTACAGATTTGATCATCGATCTGGGTTAAATCAGCGACCTGTTGCAATTGCTTAAAATAAACCTTGATCTTATTTAAATTCTGTTCGGGCATTGCCGTCCCAATATAACCACACTGTTTGGCACATAGGATTAAGCATTCGGCAAAATCCTGATTTAAATCGCCTAGCATTTGCTTTAATAATGCAGCGTCAAACGCGGCGTAATTCAGCTCAGTATTGCCCTGCATGACGTAGACGCCATTTTCAGCCACATAAGAGATTTCATCAGCGATGTCAGGAAAATAATTTTTTAAGGTATACAGCGGATTGCCACTGGCTGCGACAAAATGAATGCCACGTTGCTTGAGTTGTGCATATTGATCTAGAAATCGGGCTTTATTATAGGTTTTGTCCGATTTTAAAAATGTACTGTCCATATCGACTGCAATTAGTTTAACTGACATGAATACCTCATACGCAAAGAAAAAACGGTCATAGCGAATCGCCTTGGCTAGTACGATACAACTTATGATCTGAAAATCATTTTAGCGGCTGATGATCACGAAACGATGACATAGCTCAGATCTATGACTGATCGTTACAAATGATCCTTATAGATGGCCTCTGTGAATGATCTAAATGGATGATCTGCTACAGATCCCATTTAAAAACCATGGCGACGGATCAAAGCAATGCAATGCAAAGCAAAGCAAAGCAAAGCAAAGCAAGCACTTTCGCATTGACTCATGCTAACAGATTAGAATCGAAGATTTTTTTAAATATTACAACGCGGGCAAAGCATTTACATTTGAATGATGATTCAAGTAATATCGATGCCAATACGCCTAAAATTAAAGCATGATGAATCAAAAAACAACGGTGCAGGATGCATCAAGCCTCAATCCTCAAGACCGTCGTACCCTAGCACTTTCCTCTTTAGGCGGTGCCTTAGAATTTTACGACTTTGTGATTTATGTGTTCTACGCCAAAATTATTGCGGAACAATTTTTCCCCAGCACCCTCAGCCCATTTTGGGCCATGCTCAATGCCTACGGTATTTTTGCAGCGGGTTATTTTTTCCGCCCGCTCGGTGGCGTGGTCATGGCCCACTTCGGTGACAAAATGGGTCGCAAAAAACTGTTTAGTTTATCGATTTTACTTATGGCACTTCCCACCTTGGCGATTGGTTTAATGCCCAACTTTGCCCAAATCGGTTATGCCGCACCTTTATTACTACTACTGATGCGCATCATCCAAGGCATTGCGATTGGGGGCGAAATTCCTGCTGCATGGACCTTTGTTTCTGAACATGTCCCTGAACCCCGCGTGGGTTTTGCCAATGGTCTACTCACTGCGGGGCTGTCCCTCGGTATTTTGTTTGGTGCCTTGATGTCATTGTGGATTTCACTGCAATTTAGCGAGCTAGAAATCAAACAATGGGCTTGGCGTATCGCCTTTATTGTCGGTGGCGTATTTGGCATCGTGGCGTTATTTCTACGCCGCTACCTCAAAGAAACTCCAGTATTTTTAGCGATGCAAGCAAAAAAACAACTCACTCAGACTTTCCCTGTTAAACAAGTCTTGGCCCAGCATCGAACTGCGGTGGGTATCGGCATGATCATGACTTGGTTTTTAACCGCTTGCGTGGTGGTGATTATCTTGGCGATGCCGAATTTACTCGGGAACTTTGGTATTGCTCGTGCTGATGCCTTTAAGATGCAAAGTATGGCCATCGTGATGCAAATGATCGGATGTCTGATCGCAGGTTGGAGTGCTGACCGCTTTGGTGCGGGGCGTTCAATGCTGGTGGGTACACTGCTGGTCGCGCTACTCTCTCTGATCTTTTATCAAAGTTTAGGCCATGTTAATCATCAGACCTTGTTTGGACTGTATATGTTGCTGGGGCTGGCTTCGGGTACGGTGGGTATGGTGGCATTTACTATGGTGAAAATGTTCCCTGCTGCGATCCGATTTTCGGGGATTTCATTTTCATACAATCTGTCCTATGCCATTGCAGGTGGTTTGACCTTGCCTGTGGTGCAATGGCTCAGTCTATATAGTCCAATTGGCGCCATGTATTACATCGTCTTGGTCTGTGTGATTGCTGCAATCACGGCGTGGATCTATCGTGCCAAGTTCGAGTAAGGGACAACGTTTATCTTGCTAAAATTGAGCTTGGATATTCTAAATATTGCTCGAATAACTCGGCTGAAACCCATGCATCTTTATAAGTTTGGATCTCAGCCGAATATACAGCGGTATTTACAACTCAGTTTATTTACACGTAAATACTGCAAGCCCTGAATAGGTTGGAGCTTTATCACCGAGCTGGTTGCTATAATTTACAAACATCAGAACTTCTTGTGCTAGACCTTGGCCAAAACTAATTTGAAATTCTCCATTTGAAACAAATGATTTAGCTGGATCAATGACTTTTGCGCCACTAATGATACCCGAGCCTGGACTATAGTCCGCTTGTTTACCAGGGTAGTAGCTTGCTGTACGACTGTCTGTCCCATTTGATGTGGTTAATGTGATTTCTAAATTTGCCTGTGTCGCATTGATGAGATTAAATGTCGCTGTGCCTGTGGTTTTTGCTAAATATGGACTATTAGATGCTGCCCCAAACCGAGTTAAATAGGGTTGAGTAAATGCGGTTGCCTCGCATTTTTTTTCACCGATGCTAGAAGCTTCAAATCTATTAAATACAGCATAAGTCCAAAAATAATTCTGCGATTTTTGCAATAATTCAGATTCAACTTCGCCTGTAGAGGAATCCTTTTTATTCGCAGTGCCCCAACTCCAACGACCGATCGCAAAGTTTTCGTTCCCTGCGATATCTTGTACTGCAACTTTATCACCTGTCAGACTATATGAACCCAACTCCCTAAATGAGCCATCAGAATGCTGAGGAAACTCAGACGCTGTTAGTTTTCCCATTGAAAAGCCATTAAAAGGAATAAAGACATAATTTGCAGATGCAGTAGCTACAAAATTACTTTCAACCTTACCTGTGTTCTGATCCCGACCAACTGAAGTGTCTGGTTTTGGTTTGCTAGGATCTAAATTACCTGTGTTGCTATTATTGGTTGTTTCACCATCTGAACTACCACCACCACAGCCTTGTAATAACAAAACTGTAAAAATGGCAGTTGTAAGTAATTTAATATTCAAACTGAGATCCCCTTTGAGCAAAATATATTGCTGCATATAAAGTGTTGTTTAAGTAATTCAAATTTCAAAAACTTAATATGAGCGCAGCTTAGCCATCAACTCTGGGGTCATCAACTCAAGTACTTAATATAAAACATAGGATTTATATGCACTTATATTTTAAAACACCAAGCTAGAAAAAATCACTCAATTTCAATCTCTCAACCAAACAACTCATAGAACTTAAGAGCATTGGTTCACATAATTCGATTGTTTAGACAAAAAATACACATCCAATTTCAAAATCAAATCAAATGTTTTTATCTGAATTTCAAATGTATAAATAAATAAATGCATCTTGACAGGCCATAGCAAACCCAAAGTTTTATTTAATAATGAGCAAATCAACAAAAAAAAAGCGTTGTCACTCAAATTACTGTGACAACGCATTTGGAAAAAACGGCAATACCCTATATCTAATGGACTTACAGTCAACCCCTCAAACTAAACCTTTAAATTTTTCTTAAATTCATCTTCAACAATGTCAATTTCGATTTCACTAAACTTACGAATCTCACCTTCGGCATGACGTTCTAGCATGCCGCCAATCAATGGCACTTTAACCTGAACTTCCCAATCGAGCTGAATCTCGATCTGCTGTGTATCCCCTGTGACTTTTCTGGCGCAATTGGCTTTTAAAGGCAAATTGGCTCCAAGTTCAATCGTCGAAGTGAGTTTCTCTAAATCAGTCAGATCATCACGTTTTAAGCGAAAGGCATCTTTTAATAATTTTTTGGCGATCTCTGGAATGTTGACATCCAAATTGTAAGCCCGTCTTAAAGTATATTGATCGCCTTCGATCTTGGATTCGAGAATCTCTAGTTTGTCGCCTGGGATGCGTCTACAGATCGCTTCGTGTAATTCAGTTTTGGCCGCAAGGCGCTTAAAATCGTCGAGGGAAATACCCGGAATAGTTGCATTGACCGTAAATCGATGTGCCATGGTGTCGTCCTTTAAGTTAATGATCACAAGCATCAAAGTTGAAGATAAACGGTGATCAGCGCAAGCGGCTATTAAATGCAAATTGCGCTGCGGAGTCATTGACTATAAAGCTCGAACTAACGGGACATGACGCCAAATTGCGCTGTGGTTTGCTCAGTTTTTGTAATGTTGAGAAAATAGACTTGGCTCGGTGTGACATACTCAATCCGAGCATAAAATTGCTCGGCACCATCATCCAATCCCGTGGCGAAATAGCGACTTCCTTTTGGAAATTCAGCTAAGTAGCTGGCAGCATAAAAATCTGCAACGCTATCAAATGCCAAATACAGTGCTGGCTGAGCGATGATTTTCTCAGCCAATTGTTGAAACTTCTGCGCTTGCTGCTGATACAAATTGATGATCATATGCAATCAAATCACTACCTGTTGTAGACCGAATAAAGACCAAGTGCTGTTGCAGTCACTCCATTTAAATTTCGGCATTGTATTTCAAGGCTTTGCTCTGTTGTTGCCCCTGCTGCTTGTTCTTGACCTGCAACCATTGCCACCAACCAAAGCCAGCCAAGCCTACAAACAATCCATATAGCACAGCGGTTAAATACAGTTCTTTATAACTAAACATGCCGACATAGATGATATCGACCACCACCCACAGCATCCACGTGGCAATATGTTTTTGACTGGTCCAATAGGTGCCCAATAAGCTAAAGGCCGCCAATTGTGCATCTAAAAATGGTACGGCTGCATCGGTGAAAAAATGCAGTATCGAACCAAAAGCCAATCCGCCCACCACCGCCATGCCGATTTGCAAGAGCGCTTTGGGCATCCCCAGCACCGCAATGCGAATCTCATGATCGTGTTGCTTGGCCTGAGACCAATGATAAAAGCCGTATACATTCATGCCCATAAAGATCGTCTGTAAGATCACTTCGCCATAGAGTTTCACTTCATAAAACAAATAAGCATACAGCGACACGGCGACCAAGTTGACCATCCAACACCAGATGCTACGTCGTATGGTTAAGCTCACTCCGAGTATACTGACCAGTACCGCAAACGCTTCGAGTGGAGACATCATACTGACCAGTACAGCAAACACATCGAGTGGAGACATCATCTTGAAGGATTCATTTTTATAAAAAACCTATTATGAAAAATTGCGCCACGAATGCAACCACTAAACTTGGATTTTAGAGCTTATCGCGTCAATCTGATCAAAGTGAACGCGTATTCACTGCGAAAGCTTGACCTGTCGAGTATTTAACCGCTACAACAATAAGCACCGAGCGACATCAAAATCGAGCTATTACATAATCGAGCGACATCAAAATTAAGCGACATCAAAATAATCAAACGACTTGAGTAAGAGACCCTAATGACCCAAGCAGAATTATCAAGCCAAGCGAATCCAGTCCTGATCGAAAAAGTACAATTTCCAGCGACCGATGGCTATGTGCTCAGCGGAACGCGCTATCTGGCTGCAAGCATTGATGGTTCAAGACTGTCCACGCCAGCCAAGGCCAAGCTATTGATCGCCAGTGCAACCGGCGTGCCGCAAGCATTTTATCGGCGCTTTGCAAGCTACATGACGCGCTTTGGCTTTGAAGTCTTCAGCTTTGATTATCGTGGAATCGCCGACTCAGCACCGAAAAAGCTCAAAGGCTTCAAGATGTCCTATCTAGATTGGGGGCAATATGACCTGTCTGGCGCCATTGCATATCTTAGTCAAGATGATGTCGCGCTGATCATGATTGGGCATTCTTATGGTGGCCAATCTTTGGGCTTAAGCACAAACCATCAACGGGTACGTGCCATGTTTTGCTTTGGTACGGGTGCAGGTTGGGCGGGATATATGCCCCCCAAAGAACGCTTTAAAGTCCACATCGTCTGGAATGTGGTGTTCCCGCCCTTGGTGGCACTCAAGGGCTACTTGCCTTGGAGTAAGTTCAACATGGGCGCGGATCTGCCCAAAGGGGTGTATAGCGAATGGCGGCGCTGGTGTAAAAACCCAAACTACTTCTTTGCTGATCCCGAGCAAGGTGACATGCTCAAGGCCAAGTTTGCTCAGGTCAGCACCGAGATCTATGCCTATTCGGCCCTCGATGATGATTGGGCACTGCCCAACTCACGCTATGCCTTTATCCAGCATTACAGCCAAGCCAAAGTCCACTATATCAATATCAAAGCACAGGATTTTGCTATGCAACAGATCGGTCATATGGGCTACTTTAAGAAAGAGGCGCAACTAATTTGGGATCATTTGGCGGCACAGATTGATCAGCTTCTCTGTGCCGACCCACCGCAGTCATCGGCTTTTTGAAAATAGCTGACAGTTATAGATCTTCTGCTTGCTTTAAACTGTACGATTTAGCTGCTTTATGTTGACTCGACTTGATCCGCTTCGACTGCGGATAATGCAGTAAATGGCTTTGGGCCAACAGGCCCATATAAAACACCATCCCCATACAAGTTGCAAATGCCAAGCAGCCATTGAGACAATGCGTCATTAGATTATGTTTCATCCCGAAAATAAATAAATGCTGCATATGCTGATCCCAACCCGCTGGATAAAGATACAACCATTTTATACCGAGCATTACAGTGCCAAATAAAACCGCCCAAAGCACTGCGAATCGTTTTTTCTTGTATTTAGGCCAACGCTGAATCTGACTGTATTTTTGTGTGAGATATCTGGCAAAATAATAAGAAATTAAGCTAAAAACCAAGCTATTAAATAGTGTCCAAATCATAAATTCCCTTTTATTTATTGTGCTAGATGGCAATAAAATAAAGTGGATGCGCGGCCATTAATATTACAAATTGTTGAGTAAAAGTTAATAATATGTTTGTGCTTATATTATCGACTATAAACGATGATTCCTTGTACACAGCAACAGTGAGCCATTCAAAAAAAATTAAGTTTTGCCTAAAATAAATACAGAGATTTTTTATTACAAAACACTCTAGGCGACGGTTTTAACCGCAGGTCTAATATATCGATTGATTAATCTATATAAATAAAGCATTGCAAACTTTTATCACCATCCAGTGCATTTCAGTGTCGTTTGCATTGTCTGTATTTAAAGCAATAATGGTTTTATTTAGCCCCATCTACTCGTGCTGGAGTAACGCTCATGCAGTATACATACAGCCTTTTCTTAACCTTGATCATAACGATTTTTTTGTTCGCCTGTGGGCCATCGACAGAGGATGCGATGACAGGTCCCGCTTCGTCATCAGAACATATGGCTGCACATAGCACCGCCTCCACGGCTGAACTCAGGGCTGCGGCAGCTCCCACCCAACCACGGCACAGCTTCGATCCCAGAGACTTACCCAAACTCAGCAATCAGATTGGTGAGTTTCCCTATGTCACTGCTCCGAATGGCTATCACTTGGTATTGCCTGTGCAACTGCGTGACTATGATTATTATTATTTTCCCATCTATGGCGAGTATCAAAAATTCACTGGAAAAATGGCCAAAGTCAACGTCAATGCAGACTCAGGACAGGTCTATTCTAGCCAAGGCTTTATCCATGCCTTCGATCAGCAAATGCAGCAAATCGGCGCGCAAAAACTTAATCACATCCTTGTGCCAGCCGCAAAATATCACCTATTAGATGATCATTCAGGTGAGCATGCGCTCATGGGACATGAGGAGGTGATTTATAGTTATGGCTTTATCAATGCCCAAGGCAATCCAGTAATCATTCAATATGGACGCAATGGTCAGCGTGGTTTTACTGTAATGGAAATACAATCTCTGGCCTACACCTTGAAGCAACCTGAAACCGAGATTGCGGATGCAGCCAATGCCACGGCAGAAAATATTTTAGATGATTAGGGCCTGAGCGGTCGCATCCTCAAAGCAGGTTGAGTATTGATGATGCGACGACCTCAGTGATGGATGTGGTTGAGCCAGCGCTTGATTATTTTAAAATCGATTCAAAGGCTTTAAGACGCTTATAGATCGAAAGCATTTCGATAATACTTTTCCATGAGTTGACCAAGTATTGAAATGACTCACGGACTTTATCGAAGACATGGCTGATCTGTTGTAATAAACCGAGGGTAATTAATCCTGCTGCAATGGCTGGAAATAACACCACCAGACTAAATAATATATCCAGTTGGATATACCAAATGCTCACCACATTAAAATAAGCATAGTGGAAATAGAGTCGGAAATAGTTTTTACGCACATTGCCAAAGAGTTCAGTCACCGTCGCTGGCTCAGCGCGCTCTGGATGATCCTCTCCATAGACCAATTCTTTACGCAATGCTGCTTCAACTTTCTGATTATTAAACTCAAGTCCAGGCAGTTTGATCCCCACCACCATCAGTAAGAAGGTTCCAAACAGTGCCCAACCGATTGCCGCCCAAACCAAGGAGTATTTGATCTCACCAATGACGGGCAAAGCAGGTACATGTTCAGACAATTTAACCAACACAGGTAAAAAAGCAATCAGCGTCAAGATGGCGCGAACAAAGCTGACACCCAATGTTTCAAGTGAGGTGGCAAAGCGCATGGTGTCTTCTTGTACCCGTTGCGAGGCACCTTCGACTTGACGCAGGATCGGCCAATGCTCGGTATAGTAATTATTCATTGCGGTACGCCAGCGGAAAATATAATGGCTGACAAAAAATAGGTTTAACACTGCAACCGTCACTGAAATCATCGCGATATACAGAAAGGTCATGGTGCCCTGATACAGCAAAGTGACATCACCGCCAGCACCATTACTCATCATTTTTTGGATCAGATCAAAGAAAGGTTCATACCATGCATTGATGGCAACACTCATTTGTACGCCGAACCAGACATTAAAAAAGATAAATGCCGAACCCCAAACAGACCAAGCTTGCCAAGGATGATTAACTTTCCATTTCCAAAACAATGCGAAGATCGTGACCGATAGCCAATACCACAAATAGAACCAAAGAAATTGCGGCGCCCATAAACGACTGACACCAACCGTTAGTTCAGCCTCACTATAGCCTGCAGTAAAACCGAACACAGTCCCCCACTCTTTAGCACCGCTATACCACAAAGCAATATTGATCAAAAACCAGAGTATTGCAGATAAAATAAACCATTTGGGATTGGGAAAAAAAGACTTAAACATCGAATAAAAGCGTCCTACTGTATAGTAATGAGTCTGGCTAAAAATGCGGCTAAATGAAAAACCGATAATTTGCCTAGGTCCTTAATTTTTCTTTAGATAAATTTATTTACCAACACTAAAAATGTGCATTGTAATCGGCAACAAGTCAAACAATTGTTTTAATGTGTTGCCGTTGAGATTTGAATCCAGTTTTTTTATATCTGCACTAGAGCTAAAGATGACACTAGAACACCTGACGGATTTCCACCTCAGGTGCATACGCATCTAAACGCTTGGCCAGTATATGTAAGCGGCGTGTGGGTACTGCGGGAAACAAATGATGTTCTACATGGAAAAACATATTGTAGGTGACAACACGTTTAAGCTCATGTCTAACAGTACGCGCCATGTAAATATGATCTTCGGTATCATGATGTACCGTCCACACCGCAAAAAATGCCGTCATACATTGACCCATCAGCATGGCCAGAAGGTGGAACTGCAGAATAGCGTTGTCAAAGATGCCAAAGACCAAAACCAGCAGCACGACATTGGCTGTAAGTTCTGCATAGATCCATTTGCGCTGCGTCGCACTCCCCACCTCTAAGGCTTTTTTATGCAACATCAAAGGAAAAATTGGACCAAACAGTAGTGCTTGCCACCAAGACATTTTGGCGCTTTTGGCTTCAACATCTTCGTCTTGCATACAATGCTGGTGATGCCTTAAATGATTGATCTGCACCGCATGCATCGAACCCAGCATCAGCACACTCAGTCCAAACATGACCCAATGGGTCTGTTGTCGCGTTAAGCCGAGGGCAAAATGAAAAGCGTTATGTACTTGACGTAGACCCGTCAAAAAGAACATAAAAGAGCAGCCGAAAGCGGCCAGATAAAATAGGCTATTTTGCTGAGCCAGATAGGCGAAACCGAAGCTGCTCAGCAACCATGGTAGGGAAATAAACAGTTCTGAAATAATATCTTGATGACTGAGTTTAACGAGATCCTGCCACTCTACCGCTTGTAATAAACCACTTGTTTTTTTCATTTTTTTTAATTCTTGGTCAAGAAGATGCATAAAACATAGCCAATTTATTTTTTAAAATCAAGCATCTCATTTTATTTAAGGATTAAAGCCTGCGGCTCTTATACGGCGCTTCGGCGTTTAAAATATTCATTGCTTCACTTCACTTGGCCCTAATCATTGGGTAAATAATTTGCGAACAGCTTAAAGCAAGTGTGATGCATAGAGAAATTGTAAATCACTCACATGATGGGTTTTTGAAAAAACATAGCTACGTTTGCAACTATGTTTTGGTTTTAAGGCTTAGGCTGCTTGAGGTGGAAAACCATCTTCTGCCAATGCCAGAGAGATGGCCTCAAAGCTTTGCGTGCTCTGTACTTCAACCAGTTTGGTTTCAACATTAATCTCAACCACTGCATCTGCATCAAGGGCTTTAATCGTTGCAGTTACACCACGTGCACAACCACCACAAGTCATATTTGGAACAGTGAATTTCATAAAAGACTCCAGCGAATATATTGAAAATTTGAATATGCACTGAGTCTAAAGCTTGCCATGGTCGGAAGGTCAAGCCTCAATCAAAAATAATTCTTCAATGCAGCCTGTGTTCACGCCAATAACATCAGCCAGCGTTGATTTCCCTCACGCAAAAAAGCTAAGCCATGACATAGATCATGGCTTAATTTCAATATTAGGTTTTTACACTAAAGGTTTAGTGGTGTTGAAAACCTGCCTGCTGATTTAACTGCTGTTGCTGTTGATCAATGGCTTGTTGCTGCTGATCGAGTGCTTGCATTTGATGAGCCAATTGTTGTTTCAATTGATCAAGTTGTTGTTGATCCATTTGCTGAATCGCTTGCAGTTGTTGAGCGTGTTTATAAGATTGTTGCTCAGGTTGAACAGCATTTTCATTTTGTTGAGTAGGAACTTGAGTTGCCATGTGCGGATCCACCTTGAAGTGATTGTCGTCGTAAACTATACGACTACATCCAATCTAGGCGCTATCTATGCCAAACACCACACATAAACCACATGAACTCGTTACAATACAATTCAAGCTAAATCAGGTAAAGCTAAGCCTGTAGAAAGCATATTAAAACCGTGTCTCATCCTGAAATAGAAAAAGCCGCAAGCAATGTTGCGGCCTTTTAATTTTGACAATGCGTTGAATTATTTGGGGGCTTTTTTCTGGTCAGCTTGCTGCTGTTGCTGTCTTTGCTGATCAGATTGCTGTTGTTTCTGAGGATTGTTTTGCTGCTGTTGTTGTCTTTGTTGATCTGACTGTTGGCCAGACTGCTGTTGCTGTCTTTGTTGATCTGACTGCTGCTGAGATTGCTTTTGCTGATCAGACTGTTGGTTTGGTTGGTTGGGTTGTTGAGTAGCCATGTGCGTTTCCACCTTAAAATCTAATGATCTTGTTGAGATTGAAGCCGTTACTTAGGCTTAGAACTTAATCTACGCCTTGGTTTAGCGATCTGAACAACCCAATTTGTTTCAATACACTGCAATGTAATCGCGATAAAACTAAATGATTATTTTCAACCAATTTGTAGTGTTTAAAAATTACACTATTCATCTAATGCTACCAAATATATTGCAGATTTTAGCTGCGGTTGTAAGCATTGATGTCGAAGTATCTGGCAAGACTCACCACATGCAGCCACCAATACCGTTTTTACTCATCAATGCGAACCAAAACGGCAACTGCAATAATCTGGTTTTTCTCGTTGCATCTGCTGTGCGCCGCTATGCCAAATCAGTTGATGGTTGGACAACTCACTGACCAACATCCCCCTTCAACTTAGCCCCCTATTCAGCCTTCGAATTAATCTCAATCACCACCTTACCTTGCACATGGCCAATTGCCACATAAGATAAAGCGGCCTTGATTTGTTCAAAGCGATAGACCTTATCGATGACAGCTTTGATTTTAAAAGATTCGACCCATTGGCTAATGTCCTTGAGTTGCTGACCATTGGGTTGCATCATCAAAAATGCATAACGAATCGCATGTCGTTTGGCTTTTCTGCGAACGGAATAACTCATCAATGGGATCAACTGCTTGAGCAGCCAATTGACTGGAAGGTTTCGTACAACATTGGCATCAGGTGGACCAGCAATACTCACGATAATCCCGCCTTTTTTAAGCACCTTGAATGATTTTTCCAGTGTTTCACCGCCCTGAGTATCGAATACAACATCGTAATCCTGAATCAACGCGTCGAACTGCGACTGTTGATAATCAATCACCCAGTCTGCGCCCAAGGCTTTGACCCAACCCATATTGTTCTGACTGGTGGTGGTGGCGACAAAAGCACCGCAAGCTTTTGCCATCTGGATCGCAATCGATCCTACCCCTCCAGATCCCGCGTGAATCAACACTTTCTGATTGGCTCTGAGTTGTGCAACTTCAAACAGGGCTTGCCATGCGGTCAAACTCACCAGTGGCAGCGAAGCGGCTTGCTGCATGGAAATATTTTTCGGCTTACGTGCAAGATTGCTTTGTTTCACCACACTATATTCAGCAAAAGCACCGCTTTGATCGGTCTTCGCATAGACCTCATCACCCAATTTAAATTGCGTCACTTCAGCACCGATCTTCACCACCGTACCTGCCAAATCACTACCTAAAATAAATGGAAATTTCACAGCAGAAATCATTTTTAAATCACCAGAGAGCAGCTTCAAATCTAATGGGTTAACACTCGCAGCACTGACCAGAACCAGTACATCGTCAGCCTCAAGCATGGGCATGGGTTGTATGCCGAGTTGCACTGCATCAATATTTCCATAATGTTCAATATAGATCGCTTTCATTTCAGACCTCGACTTATTTGATGACTTCGAATTCGGGCCTATTGTATTTCGCTTTTTTTACTTCAATTTATCGCTGGTTATGGTTCGTTGTTAAAACTTTTATAGATCAAATACAACAGACGCAATCGTTATAGAGGCATTTTAAAGTTTGATTTTTAGGTGCTTGATCAACCGCCACCGTTGCAGCCTCATTTAAAAACCATAACGCTTTTCAATTAAAAAATCTTATATTTTAATGAAGTCATTGTTTGAAAAACAATCATAAAAAAACCGCAGTGATTCACTGCGGTTCGATGGGTGTTTCAGACCCTGAGTTACTCAGGCCCCTTTTTCTCATTGGACTGTTGTAGATGCAAGAAGGTTAAGTGACGTTCATATTTATCCAAAATATCGTTAATCACTTGCTCCTTGTTGTAGCCCAATAGGTCATTGCCCTGACTGCCCTCAAACAGATAGGTTTCCAGTCGATAATAATGTTCCTTGCCCACTCGCGCACGGCGACTAAACGAAGGTGCCACATATTGTCGCGGCCAGATCTGATAAGTAAAGTTCTGCTCATTGTTCAAATCAATCAAGAGATCAATATGATAGAGCTGATCATTGTCCTCTAAGGGCTCAACGCTGACCGATACTTTGGCCCCAGTTTTACGCAGTTCAGCGGCAACCGCATCAATCGCAGGTTTGGCAACTTGATCGAGCATTTTCAAGGTCGCCACCGTACCCGGATAGAGCATGACGCGGGTAATTCGCTGCTTCCAATTGAGGATATCGACGTTACCGACCACAGGTGCCGCATTCATGGTCGAGCTTTGCGAGCGATAATCTTCTTGCCTAAAGGCTTTGATCAAACCAAACATCACAAAGAACATCACCAAACTAAAGGGTAAGCCCATGATCACGGTGGCTTTTTGTAAGGTACTAATCCCATCAGTCATCAACATTGCCACGGTCAATAAAGCAATGGTTAAGGCCCAGAATATCCGCAACCAATTCGGTGCATCACTATTTACGTCATTGAGTTTATAGGTAAAGTTACCCAGCACCATCGCTCCAGAATCCGCTGAGGTCACATAGAACAATAACCCAGTGACAAAGACCAAGATCGCGGTAAAGGAGAACCATGGATAATTGGCAAACAATTGATAAAAACCATGTTCTGGATTGGCCAAGGTTTCATAGACAAAGTTAAAGTTGCCATGAATCGCTTCATAAAGCGCGCTATTCCCCATCACCGAGATCCAAGTCAGGGTAAAGATAAACGGAATAATCAAAGTCCCAGTCACAAACTGGCGTATGGTTCGACCGCGTGAAATCCGCGCCAAGAACAACCCCACAAATGGCGACCAAGCAATCCACCAAGCCCAGAAAAACAGCGTCCAGTCCTTAATCCATTGCTGGCTATATTCATCTTGGTTATAGGCAAAACTATCCAAAGTCATCGATGGAAATAGGCTGATATAGTCGCCAATATTCAACACCAAGGCATTGAGTAAAAATTGGGTATCACCCATAAATAAGATAAACAGCACCAGACCAATGGCAAAGAATACGTTCAGTTCAGATAAGAATTTAAGTCCCTTGTCCACGCCAGTGGTCGCAGAAACCACTGAGATCAATACCGCCAATCCGACCAAACCGATCTGCATGCCCATGCCTTCAGGCCAGCCAAACAGAACAGTTAAGCCATAATTCAACTGCACCACTCCGATGCCGCAGGTGGTGGCGATCCCGAAAATGGTCCCGATCACCGCAGCGATATCGACCACATCCCCGATCCAACCCTTCACCCGATCACCAAAGATCGGATACAGCGCTGAACGGATGGTCAGCGGTAAGTTATAACGATAAGCAAAGTAACCCAATGCAATGCCGACCAAAGCGTACATGCACCATCCGGTCAAGCCATAGTGGAAAATGGTCCAGACGATGGCTTTACGTGCAGCCTCGACGGTCTGCCCCTCGCCCACAGGCGGTTGCATAAACTGGGTAATCGGTTCCAGTACCGAGAAAAACATCAGGTCGATGCCGATCCCTGCCGCAAACAGCATTGCCGACCAACTCAGTAAACTGAATTCAGGTTTAGAATGTTTAGGTCCAAGTTTGATCTCACCGTAACGCGAACATGCGATGATCAATACAAAGATAATATAAATTGAAGCAGCTAAAAAATAGTACCAACCTAAGGTGGAACTCACCCAATCCAAAGCCACATCAATCAGCGCGCCAGCACGCTGATTAAAGAGCATGGTAAAAAAGGAAAATAGTAAAATTAAACCCGCTGAAATCAGGAAGACAGGGCGATTAAGTTGTGAAGTTGGTGTAGTCTCACCAGTCGATTTAAGCTGAGTGTGTTCATTTTGCATAAGATCCTCTTTTAATATGAACAGGAGAATTTAAGCCTGATGAATAGACTTTTTTAATAAAGTATTAGAAATAATTGTAGAACTTGCTTGACAGCACGAACAAAGCATAAAGACTTACACTATATGCTTTGTTAGCTAAATGTGTACTTTTTGATGATTATTTAGGTTATTTAACAAAAAAATCGTATTTACTTAGCTAAACCCATTGATGATTAGATTTATGTGGCTGAATCGCAGCATTTGAGTCATTTCAGCTACCTCGCTTAGATGGATTTGATCGAAATACAGCATATACCCCATTGATTGATCGTTCAATCGATTATTGTTATAGTGTTGCTTATCTTCAATTGAAGCCTAATAATTTCACCTTGAACTTTGAGTGATGGCATATAAAAATCATGAGTAAATCATGAGTAAATCAAGAGTTAAACCTGAGCACGTCCGCCGTGAAGAAATTATGCAAGCTGCTTTTCAAGTGGTGCATGATGAAGGTCTTAGCAATATGACCATCGCGAAAATTGCCAAACAAGCGGGATTATCGACAGGAATCGTCAGTCATCATTTTGGTGATAAACAAGGGCTCATTGATGCTTGTATGTTAGAAATGCTCAATGTGCTACGCCGTAAAACAGATCAGAATAAAAGCCAATCTGCAGATGATCCCGTGGGTCAACTCAAGGCGATTATCGACTCCAATTTTGATATGAGTCAGGTTAATTCCATCTCGATGCGGTTATGGTTAGATTTTTGGTCCGCCAGTAAACATATGCCGCAACTGCATCGTTTACAGAAGATTAATGATCAACGTCTGACCTCCAATATACGTCATCATTTACTGCAACTCCTCTCGCCTGAGCAAGCTGAACTTGGTGCCATCGGGCTCGCTGCGATGATAGATGGCTTATGGTTACGCGGCAGTCTGATCGGAAATGCCGACCAAGATTTTAATGTACAGCAAGCCCGTGATTTGGCTTATCACTATTTGGATATGCTGATTGCACATTCAAAATCCACAGATTCAAAACCCATCCATTCAAGCTAACAGATTAAGAACACAATACTTAAATTACATCATTACACTCAAAACTTATCCATTGCCGGAGCTTTACTATGAGTCAGATACATCATTATCCACTGTATATACACGGCCGCTACGTCAATGCCAGCAGTGGAAAAACCTTTCAAAGTATCAACCCTGCAAATGGCGCGGTGTTGGCCGAGATCCAAATTGCATCTCAACAAGACATTGATGCAGCTGTTGCCAGTGCCCAAAAAGGCCAAAAAGTTTGGGCAGCGATGACCGCAATGCAACGCTCACGCATCTTAGGTCGTGCCGTAGATATCTTGCGTGATCGCAATGATGAATTGGCGCGTCTCGAAACCCAAGATTCGGGCAAGGCCTATGCTGAAACCTCGACAGTAGATATCGTCACCGGTGCCGATGTACTCGAATACTATGCCGGTCTCGCCACAGCCATTCAGGGTGAGCAACAAAGCTTACGTGAAGACAGTTTTTTCTACACCCGACCTGAGCCTCTTGGCGTGGTTGCAGGGATTGGCGCTTGGAACTATCCGATTCAAATCGCGCTGTGGAAATCAGCCCCCGCTCTGGCTGCTGGCAACGCCATGATCTTTAAACCCAGTGAACAAACCCCCTTATCCGTGTTTAAGTTGGCAGAGATCTACACTGAAGCTGGCTTACCTGATGGGGTATTTAACGTGGTGCAAGGCACTGGGCAAGAGATTGGGCCTTGGCTGACTGAACATCCATTGATCGAAAAAGTGTCATTTACCGGTGGTGTGGTCAGTGGCAAAAAAGTCATGGCCAGTGCAGCAGGATCAACCCTGAAAGACGTCACCATGGAACTCGGTGGCAAATCGGCATTGATTATCTGTGATGATGCCGACATCGATAAAGCCGCCGATATCGCCATGATGGCCAACTTCTTTAGTTCAGGTCAGGTCTGCACCAATGGTACCCGTGTGTTTATCCCAGCCTCGATGAAAACCGCCTTTGAACAGGCGCTACTGCAACGGGTGAAAAATATTCGTCTCGGTGACCCTATGGACCCAGCAACCAATTTTGGTCCATTGAATAGTCTGCAACATATGCACAACGTGTTGAATTTCATCGAGCAAGGCAAGCAACAAGGCGCAACCTTACTCTGTGGTGGTGAACGCGAAACCCGTGCTGAGTTTGCCCAAGGCGCCTATGTACAGGCCACGATTTTCACCGATTGCCAGGATGATATGAGTATCGTGCAACATGAGATCTTTGGCCCAGTGATGAGTATCTTAAGTTATGAGACTGAAGAAGAAGTGATTCAACGTGCCAATAACAGTATTTATGGTTTGGCTGCGGGCGTGGTTTCAAATCAAATCAATCGCGCGCATCGCATCATCCATCAGTTAGAAGCGGGTATTTGCTGGATCAATACTTGGGGCGAATCCCCTGCCGAAATGCCAGTGGGTGGTTATAAGCAATCAGGCGTTGGTCGAGAAAATGGCATCAACACCCTGAAACAATACACGCGACTCAAGTCCATCCAAGTGGAATTGGGCGAGTTCCAATCGATTTTTTAATGCCTCAGTGCACTATTTTCGCGTGTCAGCGACATTTTAAAAACAGCATCTAAAAGTCCTATTCATTGTAAGACCTTGCATAAGGGATAGATCATGACTCAACAAAAATATGATTACATTATTATTGGTGCCGGCTCTGCCGGCAACGTTTTGGCGACTCGCTTAACCGAAGACCCTGATTGCCAAGTGTTATTGCTTGAAGCTGGTGGCCCTGATTATCGTTTTGATTTCCGGACCCAAATGCCTGCTGCATTGGCCTTTCCGTTACAAGGCCGCCGCTACAATTGGGCCTATGTGACCGATCCTGAACCGCATATGAACAACAGACAGATGGAATGTGGCCGCGGCAAAGGGCTTGGTGGTTCATCTTTGATCAATGGCATGTGCTATATCCGCGGCAACGCCATGGATCTCGACCATTGGGCCACGCACAAAGGGCTCGAAAACTGGACCTATGCCGATTGTTTACCCTACTACATCAAAGCTGAAACCCGTGATATCGGTGGCAATGATTACCACGGTGGCGATGGCCCGGTCAGCGTGACCACGCCGAAAAACAACAATGAATTGTTCAATGCCATGATCGAAGCTGGGGTACAAGCCGGCTATCCACGCACCGATGATCTCAATGGTTATCAGCAAGAAGGCTTTGGCCCAATGGATCGTACCGTGACACCCAAAGGTCGTCGCTCAAGTACCGCACGTGGTTATCTGGATCAGGCCAAATCACGTGACAATTTGACCATCATCACCCATGCCACCACCGATAAGATTTTATTTTCGGGCAAACAAGCCATCGGGGTGCAGTATTTTAAAGCTCAGGATCAAAACCCGATCCAAGTGCATGCATCACGTGAAGTTTTACTCTGTGCAGGTGCCATCGCCTCACCACAAATCTTGCAACGTTCAGGTGTCGCGGCCAAAGCCCTACTCGATGAATTTGGCATTCCTGTGGTCCAGGATTTGCCTGGAGTTGGTGAAAACTTGCAAGACCATTTAGAAATGTATTTGCAATATGCCTGCACAAAACCAATATCGCTGTATCCTTCATTAAAATGGTACAACCAGCCACCGATCGGTGCAGAATGGTTATTTCTGGGGACAGGCATTGGTGCCAGTAATCAGTTTGAAGCTGGAGGCTTTATTCGCACCCGTGAAGAATTTAAATGGCCGAATATTCAATATCATTTCTTGCCGGTCGCGATTAACTATAATGGCTCCAACGCGGTCAATGAACATGGTTTTCAAGCCCATGTCGGCTCGATGCGCTCACCGTCTCGCGGTCGGATTCGGATTAAATCTTTAAATCCGCATGATCATCCAAGTATCTTGTTTAACTACATGTCTAGTGAGCAAGACTGGCAAGAGTTCCGCGATGGTATTCGTATTACCCGTGAGATCATGCATCAGCCTGCACTGGATGCCTATCGTGGTCGAGAAATCAGTCCGGGGAAATTGGCCAAAACCGATGCTGAATTGGATCGCTTTGTACGTGACCACGCTGAAACTGCATTCCACCCTTCTTGTAGTTGTAAAATGGGTGAGGATGAGATGGCGGTGGTCGATGGCCAAGGCCGTGTACATGGCGTCGAACAGTTACGTGTGGTAGATGCTTCGATTATGCCCTTGATTATCACAGGGAATTTAAATGCCACCACCATTATGATTGCAGAAAAAATTGCCGATCATATTCGTGGTCAGCAACTTGCGCCATCGACAGTGGACTATTATCGTGCTGGTGATGCACCTTTACGTTCAGCACCGATGCGGGTCTTTGATCCTGAAACCATGCTGCAATAACATCCCTATTCTTTGAATAATGCCACGGCTAAATAGCAGCAGTTGGTTTAAAAATATGCAGATCATCTTAACGAGGATCTGCATATTTATTAGGCAAATATGGTTGTATATTACTGAGCAGATAGAGAATCAAAGACAACAATTAAACTTAAGTTACTAATAACAAAAACTATTATTATAAATACATTAATGCCTAACTTATATTAAAGCCACGCGCTGCATCAGCACCTCATTATAAAAATATATCCATCGCTTTTTCTTTGCTCTATAATGCGCCCTTTTTTCCACCATACTGCATTTCCATATTAATTTACGCGATGTATCACATCTGTATTTTAAAAAATTGATTCAATCAACTAATGCACAGATAAGGATAGCTAAACCACATGAATGAAACTGTGAATACCGCACTGTTATCAATAATCGACAGGATTAATCATCCTCTTTGGGATGCGCTGGTTATATTTCTACTCTTTGTCGGTATTTTTTATACGGTCATAACCAAGGCAGTCCAAATACGTTTGTTTTTTCATAGTTTTACGATTATGAGAAACAGTCGTAGCAACAGCAAGGAACAACACAGTATTTCATCATTCCAAGCCTTTGTAACCGGTTTGTCCAGTCGCGTTGGGGTGGGTAATCTTGCTGGTGTGGCGATTGCGATTGCCATCGGTGGTCCGGGTGCAGTTTTTTGGATGTGGGTCACTGCATTATTAGGGATGAGTTCAGCCTTTATCGAATCAACCTTGGCACAGTTGTTTAAAATACGTGATCCAGACAGTAAACAATTCCGTGGTGGCCCTGCCTACTATATTACCCAAGGTCTCAAGAATAAAACCTTCGGGGTCGTGTTTGCCATCTCGTTAATCTTTACCTATGGCTTTGTATTTAACTCAGTGCAAATCAATGCCATCGTCAGCGCATCATCACATTCATGGGGATGGGATAAAACCAATCCTGTATTTAATATTGGCGGCTATCCGATCGAGATCTCTTGGTTAGGTTTGGTATTGGTGGCCTTGGTGGCCATTGCGATCTTTGGTGGTATTAAACGAATTGCCAAATTTGCAGAAATGTTTGTACCCTTAAAAGCTGGTTTATATTTATTATTGGCGCTGTATATTATCATCAGCAACTACGCCATCGTTCCAGACATCATTAAACTGATCTTTACCGAAGCATTTGAGTTTAAAGCTGCTGCAGGTGGTTTTTTTGGTAGCATGATTTCGATTACCTTATTACAAGGGATTAAACGCGGTTTATATTCCAATGAAGCTGGTATGGGTTCGGCACCCAATGCCGCAGCGGCAGCCGATGTCAAACATCCGGTCAATCAAGGCCTGATCCAAATGCTGGGTGTGTTTGTAGATACCATGGTGGTGTGTACCTGTACTGCATTGATTATCCTGATCTCTGGGGTTTATCACGATGCTGGATTTATCGGGGTTGAACTGACTCAACGTGCCTTGGAAACGCAAGTCGGTGCTTGGGGTGGTGACTTACTGGCAATCTTATTATTTTTGTTTTGTTATTCTGCGGTACTGGGTAACTATGCTTATGCAGAAAGTAATGTGCAGTTTATCAATAACAGCCCTAAACTGATGTTTATCTTCCGCCTTATTGTACTGGCGATGGTTTACTTCGGTGCGGTCAGCAGTGTGCCATTGATTTGGAATATGGCAGATATGTTTATGGGGGTGATGGCCGTGATTAACTTGACTGCAATATTATTACTGACGCCATTTGCTCGAACCTTGTTGAAGGATTATACCGAACAGCTTAAACGTGGTATTAAACAACCTGAGTTCAAGATCGATAAATATCCAGAGTTAAAGAAAAAAGTCGACTCTGATATTTGGTAATTTTTACTTCAATTCGCTTGTGCTGAAATGAGAAAAGAAAGAGGCGGCTTAATCAAGCGCCTCTTTTTAATAGGCAAAAATAAAGCCCCTCAATCTGGGGCTGCGCCGTAAAAATTCCGGCTAAAATTAGAACATAAAATTCACTCAATGCTGTCGTCGCAAAACCCAAAAGGCTTGAACTCCAGCACAGAAGCAATTTACAAGATATATATTTAAAAAACAACTATATAGATAAAATAAAGCACAATTTATACTCATTTTTAGAGCAAACCTCGATACCTATATGACAGCAATTTAAGTGGAATATTCATGCTAATACTGAATGTTTTCTAAGGCTGTAAGCTGATCTTTTTCTCAAAAATGCAATACAGGCGCAATATATGATTAAAGGAATTAGTTGGTTGTTTTTTATTCAAAACAACCATGATTATCGACTTCGAATCGATTTTTTTAAAACAATATATTTTCAAGATGAATCAAATTCAAATACATCCAAGCCTGCATTGATCATTTTTAAATGCATGACTGAAGCTGATACAACAGCAAAATCCATTTAAAATTGAGCTCAGCACAACAAATTTAAATCAAAAATAGGTTAGTATCAAATCCTGGTCTACAACATACAAATTTAGATATATTCAAGGGGCTCTAAGATGTACCCCTGACATCATTCAAGCAATTCATATTTTTTTCAGGTCTATATATGTCATATATAATTTTATTTATAATCATCGCAATCGTATTTGTTATATTTACTTCATATAATAAGTTGCAACGTAGCTCACAGCGCGTAAAGGAAACCCTATCTAATATTTCGGTGAGCTTGCAGAAAAAAGTCAACCTAGTAAACCAACTAATTGACACTGTAAAAAATTATCAAGATGGTGAACAACTGGTACACCTCTCAATCGCACATGAAAGTACTCGAGCAAGTGATCTCGCATCCAGTCAAAAAGCAGCGAATCAGGCGATTATCGGTGTTCAAGGATTTTTACATCGATTTCCTGAACTCAAAGCGAATGAACAGTATCAACACTTAATGCGCAGTATCGATAATATAGAAAATGAAATTTCAAAGCAGCGAGAGCGATACAATGAATCCGTTCGCGAACATAATACGGTAAGATCAACGATTCCAACTGTATTTGTTGCTGGCGCTTTAAAATTCCCTGAAGCCCCATATTTGGACTTTTCTCAAGAGAATATCGAACAGCATATCTTGAAAGATTTTAATACCAATAGTGGAGAACATTTAAATGCATTGTTAGGTGCTGCAACAGCAAGCTTTGTTGAAAATACTAAAACCATCGTCAATAAAGCAAAAGATGCTGGGAAAAAAATTGCAGAGAATGAAAATATTCAGGAATTGCGTAATAAAGCAAAGGACAGTATCGCCGAATTAACAACTACAGCCAATCCAAATTCTGCACAACATGAGCAGAGCAATACAGAGATTAGAGCGAGCAACAGCAGCACTATAACCACAGCGGACTCAACGACTGTAGCAGCAACGGATACTCAAACCAATGAGACTGATTCTTCCGAAACCATTCATGCGAATGAAACGGATACGCGTCTAAAAGATGTAGCCGAAATTGAAGTGAATGATGCGACAGTAAATACACAATCAGATGCAGATAAGAAATAGTCAAGCTTATATAAAGCAGCTCTTTAGATGTAGCTGCTTTATTATTTTAAAAATCAATATTTCGTCCATAATTATGATTTATGATTACTTTTTTCTTAAAACATCAATCGAGACCAACATGCTTAAAATCTCCCATGCACTGATGTTAGGCTTAGTCTTTTCAGTAAGTGCTCAATCATTTGCTGCACCTAAAGCGGCATTAAAATCACCTCAAGCTGGCGTACTATGTGATAAATACATCTGCGCAGACCAAAATGGTTTATCTAAGCCATTGACCACTAAATATCTCGGTGCAGCCAAGGCAAAAAATATATCGTCTGGTGAGGATTTTGACAGTACTCGATTTACATTTGCAAACGGTATCTTCTGCGACACCAACACCCGTCTTTGCCATGTTGATCGCTATTTTTCAGAAGGAAAACCTAGCGCTGTATCTAAGACCTACACCGCTAAACTGTTTGGCAAGTAATTCCCTCCAAATCTATCCGCGTCATATCCATGCATAAAGAATACCCAGTAGCTCTGTACTGGGTATATTCATTCGCTTTGCTGTTAAATATCTAGGCTTGATGATGTATCTATTCTTGGCTCCGCCTGTAACACTTTAAAGGTCATATTTTGAGTTTTTTAAATTCTCAAAAAATAAACTGAAGATGGCTCGTTAAAGTCTGCATGTTGTTAAACTTTAAAAACCCAATATTCTTTGACTTTTTGCCAATAAATGATCTGGTTTTACCAAATGGGTTTTGATCGAAGCTAAATAATTCACGATTCAGATGAATGCTGCCTTTATCGGTTTTTTCTTTCGTTTTGGTTTCAAACTGCAGATCAGTCCGCTCGCCCCCACTTTCTCAGCTTGCTTTTGGCGGTCAATTATCCCAGATTGTCCACATTTTTTTATAGCCAATCTGCGCTGTGATTCGTTCAATTCAACTAATTCAATATGCTTGCTTAGATCAGCTGATCAAAATGTAGTTTTAATCCTTTACGCATAAAGCCTGCACGTTTGTAAGCCCCAATCACCATATTGCTATTACAGGAAATAACGCCTTCAAGCTGCCCCAATTCCTCGGTGGTTAACTGCCATAGATCAGATAGATCCTGACAAACCACATGCCAAAAAATTTGTGATTCTCCGTTCATTCCAAATAGACAACGGGTATGGGGGAGATTGGCCAAATGTAATGCAATCTGTTCAGCATGCTGCGGTTGTACATTGATCTGTACTACACACTCTGTATTTAAACCGACCAAACTTGGATCAAGATACATTCTGATCGCATAGGCACCCTCAGCTTGTAAATCACTGAGCATTTTTTGGGTACGATGTTCGCTGAGTTGTAATTGTTCAGATAAATATTTAATCGATAATCGAGCATCAACAGATAATAAATCTATTAACTGGCGTTCTTCTGCGCTCAATTGCCGTTGTGGTGAGTTGAGGTGACTCTGATCGGATTTGTTTTTACAATGCTGAGCCCAAGTAAAGGGTTTTAACATAACTTGGGTGCGCACCGATTTAATATCCGCATTACAACGGACATGGTGATTGACCCAATTACTGATATCAGTTGATTTGCTCAAACCGACTTCAACAAATAGATCCGCTTGACCTGTGGTTAAAAATAGCACCCGAACTTCAGCCAATTGCACCAAGGACTCAGCAAGGTGATCCGCTTTGCCAGAGACCACTTCAATCCAAACATGAACGGTTATCCCTTGATTGGCCATGACCGGATTGAGCTCAGCCACAATGCAAATATCCTGGTTTTCAAGCAAACTATTGATGCGCCGTGCGAGCTTTTTTTCCGGAATCTTACAGGCGAGACTTAGCTCACGCCAAGATCCACGCGGATTTTCCAACAAAGCCAATGCACATGCCTTGTCGATCTCATCAATATGCTTAAACACATTCATCTTCATTGAATTTTCAAATCAAAAATGGCCCTAGAATGGTCGCTCAATACAGTAAAGCTCAAGTCAAGAACTTTATCATAGTTCGTTTTAAATAAATGCCTTTGGAATCAATACTTGGTTAGTGCAGCACCACTAAGCCCCCGATCGGGTCTCTCCGACTATGCTGCCTGGTATTAAAAGTGCATAATCTGATCGGCAGCCAACTGCAACTTTATAAAGACTTGATGAGTCTCAGTTCAAGGATGATGTAATAGACATGAGTCAAATTTTTGTTTCACTTTTTCCATTATTGGCTTTGATCTGCAGTGGTTTCTATCTCAAAAAAAAGGCATTTTTTGCTGATGGCTTTTGGGCTGGTGCTGAAAAACTTAATTATTATGTTTTATTCCCTGCCATGTTGTTTATCAATCTTGCCTCTGCCCCGATTGCCCTGAGTCAGGTCAAAAACATCCTGCTGATTTTGGTCTTGGTCTTTGGTTTGGCAAGTGTTGGGCTCTATCTACTTCGCGCTATACACCGTACGCCGAGCGCGCGCTTTGGGGTCTATATGCAAAGCGTGGTTAGATTTAACACCTATATCGGTTTGGCTGTGGTCGCGGCGTTATTTCATCAACCCGGTATGACCTTATTGGCAGTGATTTTGGCGATCAGCATTCCGACGGTCAATGTACTGTCGGTACTGGCCCTCGCCGATCGTGAACAGATGAATCTGCTACAAATCTTCAAAGCGCTGTGCTCAAACCCCCTCATCATGTCCTGTTTCGTGGGGGCTTTATTTAATCTATCCGGATTGCCACTGTGGGCTGGTTTTGAACATTTCTTAAAACAACTTGCACTCAGTAGTCTCCCGTTGGGCTTACTTTGTGTCGGTGCTGCCTTAGAGTTTAATCAATTTAAGACGGCGATCGTTCCGTTAATCCTCAATACCTTGGCGCGATTATTGTTCATGCCGGCCTTGGCATGGTTGATCTGTATTTGGCTGGGCGTACCACAACTTGAAACCCAAGTTTTGGTGATTTTCTTTGCTCTACCCACCGCCTCTGCAGCCTATATCCTAACCAAAGTATTTAATGGCGACAGTCAATTGATGGCAGCGGTGATCAGTGTACAGACCCTGTGTGCCGCCTTGAGCCTACCCTTGGTATTGTGGTTGCTGATGTGAGCGAGATAGATTCGCATAAAATGTAGATGAATTAAACACTTGGATCGAAAAACAGCATTAAATGATCCATTAATGTGTATCATCTAGACCGTTTTAATACGATCTACAATACATCATTAATCTGTGCTTCCAACTTTGGAGGCATACGGGGGAAATATGAGTGACGGTTCTCAATCTAAACCAACAATACCCGCATTACAACGACTCACCGAACAGGCACAGCACTATGCGCAGGTGATCCGTAGCATTGAAGCCATGAGTGGTATTGTTTTACTGGTGTTTACAGCGATTGCACTCATATGGGCCAACTCCATGTATGCGCAAAGCTACTTGGATTTTCTACATAGTCCGATCGGCTTTAACTTAGGCACGATGGAGGTCAACACCACCGTTCATTTTGTCATTAATGATGTCTTGATGACGATCTTCTTTTTAGTGGTGGGTGCTGAAGTCCGACATGAAATCCATGATGGTGCCTTGGCCGATATTAAAATGGCCAGTTTGCCAATCATTGCAGCCTGTGGTGGTGTGATTGTTCCTGCACTGATCTACTTGGCATTTAATCGGGGTGAGCATGGTATCTTGCAGGGTTGGGCGATACCGACCGCAACGGATATTGCCTTTGCAGTGGGAATCTTGGCCTTATTGGGAAAATCGGTTCCTACCTCAGCACGTATCTTCTTACTGACCTTGGCCATTATCGATGACATTATTGCAGTACTGATTATTGCGTTGTTTTATACCGAGAGTCTAAATTTTGCTGCATTGAGTTTTGTTGCTATTGGTCTTGTGCTGGTGATGCTGTTTCAGCGTATGGGGATCTTTGCCATGCCTCCCTATATCGTTCCGGGATTATTGATTTGGTATGGTCTATTTAAAGTCGGTGTACATCCCTCATTAGCAGGGGTGATCTTGGGTCTGCTGACCCCTGTCATTTCACGACCATCCACTTTCAGTCCTGCACAACAAGCCGAACGGGCCCTGCAACACATTCAACAGCAACCCGACAACCCCACTGCCATTGAACAATTACGCATTGCCAACCGTGAACTACGTTCACCTGTACATCGGGTCAGCTACCAATTGGCACCTTGGGTCGCATTTCTGATCATGCCCTTGTTCGCACTCGCCAATGCTGGGGTCAACATCAGCCAAGTCAGTCTTGATTATGTCGGTGCAAATGAAGTGGTGTTGGGCATCGCAGTGGCCTTGGTATTGGGTAAACCGCTGGGGATCTTCTTGATTACTTGGATCAGTGTGCGCTTAGGCATCGGCAAGTTATCGGATCAATTTAGCTACTCATGGCTACTCTTGGTCAGTTGTCTGGCAGGAATTGGCTTTACCATGTCGATCTTCATTGCCACCCTCGCCTTTAGCCAAGACCAGATCTTGATGGATGCGGCCAAATTAGGGGTCTTGATTGGTTCCTTCATCGCAGCGGTGATCGGGATCGTGTTGGGGATTTATCTCAAACGGAAAAACTAAACGGGTAGCATTTTAATTTACGCTGCATATCTGCTTAGATTGCGTAGGCTATTCAATTGGCGCAGGCGATTTAATGCGCTTAGTTACTTAGGCTATTTACTGAGTCTATATATTTAGCCTATTTAATTGGCCTGGGAGGCGATGCATACATTGGCTCCCAGCGATTCAGCTAAGCATTGACCAAGCCATGCTCGATGTGATTTAAAATACTACAATCCGATTGATCATCGCCGCTACAACCTGCTGCAGCCTGTTGTAGCATCGCCACCATATCCTCCAAACTTCTGATTTTTTGGTTTAATTCTTCGATATGTTGTAGCGCGAGTTTCTTGACCTCAGCACTGTGACGATCGGTATTTTTCCACAGCGAAATCAAGGTCTTCATCTGCTCAGTCGAAAACCCCAATTCACGGGCATGTTTTATAAAGTGTAAGGTTTTCAAATCTTGATCTGCATAGATGCGATAACCAGCATCAGTACGTTTGGCGACATTGAGCAGACCGATCTCTTCATAATAGCGGATCATCTTGGCGGATATACCGGACTGTTTCGCGGCTTGTCCTATATTCATGCTACACCTCAGTCTTTATCGATAAGTGATGGATCAATTGTTTTTAAGATTATCCTGATTGACATGAGCACTTGATTTAAAATGCATCTTAAACTCAGGAATTGGGCAGCAAAGTCACAGTGTTGAATGAATCTTAAGTGACTTTGCCTGCTGAATATACCTTTTAGACTTTAGTGGCCAGCAGAACTGGTTTAAATGCACGTAATCTCAAGGCATTGGTCAATACAAACACCGAAGACAAAGCCATCGCACCCGCAGCAAAGATCGGTGACAGTAATATGCCAAAACTTGGATAGAGCAAGCCTGCTGCAACGGGAATGAGGGCGGCGTTGTAGATAAAGGCCCAGAACAAGTTTTGGTGGATATTATCAATAGTGGCTTTACTGAGGGCGATGGCATTGGGCACACCAATCAAACTGCCAGACATCAGCACCACATCTGCAGCTTCAATCGCTACATCAGTACCGGTACCTATTGCCAAGCCGACATCTGCTTCTGCCAAAGCTGGCGCATCATTAATCCCATCGCCCACAAAGGCCACGCGACCATACTGTTGTTTAAGTTTATTGATCGCCGCAACCTTACCTTCTGGGAGCACTTCAGCCACCACCTCATCAATATGCAATTGTTTGGCAATGGCTTGCGCGGTATGGCGATTGTCCCCTGTGATCATCGCCACTTTAAGACCAAGTTTATGTAGTGCATCGATTGCAGCAAAACTACTGGCTTTGATCGGGTCTGCCACCGCCACTATTGCCGCCAATTGATCGTCAATCGCCACATACAATGGTGTTTTACCTTCTTCACCAAGACGAGCAGCAGTCTGAGCAAAGGCTTCAGGATGCAATCCCAATTTTTCCATATAACGGTCAGCACCGACATAGATTACGTGTTGAGCAATTTTGGCTTCGATCCCATATCCAGTAACAGAATTAAAATCCAATATCGGCTGCAAAGCCAAGCCCCGTTCTGCTGCTGCAAGCACAATCGCCTGTGCAATCGGATGTTCTGACTTTGCTTCAACTGAAGCAACTTTGGCCAAGACATCATCGTGATCAAAACCAGCCACCACTTCAAAGTCGGTTAAGGTCGGTTTACCCGCAGTCAAGGTTCCGGTTTTATCCACTGCGACCACTTTGGCTTGTTTGAGTAACTGTAATGCTTCACCTTTACGGAACAACACGCCCATTTCAGCACCACGACCAGTACCGACCATAATGGATGTTGGCGTCGCCAAACCCATGGCACACGGGCAGGCGATGATCAATACTGCAACCGCATTGACCAATGCTAAGCTCAGCGCAGGCTCTGGGCCAAAGATCAACCACACCAAGAACGTCAGCACCGCCAAGAGCATGACCACAGGTACAAACCACATGGTGACTTTATCGACCATGGCCTGTATCGGTAATTTACCGCCTTGGGCCTGTTCCACCATATGGATGATCTGTGACAAGACCGAGTCACTGCCTACTGCGGTGGCGCGGATACGGATGCTTCCGGTTTGGTTAACTGTTCCACCAACCACGCTGCCACCAGCGACTTTCTCTACAGGGATAGGCTCCCCACTAATCATGGATTCATCGATAAAGCTTTGTCCAGACAGCACTTCACCATCGACAGGTACACGTTCACCGGGACGGATTTGTACGATCATCCCCGATTGAACCTCAGCCACATCGACCTCAGTGATGCCGCCAGCACCTTCAACACGTGCTGTTTTGGCTTGCATACCCACCAAATGTTGAATGGCTTGGGAGGTTCTGCCCTTGGCCTTGGCCTCGAAAAAGCGCCCCAATAAGATCAATGCCACGATGACCGCTGCGGCTTCATAGTAGACATTGACTGTACCTTGAGGCAGCAGTTGCGGTGCAAAGGTCGCGACCAAGGAATAAGCATAGGCTGCCAAGGTGCCGACAGCCACCAAAGCGTTCATATCAGGTGCCAGACGCAGTAAGGCAGGTATGCCTTTTTGGTAAAAACGTCGTCCGGGGAAAATCAATATCAACGTGGTCAACACAAACTGAATCAACCAACTGTTATAGCTACCGATGTTATGCATGATCCATTGATGGAACATCGGGATCATATGCGAGCCCATTTCCAGAATAAACACTGGCAAGGCCAGTACTGTCGCGATCAGCAGATCACGTTTCAGTAGCTTTAATTCATCGGCCTTTTTGTCTTGTACGTGTTGATCCTGCCGCCCCTGTATGGATTGGGCTTGTATAGGCTTAGCCTCAAAACCCGATTTTTCCACAGCGGCAATCAACACCGCCAAATCAACATCATGCTGCAATTGGATCGAAGCGCGTTCAGTGGCGAGATTGACATGGGCTTGGGCCACAGCTGAAACGGCATTTAAAGCTTTTTCGACTCGCCCCACACAAGATGCACAGCTCATGCCTTCGATCTGTAATTCGATGGGTTCTGCTTTCAGCACCGCAAAACCAGCTCGTTCCACGGCGGCAACCACATCCGCCTGATCCAAGGCTTGATGGCTATGGATCACCGCCTTTTCAGTGGCCAAATTGACCGCCACAGCGTCTACGCCCGATATTTTTTGGATTACTTTTTCGACCCGACCCACACAGGACGCACAGGTCATCCCTTCGATCGCAATCGTTTTACGAAACGCTGGCTGCTGTTGCGTCTGATTCGCCATGATCAACCTCTTAATGGTCGTTGTACCGATGATAGACAGAGCATAAAGATTGCCACCATTGGAAGGTCAAGCCTCATTTTGCGGTATACGCCACTTTTTTGCACTGCTCAGTTTGAATAAAGCACGTGACCACGGCGTACAGATCCGCTAAATTTTCAATCAGATATGCTATAAGCGAAGCATAAGGATCAGTCGCTTTGCAAACTCATTGCAGGATATAGGCGGTTCGATTCGCAAAGATAGAATGATTTTAAGCACCCAAGGAGGGCAAGATGTCACTACACGGTATGACGATATTTATCACGGGCGCAAGCCGAGGCATCGGTCGTGAGATCGCATTAAGAGCAGCGCAAGATGGCGCCAATATCGTAATTGCAGCCAAATCCGCAACTGCACATCCCAAACTCAGTGGCACCATTCATAGTGTTGCCGAAGAGATTGTTGCACTCGGTGGTCAAGCCTTGGCGCTGCAACTGGATGTGCGTGATGAGCAGGCTGTTGCGGCAGCGATGCAACAAGCCGCTGAGCATTTTGGTGGGATCGACATCCTGATCAACAATGCAGGTGCCATCAATCTGGCAGGTGTAGAATACTTGGCCCCGGCAAAGTACGATTTGATCCATCAGGTCAACACCCGCGCGGTTTTGGTCTGTAGTCAAGCAGCGCTCCCCTATCTGAAAAAAAGCCGCAATGCGCATATCCTCAACCTATCACCCCCACTCAACCTCGATGCCAAATGGTTTGCACAATATGCACCTTATACCATCAGTAAATACGGTATGAGTATGTTGACGGTGGGCATGAGCCAAGAGTTTAAGCATTATGGCATACGGGTCAATTCATTATGGCCACGCACCATTATCGCTACAGCAGCGATTGAGTTTTCATTGGGCGGTGCAGAACTGTTAAAACGTGGACGTAAACCTAGCATTATGGCGGATGCTGCACATGCCATGCTCAGCAGTCAGGACCCCGAACTCACTGGGCAATTGTGTATTGATGAGGAGATCTTAACCGCACAGGGCATGACAGATTTTGAACAGTATCGAAGCCAGGACTCGACCGAACAACTGATGATTGATTTGTTTGTGAATGAGTGAGGCTGAATTAAATTGCTGCTCATCATGATTGACGGCTTGATTTAAACTGGTTTTTTTGAATATTCCTTGCGCGGGAGCACCGCTCATCCTTTGAAATCATCACCGAATCGGATACGCAACGCTCCTTCCTTTTTTAAAAAGGTGAGCAGCGCTGCTGCGCAAGGGATAGATTGAAAATCAATGATTTTTAAATTTATGCTCGACCCCGAAACGATCGACATGGGTATAAAAGACGCCATAGCCTGCAACATAATATTCTAGAGATTGTTGTTTATAGGTCCAAAATATCGACCACTCCCCCAATTCAAATTCTCCGACTTGACTCATACATTGCGCTGGCATTTTATTTAAAAATAATTGTTGAATATGTTCAGCAGACTCACGATCTGTCGTTAATATTTTACGTTCAAAGAATAACTGCGCCACTTGGTCAAATAATAATTGGTTTGAAGCCAGTTCGATTTCTATATCTGCAATGGCATCATTGTCTATGGGCAGAGGTTGTTTTTGATGACGTCGTCTTGTGATTCCATGAATAATTGAATTTGATTTTTTAGCAGTCGACAGGGGTAAATCACGAGCCCAAAACCAGCAAAGTAAAGCCAAAATCATGAGGACAATCAAGCCACCGACCAGCAATTCAAACATGCGCTACCCTCTGAAACCATACAATTCATGATGTTATAAATCTAATCACGATATGACACTGTATTGATTATTATTGGATGTGTCAGATCTGCTTTGTCTTCATTGTATAAGGCTTCCTGCGGACACGAAAAATCAAAAGTAACAATTGATGTCTAAATGACTATTCACGTTTCTGAATCCACTGTGCCATTTTCTGACTACTCCAAATCGCAAAGCCATCGACATAGCGACTATACATGGCAGCACTGAGCATCAGTCCGCACATAAACAGCAACAGTGCGATAGATAACGCCAACTCAGGTTGCCACTGCCAATGGATCAACTGATTTAATATCGGCACACAGATCAGATACAGCAAGGGCAAATGCAATAAATAGATTGAAAATGACCACTGCCCCAATTTCACTAAACTCGGCCGATCCAGCAGCGTGGATAATCTTGGGCTCATCAAGATGCTGTAGACCACCAAGATGCCGGCAAAATAATTGCTATATTCATAGCTCGGTGGCCCGACCAATTTAAATAACCATTGATAAGAATAGCTACTGTCATGCATACCCGCCAGATAGAGTCCCAGCCCTAACATCAGCACAGCCATGCCCCACGATAATCTTGTGGCATGACGATAAATCAGCATTCCAATCACAAAACAACTTAGCCCTAAAAATAAGCCCTCGCTTAAATATAAAAAGCTGATCAGGCCAAATAACAGCAGGCCCAAGTAATATCCGAGCTGACTTTTTTGCTGCAAATAGATCAAAGCAAACAGTAGAAATGAGCCAAACAATTCAATTTGCATGGTCCATAGCACCCAATTGACTGAGCTTTGTGCAAAGAAAAATGAACCGATCGTCCCTTGATAAAATGCTTGGCTTAACTCGACCTGTTGCCCCAGATATTCGGCTAACCATGGGCGGGTATGTTGGGCATCGACACTAAAGCTGTTAAAGATCAGCCACGTCAATAGGCAAGAACCTAAGACTGGAATGGCCAAACGCAGATAGCGTTTATAGAACATATTTTTGACTTTGAAATTCAGCGCTTGCGGCTCTGCGCTGCTGTCCGCCACTCGATAGATTGCATGACTGAGTAAAAAGCCGCTCAATACAAAAAACACATATACGGCAGCCGTACCTGAAAACCAAAAACCAAAGGGAGAATGATGAATCCAATCCCCCCATGAAGTCGGTGCTTGTAGCGGCAAATCAAAATGATGCAGGTCAGGGAAGAAACTTAAGCTCAGATGAGAGCACACCACCGCCAAGCAGGCCAGTCCACGGATGCTCTCCGCAGCATTCAATTTTTGCATGTGTGATTCTTAATGTTGAGCAAAGCGACTAGCCTATCTGTTTTGACCACGGGTACAAGTCCATCTTACACAACAAAAATCAAAGTGCTACGACTGAGGGACTGTGTAAATGCCAATCCGCTTAATGCAGATCTGAATCAATCCGAATGATCTGCCCTTCCGCATTGTGATGTACAGTCACGATTTTATCATGGCGGGATTGTTCTAAGTCCTCAATTGGCATTGAAAAATAGGCAGCATAATCCTCAATATCCTTCTGTTCAGCCGACTTGATGGACTTGGTCGAAGCATAATTACTCCACAGCCACAATGAGATTGCACAGCCAATCAATGCCACAAAACCATTTTCAACAATCGTTGCGGATACATCGATAAAATGCTGCAACAACTGCGGTTTTTGTACGCCAATGATTCCCACAATCAACATCAATGGCCGCCAGAGCAATAGCCATACCGCCCACAACATCGCAGTCGTGGTATGCGATACATATCGCTTATGCCAAGGCATTTGATTACGCAAATCAATGATTAACGATTTTTTTTTCATGATTGCAACTCCTTATCCTTCGTCATCATTGCGTATACCTCGATCTGGACTGATCCAGCGAGCGCGCTTTCCATCACGTCTAAACAACACTTTAGGAAAAGCGATAATGCTGGCTGTAACCGTAATTAACCAAAACATAAACGGATACCAGATCATCCAATAATAATTACGCCCCAAAGTGGGTTCATAACGACTGTCCATCCATTTACTCACTGCAAACTGGATTAAACAAGTGGTGCCAAGTAATACCCCCATGCCTGTAGGCAACAGTGGCGAACTGATCACAGGCGTGCCGAGATATGGAAGGATCAAATACAATAACCACAGAATGGTCATGATCAACATCAAATACGACCAGATCAAGGTCAGGCATAGCTCAATGATCAAGGGCCAGAGAAAATTCAATTTCGGTTTGAAGATCACATCAATGTTCTTGATCAGGACTTGCGCCCCACCCATGGCCCAGCGCAGTCGTTGTTTCCACAAACCCGTTAAACTTTCCGGCATTAATATCCAGACCATGGCATTGGGTTCAAAACGCACATCCCAACCTGCACGCTGTAATTTCCATGTGATATCAATATCTTCAGTCAACATATCCGGTGACCAATAGCCCACTTCATGCACTGCGGTTTTACGAAATGCGGTGATGACACCAGATACGGTAAATATCCGTCCAAAGGTGCGTTGCGCACGTTTGATCATACCGACGATCGAAGAAAACTCCCCGACCTGAATCCGCCCCAATAAGGTCGAACGATTACGAATCCGTGGATTACCTGTCACGGCGGCCACAGATGGATCTTGTTGAAAATGTCGCATCATCCACTGTGCAGCATGTGGATCAAGTAAGGCATCACCATCAATACCGATCAAGAACTCAGCATCAGTCACCAGACTTCCCGCTTGCAAAGCCATGGCCTTGCCTTGGTTTTCAGCCAAATGTACCACGCGCAAATTGGGATATTTTGCGACCATGGCATTGAGTACCTCAGCCGTATTGTCTGAACTGCCATCATTAATGGCAATCACTTCAAAATGTGGATAATCCAATTTCAACGCATGGCTCAGGGTTTCTTCGGCATTATAACCCTCGTTAAAGCACGGAATCAGCACCGCAACCAAGGGAGAATCCTGTAATTCAGGCGGTTCGGTATAGGCGGGTTCTTTGCGCTCACGCCAATAAAAAATCAAAGCCCCAATCATCCACAAATACGACATGAACAAGGGATAATAGAAAATAAAATTCAGCAGTGACTGCCAAAGATGCTGTAACGCGGTCATATACCTTGCCTTATGGGATCAAACGCGAAGGTTTGCTTTCAAAAACGTTTCTCATGATCGCTGTATCTGGATGTCCTTGGATGGGATCATCCGGATAATAGCCCACATGTAATGCCCCTTGTTGGTACAACGATGCAATGCTCTTGGCCATCTCTTGGGTTGGGATTTTCTGATTATTACGCCAATTCACAGCTTGCAGTTCAAATACCGTTTTCTTCATCCCTTGTGGATATTGCTTTACCCGTTTCACCAAATCTTGATAAAACTTCTGTTCATCCTCAGCCTGTTCCATATAAGGCATGGCCATAATCGCAGTAAAGTCATATTTATTGAGCGACTCTTCTAAGGATTGCGCATACCAATTTTCAGCATATGCAGACAGTGCCACTTGCGCATACATATTACGGGCAGTCAGGAGAAAGGGTTGATATTGACGGATTTCTGCGGCCAATTGCAGCGCAAAATCATCAAGGGTACGGGTCTTCAGTGCAGTCCATTTTTGCAAGTCTTGGTCATTATTACGGATCGCGGCCAAATCACTCGGTAAGCCATGCTCAGCATAGACTTTCATCGCTGCGGGACTGGCATCTTCATAGTCAGATAAAGTCGCATCGTCATGGAACAAGATGCCGTTAAATGGAGTGGATTTTGCCAAATCTTGATAAATCCCAGTAATGGTCTGGCGCGCTTCAACAGAAAAAGGACTCAGACGGATATAGCCCATATTCAGATGATCGCCCGCTTGGGCAGCTTGAGTCTGCACCAATTGTTTAGATACCGGATTGGTTTTGGGTAATTCCCACGCCAACAATGGCATCCACGCATAGACTCGCGATACTTTGGTTCGGGTTTGGATTTGCCATGCCACACGGTTAAACAAATCCGCGCGCATCGGCACAAAGCGATTCGGGAAATACACCATATCGGCTGAACCATTGGCATCCGGATCAGAAAATGCCTGTAGATAAACAGTATTCACGTTCATCTCGCGGATGCGATCCAACAATAAGCTGAGGTTTTTCTCTTGCTGCTGCAGATCTGGATCATATATATAATCGAGATCGACATGCATGATTTTTTGCGGGCGATTATTATCCCCTAGATTCATTTGGCGGCTTTGAATCTCTTGGGCCAACTGATCCGTGGTCATATCGCCTTCAATCAAGATCCGATTCATCTGCCCCAATGACTTTTGAATATGGTCTGGGCCATCATCCAAACTAATGGTAATCGGCATACCCAGTTTTTTGGCAATACTCACGGTCTGAGCATTATAACGACCATAAGGCCACACCATCACTCGAGGTGAGCGTAAGCCGTGGCCTTTGAGTACGGTATTATTTTTCTTTAAATCGGTATAAATACGATTGGCATAAGCTTTATCTGATTCATAGCTTTTTTTATTGGGGTCATACTGTCGGGTAATGGCTGCAGGTTCGGAATTCGCTTGAGGATTCCCTATAATCCCGCGATGTAAATTATAACTATGACTGCCGATTTCAACCAAGCCAGAAGCTTGCATGGTTTTAAGTTCATCCCAGCTGAGCAGTTTATTCCGTGCTAATTGCTCATCACCAAATTGCACCATACTATTGGCTTGGGGTTCTAACCATGAGCCGACCACAGACAGCACCACGGGTATTTTACGGGCTTTTAATATCGGATAAGCACCGTTATAAAAAGACTGGTAACCATCATCAACCGTGATTAATACGGGTTTAGCAGGTAGTTGATATTGACCTGCATTGGCTTTAATCAATTGGTCTACATTAATAAAATGATAGCCATTGTTTTTTAGCCAATCCAAATGCAACTCAAACTGCTGAGTACTCACCGCATAATCTGGAATAATCGCATGGGTTTTATCGGTAATTTCATGATAACCAATAATGGTTAAGGTGTTGAGATCAATCTGAGGTGTTGCAGTATCAGCAGATTCTTCAACTGCTTGGGTAGATAATGATGTCAGCGCGAGGCCAAGACAGAGCATCATCGTCGGTAAATAGTCACTCAACATAGATCGTTACTCATACAACATTGCGATGTTTCTGGTCATTGTGCGCCGATTAACGCCGAATTCATGTTTCAATTACTTTAATACGTAATGAGCAGCCACATGACCCACTGTTTTTACATTGCCAATTTAAAAGAGAAAACTGAAACAAAACTTAAAATTTGCAACACAGTTTTTTAAACGGATTTAAGCATTTTTTTATCAATCGCCGACGACTTTATCAGGAGAATGGCGTTATTTTATAAGCAATCAACCGATCACAATGTTAGACAGTTAACATTTATAGTGCTGAATGTTTATTAATGCAGATCTAATAGCCATTGCCCTTGCATTCGCCATCTCAAATCAATCCCAATCCAATCCATTTATACAAAAATGCATGATTTAATCATTTAAACCATGCATAGTTAAACCGATCAAGATTTTAAGCACCCTGATTAATCAGGATGCGTGCGCACAATTACTCATCGCGGGTTTTAACATCAAACAATTCAATTTCAAAAGTCAGGTTGGCATTGGCAGGTATTACCTTGCCCATTTTACGTGAACCATAAGCCAAATGTGCAGGAACGATTAATTTACGTTTACCACCCACTTTCATGCCCATAATACCTTGGTCCCAGCCTTTAATCACACGGCCAGTGCCAATCACACATTCAAAATATTGACCACGATCAAGTGATGCATCGAATTGGGTGCCGTCTTCTAACCAACCGGTATAGTGTGTGGTAATCAAAGCCCCTTTGACTGCTTCTTTTCCAGTACCTACTGTAAGATCAATGATTTCTAATTCAGGTAATGCTGTACTCATCAGGTACTCCTTATTTAACTTCGGTTGTGCTGTTTATTTAGTACTGTTTATTGCAATTGTAGCCATTCAATATCTGCTTGGCCTTGATCGCCAATCACGCTCCATTCGCCATCCATAATGTTCAATTGCAACTGCATGGTGCGTTGGCACAATTGTTCCAAGGCTTGGGTACTGGCTTCAGTCAACTGCCACACTTGAACATTGGATAAAGTTTTGAGCTTAGGAGATTTCTTATACCACTCACTCACCGATGAACCGTAGCTCACCACGGCAACGGCTTGGCTGCGCGCGCTGGCCTTTTTAACTTTGTCTTCATCTGGAGAACCGACTTCAATCCAATTCAACAATTGACCCGTCAAATCTTTTTCAATTAAAGCAGGTTCAGTGGTTTCAAACAAATCTTGGGTAAAACTCAACTGTTCGCTGGCGAAACGGCTAAATGCCAACAACCGAACCATCATACGTTCGATGGTTTCTGAAGGATGTTGGGCTATGGTCAATTGATAGTCCGAATATTGATGTACATCCATATCGGCTATATTTAAATTTACTTTATAGATTGTCGCTTTTAACGCCATCAGGTGAATCTCCTCTTTGGCGCTAAGCATATAAGATTTTACTTTGAATTACTCGAAGCAGCTCAATCTAATTGGCATTTCAGCAGGGCCAGCTCGAATGACGCGCAATCCCATGCTGTGTGACCGATGATCTCGATGCGATTATCAATATTTTCAGCACAAGACTGATAGTTAAAACGATCAGGATTAAAGTTAAAACTATGCCAACCTTGATTGGTATTAAAGATCGCTTTAATCCTTAGCCAATCCTGCTGCTCAGTCAATAGATCCAACAGCGCATAAAAATCAAACTGTTTGCGTTTCGATAAACGCCATCCCGCCACTGCATACCCCTGCGCTGACTCGGTATAGTGATATGGCAGTTGTAGAATCGGCTGCGCCTGTTCGCTCGTGGTCTGCTGCAACGCTGTATTGGCTTGGCTTTGTTTTTGTAGATAAATCAAAGGTTGAATCTTTCTATTGATCGGGCGCAGGGCGTGGTCAATTTCCGCAAGCGCCACCTGACCCTGCTCGGCCAAGATCCAACGGGATATTTTCGCTAGATAATCCGCTTTCAAATCATCCAATGCCTGAAAATCAGCTTGATGCATGTGATCATGATGCGAAACCACCACGATCTGCGCTGCTTTGAGTTGATCTTGATACAGACGTTGTGAGGTCCATGCGGCATCGTTTAAACGTGACCCATCGATCACCGTCACCAAAGCTTGCAGCTGTAAGGTTGGTTGCCAGTAGGGTTCAGTCAATTGATCAAGTAATTGTGCTGGATGCCCCAGACCAGTGGGCTCGATAAACAATCGATCGGGTTGGTGCTCATGGATCAGACGTGACAATGCCAATTGCATCGGCAGTTGACTACTACAACACAGACACCCCCCAAGTAATTCTTTGACGACAAAATTGGCTTCTTGGGTCAAGAGTTGCTGATCAACTCCAATCTGGCCAAACTCATTCATCAACACAGCCCAGACTTCATGTTCAGGTTTCTGCGACAGTAAATGCTGCAATAACGTGGTTTTCCCAGCACCTAAAAAACCCGAAATTATATGTGTCCGTACCGCAGGCTTGGAGAAAACGTTCAATTATTCAATTCCATGTTATAGAGGAGAGCTGTACAAAAAGTAGTTTAATAAAGCAGGTTTAATCTATTTAACTATTCAACATTTTAACAACCATTCAAAACTCCAATAATGAAGCAGCCGATATCTCATTGATTCTGTTCAAACTTGGTAAAATTAATGCACATTTTTTGGGCATAAAAATATATTTGCATACATCTTAGTGCGTTCAACGGCGGAGAATTTAACAAATTTGAAACATAAGCACTACTTTTGTATATGCACTGTAAACAGGTCTGTTTCGCTTTGTTGATAAGGTTGCCCATTCAAGATCGAGCACGTAGCATGAATTTCGTTCTCATTGATTGTTGTTTATCAAGAACACAGCATGAGTTCAATTCAATTATATAGATTAAAGGATGCCAATCATGAACTTAGTTAAAACTTTACTTGCAACAACTTTAATGCTTTCAGCTGCGACTACTTTTGCTGCAACTGCAGAAACTGCAGCTGCTGAAGATCAAACAGCTGCATCAACTCAAGTTGTTGAGGCTACGACTGATGAATCAGCCGCTGCTGCTAATCAACCGACTGCTGCTGAAGCAAACACTGAAAGTGCAGTAGAAACTGCACCTGTAGAAGCTGAAGCAAACCAATAATCGATACCTCCATCGATTATTATTGTTGTTAAAAAAAACAAAGACCGAGTCATGCTGCGACTTAGTCTTTGTTTTTTTGTATGTCCACGGTGAACAATTTCAGCGTAGCAATGGCATACTCAATCAAGCATTTTTATAAATACTGCATGAAGGATGATGGTTCTCCTTCAAACGGCTCATCTTACGCTGTTCAGCAGCTTCAAATCGGCAACGACGCCACTCACTATCTAAACTCAATTCGGGTACCTGACGCGGCTTGCCCTGCTCATCTACAGCCACCATGGTGAAATAACAGCTGTTGGTATGACGTACCGTTCTTTTCTGGATATTCTGTGCTTCAACTCGAATCCCAATTTCCATTGAGGTCCGCCCGACATGATTGACACTGGCTAGAAACGTCACCAGCTCACCCACATGAATCGGTTCTTTGAAGGTTACTTTATCGACCGATAAGGTCACCACATAGCAACCTGAATATCGGCTTGCACATGCATATGCAACTTGGTCCAGCAGTTTAAGTATCGTTCCTCCGTGAACATTGCCAGAAAAATTGGCCATTTCTGGTGTCATAAGTACGGACATGGACAATTCAGATTGATCATCTTGGATCATTAAATTTTGATCTAATGGTGGCATCAAGAACCCCTTCAGACTGTAGTCGAAATCCCTATTATACGGTCAGCGACGTATAAATAGGTATCAAAGCCTTACAATCTGGGGATTAAACCGCCAAAAAAATGTGTTTAAGCTCAAGATATTATTGTTTTAACGTGATTTCATTTGGAGGATTAAGTTCATTGTGCAAATTTAGCTTATGTATTTCACTGCGTTGCAGTACAGTTTCGATGGCTTTTATTTTATTCTGGGTTGCCAGTACGCCTTGTTGAATGGTTTGTTCACGCCCACTGACATCGAATATATGCGCTTTCTCGCGTAAATCGGGCTGAATGACGATATCCGCATTGCTGAGCTCTTTTTCCGCCAGTTTATTCTGCATTATATTAATATTTTGATTAAACAACCCCCAGACATTGCTGGTTTCGGTATATCTCGGCTGTGCCAAGATGTCCACGGCGATCACCACATCAGCGCCTAATTCACGTGCAATATTGACTGGTACAGGGCTGACTAAGCCGCCATCGACATATTCTTTATCTGCAATAATGGTCGGGATAAACATACTGGGAATGGTCACAGAAGCACGCACCGCTTGTCCAGTATTGCCATAGTTAAATACGGTTTGCTGTCCATTTTTAAGTTCAGTGGCCACCACAAACATCGGGATTTTTAAACTTTGTAGTGCACGATTTCCAACTTGCTTGTTGACATAATCTTCGACTTTTTTACCATCAAAAAAGCCCTTCATGCCAATTTTAAAATCACGCACATCGGTGGCCTTCATATCTAGCGCAATGTTACGTAGTTCCGCCGCTGATTTACCACTGGCATAAATCGACCCCACGATACTGCCGGCACTGGTACCGACAATAAAATCAGGACGTATGCCTTTTTTTTCTAACACTTCGATCACCCCAATATGAGCATAGCCTCTGGCTCCGCCACTGCCAAGGACCAAAGCGACGATCGGTTTTTTGTGATTGAGTTTAAGTTGATCAAAACGATTTTCTTTGTGCGACGCGGCATCGTGCATAGGCGTAGATGCCACTAACTGGGTGGTACTTGGTGTTAACTGACAAGCAGATAACACCAATACAGATGCAAGTGTGCATAATTTTAAATATTGCATAACCCAGACAGATCTCAACCTAATTCAGTCTTATCAAAGCATAATTAATCAATTATTGCTGTTACATTTATTATCATTGTCATAATAAAAATCTATAGTTGAACAACCATTACTTAAAAAATACATCCATGCTCAAACCTACTCTTGGACAGCTGTTTTATATTTTTTTTAGCTTGGGATTCACCTCTTTTGGTGGCCCTGCAGCTCATTTTGTGTATTTCCATCAATGCTTTGTCGAAAAGAAAAGCTGGATCAGCGCAACACAATTTAGTCAGATTATGGCATTGTCGCAAATCATTCCAGGTCCGAGTAGTAGCCAAACCGGGATGGCGATCGGTTATGTGTTACATGGTTATCGCGGTGCCTGTATCGCCTGGCTGGCCTTTACACTCCCTTCCGCTGTGATCATGGCTCTACTCGCGGTCTACATACACCAAACCCAACTCAATCTTGAGCAACAATTTTTTTATTCATTAATGAGTATAGTCTTGGCCATTGTGACTTTTGCTTTTTGGCAAATGTTGCGCAGCTATTGTCAAAAAATATGGCAATACATAGTGATGCTGCTCAGTTGCCTTGCCATTTTATATCTGCCATTCAACCAAGCTCCACTTATCGTTATCTTACTAGCATTGGGCTGGGGCTGGATATTTACCCGTTTTAAACCATTCAATGCAAACAGTTTAAATAATGCAAATAGTATAAATAGTGCAAATCTAGAAGCGCTACGCTTAGATTTTCCATGGCAACTCAAGCAAGCTAAGTCATATCTTTGGCTCGTGTTATTTATATTCTGCTTTGCAGGGTTATATCTACTACAGTGGCTTTATCCAAGTAACTTGTACCAATCGCTCTATCAATTTTATGCCAGTAGCGCGCTGGTGTTTGGTGGTGGACATGTGATTTTACCGCTACTTCAAAATGGCTTTGTGAATACCCAATTGCTCGATGCCCAGCAATTTGAAATGGGCTATGCTTTCGCTCAACTTATGCCTGGCCCACTATTTAGTTTTGCAGCCTATATCGGTAGCCTTTTGCCGCTGAGTACTGCGCCCTGGATCAATGCCATCTTGGCCAGCCTGTTTATTTTTCTGCCTTCATTTTTTTTGGTCTTCGGAACGCTGCCCTATTGGTCAGCCATCCTCAGGCATCCACAAATTCAAGTGCTGCTGCTCAGTGTGAATGCCAGTGTCGTTGGTTTGCTCTTGGCATTGATCATCCCGATGGCGCAACGTACGATGGTCAGTATCCCCAACCTATTCTGCTTCGTCGTGATGCTATTGTGTCTTAAGTTCAAGCTACCGATCTATATCAGTATTCCTGTGACTTTAATCGCAACACAGTTGATTTCACTATTATTTTAAAACAAAAAAAAGCAAAGTCCCTGTTTGGGACTTTGCTTGGATCAGTGGTTCAGCTTTAGCTCAGCGTTCAAATTCCATCAAGCAGTAGCCGACACAACACCCCTTAGACAAAGAATTTTAGAATCACTTGGATCACAGTCGCATTGATCAAGTCTACGAAGAATGCACCACACAATGGCACGATCAAGAAGGCTTTATGCGAAGGACCATACATATTGGTAATCGCCTGCATATTTGCAACAGCGGTCGGTGTCGCGCCCATACCAAAGCCACAGTGACCTGCGGAGAGTACGGCAGCATCGTAGTTTTTACCCATAACACGGAAGGTTACGAATGCGGCATACAGACCCATAGTCAAGGTTTGTGCACCCAAGATCACCACCAATGGTCCAGCCAAATCGGCCAACTGCCACAATTTCAACGACAATAATGCCATTGCCAAATAAAGTGACAATGATGCATTACCAAATACGTCGATCGCGCGGTCAAAGATATTCACCTTAAACACGCCCTCAAGCACGTTACGCAGAATTACACCACCACCGAGGGTCCAAACGAAGGTAGGAAGTTCAAACCATGTGCCTTTGCTAAACACTGTCATGAATTCGGCAAAAGCCAAACATGCAGCAAACAGACCAAGTGTGGTAATGGCATTATCAGCAGTGATCAAGCGTACTTGGTGCGGGTTTTCAAAGGCAACAAATTCCTCGCTGTCTTGATTGGCAACATGATGTTCATCACGTTCTGCAGCTTGGCTCTTGGTGGTTTCAGAGGCCAACTTATAGCGGTTGATCAACAAACGTGCCAAAGGACCACCGATGATACCACCGATAATCAAACCAAAGGTCGCACTGGCCATACCTAGGGCTAAAGCACCTTTGATGCCATGCTCGGCTTCAAGGATACCGCCCCAAGCACCAGCAGTACCATGACCACCGGTTAAGGTAATCGAACCTGCGATCAAACCGATCAGCGGATCAATACCCAATAATGTTGCTAAACCCATACCGACTGCGTTTTGCACCACAATAAATGAGGCTACACAGACCAAGAAGATCACTAAACCAATGCCGCCCTCTTTAAGCTTGGCAAAGTTAGCGCTTAAACCAATCGAAGCAAAGAAGATCAACATAAAGCTGGTTTGAAGCTCACTACTGGTGGTAATGCTAAAACCCCACAAGTAATGCACCAACAACGATAAAATCGCTGCAACCAGACCGCCTGCAACGGGTTCAGGGATGTTATAGCGTCTCAGAAAATCAATCTTATTGACTAAAAAACGTCCAAGCAACAACACGATAACCGCTGCAATAAGCGTATAAAACGCATTAAAAGTTAATTCCATGATCAATTCCATTAGATATGAATCAATGCTTTTTGTTCTGTGGTCTTATTTTGGCTTTATCTTCATTTCAGTATTCATCGAACTTAAACACTACAGTTCAGAGGAGAAATAAAGCCACACAACAAAAAGACCCGTATGCAAAAATAAATTTCTATATAAAGAGAGTTCATCAGATCACTTTATAAACAAGTTCAAAATATTGAACTGAGTGTCTGAATAAACCGAGTATTATCAAATAGCCCTAAGTGCTTAGATCTAATTAACAGCCAATTGCCGCGTGTATGATCAATTCAGTGATGTAATCCGATTGCGTTAACAGAGATAAACTCAAATTTAGCTCCCTGGCTCGTGGATACAAAAAAAGATTTCAGCAGAAGAATGAATAGTTTAACCCTCATTCTGACACGGTATTTGAGCTGAATATTAGAAAGCGCACATTATGCAGAAATTCTATTATATTGTTTTCTTTTTTTACAAAATAGCCCTTTATACTTATTATTTAGATTACAACCAATTTATAGAGGTATCTTTAAGCCTGTTTACAACTTTTAGTGTCGGCAATATCACCGACTAAGTCATTCTTTATCTTGGTTTATTCAATGATCACTTCGTTCAAGAATGATCAGGTCACGGTTAAAAAACCCAACTAAAAATCATAATTTTATGGATAAAAAAAAGCCGAAGTTTACACTTCGGCCTACTTTGCATAAACGCTAATATTTAGAAATCATATTTTGCCATCAAGCTTAGACGGCTATCACGACCTACACGGTCTGTAGGCTGAACATTGTAGTCATCTTTATATTGATCAACTTCACGTTCGCCATAGACATATTCTAGACCGAAAGTGACTGGTTTAACTGGGTTATACAGCACGTTGGCCCAGCCTTGTTGCAAAGACTTGTTTTTACCATCAGGGCTGTTATCAAATAAAATCGCGCCATAAGCGATATTTGTACGCCATTGCGGATTGATCTTATAGCCAGCACCAATGATCATTGAATCATAAGCCAGTAAGTCAATGCCTTTACCGCTTTTATCAGTCTTGTAGGTCATACCATCAGTAAAGAAGATTAACTTATCATCACCTTTTACGTGCGAATAATCTGCTGTTAGAGTCAGCTTGTCGTTGAGCTTGAACTTGGTCCCTACGCCTACACCCCAACCCAATTCAGTTTCATCGTTGTATTCTTTACCTTTACCATCTTCTAAACGTACGCGCGTTTCTTGCAACATCGCACGACCGGTCACTACGCCCTTACCATCCGCATAGTTCTGGCTGAGTTTAGCTGTCGCAGTCGGTAGACGGTTGTCTGCACGACCTTGCTCTAAGCCCACTGCAAAAGATGTATTTGCGCCTAATTTATCGCTATAACGCACCATAGGGGTACGGAAAGCACCATGACCAACAGGGGTATTAAAGTCGATCACTTCAGGTTGAGTTTCAAGGGATAAGAATGACGATGTAGTCTGACCGACCAACCAGTTGTTATAAGTCAAATAAGCATGACGAAGACGAACCGTATCACTATTTGAGCCACCACGAACATCAATTTCTAACTTACCACCGACATCAGCACCTTGTACTGGAGCGACAAATTCTAAACCGAGGCGTGATGCATTCAATGTGCTCGCAAAACGATCGCTGTTTGGATTAACCACACCATTTGGTCCCACTACACCATTGAGGTCGACTTTATCAACACGGTTAAACTGTCCATTACCGCCTTTAAATTTATATTCAGCATCTGCACGTACAAAACCGTAAATATTAACGTTGGCGCCTGCTTTGGATTTTAAGGTGCTTAGTGCAGACGGTGTAGGAGCCGGTGCAGCTGCGACTTGTACTGGGAGAGTACGTACTTGTTCGATTTGAACTTGCTGCTGTTGCTGAACTTGCTGTTGTTGCTGAATCATATTTTTTAAAGCTTGAACTTCTTCACGTAGCTTTTGCAATTCTTCTTTGTCAGATGACGCTGCATGTGCAGAACCCATCATCAATGTCACCACAGCAATGGCTAAAGATTTCTGGAACAACTGACGACCCTGAAATTGACTCATTTAAAACTCCTAGATTTATAATATTCGCTTCCGTGCATGTTTGAAGTTTAAAATCAAAGCAAAATTGCTAGATGATTTATATATTCATTCACCCCGATTGTTTGGATACATGGAAAATCCAAAAAATACTGCTGTAACATGCGTCGAGCAAATCTTGATGACAACCCAAAAAATTAAAGTAACATTTTATGTATCCAACTCGGCTAATCTAACAATTTATTGCGAACTTTTAAATCAATATTCTAGCGGTTTGGTCAGTTTTATATCAAAAATATAGATGGATTTTTAATAAGTGTATAAATAATAAATATTTACAAGCATGGACTTGATTTTATTTAATCGATGTATACGACTATCGTATAACGCGAAGCCGCATATATATCACAATAACAAAGTCATTTAACCATCTAGCTCGACCAATCTTAGCGATCAGGCTGTTTTAAAGCTTAGATTCTATATTCATTTTTAAGAGGTTAAATCAAAACACTGAATCCCACTAATGTAACCCAAGTGCTGATATATGATTAAAATCAGCACTGCTACATTGTTACATTTTGATCATGCAGAAGTCGAAGTAGAGATTAAAGAACGCTTAGAAACAATCATGATCGCCCAACACCCACTGCCAGTAAACAGCAGCATAAGCAAGCCCATATTTTGTAAAGCGCCCCATGGCATGAAATAAAGCGCGATACCACCCAGCAAGCCACAGGAAAACTGTGCGCTGCCCATCAAGGCACTCGCAGTTCCTGCTCGCGCCCCTTGCTTAGACATGGCGAGCGCCATTGCATTTGGTCCAGTGAAGCCAATCCCAGCCACAGTCATAAACAATCCCAACATGATCCATGTTAAGGCCACATCACTGATCAAAGCACACAGCGCAATCAACACTGCACCGCTAAATTGGATTAATCCACCGATTTGTAAACGTCGATAAACAGATAAGCGCCCCGCAAGACGTTTATTTAAAGAGGAAAGTAAGATGATCCCAAAGGCATTAAACGCAAATGCATAGGCAAACTGCTGCTGATCGAGCTGATAAACATCCATAAACACCGCTGAAGCAGAACTGATATAACTAAATAAAGCCCCACCGGTTAAACATCCCGCCAACATGGGAAAGACAAAGCTAGGGTCTTTTAGTATCGACATATAGAGCAGGAAGACTTGTTTGGTCGATAAGCTCAGACGACGCTCAGGTGCTAAGGTTTCTTGGAAGAAAAAATGTACGCAGAACAAACACAATAGTCCAATCAACACCAATGCAATAAAAATAGCCTGCCAGTTAAAAAAGTTAAGAATCCAAGCGCCTAAAATGGGGGCGACTATCGGCGCTATTCCCATCACAATCATCATGCTAGAGAAAGCTTGTGCAGAGCCTTGAACATCTAGGCGATCTCGAATCGCAGCACGTGCCATCACCACACCGACACAACCACCCAATGCTTGTAAAATGCGAATCGCAATCAACCATCCTGCGTCACTCGCAAACACACACAATAGACTGGAAAATGCAAATAAGCCCATTCCAAAATAAAGCGGTTTTTTACGTCCAATCTGGTCACTGATTGGACCATAGATTAATTGTCCGACGGCCAGACCCAAAAAATATGCGGGCAAACTATTGGCCATCATCTGAGTGCTGACTTGATAGTGCTGCGCCATTTGCGGTAAAGCAGGTAAATACATGTCGATTGATAGTGGACCCAGTGCGGTCAACAGGGCCAATAACATGATCCAGCCTATCGAGTACTGCTGAGGATTTTTATTCGTGCTCATAGTGTGGTTGTTCACTTTCACTGCATTGAATGCAGACAAGTTTACACTGTCCATAGTATGATTTGCGCTTAAATATATACAGAAAGTGTAGTTGATCACATTATCGCAACCCTGTAGATTCAATTAGGTCGATTAAAAAATGTGACTCGGTCGATATTGAATGTTATTGCTGCAACAGTGACCGGCGCAAACAATATTAAAAAATTCCATTATGGCTTTGGTATATAAGGATTTAACCTTGAAGGCTTGGTACACGCTATTCAAAAAAGCAACCTATAACAGCTCCTTTATGTATAGCATACGCATGCTGATCGCATTTGCAGGAACTGCCTTTGTGCCGTATTTATTGGATCAGCAAATATTGACCATTCCGCTGACCTTAGGCGTAGTCGCTGCAGGTCTCAGTGATATTGATGATCGATTTTCAGTACGTATCCTCAATCTGGTCTATACCTATATTGGTTTTTTCCTGACTGCTGCCTCTGTACAATTACTATTCCCCTATCCTTTTTTCTTTGCCATTGGCTTGATTATCTCCTGTATCGGCTGGATCTTACTCGGCTCGCTGGGACGGCGTTATGCCACCATCTCTTATGGTTGCTTGGTGGTCTCAGTCTACACCATGTTGGGCACACATCTATTTGAACAATGGTATATCCAACCTTTATTGCTGGTTGCAGGCGCTGCATGGTATGGCCTGATTGCCACAATAAGCTTTTTGCTATTCCCAGTGCGTCAGGTACAAGATAAATTATCGATGTGCTACGGTGCCTTAGGTGATTTCCTCTTTGCCAAATCCAATTTATTTGATGTGGATATGACCGCCAAAAGCTATCAACAAAGCATGATCAGCTTGTCGCTGGAAAATGGCCGCCTTATTTCAATTTTCAATGACATGCGTACTGCCTTACTGACTCGCTTGAAGGGTGACCGTGGGCAACGCGATACCCGTAGTAGCCTGCAATATTATTTTGTTGCCCAAGATATTCATGAACGTGCCGATTCTGCACATATTGACTATCAAGTCTTGGCCCAAGAGTTTGAGCACAGTGATATTTTATTTCGCTTCCAACGCATCCTCTCGCTACAAGGTAAAGCCTGCAAGGATCTAGGTGAAAGTATATTAAAGCGTCATCGTTATACGCATAACGCTCGATTTGAGCATGCCTTTAGAAACTTAAGAAAATCGCTAGAAAAATTAAAATTTAGCCAGCACCACGATCCAACTTGGGTCAATGCACTGTTTTCGCTCTATCAAAATTTAAAATCCATCGATGTACAACTACGCAACGTTGAGACGGTAACCGAGAGCAAACTCGACAAGGCCAAACATATTGAACAACAGCTAAAAGATGATGATTTAAAAGGCTGGGCTGACATTAAAATCAGAATCAAGCAAAACCTCAGTCCTGAATCTGTGCTATTTCGTCATGCGATTCGCGTATCCATCGTTTTACTGATTGGGTATATCTTCGTACAAATGAGTAATATTCAATATGGCTATTGGATCTTGCTCACAGCACTGTTTGTCAGCCAACCCAACTTTAATGCCACTAAACGACGCTTACGCTTAAGGATCTGGGGTACTTTGGGCGGAATTATTTTGGGTTATGCCATTTTGTATTTTGTCCCCTCAACTGAAGGTCAATTGATTTTCCTGATCATTTGTGGAGTGTTGTTCTTTGAGCTTAGAAGTAAGCAATATGCGCAAGCAACCGCCTTTATGACGATTTTGGCGCTGATCAATTTCAATTTAGATGGTTTAGGTTTTGAAGCCGCCCTACCCCGTATGGTGGATACTATTATTGGCTGTGCCTTAGCATGGTTCGGAGTGAGTTTTATTTTCCCTGACTGGAAATTTAGACGCTTACCCAGAACAATTCGTCGTGCACTTGAGGCGCAAACACGCTATTTGGCAGAAGTCATTCAACAATACCATCATGGGCGCAACAACAGTTTGACCTATCGTGTGGTCCGCCGCAGTGCGCACAATACCGATGCTGAAGTGGCCTCATTAATTTCCACCTTGGTGACTGAACCTGATTTCGATCCAATTCAAAAAAACCTCGCCTTCGAGTTTCTGTGTTTAAACCACACTTTTATTAGTTATATTGCTGCACTCGGTGCGCATCGCGATAAAATCAATAATCAAGATGTTTTAAGCTTGCTCGATTTGGCACTTGATGATATTCATAGTGCCTTGTTGGAAGATCGAATGCCGGATATACACAGCATTAATAAACTGCAAGCCCTACGTCAAGAATTGAATCAAGCTGAAGAGCCAGATGAAAAATCATTGATCGTGATACAGCAGTTATCGTTAATGTTTGCGGTGTTACAACAGCTCAGTACTTTAAAGCAAAGTTTGAGTCACGATCCGAATGAGAAAACCAGTGAATTTGCTCCCTTATAACGTGTATCACTATAACGCTAAGGTAAGAATCTGCTCACTGCCCAATTTGTTTTAATGTTAAACTCTCACCAGTTTATTCACTTTTTTTATTGTTGATGTTATGACTGCCAAAAATATTTACGCGTACACCTTGCAACCTGTTCCCTACGAAGTCTCTGAAGCTGAGCAACGTCATGCACAGCTGTTAATCTGGCGTAGTACCAATAAAATCAGTCTTAAGATCTGGATTATTCTGGCGGTGATTACTTTAATCTCGATTGCTGGCATTTTACTGATCAAAAACTATTCTACAATTATCTTTTGGGTTGCCATCGTCAGTGCAGTGTTGTTTCTACTGGCACGGATCTACGGTCTTGAATGGTATGTAAAACGTAAGATGAATGAAATGCCTGTTCAAGAAATTAAAGGCATTCAATTGGGTGTACAACCGACTGGTATTGTTATGCGCCAGCAGATGGGTGCTCAACATGGTGTCGGCACCATTGCTTGGAAAGATATTTATGAATGGTACAACACCCCAGAGTTTATGTTGGTCAACTTTAAAGTAAAGGGTCAACAAGGCGCTTATATCTTACCAAAGCGTATGGATGGTCGAAATTTCCCATTCAGTACGGTACGTAAACATTTAAATGAAACCGTAGGTGCAGCCAAAACTTTATAAGTTGGCTTGATCATCATCTGTATCTACTCTGCCCCACACCAATCGCCTCCTTTAATGGGGGCTTTTTAATATCGAACTTTTTAATATTTATTGTTAAGATTCGCTTAGTCATTTATCGCCAACAAAACGACTAAAATCAATGTTACAGCGACTTTTCAGATAAGCACAGTCAAAAATGATAATGAGAATGCATATTAACTACTAAAAGTTAAGCTATACTCTAGCGGTCTAATAATTCACGTTCTCCTAACAATATGTTCAAAAAAATATTTTTCCAAATTCATTGGTTTTTAGGGATTACTGCCGGATTGATCCTCTCAATTATGGGGATCACTGGAGCAATCTACTCCTATGAGCAGCCCATTCAGGAATGGTTAAATCCAGACAGCTACTATGTCGAGATTGCGCCAAGCCCCAAACTGACACCGAGTGAAATCTACTTACACTTCCAGCGTGTGCAGCCTGAAATGCAACTCAACAGCATCAGTATCGCACAAGAGGCCAATGCGAGTTCGAGTATCAATATCGTTAAGGAAGGTGCGAGGCGTGGTCAAAATCTGTTGATCAACCCCTATACGGCGGAGATTCTTCCTGAAATCAAGGGCCGTGAATTCTTTGCATTTATCCAGCAACTGCATCGCTTCCTGACCATTGGTGATACAGGCAAGCAAATTACTGGTGCCAGTACCTTGATGTTGATCTTTTTTGTGCTCAGTGGTGTGTACTTACGCTGGCCAAAAAAACACACTTGGAGACAATGGTTTGCCATTAAACCTAAGTTAAAAGGCCGTAATTTCCTTTGGGATCTGCATGCTGTCGTGGGCACATGGATGGTGGTGTTTTATCTGGTCTTGGCCTGTACTGGTCTATATTGGTCCTATGATTGGTGGCGTAGCGGTATGTTTAAAGTGATGGGGGTCGCACCACCACAACAGAACAGCGCACCGAAAACACCAACCGATAAGCAAAAGCCAGAGCTGGAAAAACTCAGTACAGCGCAAGTCACACTGGCGCTACAACAGACATGGACAGGGATAGGAACCCAACTCGATCGTGAATACTCCAGCATGACCCTATCTATACCGAAAAAACCAGATGGCATAATGGAGTTAACGTTTGTTGATAATCCTGCACAACACGAACGTGCGCGCAACAAAGCCAATTACAACTATCAAGCACAACAATTTGAAAAAATAGAACTCTATCAAGATAAAAAGCTCAATGAAAAAATCATGAGTAGTATGCTCCCCGTGCATCGAGGTAGCTTCTTTGGTCCAGTGGTGCAGTTCTTGGTGATGCTTGCTGCGTTGACCATGCCATTATTTTTTATAACTGGTTGGATGCTGTATCTCAAAAGACGTAAGCAAAAGAAACTCACCTTAACAGCACGTCGTCTCAATAACAGCACACAACTCAGCCCTGATAACCCCCAGGATGTCAAAGTATGGTTAGTGAGCTATGCTTCACAGACTGGTGTGGCAGAACAGTTGGCATGGCGAACTGCAAGTAGCTTACAAGAAGCAGGTCAAGCTGTGAGCGTCAAAGCCATGCAACAATTGAGCACCGAGGATCTGCTCAATGCCCAACAAATATTGTTTGTCGCAAGTACCTATGGCACGGGAGAAGCGCCCGATCTCGCCAGCAGTTTCGAAAAGAAAATCATGAGTTTAAACCTTGATTTAGGTCACTTAAATTATGCAGTATTGGCTTTAGGTTCTATGGAATACCCTCAGAGTTATTGTTCTTTTGGACATCGTATTGCAGCATGGTTAGAGCGTAATGGTGCCCAAGCGTTGTTTAAAACCATCGAAGTCGACAATGGCAATGATCAGGATATTGAACGATGGAACACTGCACTTGCTAAAGCAACTCAAGTTGAATTACAAAGCATGAGTGTTGAGAAGGTCTTTGATCCTTGGATACTTCGCCAACGAGATCTACTCAATCCAGGCAGCTTAGGCGCAGCAGCATATAATATTGAGCTACAAGCCAAGCATGAGGTAATGTGGCAGGCAGGTGATATTGCCGAGGTACAACCGCAGAACAGTCCAGAACGTATTGCTCAATTTTTAAAGCACTATCCACAGGCGGCAACACTTATTCCACCCACTGCCCTGCAAGCGCATGCCACGGTGCAGACGATCCAACAACACTTGGCCGATCGAGATCTGACTGGGTCTGTACAGGATTTTGCTACGCTGGATCAACTACTTGTGCAACTCCCTATCTTGCCTACCCGTGAATACTCAATTGCTAGCATACCCACTCAAGGCATATTACGTTTGGTGGTCAGACAGCAACAGGATGAATCTGGTGACTTAGGACTCGGTTCAGGTTATTTGACTGAGCATAGTCAGATCGAAGATGGTATTGCTTTACGTATCCGCACCAACAGCAGTTTTCATCTGATCTCGGACAATCGTCCGATCATCTGTATCGGCAATGGCACCGGAATCGCTGGGTTGATGAGCTTACTCCATGCACGTCAGCAGGCAGGCTTTAATGAAAACTGGTTAATCTTTGGTGAACGCCAACGTGAACACGATTATTTTTATCAAGCTTGTATGCAATCTTGGCAAGAAACCCAGTTACTTAAACGACTTGATCTGGCTTTCTCACGCGACCAAGCTGAAAAAATTTATGTACATCACCTCCTTCGTCAATACGCTGAGCAACTCAAAGCGTGGATAGAAAATGATGCGGTGATTTATATCTGTGGCAGTATCCAAGGCATGGCCAGTGATGTGGATCAAGCTTTGATTGATATACTGGGTGAAGAACAGGTCGATCAATTGCGTATAGATGGACGCTATCGCCGCGATGTGTACTAGCATCAGCATAAATTAATCAATTATTTAAAAACCGAGCCAAGTTGCTCGGTTTTTCTTGTGCTGATTATCGCCTTTGAGAAAATTTAGTTACACTGAGCCACCTTAATTCAACTGCACCACCAAACCATGAATATACCGCCTCAAGCGCAAACGGAAGCTCCGAGTTTATTGAGTAACTGCTTAAAATTTATCATGCTGATCATTGGATTGGTGCTATTGATTGATGGTGCCATTTTGCTTATGTATAAAAAGATCCATCTAGGAACGCTACTCCCGCTGCTCATCGGCCTGGTGTTTTGTGCATATAGTCTGTATGGCGTTCAAATCAAGCACTTTTTAAAAGGCCACCCCAAACTATCTAAGCTCTGGAGATTGGGTTGGGCTGGCTTTTGGCTATGGGCCGTGAGCTTGATGCTGTTTTTTATCTACCTCAGTTGCAATATCGATGATGAACTCCCAACGCAAAAGGTCGATGCAGTGATTGTGTTGGGCAGTGGCATTAGCCAAGGGCAAGCCTCCCCCACCCTTGCACTGCGCCTCGATCGTGCAGCAGAAGTGGCAGCACTCCACCCCAAGGCCTTGATCATCGTCAGTGGTGGACTTGATTATGGTGAGACGCGGACTGAGGCTGAAGTGATGTCAGACTATTTACAGCATAAATTTCAGATTGATGCGAACCGCATCGCCACTGAAGATCAAAGTACCAGTACAGCCTTGAATTTAAAAAACAGTCAACCCATCTTGGCAGCTCATCAACTCAGCCCTGCAAGTTCGATAGCAGTGGTCACCAGTGACTTTCATACCCTACGCGCCCAAGCCATTGCACAGAAACAAGGTTATACCCAGGTCATCAGCGTCAGCGCAGAAACGCCACTGACCACGCGTTATAATGCATGGCTCAGAGAATACTTCGCCTATATGAGTGGTTGGTTGCTCTCCGAATATTAAAACTTTAAATTAAGGCTTTAAACAGAACAGAAAATGGCCTCAGCAACGTGAAGTGACTGAGGCCTTTATTGTTTTAGGGGATCGAAAAAAATAAATGAATAAATGAATAAATGAATAAATGAATAAATGAATAAATGAATAAATGAATAAATGAATAAATGAATAAATGAATAAATGAATAAATGAATAAATGAATAAATGAATAAATGAATAAATGAATAAATGAATAAATGAATAAATGAATAAATGAATAAATGAATAAATGAATAAATGAATAAATGAATAAATGATTTAAAAAGAATGGGCAATGTAAGTCTAGATTTATTTTTGAATGACCAGAAACGAAAAAACCCGCAATAATGCGAGGCCAGTTATACTCTTTAAATCAGTGTTTTTTGATCTGTCAGTAGATCATAAAGATATGGTGGGCGCTGACGGGATCGAACCGCCGACATTCTGCTTGTAAGGCAGACGCTCTACCAACTGAGCTAAGCGCCCTGAAAAATAACAGGGTTATTTCTTTACTACATTGTCACTTTAGTCACATTTCACTTAAATCACTAAAAAGAATCTAAGAGAAATGGCGCAGCGGACGGGACTCGAACCCGCGACCCTCGGCGTGACAGGCCGATATTCTAACCAACTGAACTACCGCTGCGTCGCAATACCTATAACAAGATAGATATTAATATGGTGGGCGCTGACGGGATCGAACCGCCGACATTCTGCTTGTAAGGCAGACGCTCTACCAACTGAGCTAAGCGCCCTGTAAAAATAACAGGGTTATTTCTTTAAACGATGTCACTACTACTGTTGTCACTACAATGTCACTTTAGTCACATTTCACTTAAATCACTTAAAGAATCTAAGAGAAATGGCGCAGCGGACGGGACTCGAACCCGCGACCCTCGGCGTGACAGGCCGATATTCTAACCAACTGAACTACCGCTGCGTCGCAATACCTATAACAAGATAGATATTAATATGGTGGGCGCTGACGGGATCGAACCGCCGACATTCTGCTTGTAAGGCAGACGCTCTACCAACTGAGCTAAGCGCCCTCA
>NZ_SLVJ01000014.1:61406-105431 GCF_004345325.1 Acinetobacter calcoaceticus
ACAAGATAGATATTAATATGGTGGGCGCTGACGGGATCGAACCGCCGACATTCTGCTTGTAAGGCAGACGCTCTACCAACTGAGCTAAGCGCCCTCAAGTATGTGGAGTGTGTAAAATGGCGCAGCGGACGGGACTCGAACCCGCGACCCTCGGCGTGACAGGCCGATATTCTAACCAACTGAACTACCGCTGCACTTACACAATTCACTCTTGTGGCAAACGATCATTGAAAATTAAGTGGCGCAGCGGACGGGACTCGAACCCGCGACCCTCGGCGTGACAGGCCGATATTCTAACCAACTGAACTACCGCTGCACTTAAAATTCAACATAAAGACTTTGGTGGGCGCTGACGGGATCGAACCGCCGACATTCTGCTTGTAAGGCAGACGCTCTACCAACTGAGCTAAGCGCCCCAACGACTTTATCGTTTGTGTGGTGCATTATAGAGAATCTTCTGTGCCTGTCAAACGCTTTTGTCCAGTTATCTACTTTTTTAGGCTCGAGTGATTAAAAAATAGATCATTTAAGTGGTTTTGGGCTTTTTTTGTTTATTATTTATCTATTTATCACTATTTTATTGCTTACACCATTTTAAGCCAGCGCTTATTTTTCAAGCAACTCAGACCAAGAACAGATGATTGATACCCGCCATTTAGAATAAAGCTCCATAAAACTTAAACTACAGTCTTAGCCGCAAATCCATTTTCTCAAGCTAAACACAAAACTTTTGCATCTTTATTCTTCAATAGATGTCGTAGAACGATTGAGTTGTTGTGGTTCTGGACGTAGCCATAACCAGATTGACACCAATAACATGCTGAGATTGGTAAAAACCTTTACCCAAAATGGCGCTGAGGTAAACAGCATGATCACGGCGCTGATCAGCATCATGATCGAGGCAAACCATTTGGCTTTTCTTGGGACTGTGCCCTTTTCACGCCAGTTTCGTAATGTTTGACCATACTTTGGATGGTTCAATAACCAAGCATCCATCTGTGGCCAACCCTTCGATGCTGCCCAAGCGGCAAGAATCAAAAATACCGTGGTTGGCATACCTGGTAATAGTGCACCAATAAATCCGAGTATGATAAATATGATGACCAAGCTACGCCAAAACAATATTTTCATGTGTCAACTCGATAAAAACAGCTCAAGAGTATAACGGTTTTCTGCGCTGATACGATCAAGGATTAGTGTTTATCGCTTGAGCTGAGTAGCAGCATTTAAAATTACAGTGCTAAGCTAAACACGCTATGTCGCAAACTGAGTAAGTTGTTATGTCGAACTATTTTGAGCCTTGGCTGACTTTTAAACACCCCTTGGTCCGCCAACTGGCCTTTTGTATCGCCAGCCCCAATGTGTTGCGACAAACACCCGATGAATTAAATCTGCTTCAGCATTTTGCATGGCATCATCCTCAGTTTTGGCAACAGCATTATCTGCGTTATCAGTCTCGCTTGGCTGAACTTGACCTAGACCCGAGCCCCTTGTTGCTGTTTTTCACTCAACTGAAAAGCACCCGATTGGGGTTGCAGTTTGAATACTTGATTTGGTTCTGGTTATTAGACGATAAATACCATGACTATACTTTGCTCGCGCATAGCCTACAGATCATCGATGGGCGCAATACTTTGGGAGAGTTGGACTTTGTGCTACTCAACCGTAACACCCAACAGGTCGAACATTGGGAAGTGGCATTAAAATATTATCTTGGTGAAGCTGATCTCAGCCTACAGCATTGGTATGGGCTCAATCGCGACGATACTTTATGGAAAAAGCTCAACCATTTTAATGTACAACAATTCAAATTTGAGCATGCCAAACAACATCAGATAGAGAAACGCTACGCCATCGTCAAAGGCCAACTTTATCTACCCACACATCGATATGATCCATCTATGCAAAATCAGCCTCTACCGCCATGGATTGAAACTGAACGACGCTTAGGATACTGGGGAAATCAATTGTATATGCAGCATTTTTCCAGACTAAAAAGACATGAATGGTTATGCATTGATCAAAAAAACAGCCTGATTGAAGCTAAATGGTGGAGTAATGGTCTATATTTTAATAGCACAAAAAATGAATACTATATGTTTCGTCAACCCTCCATCCTATACACTCATGTTTATAACTTGTAATTAATGTGATTATTAATACATTTAATAACGTATATACAATAAAAGTCATGTATTCAAATTTTTTTGATTTTTCTACTCTTGAAGTGCATCAAAATATTACAATTGGAGATGATGATGAAAAAAGTTTTAGCAGCTTCTGTAATTCTCGCTTTCATTCTTACTGGCTGTAACACCTTCAAAGGTGTGGGGAAAGATGTTTCTTCCGCTGGTAGTGCTGTAACCAAAACTGCGGAAAAGACCCAAGACAAACTTTAAAAACTAAGTCTGTAGTTAAAGCCCTTATATCTCTGGATATTGGGGCTTTTCTTTTCTCTATTTTTTGATCTTTATGATTTTTCAGTTTTCATTCAGTTTTATCTTCATCTATGATAACGGACAATTCGTCCATAGACCTTAAGTACATGAATCAATCAGAAACGCTTAAACTCAGTTTAGAACTGCTGCGCAAACCTTCAGTCACACCCTTGGATTATGATTGCCAAAACATCATAGCCAAACGTTTAGCCCAAGCTGGTTTTAACATTGAACATATGCGATTTGATGATGTAGACAATCTTTGGGCGAGACGCGGCACAACTGGACCGGTGTTTTGCTTTGCAGGGCATACCGATGTCGTACCTACCGGTCAACTCGATGCATGGAACTCAGATCCTTTCCAACCTGAAATTCGCGATGGAAAACTCTATGGTCGTGGCAGTGCCGATATGAAGACCGCATTGGCTGCGATGGTGGTTGCTTCAGAGCGTTTTGTAGCAAAGCATCCTGACCATAAAGGTTCGATTGCTTTTCTCATCACTTCCGATGAAGAAGGTCCATCGATCAATGGCACAGTCAAAGTCATCGAAACCCTAGAAGCCCGTCAAGAAAAAATCGATTGGTGTTTGGTTGGCGAGCCGTCAAGTACCCATGTGCTTGGTGATGTGATTAAGAATGGCCGTCGCGGATCACTCAACGGTATACTCACCGTTCAAGGTCACCAAGGCCATGTCGCCTATCCGCACCTCGCAAACAATCCGATTCATGCAGCGGCTTTGGCACTGCATGAGCTATGTCAAGAAGTATGGGATCAGGGCGATGAATATTTCCCCGCCACATCTTTTCAAATCTCAAATATCCATTCTGGTACCGGTGCGAACAATGTCATTCCTGGACATCTTGATGTGACCTTTAACTTCCGTTATTCAACTGAAGTAACTGCGGAGCTGTTAAAACAACGTGTACACGAAATTTTAGACCGCCATCAATTACAATATACGATTCAATGGACTTTATCAGGTCTCCCTTTCCTCACCCCAGTCGGTGAGTTGGTGAATGCTGCCAAGCAAGCCATACAAGCCGTTGCAGGCGTAGAAGCGAGGTTGTCGACCAGTGGCGGCACATCTGATGGTCGCTTTATCGCACCTACTGGTGCTCAAGTACTGGAACTGGGGGTGTTGAATGCCACCATTCACCAGATTAATGAACACGTCAATATTGCAGAACTCGAACCTTTGGCTGAGATCTATGAACAGATCTTGGTACAACTCTTGGCACACTAAGCTGCAGCGTTGGCTATCGTGGGTCAATTTAAAACATTGATCGCAGCGATCAAAAAGCCCGCAACACATCTGTTGCGGGCTTTGTCGTGTTTTTATAACGCAGCGCTAGAGTTGCACATAGCCATTATGACCATCAGGCCATGCTGCGTTTAGGCCAACTGCGAATCTGTTTCTGGCTTGAGATGCAGCGCAATCACTTGCAGCAATTCAACCTCATCGATGGGTTTAGTCAAGTATTCACATGCACCTTGACGTTTACCCCAAGCGCGATCTGTATCTTGGTCTTTGGTACTAACGATCACGATCGGGATATGCTTGGTCGTATCATCACGGGCAATATGGCGCGTGGCCTGAAAACCATTGACACCGGGCATCACCACATCCATCAAGATCAAATCGGGTTGTTCAGCTAAGGCCAAGGTCACACCATCTGCACCATTGGTCGCCTCTAATACCTCATAGCCATTTTTAATGAGTATTTCTTTGAATCGGAACATTTCTGTGGGTGAATCATCGACGACCAATATACGTGCCATAACTATGCTCTACTCTGCCCTGTGACTGATAAAAAATTCAATTTTACTCATTTATTGCTGTAGATCCCAAGCCAAAGCGCAATTTAAGCACATCGTCCCATCTATGTTCGGCCTGAGAAGCGATCTGATACAGCCTTGGTTTAGCCTCATCAACCTTAGCACGCCAAGCCTGTAAAGTGACGTTCATCAATCAATAAAAAAGTTTTTCTTATGAGCGCCAACGCGCAAAACAATTCATGTCATAATGTCGCCACTCAACAAGAGTTGGTGCATTTTAAAATCAACTCATTGTTCATTCAATTTTTTCGTTCATGATTAGGAAAATTTCCATGCGCGCAAGTCGCTTTTTATTTTCAACGTTAAGAGAAACCCCGAGTGATGCAGAAGTCATTTCACATCAATTGATGTTACGTGCCGGGATGATTCGAAAATTGGCTTCAGGTTTATACACTTGGTTGCCGATGGGTGTACGTGTGCTAAATAAAGTTGCAGCGATTGTTCGTGAAGAAATGAACCGTTCAGGCTCACTTGAAGTACTGATGCCCGTGGCGCAGCCCGCAAGTCTTTGGCAAGAGTCAGGTCGCTACGAACAATACGGCCCCGAGCTATTACGCTTTAAAGACCGTCATAACAATGACTTTGTACTGGGCCCAACCCATGAAGAAGTGATCACCGATCTTGCCCGTAACGAACTCAAAAGTTACAAGCAATTGCCGATCAATTTCTATCAAATCCAAACCAAATTCCGTGATGAGATTCGCCCACGTTTTGGTGTGATGCGTTCACGTGAATTCATCATGAAAGATGCCTATTCGTTTCATGTCGATCAAGCATCGTTGCAAGAAACTTATGATGTCATGTATGACACCTATTGCCGTATCTTCACTCGCCTCGGCCTAAACTTCCGTCCAGTTGAAGCGGATACGGGTTCCATTGGGGGCTCAGGATCACATGAGTTTCATGTGTTGGCCTCGAGTGGTGAAGACGATATCGTGTTCTCAACCGAGTCCGACTTTGCGGCCAACGTTGAAAAAGCAGAAGCGATCTTGGTCGGTGAACGCGCTGAAGCAACTCAAGCACTTGAAGTCGTTGCAACACCTGATCAAAAGAGCATTGCCGATGTCGCAGCCTATATGGGTGTAGCGACCTCACAGACCCTTAAAGCACTCTTGGTTCAAGGCGTTGCTGATGAGAAAGGTCAGATTCCAGTAGTGGCATTATTCTTACGTGGTGATCACGAACTGAATGAAATCAAAGCTGAAAAACATCCAAGTATCGCTTCACCTTTAAGCTTTGCGACGACTGAACAGATTGAAGCCTTGGATCTTCCAGTTGGTTTTGTTGGCCCTCAAGGTTTAGTTGAAAAAGGCCTCACCGTCATCGTTGATCGCGCAGCTTCAGTTTTATCTGACTGTGTTGCAGGTGCCAATCAACTTGATCATCATGTCAAAGGCTTTAACTGGCTACGAGATGCACAGTTAACTGAAGTCTTCGATCTACGCAACGTAGTCGATGGCGATCCATCTCCAGATGGTCGTGGTGTACTCCAGATCAAACGCGGTATCGAAGTGGGTCATATCTTCCAACTCGGTGATAAATACTCAGAAGCTTTGGGCTGTAAAGTGCTCGGTGAACAAGGTAAACCTGTTCCTGTGGTCATGGGTTGTTATGGTATCGGTGTGACCCGTATCGTGGCATCAGCAATCGAACAAAACTTTGATGATAAAGGCATCTTGTGGCCAGCAGCGATTGCACCATTTGAAATCGCTATCGTTCCAATGAATGCGCACAAATCACCGCGTACCGTTGAAGCAGCAGAAGCCTTGTATGCTGAGTTACAAGCTGCGGGTTATGATGTGTTGCTTGATGATCGTAATGAGCGTCCTGGGGTTAAATTTTCGGATTTAGAACTCATTGGCGTACCACATCGCATCGTGATCGGTGAGAAAGGTTTGGATGCGGGCGTATTTGAATATAAAGGCCGCAAAGATGCTGAATCAGTCAATTTAGATAAAGCACAGTTGCTTGCCGCACTTGCAGGTTGATCCAGCTTAAGTTGTAGTATGGCTATAAAATATCCCCCTAGATGCACAATGCTGTTCACTTAAGAGGAACAGCATTGTACGTTATCTGATAACGGGTTTTGATATCTTGATGACTCATTCTAGTTTAAAGATTAGCTAAATACATGGAGATTTCATCTGCAGTTGCTCTTGCTGTTCTCGATACGCCAATTATTGTTGCGGATGCCATTCCAGTCCAATCACCATAGCCAACCAACCATAAATTATCGACTTTTACAGAGCGACCATTGTCCACGCTGACTGTATGATTAGCTTCAATAATATCAAGGTTCTTTAAATGATTTAATGATGCTTTAAATCCTGTACACCATATAACGGCATCAATGCTTTGCTCTGAATCATCTGGCCAAATGACAGTATTGGATGTAAATTTTTTAAAAGGCGGTCGACTCTTTAAAACACCGCGCTCTCTTGCCTCTTTAACACTATCAATCATCACAATATCACCAAGGCCACCAACAGGCTGATCGATGACTTTACCTTCTTGTTGTGCTTTTAATCGTTCGGTTGCTCTTAGAAATAAGACTCTTCCATCAACATCATCAGATAAAAATTGCGGTGGGGTTGATGTGACCCAAGTTGTTTCAGCAACTTGAGATACTTCTGCAAGAATTTGTGCTCCGGAGTTACCGCCACCAACAACCAGAACTTTTTTATCCTTGAATGGTTGTGCATTTACATAATGTGCTGAATGTAGTTGAGGACCTTCAAACTGATTCTGGTCTTCATAAGTTGGAATGTAAGGCTGGCTCCATGTTCCTGTGGCACTAACAACAGCTTTTGCTCTCCAGTATTTTTTCCAGCATAAACATCTAAATAACCATCTTGTTGTACGATTTGGTCGACCTCAATTGGACGAATAATCTGGAATTGATATCGTTGTTCATATGCGGATAGATATTGAATTACTTCATCCCGTGTTGGGTAGGTTTGTTCGGTGGTTGGCATGATCCAACCTGATAATGAACTCCATGTATTTGGCGAAAAAAGACGCAGTGACTCCCAAGCTTTCAGCCATGCTCCACCAGACTGAAGTTGATTATCTAAAATAATAAATGAAATATTTTTACGCTTGAGAAAATAGGCAGTAGAAAGTGCTGCTTGCCCGCCGCCAATAATCACCACATCGATATTAGCCTGTAGTTGAGTCAAAGTATCTCTCCTATTATTTATGTTGGTATCTTTATTTAAAGCCCAATCCGCCAATTAAATTGGGCTTTAAGGATCGCAATATGCTTTGTACAACTCAAATTTATCAGCTACGCACTGCGCTGATTTACACGTTTTGAAAGTTCTTCAGCTGACTCTTTGCGCTCAGAGTAACGATCTGCGAAATAGTGACTTTGGCCACGAGTTAATAAAGTGAATTTATATAACTCCTCCATCACATCTACGATCCGATCATAGTATGCAGATGACTTCATCCGTCCATCTTCATCAAATTCCAAGAAAGCTTTGGGTACAGAAGACTGGTTTGGAATAGTGATCATCCGCATCCAACGACCTAAAATTCGCATTTGATTTAAACTATTAAACGACTGAGATCCCCCACTGACCTGCATCAAGGCTAGTGTTTTTCCTTGAGTAGCACGTATTGCACCACCTGCAAGCGGTATCCAGTCAATCTGAGATTTAAAGATCGAGCTCATTGATCCATGACGTTCTGGGGAACACCACACCATACCTTCGGCCCATGCTAAGAGCTCATGTAATTCCTGAACTTTGGGATGATCGATATCACTGTCTTCAGGCAATGGTAGACCTTTAGGATGGAAGATTTTTACTTCTGCACCGAAATTCTCCAAGATTCGACCTGCTTCTAGTACCGCTAAACGACTATATGATCGATCGCGGTTAGAGCCATACAACAGTAAAATACGGGGTGAATGATCAAGTACTTTAGCTTGAACTTTATCAAAAGTCGGTTTTTCTAACAGATTAAAATCTATGTTTGGGAGAGTCATAGTGTTAAACCTCTTTAAAAACTTTTTTTCTAAGCCAGAGTGAAACACTCACTAAGCCAATTAACACTGGAACCTCAACCAAGGGTCCAATGATTGTGGTAAAAGCAACGGGTGATGCTAAACCGAAAGTTGCGATGGCTACAGCGAGAGCTAATTCGAAGTTGTTACCTGCTGCAGTAAATGAAATAGCAGCAGTTTTAGGATAGTCATTACCCATCCACTTACTCATGAAAAAGCTGATAAAGAACATTGCAATGAAATAAATAGTCAATGGGATCGCAATTCTAATCACATCGAGCGGTAAACTAACGACCTCACCACCTTTAAGACTAAACATGGCAACGATCGTAAATAATAATGCAAGAAGGCTGAGTGGACTGATTTTAGGAATAAATTGAGTTTGATACCAATCCAACCCTTTTTGTTTCACTAAAATCCATCGCGTCAGGAAGCCTAGTAAAAATGGGATACCCAAGTAAATCAGAACTGCATGTGTAATTGTCCAGAAACTAACATGAATGACTTGAGCTTCAACACCAAAATAAGGTGGTAAAAAGGTCAAAAATAACCAAGCATAGGCACTAAAAAATAAGATTTGAAAAATACTATTAAAGGCAACCAAGCCAGCGACATACTGATTATCGCCACATGCCAAACCATTCCAGACCAAAACCATTGCAATACATCGTGCTAATCCAATCAGGATTACACCAGTCATATATTCTGGATAAGACTGCAGAAAAATGATGGCCAATGCGAACATTAAACAAGGTGCGATTAACCAGTTCTGGACCAAAGATAGTGTAAGGGTTCGCTTATCTTTAAATACTTCTGGCAATGCCGCATAATCAACTTTGGCCAGTGGTGGATACATCATCAAAATCAAACCAATGGCTATCGGAATATTAACTGAATCAATACTCATCTTATCTAAAGCAATCGATGCTTGAGGAAAAAACACCCCAATCCCTACACCCAATGCCATGGCGATAAAAATCCACAGCGTTAGATTGCGATCTAAAAATGAAAGTCTTGAAGTAGACATAATCTTACTCAATGTTTGAAATTTTATTGATTTCTGCAATAAGCTCAAAACGAGAAAGCTTATTTAAGTCCAATGCAAATAAAGCATCTAAGCGCTTATTAATGTGACCAACTGTGACTAAAAAAGCCGCTAGCTTTTCTGCTTCAGGAAGATCTAAGTGAGATGGATCAGACAACCCCCAATGCGCTTTAATTGCTCCACCCAGGTAAAGTGGGCAAGCTTCCTGAGCCGCTTGATCACAAACGGTAATCACCACATCTGGTTGATACTGTTCACAATCATCGATGGTTTTGCTAGATAAACCATCAATAGATAAACCTAAATTTTTTAAAGTTTTAATCGTTAATGGGTGGACTTGGCCTGAAGGTTTACTTCCAGCACTGTAAGCTTTCCAACCTTCAGGCGCACGGTGATTAAATAAAACTTCTGATAAAATACTACGGCAGCTATTGCCCGTGCATAAAAATAAAAACTTCATAACTATTACTCGCAATATGTTGAAATTGATGAACCAACCTGGGAGGTATTCACCTTGTCTTCATTTGAATTTGAGATGACATTTAAAATTTCATTTGCCCATTGTGGCAAATTGGGATTTAAACGGTAGTACACCCATTGCCCTTGTCTTTGATCCTGTAAAATGGAAAAGTTTCTAAGCAATGCTAGATGTCGAGAAATCTTGGGTTGGCTTAGTTCCAATTGTTCCGTAATTTCACAGACACAAATATTTTGTTTGGCTAGAATTAACTTCAAAATATCCAAACGAGTAGAGTCAGAAAGACACTTAAAGAAATCTGTTTGATTCATTTTTAATTACTCACCATATTCACTATTTCGAATATACGCATATCCATATATAAATACAACACTATTTTTATGAGGGTCTACTCTAGAAAAGATTAAAATGCTTGGATTTAAAAAGGATGAAACTCTATAAAAAATCCGATGTCATGCCTGACATCGGATTTTCAAATAAACTCAACAAAACTTTAAATGCTTAAGTGAACAGCATTGCGCTAGATGCGGGATTTTTTTCCGGTAAAGATATGCAGTGGCCTAAAAGATAAATGGCGTATCGCGTGGCGTCAGGGTCAGATTTGCATCTAGTCGCCCACCTGTAATCGCGATCTCACCTAAACGCTGTGGATTACCCACTGCGGTTACACCATTTTCAGTGGTCGCTGGATATAAGTTGACATCTCTGGCTCTAAATACACCTTCAGGTTTCTTTTTTGGGTTAAACACAAAACTATAGTGGAAGCCGACATTATCCTTGTTAATGATCAAATTGTTATCGAAGCCAATACTACCCGACAAATTATCAATGCCCAATGTTGAGCCATCAACATCGACGATCTGAATCGCGTTGTTCATGTTGCTACTTGAATTCAAGTTCATAATCCCGACGATATTCAGCGCATTGACATTTTCTTTAAGCAAACCAAATTGATCCGTCAAAATAGCTCGTGGAACCAATGCAAAGTTAATATCTCCAGCTAAGCGAATTTTAATACCTGACAGCACATCATAATTTGAAGCAAAGTTGTTGGATGGCGCATAGCAGCCGCCTGTACTCGGACAAGACTTATATTTAGCACCTGGCAAATAACCAGCGGCCAACTGTGCAGACATAATCATTTTAAGATCAGGCATACTCACGTTGAGTTGACCATCCTCAAAACCAATACTCCCGTAGCCATTGAGCAGCATATCGATATTTCGAAGACCGATATAATAATCGGTCGGCGTAGTGACGTTATTGGCATAGTTTTTATTATCAGCGCCATCAATCAGTAAAATAGAAGTCGATTTGGAACCATCTTTATTTACACCCTGCGTACTGATTGAAGCACTAAATCCAATCCGTTCTGAGCCCGCCACTGGATTTAAATTTGGAACACGTTGACCATTTAGATTCGGAACAAAATCAGTCTTACCATCAGATTTTTTAGCATAAAAAGCGAGGTTTGAATTGAGGTTATAAATCGGTAAGCCCAAGCCCCACTTTGCTGGGGTAGTCGATGGTAATAATCGTGCATCTGTTACATCTGGCGTTGCTATAAATTGACCACGGCGAGATAAGGCAACAAAGTCAACATTACGCAGTGAAATCACCGCACTCGCTGGATTGATCGAACTGGTATTGGCAATGGTTTGGATAAAGTCTGAGGCATTGGCGATCTTTACCGCTTTGGCACCTGAGGTGGTGCCCAGATAAGTATTCATCAAAGCTTCATTCTGAGGCAATTCAACTTGATGACTGTCCACCAAGTTGATATAGATACCATCCATTTCTAAACCCGCGCGTTGCGTGGTTAGCCCAATATCACCAGTCTCATTGCCTGTGATTCCGTTACGGGTACGTAAAGATGTAATATTTTCAAAACGGAAGCCATAAGCATAACTGCCCCCGCCGCCTAACTCTAAAGTGGTGGCCCTACCATTTATATTATCGCCATCATTGGTGAATTCACCTGCGACTTTCAACTTGATACCTGTCGAGCCGGCGATCTGATTATTACTCATCAATACATTACCGGCATTGGCACGGGTATTGGCTTTACCTAAGACATTATTATCTTTAGCCGTCGCGCCGAACTGCACCAGACCGTTGCGGATTTCACCACTGGCACCCGCTTGCATCAAACCTTTATTGTTGACAGTAAATTCTAAGTTAATACCAGGACGCCCAGTGATTTCATCACGTATAAAGTTGGCAAATCCGTCTTTGCCTGTCGCCAAGGTGATGCCATTTTCTGGATCAAGGTACATATAGCCTTCACTTTTTAAGTTGAAGTTAAAGTCCTTCATCGCCAATATGTTTTCTTTGTTTTGATCTTTTTGCGAGATGCCTATTTTGAGGTTTTTAATGCCGAGATCGAGATAGGTCTTTGAGTCCCGATTAAATAAACCATTGGTAGTGAGTAAATTGAATTGGATCGGGTTGTAGGACTCTATTTGCAGTGATCCCATAGACGCGTCTGTACTACAGCTAGAATCTTTGCAAACCATCATACTGCCAGTGCTGATTTTACCTAGGGTTACATCACTACTTAATTTCAACCCAGTATTTTGAGCACCTTGTTGAACGGATGAATATATATCCAATGACAGATTGGCACCCAGTTTTTTATCCGCTGCAAGGCTACCACGACTGATCTTAATATCACCAAAAGTAGCGGCTAAACTCTGTTCACCCTCACCTGTGGCTTTTCCGGATTGATCAATCCATGCAACTTTATCTATACTGACATTTTCATAATTAATACTGGCATTGATACCATCTTGGCCATCAACCGCACGCATATCGGTATCGCTCATGGCTTGCAGCGCGTGGGCTTGTGAAATGCTCGCAATAATACAACTTGTCAGGGTCGACAATATGAGTTTTTTTTCTGCCTTGTTTTTCATTTTCTTCATCCCTTGAATAGGCCTCTATCGCGACTGAATTAACAGCGTGGATGACTGCCATCACAACTAAAAATCATGACTTTTCCATTCAGCGCCATGTTGCCATTCATCATCAAACCTGTAAAACCCGTCTCTTTGCCTTTATCGTAATTTGAAGATTTAAAATTGGCATAATCCTGAGCAGAATCCGAATATTTAGGTGCTTTTAGATAACCATAATCGCCTTCAAAATTACTCTCTGCAGCAGTACTTTCAAAGCTATCTTGCTCAATCGACAAAGCCTCGAATCCGAAGTTACGAATCTGTATCGGAGATGCTGCTGAAAAACTCAGTTGAATAGAGGGTTTTAATATTTCAGGGCCATCTTTACTTTTGTATTTTAAATCAACCCCATCTAGCCCGAGTCGTTGCACATTGATCATGCCCTGCATGCCTTTGAATACCAACCATAGTTTACGACCAGAAACACTATCCGGTTGGGTCCAAGTATCATTCGTGTCACCCGCTTGCCATTTGACAAAGCGGTTATTTAAAGACAATGCGATATGACAATAGCCTGGATTACTACAAATGGTTTTATCAAAGGTTCCATCACGTTTTTGGTTGAGTGCCAATTTTAAGGACAAATCAGCACCCGCCTGACCCTCGATCGCTTGCAATGCCGCATTATCCAGTTCAACCAAACCCGCCTGTGCAGTGCTAAAGCCGAGTAAGCATCCAATTAAAAGGAGCATTTTTTTCATGAACTTCTCCTTTTATAGGCCTTTGGTGGTGAATTTCATATGTTGAATCAATACACCATCAATCACACCTGAACCCAAATTAATCGAGGAGGTCGTCGCAGAGGTCGGTATATTGGGTGTGCCAGGGGGGGCACCAAAGCTTATCCCAACCGCACCCGCATCTTTAAATGCGCTGAGTTGATTTTTTTCTTTATTATAAACAGTTGACCCGATAGTAATGCTGCTGTGCGTTGCATTATTCCCTTGATACTGGCTACTACCATTGCTGCCACATTGATAGATATTACACACCGAACCATAATAGCCACCATTGGAAGCAGGATTCGGGTTGTCATAATTAAGATAGATCTTCTTGTAAATCTCCGCTTTATTCGGTATGCGTGCCACTTCCAAACTAAAATTCTTACCATCAGAGCCGAGGATGACCGGCTGATACAGCGACCCAAGTACGATATTGGCATTAAGGTTTTGAATAAATACCCCTTCACTGGCATCAAATACTGGTGCCTTAGCCCCTGCAGTGAAAGCTGGCGTATCTAAAATATTACTGTTGGTCATTTCACGCGTACTGAGGCGTAATATATTCGGCGTATTCGAGCTTGCACGAAGATTCGCAGCATCGCCACTATTGAGACGTAGTAGCGCGGCTACACCCAATGTATTGTTATAAAACACACTCATACCATTGCTATTGGTTGAGCCCGCCAAGGTTTGGAACAACTGCACTCGGCTGCCGTTGACATTAAAGTTATTCCAGATGGCCTGTAAACGTAATCGATTGGCACGGGTGGCATCAGAAGTCCCCGGTTTTTCACCGAGATTATACAGCAGCGCATCATCAGGGGATTTGCTTTGATCCAGAACAAAGGCATCAAACCATGTTGCCAATTTTAATTTATATGCATCTTCGCCATTCACATCACGTTGACCAATTTCATATAAAGGTGCTTCAAAATTGATATAAGACACCTGACATTTAGCATCTGTCGCACCATTACAGGTCGTAGAGGTATCAAAATTCGGCACCCCCGTTTCAGTGCCGACTTTTAATAACCAAGGATTTGCTGCGGTTCCCCAACTGCGGATACTCGCCAATTGCTCAGTTGAGGCCAGACGGCTATTGCTGTCATTGTCAGATTTAGAGAGTGCCAAGCCATATAAATATAAGTCTGCCTTACCCACTGAATGATCACGCCCATCTACGACACCATCTTTATTGGTATCGAGGGCAGTTTTGGTTAAGGGACCTACAGGTGTGAAATGGATATAACCGATATCATTACTACGGTCTGAAAAAAGAACATTTTTGTTTTCATTCGGACCCGCGCCACGAAAGACAAAATATGCATCTTGCGGAAGCAAGGCAATACCTGCACCCGTGGTTTCGCTCAAGTGTTCGTCACTTAATGCCTCAAGTGCAAAGCTTGACTGAGTCAAGCATAGGCCGATTAAGCTGGCCATCACGGTCTTTTTCAACTTAACCGTATAATGAAGTGTAGTCATCATGACCTTCCTATTTTATACGATGCTCCGCACCATATTTTTATTGACTGAATGTACGCATATGCACAAGTTGATTACAGGCTGAGATCCATAACGCTGTTCCATGTCTCAATCCATATTTTTCAACTATTTTAGTATTTTTATCACACTTTATAATAATGAACTTCGCCGACCAAGGCAAAGTTTAACAAGTAAAATGTAGATTTTTCCGATGAATGTATACTATGACATTAATATCAACGCTTTAAATTTAATTAAACGAGTCATCAAATAGAACTATTTCAGTAAGTTAGGCTCAATAAAGTGAATTTAGTTATGTCACATTTTCACACAATTTCCATGAGACATTTCTGGATAATACTAAATATGACCACCTTAGTTAAGTCGCACTTTTCAAAGCCTAGAACAAATCAGTTTATGCTTAACAAAACTTCATTCCACCATAGCAATTTGGCATAAACGATTGATTTTTAAGTTGTAGATCCTTTAAGTTCATGTTGACTGGCGTACTGTTAATTAAGTTGACTTTGCCCGTATCAATGGTATCTCCCGCAATACAGCTTAATAAAAAACCGCCACACTGCACTGGATTTTTTTTCAGGTACGCGCTCACCTGACCCAAGGTTTCTCTTAAAGTCGGCATGGCAATATCGACCGCTTTCTCTGGTGTAACATCACCGATATCGATTGGATTGGACAGCTCTAACCACCAACCTCTATTGGCCACTGATTTTGCACCAGGCCATTGGATTGACTGAGATTGGGAGGATAGATAGGCGGCAGAACCATTTAAATTGGCTTTATGAAAAAAACCTAGGTTTTCATCAATTGTGACATCAACGACTAAATTATTAATCTGCCCTGCCAATTTTTTATCCAGCACCAAACCTAATGTACTGGCTTTAATTGTACCGCCAAGATCGATATTACTAACGACAGCCCAGGCCTTTAACGGTGCCCTATTGATACGATGTCCACTAATCACCTGTTGCGGTAGCTTTAATGCACCTGGTCTCGTTGGCACAATATTCATTTTATAATCGTCAGAAGAAAATGGGATTTGAACAAACCAGCCTTGAGCGTTGCCTGTAACCATGGTGTCGGTATCCTTGTAGCTGAGGTCATAGATTGGATTGACCCGAACTTGGCCACCAGTCGCTGCAACTTCCATATAACCACTTAAGGTATTAATTCCATTTTTTGTAACACCATTGTCCAAACCAAAGGTCAATAACCCTTGGATGGCTTCTGCACTAAAGCGTAATCCTGCCACTTCACGTGTGGCTGCGCTTTGCGGGTTTTTAACCGCAAACTCTAAAAATGGATTATTTAATACAGCCGAAGATCCAGCACGCCCATTACTGCTCGATGCTACGCCGCTTAAACTCAGATAATCTATGTCGATATCACATCCTGGACCATTTACTCCACCACATCCAAGTTGTAACTTACGAACATTGGTATTGAGCTCCAAGTCTGCTTCCAAACCGACTTTATAAAAACCCATATTTTTATCCCCGCCTGACCGTCTGGTTTCGAGGTTAACTGCATCTCTAGGTGCGGTATAGGTTAAATTCAGCAGGGCTTGACCTGTGGTCTGCGCCAACTGTTCATCAGACATTGCTGAAAGGCGACTGCTGCTTGTAGCGTCAGCATATGCACGATTGCTTGCACCTAAACTGATGACAAGGCTGCTGAGGATTAAAAATAGCGATTGAGTCTTATTTTTTTGCATACAGAGCATGATGGATTGCCTTAGCTTATGTTCGTATTGAGTTTCAAAGTCGAAAATCTATAACGCTGTCCACTTCACCACTTTCACGTGATAAACATCACATTAAAACCGATTATTATTTATTTTAATAGTGTGATTTATCATCATTTATAACTAAAACTGATCAATTTTAATAAAAATCAAAACTAAACAAATGCTTATAATTAGAGCGAAAACAAAAAAACCAGTCTATCTAGACTGGTTTTACTACGGCGCTAAAAATGCACAAAAGCGGGTATTAACAAAATTTCATGCCACCATAACAGTTAGAAGTCAGATCTTGGGACTTTAAAATCAGATTTTCTAAACCAATATTGACCGAACTTCCTTTCAAATCCACAGGCGAAATGGTTTTGGTAATCCCTGCCTGAAAAATGGCACTGATTCCATCGCCTAAACCGACTTTAATTTTATATTGATCTTCTGCCAATTTCTCACCAAGTATTTTGGCAAATTGAGGATAGACTGAAGCAATATCAACTTTATCTCGGGGTGAAATATCACCTAGATTCACCGGATCTTGCAATGACAACCACCATCCAGGTTGTGCTACTTCATCCGCACCCGGCCAGCGTAGTGCTTTGGATTGTAGTCCGAGATAGGCTGCACTGCGGATGGGGAGATTGTGTATATAGCCTAGACCTTCGTTAAATTCGATATTTGCACTGAGATTATTGACACTGGTATTGAGTTTGATAAAGGTGTCTTGCACACATAAAATTAATACACAGGCTGAAGTTTCAAGTTTCACCCCAAGTTGACCAGAGTTACTGTTAATCGGAATATTCGGAATCTGCGCAATCGCGGTGACATTCGCTGATTTCAAACGAGTCCCACTGACAATTGCATTATTCACCTGAAATGGAGCATTCATGGAAGGTATTTTTAAGCCAGTGTTTTTATCATTACCATAACCTGCAGTAAGCGGTTTATTGTCTCCACAGCCCTTTAGACATAGTGGCATTTGGATATCAGCCACCGTATGAACCACTTCACCTGGTCTTAGACCAAATACACCATCTTGGGTGACTGCAGTGCCATAGCCATTGATTTTCATATAGCCTGACAAACTATTAATGCCATTGGCCGTGGTATTGTTATCACCAACAGTCAATAATCCGACCAGTTTTTCCGCACTGATACGTAAGCCGACCATTTCACGTGTAGATGCAAGTTCGGGATTTCGAATCGCAAATTCTATAAATGGATTTGAAATTACAGCCGAAGAACTTGCACGTTCAGTATTGCTCATGGTAATTGGATTTCCCGCCGCATCCACTTTAAGCCCACTCAGGGAAAGATTGTCGATATCAATATCACAGCCCCCAGGACCATTGATACCGCCACAGCCCAATTGCAACTTACGAATATTGGCATTGAGCTCAACTTCAGCCTCCATGCCCAATTTGTAAAAGCCTACAGTTTTATCCCCTTGAGGTCGATAGTACTCCAAATTTCGCGGATCTGTAGGCGCAGTGAAGCTCAAACTCATCAAAGCCTGACCTGTGGTCTCAGACATTTGCTCATCAGAAAGTGCTTGCATATGTGAAGCAGCAAATCCTGAATGAGTACAGAGTAACAAAAGGCTAAGCAGGCCATATGTACCGATTTTAGCCCTGAGTTTAGCTTTGTTTTTTGCGGTGGTTATCATCTGAGGCATATACGAGCGTCCTTCTGGTCCTTAAGACGTGCATTACATATTGCATGCTGATCATCGCGATCAACCACTGGATGCACTGTCTTCTTTCCTTCATTTTTGAATGTGATCAAAGTCATCATTGGATTTATTCTTGTTTGATTTATAACACATCACTTACACGTTGAATCATTATAAAGTTTTAATAATCATACTATTCAGATGAGTGGTTACAATTAATTAACATTATTTAAAAATCAATATCATTTATTCAATCGCCTTGATAATCCGGATCGATTTAAAAAACACTGCAATCCAATCACCGCACTCAACACCATTTCTACAAAAAAAAGTAAACCAAGTTGGTTTACTTTTTTGAGTTCACTGTTTTTAAAATGCGGTTTAAGCTTTGGGTAAAGTCACCCCGGTTTGACCTTGGTATTTACCACCACGGTCTTTATATGAGGTTTCACAGACTTCATCACTTTCAAAAAATAGCATCTGTGCCACACCCTCACCCGCATAAATTCGCGCTGGGAGATTGGTGGTATTTGAAAATTCTAAAGTCACATGACCTTCCCATTCAGGCTCTAAAGGTGTGACATTGACGATAATACCGCAACGCGCATAGGTCGACTTACCCAAACAAATGGTCAGTACATTACGAGGTATACGGAAATATTCTACTGTACGGGCCAATGCAAAAGAGTTTGGCGGGATAATACATACATCAGAATCGATATTGATGAAGCTGTTTTCATCAAAGTTTTTCGGATCGACGATCACCGAATGTACATTGGTGAAGACTTTAAACTCAGGCGCACAGCGTACATCGTAGCCATAACTTGAAACGCCATAAGATACAATTTTTTCACCACGATCATTGATGCGAACTTGATTGGCTGCGTACGGTTCGATCATGCCGAGATTTTCGCTCATTTCGCGAATCCAACGATCTGATTTGATGCTCATTCAAATATCCCAAAAAAGCCAAACTATTATTGCGCTGTACTTTAACGTAAAAAGCGCTTGAAGGAAATGATTCAGCTCTACCGACTCAGTTTCAGATCATGAAAAAACTCAACATGACGCTGGTACTGTACGATTGCTAGAAACTAATCATCAGAACGGATAGCCTAAAAGCTAGAAAATGCAGAATAACCAAGCGGTATGCAGAAAAAGATTAATACCACTGAAGCGGTTTTTTGCAAATTATTTTGAGTCAACCATTTGGTTTTTTTCTTCACCAAGATCGCGCCCAACAAGGTCCACAAACAAGCAATCGGCACCAAAAGCAGTAAAAAGGTCAACATGTGTGACACATACGCTGCTGAGTTGTGCCATACCACAGCGGGAAAGATCGCCGAAGCAAACAACAAGGCTTTGGGATTGAGTAATGTCGCGACAAACAACTCGCGCGCGCGAATAGATGCCACGCTTCCATCAAGCTCATCAGGTTTGGTTTTCCACAATTTAAACGATAAATATAAAATATAACTGGCGCTGAATAATTTCAGAATTGGCGGAATAAAGGGGTATTTATGCGACAAACTCCCGATTAGACCACCCCACAAGGTGATGCCGATGAGATAACCAAATGCCTCAGCTGGAACCAACATTAATGAGCGGCGCACTCCAACCTGTATACCTGATGATGCCAACAGGGTATTGGTCGGACCTGGGGTTAACAATACTGTGACCACGAGCCCAATAAAAAACCATGAAATCATCCAAAGGCCTCACTGCAGAATTTAGCGCAGATTAGAGTAGTTTAATCGTCATGGCAAAAAAAGAATTGTAAGACAAGATATTGGTTTTTATGAAATTAAAATTAAAGTCTTAATTATCATCAGTTTAAATTATGGTTATAAAAATATCCCAATAGTCACACCCGCTTAAGCCCTCCTCAATATCGTCCATTATTCATACAAAATTTCAACTTTTTACTTAAATGACAATTCGATGACAGCCTTGATCTTGATCAATTCGTCATGCAATAGCGCAACTGAATTGTGAGCAAAAATGTATTCATTTTTACTCACTGTGAGCCAGTATTAGAATTAAGTGAATTAGAAAATACGGTGTGGATCTTTAGCCGCGAGAGGCAATTGAGCGGCAATTTTTTCAGCAATGGCCAGATAACTTTCCGCTGCCGAATCACCTGCCACCACAGAGGGTTTACCGGCATCGGCATTTTCACGGATCTGCACATTGAGCGGTAAGCGACCCAGCAATGGAATATCATATTGCGCCGCCAACTTATCTCCACCACCAGTACCAAAAATCTGTTCTTCAAAACCGCAATTTGAACAGATATGCGTTGACATATTTTCAATCACGCCCATGACCGGGATCTGGACTTTATTAAACAGCTCAATGCCTTTGGTCGCATCCATCAAAGCAACGTTTTGTGGTGTGGTCACGATGATTGCACCTGTCACTGGAATGCGTTGCGCCAAAGTCAATTGGATATCCCCCGTCCCAGGCGGCATATCGATCATCAGCACATCGAGGTCTGGCCACAAGGTTTGATTAAACAATTGCATCAATGCCCCTGTTGCCTTTGGACCACGCCAAGCCACTGGGGTGTTGTGATCCCCGGTCAAATGTCCAATCGATAGGACTGGCATGCCATAGGCCTCAATCGGCACAAAGTTTTCCGCTTCGATCATCGGGGTACGGCCAGCATTGCCCAACATGGTCGGGATGCTCGGACCATAGATATCGGCATCGAGTACACCCACTTTCAGCCCCAATTGATGCAAGGCCAAAGCGAGGTTGACCGTAGTAGTAGATTTACCCACCCCACCTTTACCTGAGGACACCACGATCACATGTTGGATGCGTGGATGCTTAGGCACATCGCGCTGCTGTGGTGCAGCTTTTTGAATCGGTGGATTATTTGGATCAACTTCAGGCTCAACTTGAGTTGCAGTCGCAGTTTGAGTTGCAGTTTGCACTGGTGCTGCTGATTGAGTTGGCTGACGTGCTGCCTGTGGGCTTGGCATCGCAGCAGCATCGACCACAGGCGGTAAATTAGATTTTTCAGCAGTAGCAGCGCCCTGCTTGGGTGCCGAATGCGGTTGGCCAGTGGTGGCAATTTTTTGTTGGATTACATGCAGATTGAGTTCTTGGATGCCGCATTTTTCCAGTGCATCGGCCAACTCATCGTGTATTTGTTGCAGATGATCTGCTTCGGCTGGAAAGGTATTGATGGTAATTTGTAATACTCGGCCCTCAATGTTGATTTGAGAGACACGGCCTGCAAGGGTTTCAGTAGAATGAGGCAGTACATAAGTTTGGAGTACCTGTTGGACTTCTTCTTGTTTCACCTCCTGTGCAGGTGAAAAAACCGATTTAAGCGAAGATAGCCACGACATAATGAACTCCAAATTTGGATAACAGCTGAATAATGGCTAGTTTAGCCTTAAAACTCAGTAAGGTTAAGTACAGATCAAGCAGGAATACCCTGAATTTGATAAATTCCGAGTAAAATAGTCAACATTTTTAAACAAGAACAATATGGATCTAAGAAAGCTTTGATTTCGAACAGGTCTATACACAGTCTAGTTGAACGAACTGTAATGGGATGGAGTAGACAGCGATGGATATATTGCAACATTTAATTGAGCTTGAATGCAGTTTGCATGCGCTACAACGTCAAGATCCCGTTTGGCTGGATCGGGTGTTACACCCTCAGTTTGTGGAGATTGGTCGTTCTGGGTTTATGGCGCATCGTGCTGAGATAATCGCTGCGCTGTTGCAGCAACCCACTCAGAAGATCGAGGCTGAACAGTTTGAATTACAACATCTCAGTATAGGCGTGGCCTTAATCACTTATCGCTCCTATCAAGTCGACCCAGCGACAGGACTAAAGTTAAAAACCACCTTAAGATCGTCATATTGGCTATGCAATGCTGTAGGCCTTTGGCAATTGCGCTTTCATCAAGCCACACCCGTTGCAGTTGAATAAGGACTTAAAACAGCAAAAGGAAACAGCCTATCCAACCCATCTCACTGAACGACTCAATATAGATGATTGCATAGGCTGTTTCGGAATTGTAGCGCATCAAGCCATTGCCTGAGCACGCGAATCAAAGCTTCGTCTTAGTGTTTATCTTGGTCTTTATCTTGATCTTTGCCTTGGTCTTTATCTTTGCCTTTAAGTTTATCTAAGGTCTCCGTAGCAGCTTGCTTGAGTTCATCGAGTTTGCTGCTGGCTTGAACTTTGAGTTCATCCAATTTTTCTGCAGCTTCATGTTTAAACTCAGTGGCTTTTAATTTAGCCTCGTCCAGTTTATGGCTTGCTTCAGTTTTAAACTGCTCAAATTTATCTTGTGCCTTTGATTCATTGTCTTTGACTTTGGCTTTGCTTTCGTCATAAGCCAAACCAATACTTTTTTTCAAATCATCAAAAGTTTTGGCACCTTTGATTTTGGCTTCAGTTGCAGCATGCTTCATGCTGTCTAAGGCTTTGTCTGATTCAAGCTTTGCTTGTTGCGAAGTGTGTTTAGCGCTTTGTTTCACATCATCACTCAAGTCGGATGCTTTATTTTTTAAGTCGTCTAATTTGCTTTGATTTGTCATTACTATTGCCCTCTTTTAAATTACTTTTAAGCTGGTGAAGTTTCATATTTGAACGACATCGAATACCTCTATTTATAACTGAAAATTTTAAAAATCAGTAATAAAGCTGCAATTTGTCACAAATGAAATCTTGATCACTACGACAAATGTATCAGAACTTGCATGGCTGCTGCCCTACAATCCAGTCAAATCAAATGCACTTGATCACGCGAATCTGTGAGAAGACAAAAGCCTTGCTAGGTTTTCCGTGATTGATCAGGTAAAATCCTTAGCCTTGTATTCACTAGCAATGAGAGACTTGTATCCGTGCGAAATATCTTAGTCACTAACGCCCTGCCTTACGCCAATGGTCCGATCCATATGGGTCACTTACTCGGTTATATCCAAGCTGATATTTGGGTTCGTGCCATGCGTGCAATGGGACATATGGTGACTTATGTTTGTGCGGATGATGCACACGGCACCGCGATCATGTTGCGTGCACAAGCCAATGGCATTACACCAGAACAATTAATCGCTGAAGTGCAACAACAACATGAGTTGGATTTCTCCGAATTTGGTATCCAGTTTGATCACTATGACTCAACCCATAGTCAGACCAACTTAAACCGCGCTTCAGAAATCTATATTAAAAACCGTGAAGCGGGACATATTGCTGTACGCCCAGTCAATCAACTATTTGATCCAGAAAAAGGCATGTTCCTTTCTGATCGCTTTATTAAAGGCACTTGCCCGAAATGTAAGACTGAAGATCAATATGGTGATGCCTGTGAATCATGCGGCACCACCTATAATGCCACTGAATTACTCGACCCGCGCTCTACCCTAAGTGGTGCTACGCCTGTTGAAAAGTCATCTGATCATTACTTCTTTAAACTGCCAGATTTCTCAGAATATCTACAAAAATGGACCCGTGATGAGGGCCGTTTACCGACGTCAATCGCCAATAAGTTAGATGAATGGTTTGATGCTGGCCTTTCAGATTGGGATATTTCCCGAGATGCGCCGTATTTTGGTTTTGAAATCCCAGATGCGCCAAACAAATACTTCTATGTTTGGGTTGATGCACCAATCGGCTATATGTCGAGTTTTGAAAACTACATCAATACCAAACGTCCAGATTTGAACTTTGATGAGTACTGGAAAAAAGACAGTAAAAATGAGGTCTATCACTTCATTGGTAAAGACATCGTTTATTTCCATGCATTGTTCTGGCCTGCCATGCTTGAAGGCGCAAACTACCGCACACCTACAGGCTTGTTCGTGAATGGTTTCTTGACTGTTAATGGTCAGAAGATGTCTAAATCACGCGGTACCTTTATTAAGGCACAAACCTACCGTGAGCATCTCAACCCTGAGCAATTGCGTTATTACTTTGCATCGAAACTCTCTGACAAAGTTGAAGATTCGGATCTCAATCTTGATGACTTCGTGCAAAAAGTAAACTCAGACTTGGTCGGTAAAGTGGTCAATATTGCCAGCCGTTGCGCCAAGTTCATTAATAAAGACTTTGATAACACCCTATCCACCCAATGTGCTGAACCTGAGTTGGTACAAAGCTTTATCGATGCTGGTCAAAGTATCATTGCATCTTATGAAGCTCGTGAGTTTTCTGCAGCGATCCGTGAAATCATGGCGCTTGCAGACAAAGCCAACCAATATATCGATGAGAAAAAACCGTGGGCATTGGCCAAACAAGAAGGTCAAGCTCAGCAAGTACATGAGGTTTGCTCAGTCGGCATTAACTTGTTCCGTCAATTGGCAGTTTATCTTGCACCTGTATTGCCGCATTTGGCTGAGCAAGTACAAAGCTTCCTACAACTAGACAGCTTTGACTTTGCTTCACGTCAAACAATCTTGACCAACCATGCGATTGCACAGTTCCAGCCTTTGATGCAACGTGTTGATAAAGCCAAAGTTGAAGCGATGGTTGAAGCCTCTAAAGAGTCTTTGGCCAGCACTGAAGCGCCTAAAGTTGAAAAGAAAAAAGCCAAGGCTACTGAAAAAGCAGCACCTGCAACTGCGACCGTGTCTGAGAGTGGCGTCATCGGCATTGAAGACTTCTTAAAAGTTGATCTACGTGTGGCATTGGTGGTTACAGCAGCAACGGTTGAAGGCTCAGATAAGTTATTGCAACTGACCCTTGATGTGGGTGAGGCTGAACATCGCAATGTGTTTAGTGGCATTCGCAGCCAATATGCACCTGAAGACCTCACTGGCAAATTGGTGGTGATGGTGGCGAACCTTGCACCGCGTAAAATGCGTTTTGGTATTTCAAACGGTATGGTACTCGCTGCAGGCAATGGCGATAATATCTTTATCATCTCACCAGACAGCGGTGCAAAACCGGGTGATAAAGTGTCTTAATAGATCGTTAAGCTCAAAGCTCCTTCGGGAGCTTTTTTGTATCTACTCTTTTATAAGAAAACCAGTGAAGACTTTAAAATTTGTAATGAGATAAAGGCTGAAACCAACATGAATCAATATCAGCAAACTGATTTAAAAATGCTAAAGAAGCTCAAGATCGTGCGTATATTCATTTTGATTGGGCCAATGATCGCAGCTATTGTAATAACGCTTTTGTCCACGATTATCGATCTTTATTTGAATCCCGAGACAAATTTGGCCTCAAAACGTGGCTCCATTGCAGAACATTTTCTAGCTATGATCATGTTGAGTTATGTCATTGGGGTATTACCTGCTTGGGCAACCAGCTTTATCTTTGCTAACTTTTTAAAGCCCTATTGCGCCAAGCTTAAACTCAGGCACTTTATCTCTTGCGCTGTATATAGCGTTATCATCTGGCTACCATTGGTATTAATTCTCTATGCTTTTTTAAGTCCAATGGCCTTTATTCTATTAATACTGATCTGCATTATGCTCATCAGCAGTATTGGCTGTGCAATCATTGTTTGGCGTTATCATTGCCATCTGCTAAAAAAAACAGCACGATCCAAGATGCTCTCGGCGGATAGCTCAGCATAATGACGCTCAATGTGTGATGCATCAAGGCCCCAAGCATTTTGTATTGATGATTAAGCTAGAATAATGAGGCTATTTAAATGAAGAAAGGCAACAATCCACAACTGCAATTTGATAACTTCCCGATCTTTATCTTGGGTGGCCCTGCTATTGCTGGCATAACGATCTTCATTGCATTTTTTTTATCTGATTTCTTCACCTCAGATGAATATATCATTCAGGACATTCCCAACCTTATTTCTGGTTTTTTTATTATTTTCATCCTGAGCTATCTATTCGGGTTGCTTCCCGCGATTGTCACTAGCTTTATCTTTAATAGGATTATTAAACGATATATTAGGTCTGCTAAGCTGTATCATTTTATCGCTTGTGGGGCATTTAGTGTCTTGCTGTGGTTACCCGTCCCACTACTCATTTATCCTTTTTCTGTAAACAAGTCCCATTATGCACTTGGATTAATCAGCATCATGCTTTATAGCAGTTTGATCTGCTCATATTTATCTTGGCGATCATTTAAAAAGCAACTCAAAATATTCAATTCTAGGGCTGCAGCCTAGTTTTTTAAGGTATTGATGAATAATATACTAAGGCTATTTAAATGAAGAAAAGCAACGATTCGTCAATACAATTTAATATCTTCCCAATCTTTATTTTGGGCGGCCCAGCTATTGCAGCAATGTTGAGCTATCTTTCATTTGTAATACTGATCACTCTGCAATATCCCGACAGCTTATTTAGAGAAAATAATGAGCTTTTAGGTATATTTATCATGGTGGTCATCTATAGTTATATTTTAGGTATTGCGCCCGCGATCGTGACAGCTTTAAGCTTTAATGGCTTTATGAAAAAGCACAATATCAATCTAAAATTAAAACATTTTATCCGCAGTGGTTTTTACAGCAATCTAATCTGGTTTCCCTTGGTATTGTTGTTCAATCTCATCGGCTCTGATTTATCTAAGCCACTCAATTTGATCTTTATGATGATGTTCCCAGTAACTTTTATTTGCGTCACACTCTCTTGGCTCTGCTATCACCACCGCAAAAAAAAAATTAAATCATGCTTTTTTTATTATTCAACCTCATCCACCAGCACTTTGGGGTTCAAACTACATGGCTGTTGAACTGTGATCAGTTGATCATAGGCCTCACCATCTTCGCTCACGGGGTAACTTAAAATAAACTCACCACTCTCGTGATCAAAATAAGCTCGATTAGTGCGACTATAATTTTGCATCCCTGAGGATTGCTGATTCAAAGTCAAATAAGGTTTTAAGCTCGGTAGGCGATAGAATACGATTTTATGCTGATCTTTTTTAATCTGTTCTTCGGTGACAAAGCATTGTTGCTTGGCATTCATACCCATCAATTGAAAGAATTCTTTTTGATTGCCTTGATCATCATAGACCGTTAACAAATGTGCAATGCCTGTAGCACCGACCTGAAAACCAATCAACTTCGGGCTAAACTGATATGCCTTTGCTGTTTTTGACCAATCGCTGATCAGCACTGTCTCTTTGCCTTGATGACGAACCAGATAGTCACACGCATAAGGCTCTTCCTTACAATTGCGTTCGATCATCTGCACCGCGCCTGCTTGGGCCAATACTGTTTCCTTGGCCCACACAGCTGATGCAATACACGTTAAGCTGATCATAAGCGTGGTTTTTGTGAACATCATCCAGTTCATTGTCTCTTCCCTGATTTATTCTTTGCGAATTATTTCATACCAAAAATCAATTTTAAACCGAGCAAGCCCATGACACCGCCAGCGATGCGGTCAAAGTTGGCTTTAAACTTGAGATACACTTGGCGAGGTTTCTCAGCCGAAAGTGCCACAGCAACCAATGAATACCAGCCAGCATCGATAAAGAAGCACAATAATGGCAAGGCCACATAATAATAACTTGGAAAAACTTTGGGTAATAACGCTGTGAAGATACTCGCCAATACAATGGCGATTTTAGGATTGCTCACCTGCGTAATAAAGCCCAGCTGAAAGGCTTGGCGATAACTCATTTGCGTTGCCGATGCCCCTGCAACAGCAATCGGTTCTTTGGCATGACGGATGATCTTATAAGCCAACCAAAGTAGATACAGCCCACCACAAATTTTTAAGACCAGATATGCAGAAGGGACTGCCAATAAAATCGCTTGTAGCCCCAACACGGCGAGTAAGCCAAATAATGCTGCACCGGTACCTGTGCCCAGTGCCGTGAACAAACCATGGCGACGAGAAATGGCGATGGAGTTTTTCGCTACATAAATAAATGTCGGTCCCGGACTGATCGCACCTAACATCAGTGCCAAGGCGATTGAACCCAATATCAACAGTGATTCCACAACAGACATCCAGTTTAGAAGAAAGCGCTATATTAACCGAATTACAAATCGGCTTTCACTTTTCAGTTAAAAATTAATCGCGTATTATCTTTATGCAATCCTCAAATCAGAACAATACCGATAATTTAAACGCATTGAGCCCCTATAAATGAAAAAAAATTACACACCCTTTATTGTATTCGGACCCCCTATTGCAACTTCAATACTGGTGCTGCTTGGGCATGCTGAAATTTATCTATACGATCCAATGCGATTCCTCAAAGGACTGATTGACCCGCAAATTATTTTTCCTATGCTGGGTATGATGCTTTTCTGTCTGGTATTTGGATATATTCTCGGCATCTTACCTGCACTACTCACGGGACGCATTTTTGAGAAACTCATTCAGCCTCATTTACCAACTGCGGGCTGGACGCGATTTATCTGGTCTGGTTTTTGCGCATCGATGATCTGGATCATCCCTGCTCTGCTGATCATATTTCTACATGTTGATTTTTGGATTGCCGCTCTATGTTTCGTGCTGTTCATGTCCATCACTTCAATGCTTTGTGCAGTCATCAGTTGCAGAGCACATCTCAGAAATAATGCTCAACCCACCGAAACTGATCACAGTACTGTGAATGCTCGCCCCTAAGCCTATTAAACCTTAGTCCTTTTTCCCCAGTATCTGTAATCTCAGTAGCGTTGATTGCCATGCCTGTGATCACAATAGCTTTAGGCGATACCTCACTGTGCCAAGATACAGGGTGAGCTTTTACGCTGATAATCCCCACCCCAAGTCCGGTGACCTTGGGTATCGATATGAAAGCTACGACTTGGATAGACCCCAAGTCCCATCTTTGCCTTTGCACCTGACTCACTCCAAAACTGACACATTTGCTGCTGCAACTGCAGATAAGCACTCTGGCGATAGGGCTTCCAGTTCTCATCCAGAGCTTTAAAATCAACTGCATGATTATGCACATGCTTACTGCGTTTGGCCCCTTTGATACAGTCATTCATTTCAGCACTGCGATAGGTCGAGATGATTTGATAATGCTTGAATAATCCTTGGGCTTGTAGACGCTCAATCAGCTTTAGACTCGGGATAATATGTGACCATTGCTGTTCTGGTGGAATAGAAAAACGTAGATGCTCACACTGCGCTGGTGTGCGATGCCCATTGAAACTCAAGGCATAAAGACTGAGCGGTTGATCAATACGCTCTGCCACATAGGCCTGATATTTGGCCAACTGCGCTGGATTTTGCTGCGCTTTCCATTGCTCAAATTGCTTCAGGGTCTTGGCATCAACTGGATAATGCGGATCTTCGGGAAGTTGCACCTTCTTCGACGTTGGCTTACACGATGCCAAGATCGCAGTGCATAAGATCAGCACTGCAACCATCCATGGCGAGCGCATGATCGATTGGGGCTTTGCATCGGTATTGCTCAGGTCTATAGACAAGGTCGATCCATTTTAAGTTGAGTAGGCAGATTGATTTTAATGCTCACTTTACAATGATAGCTCAACAGACCCGTGTAAAAAGCTAAATTTTACTGAGCTGTAAATATATCGCTCTATTGCTAAAGGTGCCATCTGCTTGCAAATTGAAATAGCGGCGCACCATATCTGAAACCTTGCTGTGTAGATAACGAATGCTTTGCACTGCAGTTTCAGGGGTCTGCATCCGTTCCACCCAACTTTTAAAATCTAGCTCTAAATGTTGTATCTCGACCACCTCAACCTGAAAGCCCGCATATTCGGCAAAGCGCACCCACTGCGCTAAGCTGTAATTACGCACATGGCTGGGATCGCGGATGAACTCAATACTCTGAATAAAAGTATCAATACTTGGATGTTCACTGCCCAAAGTATCAAATAGGATCACTTTGCCCTGTGGTTTTAAGACGCGATAGATCTGTTGCAAAGCTTGAGCCAAATCTTGCCAATGGTGTGCAGAGTAGCGACTCAAAACCACATCAAAATGATGATCTGCAAAATCTAAATGCTCTGCAGGACCGACTTGACCCACGATTTGATGCATGCCCTTTTTCCCAGCTTGGGCAACAACCAAATCAACCATTTCTGCACTGAGGTCGTAGGCTGTGACTTGTTGTGAATTGGCTGCGACCTGATAACTGACATGCCCACCACCACATCCAAGGTCTAACACTTGAGCAGCAGGATACTGCCCGACCAGCTGTTGCATTTTGGCAAATTCAATACCTTGTGCATGTACGGTACTATTTAAATAAGCATCTGATTTTTGATGATATTGTTGTTGATTAATATCGTGTTGACTCTTCTGCGTAGTGCTTGTATTGGCATGATGTCTGTGCATGGAGCTGATCTCATTCGATTAAAGATGCAGCATAGCCCTATAAATACAAAAAATAAAATGATCATTTATACACATATGCATAACTTTTATTTATCATTTTACGTGGCATCTCGGTCTGTAAGATTCGATGGCTCTTGGCCAAACCGAACTTCTGCATACTTGGACAAAAGCCCTCTTTAATCGTGGCATCTTGGCTCCAACTACGATGATTTTGGCGATTGATGTGCAATATACGATGTTCATAAATGCCCAATCCCATCTTAAAGTGTCGCCCTTCTTGTTGCCAAAATCCACAGAGTGCATCGATTTCTTGTGCATCATGCCCCGTGCCCACACTCGCTCTAGGCAATGCTTTGGCATAGACCCCTGAAGCGACGAATGACACTACATTTCGATTTTTCTCCTGACAGCTCGCAACGATTCCACGTACTGAAATAATCTGATAGTACTTGAGCAAGCCTGTGGCCTGTAACTTTTCATACAGTTGTAAGCTGGTCACGATATTCAACCATTCTGTTTGAGCAGGGATCATAAAGCGCTGCGATTCACAGTGCCGTTTCAATGCACCTGGATAATAGGTCAGTACAAATATGCTTGGTATGACTTTGACATACTTACGCACATAACGTTGATATTCTTCAATTTGATGTGATGGTTGTGCGCTGATCCACTGCTGAAATTGTCGTTGATGCACAGCCGACTCAGCTGAAACGGCAGGGACTAAATGTGACTGGGCATAGGGCCTTTGCAGCATCAATGGGCTGATCTATAACGACCAGGTTAGATATTTGAATACGGGCCAGATCATTATCTTGAGCATGTTGCAATAGCCAGCTTGAAGGTGCTGCTATCTTAGGTTTACTACGACTAAAGTATATTTTAAAAATGTTATGCTTTTTCTCACTAAAATCACAAGATTGACTGCATTAATTTAGTGATTTGGTTGGATATTTAAAGATGAAAATAGATTGCTGAACAGATTGCAATCCTTATCGTGAAATCACTCAATCATCTACGCCTCCCGACAATAACCAAGCCCTCATGCCTGTTATGAGGCTAATTGTTTGATTGATTGGAAATAACAGAAAACATAACCATTTTAAAATACGCTAAAATCAAATCACTTCTTTTGATCTGATGCAAAGCGTGGGCCTCAATTGATAAAAACCAACTCAGTGATGTTACAAAAAAAATGCAGAAAGAATTTTACAACGGACAAAAATGTCCGTTAAATATCATTCAATAGATTAAATGTGATCAATCCAATATTGATGATGAATCAGCGCCAACAACAAGCCCAACAAAATCGTGAAATATTGATGCAATCCGCATTGGATGTCTTTCGCGATCATGGCATTAATGCCCCCTTACAACTGATCATCCAAGATGCGCAATTGGGCCGTGCCACCTTTTATCGCAACTTCGCGGATCGTCGTGCCTTGGTGTTGGCCTTGATGCAACATGCACTGGCACGTCTTGAGAAAAATGCGCAAAGCTTTTCCCTCTACCCCGATGGTTTTATACGCTTGGTTCGCAATCACATTCAAGATCTGCCCTACCTCACTGCGCTCATGGAATATTGGCGCGTCATCCCACACGATGATCCTGAACTATTGGCGATCTACCAGCAACGGGATGCCATCCTGCAACCCTTGATTGACACGGCGATTAAACATCATTTGTGTAGATCAGACCTCAGCCCCAAAGACTATGCCCTGCTCAACGCCATACTGCGTGCGTCATTTCAAGGTCATACTGAACAAGCACAGATCCAATTGGCTGAACGCGCGGTGGAGTTGTTTATCCACGGCATTCAGCTACAGGCCTAAGCCATGCATCACCATATCCATCAGCTGTATACATCAGCACGCCAGCTACACACTTTGCCTGCGTACTGTCTAGGCAGTAACCGCATCTTGCTGAGTCAGTGAGGGATTGATGGACAAACAGCCTCGCTTACTCGAACCCACCCCGGACTGGACCCCTGAAGAGCGCCCGACTTTGCCCGGTTCACCGGCAGTGATTAATCATCCCAACCATAAACGGGTGTTGTACCTGATCATTGGGATTTTCATCGCAATATCAGGCAGTTTGAGTAATGGTTTTATCACGGCGAATCTACCAATTATTCAAGGTGAATATGGTCTGACCCCGAGTGAGGCAGCGTGGATTCCTGCGGTCTATGTGATGGCCAATGTCAGCTCCAACCTGATCTTGTTTAAGGCCCGACAACAGTATGGGCTTAGGCTATTTTCAGAGCTGGGCCTGATCTTGTTTATTGCCGTACTGATCATGCATCTCGTGGTCCATACCTTTCATATGGCTCTATTCGTGCGTTTCGTCAGTGGTTTGGTCGCTGCCCCACTCAGTTCCTTGGGCATGTACTACATCATGCAGGCCTTTCAGCGCGCGCATTTTGGTAAGGGCATTTATCTGGCGCTTGGCTTTCAGCAACTTGGTGTGCCTTTGGCATGGATCATTTCGCCGAGCTTGGTCGATGTCAATGATTGGGCGATCTTATACAGCTTTGAACTCGGTCTGGCACTATGTTGTTTGGCGATGGTGGTCGCGCTAAAACTACCACGCAGTCTGCGGATTGCGGTATTTGAAAAACAAGACTTTATCACCTTCGCCCTGTTGGCACCCGGCTTTGCATTATTGTGTATCGTACTGACTCAAGGCCCAATCCAATGGTGGTTCAATAGTCCAAGCTTGGCCTATATGCTGATTGCTGGCTTTGGACTGGTGCTGCTCGGCTTGGCCTATGAGCATTTTAGGGTCAATCCGATGATCCAGACCCGATGGATCGGTACCGCTTCAGTGCTGAACTTTATCTTCGCGGCATTGGCGATCCGTTTTTTAATGTCAGAACAAAGTTATGCCGCAGTCAATTTCTTAAAAGCTATGGGCATGGGTCCTGATCAATTCGTCCCCCTTTACGCTGTGATCTTTGCCGGCATCACTGCGGGGACATTATTGAGTGCGTTGACATTTTCACGAGAGCGCATCTTCCTACACTTACTGTTTGCTGTGGTATTGATCTTGGTGGCCTGTGGCTTGGATTATCAACTCACCAGCAGTGTACGCCCGGCCGATTTTTATCTCAGCCAATTTTTACTCGGCATTGCAGGTGGGGCTTTTATTGGCCCATTGCTATTGACCGGGATGATCCGTGCTTTGCAAAAAGGCCCCACCCATATCGTGACCTTTATCGTGCTGTTTTCTGCCACACAAAACTTCGGTGGATTGATCGGTAATTCATTCTTCTCCACCTATCAACAGCACCGCAGCCAAAGTTATAAAATGGAAATGTTCAATGAACTCTCCCCCAATCAAGCCTTGGTCGAACAGCGCCTACACAGCACTGCATCTGCAACGAGCAGCTACCTCACAGATCCGCAATTGGAACAAAATCAAGCCTTAAGAAGCCTAAACACCACGGTAAGCCGTGAAGCTCAAGTCCGTGCCTACAATGATGTGATTGCGCTTAACGGGATATTTGCCTTGATATTGCTGCTTTGGGGCAGTGCCAATATCCTGTGGAGTCGCTATCGTTTGGCTCAAACTGCGCCCCCAATCAACACAGAATCCACAAAATAGGAGATCGCCATGTCAAGCACACCCAATGCGCCCACTCCGAACGCGGCAGCAGACACGACAGAAAAAAAACCAGAACCACTGTCTTTGACGCCACCGCCTTCGAGTAAGTTAATTGCCACACCGAAACGCATCCTGTGGCTGATGCTGCTGGTGTTTATCTTTGGTGTGGTGATCATCCTCTGGGCATGGCGCATTGGCCCATTTAATAGCAGCATACAAAAAACGGATAACAGCTATATAAAGAGCCAAACCACCATTTTATCTTCACAAATCAATGGCTATGTGCAAGATGTTCTGGTCAAGGATTTTGATCAAGTCCAACAAGGCCAAGCCCTGATGCATATCGATGCCACGCCCTACAATCAAAAAGTCAGTCAATCACAATCGGGTGTAGCACAAAGCCAAAACACACTGGCCAATCAAGCACAGTTGATTCAGCAACGTAAAGCCGATATTACCGCGGCGAAAGCCAAAGTGGATCAAGCCCAAGCAGCTTATCAATTGTCCCGTTCGCAACTGCAACGCTATCAACAATTGGGAAATAGTGGCGCAGCTGCCAAATCTGAACAAGATAAAGCCCTTGCTGATACTCAAAACAATGCAGCCATGCTCAAACAAGCACAGGCCAATGTCATCGTCAGTGAGGAGGCATTGAAAACAGCTCAGGTGGCTGAAACAGGACTCAAAGCACAAGTCTCTAGTGCCCAAGCGCTGTTGGATCAAGCCAAAACCACGCAAAACTATAGTACCATTCACGCACCGATGTCAGGCCAACTGGGTGAGGTCACACCGCGGGTTGGACAATATGTTGCAGCGGGAACGCAATTGTTGTTTTTGATCCCCAAACAGACATGGGTGATGGCCAATTTTAAAGAAACCCAGATCGCTGATATAAAAATCGGGCAACGGGCGTGGTTTACGGTAGATGCACTGAAGCATCAGAAATTTACTGGACGAGTCGATCAAATCTCGCCTGCAGCAGGTTCCGAATTTAGTGTGCTTAAGGCGGACAATGCCACAGGTAATTTTACCAAGGTGGTACAGCGCATCTCAGTGCGGATTGCCATTGATGCGAATCAAGCCGATATCGATCGACTACGCCCGGGAATGTCAGTGGTGACTTCGGTGGATACCCAATCCAAAGCAATGGATCACTAAACCCACAGCCTAAATGTTCACCACTCAACTGTTTAACCACGAAACTGTTTAACCACGAAACCATTTAACCGTTTAACGCGAAGAGATGATGATGCAACAACAATTTGATCAGATCGCACAGGCCGTCAGTACGCAAAGCATTGTGCTGGCGGATAATGTGCAATTGACCATCAAACGTTTGGATCAAATCCATCCACAGATTTCAGGCAATAAATTCTTCAAACTGAAATACAATCTGATCGAAGCCAAAAGCTTGGGTTATCGACAGATATTGACCTTTGGTGGTGCTTATTCCAACCATATTGCCGCAACTGCATATGCAGCAGCGCTGTTTGGATTTGAGAGTATTGGGATCATTCGTGGTGAAGAGCTGGCGCAACACCCCCTCAATCCAACCTTAGCCACGGCGCAAAGTCTGGGCATGCAGTTGCAATTTGTCTCGCGCCAAAGCTACAGAGAAAAACATCAAGCTGCTTACCTCGCTGCCTTAGAACTACGCTATCCCCACGCCTATATCGTCCCTGAAGGTGGCAGTAATGCCTTGGCTGTTCAAGGCTGTCAGGAAATCCTCAGCCTACAGGATCGACAGGACTATGATCAGATCTGTGCAGCAGTTGGTACTGGAGGCACTTTGGCTGGCATCATCGAAGCCAGTTCAGATCAGCAACAGGTCTTGGGATTCTCCGCCTTAAAAGGTGATTTTCTACATGCACAGGTGCAGCAATATACCGATAAATGCAATTGGCGCATTATTGATGACTATTGCTGCGGCGGCTATGCCAAGACCTCAACTGCCCTGCTGCAATTTATTGAGGATTTTGAACTCGCTTTTACCATCCCGATCGAACCGATCTATACCGGAAAAATGCTCTACGGAATTTTTGATCTGATCAGCAAGGGCCACTTTAAGGCTGGCACTCGCATTCTCGCCATTCATTCTGGTGGCTTACAGGGCAAAGCAGCCACCGCTTAAAACATACTCTTTACATTAAGACGCTGTTTTTTGCTGTCGATCAGTCCTGAAAAAAAATCAAAAATTGGCTATAATCCGCAACTTTCTAGCTAGACGAGTTTTACATGTCCCACTCTCATTATGATGTCATTGTGCTTGGTGCAGGCGCATCTGGACTCATGCTGGCGGCTTTGGCTGCGCAACGTGGACGTAAAGTCTTGGTCTTAGAAAAAGCCAATAAAATTGGTAAAAAAATCCTGATGTCCGGTGGGGGTAAATGTAACTTCACCAATATGGAAGTCGAGCCTCAGCACTTTATTTCGCACAATCCGCATTTTGTGATTTCAGCCTTGACCCGTTATAGCAACTGGGACTTTATCGGCATGGTCTGTGACTATGGGATTGAGTACGAAGAACGTGGCAATGGTCGTTTGTTTACCCTCAATGGTGCCAAAGAAATCTTGGCCATGCTGCTCAAGCAATGTGAAAAAACCCAAAAAGTCAGCATTAAAACAGATGCTGAAGTCACGGCTGTCAATCTACTTGCAGAAGATCGCTTTCAAGTTGAATCCACCCAAGGCCGCTTTGAGACAGGTTCCTTGGTGGTGGCCAGCGGTGGTCTCTCCATCCCGACCTTAGGTGGTTCTGGTATTGGTTATCAACTTGCCAAACAATTTGGTCATCATGTCTATCCGACACGTGCCGGTCTGGTGCCCTTTACCTTTAGTGATCAATTTAAACTCGTAACCACGCGCTTAAGTGGCAATGCCTTAGACGTCAACCTCAGTAATTCGCTCAATGCCTTTAATGAAGCCCTACTGTTTACCCACCGTGGCCTGAGTGGGCCCAGTGCCTTGCAGCTATCAAACTATTGGTTGCCGGGGCAAAGTTTTGAAATTAACTTCCTACCGAAACTTGAGTTAACTGCTTTTTTCCAAGCGAAAAAAAGCCAACAGCCGAAAGTCTTGCTGCGTACCTTATTGGTTGAATTAATGGCCAAAAGTGTGGTCTTAGAACTGCAACAATTGATTTGGCCTAGCGTTGCAGAAACCGCAATCGGTCAGATCAGTGATGAACAGTTAAAACAGATTGCACAACAGTTGCATGCCTTTGAAGTTAAGCCTTCGGGCACTGAGGGCTATCGCACTGCTGAAGTGACCTTGGGTGGTGTGGATACCGCTGAAGTTTCCTCAAAAACCATGCAAAGTAACAAGCAAAAAGGGCTTTATTTCATTGGTGAAGTCTTAGACGTAACGGGCCATCTGGGCGGTTACAATTTTCAATGGGCTTGGTCATCAGCCTATGCCGCTGCACAGTATGTCTAAACAAACAACTGCTCAATACTGTTTCAGGCTCTAAGCAATGTAATGCATATAGTCTAAGCGGGTCGTTGTGTTGAGTCTGGCTCATTGTCAACGGATTGTGGCGCTTTTTCTGGTGCAGCAACCTGAGTCTTAAACACAAAGCGGTAGGCGCTGACCAAAAATCCAACCGTAATCCCTGCGATCACAATCGGTGCTAAAAATTTATGCGGGTGCTTGTTCGGATGGCTATTCTGTTGACTACTCGGATGCTTAGGCGTTCTTGGCATTGGACTCTCCCTTAATCTATAGGCCCTAGACAAAAAATAAAAATCGACCACCCATTAGGGTGATCGATTTTTAATATAAATCAAATGTTAATTCAGGTCATTTTTAGGCGGACTTTGTATATCAGTATCATTTTTATCTGGGTCATTTGGCCCTAGGTCCACCGCACTGCTTGGCGTATGGAACTCCCCTGCAGTTGGAGTTACTGTTGAAGATTCAGATTTAGGTGAATCTTTTGCCAATGGATCTTGGTTTTTGGCACGATCCATCAAATCAGTCAACAAACGCTCAGCAGGTTGACGTCCACCGAGACCAAAGGCCACAGCGAAGGCCACGGCAACTGCACCCAAAGTGAGACCAAAGGCTAAGTTCACGATAGAATCTGCGATACCCATGGCTTTTAGACCCATGGCAATGACTAAGCCCATGATCAAAACACGAACCAAAGTGGCTAAGCATTTTGAACAGCTATATTCGCCGCGTTGCACCACATTGGCGACGATATTGGCCAGCCAGAAACCGATCACTAAGATCACTGCTCCGAGCAAGATGCTGGCACCGAATTGGATAAACATCGCAATCAGTTCGCTAATCTGATGCAGACCAAGACGATTAGCAGCCTCAGATACGGCAAATAACATGGTGAAGAATACAATCAGATAACCCATCACTTGAGAAATCTTGGTTTGACCCAGGTAGCTTTGCACTTCAAGTTTTGCTGGAATCTGATCAACGCCCGTGCCTGCAACTAACTCGGTCAGCAAGCGTGCCACAAAGCGCGACACCACATAGGCCAAAATCAGGATCAAGGTCGCTGCGATAATTTGTGGAATGGCATTCATAATCTCATACAACATTGCTGTCGCTGGATCAGAGATTGCACGTACACCTAAGGCTTCAAAAGCCACGATCAATGCGGTGATGATAATCAAGGCAAACACAAAAGAACCAAAGAAACGCGCCAAACTTGAGTTTTTAAATAGCCCGATTTTCTCTGCACTTTGCTGAAGGTTCAGGCTATTACACAGGCCTTCCACGATACCACGCACAATTTTTGCCAAAATATAACCGACAAATAATATGACCCCGGCCATAAATAGATTTGGTATAAAGGCGATGGCTTCGTTGAGCATACCCTGCACCGGCAGCAACAAACCCGTTAAGCCTAGAATCGACAAGATGATCGGCAAAAATAGTAATAAGATCAACCAGTACACGATATCGGCGATGTTTGAACTAATCGCAGAGACACCTGCTTCGCTACTGAGCTTTTCATCTAACTGCGTCTTGGCGAGGGTTTTACTTAGCCCCGCGCGAACCAAGCGCGCAATTACCCAGGCAATGAAGCCAATGATCACTGCAGCAATAAGATTTGGCACAAAGCTTAAGAATTGACCAATCATAGAACTCAAAGGAGCACTGACACTACTGATATTCAGTATATTTAAGGCAGCGACGACCACAATGATCATGATGAACCAGAACACAAATTTAGCCAAAATGGTTTCATAATTCGGCGACGGCTCCTCCGCTACAGCATGGCCTGCAGCATTGGATAATTTGTGGTTAATATTTAATTTTCTAAGGATTTTTCTGATACCAGCAGCAATGATCAACGCCAATATCCAGCCAATGATGAGTATGGCAACTGCTGCGATAATCGGCTGAAACTGATCCCAATAGTACATAAAATCAAATTTTCCAGTGAATTCTGGACTCACATAATCATTCATTGTTATACCTCGTAGGTCATTGCTTAGTGCAATATTTATTAATTGGAGAATTTCGAGACGTTATTTTTCCAGCATTTTCTTACAGCCTATGACTCAACCATAGTAATAGTGTGTTTTTTATTCAACAAAATGCAGCATAATTACAACAATTTCTTGGGCTTAATTTAAAAAAAAACTCTATACATCCACAGGTATAGAGTTATTTGAGCCCAGATTGATCCAGCGCGTAAAACCTAAAGATGTACTGGAGTCTTCACGATAAAAAGACCCTTTATATACACTAAAAAGCTTTAGAAATCATATGAATAAGCATAGAGAATAAAAACAATCCCACCAAGATCAAGATATAAACTGGTAGGCGTTTTTTCTTTTGCAAATCCTCAGCGCTGGTCACATAAGTCGGTTTTGAAAAGTCATGTTGCATCATTTTCACCTGTCGATTGAGCCATCGATGGGTTTTATGTTAACAATGCGGCTAGCAGCACAGTGTTGCGATGTGTTAATTATTTTATTCGATCGTAATCATGCGACGGCTTTAAACTGTGCGATTTAAGCTATACTAGCCGCCCTGTTAATTGATCTGATTTGATATGGCTTACCAACGGCAAAGTGTCACGCTTGATTTGGACACCGACCTTCGTCATGAATGTTTTATACACCATAGCCGTGATGGGCATTTGATTGGGATTATCGAATTTAGTAAACCGAGTGAGGTATTGCAATGGGGCGATATCGAGTACTTTCGTCGTCGCAGTGATGAGTTTTCTGTGATGCCTTTCCCTGACTGTATCAACGCCATCGTGATTGATATTCGTAACGTCAATGCCTTATTAGACCATGAAGTTCCAGTCATTCCTTGGCGCCTGATCGAAGAAGACTGCCCGATCCGATTGATCGTACCCCATGATCGCTTAGAACATTATGCGGGATTGTTTGAACCGACTTGGCTCAACAGTGATGTTGAAACAGCGATCGCTGAATTACGTGAATTTATGGATATGTTTGTTCATTAATCAATGCATTAACGCTGAATGATCATGTCTAAGCTAAAACTGTATTCAGCGCCGCATGCCTTGGTGCACCCTATAAACTACCAATAGTTTTCGACTGCGATATTACCTTCACCGCGACGGTTCATATTTAAACCACGGGCTTTTAAAGCTTCTTTGGTGTCATCGACCATCTGCGGATTACCACAGAGCATGATATGGGTACTCTCGGGATTGAAGGCAGTCCCAGCCGCTTGCTCTAGTTGACCATTTTCAATCAAGATTGGTAAACGGTCATGCAATTCGGCTTGCGGATCTCGGGTGATAATCGGCAACATTTTAAAACCCTGATGCCCTTCCGCAAAATTTTCAACGATCTCTTGTATGCGATCGATATAAGCCAGCTCAGCTGCACTACGCACACTGTAAACCAAGTAAATCTGTTGATATTTTTGCCAAGTCTCAAAATCTTGCAACATCGAGATAAATGGGGCCAATCCAGTGCCTGTGGCCAATAACCACAGATCTTTGGGTAGAGGTTGTTGATATCGAGCTAAGGTAAGAAATCCATAAGGTATTTTTTCTAGATAAAGCTCGTCATCAACTTTTAAATGCTGTAGATTCGACGTGAAAGCGCCATCTGGCACCACGATAGAGAAAAACTCCAAGGTCTCATCAAACGGTGAAGACACCACAGAATAGGCACGTACCACCAAATCATCTGCAACCTTTAAACCGATTCGGGCAAACTGCCCTGCGGTGAATTTAAAGTGTGCTGGGCGTGTCATCGTGAAACTGAATAAATTGTCGGTCCAACGATGAACAGAAAGCACTTTTTCTAAAGTATATTTATCTAAAGACATGATTTGTACGTGGTATCAAAGACTGGGCTCATGGTAGCATGACTCTAAAATGAATGAATATTTAAAATGTTAAGGCACTATACATGCGCATGACTTTACGCCAATTGGCTGTTTTTGTAGCAGTTGCTCAAGAAGGTACCGTAACCAAAGCCAGTGAAGCTGTACGTTTAACCCAAAGTGCGGCAAGCATGGCACTGGCGGATCTTGAAGATGGCTTAGGCGCACCACTGTTTGACCGCTTAGGCAAACGATTACAACTCAATGATTTAGGCCGTTTTTTACTCCCCCAGGCCTTGGAAATACTGGGTCGTTGTGATGCCTTTGAACAAGCCGCTAAAGGTGAATTACAAAGTGTAGATCTGCGTATTGGGGCAACGCTGACCATCAGCGACTATTTAATGCCAGATTTAATGGCTGACTTCCTCAAACTGCAACCTCAAGCACATTTACAACTTCAAGTCGGTAATACCCGACAAATGATTGAAGCGGTCAATCAGTTTCAGCTCGATTTAGCCCTGATCGAAGGCTCATGCCATCTGCCACAATTGCAATGTATTCATTGGCGTGATGATGAGTTGGCTGTGTGCTGTGCGCCTGAGCATGCCTTGGCGAAATTAAACCGTCCGCTCACCCCACAGGATTTTAATCATATCGAGTGGATTTTAAGAGAGGAAGGTTCAGGTACTCGTGAAGTGTTTGATCATGCCATCTTAAGAGATATTCAAGATGCTAAAATCCGCCTCACCCTAGGCCATAACGAAGCCATCTTAAAAATCGTGGCCGGTGGTTTGGGCATGTCCTGTATTTCAAAACTGGCCATCGAACCCTTATTACACAGTGGTCAATTGGTGATCTTAGAGACACCTTTTTGGCAATTGGCGCGTCCCCTGTTTATGCTGGTGCATCGTCAAAAATATCAAGGCCCGGGTTTAAAAGCCTTTATCACGTTCTGCAATGAATAACACTATACAGCTAGAAATGAGCCAAATTTATGGCTCATTTTTATTAAAGCTTTAAGGATAGTGTAAATAATGCTGTGCGGCTAAATAACGGATACTCAACTTAGTATTTTAAGTTTTTAAATAAGTCATCACTTTAAATATTCCTTTTTTACCCGCATATGCGCTGGAACAGTCTTGAGCTCAAAATATTGATGAATCGATGCATCAACAATATAGGGATCATCTGTTTCAATCTGACATTCTTGTTTATTATCCATATTTGACCCCAGCTGCTACTGTCGTCGGTCCATTAAAGCTATACTCGATCTGATCTTTATCATTATGGCCGCTCTTAACTCATACTCTTTAAAACCAAAGAGCTTATCTATTGGGGCCACATAAACAAACATTTTTCCCAATCTAATATTTTAATCTCACCAGTTTCATCGTAATGCTTTTTTAATCAATATATTTAAATTACTAAATATATAATTATGTTTTCTTTTTTTTAAAAAAAGCAACTCCACTATAAACCAAACATATAAACTTGAGTATAATAAAATTAAACAGCAATGACAAAAAGAAAATTATAATCAAATCATTAGTTGCATCACTTTTAGAGACAAAATTCCCAAAAATCACTGGAATACTTTTCACAAAAGGAGCAACAAAAAATAAAACCACCGACAAGGGCAGCAACAACACTGTGTACAACATGCTCCCGTCACTCATCTTTACTTTGACTCGATTTTGATTAATTAAAGATACCTTTATATAATGATTTTTTTCACCAAAAATATCTTCAACATGGTAAATAGTTTTTTCAAACCCTTTATCAAGACGCAAAAAAACTCCATTTCTATACAGTGCACGATAATCTAAAAAAACCAAAGAAAAAACAAAAACATAAAAATAAATAAAGAATTCCAATGAATTTGAATAAAAATATAAATAATAAATTTGATAAAACATTGCTATAGCGATAAAATAAATAACAACCAAAAAAACATAAATAAAATAAGATAAAGCGGTTTTAATAAAATAGCTATAAGTCACAATCACTGCAGAAAAAATAACAGAAAACAACGACAAATATACCACACTCTCTGTTAAGTAAAAAAAAACACTCCCAATACCGGTTAAAATAACCCCCATATTAAAATTACTTACATTAGCCTTAAAAGAATTATCAAACTTATCAACCAATATATCATTCATTACAGAGCCCTAAATAATAAAAAATCTTAAAAAATAAGAATGAAAAAGCTATACCCCCTATACTGATTATTTTTTGGCAGATTCTCCCAGATAACTTAACCACGCTCGACATAATTTTAAAGTTATTCGTCAACTTCTAATATTATCAGGTATGTCATTTAAACGAACCCATCATAGCTTGAAAAAAACAGATCAGACAGCATTCAAGCAAACTGAACAGGCTTACAGTGTTCCGTTGCTATAGCTAAATACCAAACTTAGGATACAATGTCTATAATTTCGAGTTCATGCCCATTATGCCTAAAATTTACTCAGTGGATTTACGTGAAAAAGTGATGCAACTTTATCGCGAAACCAACCATAAATCTTG
>NZ_SLVJ01000015.1 GCF_004345325.1 Acinetobacter calcoaceticus
TAAAGTCATGGCAGCAGATCAAATACAAAACTGGGTTGGTCAAGTATCAACAGAATTTGGAGATAAATACATGTTTACTTTTTAGAGCTGACTTACCGTGGAATTATTAGCACAATCGGCGACATCAGGTGCACTGCTGTCAGGTCTAAAGGTCACTCTTTTAATCTCATCAAAGCGCTTAACATTACCGCTCAGATTGACCGTTCCCAATTGTGCAAGCATAGTGATATGTTTGATCGATCCTTGGTTGACACATCCAGAGGCGAGGGCATTTATACTGGGGATACTCAGGCTAACTCCAAACAGGGCTTTAATTAATTTATTCATTAGGATTGACCTTATAAACCAGCGGATATTGCAACGGGACTGCGACACTCTACATCCATAATATATAGACCATTAATGGCTTTGATTTGAGTGGCGTCAAAGTTGACGTCACAGGATTGATCTTGTCGATTGGAACGCCACTGGACGTTTATTAGACCGCGATGGGTTTTGGATATGATGTACAGTTGATTAAAATTGGAAACGATCGCAGTTGTTCCATTTTCCATATTGGCAATTGCACCCATTGGAATCTGAATATGCGGTGTTTTTAGATTGATCAGCAATTTATAACCCTTATTGGATTTAAAATCGGCTAAGACCAATGCGCCCTTGGTTGGAATAATATTATTTAAAATGCTTTCCTCAATCTCTGCATCATCTGGAATAGTTTGAGTGTTTAAAGCCAGATTATTTTTTCTATAGGGTGATAGACCTGACACCACGGTCAATCCAGACTTATTGGTCTTTGCAGAAGCATTATTGATGACTTCAATCCCCGGACTATCTTCGGTTAAAACCAATGCATGGGTGCCTTGTAAGGGTTGACTGAGCACCACACCATATTTTGAAGCAACGACTGCACCAGAAACAGCATAGTTTAAACTGCTATTTTGATCACTATAGGCATAGCCCGCATTGAGGTTGGCAAATTGAGATTGGTAAGAACCATTTAGACCCGCATAATAATCCACGCCATTGCTGTCATAGCCCTGATAAATATCCCATGATGCTTGTGAACGTTCTCCAGCTAAACCACTGAGGCGTATATGAACCGCCCTCAGAACTTCGGCTCAGGTTGTAACTGCTGTAAATCGGTCTGGATTTAAATGACAATGGGAAACTAATATTAAAACTCAGATCATATTTGCCACTAGAGCGTAGATCATTTACTGATTCACCATCAAAATAACGGTAGTAGACCCCATAATTGAACTGATTTCGGGACAGGCTATAGCCTAGGTTAAACGAGCGAGTATTACGATTTTGACTATATTGATAGATCGTTGAGGAGAGGTTTAGGCTGCCCCATTGATTGGGCAGGGTTTGAGTCAGTGCCGCAGTAAATTCATTTTTAAGTTTGCGATCTTTATTGTTGAGTTCATCATAGGCCATGGCCTCAGTGAAACTCATATAGGTATCATCAAAATGTTTATAGCCGACTAAAGTGACATTGGTATTGGTTGGGGTAAATACCTTGTTATAGTTAAGTTTAAAGGCATTGCCACGAAACTTTTGTTCACGGGTCGTAGACTCGGAATGAATTACATTCAATGAGGTTGCGCCCATCGAACCGAGGTTGAGTCCCGTACCGAGTGAAAAGGCTTTATATTTGATCGAGGCTTGCACACCAGTGGATAGGGTAACGTAGTCTGTAGCACCATAAAAAAGATCTGCTTGATGAATATATTCGTCATCATTCTGATCATTACTTTGATACTGACCTGATGCAAAATGATAATTAAAATTACCCTTACGTTCCAAGATGCTCATCGATGAGAACGGTACAATCAGCTGTTTTTTGATGCCATCCATACTCTCAATATCGACGAATAAATTGCCGCCACTACTCATCGGATAATAATCGGTAATATAAAAGGGTCCAGCAGCGACCGCTTTTTTATAAATGACCTGATCATTTTGCTTAATGGTGATGATGGATTCAGCATCCGCGATGCCGTTGATACCTGGGGCATAACTGGCAGAGGAGATGGGTTGCATTTGACGATCAGACTGCAGTTTAACGCCATTTATTTTAATACCATCAAACAGCGTTGATGCGGTATATACATTGCCTAGACTCAGTTCGCCTTTGATCGATTGGATATTACGAGAGAGGGTGGTATTGATGTTGTTCCATTGACTCTGCCCAGATTCATTGCGGATCCAATTTGAGTAGTTGTTTAATCGCCAGGCACCATAGTTAATACCACCTCGAATATTAGTAAAGTAACTATTATAAGATTGATGGTTACGGCGTGAATTAAACTGAGAGAAACTATAGTCGACTAAGACTGCAGGTATACCTTGATCCCAATACTGCTGCTCAAATTGAAGCAGTTTCTCTGTATCTATATAGGACTGTGGTATTTTCAAACTCAAGGTATTGCTATTCATATCTAAATCAGATCGGATAAAATCGTGCTCACTCAGATCCACACATTGATTGCTATTCGCTAATTGAATCAGCTGAACTTTGGGGAGGCGAATACCATAGTTTTTTAAATCTTGGAGACTTAAGCAGGGGAGTAGATGTTTATTTTGCGCTTGATCTACTCGGCTATAGAGATATACATTCCGATATTCGACTTTATTTTTATTGATATAGAGCTCGATTTGATAATGCCCAGGTGGCGTGTCTAAGCTCTCAAATATAGATAGATCCTCATTGCTCATCACGCCGTGTGAATCATCACCAATACGTAATAAACTTGGATCATAATAATCCTTGGCAAATATATTTTGCGATATACATACTGAATAGATCAATAATGCTGACGGGAGGCACTTTATTGCTGATATTGACATTCATGATTTCCTAAAACGTCTCGATTACAGCTTTGCCATAATCATTGATATAGGTCAGCTGAATTGATTTTTGAGATGCAGGGATCAGTTGAATCGGCAATTGGGTTTTAGAATACGGGGGGAAATAACTCGGGGCTTCGAGATCCGTAGCGTTGATCTTGAGAGCTGCAATATTGATAAAAAATGCGGTCGGATTTTCAGCATATAAAGCACCATCGTGCATCTGCCATTTTATTTTCTTCACTTCTTCAGCCAGCTCGAATACTGAAAGTTCGCTAGGGCGATAAATTAATTTGATTCTGTGGGTCATCGAGTATTTCAGTACGTTCTCAAGATTTTTATCTGAGGGTGCAATGAACTTTACATTGAGCCAATATAATTGCTCTGTGGTATTGCTTTGATTTGAATTTTTAGTGATTTGAATGGTGTTTTTTTGCTGAGGGCGTAGCTTTAACAACGGTGGTGTGGTCACAAAATCTGGAGAGAGTTGCTCTTGATTATTTTCAACCCATGACTGTAATAAGTAATTGGTGTCCTGATCGGTATTGAAAGCAACGACAGATTGATTTTTATCCTTTTCTTGATAAATTACCCGCGTCGTTTCCAAACCAAATCCAGCATATGCGGGAATGCTGATCGCAATTGCGATTAAACTCAATGTGTATCTTTGCATCATCATTTACTCAGCTAAAATCAATATTTTTTTAATAATTAAAAAGGGAGTATAGATTGTGAAAATCTATACTCTTTAATAATCAATTATTTATAAGTAATACTGAAGTTGATGGTGCCGTTTGCTTCCCCAGGCGTCACATTTTTATCTGTGCTGACATATTTAGTTAAAAAAGATTCTTCAAAGGTTTGACTATTGTCCACTGTTCTTTTTAAAACTTCAGAACCATCCAGAGCTAAAGGTTTAGATTGATCCTTAGCGTTATAGAGATGAATACCCACCCCCTGAGCAGTGTCATTAGCAACGGTATTATCGAGTGTTAAAACTCGAATATCACTTTGATTAGTACTGCCAGAAAATTTAACTTCTAACTCACCGGTATCTGGACAATTCTTTAGACTTATTTTAACTAAACCATTACCGCCTGTACCACCGACCTCATCACCCACATTATTAAACATACTGGTCGGGAATCTTCCCATTTGAATGGTGGCATTTTTAGGACCTTGTCCATTTATATCCAACTCACACGTTGAAGGATAAATATAACCATTGAGTTTAATTACACCTTGTTGACTAACAGATGCTGCAAAAGCATTTGTTGCCATGCATAGGAATAAAGCACCACTGAATACTGTCATTTTCATCATGAATCTCACATTAGATTGATTGTAAAGATGTTGGGAGGAGGACTAAAACAAAGCTTATTAATAAGTGGCTATGACCATAAAATAGCGGTCTATATAACCAATTATTCGGATACTAGTGATTTTTATGGTTAAATTCAAAAAAAAACGTGTTTTATTTTTGTTAATCTAGTGATTATTTTAATGTTTGTTAAAATAAATAATGCTGGTCATGAAGGATTATAAGAGACTCGAAATTATATTTTTATTGATGGATATTAGGCTGAGTATTGTTAGATTGATCGAAAGTTTTTGAACGGATAGTATAATCGAGAATTTTATTTTTTAAAAATGCAAGATTTATTTTATTTTGCCTGAGTTTGCTTATATATTTATATCTAAAAATACAAGAAATCAAGGCTGGTCGGCAGGGGGGTAGATTGAAGAAATCAATATTATGGCAAACTATTTGGTTATAATTAATTGATTTAAAATATTAATATCATTTTCACCAAATAAAATAAATGCGAAGCCAGTAGCTTTGGTCATGAAGAAAGTCGCTTTAGATAAATGGATTATATTTTGATTTAAATTTGATCATATAATCATATCTCGAAAGTTTATTGTGACTAAATCTAACGTTGATGTAGTTCAATGACTTTGCTATATATCATAGCCAATCTAAAGTTTAATCATTAATTGATCAATGGTGTGATCCTAAATGCCAATGATTAAAATAAACTTAGTGCTTGTGTTAGTGAATTTGGTTTAAATCCGTTTTTTACTTTAGCATTAGGTTGAGTAAGGCGGATTTTAAATTGGTTATCGGTGGGGGCTTGGTACGACATCGATTTGCTCATTTGTAAAGCTTATAGTTTTGAGCAAGCACTGGATAGATGGTCACTCTGTGATCACGACTTAGGATAATAAAGACATCAATCACAGCATAAAAATATCCTTTAACACGTTGCTCAACTGATGTTTGTGGTTTTAGATTTGTCCAAAAAAATTCTTTTCTTGTGTATAGGGATCATTTTGAGCTGCTAGATAGGCAGCATTCTGTATTGACACATGCAGAGGGAAATTAATTTATTGTTGAACGGTAAATTAGAATAAATTTAATTAAGATTTATTAAGTAATGTCTATATTGGTTTAATATATCTATTTATTTAGTTTTTATATGTGCTGCGTTGTCAAAAGTGTACGGAGGTAAAACTCATGAGTTAAAGCTTGTAACTAAGGCTAAAAATTTGTAAAAACAAGTGTAATGATTAGTAAGTTTAACTACAAAATATTGGGCATTAAACCCCGGGATCAGTGTTGGAATATTTAAAAAAGGGTGAATTGTTTTTTCTTATTCTTGAACACAAAAAATTGTATATATATTTAAAGGGAAAGTTCGGTGTTTTTATAATATATTGTTTTTTAAGTGGTTTTTATGATTATTTTTGTTTGTTGTGATTGGGTTGTAAGACTAATAAATACGAAAATCACGAAGATTTTAAGAAAAATATGAATAATTTTATAACTTTATTTTAAGATTTTAGTGGTTGGTGTGAGGAATTGATTTAATCGATCTGTTTGTAATCAATTTAATTTTTTTAGTAAACGGATTGTGTATCTGACCCCTAGTAAAATCAAAGTTTTGTAGACACTTTGGTATTAAAGAGTGAAATAAATCACATTAATCTATTCTTTTTTTAAATAATTGGTATTACAATGCGGAAAAGATTGACAGTACGGTCGATTTTTAAAAAACAGATCTCAATAAAACTTTATAGGGCGCTACAACATGAATATTAAATTATTAACTGCTTCACTAATCACTGCTGCTACTTTTTCTACAGTTGCATTTGCAGCCGACACTCCTAAGGATCCAGTAACAGTGAATGGTGGTACTATTAAATTCACAGGTGAGATTGTGAATGCTGCATGTGCTGTAAATACACAATCTGCAAATCAAACTGTAGATCTCGGTCAACATCGTACTGCTGCATTAGCCATCAAAGGCGATAAGACTCCAGTTGTTCCTTTCAAAATTGCGCTAGAAGATTGTGATCCAACTGTATCTGCAACTGCTTCAGTGGCTTTTTACGGTAAAGCAACTGCTGATGGTGCTTTATTAGAAGTTTCATCGGCGGGTTCTAATAGCCCTGCTGCTGAAAATGTAGGTATTCAAATTACTGACTTCAGTAATAAAGTATTAGGTTTTACTGGTACTGATTTCTCTACTGCTAAAACATTAAATGCAGGTAAAAACGAACTTGGTTTCACTGCACAGTATGTTGCGACAGGTACTGCTACTCCAGGTCGTGCTGATGCTGAAGCAACTTTTGTAGTTAAATATCAATAATTAAAATTAAAAAATTAAAATACGTTTCAATGAGTATAGATAAACGATGAGTAAATTCATAACTTTTACAGCGGGGATATTTTTTTCTCTAAATATTTATGCCGAAAGTTATGTGTTTGGTGGTCGTACTCATTTTCAGGGGGTTTTGGTCAATCAAAGTTGTGCATTTTTAGTGAAAACCATTAGGCATGCATCAGAGATTAAGGCTCCCGAATATTCTATGTTAATCACTTTTAGCATGTGTCCAGAAAGTGTATCCAGTCAATTGGAGATAGAATTTTCTGAGCAACATATGCCACCGATAAATCAGTTGGATACTGCTGTTAAAACACAGCAAAACAGAAATTTTAAAACTGTTTTTTATCTATCTAATCTTGGGTCTACAAGGCTTGGCCCTTATAGCATTGAAAAACGTGTATTGCCCAGTTTATACCATGATCAATCATCTAATCATTTAGGTGTTGTTTTAACTAGAGTTCGAGAAGATCGATCTTCAACACCTCTATTGATTTCAGTTTTATACCCATGAGTGCTTCGGGATGAATATGCAGTTGAATATATCTAAGAAAATCTTCACAGGCTTAGTATTAAGCTGTTTCGCATCTATGGCATCAGCCAATGATGCCATCGGTGGTGTCTCTTTAGGCGCTACACGTGTTATTTATCCTGAAGATGCTAAACAAATTTCTCTACCAATTATCAATCATAGTAAAAAAGATCGGTATTTAATTAACGCTTGGGTAGAAAATAAAGCTGAACAGAAAAGTAAAGATTTTCTTTTAACACCACCATTATTTGTTGCTGAAGCAAATACTGAAAATACCTTGAGAGTGATTAATGTTGAAGCTCAACTTCCTACTGATCGTGAGTCGGTGTATTGGATCAATGTGAAGGCGATACCTTCGATTGATAAAGCGACTTTGACGGATAAAAATGTATTGCAATTGGCAGTGCTGTCGCGGATTAAGTTATTTGTGAGACCAAAAAGTCTAAGCACAACCCCTGAAATGGCTTTGCAAAAAATCATTATTACTCAAACTGGAAACGCTGTAGTCGTTGATAATCCATCGCCCTACCACATTACCTTTGTCAATCTGAGTTTAGATAACGAAAAAATAGAAAATATTATGGTCGATCCTATGGCTAAAACAAAAATCGTGAATAAGGCTGGTAAAAAACTCAGTTATCAAACCGTAAATGATTTCGGCGGTTTAACGCCAGTCGTAGAATTAAATTTGAATTAATCATGATACCTCAGCTGTGTATATCATCCGCCACACAACTTCAAAATCAGAAGTTAAGTACATTGCCATATTGTATTGCAGTTGCAATGATGGTATGCACAGTTGCGCCTCGTATTTCTTTTGCAGAGCAGGTATTTAACACCGCTTTTCTCAGTGATGGTTTAGGGGATTCAAAAGTTTCAGATCTTTCAAAATTTGAAAATTCAACCCATCAATTGGCTGGCATTTATCGAGTTGATCTATTTGCAAATGATCAACACATCAAAACCAGTGATATTAATTTTATAGAAAGAAAGGGTGTGGATGAACGCTCTGGGTTATTACCTTGTTTTACTATTCAAAATTTAGAAGAATTTGGGGTAAATATTCATCAGTATCCAGAGCTGAGTACATCTGTTAATCAGCAATGTTTGGATTTTCCAAATATCATTGAAGGTGCGAGCAGTCAATTTCAATTTGATAAACAAAAATTAACCATCAGCCTGCCGCAAATTTCTTTAAAAAATCAAATCAGAGGTTATATTCCCCCTGAACAATGGGATGCAGGTATTAATGGTTTATTTTTAAACTATAATCTCTCTGGAAATAATAATAGCAAGAGTAACTCGAATAGCGTTTTTCTAGGCCTAGAGAACGGATTTAATCTAGGAATGTGGCAGTTTAGGCACTTTAGTAGTTTTAATTATAATAGTCAGTTAGGTACGAGCACTCAAGATTGGAATAATCTTAATACTTATGTACAAAAAACCATAATCCCTTTAAAAAGTAATTTGTTGATCGGTGATGGATCAGCCAATGGAGAAATTTTTGATAGCTATAGTTTTCGTGGGGTTCAACTTTCGACTGCTGATGCTATGTTTCCTGATAGTCAACAGGGCTATGCGCCGACTGTGCGAGGAAGTGCTAAAACCAATGCCAAAGTGGTGATTCGACAAAATGGATTTGTAATTCATCAAGTGAATGTGGCTCCTGGGCCATTTTTAATTGAAGATCTAAATCCTGGTTCCTATAGTGGCGATTTAAAAGTAAGTATTGAAGAAAATGATGGTTCGATCCAAAGTTATACCGTGCCATATTCGAGTTTGCCCATATTTCAACGCGAAGGCCGAACCAAATATAATGTAATCGTGGGTGAATTTCGTAGTGGTCTAAAATCCCAAGGTAATCCGAATATTGTTCAGGCGACAGCCACGCATGGTTTTAGCAAAGGCATAACCCTATATACCGGCACGCAACTTTCTAAAGATTATCAAAGCGCATTGCTGGGGTTGGGAAGTAATTTAGGTCAATATGGCGCATTTTCTTTTGATATTACCCATTCCAAAAGTGAGTTGGCTGATCAATCAAGCCATGAAGGCCAATCGATCCGTTTTTTGTACTCCAAATCATTATTAAGCGGTGGTACAACGTTTCAGTTACTCGGTTATCGCTACTCAACCAAAGGGTTTTATACTTTAAATGATGTAGCCTATAACAGTATGCAAGGTTATAACCAGTATCAAACTCAAGATGAAAATACGACAGATACTGATGTTATTAAGGATTATTACAACCTAAATAATGCTAGGAAAGGCCGTTTTGAAGTTAATTTATCGCATTCCTTTGGTAAGTACGGTTCAGTCTTTATTTCTGGAAATCAGCAAACCTATTGGGGCACAACAAAATCAAATGAATGGGTTCAGGCGGGTTATTCAAATGCTTGGAATGGCTTTAATTATACTTTAACGGCCAGTCGAAACCGATATTCCCAAACTGATCGTAGCGATATTATGTTTAGTGCAAATCTATCTTTTGCATTGGATAAATTAAGACCAAGTGCAAATTATAATCAGAGCCCGCTTAGAAATACGTACACAAATTTTTCAACAACCCAAAATTCTGAAGGTCATAATACCTATATGGCAGGGCTAAGCGGAACCTTGCTCAAAGACAGAAATCTTAGTTATAGCATTAATCAAGGTTATATTAGCGATCAGCAAAATATTGGCTCCATGAGTCTAAATTATCGTGGGACCTATGGCACCATTGGTGCGGGTTATAGCTACGAAAGTGATTCTAATCAATTTACTTATAATGCATCCGGTGGAATTCTCGCGCATCGTGATGGAATTACCTTTGGTCAATCGATTAATGGCACCAGTATTTTGATTAAAGCACCAGGTGCCATCGGTGTGGGTGTTGAAAATATTACTGGTGTCAAAACCGATTGGCGTGGTTATGCGATAGTTCCATTTGCTACAGACTATCGTATGAATCGGATTGCATTGGACTCCAATACCTTCAGTAATAACCTCGAAATTCGCAATAATGTTGCCACAGTGGTACCCATTCGCGGTGCAATTGTGCGCGCCACCTTTGATACCAGTGTCGGTGTTCGTGCGCTTGCAACGATTCGACATAATGGTCAGTACGCACCATATGCAAGTCAAGTTACTGAAACCCATAGTTTATCGACTGGCATGATTGCTGATGATGGTCGTGCTTATTTGACTGGGTTGCCATTAAAAGGTCATTTGAAAATTCAGTGGGGAAGTCAGGCAACAGAACAATGTACTGCCAAATACGATATTTCAGATTTAGATCTGACCAAATCAGTCGTTCAATTTAATCTCGAATGTGAGTAATCGGAGTGCATATGCAATATAAAATCTTAGTCAGCGCACTGCTGTTCGGCTCATCAATGAGTAGTTATGCGGTCGTCTGTTGGAATGCGAAAGGAGAAGGCGTAGTTGATGAAGTTTTTTATGATTTAAGTAATGCCTTTTCTTCTTCAAACAATGTAGTCGGTAAAGAGATTACGTTGAAACGTAATTTTAGTCATCAACTGTATGGTAGATGCCCAGTACATTACAATCCAAGAAATACTACAATGCGTAGTTACGTTACAAATTCAAAGATCGTTGAAACAGTAGGTTCGTATAAATATTTAGCCATCAACGATTATTTAATTGGCGCGATGAAAATTTATGATAGTTATGCTAAGGACTTTTTTCCACCACAAAACTATGTGCAAATGGGAAGTGATCCTAAAGTAAGTACCAGTAATGATTTTCCTATATTTGACTCAGATTTCACTTTTAAAATAAAAGTCATTAAGCCCTTTGTGGATTTTGTTACAATCCCGAAAAGGACCTTATTTACTGTGTATGTAACAACTTCGAATACAGATAGCCTCAGCAAACCAGTTTATACCATCAGTTATAGTGGGCAGATTACTGTTCCGCAAAGTTGCAAAATTGATGCCGGTCAAGTACTCGATATTAACTTTGGTGATATTCCGGCGTATGCCTTTGCACAAGCAGGTGCGGGCAATCAGCCTGCGGGGACTCGAACTGAGTTACGTAATTTACAGATTCAATGTAGCAATATTAATGCGACTGCAGCACTTACATTACGGTTAGAGTCTGAAAAATCATCCAATGACATTATGGTTTCAGATAATCCTGATATCGGGTTTAAAATGTCGGATGCCAATGGGAAAGTGCTGATTCCGAATAATATCAATAGTGTAATACCCTTTAATTTAACTCAACAGCCTGTGAGGATTCCGCTTAAAGCTTGGCCCGTCAGTATTACTGGTAAGACCCCTCAGTTGGGTAACTTTAGATCTCGAGGCTATTTACGTGTCGATTTTGATTAATCTGATAAGGCCTGAGATATGAATGTGATCTATAGAAAATATTGCCTCATTGCTTTGATTAGCTTGCATTGCATGACGCAAACTCAATTGAGCCGTGCCGATGTCGAACTGGGTCGTATTAATGTTGAACTATATGGCGTGGTCAAAGCGGTAACATGCGGTGTAATTGAATCTGGCAAGGATAAACATATAGAGTTGGGTCGATACAATTCTAGAGAATTTAATCAGGCAGGGGATCATACCCCACTGGTCTCCATTCCATTTGAACTTGCCAACTGTCCACCCAATACGGCGGTAAATATCACCTTTAGTGGTGCCTTGGATGCCAAGAATAAAGATTTTCTGGCGATTGAAAAAGGGCAGAATGCTGCTCAGAATATCGCGATTGAAATTCGTGATCACCTAAAAAAGAGATTGGTGATGGGGACTAAAAGTCCAGATTTAATTGTTGATGATCGTGGTCGTTTATCTACCGTATTTTATGCAAATTATATCGTGACTCAAAATGGTGTTAAACCAGGAACCGCAAATGCCAGTGCTGAGTTCGTGATTCGATACGATTAACCTAAAACAAGCGCTCAGTACTCTGGACGGGTTTAAAGTAATGCTGTAGCTAATTCATAAATGTGTTGTCTACAGGCTCTCATATAATTAAGGTGTGACTTTTAAAATATAAGCAAAATATTTTGATTTGTAGCCTAAGTACCTATAGATTAATAAACCGTCTACGCTCGCCGAAATAGTTGGATTCATGAGTCTCAGTCTCTACCTCGCATTTTGTGTTTATGCCATCGTTACTTCAGTCACGCCCGGGCCAAACAACTTTCTTGCTTTGGCATCAGGGGTCAATTTTGGGGTCAAAAAAACCTGGCCTTTGGTGCTGGGGATTTGTTTTGGCTTCACGGTAATGTTCTTGTTAATTGCATTGGGAATTAACGCCTTATTTATTCAATTTCCAATCATTATTCCGATCTTAAAAGTGCTTGGTAGCCTGTATATCCTCTACCTTGCTTATTTGATCGCTGGCTCAGGCAAGTTTAATGTCAGTGATGAGCAACCTGAAAAGATGCTCGGCTTTTGGAATGGCGCTTTTTTCCAATGGATCAATCCCAAATCTTGGATTGTATTATTGGGTGCGATTACCGCCTATACCACGGCCGATACTGCCACGCAGGAAATCATCTTCATTGGATTGATTTATGGTGTGATTGCCATTCCTTGTGTTTTGGTTTGGGCGGTGATTGGGGATCAAATGGGGAACTATTTAAGTCAAGGCAATCGGGCTGTGATCTTTAATCGTGTCATGGGATTACTGTTGGCGGTATCTTTGATCCCGATCTGGACCATGTAATCGGATAAATCAACTCGGCTGCATCGGTGTAAAACTAAAAAGGGTGTTTGTAAAGGGAAGACCAACAAGGGAAGTTTAATGATGAAAATAAGCCATATGCTCTACACTGCACTCTTGCTCATACCCAGTTTGAGTCAAGCACAAGATCAGATTAAACCGATAATACTGGGTAAAACTTATAATAGTTTTCACGCACAAGTAGACAAATTCGGCAAAGCGGCAAAAGTCATTGCGGGTAGTGAGGATGAATGTAATGGGGGAGATTTCCCCGATGATTGGCATTATCCCAGTTTCACTATTCGTGCTGATGGACTGATTAAAGAAGTGTTGATGCAAGGAGGAAATGGAGTGATGTTCTATGGCAAAAAGCTGGATGCCAATAGCACTGAAGCGGTATTTTTACAGCAGTTCAAGGGTAAGTATCAGCGCGATGATGAGTCTAAACATCGATACCATGCCAGCAATGCTGAGGATGAATTATCCAGTATCCAGTTCTATTTCAAACATGGAAAACTAGAAAAATACACTTTATCTTTGGATGACTGCTAAGCTCTCAATCATCGGTGTCGCAATGCCTAGCGCAGGATCAAACGCATGGAACTTCACTTAAATGCTTGTCCCTTGGCCGTGGCTCAACGTGGCGAGGGCATATTAAGCTTGCAAGCTGCACCTGTTGCCGAGTCTGAACTGGGCAGTGAATGGTTGCAGCAACTGAGTCTGGCCATGTATGCCACGATGATGCAACGTAATGGTGTGGGCATTGCCGCACCGCAAGTTTATGTTTCTAAACGCATCATCATCGTTGCATCAAGAGCAAACCCACGTTATCCAGATGCACCGGACATGGATGCTGTGGTGATGGTCAACCCTGAAATCACGGCAATGTCAGACCAGAGCTGCCTCGGTGAGGAGGGATGTCTGAGTGTGCCAGAGCAACGCGGCATGGTATCGCGCGCCGAACAGATCAGCGTGCGTTATCTGACTGTTGAAGGCGAGTCGGTTGAGCGCGATTTTCACGGTTTCCCAGCCCGTATCGTGCAACATGAAGTCGATCATCTGAATGGGGTGTTGTTTGTGGATCGGTTGGGGGATTGATCCAGAGCAATATAAATTTTGAGATATATAAAAACAAACCCACCAGCGGTGGGTTTGTTTTTAAAAAAATAGCATCAAGAAAATGTGCGGTTTATTTAACTTCTTTTACATCAATTGGTTTGTCTTTGACCAATTCTACAGTGCCATCACCATTTTTAAAGTGGATGGACACACCATCATCATTGGCCATTTTAAGACCGCTTGCAGCCACAGCCGCTTTGAGCTGATACGTTTTACCGCTGTTATCGGTTAATTCTGCAGTTTCAAATTTATCCGAAGATTTGAGTTCAAACGTGCTGTTGTCTGGGCCGCTGAATTTCACGATTTCTACACTACCTGCTTCGTGACCATGGTTATCTTGTTCATGACCATGATTGTCCGCATCTTTATGTTCTGTAGTGACTTCACTGGCATGCGTACCTTCAACCACGGTGCTGCTAGCAGTGGTTTCTGTGGCAATTTTCTCTTCAGTTTTGTTGGCATCTTTAGCATTACAACCTACAAGTGCAACGCTTAACACTAAACCTGGAATTAAGTATTTCATCATTATTCACTTTGCTGAAAATTCGTCATTATCATGACAGTATTCAAGTGAATAAAAAGACATGATTACAAGAAAAAAACATTTAATTAACTCGCCATATGTTCAGAAATTAGCGTATTTGAGTAGAGCGTTCTGGTATTGATCAAGAGTATAAATTGATTTATGCCGAGGCTTAAGTATCAGCTCGAGCGATACAATGGGCGGGGATAATCAAGCACAATATCCAAATCGAAATATTAATCTTTTGTAACTGAGCCAAGGTACGCAAGGTATTTTCTTGTAAATAACCCACCTCAGTTTATTAATTCAATCCAATGCGCACAACTTATGCGGCATTACATCTAAACTGGTTGGCCTGCATATATTGGCCAAATTAAATGTCTGCAGCGATGCGTTGGACTATGAGGTTGCTGTTTTATTCATCACTAAATGTTGAGGCGTTATTTTGAGCTGATTGTAAAGTAGGCAGTTGGAAAAATGGTTATAAATATTTTTATTACGCTTAATATTGTGTTACTCGTTGTTATTAATCAGTTAATTAATGATAAGTTTAATTTAAGTCACATATTTGGAAATATTAATCTTAGATTAAGTTTGCAATGTATGACAGTAAAGCGTATAAAGTCATCTTGTTGTTGCGGGATGGAGCAGTCTGGTAGCTCGTCGGGCTCATAACCCGAAGGTCGTTGGTTCAAATCCAGCTCCCGCTACCACTAAAACAGATATCAAGTTTATAGCCTAATTTACATAAATTAGGCTTTTTTTATACCAAAAATTCCCTCTCCTGATTGAGGAGAGGGTTAGGGTGAGGTCCAAAGCCTTCTCCCTGAGGGAGAAGGTTGGATGAGGGCTTGAAAACTCCCTAGAGGAAGGTTGGATGAGGATTAGATAGAATCATCCAAGTTCGGTGCTAACCAGCGCTTCGCCTCATCTAAGCTCCAGCCTTTACGTTGAGCATAGTCCTCAAGTTGATCGAGGGAGATCTTCCCAGCATTGAAGTACTCAGACTGAGGATGACTATAATAGAAGCCACTCACACTCGAAGGTGGCCACATTGCAAAACTGCTGGTCAATTGGGTACCGATCTTATCGGTCGAACCTAGCCAGTCAAATAACACTGCTTTTTCCGAATGCTCAGGACACGCTGGATAACCTGGTGCAGGGCGTATACCTGAATATTTCTCTTTGATCAGTTCTTCATTGCTTAACTGCTCATCGGCTTGATAGCCCCAATACTCTTTACGAATACGTTCATGCAGATGTTCCGCAAAGGCTTCGGCAAATCGATCGCCCAATGATTGCGCCAAGATTGCAGAGTAGTCATCACCTTGGGCCTTGTATTCATGTGCCATTTCTTCAGCACCAAAGATCGAGACGGTAAAGCCGCCCAGATAATCGTGTCCTTGCTCAGGGCTCGCAATAAAGTCAGCCAAGGAGAAGTTTGGCTTATTGGTGACTTTATCTGACTGTTGACGAATATGTTCAAAGCGATGACTGATGCTGCTGCGACTTTCATCGTTATAGATCGCGACTGAGTCCGCAGCTATACGGTTGGCAGGATTGATCCCAAATACCGCACGGGCATCAAAGCGTTTGTTTTGGATAATATCTTTGAGCATGGCCTGCGCTTGATTGTACAAGTCCGTTGCGGCCTCGCCGACCACTTTGTCTTCGAGTATGCGTGGGAACTTACCCGCCAGACTCCATGAGATAAAGAAGGGGGTCCAGTCAAAGTAAGGCAAGAGCACATCGAGCGGATATTCGGTGAGCACATCGATACCGATAAAATTCGGCACACTGGGCTTGGCCGCAGACCAATCGATTTTCAAACCATTTTCAATCGACTCGGCATAGCTGAGTTTGGCGGCTTTGGGTTGTTTGTTGGCGATACGTTCACGAACCTTGGCATATTCAGCACGATGTTCAGCGACAAATTTCGGCTTCATCTCTTTAGACAGCAAGGTGGTGGCTACACCGACCGCTCGTGAAGCATCTGCAACATAGATCACGGCATCATTGGAATATTGCGGATCGATCTTCACTGCAGTGTGTGCTTTGGAGGTGGTGGCTCCGCCAATCAACAAGGGTACATTGAAGCCCTTACGTTGCATCTCTTTGGCCACAAACACCATCTCATCCAGTGATGGGGTGATCAGACCTGAAAGCCCAATAATATCGACCTTTTCATCGATCGCTGTTTGCAGGATCTTTTCTGCCGGCACCATTACCCCGAGGTCGATGATGTCGTAACCATTACAACCCAAGACCACGCCGACGATATTTTTACCAATATCATGCACGTCGCCTTTGACCGTCGCCATCAACACTTTACCTTTGGATTGGCTGCCACTTTTTTCAGCTTCGATGTAGGGGTTGAGCCATGCCACAGCCTGTTTCATCACCCGTGCCGATTTCACCACCTGAGGCAGGAACATTTTCCCTGCACCAAACAAATCGCCAACCACGTTCATGCCATCCATCAGCGGGCCTTCGATGACATCCAATGGGCGAGCGGCTTTGAGTCGGGCTTCTTCGGTATCGACATCAATAAACGCGGTGATGCCTTTGACCAATGCATATTCAAGGCGTTTTTCAACCGTGTCATTACGCCATTCAAGGTTTTCTACAGTTTTTTGTGCAGCGCTTTGTCCACGATATTGTTCTGCGACTTCAAGCAGTTGCTCAGTGGCATCTTGACCTGACTCACCTTGCTGTTGATTGAGGACCACATTTTCCACCGCGTCTTTGAGCGCTTTGGGAATGTCATCATAGATCGCCAGTTGGCCGGCATTGACGATCCCCATGGTCATGCCTTGACGGATGGCATAGTACAAGAACACTGCATGAATCGCTTCACGTACGGGTTCATTGCCACGGAAGGAGAACGAAACGTTGGATACTCCGCCAGAAATCATGGCATGGGGGAGGTTTTGTTTGATCCAGCCGGTGGCTTCGATAAAGTCCACGGCATAATTATTGTGTTCCTCGATCCCCGTGGCCACGGCAAATACGTTCGGGTCAAAGATAATATCTTCAGCAGGATAACCGACATCATTGACCAAGACATCATAAGAGCGCTTACAGATCTCACGTTTACGTGCCGCAGTATCTGCCTGACCGGTTTCATCAAAGGCCATCACAATCACCGCTGCACCATATTGACGGCAGAGTCGGGCTTTGGCGACAAACTCGTCATAGCCTTCTTTGAGTGAGATGGAGTTAACGATCGGCTTACCTTGAACGCATTTTAAGCCCGCTTCGATGATCTCCCATTTCGAGGAGTCGATCATAATCGGTACACGGGAAATATCAGGTTCGGAGGCGACTAGATTGAGGAAATGCACCATCGCACCTTGCGAATCGAGCATGCCCTCATCCATGTTGATGTCGATGATTTGCGCGCCACTTTCGACTTGTTGCCGTGCAACATCGAGGGCTTCAGCAAAGTTTTCTTCACGAATCAAGCGCAGGAATTTTTTTGAACCGGTGACGTTGGTTCGTTCACCGACGTTCACAAATAAGGATTCATCATAAATATTAAAGGCTTCAAGACCACTGAGACGACAGGCAGGGCGGATATCGGGTAGCTGACGTGGTGGGATGTCTTTAACTGCATTATAAATGGCACGAATATGATCAGGCGTAGTACCACAGCAGCCACCAGTGATATTGATCAAGCCACTTTCTGCAAACTCTTTGATGAAGGCAGCGGTTTCTGCTGGGGTTTCGTCATAACCACCAAAGGCATTGGGCAAGCCAGCATTGGGATGCGCTGAAACAAAGGTGTCTGCAACATCAGCGATGGTTTTGACATGTGGGCGCATGGCATCTGCACCGAGCGCACAGTTAAAGCCAATCGAGAGCAAGTCGCCATGGCGCACCGAGTTCCAAAATGCTTCAGCAGTTTGACCTGTCAGGGTACGCCCAGAAGCATCGGTAATGGTACCTGAGATCATCAGCGGTAATTCACGGCCCAATTGTATAAATACTTCTTTGACCGCAAAAATCGCAGCCTTACAGTTCAAGGTATCGAATACCGTTTCGATCAAGAGGATGTCAGCGCCCCCTTCGATCAGGGTATGGGCGGCTTGGATATAATTGTCTTTGAGTTCGTCAAAACTGATATTACGAAAGGCTGGATCGTTGACGTTGGGGGAGATCGAACAGGTTCTAGACGTTGGCCCCAAGACCCCAGCCACAAAACGTGGTTTGTCTGGGGTGGAGTATTTCTCACATGCGGCTTTGGCGATTCGCGCCGCCTCACGGTTAATCTCATCCACCAGATCTTCCATGTGGTAATCAGACATGGAGACTCGTGTGCCGTTAAAGCTATTGGTCTCAATGATATCTGCACCAGCTTCTAGATAGGCCTCATGGATCCCTTGGATGACATCGGGCTGGGTCAATACCAATAAGTCATTGTTGCCTTTTACATCATATGCCCAATCGACAAAACGCTCACCGCGATAATCAGCTTCTTCAAATTTGTGGCGCTGGATCATGGTACCCATCGCACCATCAATGATAAGTATGCGTTGCGCGAGTAGCTGTTTTAATGTGGCGAGCGTGGACATAGGGAACCTCAAGGTCAAGAACAAGGTCAATATCTAGGATCAGCGTAGATGTTAGATCAGAGATTTGAAATGGGGCGTATTTTAACAGAATTTGCAGTACTTTGGCTCAGTTGTGTACTGAGCAGTCCAAGGGCTATATATGAAAATCTGGCAACAATATGCATTTATTCGCAGAGGCCTAACAAACTGCTTTGTATAAATGTTCATCAATTTGTCATAAAACTATTGCATAATGTTGCCGCAGCAGAAAATGATGTCAAATTCTTGCCTTTTATTACAGTTTAATTAAAGCGCCATTAGTCGCAATTTCGCCCTAAGTAATGCTAGTTAAGGCATTGTATTTTATAGTTAATAATGATTTTTTGGATGTGTGGATTGATCTAAAACGACGTATAGCCGCTGAAATACAGCTTTAAAACCCCAAAATTTGTCATATAATTGTCACAATTTAATTGAACAATGAGTGGATTTTTTTATCTGCTCAACCGTCTGCATGAATTCAAAACAACCCTCTGTTCCAGATTCGGTACCGTCCGTGTCGTCCTCTAAATCGACGAATGTACACGTACCAACACCGAAATTTTTTATGCCGGTTTTTTTAACGTTAATCATTTCAACGTTAATTTATATTGGGGTGCAACTGAGTGCAGATCTCGCTCATGTTCCACCTTTAAGTGTTTATTCTATTATTTTGCTGGCAACAGCTTTGTTGATCGCGCTTGGCTTCGAATTTGTTAATGGTTTTCATGACACAGCCAACGCAGTTGCAACGGTGATTTATACCAATGCCTTACCCGCTCCAGTGGCGGTGATGTGGGCTGGTTTTTGTAATTTTCTTGGCGTAATGGTGGCCAGTGGCGCAGTAGCCTACGGCATCATCGCATTATTACCCGTCGAACTGATCATGAATGTGGGCAGTGGTGCGGGTTTTGCCATGGTATTTGCCATGTTAATCGCAGCGATTATGTGGAACCTTGGCACATGGGTGCTGGGGATTCCTGCATCAAGCTCGCATACCCTGATCGGTTCGATCTTAGGGGTGGGTATCATGAACTATATCTTGCATTCGGGCAGTGGTGCCAGTGGCGTAGATATGGATCAAGTGCTAAAAGTTGGTAAAGCATTATTGTTTTCACCGCTGATTGGTTTTGCCTTTGCTGCGATCGTATTTTTGTTGGTGAAAAAAGTCTTTAAGCGCCAAGTGGAATTGTTTCAGCCACCTGAAGGCAATAAACCACCACCACCGTTGATTCGTGCCATTCTGATTTTTACCTGTACGGGTGTAAGTTTTGCGCATGGTTCAAACGATGGTCAAAAAGGTATGGGCCTGATCATGCTGATTTTGATTGGCTTGGTTCCATTGGCGTATTCCTTAAATAAAAATCTTGATCAAGCACATATCCAGAGCTTTGACCAATTATCGAGTCAAACCGCTGTTGCGATCTATGCACAACACGCAGATATACCAGATACACAGGCGCGTGATGTGTTGACCAAATACATTCAAACCAAAACCATGACCCCTGAAGTTACGCCAGCCTTGGCCAGTTTGACTGAGCATTTGGGCGCACGTGTAGCACGTTATGGCGATCTCAAAGAGATCCCAGAACATGAAATCAGTGCGATCCGCAATGATATGTATTTGAGCACCACGGCATTTAAACGCTTGGACAAAGCAAAACAATTGCCAGCGATGACCGAGACTCAAGAGAAATCGGTAAAAGCCTACCGCAAGCATTTGGATGCATTTTTACAATACATTCCAACATGGGTAAAAGTTGCAGTGGCCTTGGCTTTGGGTCTAGGGACCATGGTCGGTTGGAAACGTATTGTGGTTACCGTGGGTGAGCGTATTGGTAAGCATCACATGACCTATGGTCAAGGGATGTCAGCTGAATTGGTTGCTATGACCACGATTGCTGCTGCAGATGGTTTTGGTATGCCGGTCTCAACCACACACGTCCTCAACAGTGCGGTGGCAGGGACCATGGTGGCAAATAAATCAGGTCTGAACTTCAACACCGTCAAGACGATCTTGTCGGCGTGGATCTTCACTTTGCCTGCGACCATTTGTTTATCTGGTGGCTTGTACTGGTTGTTCCTACAGTTCGTTTAGTAGACTGAGTTCGGATTTAAAGATCAAAAAAAACGCTGCAATCGCAGCGTTTTTTTTTTGCTATGTAACCAAGCGTTATTCAACTCGGCATAGATTATTTCGGTGTTGCTTTAGACTTGAGCTTGGACCAGAGTTTTTTCACAGGTACTTTTTCCGCAGCAAAACCATATAAAGCGGCAAAGGGGAGTGCGGTACGTGCTAGATAGCCGACATGCCAGAGTCCGCCGTGGTTAGCACCATCCATCATTAACTCTAAAGGATGCTCTAAGGTGTTGCTTGGATTGGCCAAGGCATGTGGATGACACAGGTCATGCACCCATAGCGCCGCCATGATGGCATTGGTGGTTTCAGGCTCAAAGGCTTCGACATCAAACAGTTTGGCACCACTAAATGCCGCTTTGAGCAGTGGATTTTTAGTGACTGAGCGGGTGGTGGTAGACGGTGCAATATTGATACTGACTTGCTGGCCTTGATGACGAGACAGGGTGGCGCGCCATTGCTGTAGGCGTTTGGCCAAGGCGTAGTTCGGGCCTTGCTCGACCACGATACAATCAGAAATTCCATAGCACTTGTCATTATCCGCCTGAATCAATTGCTGATTATTTCGCTTGAAGAAGTTCTTCATCGACAAGGTGGAAACCCCCTTGCTGATGACTTTTTCCAGTGCCGAGCGTTGCTGATATTTGCAGGTGGAGGCGTGGATGGTGTCCTGAGATACCGCATAGACATCGGTCGGGGTACACATGTACATCAAAGAACTGTCTGGTTTTTCAGTGCTGATATAACTCATGATGCTGTCCATGGCCATAGATACACGAACATGTTTTTCACCATCCAGATAGGCGATAGCGGCCAGATCAAGTTGCTGCGGATGTTGTGCAAGCCAATGTGCAATCTCAGGAATTTGGGTCAGCAGATTGGCGCCAACCTTGGCTTGAATCTGATCCAGCGGCATATCCGCAGGTAGATCTTCGAGGCAGGGTGCATACAGGGTGGCATTGCCATCGCGGACTGTGGTGATGATTTTTTCCCAGACCTTTGGATTGGGAAGATCAATCGCGATGATATTGGCTTTCCATTTGGCTAGCCATTGCAGTGGGCCTGCTTCCGAACCTGCGCCGAACAGCACCATCGTCCGTTGCGAAAGATCTAACCATTCTGGATGTGCTTGTACATGTTTCAAGGCCTGTGCATGACTCGGCTCGATAATGCCTTGCTCGGTCCATGCATCGAGTTGTTGGCTGAGGGCCTGACCTGTCAGTTTTTGCCCATGATAGGGGATGTACCATTCCGGCGCTTGCTGGCTTTGTCCGGTGATTTTGATACTGTACAGCTTTTCAATCGCAGCAATGTCCATGACATCTTTGAGTAAATAGCGTTGACCATGACGGTAGAAATCAAAACTGTGATGGGCCTTATGTAAGCCCTGTTTGGCGATCGAAATGGTATCTTGGGTCGAGCGAATGCCGTGTTCGACCAAAGATTTAAAATATTGTGGATAGTTTTTACGCCAATTTTTTTCTTCAAGTACTTGTTGCGCGGTGTGATGATCGATCAAGGCCAAGGCCTCAGCCAGAATGGCTTTACCCACTACAGCGCTGCTACTTTTTTGTGTAATTGGATCTAAACTAAAGTGTAAGCCGTCTAATGATTGTGACATTTTAAAGAACTCTATCTGTGCAAAGTATAAAATACAGTTGTATACATTATCTACGCAGTAGAGGGCTTTGGGCTGGCATTTAGTGACAAAGTGTATGATTTAAATGATGAGTCACGCTGTGGCGTTGATCGTATCAGGCTCAACCCCCGCGACTGGATGATTTGCCGTGGTTGAGCTGAGCGCGTGTTGGTTAAAAGGGTGGATGAATTAATTGTTGCAAGAAGTTTGCAATCAGGCGAGGCTCGATCAATAAGGTGACGATAATCCCATAAGCCGCACCCCACAGATGCGCACTGTGATTAATATTGTCTGAGTTGCGCTTGCCAGCCCAGATGCTATAGGCCACATACAGCACCGCAAAGATGATCGCTGGAATTGGAATGAAAAATACAAAGATCATTTTCCAAGGCTGAAATAAGATATAGGCAAACAGTACTGCGGATACCGCACCAGAAGCACCTAAACTGGCCCAATGCGCATTGTTACGGTGTTGCAGGTAACTCGGCAAGATCGCAAAGATCAGACCACCGAGATAGAACAGCACAAAACCCAAATCAAAAAAATACTGACGATAAAAGCTTTCAATAATACTGCCAAAGAAAAACAGCGTGATCATATTGAACAGTAAATGTGCACCATCAGCATGAATAAAGCCGTGGGTAATAAAACGGTCAAATTGTCCACGTCGCATTGCGGGTGGCCAAAAGATCAGGCGGGCTTTGAGTTGAGGCGAGTTAAAGGCCATCATCGAGACGATAATGGTGATTATTATAATTGTAACTGTATGATTAAACGGTAAATTCATAATTAAAGATCGCGAAGATTTAAATTTCTTTAGCTTGCATAATGCCATGTATTGACTGACGTTATAGTAAAAAAAATTAATTCCGACAGTTTTAGTTGATTTTTTTTAAAATTGCCTCATCTTCAGTTAGAATGACAACTTCAGCGTGAGGAAAAAGTTATGACGACTGAGAACATCAGCACTGCAGTTGCAGAAGATATCCCAAATTTATTAATTACCCCCAATGCACAAGAATATCTAAGAGATTTACTCTCAAAACAAGGTTCTGAGGGAATGGGCGTTCGTGTATTTGTTGAAAATGCGGGAACACCACGTGCTGAATGTTGTATGGCCTATAGTACGCCTGAAGAGGTAATTCCGACGGATTATCAACAACATTATCCTGATTTTCCTGCCTATATCGACACACCATCTATTCCATATCTCAAAGATGCAGTGATCGATTACAACAAAGACCGCTTTGGTGGTCAGTTAACTTTCCGTGCACCGAACTCAAAAGTACCTCGAGTTGGGCCAGATGCGTCGATTGAAGAGCGTATTAGCTATGTGCTACAAGCGGAAATTAACCCCGGTCTTGCAGGTCATGGCGGAAACTGTGCCTTGGTTGAAGTACTTGACGATGAAACCCATGGTTTAACGGCTGTACTCAAATTCGGTGGTGGTTGCCAAGGTTGTTCAGCGATCGATGTAACATTGAAACAAGGTGTGGAAACCACCTTGAAACAATATATACCTGAACTGGGTCGTGTGGTTGATCAAACCGATCATACCCAAGCTGAAGGTGCTTACTTTAAATAAGTCTGCTATCTTTTTGATTGATCAGTATTAAGTCTCTTAATACCAAGAAAAGCCTCTACGTCAGAGGCTTTTTCTTTGCTTAAAATACGAACGTTAATGAGAATTATTATCGATATTAATTGCGATTGTTCTGCGATTTGTTACACTGTGTGAAAATTAATCCTAGATTTATTCACATATCCGTTTCTTGGAAATCACTATGTCAAACGTTATCGTACAATCCGCCTTATCGCTGGCCATATTCTCGATTATGCTGAATGTAACGCAAGCTGCAACTTCAAACCCTGATCCAAACCCAGATCATGCTGCCCAAGCCAATACACCGACTCAATTGGCAACGATTGTGGTGACTGCTAGCGGATTTGAACAAGACTTGAAAACGGCACCCGCGACGATATCCGTACTGAGCCAAGAAGAGATCAATAAAAAAGCCTATCGTGATGTGACTGATGCGCTGAAAGATGTACCCGGTGTGGTGGTGACAGGGGGAGGGAGTTCAACTGATATTAGCATTCGAGGCATGGGCAGTGCCTATACCTTGATTATGGTCGATGGTAAGAAAGTCAATTCACGCTCAGTCAGACCGAATAGTGACAATTCAGGAATTGAACAAGGTTGGTTACCCGGTATCGAGGCGATCGAACGTATTGAAGTGATTCGTGGGCCGATGTCGGGCTTATATGGTTCTGATGCGATGGGTGGTGTGATTAATATCATCACCAAAAAGGTCGGTACAGAATGGAATGCGTCGATTAAATTAGATACCACGATTCAAGAAAACCAAGACTCAGGTAATCTCTATCAAGCCAATGCCTATGTATCTGGGCCATTGATTGAAAATTTACTCGGTTTTAAGGCCAATGGTCTATTTTCACAACGTCAAGAAGACGACATTATTGGTGGATATAACCATCAACGTATGCGTGCAGGCGGTGCAACCTTAACACTTACGCCAAATCAAGATCACACCTTTGATTTTGAATATCAACGTTCGATTCAAAACCGTGATCAAACTGTGGGTAAAACCATCGAAAATATACCGGGCCGTAATGGTAAATTACCGACCGATTCGAAGACCGATTATTACCGTACTGAATTTACCCTGAGCCATCGCGGTGATATCGGGCCAGTGAAAACGCACTCATATATTCAACGTGAAGAAAATAAAAATCCATCGCGGAATATGGAAGCGGTCAACAGCACATTTAATACGCTTAACCAACTTCAACTCGGTAATCATGCGTTGAATTTTGGGGGATCTTATTTAAAAGAACAATTAGATGATCAAGGCAATCAATTAATTATTGGCGGTAAACCGCCTATTTCTAGTTTGGATCGTTATAGCTGGGCATTATTTGCTGAAGATACTTGGAATATTGCCGATTCATTTGCCTTAACCAGTTCATTGCGTTTGGATGAGGATGAAAAGTTCGGTAGCCATTGGAGCCCTAAATTATATGGGGTCTGGAGCTTAAACGATGAGTGGGTGATTAAGGGGGGGGTATCGACGGGCTATAAAACCCCTGCTTTACGTGCCACAGTTGCTGAATGGGGCCAAGCCACAGGTGGCGGTACCAGTAAAGGCGTGATTGTGGGTAATCCTGATTTAAAACCTGAAAAAAGCGTTAACTATGAAATCGCATTTAATTGGGACAATAATGACAATTTAGATGCGGGCTTGACGATATTCAACAGTGAATTCAAAGATAAAATCACCGAGGTCCGTGAATGTTCTGGCGATTCAGGCACCTTGAACTGTCTGTATCAGGGGGAGCGATTTGATTTTGTTAGTTTGCGTGAAAACGTGGACAAGGCCAATATGCGCGGAATCGAAACCACTTTTGGCTGGCAAGTTAACCCAAGTGTAAAATTATCAGCCAATTATACCTATACCGATACTGAGCAAAAAAGTGGACCAAACAAAGGTAAACCACTGAATCAAATGCCGACACACATGTTCAATACCACCCTAGATTGGGAATATGATGATCAAGTTTCTGCATGGACTCGATTAAACTACCGCAGTAAGACCTCAGAATATCTCAGCCGTACCACAATGGCACAGGGTAAACCTGCATACGCAATGGTTGATGTGGGGATGAACTATAAAGCAACGGATCAGATTCAAATCGCGGCGGGTATCTATAACCTACTCGATAAAGAAATTGATAAAGCCAGCTATGATTATGTATTGGATGGTCGTCGCTACAATCTAGGTCTGGTTTATAAGTTCTAATTTTTTAAAATCTGCTGGACTTGTGGCTTGAATCCAGCCATTTAAAAAAACCACCCAAGATTTGAGCTTCATTTCCTTGGGTGGTTTTTTAATGGGGCTTGATTTTATAAAGGGCTGAATTGTTAAATCAATAACGCTCTGTGCTTGGTTATCAATTAATCAATCGATTTTAAAATTGCCTGTGCCTGCTGTGAATAATAAAACTGTTCCAAGTAATAACGCACTCGACCATTGAGATATTGCTGTGACAGCATGCTTTGAATGACCGGATTGAGTAGAGCCTGCAGCTCATTTTGAATCAGTGCTTCATCGATATTGATGTCGCGCAAGATCAAATCAAAACTACGTTCTTGATTACGCACGTACCAAGCATAGACGCCATCGTGAACTTGTTGTTTGAGATAGTCGGTTTGACGGATATAGTCCCAGAGTTCATGGCCGAGTTTGACGGTGACAGGCAGATCTTGGACTTCGATATAGTTTTTGATCCGCGACAATGGGGTCTTTTTAATTTTGTGCCAAAGGTTGGCTTGGAAATGATAGAGGGTGTTGTCATCAAAATGTTGATTGATGACTTGCTCACTCATCTGACTAATTTTAATGATGTTCTTTTGCAGGTAATGCTTCACGGTGTCATCAAGATTGGTGTCCGTGACGGATTCGAGTACCGATTTACCCATTTTCATAAATCGTCCCACACCAGGGACTTTTTTACTGACGATGGAGTTGTCGATATAGTCTTGTATTGAATGATGAATCAGCTGAGTCAACATCGCAGAAAAAGCCGGATGCTGGGTAATTTGTGCAATCAATTTTTTGCGGTGCGCACCTTTGCTGGCCACATAGAGTGCGATCTTATCGATGGTGACCACAGGGATGACATCTTCAATATGATGTGCATCATTGGCTGGATGGATCAGTGCAAAGCGGATATGTTCCGCAATTTGATCGATTAAACTGTCACTGGCTGGGGTATCTAAAATTTGCTTTTGAATGAGCTGATAAATCTGTTCAAATCCCCAGAGATCTTGCAAGCTTTGTTTTCTAAGCCATTGATGAAAATTTAAAAATTCACTCTGTACCTGTTCAGGTTGACTCAAAGTCTGGGTCAAAAATTCTAAATGTGCATCGATCAGTTGTTCTATTTTTGGGTTCTTCAAGGACGCTGTCCCCCTGATTGAATGGGTTTACTTAAATCTTTAGATAAATTTTGTTGGGCAAACGGGTTTTGTTGTTGGATACTGCGTTGCAAAAAGGGAATGTAGCTTTGGATCACGCGCTCAGGTGCTTCAATAATGGGAATATGTCCGACTTGATTGAGTAGAACCGGTGTTTCAGCACGTTTGATCATGGATTTGAGTTCTTGTGAAACTTCAACGTTGACGATCTGATCTTGCATGCCCCACATGATTAAGGTCGGGGCTTCGATGCCTTTTGCCATTTTGGCATAGCTTTCAACCGTGTACAGCTTATTCAAGTCCGAGATCTGATTGATGATTTTTGCAGTGAAATCAGATTGTGCGATCAGAATTTTTTCTTGTTCTTTGGTGATGATACTCGGTACAAAAGGTTGTTGATGCATGACTTTCTTTTTTACAAATTCTAAATCACCGCTTTGAGCGACCAACAATTGTTTCAGATAGGCGGGATTTTTTAAGTAATTGGTGTTGTTATTCTTAAATAATCCGCCACTACTGATCAACATTAAGCTTTGTGTATCAAAGGGATATTGCGAAGCATAAAACATAGCAATGGTGCCACCGAGCGAGTGTCCGGCAACATTCAATTTATTCTGAATCTGTGATGCTTCAATGAATCGACGCAACTGTTCAGTGACATTGGGAACGGAAAGGTCAAAATTCGCAGGCGTTTTGGTTTCGCCATTGGTCGGTAAGTCAGGAATCACCACATGGTAATAGGGGGTGAGGGCACGGGCAATGGTATTCCATGTGTCACGACTGCTGCCCAAACCATGAATCAATAAAATGGTCGGCTTGTCTGGATCACCACCTTCACTATAAGACCAGACCAGGTCTCCAACCCGCAAGACTTTACTGCTTAGTCCAGCCCAAGCGCGCTCTTCACGTAAAAATTTTTGATAATCAAGATGTTCAACTACGGGTGCGGCGATGGCATTATTTGTGATACCCAATACACTGCCGATCAGACTCAGGCTGAGTACTGTTCTAGCGATGCTGTGTAAAAGTCGGTGTGGGTATATTGCGGTCATGCCTAGCCTTCCTTGAAGATGAAACACCATTATATTAAAGCGGACCGATTATGCTGCAAATGATTTCGATTATGCTTTGGCTGCCCTTGCTTATTGTTTATTTTTTTGGCGAGTGCTTTTGAAAAGCTTGAAGTTTTTAGGGTGAAAATTTAAAAATTGCCAGTAATATCAAGGTATATAGCTTAAATCTTTGATAACACTTAAATTTATTGTATAAAGCTTAGCCAGTAATGAAAAATTGTAACAGAGTTTATTTTTTATCAGTGACTTTCAAATATTAGCTCTTTAAAATAATCCCAATCTCGCAAGCAATGGATAAATACATGCTGACTTCATCCGAAGCATTAGAACAATTAAAACAAGGCAATCTGCGTTTCGTCAGTGGTGATACCCAACATCGACAAATGTTGTCGCATCAGCAACGTGCTGAAATGGCCGAAGATCAACATCCTTTTGCGATCGTGCTGGGCTGTTCTGATTCACGTGTTCCTGCAGAAATGGTCTTTGATCAGGGCTTAGGTGACTTATTCGTGATCCGTGTAGCAGGCAACGTGGTGGCACCCTCACAAGTCGGCAGTGTCGAGTTTGCAGCAGAGCGTTATAGCTGTCCCTTGGTGATCGTCTTGGGCCATAGTCATTGTGGCGCCATTCAAGCCACCATTGATACTTTGACCAATCCAGATTCACCACCTTCAGCCAATCTGATGTCGATCGTCAACCGAGTTCGTCCATCGGTTGAGATCTTGATGCAGACTGAGCTCAAAAATGATCTGAATAAATTATCCATGCATGCAGTACGTTCCAATGTGTTTGCTTCGGTCAATCAATTGCGCCACGGCTCTGCGGTGTTGGAAAGTTTGATTTCTAAAGGCCGTTTAAAAGTGGTCGGTGCCGAATACTCGCTTGAAAGTGGTGAAGTACATTTTTATGACTTCTAAAGCATTCTAAATACCTGACTCAGTTTTAAAAATAAAGGCGCTTAAGTAGCGCCTTTATTTTATCTGCTCTTTATTTGCCAATCCCTCATCCCAACTCCTAAACCCTAAACCCAAATGCCTGACTTGGCATGGCTTAGAGTGCGGCTTTGATCAAGGGATAGCTGTTGTTGAGTAAGATGGGTTGTGCTTTGGCATTGGGGTGGATCTGATCTTTTTGCATCAAGTTGGCATTGCCTGCAACACCTTGCATAAAGAATGGCAGCAATTTGACTTTATAGCGTGTGCTTAAGGCCTTGTAGTTGTTCTCAATTGCGCTGCTATAGGCAGTGCCATAGTTCGGTGGAATTTTCATTCCCAATAAGATCACAGTGGCCTTGGTGTTTTGACTGAGTTGGATCATTTGGGCTAAGTTGTTCTGAATCATTTGCGGGGGTTGACCCCGCAAGGCATCATTGCCACCCAATTCAATCACCACGATCTGCGGTTTGTGGGTTTGGAGTAATTTGGGCAGGCGAGCCAAGGCACCACTGCTGGTTTCTCCACTGACACTGGCGTTGATGACTTTATGTTGTTTTGGATATTGCTGGTCGAGGCGTTGTTGCAACAGTTGCACCCAACCTTGTTGTAATGGGACCCCGTAACCGGCACTGAGACTATTACCGACGATCATGATGCTTTTTGCAAAACTATTCACAGAGTACAAGCAGATCATGCTAAATATGAAGCTCTGAACAATATTTTTAATCATTACGTGAATTTACCTTGAACTGCATATAGGCTGTTTATGACTCAATCTGACGCTATTTCTCCTGCTACCTTGCCACAAGATCTGACTCAAGTCATGCCGCAAGTGATCATTTCCGCTCAGCAACTCACGCAACGTGTTCAATTACATGATAAAACTTTAACTATTTTTGAAAATTTAGACCTCGATATTTATGCAGGTGAACAAGTTGCGATTACGGGGCGTTCAGGTTCAGGAAAATCCACCCTATTAGGACTGTTGGCCACCTTGGATGAGGCCAGTTCAGGTCAACTCTATGTCTGTGGTGCAGCCATTCATCATCTCAAAGAAGAACAACGCGCAGCGGTCAGACTGCAACATATCGGTTTTATCTTTCAAGCCTTTCAACTGATGCCAGACTTATCTGCACTGGAAAATGTCATGTTGCCGTTGCGACTACATACAGGCTTTGACTATGCACAGGCCGAGCAAAAAGCCTTGGCTTTATTGGACCGAGTGGGTTTGGCTGCTCAGGCGCAGCAAACACCCAAAGTCCTTTCGGGGGGGGAACAGCAGCGGGTCGCTATTGCAAGAGCCTTGATTACCACACCGAAAATTATCTTTGCCGATGAGCCGACGGGTAATTTGGATGTGCATACCGCCACTGAAATTGAACAATTGTTATTTGAATTGAACCGAGAATTTGGCAGTACCTTGGTCTTGGTCACCCATGACAATAATCTGGCAGCACAATGCCAACGCCACTTTGAATTACGCGAGGGTCAATTGTTTGAACATGGGGCAAGGCCTGCTGCACAGACATCTGCAATGCTAAGCTCGGCCACACCAGCTCAAGCCTTAAACAGTGAGGGTGATGGATCATGAGTCCGCTGTTTGCTGTACTAAGGAAACAAAGTTTTGCCACCACTGGAATATATCTGCTGATCTTGGCGCTGTGTTTGGCGATCAGCGCCACCACGGCATTGAAGTTTAGCCACGAAAAAATCCAAAATGCAGTCACCTTGCAAGCAGCCAAGATGCAGGCTGCTGATGTGGTGGTCAGTGATCAATTTCCGATAGCGGATGAGTGGCGAAATAAAGCGCAACAATTGCAGTTGCAACAATCTGAAGTAACCATGTTCAGTTCTATGGCGCATACCCAAGACCAATTTGTCATGGTCAATGTCAAAGCCATTCAGCCAAATTTCCCCTTACGCGGCGAAATTCAAGTGCAACCTGCGGCCACTCAGCTCAAGTCTGGCGAAGTGTGGTTGAGCCAACGCGCGATGGATCTACTTGGAGTGAAGTTGTCCGATCATATTCAAATTGCCGATGGCAGCTTTGAGGTCACTGCGGTGGTGTTGCATGATTCTAATCAGGAAATGGGCTTTTCTGGCTTCTCACCAACCGTTCTGATCAACCAAGCCGATGTGGCCAAAACCAATGCCATACAGATTGGTAGTCGGGTCGATTATCGCTTATTGCTTGCCGGTGAAGCAGAGCCGATACAGCAATATATTCAAGCCTTTAAAAAGGTGAAATGGGCGCGAGAAAAAGCACAACAACAAGCTCAAGAAAAAGCACTACAACAGTCACAACAACAGGCACTACAGACTCAGCCAGCGCAACAGACAAACCCTGTACAAGCAGCACAATCCGCACAAGCGCAAACGCCTGAGGTACAAAACAGCAGTGATCATAAAACTGCAGATCAAAACAGTGCAGAACAAAATAGTGCAGATCAGAACAGCACCGAACAGAACAACGCAGAAGGCGCTGATGAAGACAGCAAATTCAGCACCCTCAAGTTGCGAACTGCGGAACAAGCCAATGCGCGGTTGATGAAGCCGATTGAAAACCTAGACCTGTTTTTACAATTGGCGACCATGCTGACTATTTTGTTATGCGGCATTGCGATTGCATTGAGTAGCCAACGCTACGTACAACAAAGCCAAGACCATATCGCGTTGCTGCGTTGTATGGGCGCAAGTCGTGGTGGGATATTAAAAGCCTATGCCTTGCTGTTGTTACTGGTGGTACTGATCGCCACATTGATCGGCAGTGTGTTGGGTATGGGCTTGGCCTATGTGTTGTTGCAGTTGATGCTGCAATTGATTCCGCAATTACAGTTCAGTTTCTCAGTGTTGGATATGCTGATGGGGCCATTGCCAATTGCGATCTTGACCAGCGCAGTGCTGTTATTGGGCTTTGTGATGCCGAGTCTGTGGCAGTTGTTGAATACCGCACCCGTGCGTGTGCTACGCCAACAGAGCAAGTCCGCCAAATCTTGGATACTGCAATTGACTGCAGGTGTACTGAGTTTGATCGTATTTAGTTTGCTGTTGACTGAAAATTTCAGCCTAACGGCTATGGTCATCGGCGCGATTCTATTGCTCAGTGGACTGCTTTATGCCTTGGTCTGGTTGATCTTAAAAACCATCAAGGCCTTGAAAAATCGCCTCTCTAGCTATGTGGGCGCACCGGCTCAGACCGCACTACAGATTACCGCCTTGGCTTTAGGATTGAGTCTGATCGCGGTGTTATTGGTGTTGCGGACGGATTTATTAGAGCGCTGGCAGCAACAATTACCTGCCAACACTCCCAATCAATTTGTCTATGGCCTACCACCCTTTGAGTTAGCGGCATTTAAACAGCAAATTGCTGCGAAAAATTGGCAAGGCACACCGCTCTATCCCAACATTCGTGGGCGTTTAATCGAGAAAAATGGACAGCCCTTTAGCCCTGCGTTGATCAAGCAAAACAATGCTTTGCGCCGTGAACTGAACCTGACCCAAACCGATCATTATCCAGCGGACAATTTGATCGTGGCAGGCACAGCAGGATTACAGCAAGCGAGGGAGATCTCGGTCGAAGCCAAACTGGCTGCCGAATTGGGCATCCAGATCGGTGACCGACTCAGCTTTAGCCTACCCGAAGGCCAGATTGAGGGCAGGGTGGTCAACCTGCGTGATGTGGAATGGCAAAGTTTTAGTCCCAATTTCTTCTTTATCTTTGCACCGAACAGTCTGGACGAAAATGCGGGCAGTTATCTGGGCAGTTTCTATGTGCCCACAGAGCAGAAGTCGCAGATGATTGGATTGATCCAGCAATTTTCCAATACGGTCTTTGTCGATGTTTCGCTGATTCTTGAAGAAGTGAAACGATTGGTGGATGTACTGGTTCAAGTGGTGACCTTATTGGCGATCTTGGTCAGTGTTTCAGGCTTTATGGTCTTGGTTGCCTGTATCAATTTGCTGTTGGATGCACGAAAAAAACAAGTGGCATTGTTGCGTTCATTTGGCAGTTCCAAGCGTCAACTGAAAAATATGATGACCATTGAAATCGGTTTTATGGGCATGGTGGCAGGCATTGCCGCCTGTTTATTTGCCGAGGTGATCAGTGCCATCGTGGCCTATAAGATGAATCTGGCGCTACAGTTGCATGGGCAAATCTGGTTGATCCTACCGATCTTAATGACTTTGTTGTCGGCCTTGATCGGGCGCTATAGACTGAGTTATCTGGCTGAGTTACCGCCATTGCAAAGTTTAAGAACCCTGAATTAGCCTAAGCATTAAAAGCGAGTTGCAGAACTCAGAATTAGCCTAAGTAATAAAAGAGCGTTGAAGGCAGAAAAAAACAGCAACTCCATCGGTTGCTGTTTTTGGTCTTTATTTTGTCTCTACTGCGGCGCTATTCCACTTGCGCTGACTGATGCTTTGGCTATTTTTAGCGAAGCCGTTGCGACTAACGATTCAGTGCAGCTTGCATTTGAAGAATGGCTTCTTGCCACAGGGGTAGAATCTCTTGGATCATGTTTAGGCAGTAGAGATAAAAGCCATAACACAGCACGCCACCGAGGATCAGAATCAGAAATAGACCCAATTTCGACCATTTATAATGTTGCGCTGCATACCAGCATAGCGCCAATAAGGCACCCATCAGCATGCCGCCCACATGGGCTGCATTGTTGATGCCAGTCGCAAAGATACCAAAGGCCAAGTTGATTGCCATAATAGTCACTAAGGAGCGTTTGTCCAAAGCCAAGCGTTGACGTGCCAGTCTAGGAAAGAATGACAAGGCCGTTAATGCGCCGCCAATGCCCATCACCGCACCTGAAGCCCCAGCAGAAACCCGCGGCAGTAAGGTTGGATCAAAATGCTGTAATAGCTCAATACTATTGCGAATGTCCAGATAGCCACTGAGTAAGCTGCCCATTAAACCAGCTAGCAGATACAGGCCACAGAAAAACCAACGCCCAAACGTATGTTCAGCTAGATTACCAAAGACATACAGCGCCCACATGTTGAACAGCAAATGTGGCAGACCAAAGTGAAAAAACATGCTGCTAAACAGGCGTAATGGTTCCTGTAAAAAGGTCAACGGTGCATAATCAGCACCCCAATTTAAAGCCGCCGCAATACTCGGTGAGGTGATATCTACTCCACTGAAGATTTGCCAAGCAAACAAGATCACATTGATTGCAATCAGACTCGTGGTGATCACAGCCAAGGGCGGTTTGGGTGGCAGGTATGGTGCTGCTTGCGGATTGGGTGGCCATTCTGACATAAATCAATCATCTGCTATAGTGTGGGGTGCCCTAGCTTAGCATGGCTTTAGCCGAAATATTCACTCACCGATCTTGGAGTCCAACACAGGCATGAAAGCTTTTGTGATCAGAACCTTATTGATATTGTTTAGCCTACTGATCATGATTCAGCTGTGGATCTTTTCCAGTTTAGTCTGGTGGCGGACGCATCCTGTAGACAACACGATGTTTATGCGCTTGGACTATTTATCTGACTTTCAAGCCATCGAACACCAGTGGGTCGAATATGATCAAATTAGTCTACAGTTTAAGCGTGCGGTGATTGCGGCTGAAGATGCGCGTTTTTTGGATCATCATGGCTTTGATTGGAAAGGGATTGAATATGCCATGCAAAAAAATATGCAGACCGAAAAAGTCGTGGCCGGTGGCTCTACCATTTCCCAGCAGTTGGCGAAAAATTTATTTTTCTATAATCGGCGTTCATATTTCCGTAAGGGCCAAGAATCCATTGCTACTGTGATGATGGAGCGGATGTGGAGCAAACAACGCATCCTTGAGGTGTATATGAATTCGGTGGAATTTGGCGATCATCTCTATGGGGTCGAGGCTGCAGCACGGCATTACTTTGGCAAAGCTGCCAGTGGGCTAAATCGGAATGAATCGGCATTTTTAGCAGCATTGTTGTCCAACCCCAAGCATTATCAACAGCAACGTGATGCAGCAAAATTTGTCTACAAACAACGCCAAATCTTGAAATACATGCAAAATAGTAAGTTACCCGGATAAAGCGACTGAGCAGTAGCTTAAATGGCGTATTTTTAGACTTTTTTTTATGAAAATGTCACAAATTTGAAGCATACTTTAGGCATTTCATACAAACGCAGGTTAGTGGCATGAATAGCGCAGTTACCAATACCGCTACAGAATATTCTTATAATGAGCGTTATATCAACCGTGAACTCTCGATTTTAGATTTTCATTTACGTGTGCTCGAACAAGCTGTCGATCCACTGCATCCCTTGCTGGATCGCATGAATTTTCTATTGATCTTTTCAAATAACTTAGACGAATTTTTCGAAATTCGCGTCGCTGGCTTGATGGAACAACTTTCTTTGGGGAATGAAAGTCGTAGTCCTGATGGCCTGACACCTAAACAAGTGCTGGAAAGTATTTCAAAAACAGCTCATGCGGCAATCGAACGTCAATATCGTATATTGAATGAAGAGATTTTGCCGAAACTTCGTGAAGAAGATATTTGCTTTTTACGTCGTGGGGAATTGTCTCCGGCCCAATCCAGTTGGGTGAAAAAATACTTTCAAGAACAAGTGGCGCCAGTACTGACCCCAATCAGTCTAGATCCTGCACATCCATTCCCACGTCTGGTCAATAAAAGTCTGAATTTTGTCGTGACATTAGAAGGGAAGGATGCCTTTGGTCGTCAAATCGATTTGGCGGTGGTGCCAGCACCACGTTCATTGCCTCGTGTGGTGCGTTTGCCAGATGAATTGACTGGTGGCAAAGAACATTTTGTCATGTTGTCTGCGATTATCCATGAACATGTATCTGACTTGTTCCCAGGTATGACCGCGACCGGTTGTTATCAATTCCGTGTTACCCGTAATGCAGATTTGGCTTTGGATGAAGATGTTGAAGATTTGGCGATAGCACTCAAAGGCGAATTAAACTCACGTCGCTTTGGTCGTGCAGTACGTTTGGAAGTGACTGAAAACTGCCCACAACATATTTATGAATATTTGCTTGATGAGTTCGATCTGCACAGCGAGCAGTTGTATAAGGTCGATGGCCCAGTGAATTTGGCGCGTTTGGTCTCGAACTTCAAACGCCCACATCTGCGTTATGATTCCCACACCCCTGTGGTGCCAAAAGTCCTGAAAAAATCTGAAAATATTTTTGCAGCTATGCAGAAACAAGACATCTTGCTGCATCATCCCTTTGAATCTTTTGCACCTGTGATCAACTTGTTGCGTGAAGCGGCGCGTGATCCACAAGTGTTGGCGATTAAGCAGACCTTATATCGTAGTGGTGCAGACTCGGAGATCGTACAGGTCTTGGCTGAAGCGGCTCGCAATGGCAAAGAAGTCACTGCGGTGATTGAGCTACGGGCGCGTTTTGATGAAGAATCCAACATCGCTGTGGCCAATGTCTTGCAAGAAGCCGGCGCTGTGGTGGTATATGGCATCGTGGGTTATAAAACCCATGCCAAAATGATCTTGGTGGTACGCCGTGAAAACAACAAGTTAGTTCGCTATGTCCACTTGGGCACCGGCAATTATCATGCGGGTAATGCGCGGATCTATACCGACTATGGTTTACTCACCACCGATAAAGAGCTGTGTGAAGATGTGCATCGCATCTTTCAAGAATTGACCGGCATGGGCAAAATGGCCAAGCTGAAAAAGTTGCTGCATGCACCATTCACTTTACATGCGCAATTGGTCAACTATATCGATGAAGAAATTGCCAATGCCAAGGCGGGTAAAGCAGCGCATATCATTATCAAAGTCAATGCGCTGACTGAAGTGCAGTTGATCAATAAGCTCTACGAAGCCTCTCAAGCAGGGGTGCAGGTTGATTTGATTATTCGTTCGATTTGTTGTCTACGTCCGGGATTACCGAATCTTTCAGAAAATATTCGTGTTCGTTCTATCGTTGGGCGGTTCTTGGAACATACTCGAGTTTATTATTTTAGTAATAATGGTGCAGCGCGGATTTATTGTTCAAGTGCAGACTGGATGGATCGTAACTTATTTAGCCGTGTGGAAGCCTGCTTCCCAGTTGAAGATCCAGCTTTGAAAAAACGTATCTTAAATCAAGGCCTATTGACCTATCTCAAAGACAATCAACAAGCATGGTTGTTGCAGGGCAATGGTGAGTGGATTCGTGCTCAACTTGCTGAAGGCGAAGTACCCCATAATGCACAGAAAGAACTCACTGCATTAATCGTATAAGCTGGTAGAGGGGGAATTGCTCCCAACTTGCATAAAAAAGGCTGATCTTTAAGATCAGCCTTTTTTATGGGGTTTAATGAATTGGGTAGTGTGAGCGCTTAGGACTGGCTTTGTTTATATTGTTGATCTGCCAAGTCGAAGCGATCCGTCACTTCTCTGTTCGGTGCAGGCGTGAGCAAACTCACCACCACGATCGCCAAGCTGGATAAGATAAAGCCCGGAATAATTTCGTAAATGCCTGTAGCTGCGAAAAGATTTTTCCAGAAAATCACCACCACAGCACCGACCAGCATACCGGCCAAAGCACCATCGAAGTTCATACGACGCCAGAACAAAGACAAGATAATCAACGGGCCAAATGCAGCACCAAAACCGGCCCAAGCATAAGACACCAAGCCCAATACTTTGGCATCAGGATTACTGGCCAATAGGATCGCCAACAATGCAATGAGCAACACCATTAAGCGACCGATCCAAACCAATTCTTTTTGAGAAGCATTTTTACGGATAAAGGCTTTATAGAAATCTTCAGTCAAGGTACTTGAGCAGACCAAAAGTTGGCAACTCAGGGTACTCATCACTGCAGCCAAGATCGCAGCCAATACGATGCCAGCCACCCAAGGGTTAAACAATATCTTGGTCAGTTCCATAAACACCGTTTCTGGGTTTTTGGTCACCACCGCAGCCAGTTCAGGATGAAGTTGGAAGTAGGCGATACCAAAGAAACCAGCCGCCACTGCACCACCCAGACATAGGGTCATCCAAGCCATGCCTATACGGCGGGCATTGGGAATCGACTTCACTGAATCTGCTGCCATAAAACGCACCAGAATATGCGGCTGACCAAAATAGCCTAAGCCCCAAGCCAGTAACGATAAGATCGCAACAGTACTCAGATCGGCAAATAGGCTCATGGCCTGTGGACGTGCTGCTTCTAAAGCGATCGTCAGTTGATCTAGATCACCAATCGCCATAATGGTCACTACTGGCGTGAGCAATAAGGCAAAGATCATCAAGGTGGCTTGGATGGTATCAGTCCAACTAACCGCCAAGAATCCACCGATAAAGACATAACTAATAGTGGCGATGGCACTGATCCATAATGCGCCGCTATAAGACCAACCAAACATACTTTCAAACAGACGCGCACCGGCGACCATGCCTGAAGCACAATAGATCGCAAAGAAAATCAAGATTACGAAGGCAGAAACCACACGTAATATTTTTGTATGATCATTAAAGCGATTGGAGAAATAATCAGGAAGGGTGAGTGCATTATGCTGCACTTCGGTGTGTACGCGCAGTCGTCCAGCGACCAATAACCAGTTTAACCAAGCACCCAAAATTAGACCGATGGCGATCCATATTTCGGAGAGGCCAGATAAATAAATCGCACCGGGTAGGCCCATTAATAACCAACCGCTCATGTCGGATGCACCGGCAGAAAGTGCAGTTACAAAACTGCCTAAACTACGTCCACCTAAGATGTAATCTGAAAAGTTACTGGTTGCGCGGTAGGCAAATATGCCAATCACCACCATGGCCACAATATAAAAAACAAAGGTAATCAGCGTCGGATTCAGGGCGTGCATATGATATCCATATTCTATGAGTCGAGTGGATTTTCTAAAATAAAATAATAATAAAGTCGGCATTTAAGCATAAATCGCCTTTTTGTGCAGGGTTAATCTCAGATTAAGCACAATATATAAAAGCACATTATTGCGGTTATAAATTTAAAAAATTGCTTTTAAAGCGAAATTCAAGCAGCGCTTTGGCTTTAAATCGTCAGGATGAGTGGTTGTAATATGTCCAATATGTATGTTTTTTGCCATTTCAAAATTTTCAGTGAACCCTCCCATTTCCCGAACCCATAAAAAAAGGCAGCTTAAAAGCTGCCCATTTAAATTTGACTTCAGTTTATGGATTACGGCCCATGACACCGCGGATGGTGCTCATAATATCCGCAGGCAATACCACAGTTTTGGCATTGTTGGATTTCGACATTTCTTGCATGGCTTTGACATACTGCTCACCGAGCAAATACGCCACCGGGATTTCCTGATCACCGACTGCACTGGTCACCATTTCAATGGCTTTTTGTGAGGCTTCAGCCAAAACCACTTGGGCTTCTGCATCACGACGTGAGGCTTCAAGACGACCATCGGCTTCTAAAATGGCGGCTTGTTTTTCACCATCAGCTTTGGTCACCGTCGCACGACGTTGACGCTCAGCAGCGGCTTGGGCTTCCATTGCAGATTGCATGGTGCTCGATGGTTGAATATCTTGGATCTCTACGGTTTTCAGGGTAATACCCCAGTCTGAGATGTCGTCTGAAATCGATGCTTTAAGCTTGGCCTTGATTTGATCACGTGAAGATAATGCATCATCGAGATCCATTTCACCCACAATCGAACGTAAAGCGGTTTGCACCAAGTTCTGAATCGCCCAATTGTAGTTTTCGATACCGTAAACTGCTTTTTGCGGATTGGTGATATTAATATAAGCCATGGCATTCATGAGTAATACCGCGTTATCACGGGTAATCACTTCTTGTGAAGGAATATCTAAAACAATATCTTTGGTGGTGACTTTATAAGCCACTTCATCCACGTAGGGAATCACAAAGTTTAGACCCGGTTTGAGCATGGTGTGGTATTTACCCAAGCGTTGCACAATCCAGTTATAACCTTGCGGTACAATACGTACCCCTTTGAAAATGGTGGTTCCTACGAAAAGCAATAGGATTAAAACAATAATTGAGCCAGTGGTCATAAGTAGATCCTCATTATTATTGACGTTATCGAAATAATCGAAATTTAAAATATTAGGGCCTGTTGCCAATTCATTTATGAATTGTCAACAGGCCCTAGATTGAGTGTGCTGAAATGTATTCATGAATGTGTTTTACAAGCCAATGCCGAAAAGGGCAGTTCGCTTGTGAGTCATAGTGCCATTGCTCATTGAAATGAGGTGGCGCTGAGATAAGGTTTGACCAATAGATCATTGCCCAAGATATCGGTGACGATAATCCGATCACCGACTTGTACTGGGGATAATGTACGACAATTCCACTCGTCTGTACCCAATACTGGAAGGGTAAAACGCACGCGAATTTGATCATGATCTAAACCAGTTTGAATCACCATGCCAATCTGCCCAATGGTCGCCTCGCGTGACATACCGGCTTTGGTTTTATCGATGGATAAAGGTTTAATAAATTTAAACCACAGTACCGTACAGACTATAGACAATATAATCCACAACACCACTTGGGCGCTAAAACTCATCCACGGGAAGATTAAAAAGATAATCGATACCAACACTGCGGCGATCCCAAACCAGAGTGCCGCAAATGCTGGCAAGATCAGTTCAGACAACATGAGCACAATGCCCAACGCAAACCAATGCCATGGTTCAAATATAAAGTTCATACCACTACTCTGTAATTTTAATGGGCTCAGTTCGAGCGATTCATGTAGTTCAATCTTAATGCATCACTGTTTGAGTCATTGCTATAGATATGCATCATCCCCCCTGAATGTATCAGAACAGGGGAGGGTTGGATAGAAAAACCACAGCTTTCGTTATATCGATAAACCGAACTGAGCACTTAACATTTAACCGCTCGCCAATCAGTTTACAGCGCGCACTTAGAACTTAGGTTTAGGTGCTGGTTTGAGTGCAGCTGGAGACTTCTTGAAATTACTGATGGCAGCTTGAATCTCTCTGACTTTGAGTTGGGCGGCTTTTTCACCCTCTAATATCGCCTGATTACTGGCTTTTAGATCCAAAGTGCCAAGATGTCCGACTTTGGGTTGGATCACCACATTGGCTTGAGACAGTTCCGCTTGGATGCTTTGTAGACCCATGATATTGATGGTTTGATCCAACAGGCCCCACATACTGGTCGGTTGATTACCGGTTGGGCGTGCTGAAATATCGATGGCAATGACGATATCAGCACCCATGCTTTTCGCAGTTTGTACCGGAATTGGGCTGACCAAGCCGCCATCGACATATTGAGTCTTACCGATAGTCGTCGGGACAAAGACGTTTGGAATACTGCATGAGGCACGTACCGCTTGACCTGCATTGCCTTTAATGAATTCGGCTTTTTTGCCATTGTCTAGGCGAGTGGCCACTGCGGCAAAACGGATCGGGAATTTTTCAATAGGGGTATTGGCAACATTGCGATTGATATAATCTTGCAATTTTTGTCCAACCACAAAGCCTTGGGTACTGAGGGTCAGATCGCGAATATCTGATTCTTTGAGTTGTAAGGCCAGTTGTTGCATTTGATAGGGTGTTTTACCACTGGCGTAAATACTGCCAACAAAACTACCTGCACTGGTGCCTGTGACGATCTTTGGTTTAATCCCATGCGACTCTAACACTTTAATTACCCCGATATGGGCAAAACCTTTGGCACCACCACCGCCTAAGGCGATGGCAATCACAGGTTCACGTGCTGAAATCGGAGTAACTTGCGACGGTGTCTTGACGGTTTTATCACAGGCCAGCAGTGCCAGAGTCATAAAACCAATGAGGCCGAGTTGTTTGAATTGCATGGTTAATCTATCTGTTTTGTACAAAAAATATCTCGCACATCTCAGCAGAAAATCACTTTTTTTTCTAGCTTTATTTATAAAGGTTTTGTAAAGGTTTGGACAACCAAGCCGCATTTTTAGGTGAGAAATTACCTTTATAAATGGCTAAGATCGCTTCCAAATCTTGTTCATAATTTCCTGTAGTATAGAACACTTCCATGCAACGAATCACTTTATGGTCATAATCAAATGCAAAAATAACAATCGGTAAGTCGGCACCATGCGCAATATGATAAAAACCACTTTTGATTTTTTTGGCCTGTTTACGCGTGCCTTCAGGTGCAATGCCGATCCACATGCGATCTGCGGCTTTAATGGTTTTAATAATCTCTTGGGTCAAGCCTTGAGCTGAATCGCGTTGAACGGGCATGACGCCAATCCATTTAAATACATGCTTCAATGGAGTATTAAATAAACTGGCCTTGCCAAATACCGTGAGTTGTACACCGAGCCCTAAGATCGCAAGAAAGCCAAACCATGCATCATAATTGGAGGTATGCGGTGTCATGATGGCAACCGCTTTAGGAATATTGGGTAGCTCACCTTCAAAACGCCATCCTTGTTTCAAATAGAGTTGGCTAAAGCATTTACGGCTCAATGCAGTACCACGTTGCGGCACTTGATCAGGGGGTACGATTGGAAATTGATTGGGCTGGGGTTTAGACATGAGAATGATTTATCTACTGAGCGAAAGGCCATGTTAAAAAGTCATCAAACCTTAACATGGGAAAAATGCCAATCATATACCAACCGTCAGGGTTTGACATTTTAAATTTTTAGGGCAAATCACGCATGCAATTATCACCAACTCGGGTCTATGTCTTACTTTTTAGCTTGTATTGGGCGCAGGGTTTACCTGTGGGGTTTATGACTCATGCCTTGCCAGTGATCTTGAGGGCTCAAGGTGTTTCTTTGGCGCATATTGGTGGTTTTGGTTTGTTGATGGCGCCGTGGGCGATTAAGTTTTTATGGGCACCTTGGGTGGATCGATTCAGTTGTCGTTGCTTGGGTCACTATCGGGCTTGGATTTTGCTGACGCAGGGCTTGAGCGTAGTTATCTTGATTGTGTTGTCCTTTATTCCGATCCATGCCTTAAATCAACCGCAGTATCTGCTGTGGTTTTTTATTGCCTTGCTCAGTCTCAATAGCATGGGGGCAACCCAAGATATTGCCACCGATGCCTTAGCAGTTAATCTATTAAAAACTAAGCAACAACACTGGGGCAATATGTTCCAAGTGCTAGGTTCACGTTTGGGGTTTATCGTGGGGGGTGGCGCAATTCTTTATGCCTTGGATTTATTGACTTGGCAGGCGACATTTTTAATCTTGGCAGCATTGGTTTTACTGAATAGTGTTGCGATTTTATTGTTTAAAGAATCGCACTATTTACCCTCAACCAGCCAGCATAAGACTGGGAATAAAGGGTCTACTCTACAGTTATGGCACACTTATCGGGCTTATTTTAGCCAGAATAAAACCTTATTTTATTGGCTTTGGGTACTGTGCAGTATCAAAGTCAGTGATGGTTTATCGGGGCCTATCAGCAAACCATTGCTGGTTGATATGGGTCTGAGCCTGAGCCAGATTGGGCTCTATATCACCATGCTGGGTGCCGCTGCTGCTTTGCTCGGTGCGGGCTTGGCCAGTATTTGTTTACAACGTATGCAGCGTCATCATGCATTATTGTTGTTTTCGATATTAAAGTTATTGAGTCTATTTGGATTTGTTTGGTTAGGCTTTAAGTTTGAGCAGGGGCAAAGTGTTGCACCATGGATGATCTATGCCATTAATGCCGCTGAGGATCTATTCGCAGCGATGTTATTGGTGGTCATACTGACTTTGGTGATGCAATACAGCCGATTGCAGCATGCAGGCACCGATTTTACTATACAGGTATCGATTATGGCCTTGGTTAGCGGTGGCTTATATAGCTTAAGTGGCGTATTCGGGGATGTGCTGGGCTATGCAGATTATCTTTTGGCCATCGCTGTATTGGGTATTCTCATGCTCTGGCCGATCTGGCTTTGGCGAAGACATTACCGTCAACCCATGGCCTAGCGCTTAAATCGAATTGCTTTAGTGGAGTGGTGATTGAAATTTAAGCAATGTTTCAGAACGTGTTGTAGTTTGAGGGAATGTAAGAATAATATTTATAATTCGAATATTGATTAAGTTAATTTTAAGTTTAGTTTTTTAAATTGGCGCTTTCCAAACTCAAATATCAATATAAAGATGCCAAAATTCATATCAAAAATTAAAATACCCAACGTACAGATATCACTCGTCGTGTTCAATTTGTTGGTTGCACTTTGGATTGGATTATTTCTCAATCATGTATTTCTGCAAAAGGTCTTTGAACTCACACCCTATAGTGGCTTTAAAGCCTATCTGTTTATTTTTGCCACAGCGTGTGTATTGATTGCTTTGTATAACTTGATTTTTCAGTTGATTAACTGGAAATGGACAGTGAAATTATTCAGCATCATTTTGATTTTTATTGGTGGTTTCGCGGCATATTTTGTCGGTTCTTTGGGTGTTTGGATTACCCCAGATCAAATCCAAAATACCATGCAAACTGATATGCGTGAAGCCCGCGATCTATTGTCAATTCGATTGGTGATGTGGACGATATTTTGTGTGTTGTTACCGATAGCTGTATTGTGTTGGATTAAGATCAAGCCGCAGCCATTAAACAAATCAGTGCTACAACGTTTAATGAGTGCCGTTGCATCATTATTGATCATCTTGGGTCTATTATTTGTTTTCTACGTGGATTATGCCGCGATTTTTCGTGAGCATCGTAGTTTGAAGGGAATGATTTCACCGCAGAATGCAATTGCTTCAACCTATTCGTATTATAAGAAAAAAGCACCGAAGAAAAATCTACCCTTTCTCAGTTATGGTCAGGATGCAAAACTTGTCTCCAATGTGGGTGGTCAGGAATTGCCAAAATTAATGGTGTTGGTGGTCGGTGAAACTGCACGTGCTGAGAGTTTCTCTTTGAATGGTTATGCCAAAGACACCAATCCTGAACTATCTAAACAAGCCGATATTATTAATTATAGTAATGTCAGTTCTTGTGGAACTGCGACAGCTGTGTCTTTACCATGTATGTTTTCAGGCATGCCGAGAAAACAATATGACGAACAATTGGCTGGTCAACGCGAAGGTATGCTGGATATTGCACAACGTGCTGGATATAAAGTCACTTGGATTGATAATAATTCGGGTTGTAAAGGCACCTGTGATCGAGTGGAAAAATACGTTATTCCAGAACCTATTAAACAAAAATGGTGCGAAGGGAAATATTGTGAAGATGAATTGTTGGTTGATTCACTAAGTGATTATATTGCTAAAATACCTGCAGGTGACAGTACACCGAGATTGGTGGTGTTGCACCAACTAGGTAGTCATGGCCCGTCATACTTTAAACGCACACCTGAAGCTTTTCGAAAATTTACCCCAGGGTGTAATACCAATGCCATTCAAGGCTGCAGCAACGAACAATTGGTCAATGTCTATGACAACTCAATTTTCTATACCGATCATGTTCTAAATCAAGTGATTGAAGTTTTAAAGAAACAGGATCAATATCGAACTGGTTTCTGGTATGTTTCTGATCATGGTGAGTCTACAGGGGAAAAAGGTATGTATTTACATGGCGCACCTTATGCGATTGCACCGAGCCAACAAACCCATATTCCAATGATCCTATGGTTCTCACCGCAGTGGAAAAAGTCAGCGACAACGCAGGTCAATTGTTTGGCACAGCAAGGCACTAAAACCCTGAGTCATGATAATTTATTCCCGAGTTTACTCAGCTTACTTGATGTAAAATCAAGTGTAATTGATCCAAAAAATAATATGTTAAGTCAATGTGGGGCGACAATTTGAATCTAACGCGTAGTATCACCACCAGCATATTAATGATTGAAGATGATTTTATGATTGCTGAATCCACCATGACCTTGTTGCGTTTTCATCAGTTTGATGTGGATTGGGTGAACAACGGTTTAGATGGCTTAAAGCGTTTGGCTGAGCATCATTATGATCTGATTTTGCTCGACTTAGGCTTGCCAATGATGGATGGGATGCAGGTTTTAAAACAAATTCGTCTAAAGACCAATATACCTGTGTTGATTATTTCTGCGCGTGACCAACTTGAGAATCGTGTCAGTGGCTTAAACCAAGGTGCTGATGATTATCTGATTAAACCTTATGAGTTTGATGAATTATTGGCGAGGATTAGTGCCTTATTACGCCGATGCGGTCGCGATTCAAGTCATCATGTAGCCGAAAGTAAAATCAGTTGTGGGGATGTGACCTTAGATATCGAACAACATATTGTGACTCTCAACGGGGCAGAAATTGAATTGTCCAATCGTGAATGGGCAATATTGATGCCCTTGATGACCCATCCAAACAAGATCTTTTCCAAAGCCAATTTAGAAGATAAATTGTATGACTTTGATAGTGAGGTAAACAGCAACACCATCGAAGTCTATGTGCATCATTTACGCTCTAAATTGGGGAAGGATTTTATTCGTACCATTCGTGGGCTAGGATATAGGTTGGGTCAGGCACAGAAGTTGTAATTTATGAAGCAACATTATTCTCTTAAAAGGCGGTTGATCAGCTATATCTCAATCTTTAGTGTGATTTTGGGATGTGTATTAATATTGGCGGCCTACCGTATTTCTTTAAGGGAATTAAACGAAATTCTCGATGCGCAAATGGTCTATTTGGCTGAGCGGGTGGCTTTAAATGTGCATCCGATTCAAAGTCATTTTGATTCACACGAGCATTATCATGAAGAAGATTTATTTATTGATGTGTGGGCTTATGTAGACAAGACCGATGAAGTCCATGATCAACATTTATTGGTGGGAAAAAAGGAGAATGCTGGATTTTACTGGCATGAAAATGGTGATGGGGAGTGGGTGACTTATATTTTACCCACCACAGAATATCAGATCCAAATTAGCCAACAACTCAAAGTTAGAAAGTTATTGGCCTTAGAGTTAGCCGGCAGTATGTTTTTACCTTATCTGTTGATTTTGCCTTTAGCGATCCTAGGTTTGGTATTTATTATTTCGCGTAATTTAAAACCGCTTGATGATATGAAGTCTGAGCTATCACAACGTGATCCAAGTGATTTGGCATTAATTAATAACAGTGCTTATCCCATCGAACTGGTTCCCACCATCAATGAGATGAATGATTTATTTGAGCGAATTTCAGTATCTCAACAAGAACAAAAACAATTCGTTGCTGATGCTGCGCATGAATTAAGAACGCCGATTACAGCATTGAATCTGCAAAGTAAAATTTTAATTCGTCAGTTTCCTGAAGATCGAAACCTGATCAATCTTGCCAAAGGTTTAGCTCGAATCCAACATTTGGTCAGTCAGCTATTGGCCTTGGCCAAACAAGACAATGCATTAAATCATGAAGAGTCGATGACTAATTTCTCGCTGAATGAAGTCGCAGTTCAATGTATCGAGCAATTAATGAATTTAGCCATGGAAAAAGAAATTGATATGGGCTTTATTCGAAATGAGTTGGTACAGATTCAGAGTATTGAACATTCGGTGCATTCAATTATTTATAATCTTTTAGACAATGCGATTAAATACACCCCAAACAATGGGGTGATTAATATGTCGATTTACCAATCTGATCCTGATCATGTGACCTTATTAATCGAAGATAGTGGACAAGGACTGACGACTGAACAATATACGCTGGTATTAAAACGTTTCTATCGTGTCCACCATCATTTAACCGTAGGCAGTGGATTGGGCTTACCCATTGTGGATAAAGCGATTCAACAACTGGGCGGAAGTTTCAATCTCTCCCGTAGCGTGGAGCTTGGTGGCTTATCCGCTACAGTGAAACTTCCGTTAAGGTTGCAGCACAAAGCTTAAATCTGGTGTTGTTCTTGGGACTGCTATTTGGCTCCGAGATTAAGTTTGCGATAAAACACTGCAAACAAAACACTGTTTAGCGCAAAGACATACCAAGCAGTCCAGAGATTATGGCTTAGAAAATGTGCACCACGCATCATTTGTCCCCAACCCAACACTGAACCAATGACCAATCCTGCAATCAGAAACAGATAAGCACGTTTGCGATTGCTGAGTCGATAGACAAAATATCCAGTCATGAGGGCAAAACCTGCACTGGCATGCCCACCAGGGGAGCAATGACCTTGGGTCGCGCTAAAATCCCAAACCCAAGCTGTGGCTGTAGGTTCAACCATATTCCATGGACAATCATGCCGAGATTGCGATTTAAGTAAGCCAACCAGTCCAGTAGACAAGGCACTGACCCAAAACATATAGCCATAAATCGCACGATTGGGTTTAAAGCGTTCGATTTTAAAAGACAAGATCCACAGCACTAAAAAGCTGATATAAACCGCAAATAATAGTTTCTTAAACAACTGGTGATTAATGTCAGTAAGTAACCAATGGTTTCGGTAGATAAATTGACCTGAGCTATCCATCCAAGGTTGGATCAAATAGAGGTCAATTTTCCCGCCAATGGGGAACAGCAACAGCAGCAGGATTAAACTAATAAAGAGGATAATAAAATCAGTGCTTAAGTATTTTTTTTGAGTTGCAGAAATCATTTTAGTAAACGAAGCTTATTATTACAGTGCTGCTATTAGATCAAGTAGAGCTTAATTTGATCTTAATTAGTGCTTAATTTGTACTTAAAAATCATGGGGCGTTTTTTTATACGATTTGGTCGATACTGGGTATTTTCCACTTAACTTGTTTGCGGAATTATGGCAAAGTCATCTGATATAAAACTCACAAATTGTGCTAGGGCATGATCAATAAAAATTGCGAATTAAACCGAATCAATTGGACATTCTAAAATGCAAATTCAAGGCATACTTTTTGATTTAGACAATACCTTAACGCATCGTGAACACAGTATAGATGCCTACAGCCTGTATTTGGCAGAACAGTTTTTCCCATGCTACACCCGGTCAGATTTAAAGCTCATCGGTGAGATTATTCGCTCAATTGATCAAGGCGGCTATCCCGATATTATAAGCATGACCCATCCAAGTATTGGGGACTCAGTCGCATTTGCCTTGTTAAAACAACTGGATTGGAAAAATCCTCCCAGTATGCAGCAACTCACCGAGTTTTGGTTTCAACAGTTTGGCTTAGCTGCTGTGGCTATGGATCATGCTGAGGCGGTATTACATAAATTAAAAGCCATGGGCTATAAACTGGCGGTGGTCTCCAATGGGGCACATGCAACCCGTTTAAAAATCATCGAAGGTTTGGGGTTTAGCCACTATTTTGATTTGATTATGAGTTCTGAGGCAGCAGGCGTGAGCAAACCCAATGCGCAGATCTTCCATACCACCTGCGCACAACTCAAGCTTAAGCCAGAACAGGTTTTATATATTGGTGATCACCCGATAAATGATTTTCTGGGTGCAACCCAAGCCGGTCTAAGAGCACTATTGCTACAAGGTTTTCATGCTGAGGACGTGGCTGAGGGATATCGTATCGCCAAATTGACCGAGATTTTCGATTACCTCTAAACTTGTTTATGGTCGATTTGATTCATTACAACATGATTACCGCAATGCCTGCAGCCAATATCATCACGTAGAAAGGATGAATATTTTTAATCAGACTGAGCAGAGTTGAGAGGATCAAGATGCTGATCAAAAGCGGATTTTGTAATGACGTTTCTGCAATGAGCCAAGCACTGACCAAGATTAAACTCACAGTAATGGGCTTGAGTGCAGTTTCAAGTTTGGCTCGAACTGGATGCTGTTTAAAGCGATCCCAATAGCGTATGACGATCAGGGTAATGATGGATGAGGGTGCAAATTTAGCGATCGATGTCACCACTAAACCCATAGGGCCTGCAACATGCCAGCCCACCAAAGGGACAATCATCATATTGGGTCCCGGAGCCGCTTGAGCCAAGGCAAACATATAACTAAATTGTTGTGCGGTCATCCAATGATGCACCTCGACGACTTGATGTTGCATTTCAGGAAGTACGGCGTTGCCACCGCCAAATGCCATGAGTGACAATTGAGTAAATACAATCGCTAAGCTGATCAGTACATTCATGCTGTGGTTACTCCTGTCCAATATAAATTGATGCTCACCAGAATGAATAACGTCAGGAGCAACGGCAGTTTAAAAACCAGCAGCAGTAGCGCACACAGCAGTAATGTGACATAGGTTAATCGGCCTTTTAAAATCGGCTTGAGCAACTTAAATCCTGTGGCAAATAATAATCCCGCAGCCGCCGCAGCAAGCCCTTGGATGATGTGTTGAATGGTCGGGATATGTTGGAATTGGGCATATAGCTGATAGCTCAGTACCACGATCAAAGTGGGCGCAGAGATTAATCCGAGTAACGCACTCAGCGCACCTTTCAAACCTTGAAATCGCATCCCGATGACCACGGTCATATTGATGATGTTGCCACCCGGCAAGATTTGACAGATACCGAGCAGATCGGTGAATTGTGCAGTGCTCAGCCATTTTTGTTGTTCAACCAATACGCTTTGCGCCATCGGCAATACGCCACCAAAACCTATGACTGCCAATTTCATAAAGCCCCAAAACAGTTGAGGATTGGTTGGCACTATTAGCTGATCGCTGTGTTTTTTATTCGCTGATAAGGCTGTACTTATAGGCTGCTGTACAGCGAATTTCGCTTGACACTTACTCATGGCTTTGCCCAATCGTTGTGGATTGAAGGGCAGTATGCGCTTGTCGAAGTATGTTGAAAAATGCTAATTTTAGCGTCAGAAATACTTATTGAGTATGGAAAAAATCATGCCCAAGCCGATCGAATTGGAAAAATTAGCCGCCTTTGTGGCGGTGGTTGAGGAGCGGAATATCACCCGTGCTGCAATTCGTCTTAATATGCAGCAACCCCCATTAACACGTATGATCAAAAGCTTAGAGCAAAGATTAGACACGATATTATTCAAACGTTTGCCTCGAGGGGTCGAAGTCACTGAGACGGGCAAGGCGCTGTATGAGCAAGCCATTGCAGTGCTCGATCAGGCACAGTCCATTCAGCAACATGTGAGTCAAGTGCGTCTTGGACTAGAGGGGCAGATCAAGATTGGTTTTACCCACTCTGTGGGGATGCATGCATTTTTACCGCGCATATTGCGTCAGTTCCGAGGTGATTTTGCCAAGGTGGCGATTTATTTGGAAGAAGATGGCAGTAAGGCACTCAGCGATGCCTTGCTCATGCACAATCTCGACCTGATCTTTTTGCGTAAACCAGCACCGCTTGGACTCGGTTTAGACAGTATCTTGGTCTTGCAAGAGCCACTCATCGTAGCCATGCCGCTAGATCATCCATTGGCAGAAGGGGGTGCAGTGATTGAGCTTAAGGCCTTAGCAGAACAAGACTTTGTTTTATACCGTCGGCTCAATGGACAAGATCTCTATGATCATATTTTGGCAAATTGTTATCGTGCTGGGTTTAACCCGAAGATTGTGCAAGAGGCACCCCGTTTGACATCGAGTTTAAATTTGGTGGCTGCAGGGATCGGACTCTCCATCGTGCCAAAGGCAGTTGAAAATTTTTGGAATACTCAACTGTGCTATAAATCGCTCTCCGCCCAAAGTACCTCAACTGCACCAATTTATGCGGTATTTCGGGCGGGGCAACACAATATTAGATTGCAGCATTTCTTGGATCATCTAGATCAGATGATCCATTCCGATGCCGAAGAATAGCTGTATTACTTCGCGCCTCGGTTCTCTAGCAGTTGCACCATGGCAGTAAAGTGACGACTTTTGGCATGTTGCAGCGGCGTTACCCCTTGATGGTCGGCAATATTGGCATCAGCGCCAGCATCTAAAAGGATTTTCAGGGTTTGTTGATGCTTAGGTCCACCATCGCTGAGGATGACGGCTTCCATCAAAGCGGTCCAACCTAAACGGTTAACATGGTTGATCGGATAATTTGGCGTATTGGCCAATAAGGCCACCGTCTCAACATGGCCTTTTTCGGCAGCAGGGATCAGTGCCGTCCCTTTATAGCGGTTATAAATATCGAACTTGGCGCCGTGTTGCAGTGCCAATTTAACAATTTCAGTATCACCCTCAGCACCGGCATAGAGAAAAGGTGTGTTCTGCATCGCATCTTGAGCATTGACATCGGCACCTGCCAAGATCAATTGCGTTGCGATTTCAAATTTATCCTGATACAGCGCCTGCATTAATGCAGTTTCTTGACGCGCATTTCGTTGCGTTATAGATTGGGGGTTATTGCGAATAAAGCTTTGAAGTGCCTGTATATTGTTGCTCTCAACGAGGTTAAAAATACTGTTCATATTCTGGTCTACATGCTCCTGGTCATTGGCTTGCACCGGATCGGTACGACATGCAGTGCTGAGCAATACGGGTACACTGAATAATACGATTTTTGCTAAATGTTTAATATTGCTAGACATATGCAGATCTCCTATTTAATCAATAGCCTAACAAATAACCACCAATAAAGCCACTTTACTTGTATTAAGCCGCCACCGGTATTCATTTCTGAGGAAAATATCCATGCTCAATTCTAAACGCATGCTCATTTTGGGGCTGATCCCACTCGCAAGCATTACCAGTGCAGCAGCACTGCAAGGCATCAGCTTTCAACATGGGGAATGGGAACTCAGATGTAGCAATACCGGCACCTGTATGGCAGCCGGTTATCAAACCGATGATGAAAACTTATCTACTTCGATCCTACTCACACGGCAGGCCGGTGCAGCAACAACAGTGCAAGCGCAGTATATGTTGGCGGCTGAGTATGGAGAGGAACTTGATGAAGCTAAAACCAACAACATCCACTTTTATATCAACAACAAAGATTTGGGAAAGTTAAAACCCAGCTCAGAAGTCCAGCTTGTTGGAGTGTTAAACCAGATACAACGCAATGCATTACTGGCCAAAGTCGGGCAAGACGTTAAAATTGAATTTAAAAATGCACATTATCGCTGGCAGGTTTCTGACCAGGGTATGACAGCAACCTTATTGAAAATGGATGAGTTCCAAAAACGCATAGGCACAACGGCGGCCTTGGTGAAGAAGGGCAGCGCCAATGAGTCCAAAGTGCTCGCAGCTCAACCCGCGCCAAGTATCAAAAAGGTTAAAACCTCTGAGCAACCCTATTTAAGCCTGAAATCCGATAATGCCGCTTATCGCAGCGTATATTCCAAACTCATCCAAGCACTGCCCAATAAGACTGAAGAAGATCAAGATGTCTGTAGCATGTTTAGAGCGACTGATGAGCAACAAGATAATGATTACGATGACAAAAGCATTGAGCTGTATAAACTTTCAGGCGGAAAAGTATTGGCAACCGCATTGTGTTGGCGTGGTGCCTACAATGCCGGTATCGGTGCTTGGGTCATTGACCAATCCCTCAATGGCAAGGCTGAATTTGTCTTTGAAAGTATGACGGATGTACTCTCGGGAAAATTAATGTCAGCACATAAGGGCCGCGGTCTGGGGGATTGTTGGGGTGGTGAAGATTGGACTTGGGATGGAAAACGCTTTATTCAAAGCAGTGATTGGGATTCAGGACGTTGTAAAGGCGTACCGGGTGGCACTTGGCATTTCGATAAACTCGAAACAGTCGTGCGATAGGGAAATGGGGGGATTAATCAAATATCCGCCCCAATAGCATAAAGAAACCACGGATCAGAAACCAGATGAATTTCAGTATTCCCAAAATGATGATTTCGAATAAAACCTCAAATATAAACTTGGCAGTGCCTTTGATGGCTTTAACGAAATATTCCCAAAGGCTGTATTCAGTTTGCTGTTCCGGTCTTGGTTCTTCAGGTCTTGCTTCTACGGGCGAGGCCGAGTCCATATTGGACGAATGTCTAGACTGATCTGTTGCAGTTGACGAAGGGTGGGTTTGACGAGGTGATATTGATTCAGTGCCAAGTGAATGTTGAGTGAGGTCGGATGCTGTCGATATGTCTTCTGCTGCTGGGATTTCATCAGACTTTGAGAGGACCAGTGCATAAAAGGCGATCAGTAAAATGACGATCATCGCGCCAAGCAGATAAGTAAAGACCATTCTATTTTTAGTGTGCTGTTGTTTATCGCGATCTTAGCATAGGAAAATATAATTTAGCTGATGAGTTTAAACGGAATTATCTCGTTATAAGCGCTTAGAAGTTGCAGCTATAAGCAATCAGGTTAATATCGTCAGCAAAGTTTGAAACTGAAACATGGAGTTATCAGGTGGGAATAAAATTCGTTGCAGGTTTGGGTTTGGCGTTATTGCTGAGTAGTGTGAGTTATGCAGACCCTACAGTCTATCGTGGCATGGAAGGTGCGGGTTCACAGATTAAAGATTTTAAAACCTTAAAAGCCCAAGGCTTTCTCACTCAAAAGCCACAGGTTGCTCGAGTCGATTACAACGATATCTACAAACTACAGAAACCACTGCAATTATTGGGTCAAGAGGTGAGTTACCTCAGCCTTGAGTATATGGATGAATACGTGGGTTGTTGCGTCAGTGAAGGCTGGGGTGCGGTAGTGAAGAAAACCAGTCATATCGATGCACTACAAAAATTTGCCAACGCTCAGCAATGTACATTCAAGCCATTTGATCCAAAACAAAGCAATTATTACAGTGTGAAAATAAATCCTGCACCGAAGGCCGAATACTTCGAACTCTCATGCCGCGAGCGTGATATCCAAGATTGATCTACAGTTTCCACAGTCGATTGGATATAAAAAACCCGCTCTAAAGCGGGTTCCTTGTACTTGTTGCTAGGCATTAACGTTGCTCAGGATCAAGTATCAGTTTGGGATTAACCCAACAACTGCTTCATCAATTGATTGACTTGGGCAGGGTTTGCCTTGCCTTTGGATGCTTTCATCACTTGGCCGACTAAACCATTAAAGGCTTTTTCTTTACCAGATTTGTATTCTTCAACCATTTTCTCATTGGCGGCCAATACGTCTTTGATAATGGCTTCGATCGCACCAGTATCAGTTTCTTGCTTCAAGCCTTTCTCAGCAATAATGTGATCTGCGCTGAGGCCTTCAGATTCCCACATAAAGCCGAATACTTGCTTAGCAATTTTACCGCTGATGGTGTTATCGATGATGCGTGCCACCATGCCACCCAATTGCTCAGCAGACACAGGAGAAGCACTGATGTCTAAGCTGGCTTTGTTGAGTGCAGCAGAGAATTCACCCATCACCCAGTTTGCAGCAATCTTGGCCTGTGCAGCGCCACCTGATGCTGTAATGACAGTCTCATAGAAGTCCGCCATTTCACGTGACAAGGTCAGTACGTGTGCATCGTACTCAGTGATGCCATAGCTCTCAACAAAACGCGCACGACGTGCTACAGGCAGTTCTGGTAGCTCTGCACGGATCGCTTCGATTTGTTGATCAGAAATGATCACAGGTAACAAGTCAGGATCTGGGAAGTAACGATAGTCGTTGGCTTCTTCTTTAGAGCGCATTGAACGAGTTTCCATTTTGTTTGGATCAAACAAACGGGTTTCCTGATCAATTTTACCGCCATCTTCTAAGATCGCCATTTGGCGTTCAATTTCGACATTGATGGCACGTTCAATAAAGCGGAATGAGTTGAGGTTTTTTAACTCACAACGAGTACCGAATTCATCGCCAGGGCGACGAAGTGATACGTTACAGTCACAGCGGAATGAACCTTCAGCCATATTACCGTCTGAAATCCCTAACCAACGCACCAAAGAATGGATCTCTTTGATATAGGCCACGGCTTCATCGACTGAACGCATATCTGGTTCAGATACGATTTCTAGCAGAGGGGTGCTGGCGCGGTTTAAGTCGATACCCGTCATGCCAGCAAAATCTTCATGTAAAGATTTACCTGCATCTTCTTCTAAATGCGCACGGGTCACACCAATGCGTTTAGTACTGCCATCATCAAGCTGGATATCAATATGGCCCAATCCAACAATTGGATTGTCCATTTGACTGATTTGATAACCTTTAGGTGAGTCTGGGTAGAAATAGTTTTTACGTGCAAATACTGAAGCTTGGTCAATATAAGCATCGATACCTAGACCGAAACGGATCGCCAAATCCACCACGGCTTGGTTGAGTACGGGTAATACACCTGGCATCGCCAAATCCACCAAGCTGGCTTGGGTGTTCGGGTCTTGACCAAATTCGGTAGATGAACCAGAGAAAATTTTAGATTGGGTCATCAATTGAGTGTGAATCTCAATCCCGATCACCACTTCCCAGCCATCAATCAACTTGAGTTTTTGCGCTGTGTTTTGAGCTTGGGTCATTATGCAATCTCCTCAGCTATTGCCGCACGTTGGGTATGCCAGTCAGTGGTTTGTTGGTATTGATGCACAATCGATAACAATTGTGACTCTGACCAGTAATTACCAATCAGTTGTAGGCCGACAGGAAGTTGCTTTTGGTCAAATCCAACTGGCGCATTGATTGCAGGTAAGCCCGCCAAGTTGACTGCAAGGGTGTAGATATCACCCAAATACATTTCCACTGGATCCAAAGACGCGCCGATTTTATAGGCTGTGGTTGGTGCAGATGGTGCTGCGATCACATCAACACTTTCAAAAGCTTTAAGAAAATCTTGCTGGATTAGACGACGTACTTTTTGTGCTTTGACATAATAAGCATCGTAATAACCCGCAGAAAGGGCATAAGTCCCGATCAAAATACGACGTTGAACTTCAGCACCAAAGCCTTCTGAGCGAGAGCGTTTGTACAAGTCCGTCAAATCGACTGGATTTTCACAGCGGTAGCCGTAACGTACACCATCAAAGCGAGACAAGTTTGAAGATGCTTCAGCAGGTGCGATCAAGTAATAGGTCGGAACGTAGCTTTCAACCATATTCAGGTCGATCTCAACCAAGATCGCGCCCATTTGTTGCAACTGCTGCAAAGACTCTTCTACACGTGCTTTAACATCCGCATCTAAGCCTTGAACATTAAAGTATTGCTTTGGTATGCCAATGCGTAGACCTTTAATTGCTGTTTGGTTCAGCTGTGCAACATAGTCATCTACCTCTTTTTCAACCGAAGTAGAATCCTTAGCATCGTGGCCTGCCATGCTGCTGAGCAAGTAAGCACAGTCTTCAGCAGAGCGTGCCATTGGGCCAGCTTGGTCTAAAGATGAAGCAAAGGCGATCATACCGAAACGAGAAACACGGCCATAGGTCGGTTTTAAGCCAGTTAAACCACAAAATGAAGCCGGTTGGCGAATTGAACCACCAGTATCGGTACCTGTGGCAAATGGTGCGAGATCCGCAGCTACAACAGCTGCCGAGCCACCTGAAGACCCGCCAGATACATATTCAAGATTCCACGGGTTCTTGGTGACACCGTAATATGAGTTTTCAGTGGTTGAGCCCATAGCGAACTCATCCATGTTGACTTTACCGAGGGTCACTAGACCCGCTTGCTTGGCTTTGCTGACCACGGTCGCATCATAAGGAGAGATAAAGTTATCCAGCATTTTTGAACCAGCAGAGGTTTTAATGCCTTGGGTACAAAAAATATCTTTATGTGCAAGTGGGATACCCGTGAGGATTCCAGCTTGACCCGCTTGACGTAATTGGTCAGCTGCATCTGCTTCAGCCAAGGCCTGTTCTGCGGTGACGGTGATATAGGATTTGATCTGGTGATCAATTTTAGCAATACGATTTAAATAGTGTTGGGTCAATTCGCGCGATGAAAATTGTGCGCTTTGTAAGCCGTGCGCAATTTCGCGGATGGATAAGCGATGTAAATCGGTCATGAGTACAATTCTTTACGTTTAAATTAAAATAAGTTTAATTGATTAAATATTATTCAATCACGCGAGGGACAAGGTAGAGGCCATCTTGAACAGCGGGCGCCACAGCCTGATATTCATTGCGATGGTTGGTTTCAGTCACCACATCAGGGCGTAAAGGTTGCGCATGATCAAAAGGGCTCTTTAGCGGTTCGACACCATCGGTATCAAAGGCTTTTAAGTTTTCCATCATGGCTAATATTTTGTTCAAACTTTGAGCATACTCAGTAGATTGTGCTTCATCGAGAGATAATCGAGCAAGATTAGCAATGCTTGAAACAATTTGTGCATTTAATTCTGCAGAATGCTGTGCATTCGATGTTGACATAACATCTCACCTAATCAGTTTTAAAAAAAAATCAAAATAACATGTCTTATAATAAGCGATTGACTTGTTCAAATCATCACATTTAGTTAAAGTTGCCATCTTGCGTCTACATAAAAGTTTAACTGGGAAAGACCCGTGATTCTAAAACGACTAATTGGCTTGTTTTCGCCTGATCTTGCGATTGATTTGGGCACTGCGAATACGCTTATTTATGCACCAGGGCGGGGCATTATATTAAATGAACCGACTGTTGTGGCGATTCGTCATAGTGGCTCACAAAAAATTGTGGCCGCGGTTGGCTTGGATGCTAAGCAGATGCTTGGTCGTACACCTGCAAATATATCCGCTATTCGTCCGATGAAGGATGGTGTGATTGCAGATTTTGAAGTGACTGAAACCATGCTCAACCAATTTATTGGTAAAGTGCATGAAAAGCGTTTATTTCCACCTGCACCTCGTGTGGTGGTCTGCGTTCCTTGCAAATCAACACTGGTTGAACGCCGTGCGATCCGTGAAGCGGTATTCAATGCCGGTGCACGTGATGTCCGCCTTATTGAAGAACCGATGGCAGCAGCGATCGGTGCAGGTATGCCGGTTGAGCAAGCTTGTGGTTCGATGGTGGTGGATATCGGTGGCGGTACAACTGAGATTGCGATTATTTCATTGCAAGGTTGTGTCTATGCGGATTCATTGCGTATCGGTGGCGATGTATTTGACGAACAAATTATTTACTACGTTCGTAAAGCACATGGCTGCGTGATTGGTGAAACTACAGCAGAGAATATTAAGAAAGAAGTGGGTATGGCCATTTCTGATGGCACGGTCCTCGAAATTGAGGTCCGTGGTCGTAACTTGGCAGAAGGTGTGCCTCGTGCTATTACTGTGACTTCTGAAGAGGTCACACAAGCGATTACAGATCCATTACAAAGTATTGTCAGTGCAGTTAAGTCAGCGCTTGAACAAACCCCTCCTGAGTTGTCTTCAGATATTGCTGAGCGAGGCATAGTCTTGACTGGCGGTGGTGCATTGTTGCGTAATCTGGATAAACTACTTTCACAAGAAACTGGCTTGCCTGTGGTGGTTGCTGAAGATCCATTGACTTGCGTTACCCGTGGTGGCGGTAAAGTCCTCGAATTTTTCGACAATCCAAACCACGACATGCTATTTGTGGGTTAAGTTTGTTGACTCAGATTTGATGAATGCTTGAGTGAATAAAGCTTTTTTAGAATAAATCAGGATCTAAGGGTGAGGCGGTGCAACCAAATCTTTTTTCGCGGCAGCCGCCATCTTTTCGCTCTTTCATCATTGCAGTGATCACATGTTTGGTTATTTTGATTTTTAACTGGCGTATGCCACATGTGATTCAACCTGCAAGAGATGTCATGCACGCGGCCTATAATCCAATTTATGCGCTGGCGAGCTATCCAGTATTATCTAAAGAATGGTTGAATCAGCAGACCAAGTCTGAGGCTCAGCTGCGCCGTGAAAATACTGCGATGCAAGCCGAACTGTTGCAGGCCAAAGTGCGTTTGCAAAAGCTATCTGAACTTTCTGCCGAAAATACGCGTTTACGTGGGCTTCTGGATACCCCATTAATTATAGATGGGCGTATGGAAATTGCTGAAGTCATCGGGACAGATGCCGATCCACTGCGGCATATTATCGTGATCAATCGTGGCTCAACCAGTCATCTTAGCGTCGGGCAAACGGTGTTAGATGATCAAGGAATAATGGGTCAGATTATCGATGTTTATCCACATAGTAGCCGAATATTATTACTTTCAGATATGGAACATTCACTCTCCGTCCGCCTAGAGCGATCGGGAATGCGTGCAATTGTTTCGGGCACAGGTGATTTAGGTCGCCTGAAAATGGAATATGTCCCAACCAGTGCCAATATCAAAGTCGGTGATAAAGTTTTTAGTTCAGGCTTAGGTCAACACTTTCCTGCTGGATATTTAGTCGGTACGGTATCTAAAGTACAACGACATAATTCAGGTGAATTTGCACAAATTGAAGTGACGCCTGCCGCGCAATTGGCTGGTGGTCATCATGTGGTGGTTCTATTTTCAGATTCTCTAGCGATGGAGCAACCCTATGCTAATCGCTAAAAAACTCCCTTCAAACCAACAACGCAAAGATCCATTTGTCATTATCGTGATTTCGATCGTGATTGCATCGGTACTAACGGTTTATCCACTTTCCTATCCAATCGCGGCATGGCGTCCATTATTTCTGTTGCTGGTGGTGCTGTACTGGACATTGTGTCAACCGACATGGTGCGGCGTATGGTTTGCATTTTCAATTGGCTTATATACCGATTTATTACTCGATGCACCTTTAGGAATGAATGCACTGAGTTATGTTTTGGTGATATTTATCACTCGTTATTTTATTCGCGAAAGACGAGTACTGACCTTTAGCAACCTATGGATGATTTCAGTTTTTGCGATTTTAGGTCATTTGCTGTTTATTCTGATTGGCCAAGTCATGGCAAATATTAATTTTTCTATTACTCGTCATTGGCAACCGTTATTGACTAGCGTACTGTTCTGGCCGGTGTTGTATTATATGTTAAGAAGATGGCGAATCTAATCCTCGCATCGAGTTCGCCTCGACGCCAAGAACTGTTGCAGCAACTGGCGCTTAGATTCAGTATCCACAGCCCTGATATTGATGAGTCGGTGCTTGAGGGCGAATCAGCACTCAACTATGTTGAACGTTTGGCGAGATCTAAGGCTAAAACTATACTTGCATTGCATCCGGATGCCGTTATTTTGGCAGCCGATACCAGTGTGACCTTTGCTGATCAGATTATTGGTAAACCTGATAATAAGCAGCATGCTTTTGAAATATGGACTAAACTCTCTGGCCAGACTCATGCAGTGATGACGGGAATTTGTGTGGCAAATGCAGAGAAGATTCTCAGTGCCGTGGTCACTACACAGGTTCAATTTCAAGCATTGAGCTTAAAAGATATGGAATATTATTGGGCGACGGGTGAACCCGTAGGGAAAGCAGGTGCATATGCAATTCAAGGTATTGCAGCACAATTTGTGGTCAGCATAGAGGGGAGCTATAGCAATGTGGTCGGATTACCCTTGCATGAAACTGTTAAGCTGTTAAAAGCAGTAGATGTGCTTAATTAAAAAGTTAAGCGATATTACTCAGGATGATGAATAATCAAAGATGCATTGGATCAGCTTAAAATAATTTCTAAACTGTCCAAAATCCGCTGTAGCTGATAAATTGAGCGTAAATGTATTGATTTTCTGCATCTTATATCGCTTTACACTTCAAATACCACCAGATCCCTATATTGTTATTGGCTGATAAAGCCTTTAGAAGATTTTAAAAATTTATTTTAATTTGAGTTTTATTATGTCAGACGAATTATTAATTAATGTCACACCGATGGAATGTCGGGTTGCATTAATTGAAAATGGTACGGTTAATGAATTATTCGTTGAACGTAGCGTGAAAAGAGGGTTGGTCGGTAATATTTACAAGGCCAAAGTGGTGCGTGTGCTTCCAGGCATGCAGGCTGCATTTGTCGATATTGGGTTATCGCGTACTGCTTTTTTACATATTAATGATATGGTTTGGCCGCGGAATCAACCAACGCCCAATGTCTTTGAATTGCTACAACCCGGTCAGATCCTGACCGTACAAGTCATGAAAGATATGTTGGGCACTAAGGGTGCTCGACTGAGCACAGACCTATCCATACCATCACGTTATCTGGTTCTCATGCCTTATGGCAATTATATCGGTGTCTCTCAGCGGATTGAGTCTGAAGAAGAGCGTGATCGATTACGCGGTATCGTAGAGGGTATACAGGCGGAGCATCAACTCCCTGGCAGTGTGATTGTGCGCACAGCAGCCGAGGGGATCGATGAAGCTTCGATTGCACAGGATATGTGCTATTTAGCCAAGCTTTGGGAATATATTCAAAAAAAGAAAAAAATAGCGCTAGTACCATCGCTGATATTTGAAGAATTACCCTTACCTCAACGGGTGATCCGTGATTTAGCCAATGAAGAAACGGCGAAAATATATGTCGATTCAAGAGAAGTGCATGCCAAGCTGCAAGAATTTGTGCAGGAGTTTGTCCCGACGATTCAGGATCGCTTGATTCACTATCCGGGAGAGCGACCGATTTTTGATTTGTACAATGTCGAAGAAGATATCCAAAAAGCCCTGCAAACCCGAGTAGCACTCAAGTCTGGCGGCTATTTAATGATCGACCAAACTGAAGCGATGACCACGATCGATGTCAATACAGGCTCTTATGTTGGAGGCAGGAGCCTTGAAGATACTGTGTTTAAAACCAACATGGAATCGACACAGGTCATTGCTCGCCAGCTTCGATTGCGTAACTTAGGTGGGATTATCATTATTGATTTTATTGACATGCAAGAGGCAACCCATCGCCAAGAAGTCATGAGTCAATTTGAAAAAATGCTTGAACGCGACCATGCTAAAACCAAAATCACCCAAGTTTCTGAGTTGGGCTTGGTGGAAATGACCCGTAAACGAACTCGAGAATCTTTAGAACATCTGCTTTGCGAATCTTGTCCGACCTGCCAAGGTCGGGGATATGTCAAAACTGCAGAGACAGTGTGTTACGAAATCTTTCGAGAGATCTTGAGATACTCGCGTGCATTCCAATCGCAGAGTGGCTTTACTGTTATAGCGGATGCATCGGTGATTGATCGATTATTGACGACAGAAGCCCCAGCCGTGGCGGATCTAGAGCATTTCATCAATCGAGTGATTAAATTTCAAGTCGAAAATTTATACACGCAAGAGCAATACGATGTCATTCTGACCTGAAATTGTAACTAGATTTCGCTTAATCCTTGTTACAACTGAAATTTTACATTTGTTGTCGTTTTAACAATACTAGTTTCAGCAAGTAGCCATAGACAATCTCCCTAAAATGTCTTAGCAAGTGAGGATCAAATGAATCTAGGTGAGACAATTACAACACGCGGTTTGAAGTACGTTTTAGAGTCACAAAACAAGAATACCTGTGTGATGTTAGATGATAACGGTAAAGAAATTCAGATTACAAAGGACATGGTGGTTTCAGTCTGCCATCAACTGCTCAATCAATGTCGAAACATTAAAAATTAAGGGGCCATTTAAGCCCCTTAATTTTTTTTACTTATCTACGCTTAAACACGGTGATGAATGATTAAGCCTGTTTTCTAAGTGCATCATCATTCTCGTCATCCGCAGAAACCGCATGTTGATTTTCGGTGTGTTCTACAGCTTCTGAATTCATCTGAGTTGAATCAACAGGATCTTTAGTTGGCTTGGTTTTTTTATCAAGTGGGCTTTTCACAGCAGCTTCAGAAACTTTTTTAGCTTTTGCAACTTTAGCCACTTTTTCAATATTTTCAGCTACAACTTCTAGACCTATAATCTGCTCGAACTTCTGAATTTCTTCTTCTAGATGTACCAATAAATTTTGCATTTTTGGCAGTGTATTTCGGCAACCTGTTAGACCGACTTCAAGTTTGTTCAGATAGCTGGTCATGGTGATATTCAGAGCCTGACCATCTAGCACGATGGAAGCTGGATACAAGGCATCTAGCTTGGCGCCATTCCAATACAAGGGTTCCCGAGGTCCCGGTACATTAGAAATTACAATATTAAATGCCTGACGCTTCGGAAGCACCCCAGAAAGCATGTTTAAACCTGCCGCACCATATACAAACGCACTGTAGTTGAGGATTTGGCTTGAGGTCATGCGTTTAAAACGCTGCTTGGAGTTTTGCATGCTTCGACGGATGATGGTGAGCCGCTCTAAGGGATCTTCTTTATGTGTGCCAAGATTGGCCAAGATCATGGTGATACGATTACTGACATCGGACTCATCATCACGAATAGAGGCAGGTACCATGGCAATCAGCGGTTTCAAAGGCAGTGCATTTTGAGTGAGTAGGTAATCCCTGATTGCACCCGAACACACGGCTAACACCACATCATTGATGGTGACACCTAGCGTTTTTGAAATGTGTTTGAAACGATTTAGGTCAAAAGACTGTGCTGCAAATCGACGTGAAGAACTCACGCGTTGATTGAATAAGCTACAGGGTGCCTGAAAGGTAGACACATAATCTGGGTTCTTCCCCATTTCCTTAAAGACGGTTTGAAACAATTCCTGAGTGACTTTAGGCGTAGCTTCGATTTGATTCTTAATACCCGCAAAAATCTTTTTGATACGTCCGGACTTTGGTTCCTTCGAGCGCTTACTACGTGAGCTTTCAACGCACCAAGGGGGCACGATACGTTGATCGAGTGGATCTTTAGATAAGGATTTTTCAACCAGACGCATGCCTGCAATACCATCAACCATTGCATGATGTATTTTAAAATACATTGCAAAACGATTGCCTTCGATCCCTTCAATAATATGACAGGTCCAAAGCGGTTTGGCACGATCGATTAAAGTACTGTGTTCTTGAGAGATATACACCAAAAGTTCACGTATACGTCCAGGTTGGGGCAGTGCAATGTGTCTGAAATGATGATCAATATCAAACTCATGATCTTCATCCCAAAATAAACCGTTTAAATGATTGTTAAAAGGAGGAACCGGTACCGATCTGGAGTCACGAATATCCGTAACCAAATCTTGAATAAAACTTGCTGGCGCATTCTCAGGAATTTGAAATAAAAATAATCCCCCCACATGCATGGGTTGTTGTCTTTTTTCTAATGAAAGAAAAATAAAATCGATCGGGTGTAATGGGCGCATAACGTTGGGTTGCCTCACTGCAATAATTTACAACAGCTCTTGTATGAGTGTTGGCTTTTTTAGAATTATAAGACTGAAATTCAAGTATAGAACTTTTTAACGCATAAAATCCAAATAATTGTATGAATACTGAGTATAAAAAGTCATGACAATCATTTCAGTCGTGTTATTTTACTTTACATTACCCGCGTGCAATCCGCACTCTTTATGTGTTGCTTCTTCCCACCACCAACGACCTTCACGTTCGTGTTGATTGGGGAGTACTGCACGGGTGCAGGGTTCACATCCGATGGAAATAAAACCTTGTTCATGTAGTAAATTATAAGGTATTTCCATCATACGTATATAATTCCATACATCTATGCTGCTCCAATTGGCTAAAGGATTATATTTTATCAATTGTTTGCCAATACCTGAAAAACCGCTATCCAATTGGATGATCGGTAGCTCATTGCGCGTTCCTGGACTTTGATCTTTGCGTTGTCCTGTGATCCAACCATCAAGTGTGGCGAGTTTCTTGCGTAGTGGTTGTACTTTTCGGATACCGCAGCATTGTTGATGACCGTCTTGAAAAAAACTGAATAACCCTTTTTGCTGCACCAATTGTTGCACAGCATCCGCTTCAGGAAAGCAAATTTCTATATCAATTTTATAATGTGATCTCACTTTTTCGATGAATTGATAGGTTTGGGCATGCAAGCGCCCTGTATCTAAACTAAAAACACGAAAGGGTTTACCCAGTTGTGAGGCAAGATCGATGAGCACCACATCTTCTGCACCAGAAAAAGATATCGCAATCTCACCTTGTTGGCTTAAGGCCAAATCCATGATTTCAAGAGGTGATTTATCAAGGTATTCTGACGCAAGCGCATCGATGAAATCGAGTGTGGGAATTGCAGTCATTTCTGCTCCTGGCAGTTAGCTTGGAAGCTAGTTGAATCGGTATTTTAAAGTGTTTCTATTTTAATAGAAATGCAATAAAGCTTTTAACACTAAATGATAAAAGCTTATGAAATAAACAGATTTAAAGCTATTCAGCTGCAACAAAACAAAAGCTTAATGCTATGATAGTCAAATTTATTTTAGTCAAATTCGGAGCAGTCATGGAAGTCGTTTGTCTTGATTTAGAAGGTGTATTGGTACCAGAAATCTGGATCAATTTTGCAAAAAAAACCGGCATTAAAGAACTTGAAGCCACGACACGAGACATCCCAGACTATGATGTGTTGATGACACAACGTTTGAATATCTTAAAGCAACATGGTTTGGGTCTAAATGATATCCAAGCCGTGATTGCAGATATGGGGCCATTTCCTGGTGCCAAAGAATTTGTTGAGTGGTTACGCACCCATTTTCAATTGATTATTCTCTCTGATACTTTTTATGAATTTGCTCATCCCTTAATGCAGCAGTTAGGTTGGCCTACAATTTTCTGTCATAAGTTGGAAACAGATGAAAAAGGCATGATCACTGCCTATAAACTTCGCCAACCTGATCAAAAGCGTGAGGCGGTTAAAGCCTTGCATGGTCTCAACTACCGTGTCATTGCAGCAGGCGATTCTTATAACGATACCACCATGCTCGGTGAGGCAGATCGTGGTTTCCTATTTGATGCTCCTGAAAATGTCATTGCAGAGTTCCCGCAATTCCCCTCGATTCGTGGCTATGAGGCATTGAAGCAAGCCATCATTGAAGCTTCAGTTCGTGATATTCCTGCTTAAGCTCTAAGACTTAAGTATTTAAAATACTTAAGTTTTATAATAAAAAATAGGCGCTTTAAGCGCCTATTTTATTGATATTGCGTTATATGATTAGAAGCGATAACCGAGTTTTAGACCATATGCAATGGCATTGTTGCCAGAAAAATCTGCTACAAACTCATTGCCACCTGATTGTGCGCCAGTCTGTGCTTTGGCATCACCCAACCAGAAGTATTTTACACCACCAGCGATAAACGTTGCTGGGGTAGGGCTATATTGAACGCCTAAACCGACATTCCAGAACCCTTCAGTTGGACCAAGTGTGGTGACTGGATTACCTGCACCAGAGTCCCAACCCACTGAGACATTACCTGCCCATTGGTCATTTAATTTACGACCTACGCCTGTAGTCACTGACCACTGATCATCAGAGTATTCGACCAAATTAAAGCCATTCGGACGGTTCACTATGCCACCAATCGCTTCAGATACTTTACCGAATTTATGCGGTTGGATGGAGAAGTCTTTCCAGTTCACCCAGCGAATATTTGCAAAGGCAACTGTGTCAGCCATGATGCCTGACTGCAAGTCAATATTGACCGATTGTGGTGTAGTAATCGTGGTTTTGCCATTTGATTGAGCAATATTCGCTGCAGCAGCGGCACCATCAGCACCCAGTAAGGCAAGTGCTGAAAGGGTAGGCATATTTTCTCTGATATCCGTTTCGTGGTCGATTTCAGAGCGATAAGTTACTGATGCTTTAAGTGCGATTTCGGGTATTTGAAATGCTGCACCGGCTAACCAGCCCACACCACCTGTTTCTTTAATATTTGCGTCATAGCCGTTATAAAGACTATAGCCTTGGCCTCTTAAACTCACATTACCTTTGACAGTTTGATAGACACCACCGGCAAAGATATTCCAGTTTGTAGTAGGTTGAAAACCAAATACCATGGAAATATTTTGAGTATCTACTTCAACTTTAGTATTGCCTTTACCTAATGTTGAGTTGGCTTGTGCAATACCTTTATTGACTTCATTGCTAATACCTTGCTTTACGCCAGTATCAATTTTGGTTTTAGTCGCTGTATCAGTGTTATAAGCAGCTAAAGTCGCAGCATATTGTGCTTGGCCTTGCGGCGTAGTGAGGTCAACACCTTGGCCTTTTAACGCTAAACCTACGCGATCACCAGCACTCATGCCATTAAAGGTTTTTTCTACAGTTGATTTTGCAAGCCCATCAAGAGTCGCTTGTGGTAAAATGGTATTCGTTGGATCTGATACAAAAACATTGTCGCCAGTATATGCTGCTTTGGCTCCAAATGGCTGATCATAGAGTAGACCGAAAGAGATTTGGTCAGTCAGTTGTAATTTAAGTGCGGCGTTTGGAAAATAATAGCTATCACCCATATCATTAATTTGACGACGAGTTTCACTGGTTCCAGATTCTTTACCTTCCACTGTAGGATCTAGTACCGAAATTCCTGCTTCAAAATAGTTGCCAGGTTGCAAAAAAGCAGACATGGATTGACCTGAACGGTCAAGCGCAGCTGCAAATACACCAGCTGTTGGCAGAGTAGACAATAGCATAGCAATTGTTAAGGATTTTAATTTCATTTTAATCTTTCCCTAAAATTATAAAATGAATAGTTTGAGCACCTGAGGTGGTAAGCTGGAAATAAATCGATTTACACATTTGTTTCTTAATTTACTTCTTTTTACAAAATAGCATATAAAAATTGAGAGTAAATACTCTAACTTCAGATTTTTTTAATATTTTGTAAACTGGTTAGTTCATTCAAACTGCTATTGTCTGGTTGATTTATTTTTAATCAATCAGTTTGCTTTATTAAGCTGGTGGCGTTTCAGTATTTTATTTAAATTAAATATTTAAAAAGTGGATTTATTTTTAAAAGTAGATTTTTTTGCCTGAGGTTGATGCTGTTTTTATTTTTAAAAGCCACCCCCACTTAATATATTTTTTATCGGTGGGGGAGTGAGTAAATGGGATGATACTAGGGGTCAATAAAATCCTGAATCCTATTCGGGTTGATCTCAATTAAAGCAGTTGAATAAATGAGCAAAGAAGAAAAGTAGATATGAAACTAATCGTCAAAGTTTTGAAATGGGTTGCCTGATAACTTAAAAACCAAGCCACAATCAATGCGGCGATGGTTAAAGCACCGAACCAATAACTGATCCCGACACTCGTGCCACGCTGCCAAATGGCAAGGATGAGACTGATCACCAAGATCAGCCACCCGATGTATTGTGCGATCCGTGTTTGAGAGGCACTGAGTTCTCGATTAAATACCTGCTTTTGATGTTTGAACATGCTGCAAGCCAAATGAATCAAGCCTAAGCTAATCAAACTGTATAGGGTCAAGAACCCGATCATGATTGTGACTCCTGTGCTGACGGATTGAATTTAGCGGGTGCGACGAGTTTAGATTTTTTCGCAGCAGGGCCTTTGTGGTTTTTAACTTTATAAAAGCTAAACCACAGCAATACACCAATGCTAAGTGACATCAGGTCAAAGGAGGCAATCATCCATTGTTGCTGAGGAATACTTTGCCAAAGTGCGGCACCGCCTGTCAGTGGATTTAGGAGTGGAATGAGACTATATGCTAGGGCAGTCAATCCAATCAGTTCTAACCATGCGCTACGTGTAGGGCGCAGTGCTGCATAGACCAGACTGAGCAACCAAACGATAAAGAATATGCGGATTTCCCAATCCAAACGTAATTCCATGCCCGATGGGATGAGGCGGTTGGCATAAAAATATCCAGCTACGGCAAGTGGTAAACCAATAATCGCAGCAATGTTGAGGACTTCAACCATGCGAAAACTAAAAGAGGTATAGCCTTGTTTGAGTTGTTGAGGGGCGCGTTTGACACACCACAAAACCAGGCCAGTCGCGACCATTAAACTGCCTAAAATCCCAGAGAAAAACAGTAACCAACGTAAGCTGAGATCGACATTGCGCGCTTCATGCAGCACGGTGACCACATTATAGATCCCCATCGGCACTGAGGTTTTTTGGGGTTCTATCGGTTGTTGATCGAGTTGCCCTGTGACTGCATTAAATTGCAGCTTCGCTAATAGGTTGCGTTCAATCAAACTCTTGGCATAAGCGGCTTGAAATTCAATGCGGGCATCCACGGTATTCGGTGCAATGATTTGGATCGCACCAATTTGATTGTCTTGCCATTGTGAGTGCACCACAGTCTGCATTGGGCCCAGATCTGCCATCGGTGCAACTGCAGCTCGAGGTGGTACTGCAACTGCAGTTGGCGCTTCACGTGCTGCACTTTTTGCTACCGTGCCGTTTGTCGCTGGGTTCTTCGGTTCAGGTTGCGGTATTGGTAAACCACGCATTTCATAAAAGAAATCAACACTGTTGGGGTAGACCTGCTTCATGCCCCAAGGCATTAGCATAAACATCAGCAGTAACAAGCCACTAAAGGTAATCATGATGTGAAAAGGCAAGGCAAACACTGCTGTGGCATTGTGTGCATCTAACCATGAACGTTGACCTTTGCCAGGTCGAAAGCTAAAGAAGTCTTTAAAGATTTTTTTATGTGTGATTATGCCGCTGACGATGGCAACCAGCATCAACATGGTGGCGATGCCGACAAACCAACGCGCCCAAATACGCGGCAGGCCATACAGTTCAAAATGGAAGCGATAGAGAAAACCACCACCACGTGTCTCACGGGCTTGGATGACCTCACCTGTGGCACTGTTTATGGTGATTCGTTCACCACCACGACGTGCATTGATATCTTCACCTTGTTTTCTGATATTAAGTTCAGTGCTGGTCTGTCTAGAATTGGGCAGTTGAATCGTCCAACTGGCGGCGTCTGGCGCATGTTGTTGTAAATAGTTCAGTGCGACTGCGACCTGTTGGCGCTGATCGACACTGGGTACTGATTGATGTAATTCGGGTTTCATCCAGACCGTGATTTCATTTTGAAAGAAACTCAAAGTACCAGTGATGAATATGGCATATAGCAACCATCCGAGGATTAGACTGGCCCAGGTATGCAGCCATGACATGGATTGGCGTGGTCCCTCGACTTTGGCATCCGTGCGCATCTTATTGAGCCATCCACTGCAATAGGCCAAATAAAATCACACATGGTGTCAGTACACCTAGGCTGGCTTTTAAGGTCTTGTTGACCATGAAGACCCAGATGAAAACACCACAATGGATTACAAATGCAGTCAATGTTGCTGCCATTACCGCGTTGATACGATCAGCCGAAAACAGCGCTGCGATCATCATGGCGCTTAAGGCTGCAAGCAGATAGCCGCCAAGTAGGGCTAAACCAAAACGATAAAAAATCATCACCCGATAAGAGATAGCGGTGACTTGTTTTTTTGATTTTTTGGCGCGTGGTACTGAGTGAATCTCAGCAGTAGTGGCGACATTGGCATTGGCAACATTGTTCATAGACATTTAACTGGGCATACAGTAATCGTGAATGATGCGAATGATAACAATTATTGTTTATGTTTGAAATATATTTAATATAAAACGTTAAAAATGTGATGTTAATTGGAAATGTTGATCTATAGATCTCTTCTTGAGGGGCGTTATGCTTAGGAGGGGATTTCAGCACAATCGAGCACTGAAATCTTTTGGATTAACCTTTTTGATATTCTTCAATGACTTCGAGCGCTGCTCGAAAAGCTTCTTGCGTTGCAGGCGCACCGCAATACGGCAGGCTATGCAGTAATACTTCTTGAATTTCTTCAACACTGGCGCCGTTATTCAAAGCACCACGGACATGACCTTTAAGTTCAGTCGGGCTTTTGAGTGCGGTCAAGAAAGCAAGCGTGATCAGAGAACGATATTTACGTGGAAGTACACCTTCACGTTGCCAAGTAGAGCCCCATGCATGCTCATTGATCCAATCTTGCAGCGGTTGCGTGAATTCCACGGTGTTGTCCTGCGCGCGCTTAACAAAGTGCTCACCCATCACCTCAGTGCGAACTTTGAGACCATTTTCATAATCTTGTTGTGACATAGAGAACTGCCTATAGATGTATGTATTTGAGTGTGTAGTGGATATACCCAAAACAAGTGCTTGATAAAACATCATTATAAACAAGATTTTTCACGTTTAAATACGACTAAAACCGCATTGAGGCGGTTTAAGTCGGAGAGGATGTCAAAAAGATATAGCATGAAGATCAGTTGCTTAGTTCAGCTCACCTTGCTCAGATGAGTGAGTATTTGAAGCAGGCATTTTTTGCTGATCTTGAGTGCGGTGTTGTGTTGAATGTGTTTGGTCTAGATGGTCTTGGTGCGGATTTGGCACCTTTAAGACCTCCTCAAAACATAGATCGAAAATATCAGTCGCCATACTCTCAAAGCGTTGCACATTATAATCCAACAATTGCTTAGCTTCGGCATCGCTAATAAAGCCAGTTTTAATGGCATCTGCAATATTTTCTTCAAAACTCAGACCTGCAAACTGTTCTTTGTTTTGTGCCTTTTTAAATTTACTCCATAAGGGTTCAATCTGCAGAAGTTTTAGAAAGGTCGCTTCCATACGACCTGTGACATTTTCAGGGTCAGTGCTGTAATAAACGTGTTGTTTTAAGCTGTCACGAAATGCATGCTCTTGCATCATTAACTCAGCAACTTCAAGTTTGAGTGCATCACTTGGCGCAGCGATTGGTCGGCCGAAGGGGAAGCAGACCAACTTAACCAGCGTTGCGGCCCAGCCCACAGGGAAATTGTCATACAGCGCAAAAAAGGCTTCTTGGACTTGATAAAGTGCTTTCTCTAATGCAAGTTTGGCATGCAATTGTTCCGCATGTGTTTTCTGGCCGTGTTGGTAATAATTTAGGATCGAGGTGGCGATAAATAGGTAGGAATGCATATCCGATAATCGACCTGAGAGCATTTCTTTACGTTTAATATCACCCGCCAATAAGCCCAAGCACATATCTGCAGTCAGGGCAAAGTTGCTACTGAGTCGATTAATGATTTTATAGTAGGGGCGGCTAAAGTCATCTGCTTGAGCAGAGGCTTTGCCCGAACCTCCTGTAAAGCCATATAACACAGATCGTGCAGCACGATTAAAGGTGTAGCCCATATGTTGATAGAACATCTCATTGAATCGCTCCACGGCGGCTTGGGTATCTTCAGCCTGTAGGAGTTGCAGCTCATCAAATAGATAGGGGTGACAACGCATAGAGCCTTGACCAAAAATCATCAATGAACGGCTGAGTATATTGGCACCTTCAACAGTGATGGACACTGGGATAGCTTGATACATAAAGGCCATGAAATTACGTGGTCCCATTTGGATGGCGCGACCACCGACCACATCCATGCCATGATTGACTAATTTACGCATGGTTTCAGTGGCATAGTATTTGGCCATTGCGGTCATGACAGCGGGTTTGCCGCCTTGGTTCAGACCACAGGTCACCATATAACGGAAGGCCTCAAGCATGTAGGTTTCGCTTGCCATATCACTGGTGACTTCTTGCACACCTTCAAATTGGCCAACAGAGATTTTAAATTGTTGGCGTATTTTTGCGAAAGCACCAACGGTTAAATAAGTCATTTCAGCAGCGGCAGTAGACAGCGCAGGCAATGAAATACCCCGTCCTACACCTAGACATTCCATCAACATTCGCCAGCCTTTACCCGCATTTTCAGGACCACCAATGATCCAATCTATCGGAATGAATACATCTGTCCCTTCGACAGTCCCATTCATGAACGGAGAACCTGGGTTATGACGTGGACCGACCTGTACACCTGGGTGAGATGCTGGGATCAGGGCACAGGTGATACCATATTCATTGATGTTGTTATCACCGAGTAGGCCATCAGGATCGTAGAGTTTAAAGGCCAATCCAACCACGGTGGCAATCGGCGCAAGGGTAATCCAACGTTTAGAGAAATTCATCTTTAAACCCAAGACGTGTTCGCCCTCGAACTCGCCATAGCAGACGATCCCGGTATCTGGAATCGCGCCAGCATCAGAGCCTGCTTCAGGGCTGGTGAGACCAAAACATGGCATTTCATCACCCTTGGCCAAACCAGGGAGGTAGCGATCTTTTTGTTCCTCAGTACCATAGTTGAGTAACAGCTCGCCAGGACCTAGAGAGTTTGGAACCATACAACTGACTGCTGCGGTCAAGGAGCGCGAGGCAATTTTGCTCATGATCCGACTTTGTGCAAAGGGACTAAATTCACGACCACCATAGCTTTTAGGAATAATCAGTCCTAAAAAACCATGCTGTTTTATATAGCGCCAAGCCTCAGGAGAAAGGTCTTTCCGTTGATGGATATCCCATTCATCAAGCAGCTGACACAATTGCTCAACTTCATGATCGAGGAAAGATTGCTCTTCCTGACTAAGTTCAGGGTAGGGGTAGGCATCAAACTGAGTCCAATCCGGCGCACCCATAAACAGCTCTTTCTCCCACCAACTGGTACCTGCATCGAGCGCCTCACGTTCAGTGGTACTCATACTCGGCATGGCATTGGCTAATGATTTATAAGCGGGTTTGGTGATCAGTGCCATTCGCAATGGACTGATCAATAAGATTAAGCTGATCAATGCCAGTGGTATACCCAATATTAATGACCATGGCGAGATCAATGCACTCAGCACAGCCAGTGCTATGCTGGCAATGGCACCGACATTTCGGGAAAATTGAAAAAAGAATATTGCCCATAAGACAATTATTTGTAGCAGTAGAGCGGCTAAAAATGCGAATAATGCCATATACAGCTTACTCCTCTAAATACTCAATCAATGACGTTGGGGAAATTGAAATATGTGTGATGGATACGAGCTTTCTATTTATTCGTGCAGATTGTTAAGTGTTTGTTTGAGAATGTGTCTAATTCATTAGCTTTTTATGTTTAACGGCTTTCTAATTCGCTGTACAAGTATCAATGGTTTTAATTTGTCACTAAACGTTAATTTCAGACTCAGAAATACAGTATAAGCCATACAGGATGGTGTTTTACACAGATAAAAAAACAGCCTTCATATTGAAGGCTGTTGATTGATGTAGTCATTTGATTGTTGAGATTTTAAATCTCACTCGGACTCGAGCATTAAGCTTTACAAAATTTAAGCTTCGACCGCTTGAACTGCAATCTTTTTACTTGGATCGACTTTACGGCGTACATTCGGTACAGGCTCACCATAATATTGACGATCTGCAAAATAACTTGAACGTACCATCGGTGCTGCCCAAATATTTCTAAAGCCGAGTTTTTGACCGTGTTCGGTATAACGTTCAAATTCTTCTGGCGTCACAAAGCGGTCAATCGGTGCGTGTTCTTTAGATGGCTGTAAATATTGACCAATAGTGACATAGTCCACATCGTGGGCACGAAGATCATCTAAAAGCGCCAATACTTCTTCTTCAGTTTCACCAATGCCGACCATCAATCCACATTTGGTTGGGATATCTGGGCAATATTCTTTAAACATTTTCAATAAGGTTAAAGAATGCTGATAATCCGAACCTGGACGCATGGCTTTATATAAGCGAGGTACAGTTTCGATATTGTGATTAAACACGTCCGGCGGGCACTCAGTCATGATGCGCAATGCGATATCCATACGACCACGGAAGTCAGGCACCAAGATTTCAAGTAGGGTTTTAGGGCTGAGTTTACGCGCTTCTTGGATACAATCGACAAAATGTTGTGCACCACCATCGAGCAAGTCATCACGGTCGACTGAGGTGATCACTGCATATTTCAAACCTAAATTGGCAATGGTTTCAGCCATATGCAACGGTTCATCTGGGTCCAAGGCATTTGGACGGCCGTGTGCAACATCACAAAATGGGCAACGACGGGTACAAATATCACCCATGATCATAAAGGTTGCGGTACCACCACCAAAACACTCAGGTAGGTTCGGGCAGGCTGCTTCTTCGCAGACGGTGTGTAATTTTTGTTGACGCAAAGTTGTTTTAATTCGCTGCACCTCTTCTGGTGCCGCCATTTTGACTCGAATCCAATCGGGTTTGCGTGGGGTTTCAACCGTAGGGATCACTTTTACAGGTATACGCGCGACTTTTTCGGCGCCACGAAGTTTTATACCCTGTTCAGGCTTACGGTTTGCAGACATATTCAATTTCCACTGTTTTGACGAGGGAGGTAACGCCACATTATAACCAATTTGTAAAATGAAGGGATAAAAATACTATTCATTTACTAAATGTTGTCATCAAGCAATATATGCATCCTAAATACAGTAATCACAGTTGGATTAGGTCATAATAGGCGGAAATTTGTAAGAAGATTTAGAATAAGGAGCTTTGAATGCCTCGTAAAAAAGATATCGTTGCTGGTACTTTCCTAAAATATGATGCAGTTGTTCTAGGTTCGGGCCCGGCAGGCGAAGGCGCGGCAATGAAGCTAGCAAAATCTGGCAAACGTGTTGCGATCATTGATGTACGTGATCAACTTGGCGGTAACTGTACCCACGTCGGAACCATTCCGAGTAAGGCGCTGCGTCAAACCGTATCCAGTATCATTCGTTACCAACGTGATCCACTATTTAAACAAGTGGGCGATTGGAAACAATTCACCATGAAACAAGTGTTGCATAGCGCACACAAGGTGATTCAACAACAAGTCAGTACTCACTCGCGCTTTTACGATCGCAATGACATCGATGTCTATCACGGCCGTGCCTATGTGCAGGATCTGAATACCATCTTGATTTTTAGCGATGATGGTATTAAAGAAACCATTATTTATAAACAGTTGGTCGTTGCGACGGGCAGTCGTCCCTATCACCCGCATGGACTTGATTTTGAGCATCCATGTGTTTTTGATTCGGACAAAATTTTAGATTTAGACTTCACTGTACATAAAATCATTATTTATGGTGCAGGGGTGATTGGCTGTGAATATGCCTCAATCTTTATTGGTTTGGGGATCAAAGTTGATTTGATCAATACTCAGCCTAAACTATTGAGCTATTTGGATGACGAAATCTCCGATGCATTGTCTTACCATTTACGTGAACAAGGGGTGTTGATCCGTCACAACGAACAGATCGACCATCTCGAAACCGCTGATGATCATGTGGTGTTGTGTTTGCAAAGCGGTAAGAAAATCAAAGCCGATGCCATCCTCTGGTGTAATGGTCGTTCAGGCAATACCGATGGACTTGGTCTAGAGAATATCGGCATTAATCCAAACAGCCGTGGTCAATTATCAGTGAATGATCAGTATCAAACTGAAGTTGAAAACATCTATGCCGCAGGTGATGTGATCGGTTGGCCATCATTGGCTTCAGCCGCATATGACCAAGGGCGCTGTGCTGGCGCCAATATGAGCGGTGAGAAAGATGTCAAACCGGTGGTGGATATTCCAACCGGGATTTACACCATTCCTGAGATCTCCTCAATTGGTAAAACTGAGCAGCAATTGACCGAAGAAAAAGTGCCTTATGAAGTGGGCCAATCTTCTTTCCGTCATTTGGCACGTGCGCAGATTACCGGTGATACCGTCGGTGAGTTGAAAATTCTGTTCCATCGCGAAACTTTAGCGATCTTGGGAATTCACTGTTTTGGTAACAATGCAGCAGAAATTATTCATATTGGGCAGGCGGTTATGCAAAGCCCGAACAATACCATTAAGTATTTTGTTGAAACCACGTTTAACTATCCAACCATGGCAGAAGCCTACCGTGTGGCGACATTGAACGGCATGAATCGTTTGTTTTAAGCAATAAGCGATTAGATCCACAAGTGTATAGTTCCACATCGGTTCTAAGTCTAAGCCCATTCCTTGAATGGGCTTTTTTATTGGGGCGCTGGTAGCGCTTGCGGTAGGGTAGTCGCGAGATGATCAATCAACAAACGGGTCTTGGTTGCTACATAGGCTTGGTTGGGGAAAACGGCATAGATGCCTTGGGTGCTTAGGCGATATTCAGGAAGCAGTTGTTGCAACAGCCCCTGAGACAACTCAGTTTCAATTAACCATTTTGGTATAACGGCGATCCCAAGATGATCCAATAACATATGTTTCATGGTTTGGATGTTATTGGCAGCATATTTTGTGTTTTCGTGGATGCTGTGGCTTTGGCCATTTTGATAAAAGGTCCAAAATGTTTGACTGCTTAAGTTGAGGTTAGAGATCCAATGACAGGTTTCAAGTTGTTCGAGATCAGTGAGTTGTAACTGTGCAGCATGCTGCTTGGAGGCCACCAACACGATCTCATACTCGGCTAGTTTTTTAGCCCGATGGCTTGAATCCACCAATTGACCCAGTCGAATTGCGACATCAATTTGCTCTCGAATCAAATCATAGGGCTTGGAGTCAAAGAGGCAATGCAGATGCAATTCGCTGTGGGTTTGGCAAAAAGGAGCCAAGAGTGGCCAGAGGACTTGATGACCAAACTCAAAGGTGGAGGTGATCCTGAGAATGCCAGAAGTACCCAATTGACCCTGACGTACATTTTCAATCGACTGGGTCAGGCTCAACAGCAGATCTTTAAAATGAACATACAATTCTTGACCTGCAGTGGTCAGGATTAATTTACGCGTATCTCTGACCAATACACTTAAACCGAGGTCTTGTTCTAGACGTTTGATTCGTGTGCTGACCAAGGCTTTACTGATTTTTAGATGCAACGCTGCCTGAGTAAACGAGTGTTTTTCAACCACAGTGATAAAGGTTTGCATCAAGTCCAGACTGGGCATGGTTGAGCTGCTCATCGCAATATTGTTCACTTATATTGAATAATCAATTCAAAAATACACCACTATTCAACATATTTGAATAAAACAATAATGTGCTGATCTAAACACTGGGGTGGTACATGCAATATCGCAATAAAGTGGCGTGCATATTTTTGCTGGGATTTTTTCTTGATTGCATCAATATTTTTATGAGTGCGATTGCCTTTCCTTCGATCAGTGCAGCGTTTGAGCTGAATCGTATGCAGGTGGCATGGATTGCCAATATTTATATTCTGGGATTGACCTTGATTATTCCACTGAGTATTGGCTTGGCAAATTGGCTCAATGTCCGCCGTGCATTGTTGTATTCAATTGCTTTATTTACCCTATCCACTTTCATGGTTGGCGCTGCAGACTCCTATGCAAGTCTGTTGTTTTGGCGATTCATACAAGGTTTGAGTGGGGGTTTGATGATTCCTGTGGGGCAGGCACTGACCTTTAATCTATTCCAAGGGCAGGACCGTATCAAAATCTCCACTTTAATCATGATGATTGCGCTGATTGCTCCAGCCCTTTCTCCGATGCTGGGTGGTTGGGTGGTGGATCTCAGCGCATGGCGTTGGATTTTTTACAGTCATGTACCACTTGCATTGATACTGTTGCTGCTGATTTGCCTTTGGTTAAAGCCGCAATCCTTGGCTGAGCATACCCGACCAGATTATATCGGGATGTTGTGGGTCTCTGCCGCGTTGATCGCATTGTTAATGAGCTTAAGCTTGCTTGGAGAGTGGCAACAACTGGGGTTGTTGTTGGTATTTGTGCTATTAACGCTGGGATTGATTGCAGGCTATTGTGCCTATGCGCGCCGTACCCCGCATCCAGTGATCGAGTTGCAATTGCTCAACAATAACAAGCTGAATCTTTCAATCTTGATTTATTTGGCTGTGCCTGGGGTATTCACAGGCGTGAATCTGCTGGCGATTTTCTTTATGCAGGATGTGCTACGTTTTAGTGCGGCACAAACTGGAAGCTTTATGCTGTTCTATGCATTGATGGCGATGTGTGCAATGTTGTTGGCAAAGCGCTATTACAGCGTGATCGGTGCGAGAAAGCTGTTTTATCTCAGTGTGAGTTTACATAGTCTGGGTATTTTGCAATTGGCGTGGGTCGATCACAGTAGTGCCATGACTCAGATCGTCATCGCTTATCTGTGTATTGGTTTTGGTGGGGGACTTGCTGCAAATACTGCCCAAGCCACGGCCTTACTTGATTTTGATGCACAGTCAATGCCCCAAGCCAGTGTTATTTGGAACATTAATCGCCAAATCAGTTTCAGCTTAGGTGCTGCATTTTTTCTAATGTTGATCAATTTGTTGCAACAATATACTGCACTGGATATCACTCAGAACTATCAGTTGAGCTTCGGTATCGCTGCACTACTGGGTGCGATTCCGTTATTTTTTCTACATCGTCTAAAGGCCTAAAATCATGTCTACAACGCTTACTCAATCACATCCTGAAACGTTGTCTATGCCGTTATCCGTAACAGCACAGCGCGCAGTGCAAAGTGTCATCGATCTACATGACTTGATCCAAACGGTATTTTCAAGTGCAGATAGCGAGCAGCAATTACAGCAGTTGTTGCAATACTTTAGTGCAGATTATGAAATGATTGGGGTCTCAGGAAAGTTGCTTCAAACGACCCAATTACAGGCGTTATTTACCCAAAATATGGGCAGCATGCCTGACTTTAAGATTGAGATTGATGATATTGCAGTCATCTTTGAGAGTGATACCCGAGTGATGTTGCGCTATCGAGAGCAACAGGATAAACAGGGCAGTATCACCCAACGACTCTCTACAGCATTGATTGAAATGGATGCTGAGCGCTGTGTTTGGCGCTTCCTGCATGAAACCTCGATTCCAAGTGTCTAAGGGGTTCAGTCTCAGAGGCTCAGTCTAAGGGGTGCTGTACTGATCTTGCGCTAAACACCTTGCCTACGCCTAAGACAGTGTTTAGCGCCTTCGATCAATGTGCGCAAAACGCTTGATTAAAATATATAAACAGATCAGGCGTTTGTAGCCATAGACTGATGGATAATAACAATAAACCAATGATCATCACGCTGATAAAGATTTTAAAGCCACGTAATGGTTTAGTCATGTATCACGGCCTCCTCATTGACGAACAAGTGGATAAACACCCCGAAAAAACTCAATACAATGGAACACATCCAAATCATATTATAGTTGCCAGCAATGTCATGGTTCAGTCCACCTAACCATCCACCTAGAAATGAGCCAATTTGATGGGTGAAAAACACCAAGCCGCTGAGCATGGTTAAATATTTTACCCCAAACATATTGGCCACAATCCCATTGGTCAATGGCACCGTGGATAACCACAATAATCCCATAATGGTCCCAAAGGCATAAATGGTCCACAGCGAAAGCGGTAAGCTTAAAAAGGTAATAATGGTCACGCCGCGAATACCATACAGCCACATCAACAATTTTGGCTTGGAGTATTTGTCACCGAGCCAACCTGCGGTATAGGTGCCGACGATATTAAATAAACCAATCAATGCTAAAAATATCGTACCTGTGGTGGCAGAAAAACCATGATCAATCAGATAGCCCGGTAGGTGTACCCCAAGAAACACCACTTGAAAGCCACAGACAAAGAAACCAATCGCTAGAAAGATAAATGGTTTATGCCGTGCAACAATGCCAAGTACTTGTTTGAAACTCAATGATTGGGCATTTGGATCAACTTTGGCATTGGGGTCGACATAGATTGGCGCTTTGAGCATCCAAGCCAACGGTAAGATCAGAGCAACCAAGACTGCACTGACCAACAGTGCTGCAGACCAACCGATATGTTGCAACAGCAACAAGGTGGTTGGGAGCATGATGAATTGACCGAATGAACCTGCTGCACTGGCGATCCCCATCGCCATACCGCGTTTTTCAGGCGGAACTGCACGACCAACTGCAGAGAGCAACACTGAGAAGGAGGTTGCAGACAATGCCAAGCCAATGATCAATCCTGCACTGAGATTGAGTAATGCACTGCTTGAGCTGACGGCCATCAGCAATAAGCCGATACAGTACAGGATGCCCCCCACAGTCACCACAATCTTACTGCCGTATTTGTCCGCAAAAGCACCTGTGATCGGTTGAACTGCACCCCAGATTAAGTTTTGTAAGGCGATGGCTAAGCTAAATACTTGATGGCCCCAACCAAACTCATGACTCATTGGTACTAGATATAGGCCAAATCCATGACGTATACCGAGTGAAAGTGCCAAGATGAATGCACTACCAATCAGCATGTAAATCATTGTTTTATTATAAGATGTTGAAGACATAATCCATCCATAGATCCTCGTGAATGGCTATTGTAATTGAACTTAAGTGGTGGTTTACACAAATTTTAATACTTATCAGTGATTTAATATTAATTTACTGAAGGTGTTGGCAAGGATTCTAGCGAGGAGAGAGATATGGAAGAGGTATGGAACAGGTATGAAAACAGTATGAGAGAAGCATGAGTCTCATCATGTTAAGTACCCAACAGCTGCATTGAATTTTCTGCCTAGATTCAAATCTCGAATGCGACTGTTGGGTTTGGGGGAGGGCTTAAGGTTTAGAAGCGGTAACCTACACCAACATAGGTGATGATGGGGTCGATGTCGATCTTAGTGCTGGCATTGATGAGGGTATTGCCAGTATTTTTATCGGTTACAGAGATTTTTGCCTCATTGTTCATTTTTGCATAGGACACTGATCCTACAGCAAACCAATTGGGATTAAAGTCATAGGTTGCACCTACGGTGACAATGGGTGCGAAGGTGTCGGTTGCTTCGACTTTAACCTGCGGGTCTGCAGAGGAAATCTTGCCATCCAGTGCGGCACCTGCTTTGTTATCTAAGATGTTTTGTATTTTATGTCCTGCATTGACTAAGTCAGATTCTATACCATTGTTGATTTTAACCTTGTCAAAATAAGCATACATCACACCCGCGCCTACATAGGGCCGGAACTTATTGACACCAGACTTACCAAATTGATAGTGGATTTCTGCTGCAGGTAACCAAGCGCGTGCTGAGGCAGCACTCTTGCTTTGGCTGAGGTCTGAAATGTGAATATCTTGTTTCAGATCAATGTCACCAAGTGGGGTGGAATTACGCCCTGTCATTGGCGCATAGATATTCCCTTTACCTGCAATATCGACTGTGGGTGGGATACCCGCTTTGAGCTCAACGGACCAATGATCAGTAAAGTGATAATTGGCCATGATGCCTAAAGTATCGACCTGCTGTGCCTCTAAACCCGTATTCGCCGATTGCCAATTGGATAAACCATTCACCGTTGAAGTACCAGACAAGGCGCTGGGAATATTATTCAGTGGTAATAGTCGAATTAATTCATAAAGTGTAGGATTGGAGCTACGAACTGCGGCAGAAAGAACAGCATCTTTAGAGACCTCTCCGACTTTGGATTGGGTCCCTTCCGCGACTAGAGTGCTATTGTTAAATGCATTGGCACTGCCTTGAGGCATCGCGTGTAACCAACCTGCAGAAATAGAGAAACGCTTAAATTCGGGTTGTTCGCTGACTTTGAAATCAGCGCTTTCTGTATCAGCATGACTCAGGATCGGTATGGTGATCAGAGAAAGTGCCCATGTCATTATTGATTTTTTCATCATTATGGACTCCGTGTCCTATCGTTGGTTTTATTCGAGCTCCATTATTTAAAGTATTGATAAAAATTGAGTGTTTATTTTTTAAAGGTTTTTTTTTAATGTTTGTTTTATTTATAAAGAAATCACACCGAATTCAGCATTATCCGTACACTTGTGCAATCAATAGTGAACTTAAAGCACATGTTTAATTCATATTGATACAGACTTGCCCAATGCAAATATCGAAAGAAATTATATTTGGCGAAGATTTGAATGTAATGCCAAATAAAAAACCAAAGCCAGACCTGCTAACTTTGGTTGAGTAATACACAATAAGTTGTTTCTAGCTGTGCATTTATAAATATAAATTGTTGTAAAAATTATGCATTAAAACGAGATAAGTCTTCTTCAGGACGTGCAGTTAAGATTTCGACACCTGTTGCTGTGACCAAAATTGTATGCTCGTATTGGGCTGAAAGTTTATGGTCCTTGGTGACAACGGTCCATTTATCTCCCATAAGACGCGTTTGCCAAACACCGGCATTGACCATTGGCTCAATAGTGAAGGTCATGCCTTCTTCTAAAATCATGCCGCTATCCGGTTGGCCATAATGTAATACTTGGGGTTCGTCATGAAAAACGGTGCCTATACCATGACCACAGTATTCACGCACCACGCTGAACCGTTCAGATTCCACATATTTCTGAATGGCATGACCGACATCACCAATACTTGAGCCAGGTTTTACGGTTTTAATACCACGATACATCGCTTCTTGCGCTACTTGGCAGAGGCGATTTGCTAAAATTGAGGTCTCACCGATGACATACATCATGTTGGTGTCGCCGTGATAACCATCTTTAATGACGGTTACATCAATATTGAGGATGTCACCATTCTTTAAAATCTTGGCCTCAGAAGGGATTCCGTGGCAAACCACATGGTTGACTGAGGTACAAATTGTATGCTGAAACGCTGGACGCCCTGGGGCTGCACCATAACCTAAGCAGGCAGGAATCGCATTTTGAATATTGACTATATAGTCATGACAAATGGTATCGAGTTCAAGCGTACTGACGCCTGCTTTAATATGCGGTTTGATCATATCCAGAATTTCTGCAGCCAATCGTCCAGCCACACGCATTTTTTCAATTTCGTCTTGGGTTTTGATTAATCGACGTGGTGCTTGATAAGTACTGTTCATGATCTTTAAAAACTTTTGGAAATTTATATGTGACTATGGTATAAATAGCCGCCCAATTTATCAAACCCTTTCGAGATTAAATTTCGATGATGGTGTTTGACACAAGTTGTGTAAAAAATCCGCACATATGTCGTCACATTACTCTGGGTGCCTGCAAAGGTGGAGAATGCGGACATATGGAGGCCTAACCCAAACTTTAAGGTAAAGAAAATGGCAGATTACAACGTAAGCATGCGCGACCTTCTACAAGCAGGCGCGCACTTTGGTCACCAAACTCGTTTTTGGAACCCAAAAATGCGTCAATATATTTTTGGTGCTCGCAATAAAATTCATATCATCAACTTAGAGCACACTGTTCCAGCTCTTAACGATGCTTTGAACTTTGTAAATAATCTTGCAAGCAAAAAAAATAAAGTTTTGTTCGTTGGTACTAAACGTGCTGCTTCAAACATCATTCGTGAACAAGCGCAACGTGCTGGTCAGCCTTATGTTGATCACCGTTGGTTAGGTGGTATGTTGACGAACTGGAAAACTCTTCGTCAATCTATTAACCGTTTAAAAGATCTTCAAACTCAATCTACTGACGGTACTTTTGCTAAGCTTACTAAGCGTGAAGCTTTAGAACGTACTCGTGAAATGGATAAACTTGAACGTGCTTTAGGCGGCGTTAAAAACATGGGTGGTTTACCTGACGCATTATTCGTAATCGACGTTGATCACGAAGCAATCGCGATCAAAGAAGCTAAAAACTTGGGTATTCCAGTTATTGGTATCGTTGATACTAACTCGAATCCAGATGACGTTAACTACGTTATCCCAGGTAATGACGATGCGATCCGTGCAGTAACTTTGTATGCTTCTTCTATGGCTGATGCGATTCTTGCTGGTAAAGAATATGCTCAGACTCAAGCTAATGCGCAAGCAAAAAGCGAAGAAGTAGCTAAAGAAGCTCCAGAGGCTTAATGCGTTTTGACGCAGCCTTGTCATGATTGTGATTTATGATGATGACAATTTAAGCGTCGAATAAGCAAAACGGCCCAGGTTCTACTTTGGGCCGTTTTTGTTGAACAGTTTCATTTTTATACCGTATTTAGGAGAGCAACATGACTGCAATTTCTGCAAGCATGGTAAAAGAATTACGCGACCGTACTGGTCTTGCAATGATGGAATGCAAAAAAGCATTACAAGAATCAAATGGTGATGTTGAGCTTGCAATCGACAACCTACGTAAATCTGGTCAAGCAAAAGCGGCTAAAAAAGCAGGTAATATCGCTGCTGATGGCGCAATTACAATCGTTCAAGATGGTAATAAAGCACTTTTGTTAGAAGTAAACTGTCAAACTGACTTTGTTGCTAAAGACGAAAACTTTGCTAACTTCTCTAACCAAGTTGCAACTGCTGCTCTAGCTGCAAACGAAGTTGATGCTGCTAAAATTGTCGAACTTAAGTTACAAGACGGTAGCACTGTTGAAGAAGCTCGTATCGCATTGGTTCAAAAAATCGGTGAGAACATCCAAGTACGTCGCGCTAAAATCGTTGAAGGTGAAAACCTCGCTGTTTATAAGCACGGTCTACGTATCGGTGTCGTGGTTTCTTATAACGGTGATGCTGCAACAGGTAAAGGCGTAGCAATGCACGTTGCTGCATTCAACCCAGTTGCTGTAAATGCTGAACAAGTTCCAGCTGATCTTATCGCTAAAGAGAAAGAAATTGCTGAAGCTAAAGCTTTAGAATCAGGCAAACCAGCTAATATCGTTGAAAAAATGGTCACAGGTTCTGTTGAGAAATATCTCAATGAAGTGGTTCTTGAGCGTCAAATGTACGTGATTGACAACGATAAGAAAGTTGCTGAAGCGTTGAAAGCTGCTGCAACCACTATCGTTGAATTTGCTCGCTTTGAAGTAGGCGAAGGCATCGAGAAAAAAGCAGAAATGAGCTTCGCTGAAGAAGTTGCTGCTGCTCAAGCTGCTGCGCAATAAGTCTTTAAAGATAAAAAAAAGCCCATATGGGCTTTTTTTTTTCAGATTAAATGATCTTGTATTTATCTTTAAATCGAACTTGCTGTTTTTTAAAGCAGTTTGATAGTTTTTGAAATATAATGTTGCTGATTAACTTAATTTTTAGAATAAAGTATGGCTCCCAAGAAACGAACAAATATTGTGCTCATGATTACAGGATTGATTGCTGTAATTTGGTGGGTAAACTCATCCAATAAAAGTACTTTAGAAATACTCAATACAGTTACAAGTCAGGCCCCACAACAATCATTGTTGCCTAATTTTTCCGAAACCTTAGAAACCACTGAACAAGGATTAAAGCGTATTCAGGCTGCATTTGAGAATAAACAAAATAATGTACAAGTCCATGTCCAAGGCCAGGTGATTGCGCTATTAAAAGATGATTTGGTAGGAGACAAGCATCAACGATTTATCGTTAAGCTTGCACCTAATTTCACGATATTGGTGACACATAATATTGATTTAGCACCACGTGTTAACGCCTTAAAGAAAGGAGATTTGATCGAAATTTATGGTGAATATGAATACGGCATAGAAGGTGGAGTGGTGCATTGGACTCATCTAGATCCAAGTGCCAAACATCCTGGTGGTTGGCTTAAGCATGATGGACGATTGTATGAATAGTAAGGGGTGGGGCGGTTAGGCTGCTGAAATGTACAGCCTAGATCGGCAATATGCTTAGGGTAGTGGTGATTTAACCACCATGATATCCGCTTCAGTTTCTTCTTTGGCAAGCAGAATTACACCAAATAAGATAAATCCGGCACCAATGACTTTGGCAAAAGTCAGCGGTTCATTGAACAACCAAATTGATAATAACGTCACCGTGACCAATTCGAGATGCGATGCGGCAAATGCAGGTCCGATGGGGGCGTGTTTCAGTAAGCTCATCCAAGTAAAAAAAGCCCCAATGTAGCCTATAAAAGCCCCATAAATCCAGGGGTGGCTAAACACACGCTGTAACCAATCCAGATCAAAGCTCATTGGCATGGCATGAATCGATGCGAATTTAAAGCTGATCTGAGTCAGGGTGTCAAAAGACATCAGGATTAAAAAGCCGATGATATAAAAGTACTTCATGAGTTTCCAAAGCCGACTATCGCGACACCAATCGAAATGAAGATCACACCGAGCAGACGGTTGCGAGTCAGTTTTTCTTTAAAGAACAGTCGACCAGCGATCAAAATGACAGCGATATTAATACTGCCGAGCATCACGCCATCAGAGAGTGGTACCAGCGATAAGAATGCTAACCAAATCACGAATTCAAATACATAGCACACGATCCCGACCCATAGCCAAGGACGACTAAACAGGTTGCGCCAGTATGTCATGCCTGCGTAGCTCTTATTTTCTGAGGCGGCGGCTTTAAACGCCAGTTGACCCACAGTATCGATAAAGATCGTTAAAAGCCAAACTGCGATAACTGTAGGACTCATAAGCGGATACCTAGTCTAGATCGAAGCATGCTTGCAGGTCTTATCGTGCCAGCGCTATTGCGTGAATTTTTGCATGTTCTCTGATAAATTTGATAGATTCATCAATGACTTGCTTGCGATCATTGTCTATAGTGATCATATGATAGCTATTGTGCAACCACACTAGTTTTTTCTTGCCAGCAACACGATTGTAGATGAGTTGGCTATTTTTACGTGCTGCAACATCATCATGGTAGGCGTGTAGCGAAAGGCTGGGTGCCACAATTCGGTGTAAGTTTTTCTTTACTTGGCGTGATAAACGCTGCAATTGATAGAGTGAATGCCATGGATTACCAGGTAGTCCAGCCTCAGCGCTATCTGCATGGTTCATATTGTGCATGATGCGTGCACGTAAAGATTCATTTTTGATTCCAAAGGGTTCAGCTTCATCAAAGGTATTTTTGGAAAATAGGTTAAGGTGATAAACCGTAGGCAGCACGATTGGACCCAATATTTTTGACCATCGTGGAATACTCCAACCATCATATCTAAAGGTCGGGCTATAACTAATGACACCAGCAACAGGGTATTGTGATGCATACTGCAATGCCAACAAGGCACCCATCGATAAACCTGCAACAAAAATCTCATCAGTTCGTTGTTTTAAGATCAGTGCCCCTTGATAAACGCTTGCATACCAATCTTCCCAACGTGTTTGTACGAGATCATCAATATCACCGCAGTGACCTGCGAGTTGTATACCATAGACGCTATAGCCCGCCTGATGTAGAGAACGGGCAATACCGCGCATTTCGTTTGGCGTGCCTGTTAGGCCGTGGATCAATAAGATGCCCGTCCGATTGCCTTGCAATAAAAATGAGTGATCTTTCATGAGTTCAGCACCAAACGATCTTGCTGATGAATCGCATGATGTTGCAGTAATGCAAGTAAGGGCTGGATCAGTTCTGAGAGCTGTTCAAAGGCATGATGCTGAATCTGCTGAGATGCACAGTGTTGAATGAGACTCTTTTTGGCGAAGACAAAATCCGCCTGCTCTGCAAGACAGAAGTCAGAACGCCCATCACCAATCAGGATGATTTTTTGCTGGTTAAGTGCGGCAATACTGCATTTACAGGTTCCACTTTTGCTAATGCAATGTGGTTGTGCATATGGAAATTGCAGTTGCCAATGACGCTCATCAGCCTGTATTAAATGATTGGCAATAATATTCAGATGGTTGAGTTGATGTTTTTTTAACATGTAATCAATTACTGCATCGAGTCCATCACTGACCACAGTTAACTTGATGTTGTGTGCTGAAATGGCATCAATCAAAGTAATCAATCCCTGATCAATTTCAATTTCATCCAAACATTGCTGAAATTCCTGCACCGACATATCCAATAAAGCAATCTGCTGTTGCATACAAACTTTTGATCCAATCTCTCCTTGTTCCCATTGTGCTTCGATCGCTTGCCAACCTGTACGCGCAAAGCGATTTAATAACAGGTCGGTGGTATAGCTAAATACCAAACTTGGGATACAATATCTAAAATTTCGAGTTCATGCCCATTATGCCTAAAATTTACTCAGTGGATTTACGTGAAAAAGT
>NZ_SLVJ01000016.1 GCF_004345325.1 Acinetobacter calcoaceticus
AAGTGAAACCTCTTTGCGCTGATGGTAGTGTGGGGTTACCCATGTGAGAGTAAGTCATCGCCAGCTCATTATTCCTAAAAATCCCTCGATCTATCGGATCGGGGGATTTTTTTATGTGGAAAATTTATATTTAAAGAGAAAATATAATTTAAAAGAGCGTATTTGATGGCAAAGTATGTGATCTATGCATTTTAATAAGAGAAAATCATCACATGCTTATACCAGACTTTTGGGCGGAGGCGACACAGCAATACCAACGTGGCAAGAGAAAAGTCACGGTAAAACGCTTTGGCTGGTCCAATGAAAGCCATCAAGATGCCTTATCTATGGCGCAATCACGTGTGGCAGAGGCGCTTAAGGCCTTAGAACAAGGTGAAAAAGTCCATTTACGTGAGCTTAAATCCGCTTATAACGGTGCATTTGGTGTGCCGATCCGTGAACAGGTGCTGGCTCGGCATGGTGTAGAGGTGATTAGCCGTAATTCCTATGGGGCGCGCTGTTTAAATAGCCCACGCGCTTTATTTGCCGATATTGATTTTATAAAACAAGAAACGGGATCAAAGGCCATGTGGATATTCTTGTTTTCGGCCATCCTGATGAGTGTTATGGCTTGGTGGATCTTCCAAAATGGCTGGTTAAGGGGTGCATGGGTGGTATTTTCGATCTATTTCACCTTTAAAATAGCCATGCTCTACGATCGACACCTTGAATCAAAGCTCCCTGATCCGGTGGTTATGGCCAAACAATCCATTGATGTCTTCTTAAAACAACATCCAAAATGGAATCTACGCCTATATCGTAGCCCAAATGGCTTAAGGCTATTGGCCACACATCAGGAGTTTGATCCGCAAAGTAGCGAAGTACAGGATTTTTTTGCCCATATTGGTGCTGATCCGATCTATGCACGGATGTGTACCCGACAAAACTGCTTTAGGGCGCGATTAACTGCAAAGCCATGGCGCATAGAGGCGCTGAAAAGTCGTCCAAATATAGGGGTTTGGCCGATCAATCCTGTACATCAACAAGCATGGAATAGCTGGCTCGGTGAATATGAGCGGCAAGCAAGTCAGTATGCTTCTTGTCATTATCTAGAATCGATGGGATCTGGCTTGATTCATCCTCAACTCGCGCCCGTCGTTGACTTGCATGATCGACTGAGTCAAGCGAACCGAACAAGCTTAGAAATCGCCTAATCGGGTGCTGGTGGCCAATTAGTCATCCAGCATTTTAACTCTAATAACTCTTTTTTAGGGGTCTGTAATTATATCTATGTAATATAAGTATGGTTGGTATTGGGTTGTGGTTTTAATGCTGTTGCATTAATAGAACGATGGTTTTTTTCTAGATTTATACTGAAATACAGCGCTATTGATCATAGGCTTTGTTGTTCAAATTGAGTAAAAAATACACTAAATTGAAGGGCATAGAAAGATTTATATGCGTAATTAATGAGCATTTTTTGTAAAATGAATGAGGTGTATTTAGTTAACTTGCTGAAAAATATAGTAATAATTGAGTTTTGATTGTCGTATTTTTATTGATCAATACACTTTATTTATGCGCTGTTTATCGCTGTAGGCTTGCGCGCATCAACCTCCTATTTTAGAGGTTGATGAATAAGGTCATATATATGTGATCTAAGCCATTTAGAGTGCGGCTTTTAAATCTTTTTCATGCTGATTTACTTGGTTGGCGTATTTGTGGCCTTGACGCTTCATTTTCCAACTGGTGTTGTAGTTGGTCGGGCCGACATTGTAGTAGGCGAGGGCTTTTTTCCAACTGCCTGCAGACTGGTTATAACTGGCCAGAATATAGCTTCCACAGTTGATATTGGTGCGCTCATCAAACAGATCACCTGGGCACTTTTGCTGCCAATATCTCGGCATGACTTGGGTTAAACCCACGGCACCTGCAGAAGAAACAACATGACTGCGATAGCTTGATTCTTGGTGGATCATGGCTGCGAGCAAGACTGGATGTACACCTTGTTGATCCGCGCTTTGGATGATCATCGGTGACACGCGATCTGCCGTAGCCTTGGGAACCGAATAGGCTTTTTGGATACCATTGGACAGTTTGCTTGAGCGTGATGTCATTGATCCACTTTTAGAGCCAAGCGAGGTACATCCGACCATCACTAGTGAAATTGTAATCACACTAATGTGGGGCAGCAAGGATTTGAGTTGCAATAATCGCGAACGAGTTGTCGGTAAAACAGCAGCAGTCTGGTACAAAATAAGCAGCCCAGTCGGGTGAATTCAAGGTAGGGCCATGTTAATTGGCACAATAATATCAGTCAATATAACTGCTTATAAAACAGCCGAATTATGCCAAAGCCTTACTTTAAACCTACATTGCACTGGCAAGGCTGGTCTTGGATTAGTTTAATAAATTCATCACATCGTCAGCAGAGAGTTTGACCTCATCCTGTTGATCTTGGGTCAGGATCGATTGGGCCAACTGCGCTTTATGCTGCTGTAGCGCCATGATCTTTTCTTCAATACTCTGATTGGTAATCAGTTTGTAGACAAAGACCGGTTTGTCTTGACCAATACGCCATGCACGATCCGAAGCTTGATCTTCAGCGGCAGGGTTCCACCACGGGTCGAAGTGAATCACCGTATCCGCAGCGGTGAGGTTGAGGCCGACACCGCCTGCTTTCAGGCTGATTAAGAACACAGGCACTTCACCCGCTTGGAAGGCGGTGATCACTTGATCACGTTTTTTGGTTTGTCCCGTCAGTTTGACGAGACCGACCTGTCGTTCATGCAGGCCTTCTTCGATCAGTTGTAGCATGCTGGTGAACTGAGAAAAGATCAGGATACGTCGACCTTCTTCGACCATAGACTCAACCATTTCAAATAAATGATCCAGTTTGGCCGATGCGGTTTGCTCTGATTGAAACGAATCAAGTTTGAGTAAGCTCGGGTGGCAACAGACTTGGCGCAACTTTAATAAGGCATCCAAGATCTGAATCTGGCTGCGATTAAAGCCTTTTTCCGCAATAATTTGTCGGATATTGGACTGCATGGTGGCGCGTACTGCTTCATACAGTTTGGCTTGCTGTTCGTTCATGTCAATGTTGACGACAATGGTGGTCTTCGGGGGTAACTCTTTGGCCACATCGGTTTTTAGGCGACGTAACATAAAGGGTTTAATCCGCGCCACCAATTTATTTTTCATCTCGACGTGGCCATGTTTCTCAATCGGAAAACGGTATTTTTTATTAAATTGATCTTGGGAATATAAAAAACCAGGCATAAGGAAATAAAACAACGACCATAGCTCACCCAAATGGTTTTCCATCGGTGTTCCAGTGAGGCACAGGCGATGTGAGGCTTGGATTTGATGTGCGACCTTGGCGGCTTTGGCGCGAGGATTTTTAATGTTCTGCGCTTCATCTAGAATCAGCATGTGAAAATGATGAGGACTTAATCGTTCTTCATCACGGGACAACAACGGATAACTGGTCAGCACCACATCATGATCCATGATCTCAGCAAAGTGTTGCATGCGGTCTGGGCCATGCAGTAATAACACCTTGAGTTCAGGAGTAAATTTCTCAGCCTCTTTAAACCAGTTGTGCATCAATGAGGTCGGTGCGACGATCAGGGCAGGCTTCTTTTCCAAACGTCCCGCTTGTTTTTCTAATAATAAATGCGCGAGGGTTTGAGCGGTTTTGCCGAGGCCCATATCATCGGCCAAGATGCCGCCATGTTCAGTTTCACGCAGGAACTGTAACCAGGCCAAGCCTTGTTGCTGATAGGGGCGCAGTTCACCTTGGAAACCCGTTGGGGTTGGCAGAAATTGCTGATAGCCTTCACTGAGCCGTTGCGCAAAGCCCTGTAAACGTTGCTGGGTTTGCCATGGCATGCCTAGATGGTGCTGCAAATCAAGCAAATGGCTGGCATCGTAGCGGTCTATCAGACGTGATTCGGGTTGTTGTAGGATCTCGCGTAAATACAACAAGATCGGTTTTAGTTGCTGTATTTGTAGCGCCAACTGCGGTTGGTCTGCATGGGTATGGATACGGAAATATTGGCTGTCATCCAACTGCTCAATGTAGTGCGGATCAAGCAATTGAGGGTTCTGCTGAATGACCGTCGCCAATAGATCAATAAGGTTGAAGGTATGACCTGCGGCATCCTGAATGGTTACACCAACATCAAACCAATCTTGTTTTTGCGAAGATTCTTCTAAAGAAAATTGCAGGTTCTGCGCAAGACTTAAATTGAGCTGACTTTGGGCAGTATGTTCGACCACCCAACCCAGCATTTCAAATTGGTTGAGGGGCAGTAATTGCACAGTCCAGTTTGAGATTGGTGCATAGACCACATTGGATTGACCGAGTAGATCAAGCCGAGTTTGTTGGGTGGTGGATAACTTTTTGCTCCAGTTTAAGCTCGGGAGCAGTTTTTTAAGTTGCTGTAAATGTTGTTTTTCATCCAGCAGATCACGCTGTTGCTTGACGGTTTGACCTTGATGGATGGCGATGAAACTCTCATGATCTGAACCAGCTGGGACACGTCCCGCAGGGTATTCAAACTCGATTTCGGCAAAGGCCAGTTGCTCTTGACGCAGACGTTGTTCGGCCTTGGCAAAACTGCCAAACCTTAAAATAGGTGTGGCTTTGCCTTGAAATACCGTCAGTTGCTGTAAGGTTTGCGGCTGAGGTAGTTCAATGTGATCAGCATAGGTATTGCTGATCTGTTCAAATTCATTTAGCAATGCCGTTGGGATCGCAGGCATTTTAAGTAAATGACTCACAATCTGAGCGGTGTATGCACTATTCAGCGTACCCATCAGATGTTGTTGAGTATCGATAAAACACAGCGGATCTGAGAGCATAATCTGCAGATGTTGGGCATCGACTAAGCGAATACGGTGCTGATTTTGATCAATAAAGGCTAATTCTAATTTTTCAGTATTGGATTTAATGCCACTTTGCCAAGACAACTCCAAATCATAAGCGGTTTCAGTCCATTTCAAGGCTGGATTGGTGTATTGCTCCCAATGTGCCTGTCCTTGTTCCAATAGATTTTTCAGTTGAGTCAGCGCAATCCCGTTGAGGTTTAAGACGCCACCGATAAAAGTTTGTGAGGCATTTAGATTGGCATAATAATAAATTTTGGTGAATAACTCACGTTCATTGGCGGTCAATTTCAAGGGTTGATTGATGATATTGTCATAACTGCTGTAATGGCTCGCATCGCGAATCTCGCCTTTTTTATTACGACGGACTTTTTCTACATGGGTATCGATCGTCTGGCTGTAATTATTTTTCTTAAAAATATAAATTAACTGATGGTGGGGTGGCGTTGTTATTTTCGGATTGGGAATGGTTTGGGCGAGATGTTGCTTAAAATGATTGAGCCAATGTTCCGCTTCTCGATATTGTTGCGTCGTGAGCGGCGCAAGCTGAGCATGGGCATGACCTGCTTGAGCATTTTGTGCCGATTGACGTGCCCCCAGTTGATTCTCTTCTAGATAATCTGCAAAAAATAATCTCGCCAGTGCTGCGGCATGTTTACAGTTTAAGCCTACAGGGCAGCTGCAATCGGTTTCGATCAGGCGATCAAGGGTCGAGTGATAATGAATGGTGGTGTCATAATAATCATTGCCTTCGATTTGTGCATAGGCAATGGTGATACTTCCCTCAGTCATGATGTCTAATGTTTCAAGATCGATATTTTCGACATAGCTTGCGCTACGTTGAATGGTCATTTGACTAAACCTTGAAAGAAACTTATTTAAGCTAGACATACACATCATTGGGCAGATGAACAATCGATCATTATAAAACAGAATCCATTGAATGAAAGCATATATAAAAATAGCCCCATCATCCTGACGGGGCTATTTTGTATCGAGTGAGCGGTATGACTCCTGTCTTACCTAAGCATCCTGCTAATATTCAATCTTTTTGTTTTACTTGTTGCGGAAGCTTCCTGCTTCCTGATGAGGCTATATTAGGGGGATGAGCTCAGATTGTATATACGGCATTTTCTGCGTTTGATGTAAGCCAAAGCTTACAAAAGATTTAAGAAATTTCAAAGGCTTGCATTTCAAAAAGTCAAAATACAGACTTGCAATATATTTAAAATTTAATTCAGTTAAAATTCATCAGTTTATTTATAATATTTGGTTGAATTACATGCGGGATAATCATACTACATGGCAGAAAACCTTACAAAGTTTGGTGTATTTACTGCTGTTTATTATCCTTTCTGGTTGGTTACTTAAAGTCGGACAAAGCTTTCTATTGCCAGTATTTATTGCTGCCATTTCCATGTATATCTTGGTCACCATGACTGAATGGTTGGGACGACTGCCGCTGTTGAGTCGTTCACCAACATGGTTTAGACGGATTTTGGTTTTGATTGGATTTTTGATCACGGTGGTTGGCTTAAGTCAGATTATATTGACCACCGGTGAGCAGATTATGGTCTCTGCACCCGTGTATCAAGCCAATTTAGAAAAAATGTTGATCGAACTCAGTATTAATATGGGCTGGAGCCAAGATCCAGACTGGAAAGTGTTGCGTGAGATGAGCATTGATAAGATCAATATGCAGTATTTGCTCACCACGATTATCTCAGCACTAAGTTCCTTTACCGGCATGACGGTATTGGTGGTGGTCTATGCACTGTTTATGTTGAGTGAGCGCGGTGGTTTTGCCACCAAATTTGCTTTGGCATTTCCTGGCAAGGGCGCAGCGCGGACCAAGGCCTTGGTCATGGATATTAACCGTAAAATCGGTGATTATCTGGCGGTTAAAACCTTAATCAATATTATATTGGCTGTGATGTCGCTGGTCATATTGTGGTTATGTGGGGTAGAGCATGCCTTATTTTGGGCGCTGATTATTGGTTTACTGAATTATATTCCCTACATCGGCTCATTATTGGGCGTGGTGTTTCCAGTGCTGTTGGCCTTGGTTCAATTTGGTTCGATCCAAATGATGCTGTTGGTGGCGAGTTTATTGACCATCGCTCAGATGTATACCGGTAATATTTTAGAACCGAAAATGATTGGTAAACAGATTAATCTCTCACCATTTGTGGTGTTGGTATCATTGTCTTTATGGTCATCGTTATGGGGCGTGGCTGGAGCGATCTTGGCGGTCCCATTGACCTCAATCTTGGTGATTATCTTGGGTGCATTTAAATCCACTCGATCAGTGGCGATTTTATTGATGGATGATCCCAGTATTTATTTGTCCGAAGCCATGAGCGAGGGTTATTCGGATCTCGAGGAAGATGCGTAGTACACAGTCCATGACATGGTCGTCTTGAGTTTTAGCGCACAGCAAACAGCCCGATCAATCTGATCGGGCTGTTTGCTTTAAGCATTGGTGTTAATCAAGCTTCAATAGCACTGCTTTATTTAAAATATGGCTTGAGTTGCCAGATTAGAAATGAACATTAAGACCTAAATATGGGCCTTTAAAATCAAAATTCACTTTCTGATCATTATTTTTATCTAATTTGATTTCGGTATAACGATAGCCTAATTTTGCGCCCACATCGACCGCAACATTCTGCACAAAATTATATTGCAGTTCAGCCTGTAAATCAGTCAAGGTCAAATCATCATAATTACTATATACCGCTTCACCTTTGGCACTTAAACCAGTAAAGGGCAGTTTTGCACCAACTGAAGCATACACAATTGGATTGTTGCCGGAGATACTCAAGTTTTTATAATATGCAGGATTCGACATCTTAATATCACCATCAAGACGGGCTAGGCCTAGACCGACATCGGCACTGATCACATTATCGAGTAATTCATAATATAAGATGAAATCCGTATGACTGACGTCAACCGAACTACGAGATGCAAGGATCGATTGGTCTTTGCTGTCGGCTTTTAAATTGACATGTTTGATTTTTGCATTTGGCACAAATGGAATCGGATGTTCAAAGGCCAAAGACAGTTGTGCAGCGCCATCACGTTTCAATGCTTGGTCAAATGCATAAGGCGCTGGAGAGTCTACATTGCCGTCATAAAACCAATAGCTCACATCACCCGTTAAACCAATAAAATCTGCTTGAGCCAAAGATGACACTGAGGTTGCCAGTGCGAGTAAGGATAGTTTTAGCGCTTTCATAAATTCCTCTTCTTAAAATAACAACCACCTTGCATTTTATCGTAATGGCAGTTGAGTTTTTCCATTTAAAAACTGCAGGCATCATATAGAGAAATCTGGACATTATCACTATCCAGTTTTGTAATCTTGTTAAGTGGAGCAGGTTAAGTCGAGCAGGTTAAGTGGGTGTGGCTAATAAGTGGAGGTGGCTAAGAGGGAGTCATTGAATATGACACTGCTTCATGTGGTTGAGCGATTTTCACGATAGGCTGCAGCCAGCGTAATCAGCGCATCACGGGAACGTCGATCGGTTAAGGTGGAATGCAAGCTAATCCGCGAGGCAGGGAGAGCGGGAAGCTTAAACTGTTTACTGACTTCAATACTATCCGCTGGGGCGAGGCGACATGAAAATGCAGCAACGGCCAATCCCGCAGAAACGGCGGCCATAACGGCAGCATGCCCGCCGCCTACAAAGACTTCTGTCCACTCGATCTCGGCATCCTGTAGTGCACGTGTGGCAATGTTGCGTACTCCACAACAAGGAGCCAATGCCGCCAAACGTAATGGCTTTTCAGGTTGGTGATGAAAATTCGGTGAGGCAAACCATCCAAAATACTCTGGGCCTAAATCTTCTCCATCCCGTCGATCGTCTTCCTGTCGGACGATGACGGCATCAAGTTCACCTCGGTCAAAGGCATCAAGTAATTGACGTGAATTTTCTAGCCGAACTTCGATGGTCAATGCAGGATCACGTTCATTGAGTCGTGCCAATAAATTCGGAATCTCTGGTCCCGCCACATGCGCCGCAATACCCAATCGGAATCGACGACATTCACATGATAATGACGCCACCGCCAAATCATGAGCAGTAATAAAATCTCGTGCGGGGTTTATAAATACAGCACCTTGCGCAGAAAGGCGCACAGATCGAGGGGTCCGTTCAATCAATTTATAACCGAGTCGAACTTCGAGTCGTCGGAGTTTGACGCTGATTGCACCTTGGGTGGTTCCCAAAATTTCAGCCGCTTTGGTGAAACTCCGATGCTCTACGATCGCGACAAATGCTTGTACAGCATCGACATCAAGGTTAGGTCGAGTCATGATCTATCCGAATTTGTTGTCTTTGATATGTCCAAGCATAGCATTGATGGATAGATAGGTCTTGCCTAAGATGGTCGTATTGAACATCAGACGCTAAGGAATAGGTGAGATGAAAACCCCGTTGGCTTCACGCCAATCCTTTTTTGCATTGGCTGCAGTGTGCTTGTCGGCATTGATGTTGGGGCTAGAAATATCGAGCGTTCCGCCAATTTTGTCGACGATTGAACAGGTTATGGGTGCAAGTTTTCGTCAACTGCAATGGGTGATGACCGCCTATACCATTGCAATGACGACGATTTTAATGGCTGTTGGCACCTTGGCCGATCGATATGGTCGTAAACGAATGTTTATGCTAGGGATCACGGCTTTTGGGCTGACCTCACTGCTGTGTGGTTTGACTGAACATGCTTCGATTTTGATTGGGGCACGGTTTTTTCAAGGACTGAGTGCGGCAATCATGTTGATTTGTCAAATTGCTATCTTGTCAACCCAGTTCCGTGATGGGGAGCTTCGAGCACGGGCATTTGCATGCTGGGGGATTGTGTTTGGTGCAGGACTGGGTTTCGGACCGATGATCGGGACGATTATTTTGACCTACATGGGGTGGCAATGGGTCTTTCTTATTCATGCATTCATCGCCCTGATCAGCTTGTATTTTTGCATATTTGGGGTACAAGAATCGGTTGCAACCTCATATAAACCGCTCGATAAAATGGGTATTTTGACCCTGTCCTTGGCTGTACTATGTTTGGTGTTGTTTGTGACTCAAGGGCCAGTACTGGGGTTTTTAGATCCGATTTCGATCAGTATTCTGATGCTCTCAATATTGAGTTTCATCGCCTTCATTTGGGGTGAAAAAAAATCCGCCCATCCAATGATTGAGTTTTCAGTTTTCCGCATTCGAAATTTTTCTGCAGGCTTAGTTGGGTCAATGGGGCAAAATTTTAGTTTCTGGCCCTTTATCATTTATTTACCGATTTATTTTCATGTGGGCTTGGGGTTAAACAGCCTAGAAACAGGGTTGGCCCTGTTGGCCTATACCTTACCGACTTTATTTATGCCACCAATCGCTGAACGCTTGTCATTGCGCTATCACGCGAGGGTGGTGATTCCTAGCGGATTGTCGATGATTGGACTGGGCTTTGTGGTGATGTATTTTGGCAGTCGAACTGTTCAGCCGCTTGGGCTGATTTTACTGGGTTGTATGTTTGCAGGAATCGGTTTGGGCTTGACCAATACCACGTCAACCAACACCATTACGGCCGCAGTAGAACCACAGCGTGCGGGTATGGCTTCAGGTGCGGATACCAGCGCCAGAATGATTTCATTGGCGCTGAATATTGCAGTGATGGGCTTCATATTGGTTGAAGGGATCATGTGGAGTTTAAGTCAGCGTTTGCGCACGATTCCAGTGGCGGAACTACGTTTAATCGCCGAAAAAGTTGCTATGGGTCAGATGCAGGCGCTGGATGCAACATTGGCGTTAACGCTGCCCACTGGACTGCCCGCATTAAATACAATTTTACAAACAGCTCTGATCAATGGTTTCAATTGGGTGATGCTCTATGGAGCAGGGAGTGCAATGTTGTTGGCCTTGAGCAGTTATTTGATTTTTTCATTTGGTACAAAGGTCAAACCATGCGTCAAGATCCAATAAAGCACCACGCTGAACAATGCATCTGTTTAGGGGGGTACATAGCCATTGATCTTGAGGTTTAGGCTGATGACTCACTGAGGATTCGATCAGAAACCATGCTAGGATGATGAATCATCCAATACAATGAATCCATTCAATATGATGAAAATAATCAACATGCTATGCGCAAGTAGTTTAGTGCTGTGCAGCCTAGGCGCATGGGCATTTCAACCCACGCAGTTGGTCGGTGATGGCCGTAGCCAAGTCGGTAAGACCTTGCTTTATGATCCGAGCTATACCCAACTAAAATATCCGATGGGGGATGTGCCGATGGTCAAAGGGGTATGTACCGATGTGGTGATCCGTGGCTTGCGGGTGCAGGGCATCGATTTACAACAACGTATCCATGAAGATATGAAGCAGAATTTTTCCGCCTACCCGAAAAAATGGGGACTTAAAAGTACCGATCGCAATATTGATCATCGCCGTGTCCCGAATATCATGACCTATTTCACTCGAAAAGGTTATCAAGTCAAAGACCAGAACTACCTCGCAGGAGACATCGTGGCTTGGGATCTAGGTAAGGGATTGACACATATTGGAATTATTTCAAATAAGACCACGTTGCTGTCGAAAACACCATTGGTGATCCACAATATTGGCTATGGCACACAGGAAAACGATATTTTGCATGATTATAAAATCATTGGGCATTACCGTCTTCCTAACACCGTAAAATAAGACCTTGTCAATGCTTAATTGTAGAAAGCAAGGACTGAGCAGTCGCCATCAAATTGCGCTATTTAGATATAAAAACACTCAATTTGAGTAAATATTTATTTAATTCACCCCGTTTCTATGCTGAAAATGCAGTAAATCGACCAGAAAACAGGTATTGTTGCTTCATTAAACAGTAATTTATGGTATCTCGGTTTTAACCAAATCAGGTCACCAGATTGCTGGTTTGCAATCCGGACAAAGTGCTCAAAAGGCGCAGGTCTTTTTCAAACAACAATATTATTTGGTACTTTATTTGCTCGCGTTCGCACAATGACAATAAGCTGCATGTAAAGGTGCCTTGAGACTGGGTGAAATATGACGGAAAAACGTGAAAACTGGTCAGCACGATCAGGCTTTATTATTGCAGCAATCGGATCTGCTGTAGGTTTGGGAAACATTTGGCGCTTTCCTTATGTCGCCTATGAAAACGGTGGTGGCGCATTCTTAATTCCTTATTTGCTGGCACTCTTAACAGCAGGCTTACCTTTGCTGTTCCTCGACTATGCGGTCGGGCATCGCAGTACGGGTGCACCACCCAAAGCATTTAAACAACTCTGGAAACCCGCTGAAACTTTAGGTTGGTGGCAGGTCTGTGTCTGCTTGGTGATTGGCCTGTATTATGCGGGCGTACTGACATGGGCAGGGAGCTATGTCTATTTCTCTATGGGGCAGATGTGGGGTCAAGATCCTGAAGGATTCTTCTTTAAAACCTTTTTACAGACCTCAGCAAGTAAAGACTTTGAATTAGGCTTTGTCAGCCATTTATTCTGGCCACTGATCGCTGTCTGGGCCTTGGTACTGGCGATTTTATATGGTGGTGTCAAGAAAGGGATTGAACTGGCAAACAAAATCTTTATGCCATTATTGATTATCTTGTTTACGATTTTGGTGATTCAAGCGGTACGTTTACCTGGTGCGGCAGAAGGTTTAAATGCCTTCTTTACCCCGAACTGGGACGCGATGATGAACTATAAAGTATGGCTTGCTGCTTATGGCCACATCTTCTTTAGTTTATCGGTCGGTTTCGGGATCATGGTGACTTATGCATCTTATCTCAAACCGAAAACCAACTTAACCGGTTCGGGCCTGATCGTTGGATTTGCCAACTCATCATTTGAACTTTTAGCTGGTATTGGTGTATTTGCAGCGCTCGGTTTTATGGCTCAGGCGGCAGGTAAACCGGTTGCAGAGGTGGTGAGTGGTGGTATTGGTCTGGCCTTTATTGCCTTCCCTAAATTAATTTCTAGCTTGGGTTCTGGTGCTGACTTCTTTGGGATCTTGTTCTTTACCTCGTTGTTTGTTGCGGGTGTTACCTCGATGGTGAGTATCCTTGAAGTGCCGATTGCGGCATTGCAAGACAAACTGAAATGGAGCCGTTTCAAAGCCGTATCTTGGGTCGGTGGCGGTACGGGCGTGATCTCAATCTTCCTGTTTTCTTCAACCAGCGCGATTAAATTGGTCGATATTATCGATCACTTTATTAACAATCTCGGTATCGTTTCGGGTGCTTTGGTTTCGATCATCATGGTGTCGTGGTTTAAACGTCGCTTGATGGCGGAAATGGAAATGCACATTAACCATATCTCGACCATTAAACTCGGTAAAACTTGGGAATTCACCTTAACTGTTGTAACCCCTGTGGTACTGATTTCTACCTTGGTATTGGCGTTTAAAACGCTGATCACTACAGGTTATGGTGGTGGTGACTATTCAAGTTCGATGGTGCTGTATTTTGGTTGGGGCACGATTATCTTCTGTGCACTCGGTGCTGCGGTAATGTCTCGAATCCAAGATCGATAGGAGAACTAAAATGAATATTGAAGCAATTATAATGATGGTGATTTCAATCGTGTTTCTATGGGGCGGATTGCTGCTGGCGATTTTGCATTTGTCAAAACATCCTGAAGAAGCGGATGATTAAACTTCCCATTTAAAAATCAAAAAGAGCCTCAGTTGAGGCTCTTTTTTTTAGCTTGAAAGCGCTTAAAAGATTAAGCGTTTTTTGAGATTAAGCAATAATAGAAGCCATCACCCTGACCCGGTTGTGGCAGTAACTGACGGCCATGGCATTGCTCAATGCCCCAATCCGCTTCGATCTTGATCTCAGTCGCATCGGTATGTTCAGCAAAGAAGGCCTGCATTTGCTGTTCGTTTTCAGCTTTGAAAATCGAGCAAGTGATATACAGCAGCACACCGCCCGGTTTCAGTTGTTGCCACATTTGCGCCAAGATCTGTTTCTGAAGGGCGACCGTCACTGGAATATCAGTGGTTTGACGGAGCAAGCGAATATCGGGATGGCGACGTAATACACCCGTTGCACTACACGGTGCATCGAGGATGATACAGTCCAGAGCTTCATCGGCAACCCAAGTACAAGCATCCGCCGTGACCACATCAATCTCGGTACAGTCATTGAGTTGTAAACGGTCGAGGTTTTCATAGACGCGCTCTAGGCGTTTGGCATCATTGTCCAGTGCGATCAGATGTTTAAGATCAAACTTTTCCAAGAGGTGTGCAGTTTTACCACCCGGTGCCGCACAGGCATCAAGTAAACTTTTTTGATTGAGCTCAGGCAGGATCTGCACGGCCAATTGTGCATGTTCATCTTGAACCGAGAACCAACCATCTTCAAAACCAAGCAGATCGGGAATATGCCCACCTTGATCCAGTACGATGCCTGTCTCTGAAATTGAACATGCATGTGCAGCGATATCAAGCGCATGCAGTTGCTCTAGATAATCATCACGACCGATATGACGTTGATTGACACGGATGGTCAGTGGCGCAACCTGTTTTAGGTTTTGGCACAGCTCAGGCAGTTGCTCAGGCCAATCTTTTTTCAGACGTTTGAACATCCAACTTGGCAAGCCATGTGCTTCAGCCAAGGCAGTTTGAAATGCCTCAGTTTCACGTGAAACGCGGCGCAGGATGGCATTGACCACACCACTTAAGCTTTCAAAGCCCAATTGTTTGGTGGCATCTACAGTTTCAGAAATCGCAGCATGCGCTGGAATACGAGTCGCCAATAACTGGTAAATCCCCAGATACAAACAGCTTTCCACTTTTGGGTTATCCAGTGGTTTGACCAATAAAGGCAAGCTGATACTTTTTAAGGCATACCATTGACGCAAAGTACCGAGCAGTAATTCATGAAACAGTGCGCGGTCACGGGTCGGGACATCATTTAATTCACGGCTTAAAAAGCTCGACAAGGATTTGCCTTGTTGTACCGTCAATAAGCACATAACGACGTGCGCGCGTAGATTCGGTTCGGCTGCATTTGATGATTTATGGTTCATGCGAAGATATGTCCTAGGTGCAGCTTGTTGGATTGGGAGATTTGTAAGGCATTGAAGGCTTTAGCGCCGGGCCATTGTAGGCTGGTCAGGCAGATACACTGTTGATCGCCGCACAGCACATGTACGCCGTGTGAGTCGATGGCAATGATTTGGCCTGCTACGGCATCACTCGGGATGGTCTGAACATCAGATAAAGCACAGGTCCAAATGCGTAAGTTTTGACTGTCATCTAGCGGAGTAAATGCCACTGGCCAAGGATTAAAGGCGCGAATATTACGGTCGATATCAGCGGCGGCTTGGCTCCAGTCGACTTTGGCTTCGGATTTATTCAGTTTGTGGGCATAGACCGTGAGGCTTTCATCTTGGACTTCACGCGCAGCCAAAGCATCGATCAAGCGCTGTTCAGAGCGCAGCACGTCGACGATGGCTTCGGCACCTTGGATTGCTAACTTGTCATGCAGCGTTGCTGAGGTATCACTGGCCAATATTGGACAATAGGTTTTTAACATCATATCGCCAGTGTCCAAACCTGCTGCCATTTTCATAATGGTAACACCGGTTTCGGCATCTGCTGCGGCAATGGCACGTTGGATCGGTGCGGCACCACGCCAGCGTGGGAGGAGTGAGCCATGAATGTTGAGACAACCATATTTCGGTGTATCTAAAACCACTTGCGGCAAGATCAAACCATAGGCGGCGACCACCATGACATCGGCATTGAGTTCAGCCAATTGTTGCTGTGCTGCCAAGCCTTCTTCGGTGGAGGCTTTAAAATGGAGCGGTTGATAGACTGGAAGATCGTGCTCTAATGCCAATTGCTTGACCGCAGAGGCAGTGAGCTTTTGGCCACGTCCAGCTTTACGATCAGGTTGGGTATAGACCGCAACGATGCGATGTTCAGTATTGATCAATGCCGCTAAGGCAGTTGCAGCAAATTCAGGCGTGCCCGCAAAAATGATATTCAATGATTGGCTCGATAAGGTTCGGGGAATTGTGCGCAATTATAGCAAATCAGCGATTTGATAGGGGAATTAAGGCAGTGGAAACGGTATGGGGAATGCTGGATGAAATAGTACTGTCTATCAATAGAAAGTTTAGCTCGTTACTAAAAGGTTTGCTTCCAAAATGTGTCTTGATACCAGAATTCTGGCATTCCCATATTTGCTTTAGAAACATTGGGGTAACGCTGCATTAAATTATATAAACGTTGAGACCATCCAGAATTTGGGCTGATCTTGTACAATAAAGTTTGCAAAGCAACCAACACGATATACGTTCTTTTCTCATATCGGATGGCTGCATTTTCTAGGACTACAGGATGTTGTAACCACTGAATCGTATTTGAAGTTGGAATTTTGATACTACGGCCAAATTCTTTATTCCATAAGCGATTATGATGAGCACATAAATTCCTTACATCATTTAAGGTTTTTAACCAAGATGCTAAAACTTCCGCATGTAATCCTAGATTTTGGGCAATTTGTTTTTTTAGATGAGTTGATTTTAAACCATTATATAAATGGCTTAACTCTCCCCAAGTCAACATTTCGACCATCATCCATGAGGGGGGTAATTTGGGATTGTCATATTTAGATAAGTAATGTCTTAAAAAATTTTCTTTACGCGCTTTTTCCTTTAAAGTATTTTTCTCATTTTGAGACAATGAATTTCGTTGGTCTATCCTCTTTTCATCGTTTGTTAGGCGGTTTTTTCATCTAATAATTGTCGTTCAATATTTGCTAATAATCGCATGTGGCCATAGTTATAATCAAAATGTTGACCGTCTGTATACCAAAAGGCATTGTTATAATGAGTGCACATTATATTACTAATTTGGGTTCGTACAGCAACTTCAATTCTTTCAATTGCATCCATGACGAGGAGTCGAAGTTCCCTATCAAAGATATAAAGATTAAGTAGATCATCAAAAGTTGTATTATTTTTAAATTGATGATTTGGAGCCTTTGATAGTTGAAAAGGGATAGCGTAAGCGGAAAGACGATAATAACCAATAAAACCTAAATAGCGATTGGCTCGTTCATAATCAGTAATAATTAGACCACGTTCTTGCCATGTAATTATATGGTCTTGGCTTTTCTTAGATAGTTTTGTGAACTGAACCATAGCAATACTCAGGCAAAAAAAACCTGCCGATTTGTGCGTAAACAAGAAAACTTGTCCATATGCATGGCAGGTATATTACTCAGAAGCATGCAATATTATGATGCTAAAGTAAAGCTAGCTTTACAATTTTAGCGATGAAGTGCAGCCTGAAAAGTCAGCACGGCTAAGTTTTAGCTCGTGCTAACAGGACAAGATTACTTCTGTTTGGTGTAGGTCAATTTGAGATCGCGATCTTGGATGACCAAGGTGTTTTCATCGACAGAAATCACTTTATAAACGGTCGTGTCTACAGAAGATTGTTTATTACCAACACTTTTCGCAACTAAACTTAAGTTGCCCTCTTTATATTCCCAAGACTGGTACTGTAGCGTTTCCATATTGATTGACTTAGCCGTAAGGTCTTGGTTTAAGCTGAAACCTTGAACTTCTTTATCGTTAATTGGATTTGGCTCTACCCAGTTGCCATAGAATGCTGCAATTTCTGGTGTAGCTGCGGTTGATGCGCTTGGCGCTGATGCAGGGGTATTTTCAGCTGTGGTTGCGGCTGGCATAGATGCAGCTTGTTCAGTCGTTGCTGCGCTTGAAGCAGCAGGAGTATTTTCAGCGGTATCTTTTTTTGCTGGTGAACAGGCGGTGATGAGGAGTGCAGAGCTGATGGCGGCAGAAATAAGCAACGAATTTTTCATGAATGAATTTCCAAGCAGAGTTAAACAGATTTTGATGAGAAGATGAATCTATCAAAATAAAACCTTGTAAGATTAGCATTATTTTTAATTTTTCAAGCAAATGCTCGGTGTAGATTTGTGATTTAAAACACATCTTGATGAAGAAGATATTTTTACTGTGTGGCAAAGACTGGCATCTTAAATGGTCAACAATGGCTCTGGGAAAGACAATGAATCCAATACCATTTCAACTCAATAATCAGCAACGCCAATATCTAGGTCTGATCCCGGTACAACCGCATTGGGAGTTAGTCGAGTTGTTTGGCTATTATGTCTACTTTGATGGTGATGTGATCCGTAAAAAAATTATAGTCAAAGATGGCAGTTATTATGAATGTGAATTAAATGAAACAACCTCAAATCAGCGTAGCGTATTAGAGCCGAAAACTGCCCGTGGTAAAGCCAAGAAACTGAATTACACTGCAAGTTTAAGTTTTAGTCCATTGGGGACTTATTTTAAATACGATGCCCAATATATCTGTATCGCCAGTTATACCACGCAACGGAGCTTTTTTGATGCTCGTCCATCTCAGGATCAGGCTGATGGATTAACTGACATCGCTCAAGGCCAGCAGAGTTTTGAAGGTTTAAAACAGTGGCTCAAGCAATGGATCGATGAATCAAGTCCACAAGATTTAAGCGATATCGAAGATTTTAAAATTGCCAAACGCCAGCATCAGAAATATAAAGCAGGTGACTTTTTCGCATTTAAAATTGGCCGTCGCCAGTGGGGTTTTGGGCGGATATTATTGGATGTGTCCAAACTGAGAAAACAAGAACAATTTAAGCAGCATAAACATTATGGCTTAAATAATCTGATGGGGAAGGCATTAATCGTAGAGGTCTATGCGCATATCCAAGAACATAAACAGAGCGACTTTGATACTCTGGCGCAATGTCAGGCATTGCCAGCGCAGGCAGTGATGGATAACCACTTTTTTTATGCCGAGAAAGAGATTATTGGTTTTCAGCCTTTGGATATTGAACAGATTGAGTTGCCTATTTCCTATAGTGAAAGTATTAATTCCCAAGATCGTGATGTGGTTTATTTACAGTATGGATTAATCTATAAACAGTTGACTAAGGCTCAACATGATCAGTTTATCGCTGAATGGAATGCAGATAAAAGCTTGCCGGAGCATCGATATTTTCGCAATGAAGGTATCGGTTTTGATGTCAATATTGATCCTTTAATGGATTATATGGCACAGCTTGCCGAGCCGTGTGCATCTATGGCGAATATGCAAAGTACTGTTGCTGCAGCAGCGCGTTATTACTGGCCAGATGCAGGAGGTGTGTACAGTGATGAGCATGCGCGTGATTTACATTATCCTCAAAACGCTGCACTGAAAAAACGAATCTTCAATGCCTTTGGTTTGGATGCAGATCTAAGTTATGCAGAGAATTTAGCGATATTTGAGGATGCGAATAAATAAAAATATAGTTGCGCTGATTATTCTGAGTGTGCTTATTTTGATTGTACCGATCGGCTTTTTTAGACTTTAGTCTCAGCATTCAATCAGTCTTTGACAACAGCCTGATATTTTATATATGTTATTTATCTACTAGTTGGTAGATTAATATTTATAAGGATGTTGTGATGGAATTAAAATGGGTGAATACCTTAAATACATTGGTGAAAGGCATTGGAAACTTTGGCAAAGCCAACCCACCTGTATTACAAGCGGTGCAGCAGTTAGATGCGGCGACTCGAGTCAATAAAGTCCTCGATGATAAAACCCATGAATTGATCGCCTTGGCGGTTGCAGTGACTACACGTTGTGATGGTTGCCTCTCTGCGCATGTGCATGCAGCGAAAAAAGCTGGCGCTACTAAAGAAGAAATCGCAGAAGCATTAGGCACAGCGATTGCTTTAAATGCCGGTGCTGCTTTTGTTTACTCAACTCGTGTCATGGATGCTTATGACGAGATGAGCTAGTCCTCACATTTAACGGCTTTAGCACGGTATCTGTTCGATGCTGAAAAAGGGAATGTCTTGATGACATTCCTTGTTATTTGGGTAGGCCGAATAACTGCAAGATCTGTTGTAGGGTTTGAGCAAATAACTCAGGTTTATTCAATACGCGGGAAAGGATACTACTGCCTTCACACAACTTCATAATCATGAAGGCCATATCTTCAGTATTCACCGTGGCAGCGATTTGCTGCTGCGCTTTGGCGGAGATTAATATCTGGTTTAACCAATCGATTTGCAGTTGGAAATAATCTTGGGTCAGGATTTGGATACTCTCTGGCAAGTTGGCGTATTCAGATGACAGTGAACAACAGAGTGGTAGGCGTGAGTATTGATGATGGTCTGAAAACAGCAACATATATTGTTCAAGCTGTGCTGCAAGCTGCGAAAACTGCGCCGTGATCAAGGCGAGGATCTGCTGAGTCTGTGCATACGCAGCATCAATGACCTCCTTGGCCAAAGTTTCTTTGGTGGAGAAATGATGGTGAATACTGGCTTTACTAATACCAATCTTGTGGGATAAGTCAGCATAACTAAATGCCGAATAACCATTTTTACACATCAAATGAGTCGCTTCTAATAATAATTTTTCTCGTGTCGTGTTCGACATAACGCTCTCTGGATGCAGCCAATAACGTTGCGGATTATAGCATTGAGTGGGCGTGGATGGATCATGATTTGGTCTGGATGATATAGCGTTAAACTCAGGGCTCAATGAAGAGCAAATGAGCTGGCTAAAATACATTGTCACCACGAGCAAAGCTGAGATTAAACTGCTGAAGGGGTATATTGGAATTCGTTAATCAGATATGGTTAATCGGATGTCGTTCATTGGACATGATTCACCGAGTGAACGGATTAAATATGGTGAACGGATTAAATATAATGTTTGCAAATCAAGATTGAGAAAAAATATGAAGATTCAGAACCCAAAAATTTTACAGCATACATTTTTAGATGACATGTATAAGGATTCATATTTCCCTGATCCTTTGGTTGACCAAGTCAAAGCGGTATTACTCGAACTCTGTATGCAGATCGAAACCCAACAGCCGCAGGATCTGGATGGCTTATACCGCTTAAGTCATTTTGCTACGGAACAGATTAATGACCTTCAAGAGGCCTTTGATCAAGCGAATAGCGAAATTGAAACCGTAGCGCGTGAAACAATTAGTGCGAATGTCAGCTTTATTGCCGCAGCCTATGGGTTTGTAGATGCAGACCATGAAGTATTAATCGAAACGCGGGATTGGTGATTTAGGATGTATTGATGAGTCTATTTCTATTTAGGACTGATGTTACTCACAATTTAAAACGATACTTGGCTGCATCATGGACTGTTGTTTAAGTCGATTAAACAGATAAACAATAAAAATAAATCAATGGCTGCTTAATCAAGGCTTAAACCGAAGCTTAAAAGAATGACTTATGAAATTTATTAAACGATTACCCGCCATCGACACCATGCTGACCTTTGAAACTGCAGCAAGGCATTTAAGTTTTACCCGTGCTGCGATTGAATTAAACCTGTCGCAAAGTGCGGTGAGTCGTCAAGTTCAGCAACTGGAAAAACGCCTTGGTGTGCAACTTTTTATTCGACGCCACAAAGAACTGGAGCTGACCCATGCTGGACAAATCCTGATGCGTGGCGTGGCACAAGGGGTTGATATTATTCGCGACTCGGTGGCTCAAATCCAATCTGTAGAAGGGCCGGTGGTGCGGATTCATTGCAGCCTCGCCATTGCCAGTTATTGGTTATTACCCGGTCTGAATGAGTTTAGAAGCCGCTATCCAGAGATTAATATTCGTTTAATCTCATCCGATGGCAATATTGATTTAAAGCATGAAAAAATCGATTTTCTGATTCGTTATGGCAACACTTTTGGTTATAGCAAAGACTATAGTTTAATGAAGTTATTTGAAGAACAAATATTCCCTGTCGCCAGCGCAGGGTATATGCAGGGTCGAGAAATAAACAGCCTAAATGAATTGGCACATGAAAAACTCATCATGATGAATCTGCAAAATGATCAGGTGGCGGATTGGACCACATGGTTAAACCAAGCGGGCTGTGAGGATGAACATACTTCAGCACCCTTGATTGTTTCCAATTTCGATTTGGCCTTTCGTGCGGCTTTATCCGGCCAAGGCATTGCCCTGATGTGGGCCTGCCTAGCGACCAAGGATTTATTTTCCAATCAACAATTGCTTAGAGTCACAGATAAAGTGGTCTCGACTGATATTTTTGAATATTTGATTTTTCATAACGATACGTTGAGCTCGCCAGCACATAAAATCTTTTATGAATGGTTGATGGAATATGCCGAACACTCTCGGCAATGGATCAAGGAACTGCTGCAATCGAAATGAAAGCAGGGAGAGCAATCATATCTTAGGATTTCTCATTACTAAAATGGTTCTAACTTATTCATGATTGCCCTCGTTGCTTCTGCGCAGCGCTGCTACGCAAGAGATGGATTCAGGCTAGCCTTAAGCTGGAGTCGCAATCGTAATCAAATGTTTGGAGCGTTTTAATTTATCCAATAATGCATCACGTTGAGGATAATACTGCTGCAAGGCCTGTAGTTTAACTGGTCCATAGCCTCGAACTTGCGAGATGCAGTCACAGACTTCTACGGCCGTCGCATAATTACTTGGGCTGAGATGGGTGAGTACATTCTCAATGAGTTCAAAATAGTCCTCAACCATTTCACGATCCACTTTTCTTTCAGGGTGCATCGCAAAGGGATCGAAAAACTTGCCTCTTAACCATTTAAAAGAAGCCAGCAACGGCATTAATTTGAGTACCCAAGCCCCGAATTTAATTTTATTTGGTCGACCTGTCTCTGGATTTAATTTAGATAACAATGGTGGAGCAAGCCAGAGTGAGATTTTACCGACATGCTCAAATTGATTACTCAAGCTCTGTTTAAATTCATCTGAAGCATATAATCGAGCCACCTCATATTCATCTTTATAGGCCATGACTCGATAGCTATTGCTCATCACCACTTTAATCAGTTGCGAGTCTACAATGTTTAAAGCGGCACATTTTTGACTGACCCGATCGATCAGCTTAGCAAATAGATCTGCATAATCTTGGTTTTGATACTGGGTTAATTCCGCATAATACTTGGCTTTTAATTCATCTACAGTCGCGTCTTTTATGCTTAGCTTCGGTTGCTGCATAAACATGCTCAAGGCATCTTTATTACTGGCAAAGACTCTTCCCCAATTCAATGCACGATGATTATTCTTTGGTAATACTCCTTGATCTATCGCACGTTGCAGCGCATGCAGTGACAGTGGAATTAAACCTTTCTGCCATGCAAATCCGAGCATCAGCACATGTGCATAGGTGTGATCACCGAATAACTGGGTGCTGATTTGATTGACATTGATTTGATGAAAGGCATCGTCTAGGCAGTTTTCTTTGATTGTATCGATCAGCATTTGTTGATCGATCGCTGCATCACGATGATGAACCACGGCTGCCGTTGGCGTAATATCTAGATTGGCAACCACACAGGATTTATCTTTGGCTAGTCGCTGTAATATGTCTTCAGAAGCGGCATAAACCAGATCTGCAGCCATTAATAAATGCGCTGAATGTGCGCCTACACGTGAAGCATGCAGCGCATGTTTATGATTGGATAATCGTACCTGACTCAGTACCGCACCATTTTTTTGCGCTAAGCCGGTAAAATCGAGCACACTCGAGGTTTTATGGTCATAGAGCGCTGCTTGCCCAACGATTGCACCAACCGTTAATACCCCTGTGCCACCAATACCAGCAAATAGGATATTAAAACTGTCTGCTGCAATTTGTGGTGGATCAATCGGCATTAACTCAGCAAAGTATTGCTGTTCCGTGTCTGCCGAAATATGCGTAGACTTTTTGAGTTCGGCACCTTCAATCTCGATAAAACTCGGACAAAAGCCTTTTAAGCAGGAGAGGTCGGTATTACAACTGGATTGATTGATCTTTCTTTTGCGGCCAAAAGGGGTTTCTAAGGGTTCAATGGCAATACAATTTGATTCTTTAGAGCAATCGCCACAGCCTTCGCAGACTCTGCTATTAATAAATGCTTTGGTGGTCGCAACCGGGTTTAACTCTTTTTTACGTCTTCTGCGTTTTTCTGTGGCACAGGTTTGCACATAGATAATGGCGGTGGTCCCAGAGAGATCACGGAATTTTTTCTGAACCGCTTCGAGTTCATCGCGGTGATGTACCGTGACATTGCTGGCCAATTGTGGCTCATTTTCCCAGACCTCTGGATGGTCTGAGACCAGCGCAATGCTTGCAACACCTTCGGCACTGAGTTGACGTGAAATTCTGGCAGGATCATTGGCGCCTTCAGCGGGTTGGCCGCCAGTCATCGCAACGGCATCATTATAAAGAATTTTAAAGGTGATATTGGTCTTTGCCGCCACTGCTGCACGTATGGCTAAAATCCCTGAATGTTCATAGGTACCATCGCCAAGATTTTGAAAAATATGCTGAGTTTCTGAGAATGGTTGTGCGCCAATCCATTGCACGCCTTCACCGCCCATTTGCGAAACAGTGGTGGTTTTTAATTCTGGAATCATCAGTGCCATGACATGACAGCCGATACCACCGCCACTGATCGAGCCATCAGGGGTTTGGGTCGAGGTATTGTGTGGACAACCTGAACAAAAATAAGGCGTTCGCATTGGCATGGCCGTAGCGACAGCAGAGCATTTCACTTGCTGCAACGCTTGTAATCGTTGTACCCATTCAGCAGGTTGGCCTAAACGCTGCAGCAATGCCGTGGCAATCTGTAAAGGGCTGAACTCTAGTGTCTCCGCCAAGAGTGGCTGACCCGATGGGTCGCGTTTGCCTGATACCTGTGGTCTTTGGCTGGCATCAACATGATATAAGGCTTCTTTGATTTGGCTTTCAACATTGGCTCTTTTTTCTTCGATCACAAAAAGTTCTTGATGTCCTTTGGCAAAATCAATCATGCCTTGGGTTTCGAGAGGCCAGCTCATGCCGACTTTATATATTGAAATACCATATTCATTTAAATGTTGATCAGACCAACCTAAGTTGGCAATGGCTTGCATCAAGTCTTGATGCGCTTTACCGACGCTAACGATGCCGATCTTAGGCTTGCTGGCGAGATGAATCACTTTGTCGATGTGATTGGCTCGCGCCCAACGGTGTACCGCAGGCAGTCGATACTCAATCAAACGTTTTTCCAATTCAAAACGATGCGCTGGCCATTTTATGGCAGGGTCCCAATTGAGCAAATGATCGTAGCCTTCATCGGGGGGCGTGATAAAGGCTTTGGGCGTTTCAATATCGATGACGCTGGCAGACTCGACTACATCTGCAATGGTTTTCATGCCGACCCATAAGCCTGAGTATCGAGATAGGGCAATACCGGCTAAACCAAATTCTATGATTTCGGCAACATTGGCCGGTTGTAATACTGGCATTGAAACAGCTTGAAAGAGGGTATCGGTTTGATGCGGAAAGATGGAGGATTGTGCCGCATGATCATCGCCAGAAACGGCCAATACACCGCCCAATTTTGATGTACCAATGATATTCGCCGTGCGTAACACATCACCGCTGCGGTCTACTCCGGGGCCTTTTCCATACCAAATCCCAAATACACCATCTACCTTGGTTGGGCCATAGGCGGCATGCATTTGCGCGCCCCACAAGGCGGTCGCGGCAAGATCCTCATTTAAACCGGGCTGAAAAATGATGTCATTTGCATTGAGTTCTTTTTCAGCTTTCCATAACTGCTGATCATAAACACCCAATGGAGAGCCTCGGTAACCACTGATTAAGCCAGCGGTATTTAAACCCTGCATGCGATCTAATTGTCTTTGTAATAAGGGGAGTTTGACTAAGGCCTGTATCCCAGAAATAAAGACGGTTTCATATTCAGTATCGTGATTGATTTTATTGAGGCAGATTTGTCCATTAGAGCCCATGATGTACTCCCTATTCGATGATTCAATTATTCGACTTGTTATTGCGGTTAAATTGTTTGCTTCCCTTGCACGATACCCTCCTTAGCTAATGATTTATTTGATTTTTATATATATCAATATCCGTTGATATCTACTGAGCATAGCCAGTTTAGTGGAGCGCATAAAACGCTCATTTGACATGAGTTGCATGATCAATATGCATGCAAAGGGAGGGAAGAGAGATGGTGAGGGTGACGGTGGTGGCGGGTTAGCCTCAACAAACTGTCGTGGAACGGGCTAATTCACGCAAAAAGCCCAGTTTGTTCAAACTGGGCTTTTGAGTTAGTGTCAAGATATTGATTTTTATAAACTTATGCTGTGAATTGAGTGTAAGTTGTATTATGTTGATTTTAGAAAATATTAATCACTTATAAGATCTGATATTATTGAGAATAATAATTATTTACTGTGTGTTCTCTATGTTCAAAGGCAAAAGTTTCGATAACGTTCTAAAATTATCTACATACATGTTTTGGTTGTTGGCTATTTGCTCTATAGGTCTAACTCTATATAACAAATATATGGGTTATTCTGAAAGTTTAGATATGAAACCTACTTTTACTTTTATGTTTTTCGCATTATTTGCTAAATATCAATACGCCATTCAATACTGGCTAAATAAGTTAGAGACTATCAATACAAAAGAAAGAGACAAAAAACTTAGTATAGACTCAGATAGGAGTACAGATTGATGAATGCTAATGATTTTATAGCGCCAGTAATTTTTTTAATAATTTTTGGAATATTTAACATTATCCGTAAAATTCTGTCTAAGACAACTAAGATAAAAGAACCTAGAAATATCTTCTGGTATTTATTTATTCTATGCTGGGGAATTGCATACTTACCTTTTTGGAAATCAATAATTCCTTATCCCATTTAACATAATGGTGTTATGCAAAATGAACCAATAAAAGATATTTAAAATCAAATATTTATATGTTTTACATAATCTCGAAAAGCACAAAAAAACTGGAACACTCCACTAATTCCTCGTTGCATCCGCTGTGCGGTGCAATGCCAAACCGGTTGATGTTTGCTTTAAACAGTTTTTGTCTAAGCTGTACGAGGGCAGGACTTGGTCTGAGCTAGGCCACTAATGCCATATTGATTGAGCTTTAGCAATAAGCGAGTAATTTGACGGGGGGAACGCTTGAGAACTTCAACTGCACGGACTTGGGTAATACGTTGATCTCGAACATCCTACAGTACCGCAAGGCGTTGTATTTCTTTGTCAGACATGGTGATCAACATCTATATTGATATCCAGGCCATGATGGTAAACCCATCATAAACTAGACATTTTTATTGGTGAGAATATAGACACTTTGAATGGGTTTTAACATTTATAAATAATATGGCTTTAAGCCCTAAAACAAACTCCAAATCCAACGGACAAGTCTAAGGATAAAAGTCCTTGCAATATGTATTCGATCAAATACAATTGATAAGGAAAAGAAGGAACCCTCATGGTTGAAATTAAACGTCTACCGGAATTTGATGCATGGTTAGATGGTATTAAAGACAATATGACTAGAATTCGCTTGAATCGTAGATTGGATAAGGTTCAACGTGGAAACTGGGGTGATATTAAACCTCTCCAAGACGGTGTATGGGAGATGAGAGAGTTCTTCGGTTCAGGTTGGCGGATGTACTATATCCAGCATGGTGACGTTGTGATCGTGATGCTTGGAGGTGGTGAAAAATCTACTCAAAGCAAAGACATTGATCGAGCAGTCAAACTATCGAAAACATTGGAGGAATAAAAATGATTAAAGTTGCTGATTTACCAAGTTTTGATATGGCTGAGTCACTCAAAACTGAAGAAGATATTGTGATGTACCTCAATATGGTCCTTGAAGATAATGATCCTGCTGAATTGGCTCATGCCCTTGGCGTAATAGCTAAAGCAAGAGGGATGACCCAAATTGCCAAAGAAGCAGGGATTGGACGAGAAGCGCTCTATAAAGCACTTCGTCAAGACTCAGCACCTCGCTTTGATACGATCAATCGGGTTGTTAAGGCTTTAGGTTTAAAGCTTACAGTTCAGAATGCTTAGAAATTAAAAAAATGGGAACGAATAGCCCCCATTTTTCATTTCGCATAAGAGATTTTATGTTAAGTAATAATTAGAATTCGTTATGTGGGGGCAGTAAAAACTAAAGTTTAGAGTGGGGTAAGATAGAAATATAAAAATATTTATTAAAATCAGTAGTTTTAGTTGTATGATGTTTACTAACTTTTATACCCTTAGTTCTTATTCGAATGTCAAAACTAAAATCAATACGTTTGAAAAATCTCCGAAGTTTAAAAGATACTGGAGACGTTGAGTTAAAACCTATTACGATACTTGTTGGTAAAAATAGTGTAGGAAAAAGTACATTTCTTCGAACTTTTCCTTTACTAAGACAAAGTTGTGAAAAAGAAACCAGAGCACCTATTTTGTGGTATGGAAATTTAGTTGATTTTGGTGATTTTGGTACAGCTTTAAATAAAAAAACGATGTCTATTGATGGTGATGACTATATTGAGTTTTCATTTAATATGGAACTGGATAGTTTAATTTATTATTACAGATATAAATCTATTGATAATTTAGAACCAAAAAAAATTAATACAAATATCTCTTTAAGGATGAGAGAACATAATAAATCTAGTTATGCCTCTCAATTAAAAATGGATATTTTTGGTAATACAATTATATTGGATTTAAACCAAAATCAAGAATTTGAAAAAATATCAATCAATGAAATAGTTTTTAATAAAGATTATTTTAAAGAAAGAGGCTGTACATATGAAATAATTCAAAGAAAAATTCTACCTATACCACGACTATTAAAAACTATCAGAATAAAAGAAAAGAAAGTGGAGTTTTTGGCAGAATCTGAATTATTTAATGATTATTTAAAAGAAAATATTACAAGATTATGTAGAAAAAACACAAGTTCAGAAACTATTGAGCATTTAATAGAAAATATACCATGGGCATCTGGAACTGATATATATAATTATTTCTGCAATCAGAATATAATAATTGGCCTTGCAAAAAATATATCCCAAAAGGGTATTGATAGTACGATATTTAAAGAAATTCTTTGCTTCTTTTATCTTGGATTATTTGAAAATTTAGTAAGAATACATAATGATGAGTTGTCATCAATATTTAGTGATGTTCGCTATTTAGAGCCACTAAGAGCTACAGCACAAAGATACTATAGAAGACAAGAACTAGCAATTGATGAAATTGATTCTAAAGGATCAAATATTGCAATGTTTTTAGATAGTTTAAGTGCACATGAAAGAGTAAGTATAAATAAGATATTGAAAGATGATTTTGATATTGAATTAAATGTAACTAAAGAAAATGGCCATTTAGCTTTAACTATTAAGAATAGTGATCTTAAAGAAGCTACTAATATTGCAGATTTAGGGGTTGGGTATTCTCAAATTCTACCATTCATTATTCAGTTATGGAGTTGTATACATAGGAAAAAAAGTACAAGAAATAACTTTCTTGGATTTCGTGGTAGACAAAGTAACAACAGTTTATTTGTAATTGAACAACCTGAATTACATTTACATCCTGCATATCAATCAAAAATTTCTGATGTTATTTGTAAAATTAATAAAGATAGTAGGAATTATGTGAATTTAATTATAGAAACTCATAGTCCTCATATTATTTATCGATTAGGTGAGTTAATTGAATTAGGTGAAATAGATAAAGAGTCTATACAGGTTTTAGTGTTTGAAGAGTCTGAAAATGGAACGTCAATAAAAAAATCAATATTTGATGAAAATGGACGTTTAAATAATTGGCCTATTGGTTTTTTTCAGCCTTAAATTTATCTGTGTGATTATATATGTACATTTACTTAATGGATGATATTTGTTCTTTAGACTTTTCATCTGAAAATCTTGATAATATAACTGCTTTAGAGAACCTAATTAATTCTGGATATGATGGAGCCAATATTATTGATGCTTCTACAAAAACGATGAGGTTTTTAAAAGATGCAAATATTCTAAGTGAAACATCTTTAAAAAAAATTTCACAAATTTCAGATTTTAATAGAGAGTTAGGTGGGCTTTATAAAGATATCCCTTATAAGGTATATATTACTGGAGAAAACGTCTTACTTCATAAAAATAATAATTCTTGGTATATTCAATTAAAGTCAATATCATATGGTAATTTTGCTTATTTAGATTTATTGGCAGAAGATGAAAGTGATGCAAAACTCTTAATTATTGCCATGAAACATTATCAATTGCTAAATAATAGCTTAAAGAATTTTAATATTAAGGCTAAAGCATCGAATGGTGGTGGTGGAAATATTAAAAAAGTTTTATTATCTAAGCTACAAGATAAAGAAAACTTTTTAATATGCTTCTGTGATAGTGATAAATTTTCTTTAGATTCAGATCTCAGTTATGTAACTAAAGAATGTAAAAAAATTTCTGGAGATGCTAATTTTCCTGTGTCTTTTTTTTGTACTTCAGGAAGGGAAATAGAAAACGATTTACCTCATTACTTTATTAGTCAAGTTATTGATATTGACAACAATCATGAAGTTAAAAAGTCCTTCACAACCTTAGAAAAAATTTATTATAGCGTAGATAAAAATTTGTATTTATTTACAGACATAAAAGAAGGCATGACGCTCAAAAATATTAATAATATTAAATGTAGCACATCCAACCAGTTTTGGAAAAATGGTATTTCAAAGCTTATAGAGGCTGATATCTTGGATGATGACATTACAAGTAAGCCTGAAGATACTTATGTGATTCAACATATATCTAAATCAATCTCCGCAAATATTCTAAGTTGGCTTAACTTTGAATATGAAAGCAAACCTAAAAGAGTACATGAGATTATTAAAAACCAAGAGGATGCAACTTCTTGGCTACAACATGGTGAAAATCTATTTTGGTTAGGGTGTGGTATGAAAAAGGGGAGATTGTAATTAATCTATTTAGAAAAATGAAAGGGGCAATATTTTTTAGATTTCCTAAAATCAACAGAATACACCTCATGCAAAATTAACAATTAAATTGAGTAAAATCAATATATTGAGATCAACTCAAAAGCCCAGTTTGAACAAACTGGGCTTTTTGCGTGAATTAGCCCGTTCCACGACAGTTTGTTGAGCATTTTTCTGAGACACTCATTAGTGAGCATAAACAATCAGATCAGCCATAAGGTTTAAAGGAGCGGCTCTAGAAGCCCTTTTTCTTAGGTTCTGGTTCAATATGTTCTGGTACTGGAATGGCAATACCCCTAAAAATAATTGAACTTAAAAGTAGAAAATCCAATACCTCTGAATTATGGATATATCCATAGATGGCAATACAACACTGCAAACATGAATTCTGCTCATGTTTTTGTGAAATTAACTCGTTTGATTCATGAGGTGCCTGCGGGATACATTACATCATGCTCTGAACTATAGACCATCTTATAGTTAATTCTGGATTGGGCCATGAGGCGACTATCGGAACAGACTGGGAATACCATTGACTGGGAAGATCAGAAAGAGCAGCACATACATTCAGGTTTAATCTCAGAAATTAGGGTAGCGGATCACAATGAACAATGAATTTGCATTTACGATTAAGAGCATTCGTTTTGATGAAAATTATCATCCATCAAACAATACCCGTATCACCACCAACTTTGCGAATTTGGCGCGAGGCGAGAGCCGCCAAGAGAACTTGCGTAACACCTTAAAGATGATTGACAATCGTTTCAATGCCTTGGCGCATTGGGATAATGCCAAGGGTGATCGCTATTCTGTTGAACTCGAAATCATTTCCGTGGATATCAACATTGCAAGTAGTGCTGATACCTTCCCGACCATTGAAATATTGAAAACCAATATTATCGATCACCAAAATAATCAACGTATTGAAGGCATTGTCGGCAATAATTTTTCTTCTTATGTGCGCGATTATGACTTTAGCGTATTGCTGTTGGAACATAATAAAAATCAAGCTAACTTTAGTGTGCCAGACAACTTTGGCGATCTGCATGGCAAGCTATTTCAGCATTTCGTCAACTCAAATATTTACCAAGAACACTTTAGTAAGCCACCAGTGATCTGCCTCAGTGTATCGAGTACCAAGACCTATCAACGCACTGAAAATCAGCATCCTGTATTGGGTGTGGAATACCAACAAGATGAATACTCTTTAACTGATGAGTATTTTGGAAAGATGGGCTTAGAGGTACGTTACTTTATGCCTGAAAATAGTGTTGCGCCTTTGGCATTTTATTTCCGTGGTGACTTGCTCAGTGATTACACCAATCTTGAGTTGATCAGTACCATCAGCACCATGGAAACTTTCCAAAAGATTTACCGCCCTGAGATTTACAATGCCAATGCAACAGCAGGGAAATGCTACCAACCGAGCTTGAACAACCATGATCATTCATTTACGCAGATTGTTTATGATCGCGAAGAACGTGGCCAGTTGGCGATTCAGCAAGGGAAATTTACTGAGCAACACTTCATCAAGCCTTACCAAAATATCCTAGGGCAATGGGCTGCTCAGTACGCTTAATACAGCTATGCGTCAAGCTCAGTATCAAGCCATGCATGAGGCTATATATGCACTCATGCATGCAACAACGAATGAAACAAATTAGATAAGATTATAGATTATGAAAATATTATTACCGACATCAACGGCTGGCAGTTTACCGAAACCTTCTTGGTTGGCACAACCTGAGACCCTGTGGTCACCTTGGAAATTACAAGATGATGCGTTAATTGAGGGCAAACAGGATGCGCTACGTTTGTCATTGCAGGAACAGCAACACGCAGGCATTGATATCGTCAGTGATGGCGAGCAAACCCGTCAGCATTTTGTTACCACGTTTATCGAGCACCTGAGCGGTGTTGATTTTGAAAAACGTGAAACGGTACGAATTCGTGATCGTTACGATGCCAGTGTGCCGACCGTGGTTGGTGCTGTGGCTCGACAAAAGCCAGTTTTTGTTGAAGATGCCAAGTTTCTACGTCAGCAAACCAAGCAACCGATTAAATGGGCGCTGCCTGGCCCGATGACCATGATTGATACGCTATATGACAACCACTATAAAAGTCGTGAAAAACTGGCTTGGGAATTTGCCAAAATTCTTAATCAAGAAGCCAGAGAATTAGAAGCAGCTGGTGTTGATATTATCCAATTTGATGAGCCTGCATTTAATGTGTTTTTTGATGAGGTGAATGATTGGGGTGTTGCGACCTTAGAGCGCGCACTTGAAGGGCTAAAATGTGAAACTGCCGTACATATTTGCTATGGCTACGGCATCAAAGCCAATACGGATTGGAAAAAGACCCTAGGCTCAGAGTGGCGCCAATATGAGGAAGCATTTCCTAAGTTGCAACAATCGAGTATCGATATCATCTCGCTCGAATGTCACAACTCTCATGTCCCTATGGACCTGATTGAACTCATTCGCGGTAAAAAGGTGATGGTCGGAGCCATTGATGTGGCAAGTAACAGCATCGAAACCCCAGAGGAAGTCGCTGACACCTTACGTAAAGCACTACAGTTTGTCGATGCCGACAAGCTTTATCCTTCGACCAACTGTGGCATGGCGCCGTTATCTCGCCAAGTGGCAAGAGGCAAGCTCCAAGCGTTAAGTGCAGGTGCGGAAATCATTCGTCGAGAACTCTCAACCTCGTACTAAGCGAGCTGTTGTATTAAGCTAAGCGACCGGTGAGGTGTAAAGGGTGAGCTGTTTGATTGGATTTATTTGATTTAATCGTTATCATCAATCCGCAAACCCGCACCTCAATCAAGAGTAAGTATTGGTTCTACTCAGAACGCATTTAGATAATGCGCCTAAGTAACGCAATCGTGTGGGATCGCCCAATCCGAAAAAGGTATGGGTTCATTTAGGAACAAAGTGATGGTTGAAGTAACAGACTTTAGAAATGCAATGTCTTTGTTAACAGGTGCGGTCAATGTCATTACCACGGCAGGGGCGTCTGGTCGTTATGGATTCACTGCGTCTTCTGTGTGTAGTGTTACGGATACACCGCCGTCATTACTGGTCTGTATGAATAAAGCATCGAGCTCACATGCCCATTTTCTCGAGAATAAAATTTTAACCGTGAATGTGCTAGGTGCGCATCATCAGCATATTTCCAGAGTTTTTTCCTCCAAGATGAGTCCAGAAGAACGCTTTGCAAATGGAACTTGGACAGAACTCGAAACGGGCGCACCAGTTTTAGAGGATGCTTTGGTGAGTTTTGATTGTCAGATTGAGCAAATTCAAACTGTCGGAACCCATGCGATTTTTATATGTCGTATTGTGGCGATTCAACAAAGCCAGCACGATCAAGGCTTGGTTTATTTTAATCGCGCTTATCATCATGTGGGGCAGACGGAAATCGCTTAAAGCCCAAGGCAGATTGCTTGGGCTATTAACAGCACATTAATCTTTAAATTTAGATTTTTTTAGCAGTTAATTTTTTCTTGAGTTTCTTTAATATCTCAGCTGGTTTTTCACCATTCTCTTGGGCGATTAATTTAACCTGTTCGCCCTCTAAGGATAAAACATCAACTTCGAGATAATGACCCGAGCCAGCCGTTAATTTTGAGACGATGAGTTCTTTATTACCATCACCGTTTAAATCTTGGAATTCAATTCTAGGCTGGCCATTATCCATAAAAACAGAGCCATCACGGGCGAACACTGCACCAGCAACAAGATCCATGAGTTCAGCATCTTTGTAAATTGCGATCGAATAGCTACCAATAGAGGCACTTTCAAGATCACCTTGTGAAATAACAGCGGTGCGATTATCAGGTAAAGTGAATTTTTGACCTTCAGCTGCATGCACTTGAATTGCTGAAGCACAAAGGATCAAACTTGCGAATATTTTTTTCATAATGAACCTGATTTAAAGTTAAAAACATGACAAATGCATTGTATATAACATTTTTTAAAGACTCTATTTTTAGATTACACCACAATTTTATTAATAGTAATCATGCCTGTAGATGAAGGCTGTTTAGCAATGAAAAATGCTTAAATTATATTGACAGTTAAGACGGTATCTTTTTTAAAAGGAAGGTTGGGATTAATGCCAGTCAGTTAAGCAAAAATACAGGCTTTTATAAATAAATAGATGTGCCCAAATCATATTTCAGTTATTCGTCCGCTATTTTTCAATCCTCCCCAACCAGAATGCTAATCAATCAAGCAAGAAACCATAATAAAATCAAATTTAAATAATTGATTTTATCCATTTTTTTTAAATCCTCCCCAACCCTCCTTTTTCTAAGGAGGGAGCGTTGCGTATCCGATTAGGTATTGATTTCAAAGGTTTTCCCATCTTTGGCAAAGATGAGCAGCACTGCTGCGTAAGAGGGGAGATTCGCTGTATAAAAACTTAGACCATCACATGATTTTTACGAAGATTATGAGCATTAAAAAAGCTTAACTGACTGGTATTAAGCTTAGGATGGATTACTCGGTGAAGTTGTATATACTTTATACGACTTCAAGCTCAGACACCTGGTTGATAATGAAAAATACCCACTACAACTTTGGCCTTATCATCATATTCATTATGTTAAGCAGCTCAAGTTTTGCTGCAAATCGTGCGACATCTGCTGATGAGCGCATGCAATCTGTCAACCTGCAATCCAGCCAAATTGATGACCATCCTCAGAGCATGAATCGTCCCCCAATGCCGTTGTCTAAACAAGGGGCTAAGGTCTATGCCGCGGGGACATTTCCCAATGCAGATAGCGCAGAAAAACAGGCCGATTGTGCCGCACAGGGCCTACGAAATTTGACCCCCTATGTGGTGGTGATCGTGGCTGCAGAAGGCGATGATGCAACCATTTGTGGGGGGAGTAATGAGCTTAAGTGAAAACTTAGCGTGTAGCAGTGCCACAAGCATTATGCTTAACCCATTGAATGGGCTGAATCTAACTTGAGGAAACAGTATGAGCAAAACCGTTACATACAAAGTGGATTTGAATAATCCTGCTGTTTTATCTGATACACAAAAAAAAAGACTAGAAGCTTTGGCCAAGCGCACAGACAGTGAAATAGACTGTTCAGACATTCCTGAACTCAATGCAAATTTTTGGAAAAATGCGGTTCAAAATCCATATTTTAAGCCGACGAAATAGCTCACAACTGTACGCATTGATGCAGATGTTTTGCAATGGTTAAAGGGTCAAGGGAAGGGCTATCAAACACGCATCAATAAGATTCTACGTGATGCAATGCTCAAGGAAATGGAAAACCATCCTGAGTTTGAACCTCTCCAAGATACTTAGGTATATGATCAAACCAAGCACATGGTTTTACAATGGCAAGCAACACGATGTTTAGAGTTTTAGAGGCAGTTCATAGCCTTAATCGCCAACATGCCTGCCATGACCAATAAACACAGAATGGCCACTGCATAAGAAATGCTACGCCAAGGTTGCATGCTGTTGAGATACGTCACGGTATGGGTGATCCGAGCCACGGTGAAGATAATGAACAATGACATGGTCCATGCCGCATCGGTATTCAACACCACACATAGTGCGCCCAAGACAAAAAATACTGGAATATTTTCGAGATCATTCATCCAAGCTTGCGCTGCTCTTAACACTTGTGGCACTTCGTCAGAATGCGGAGTCGCACCGACGAATTGAGCATCTTCAGCATTCTTAAAGGCTTTTTTGCCAATGCGATGAAAGCCCTGATAGCATGAAATCGCGAGCATTTTTAAAAATAAAATCACCACACACAGAGTGTAAATTGCTAAAAGGTTCTTCATTCACTTTCCTTAATGTTGCTGTGTGGGCGTTGCGCGTTGCTGCTGATACAGCATCAAGGCAATCGCGGATAAACTGATCATGGCCAGATTCATCACCACAGGGTTAAAGGCACGGATCAAGGTATCGGGGATGAGTACGCCAATGAGCAGCAACAGAAAAAATAGACCCAGCATACTGAGATAATGCAGATATTTGCTAGGGGCAAAGATAAACAGCAAGCCAAACAGGATCTCAGCAAATCCACTGGCTTGGCCTGCCCAAGTCGCATGTTCTAGCGATAAACCAATCCATTGCCAAACCGCAATCTCATCGGGACTGGTAAACAGTAATTTGGGAATTAAACCTTGGTAGATCCATAGCCCTGCCAGCGAGATATGGATGAATTTTAATATTTGTTGATTGGTCAATTGAGTGCCCCTAAAGCGAGATGCGGAGGTTGATGATCTAAAAATCTCAAAATGATCAAAACCTTGAGTAGAGCGTGCAGGCATTAACATAGCTGATTTTGATTGACTGATCCATGTATGAGCGCAATGTTGGCTGCAAATTTTATTTATGAGCATCGGCTGCATCAAGGTTGTGTATAAATATAAGTTATACAAAATGAAATAATTATTCATAAAAGTTTTGCATCAGAATCGCTCATTAAGCGTACTTTCAGCTTTGCGGATCACCTTTGCTTCTATAGAATGGTTCAGGTTAAAAAATAGATGACGCGATCATTAGCTAAGGCTGTTGCCTACGCCACGGAGTGACTATTCATGAGTAAAGAAAATATACGCGAACATTCAGCGCCAGTTTTTGATGGGGTGGAAAATGCACCTGCACGTTCAATGCTGCGCGCAGTGGGTTTTACCGATGACGACTTTAATAAACCGCAAATCGGCATTGCATCGACATGGGCCAACGTAACCCCATGTAATATGCATATCGATGGTCTGGCACGTGAAGTCGAATCAGGCGTCAATGGCGCTGGTGGTAAGGGCGTCATTTTCAATACCATTACCATTTCAGATGGTATTTCAAATGGTACTGAGGGCATGAAGTATTCATTGGTTTCGCGCGAAATTATCGCCGATTCAATTGAAGCTGTGGTCGGTTGCCAAGGCTATGATGGCGTGATTGCCATCGGTGGTTGTGATAAAAATATGCCGGGCTGTGTCATGGGTTTGGCACGTCTAAACCGTCCAGGCTTGTTCATCTACGGTGGTTCGATTAAACCGGGTGAAGGCAATACCGATATTATCTCGGTGTTTGAAGCTGTAGGTAAACACGCCAAAGGCGAATATAACGAAATTCAAGTCAAACATATCGAAGAAGTGGCCATCCCAGGTCCAGGTTCTTGTGGTGGTATGTACACGGCAAACTCAATGGCCTCAGCGATTGAAGCTTTGGGCATGAGCTTACCGGGTTCTTCTGCTCAAGAAGCGGTTTCTCAAGACAAATTGCTCGACTGCGAACAAGCAGGCGAAGCGGTGATGAACTTGTTGCGTTTGGATATTAAACCACGTGACATTATGACCAAATCTGCCTTTGAAAACTCAATCAAAGTCCTCATCGCATTGGGTGGTTCAACCAATGGTGTGTTGCATCTGATCGCAATGGCACATACCGCTGGTGTTGAGATTACTTTAGATGACTTCGTGCGCATTGGTAAAGAAATCCCTGTGTTGGCTGACGTGCGTCCATCAGGCAAATACTCAATGTCTGAGTTGATCGCGATTGGCGGTATCCAGCCTTTGATGAAGCGTATGCTTGATCGTGGTATGTTGGATGGTTCGTGCTTGACCGTGACGGGTAAAACTTTGGCTGAAAACTTGGCTGATGTACAAGATTATCCTGAAGGCCAACAGATCATCATGCCATTTGATGCACCTGTGAAAAAAGATTCACACTTGGTGGTACTCAAAGGTAACTTGTCACCAACGGGTGCTGTGGCCAAAATCACGGGTAAAGAAGGGCTGTATTTTGAAGGCCCTGCACGTGTCTTTGAAGGTGAAATTGGCGCAATGCGCGGTATCTTAGATGGCGAAGTGCAAGAAGGCGAAGTGGTGGTGATTCGTGGCGAAGGTCCTAAAGGTGGACCGGGTATGCCTGAAATGCTCAAGCCAACCTCTGCCATTATTGGTAAGGGCTTGGGTCAATCTGTGGCATTGATCACCGATGGTCGTTTCTCGGGTGGTAGCCATGGTTTTGTGATTGGTCATGTAACCCCTGAAGCCTATGAAGGTGGTCCAATTGGTTTGGTGAATAATGGCGATAAAATCTCCATTAATGCTGAAACATTTGAGATGACTTTACACATTTCAGATGATGAAATGGCGGCACGTAAAGCGACTTGGGTGAAACCAAAACCGAACTACACCACAGGTGCTTTGGCCAAGTTTGCTAAATTGACTTCAGGAGCGGACAAAGGAGCCGTGACCGATCTTGATTTAGATGTATAATTGAGCATTCCGCGGGGTGCTGGCGAGTCACAAAATCAATTGTCATTTGCCCCGATAAATTGCTATAAACCCTTGTAGTACTACAAGGGTTTTTTTTCGAGGCTAATCTCATGTCATTGTTGCGCCGTTGGTTTGATCCCATCCGATCACGCTGGTTTTATCAAAAACCGAGTCGCCAAGCGGTGTTATCGACTGATGATGGTCTCAGCATCTATCTGCGTTTGGATGATGTCTATAGCTATCTGGCGGTACAACAACTGCCGCAACTCGATGATCTATTGAGTGATGAAATCAAACCCTTAAAGGTGGTGATTTCTGATGTCAGTGCCGAGCCCCCCAACGGTATGAGTGAGCTGCAGTGGGGTAATTACTGCCTCAATGATGCCAAGATCTTGGCCATCCAACATCGCTTTGGTTTTGATGATGAAAAACCCGAACTACCGAGCGCCGAAGCCTTAAAACAAGCCGAAACCATTCTGCGACATACCCCACTGACGGGGCAAAATTTTCTGTACTTGCTCGAAGATGTGTTTCATATGTTGTGGCAGCAACAGTACGGCAAGTTGCGTACGCTGTATGTCATGGCCTGCAAGCATCATAAACCACAAAATTTCCCTGATCGGGTCTTTGATCACACCCCAGTATTGTCGAGTTATTTTGAATTTGGTGGGCGTCAATATCAGGCGGTGGATGATTTACTGCGATTAACCCGCCGACTAAGACAACAAAAATTATTAACTGATCCGCCGATTTTTTTGATCAATCATATCGAATGGCGTGAACACATTCTCAATGATGCTGAGGAATTGGCCGATATACAGGCCATGCATCCTGAGTTGGATCTGTATATTGCTTTAGAAGATCCGATTAGTTGGTTATTGCTGGCTTATATTAAAGAGCAGTTGGCGGATTATTATAATATTCAGCTCAATGTTTATCCGCTGAGTTATCGCGGGCGCGACTTTTTTGATTGGAGTCTGGCCAGTCGATTATCGAAACGGACTGAAGTGGCATTTACTCCATTTTGTCGTCCCACAGCCGAAGCGACCTTAAATATGGCGCGGCTGTATTATAGTGTGCCTATCGAGCAACGTATGGATGCCATCCATCAACTCTTAGAAGCGGTATGGACCGATGCCAAGGACTTGTCCTTTAAAGCGCATTTTCAACAGATGCAGCAGCGTTTGGGCATTGAGCAATTGGCTGAAATCGATGTGGTTGACATCCTTAATCAAAACGATGCGCAGTGTAATGCCAAGCTGCAACCTGATTTACCCGTACTGGAATTAAGGATTGGTGGAAAGCAGTTTGTATTTAATAGTTTATATCGCGTCTGGATGCTTGAAAGTATTTTCAGTAATGTGTTAGAACAAAAATACAAAATCGAAAATGATGCAGGACATCATCATGGTACAGAACAACAAGACCCCGAAAATTCAGATGAGTTCTATTCCAAGAGAGAAATGTGAATCTCTCGAACACGTCCGTGAACACATCGATTCGATTGACCAACAATTGGTAGATCTGATTGCGGCTCGACAGTTTTATGTTGATCAAGCGGCGCGATTTAAACTCACCGTGCAAGCGGTACAATCCCCTGAACGGGTCGCAAAAGTATTGGCCAAAGTACGTGCCCAAGCTGTAACGCTTGGGGTCGATCCTGATTTGATCGAAGGGATGTATAGCACCATGATTCAACATTTTATTCGCCGTGAACTCAAAGAAATTCGACCTTGAGTCTGTGCGCATGGACCAGGCCAGACCTCGACCATGACGGTAATTGGCCCATAGGATAAAAATAGTCTGCTTGTGCAGGCTATTTTTTTTGTGGCTCTGGCAGGGTCCAACCTTAATGTATGACCCAAGCGCTGAGCAGCACTAGGCTCAGACTGATGATTAGAAAAATTTGACTTAGGCTCGGTATCCATTTCAACCCTTCGAGCAATAGCCCAATCGCAACATAATAGCTAAATCCCAGTATTGCACTGGCGATTCCTTTGTGTTGAGGATATGCAGATAAGGCATGTGCCAAGAGATTCGGGATCGCCATGGCATAGGCCAACATCATTAAAAACATTGGCAAAAAGAAATAGGCACTGGCGGCGAGTAAATAACTCAGTGCAGTGGCCAACAGGCACAGTACGGCGCTCAGTTTTAAGCTCAATGCGGCGCTGTTGTGGGGATGTTTTTGCAAGATGGCCCGATTGATGGCGACTCCAAGCACAGCACCCACACTGATCCATACACCGCTCCAAGGCAACCAGTGCGCGGTTTGCGGATGCTGTGAAAATAAAAAAGCTGATTTTAAATAATAACTAAAAATCAGCAGATTATATCCAGTGATCAAGGCTGCGAAGCAAATCACTTTCGCGTCCGTGATCAAGCGCAGACTGATCTTAAACAAGGGGATGGTGCTGTTGTGCGAGCTGTGCTGAGAGGCAAAAGTTGCTTTGGTTTCTCGAATACACATGGCACTACAGATACCGATCACGGCAGCGCTTGAGGCCAAAAAGTAAAATACCCCACGGTAGCCATAATATTGCGTCAGTAGTGCGCCGATGAAGATACCAATACTGGGACTGACTGCGATAAATAAGCCAACCCAAGCAAATACCTGCATCAACTGGCTTGGATTCAAGCGATCTCTTAACATGGTTTGGGTGATCACAGAGCCAACCGCAATACCGAAACCAGAAAGGCAGCGCAAGAGCAAGAGTTGATCAAAATCATGGCTATATAATATTGCAACACTACATAGACTATAGATGCTCAAGCCGATCAGTAGCACTGGTTTGCGACCGATATAATCACTGAGAATGCCCCAGATGAGGACACCTACGGCAAAACCGACAAAGTATAAGCTGAGGGTTTGGGAAATGCTGTTGCTGTCGACATCAAAGGCCAGCGCCATACTGACCAAGGCGGGGCTATATAAAGTTTCGACGATCTGCGGCAACATGATCAGCACGATGATGATCGCAAGCTGAGTTCTATTCATTGTGATTCTGCGGCAAGGTGGCTGTAAATACAGCACTATAGGCAGTTTTGATTTATGCTTTTATAATGATTCGGACTAAAACTATCGAAAATGGGACAACATCATGGCTTGGGTGAATGCGTCGACTGATTTTGATGCGGATCGCTTGCCGCAACCGGTTTTGGCGGTGGCATCCGAGTTTCAACAACACCATTCTCCTTTACATCAACATCATAAGGGGCAGTTGCTGTATATCACCGCAGGTTATGTGGAAGTTTATCTGCAAGAGGCGCATCGTTATTGTGTACTGACCCCACAGTTTATGGTGTGGATTCCGCCACAAACCTTACATAAGATCAAAGTGAAACAGCGGATTCAGTACCATTCAGTGTGGATTGATCCCGATGAGTATGCGCTATTGAAGCAGACCAAGATCTTTCTGCCTTCGACTTTATTGAGCGCTGTGTTGCAGCGCATGATGAGCTTTGAACTCGATCAGGATTGGCAGCAGGGCATGGCACAACACCTGATTCAACTGTGTTTGGCGGAGTTGCAACAACTAGATCCTGAGCCTTTGTTATTGCCCTTGCCTCAGTCAGCAAAAATCCGCAGTGTGCTGGATCAGTTTGCACTACCACCAAGCCGTTCGGCGCTGGCTGCTGCATTACATATCAGTGAGAAAACCCTCACTCGACAGTTTCAAAAAGACACCCAACTGAGCTATCAGCAATGGCGGCAAAACTACAAATTAATGTTGGCGATTAAGCTGTTGGCTGAGAAAAAGAGGATCTCTGAGATTGCAGACCATCTCGAATTTTCCAGTGATAGTGCGTTTATCTACTTTTTCAAACAACTTACAGGTTGTAGCCCATCACGGTATTTTTAGCGTGAGCCTCAATTCATAGTCAGCAGCCTCAAGCATAGCTTGAGGCCTATACCAAAAATCATGATGTTACTTTGCATCTCACTTGCCTACACTGTGCATCTGTTGCAGATAGATTGGAAGTCGAGGTAGAGATGGTGGCGTTTATCCTAGGTGTTTTTGCCTTTGCAGGCATGGTGAAGGGCATGATTGGCCTCGGTTTGCCAGCACTTTCGATGGGATTGTTGACCATTGCGATGAGCCCCTATCAAGCGGCCAGTCTATTGGTGATCCCCTCAATGTTGACCAACTTCTGGCAGTTATTTGCAGAGGGTGGGGTGCTGCGTCTATTGCGCCGTTTTTGGACTTTGATCTTGGGAATGGTGGTTGGTTCCACGTGGAGTATTTTCCCGACGTTAAATGAGACTGATTTTCCCAGTGAGGCCTTATTGGGCAGCATGTTGGCGCTGTATGGATTGTACGGATTATTTGCCAAAAAACTGCCAGACCTCAGCCCCTATCAAGCCTGGCTATCTCCCTTGGTCGGTTATTTGGGTGGGGCTTTGGGCGTGTCGACTGGCGTGGTCTTGATCCCTATTGTGCCCTATATCCAGTCCTTGCAATTGAAACGAGATGATCTGGTACAAAGTCTAGGATTGGCCTTTACTGTGGCGACCGTATGCTTGGCGGTGTTTATTTATCGCAATCCTGTGGATCAGCAAGCAATTGATTTCTCAATGGCTTGGTTGGGATTGATCCCTGCATTGATCGGAATGTGGTTCGGGACCAAAATCCGCTATCGTATTTCTGAGGCGCGGTTTCGTCGCTTGTTTTTCATCGGCTTGGTGGCCTTGGGCGGTTATATGTTGATTCGGACCTTGGTTGAGTTTTTATAGGTCAATATTACTATTCATAGTCACTATAATATAAGTTGAGTGAGCGCTATATAAATCAACCAACTTGAATAATAAAATGTGATAGAAACATCAATATAATTTATTTATGTGAAATAGAGTGGAAAGTGGCGTAACGTATTTGTGGTTTTTAAAATTAGAAAACTGAGTTTTTGGAACTGAGTCTGGGACTCAGTATTTTAAAAAACCATTTAATTACATTTCCCAATCAACTGGTTTTGACCACTCGATTGGGGACGCGAATGAGAAAATAGAAAATGAAAAAATTACTCGCAGAGTTTTTAGGCACCTTTTGGTTGGTGTTTGGCGGTTGTGGCAGTGCAGTCTTTGCGGCAGCATTTCCTGAACTTGGGATTGGTTTTGCAGGTGTAGCACTGGCTTTTGGTCTGACTGTATTAACTGCGGCCTATGCTTTGGGTCATATTTCCGGTGGGCATTTTAACCCAGCGGTGTCGATAGGATTATTTGCTGGTGGTCGTTTTGATGGTAAAGAGCTGCTCCCCTATATATTGGCCCAGCTGTCAGGTGGTATTTTAGCCGCTGCCATTTTATATTTTATTTTGCAAGGGCAGGCAGGTTTTAGTGGGGTCGGTGGTTTTGCAAGTAATGGTTATGAAGCCCTTTCGCCAAACCAGTATTCAATATATTCAGCCATTTTAATTGAAGTGGTACTGACTGCATTTTTCCTGATCGTGATCATGGGTGCCACCAGCAAAAAAGCGCCAGTGGGTTTTGCACCGATTGCGATTGGTTTGGCATTGACCCTGATCCATTTGATCAGTATCCCGATCACCAATACCTCAGTTAATCCAGCACGCAGTACCGCAGTGGCGTTGTTTGCGGAAACTGCGGCACTGGGTCAATTGTGGGTGTTCTGGGTTGCGCCGATCGTGGGTGCGGTTGCTGGAGCATTCATCTATCGCTTGATTGAAACTGAAGTTGAGGAAAAGGATCAAGTTGCAGATATGCAGTTGAGCTTGGATTAAGCATTCACCCGTGCTGTTGAGCGGATACCGTTCGATCCTCCACTGCGCTGGGGGATCGAAGGTTTAGATAATCGGGCATTTAAATATTTGAGTTATTTTTCCTGAACAGGCTCAGATGAATTTGATGAATAAACATGATTCCCAATAAAATAAATATCGCACCGAATATAAACCAGCTACTGGGTCGATAATCAAAGATCATCCATGACAGTATCACTGCAAAGATGGGCTCTGATAGCTCTGTCACTTGTACTTTTGCAGCATTTAAATAAATGAGCGCTTTGGTGGTGCAGTAAAACCCAAGTATGGTGGGGAATATAGCCAAAGCGATTAAACCGCTGATGCTGGTTAAACTCAGTTTTATCGGGTGTAGGTTGAGTATAAAGGGGATAAATAAATAGACTGCGCCGAATATTAATAAATACTTGGTTAAAAATATGCCGCCATTGAGTTGAAACTTTTTCACGAGTACAGAAAAAACCCCATAACCTGTCCCAGCCAAAGCCGCATTGATTAATAAAAATCGATGACTGCCGCCTGGCCAAGAAATGATAAAAATCCCAATAATTGCACACAGCGTCCCGATGATTGCTGAAACATAAATGCGCTCTTTTAATAAAAAATTGCCGAAAATCAGCGCTGATATCGCAGCTGAGGCCATGAGAATCACCACGACACTGGGCGCAGCACCATAGTGATAGGCAATCGTCTCAAAGAAAAACAGGCTGAATATACCGAGGAATGCACAGATGGCGATGTGTAAAAACAGGACCTTGGGTGTTTTTTGCGGATTGATTGCGCTTCGCTGAGCTTGGGAAGGGGTTCTCAAAAATAGCAGCGTTAGTGCGATCACAGCGATGATGGTTTTAAAAAAAGCAATATCTTGAGCAGTTAAGCCACTACTCATCAGGAGTTTACTCAATATACCCACGGTGGCATTGAGTATTGCTGCGGACAGCGCAAACAGAATACCCATGATTATTTTGTTTTTGTTGTTCATTGATCATCCTGAGATATATAGACCTCTAGATGATCTTAGCCATAGCGCCTTATCGATTATGTAAATTTATGCGCGATAAAAAACTGAGTTAAATGCTGATAGGGCAGCGGCAGCTTGGCGAAGTTTTTTGCGGCCAGTTGTAGTTTGCGATTGGCCCATGCGCCACTGAGTTCAATTTGCTGGAAATCATAGTCTTGTGCCATACGCAGTGCGGCGCGTTTCGGCATAATTGCAATACCGACCCCATCGGCGACGACTTGGGCAATGGCATTAAAGTTCGGTAGACGCATACGATATTGGAGCTGAGCACCCAATACTTTGGCCTGATTTTCAATCGATTGCTGCAAGGAGTGATATTGCATCAGTCCAACAAAGGGCGAGTGAATCACATCGACTAAGTCCAATTGTGCTTGGGCAGCCAAAGCATGTCCATGTGGGCAAATCAGCACCAAGGGATCATCAAACAGTGGAAGGGTCTGCAAATCAGTGGCGGCAAAAAAGTCAGTGACGATGCCAAGCAGCGCCTGTCCTTTTTGCAGCGCATGGATAATATCGGTACTTTCTGCTTCTTTAAAGTCGATGCGTAGTTGCGGATTTTGGTTGAGATATTGCGGTAATAACAACGGTAAATATTCACTTTGCGCCGAAGAGTTACACCACAGTAAGATCTCGGTTTGTTGACCGCTGACAAAGCCCTGCATCTGTTGTTGTAGCTGATGATAGTCTTGAATGAGTGCCTGCGCATGTTGCGCAAAGCATTGACCTGCAAGGGTTAGCTTGACCCCAGCCGAATGGCGATAGAACAAGCTCACTTGATAGCTGAGTTCAAGTTTTTTAATTCGTTCACTGGCCGCTTGCAACGAAATCGCAGAGCGTTCGGCACCTTTGGTCAGGCTACCGCTATCTACGATGTTGAGGAACAGTTGCAGGTCAAAAAAGTCGAGGCGCATGATTCGGTATAATCAGGGGACAGTGGGTGGTGTAACTATATTAACCTTAACCCGTGTTGTCGCAATAAAAATAGCGCCTTCCAAAGCAATCACATAAACATTGTCCTTAGAGAAAGCGACTTAGTCATCCTCTCCATCCTCTGGCGGAGGTGAATACGTGATTATACTCACGGTAATGATATAGGTCAGTAAAAAGGGCAGTAGACACAACAGCGTGAGCATAATAAGCCCAATATCGGAACGAGTCATGTTTAAAGAAATGAAGAACATTAAAACAAAATTTAAAAAACCAATACCGAGCAAATTACCGCGATCAAGCAGCTGAGATATTTTTTTAAGCAAGATGGGAATAAAAATACCGATCAGGGCGGGGACGAATAAAATAATTAAATATTCATTTTGGATGTCAAAGTTGAGGTGGATGAACAATAAACTTGTCGGCAGTAGAGATAGGGCGAAAGCTAAGATTATTTTGAACATTGCTTAAAATTATTGTTGAGAACGGGGTAATATACGATGTTTAATCTTAAATCGCCATTATTGGTTGGTTCTGTTTTTTAATGCATAGATAACATTTACAAGACGATTAGGGATATATTCACCATGACCAAATCACATAAAATTGCACTGGCACTTTTCAGTAGTTGCATGATCGCCACGCATTCCGCCTCTGCCAAAACGGACAGCAATAGCAGTGATGCCGCCAAAGCAAAAAATGTGGCGGAGTTACTGCTTGGAGTATTTTCTCAAGATCCAAGTCAACCCAATCGGGTCAATATCCAGTTTAAAGCAGCGATCGCAGGGATTACTGAAGCGGAAGCAATAAAAAACCTCGGTGTCGATGCAAATGTAATCTCATCACCATCAGCCATGATGAAAGAAATGATGCGTGATCAGTTTAGTCCTGAAGATATGGCGATTATTAGCCCCGCTTTGGATCGCCAAATATTATCGCAAACTAAAATCATGCAGAGTTGTAAACTCACGGGTCAAATGACCCAGCCGAGCACAACTCAGTATGAGTTTCCGGTACAGTGCCAAGTGCCATTATTGATTGATTGGAATGCGATTAAGCAGCCTGAGATCAACCAAGAGGACAGCATGGGTAAAAACTTTGCCATTGTTGCGGATTGGAGCACCAATATTATTAATACTGCGCCGCGCAATAGTTACACTACTAAGATTCGTGTCGTCCAAGAGGGCAAAAGTTTTGTCCCTGAAATGGATGATGAAGAATATTTCCCGAGTAGCGTGACCAAACAGATTATGGGGACTTCAGAATCTGAATGAGCGAATGAATAAAATCTGCAACCAGGGATTAAGCAACTTAATCCCTTTTTTTTAATCTGGTCAAAACTGCCCCTTTATTTGTGTTACTCAATCGCAGTACGAATGATATTTACACGATTGGGTTTTACTGCTGCAATGAGGGCTAAAATCATCAGACTAAAAATAATATTATGCCAAATGATAAAGACCCGACCATCATCGTTAAAGACACGTCAGAACATGATCCATCTGTGCAGGATCAGCATGAGTTACTTAAAGAAAAATTAAGATATAAACAGGCACTCAGAGAGAATTCGAAAAAAATCGATCATAAACAGGTCCGTCTCAATATTCAGGCCGATGCTTTGCCGAGTAAGACTTATTTTATTATGAATGCTTTGGCTGCAGTGATTGCCAGCTTTGGATTACTCTCTGATTCAGCCGCTGTGGTCATTGGCGCCATGCTGGTCGCCATGATGTTGGGGCCGATTTCTGGTATTGCATTGGCTTTTATCGATAATCGTTGGATCTTATTTAGAACAGCATTCGTGACCTTATTCATGGGTGTACTGATGATTTATGGCATCGGTTTCATCTTGGGTTTGATCAATCTTAATCTCAGCATCACCAATGAAATATTGGCACGCACCCAACCCACGATAATGGACCTCATGATTGCTTTGGCAGGTGGTGCGGCAGGGGCTTTTGCTTCAGTATCACCGCGCCTATCTGTGGCTGTGGTCGGGGTTGCGGTTGCGACTGCATTGGTACCGCCTTTGGTGGCCAGTGGCATATTGCTGGCGCATATGGAGTGGAAAAATTCAGCCAATGCATTTATTTTGGCAGTAACCAATATTATCGCCATACAAATCAGCTTTTCATTGGTGCTATGGATTGCAGGGTTCCGAAGAGGGTCTGATTTACAGGTTCGTAGTAATATCGTCGAGTTCATTAAACGTAATTTGATCAGTTTGTTGATACTGGTCGCGATCTCAATTTATCTCTGGTTTAACTTTATGCATATGCTGAATAAACAAATGTATGAGACCCAAACCACGCAGCAGATTAATCGCTTCTTTAATGAAAAAAATAATCTGGTCGATATCGTTCAATTTGATCCACGGCAAGATTTTACTTTGGTGCGGGTGGTGGTTCGAGGCGACACACCGCCAACAGCACAGCAGATTGATCAATTGAATCAATCCTTGCAAGCAGATGTCAAAGATCAACCCAGTTATGTTCAGGTCCGATTTATACCTGTACAAGTGATCCAAGCAGAAAATAGCCCCGATATGACCATTAAAGACCGAGAAGCCGCACGTTTATTGGAAGGACATTAATACAAGTTGTGAGTATGTTCTAAGCAATTGTTGTGAATGAGAGTGAGAGAAGGAGAGATGTAGATGAGTGCGGTCAAATGGGTTTGACCTTGTGGATCGATGATCGCTAAGGTCTGAACACCTACTTAACCGCTTTCATTCGTAGCGCAGAAAACACACGATTTGATGCGCTGAATATTATTTCAAGGGGATGGCTTTAAAAATTTGCTGATTCTTTGTTGGTCTTGTCTTGTTGGCTCTGTTGCTGTGTGGCATTTCTCATTTGCAGAAACTTGGGACTGACATATTCAACGTAAACTGTAAAATCCAAATGCGGAGCTGAAACGGTAATTGTTTCTTGAGCAGGACTCACAAATTCTGTGAGTCGATCTCCTACAAACGGTTCTTTGCTTCGAACAACTTTATAACCACGCTCTTTAATATAAGAGACGATCCGATTGTAGCTTGCTTGTTTATCTTGGGTACCATCGATATTCATAAATACGTAGTGCAATTTATTATTTGCATCAAAAGCAAACTGGGTAGATCGAAGTCCCTCTATATCAAAACCAGAGCCGTCATTTTCGAGGACTGGACCACCTGCATAAGATTCACCACCGAGTTGGTAATTTTTTAAACGTGCTTTGACCGAATCAAAAGTCGAGTCCTGTAATTTAAATCCAAGTACTGGGGTTCCTTTTAAGTTAGGATCATCTTCTGGTGCAATAGCTTTACTTTTTTCTTCGAGCTGTTTCATTTCAACTGAAGTTGTATTGTTGTTATTCGTTGGCGCATTTTCTTTGGAACAACCCGAAAGAAATATCCATAATCCCAGCGTTGTAATTAATAGTTTCGACCTAAGCATATTTTCAATATCACAAGTTTTAAAATAATGCCCGCTATCCTAGCAATAATATTGCAATCCTTCAGCAAGGTACTCTACTTAAGTCTATACGTTAATTCATTATATTTATCGATTGATATTTCAGCCCTGATCCTGAAAATAATGTCTGTGCTGCAGATAAGCACTGTTAAATTTTGATCTAAAGGCAGCAGATGCTTGCTGATCATTTTTAGGCATCCACAGTGCTTGTGCAATCGTCTAATCATAGACCGTTGTATTGAGAGGATATAAATAACTGTAATGTGGTTTTAAATGCTGAATTAGATCGACGAGGTCGCTTTTTCAAATAATATGGATGATACTGGATAGGGTTATAACAAAGCCAGACTTGCGATTCTTCCGTAGAACGAATGATAACAATAATGAGATCAAATAATGAAAATAAGCACCCGCATCGATCGAAATATCAAGCTCAATATAATGTTCACTGTCTTGAGTTGTTTTCTGATCTGGTTTTTGAGCAATGGTTATTTTAATCGGCACATTGTTCACAAGAACCCACAACTTTTTTGGATTATCTTTTTGATATGCGCCATTTTAATGAGCTATAAAATGGCACGGATGAATTTTTTTATTCCTTTGAAAACCATGATTTCTCTGATTGTCGCTTTTATCATTGCTGTGATGATCGTTTTGATCACTGTTTCAGATTACAAAGATATTTTCGTGGTGAACAATTTATATTGGTTACTGTTTTCACCAATTGGTGGTTTTAGTGTCATGAAACTGCATTTGGTGATTCCTATGATTTCAGGATTTTATTTGATCATTTTAATTTATAAACTGTACAGGCCCTAGACTCAAACTTACCGCTGTTCAGCATTGAGTCCCTAACTATATAGGGCCTGTTGAATACAAATCGATAGGGTCGTTGTTATGCCTGACTATTCTGAATATGTAGCACCTGCCCAAACTGCATACTCATAGGGTCGATCAAGCTTAAAAATTTGAGGCAGGCTGGGTTGTCCATCCATTGCTTGCAAATGGTTTTGGCTGCTGCAATATTTTTTGACCAAGCCAAATCGATCAGGGTCTGATCCTCAAGCACGATTAAAGATTGCGCTTGCCAATCGGCTTGCTGGGAGAGGAAATGCCTGACCATATGCGTATAGGCAAGGATGGCATCTTCAAGCTGTACCTCAGCTTTGAGTTTAAACATACCGATTTCAATTGCGCCGTGTTGATCCATGTTGCGTGCCCCTTGAGGTGATTAAAAGTAGAAAAGTGTCGAACTGATGCACTAACATAAACGAGCTCACTGTCAGATATTGTCAGTAGGCTTTTGATGAACACCGAATACTGATGTGCCCGCAACAATGAACATTCAATAATGACGATCCAGCTATGAAAACCCAGCGCTTACTTAAGATCATGCACATCCTGTCCTTGCGTCGAACACCGATCTCTGCAGCTCAATTGGCCGCGGATTTAGAAGTATCGATGCGAACGATTTACCGTGATATGCAGGATTTAATAACCACAGGCTTGCCAATAGAAGGTGAGGCGGGGATGGGCTATCAGTTGGGCAAAGGTTATTTTTTGCCAGCATTTCATTTTGATGTCGATGAAGTGGACAGTATCTTGATTGGTCTACAACTGATTCAGTCGATCGTTGAAAATAAAACCCTGTCCCTTGCCGCACAGCGGGTGCTGTCCAAGATTGCCTTGGCGATGCAAAGTCAGGATCAGCATTATGTGTTGAATTCACCATTTAAGTCGGTTTCACACAAGATGGATGCCTTTGGTTCAAATGCCTATTTTGATCAACTCAGACAGGCGATACGTCAAAATCGCTATATTCATTTGGTGTACTTGGATCTCAAGCAACAGACTTCGTTACGTACTGTACGGCCATTGGGATTGACCTTTTTTGATGAGGTTTGGTTACTCACCGCTTGGTGTGAGGTCAAACATGATTTCCGTAACTTCCGCCTCGATCGCATCCAAGAGTGCAACTTACTCAAACAGCAGTTTTTAAATGATCCGCATAAAAGCTTTGAGGATTATTTAAAGACCTTGTAATGCAGTAGCAATCACACGATCCGTCTTTAATCTTCATTGAGTAAATCAACCAATAGTGTTCCCTTGATGCCTTTGTCCCAATTTTGCTTAAAGGCTTGATGGTATTGATCGATATCGTAAGTACTGTTTTTAAAGGCTTGGCGCGTCTGCTGCATATCGTGTGAACGCATATAGATCATCAAATAATCACTGCCTTTAATCTGAAAATGGAACCATGACTCTATATGTACGCCTTCATTTTTTAAGGTGGCAATGGCTTCATCTTTTCTGCTGTTTAATTCTTTTTGCCACGCTGCAACGTGCTGCATACGATCGATTTTGAGTTTGATGAGATGAGCTTCTACGTCCATTTATAAGTGCCTAGTTTTTGAGGAGGTTGGCTTTAGCATACGTGAACATGTGATGGATAGGATATATTGTCTTTGGGGCTTTTAGTCTAGGTGACAGTTTTAGGCAAGCCTTTAATTTGTGACATTGCACCACAGAACTGGTGCAATGAGAAAATCAGTCTAGTTATATTTTAAAGTCGCATTCAGGGATTTTTTTCTGTAGATCGCTATATTTGGTTTTAACAGCGTCTAATTTAGCTTGGTTAGGATTTATATTATTGGGACTAAAGAAAAGTCCATCAAATGGTTTTTTCTCGTCAATAAACTGTTTAGCGAGTTCGCGACAGTCCTTGGTATTTTTTACTGTAGATTTAGCTTCATCTTCACTTATTTTGCTATATTTCTGATCTTTAATTCGAAGTACTTTTCCATCATCTGATAAATTAAATGGAATCACCGTAAGCCCATTATTCACTCCAAGCTGATCTTCTTTTTTTTCTAGAACCTGTTCTTTTTTCTTATTACCTACTAAGTCAGCCTCTCTTAAAATATTTTCATTAACCAAATATGTTTCTTTATCTTCTTTCTTGATTTCCAAGATTCTAGTGAATTTACTTTCTTCTAATTTCCAGTAGCCTAGGTATTTATCATGTGGCTTAGAACATGCCGTGAGTATTAATGCCATCAAACTTATTAGAAATATTCTCATTTCATTCTCAAAGATGTGATTAAAAAAACTCAGTGTACACAAGGCTTTAATTTATTTAAAGTTTTATGGGAACAATATCCTATGACTTTGTAAGTCAAATGCAATTCATATAGGGTTGTTGTTTTTATCATTATGCTTATTCACTTCAAAAAAAATGAGAGCTTTCGCTCTCATCTAAAATCCACAGCTTTTAATCTAAGGATTAAGCCTCTTTATCTTTCAAACTAAAAATAAAGTTTAAAAATAATGCAGCAAAGGTGGCGGTACCAATCCCACCCAAATTGAACTGGCCGAATTGCAAGGCAAAATCACCGGTCCCTAAAATAATTGTTACCGCAGCGACCATCAAATTTTTATTTTTAGAGAAGTCGACTTTATTTTCGATCCAGATCTTGGCACCAGCAATGGTAATCAAACCAAAGACCACGATCGAGGCGCCGGTCAGGATTGCTGATGGAATGGTATGAATGATGGCACCAAATTTCGGGGAGAGCCCCAAGAAGATCGCAAAGACCCCAGCAATCACAAATACGATGGTGGAGTAAACTCGCGTGACTGCCATGACACCGATGTTTTCACCATAGGTGGTCATACCTGGCGCACCGACTGCACCCGAAAGTGTGGTGGCGACACCATCGGCAACAAAGGCTTTACCGATATGTGGATCGAGGTTTTCACCCGTCATCGCACTAACCGCTTTGATATGGCCCAAGTTTTCAGCCACCAAGATCAAGGCAATCGGTGCAATGATCAACATGGCATTGGCACTGAACTCAGGCGAGTGGAAGGTCGGTAAACCAAACCAAGCCGCTTGCTGCATCGGGGCAAAATTGATTGGGGTGCCATAGCTCATCAGGTTCGACACGATGAAATAAATCAGATAAGCCAACAATAAACCAAGCAGCAATAATAGGCGCTGCGTCAAGCCTTTGGTGAATACGGCAATGCTACCCATACACATGACGGTAACCAAAGACATCCACATATTAAAGTTATTGCCCATCACGCCTTTAACCGTAACAGGGGCAAGGTTGAGACCGATGATCATCACCACTGCACCAGTTACAACAGGTGGCATTAACTTTTCAATCCATTTGGTTCCTGTGGCCATCACCATCAAACCAAACAAGGCATACAACACACCACAGGCCATGATGCCGCCAGCAGCAACAGCCAAGTTAAGATTGGGTGCGCCAGTTCCTGAAGCGGTATAGCCGGTTGCGGCAATCACCACGCCAATAAAGGCAAAGCTTGAACCCAGATAACTCGGTACACGACCAGCGGTCATGATGAAAAATAAAATGGTACAGATCCCCGACATCAAGATGGCGAGGTTAGGATCAAAGCCCATTAAGAAGGGGGCAAGTACAGTGGCACCGAACATCGCAAAGGCGTGTTGGATACCCAAAACGGCACTTTGCGCTGCGGGTAGGTATTCGTTGGTACCCACCGGTTGGCGATTGAGATCACCTTGGTATGGACGCCATTTGGGAAACCAATTGGACATAAAATGAGCGCTCTAAGATTTAACTGCGCACATGATACTCCGCTTTGCCAAAAAGTTAATCGGTCTAATTATTGAATCATTAAATTTAAATGGATGCTTTTGAGTGAGTTTTTAACGTACAGTCAATAAAATGTCGAAAGTTATTATTTTAAATCAGAGGATTGTGTGGGTCGTACACTGAGAGGAATGCATTTATTCACTTTTCCAAACTGATGAACAGAATGAAATAAACGGTGTGTTAGTCAGAGGAATTATCAAAAAAGTAGGGGCAAATCACTTGATCTGCCCCTACTTTGAGGTGCATGTTGCGCTTAGAACTTAACCGGTGTTGCGTAATCCGGCCGCGATCCCCGCAATACTCACCATCAAGGCGTGATCTACAGGGGTGTGCTCAGCTTGACGCGTGGCCAGATAACCCCGACGCCGCTTCATTAATTCAGCTTGCAATAAATGTAGCGGTAGCAAATAAGGCTTACGCACTTTCATCGCCTGATCCAATACATCATTGGAACTCAGCAGTTTCGATTCACCTTTAATTGATAGCAGGGTTTGCACCGCATCATGTAAACGCTGGCGCAATTCCACCCCGAGTGCTTTGAGTGACTCATCATCAGTGAGGTGGGCTTCATAATACAAAGCAATGTGGCGATCTGACTTAGACAACACCATTTCCAACATATCGATCAAGGTTTGGAAATACGGCCATTCAGTCAGCATTTCATCGAGTAGGGCTTTATCCCCTTGTTGAATCACTTGATTGATCGCTGCACCAGTCCCCAACCATGCAGGCAGCATTAGGCGGATCTGTGTCCATGCAAATACCCATGGAATGGCGCGTAATGATTCAATGCCACCAGTGACTTTACGTTTTGCAGGGCGTGAACCTAGTGGTAGCATTTGTAATTCAAGTTCAGGGGTGACGGTACGCAGGTATTGTACAAAGTGCGGATTGTCACGAACCGTTTGACGATAGACCTGCACCGACAGTTCAGTCATGCGATGCATCAGATCACGCCATTGTTGTTTCGGTTCTGGTGGTGGCAACAAGGTCGCTTCGAGGGTCGCAGCGGTATAAATTTCAAGGTTCTGCTGTGCGATCTGTGGTAGACCAAATTTAAAGCGGATCATCTCACCTTGTTCAGTGACGCGGATCGCGCCTGAGATCGAACCCGGTGGTTGGGAAAAGAGTGCTTGCTGAGTCGGCGCACCGCCACGGCTGATCGAGCCACCACGACCATGGAACAAGGTCAATTGAATACCGTGTTGTTTGGCAATCGCCGTGAGTTGTTCTTGAGCGCGATACTGTGCCCAGTTGGCTGACATAAAGCCAGCATCTTTGGCCGAGTCCGAATAGCCGATCATCACCTCATGTTTGCCCTGAATATGCTGTTTATACCAGTACATACTGAGTAGGGTATTCATGGTGCTGGCCGCGCCATCGAGATCTTTTAAGGTTTCAAATAATGGCACCACACGCAGCGGATGTTGAATCCCAGCTTCTTTTTGCAGCAACAATACCGACAATACATCACTTGGGTGTTCCGCCATGGAAATAATATAGGCACCCAATGAGGCTTGTGGTTGTTCTGCCAGCATACGCATGGTGGCAAAGACTTCCTGCACATCAGGGTGTTCAATCAAGTTGTCTTGGGTGTCATTTAAATGCTTTGGCAACAACGGACGTTTGCTTTGCAACTCTTGGAGCAGGAAGTTTTGTTTGGCCTGTTCAGTCCACGTTTCAAAGTTACCTAAGCCTAGATATTCAGTGATCGCTGCAACAGCTTGACGATGACGACCGGATTCTTGACGGATATCCAGTTTGAGCAACTCGATCCCAAAGCAATTGACCCGATAGATAAAGTCCAACAAGCGACCATTGGCGATTTCAGGTAAATGGCAGTCCACCAAAGAACGGTGGCAGAGCAATAATGGGGCGAGCAATTCATCTTTATGGCGGATGGTCTGCGCTGGATCGATGTCTGAGATCTTGCCTTGCAATTGATGTGCGAGCCAATCACGCGTCAGGCTGAGGCGCTGACGGGTTTCACGTAAATATTCACGATAGGGTTCAGCATGATCAGCACCCAAAGCCTGCTTGAGTTCATCCGAGCAGGTTTGAATCGAGAGTTCCCAACGTAGATCTTCGATATCACGTAGATAGAGATCGGCCGCTTTCCAGCGTGACAACCATAACACTTCTTGAGTGACGGTATGGGTCACATTGGGGTTGCCATCACGGTCACCCCCCATCCAAGAGGCAAAGCGAATCGGTGCGATATTCATCGGCAATGCTTGTGCGCAATGCGCTTGGGTCAATTCATCCAAGTTACGAATAAACTCGGGTACTGCATGCCACAAACTTTGCTCAATGGTGGTAAAGCCCCATTTGGCTTCATCGACTGGGGTTGGACGATGTTGACGAATTTCATCGGTTTGCCATGCAGAACTGACCAGTTGTTTGAGTTGTTTCAGTACTTGATCGCGTTGTTTTGGTGTGAGTTTTTGTTGATCAAATTGAGACAAGCAATCATTGATGCCATCATATTTTTGGATCAAGGTACGGCGGCTGACTTCAGTCGGATGTGCAGTGAGGACTAACTCAATGTTGAGTTCGCAGATCTGTTGATAGAGCTCGGTACTTGAGATCTGTTGATTTTTAAATTTTTCAAATAGCGGTTCGAGTACATTCGGCGATGGCTGCTCAGGATCAGATTCGGCCTGACGACGGCTACGCACCACATGATATTGTTCAGCAATATTGGCAAAGTTCAAAAAATGTGAAAATGCACGGGTCAGTGGCAAAATTTCAGCATCTTCTAGACTGAGGAACAGCGCTTCAAGTTGTTTTTCGGCTTCGATCTGTCCATCACGCGCACCCTTAGATAAGGCACGAATTTGTTCAATCTGGTTAAACAAATCCTGACCTGCATGTTCCTTTAAGGTTTCACCCAACAGATTACCCAGCAAACGTACATCTTCACGTAGAGGCGCATCAATTTGTTGAACCATACCAAGTCTCCTTTCTTGTTGTCGCAAATGACTGATGTTGATAATGACTGATGTTATAAGTGATCAGTGTCAAACATTGGCTGTTGAACATCGATCATCTGACTTCTGAGCATGAATATAGCGTGAAAACATGACATTTCACGGAGTTTCATACAAAAGTCTGATCTTTGTTGTATGGCGATTTTCCTATATGTAACAACTCAAGCGGTTTTACTGTGCTGCTTTGGGATCGCTGGCATTTAAACTAGCACACTCTGTCAGAGAATTTTGCCCATCAACCTGATATTTCAATAAAAATAATTCGATTGCATCCAAGATGATCTGCTGCAATTCAACCGCAGTGGGCAATTCACGCATGCCCAACAGCACCTCATGATGGCGAATCCCCAACAGTAAGGTCAAAATCAGTGCGGTTTGTTTGTCGCTGTCATCTGCGCGGATAAACTGGTATTCGATGGCTTGTTGGAAAAATTCGGCCCAGAGCAGGCGCATTCGGGTATGAGAGGCATTGTAAAACTGCTGTGACAATGGGTTCTTTTCCGCAGCCAATTCCAGCAACAAATGCTCTAACTTAATCGCCTCTGGTAAATAAATCACGTTCAAAGCCAATTCACATGCCCGAAAAAAAGCTCGGCTAAACTGACTTTGTGCAGTGAGTTTAAACGGCTCAGTTTGCATCGAGGCTTCACAGGTGGCTTCGATTGCACAAATAAACAAATTTTCTTTGTCCTGAAAATGGTTGTAAACCGTGAGCTTGGTGACGCCTGCTTCTTTGGCAATCTGGTTCATACTTGAGCCATGGTAGCCCGATTTTAGAAAAACTGACTTGGCAGCCTCCAAAATCTGTTTACGTTTTTCAAGGTCCTTAGGACGTCCAACAGTCGTTTTCAAATTTGAGTCCAAAAAATATTTCACACGTGCTTGAAGAAAAATTATTAATTATTGTACTATGCGGTACATTAATTGCTGTAACTTAAGTAAATCAATATCGCTGTATTGTGCCCGAAAAAAAGCATCTGAATAAGAGCAACGCTTATGAGTATATTAAAAACCACCGTTTTGAGCATGTTTATCGTGTGTAGTGTGACGCTGATGGGGTGTAGTCAGAAAATTGACGAGACCGAACAGATTCCCTATGTGATGGTGGTACAGCCCAACACCTCGCTCAATGAACAACAAAGTTATGCAGGTGAAGTACAGGCCAGACAACAAACGGCTCTGGCCTTTCGAGTTGCCGGACAGATTACCGACCGCTATGTCAATGTCGGTGATCGGGTCAAAGTCGGACAAGTTTTGGCGAAGCTCGATGTCAAAGATGCGCAACTACAACTCAATTCGGCCAAGGCACAACTGGAAAGTGCCCAGTCCTCAGCCAATATCGCTGCGGAAGAATACAAACGCTTTCAACAACTCCTTCCGATCAACGCCGTGAGTCGTTCACAGCATGATGCCGTGAAAAATCAATTAGAAGCCGCACAGGCCAGCTTAAAACAAGCCCAATCCAATTATGCTGTCAGCGCCAATCAAACTGCTTATAACCAATTGGTGGCCAATAAAAATGGGGTGATCACCGAACGTAATATCGAAATTGGTCAAGTGATTGCCGCAGGTCAAGCGGCCTATCAACTGGCGATTGATGGCGATCGTGAAGTGGTGATTGGCGTACCTGAACAAGCGGTCAATCAAATCAAAGTCGGACGTGATGCTTGGGTCACACTATGGTCCAATCCAGACGATAAATTTGCAGCCTATGTACGTGAGATTTCACCTGCAGCAGACAGTTCACGTACTTTTAGCGTCAAAGTGGCACTCAAAGAAGGGCAGGGCAACATTCAGATCGGACAAAGCGCACGGGTCTACTTTGATCGCCAAAATGACAATGTACTCAGTGTTCCCTTATCCAGTGTCTCTGCAAATCAACAGCAAGCCTATGTTTGGACTGTGAACAGTAATCAGACCATTCGTAAAGTTCCTGTCACGCTGGGTGCCTATGGTCGCGATCGCGTGCCCGTGACCCAAGGCTTAACTGCGCAAGATTGGGTGGTGGTCGGTGGAGTGCATTTACTCCGTGAGCAACAAAAAATTCATCCAGTTGATCGTGACAACCGTGCGGTCAACGTCAAAGCGGTGCAGCGCAGCCCACAGTCGGGAGCGCAGCCATGAACTTTAACTTGTCTGAATGGGCACTGAAAAACAAAGGTCTGATCCTGTATTGCATGATCTTAATGGCCATTGTCGGTGGGGTGTCCTACTCGAAATTATCCCAAAGTGAAGACCCGCCTTTTACTTTCAAAGCCATGGTGGTGCAGACCTATTGGCCGGGTGCGACTGCAGAAGAAGTCTCGCTACAGGTCACCGATCGTATCGAGAAAGAGTTGATGCGCACTGGACTGTATGACCGCATCATTGCCTATTCGCGTCCTGGTGAATCTATGGTGACCTTTATCGCCAAGGACTCACTCAAGTCAAATCAAGTACCTGATGTCTGGTATCAGGTGCGTAAACGAGTCGGGGACATCAAGGGTCAATTGCCAAGTGGGGTGCAAGGGCCATTTTTTAATGATGAATTTGGCGACACCTTCGGCAATATCTTTGTCTTGACCGGCAAAGATTATGACTACGCGGTGCTGAAAGAATATGCCGACCGTCTGCAACTACAGCTACAACGGGTTAAAGATGTCGGGAAGGTGGATTTGATTGGTCTGCAAGATCAAAAAATCTGGATCGAAATCTCCAACACCAAAGCAGCCCAACTGGGTATCCCGGTAACATCGATCCAACAAGCACTACAACAACAAAATGCCATCGCCAGTGCAGGTTTTTTTGAGACCCCGAGTGATCGAATCCAGATTCGGGTCAGTGGTCAATTACACAGTGTTGAAGACCTGAAAAAAATGCCGCTGTTGATCGGTGGTCGCACTTTACAACTGGCCGATGTGGCTGAGGTCTATCGAGGTTTTAGTGATCCCGCTCAACCGCGTATGCGCTTTATGGGCGAAAACGGTATTGGCATTGCAGTCTCTATGCGCAAGGGCGGCGATATCATTGCCCTCGGTAAGAACATCGAAGCTGAATTTAAAACCTTGCAAAGCAGCCTGCCCCTAGGCATGCAATTGCAAAAAGTCTCTGATCAGCCTGTGGCGGTACAGCGCAGTATTCACGAATTCATCCAAGTCTTGGCCGAAGCGGTGATTATCGTGCTGTTGGTGAGTTTTTTCTCACTGGGCTTCCGTACTGGATTGGTGGTGGCATTTTCCATACCCTTGGTTTTGGCGATGACCTTTGCAGGCATGAGCCTGTTTGATGTCGGCCTACACAAAATTTCCTTGGGGGCGCTGATCTTGGCGCTGGGACTGCTGGTGGACGATGCCATTATCGCCGTGGAGATGATGGCCATCAAAATGGAGCAGGGCTATAGTCGGCTTGAAGCGGCAGGCTTTATGTGGAAAACCACGGCCTTTCCAATGCTGACAGGGACTTTGATCACCGCAGCAGGCTTTTTGCCGATTGCCACTGCGGCCTCAGGTACAGGTGAATATACCCGTTCAATTTTCCAAGTGGTGACCATCGCTTTGGTGGTGTCTTGGTTTGCAGCCGTGTTATTTGTGCCGTATTTGGGCGATAAATTACTGCCCGATTATCAAAAAACCACACCACGTATTCGTTGGTATGTGCGTTTATATGCGCGTCTGCGTAAACGCCCTGAACCGCAAGCCCCTGCACATCTGCCTGATCAACATATCGATCCGTATCAGAGTCGTTTTTATCAAAAATTTAGAGCCATGGTTGGGTGGTGCCTGGGACATCGCATCATCGTGATCGGCATTACGATCGCGTTGTTTGTTGGTTCAGTGCTGATGTTTAAAGTGGTTCCGCAACAATTTTTCCCACCTTCTAATCGTACCGAAATTTTGGTTGATCTCAAGCTTGAAGAAGGCGCTTCATTAATGGCGACTGAACAAGCGGTGAAAAAGGTCGAGCAATTTCTATCCAAACAAAAAGGCATCGACAACTATGTGGCCTATGTGGGTACGGGGTCGCCGCGCTTTTATCTACCCCTTGATCAACAACTGCCACAAGCCAGTTTTGCCCAGTTTGTGGTACTCGCCACTTCTTTAGATGACCGTAATGAGATCCGTAAATCACTGGATGATCAGATCCGTAAACTGTTGCCTGAAGTCAGAACCCGGGTAACTTTGTTGGAAAATGGCCCACCGGTCGGTTATCCAATTCAGTATCGTATCTCTGGTGAGGATTTAAATACCGTTCGTCTCTGGGCGCAACGAGTTGCCAAAGTGGTGAGTGACAACCCAAACAACAGCAATGTCCATCTGGATTGGGGGGAGCCTAGCAAGATCATTTCTCTGGAGATTGACCAAGATCGCGCCAGACAAATGGGTGTATCCAGCGTTGATGTGGCGAACTTTTTAAACAGTTCGATTTCCGGTGCGGTGATTAACCAATACCGTGAAAAGCGTGAATTGATTGATATCCGTTTACGCGGTGATCAAGCAGAACGTGTTGATGTGGCTTCTTTATCGAGTTTGGCGGTGCCGACCAGTCAGGGTAAAAGTGTGCCTTTGGCGCAGATTGCCAATATTCAATACAAATTTGAAGATGGTTTGATCTGGCACCGTAACCGTTTACCGACCATTACCGTACGTGCAGATGTACGCACAAAACTTCAACCCGCAACCGTCGTTAATGAAATGGCGGAGCCAATGCAACAACTGCGAGCTGAATTACCGAGTGGTTATTTAATCGAAATGGGCGGTACAGTTGAAGAATCGGCCAAGGGACAGTCCTCTGTTAACGCAGGTATGCCGTTATTTTTGGCGGTGGTATTTACCTTGTTGATGATCCAACTGCGCAGTATGGCGCGTTCCTTTATCGTATTTTTGACCGCACCTCTAGGGCTAATTGGTGTAGTTTTATTTTTATTATTGTTTAACAAACCCTTTGGTTTTGTCGCTATGCTTGGCACAATTGCATTATCAGGTATGATTATGCGCAATTCGTTGATCCTGATTGACCAGATCGAACAAGATATCCGCGCAGGTCATGACCCTTGGAACGCCATCTTAGACGCCACCGTTCGCCGTTGTAGACCAATTATATTGACCGCCTTGGCTGCGGTACTCGCGATGATTCCGTTATCGCGAAGTATTTTCTTTGGTCCTATGGCTGTGGCGATTATGGGTGGCTTGATAATCGCAACTATGCTGACGCTGTTTTTCTTACCCGCCCTGTATGCCACGTGGTTTAAGGTGAAAAAACAAGAGATTAATACTTAGTTTTTTTTGCGATTTTTAGGTGCGAAATATTGAAAAAAACAATATAGTAGCACCTAATCATTAACAGAAAATAACACTTGGAATTTCATTGCAGAATATTGATAAAGCTGGCAGTGAATTGAGGTAAAAAAACATCCATGGGGCAAGATAATTTAAAACAACATCGACGTTATATTTCTATATCGTATGTATGCATGTTTCTTGCATTGTTTACCATTGTGAGCGCAGTCATTTCTTATTGGCTGTCCCGTAAAGTGGTATATGTTGACAATGCAGAAGTCTGGATTCAGGCTCAAGCGTTGTGGGTCATGCGCAATGTCGTCATGTTTATGCTTCTTGCTGCGTTTGCATCACTTTGGTTTATCCCATTGTTTTTCTTTTATTGGGATAGCATTTTGTGGGTCAAAGCCTGTACGGTAATTGGCGTTATCTTTAGCGCTGTCGCGTGGTTATATCTTTTAAATGCCTGTCTAAAGGGCTTTAGCAAATTTATTAAAAATAAAGCCGTGTACTAATTTTTTTATTTTTCTGCTTGTAAATTGATACCTCTACCCCCACGTTAGTTCGCAGTAAACTAAAATCAGATTCTGTGGAGCATCGCCAGTTATGGCTAAACGTGATTATTATGAGGTTTTGGGTGTATCCAAATCCGCTAGTGATGATGAAATTAAAAAGGCCTACCGTAAGTTGGCGATGAAATATCATCCAGACCGTAACCCTGACAACCCTGAAGCCGAAGATAAGTTCAAAGAAGCTGCTGAGGCTTATGAGGTCTTATCCGACGGTGATAAACGCAGCATGTATGATCGTATGGGTCATGGCGCGTTTGAAAATGGCGGTGGTGGCGGTGGCTTTGGTGGTCAAGGCGGCTTTAGCGCTGAAGATATCTTTAGCCAATTTGGCGATATCTTTGGTGGTGCATTTGGCGGCGGCGGTGGTCGTGGTCAACAACAGCAACGTCAACGCCGTGGATCAGATCTACGCTATGTGATGGAACTGACCCTCGAAGAAGCGGTCAAAGGCGTCAAAAAAACCATTACCTTTACTGCACCTGCTCCATGTGAGAGCTGTGATGGTAAAGGCTCTAAAAATCCAAAAGATGTTGAAACTTGTGGTACCTGTCGTGGCGCAGGTCAAGTGCGTATGCAGCAAGGTTTCTTCTCGGTACAACAAGCCTGTGGTACGTGTCGTGGCCAAGGTAAGATCATCAAGAACCCATGTCAAAAATGTCATGGCTCTGGTGTTTCTGATCGTCAGCAAACCCTTGAAGTGACGATTCCTGCTGGGGTGGACAATGGCGACCGCGTACGCTTAAACGGTAAAGGTGAAGCGATTGGTGATGGCCAATCAGGTGATCTATACGTTGAAGTGGTGGTTCGTGAGCACGAAGTGTTCCAACGTGATGGTGCAGATCTTTATATGGATGTGCCAGTCAGCATTGCTGATGCCGCTTTGGGTAAAGAGATCGAGATCCCGACCCTTGAAGGGCGTGTGAGCTTGAAAATCCCTGAAGGCACACAAACCGGTAAATTGTTCCGTCTACGTGGCAAAGGGGTTAAACCTGTACGCACCAGCATGCAAGGTGACTTACTCTGCCGTATCGTGATTGAAACTCCAGTCAATTTGACTGCGCGTCAACGCGAACTGCTTAAAGAGTTACAAGAGACTTTAGATGGTGATGATCATAAATCTTCCCCAAAGAAAAAATCATTCTTCGATCGTTTATTTGATTAATTCAATTTAATCGGTCTATCGAAGCGAAAGGGCATATGAAAATATGCCCTTTTTTGTTTTGGTTTTTGCATTCATATCGGTTTTGAGAATAATAATATATCTAAAGTTGACTGGATGGTAAGTGATAACTATATTAACACTTACCGCTTCAGATAAATTCTTTATGCTTGATAATATAATGCGTCTACTGTGACTTTATCAGCGCTTATAAAATCAGGGTCAACATATATTTTTACAGAAGATATTAAATTATTTTTAAATTCAAAGATGTTACAAAATCGCCCTTCAGAGACTTTATAATCTGGAAATTGGGTGCCATCAGACATTTCTCCCCACTCTTTACCTTCTACAACTATTTTATTACCAGCATCAATAAATATTAAATGATCAATATCGTGTTTTAGCCAATTTAGAATTTTAGACATTCTTATACCAAATTCTTTCATGGCTTGAATCCCTCTATGTTGTCCAAATTTGGGGAATAAAATTTCAACATCCTCTGTATATAAATCAAATATCCGTATATCTCCCTCATCCACATAACGAAAATATTTTTCAATTAAGCTCTTTTTTTGCTCAAAATTCATGTCTTCAACCATTTAAATTAATGAAGCATATAAGATAAACTATGACATTAATGTCAAGGTCAAGCGTTTTATGAATTTAGCAAAAGTTTCTTTGAAAACAGGTGTTAGCCATAGGATGCTCAGGCATTATGAAGCGCTAGGCTTAATCACTCCACAGAGAAGAGCAAATAACTACCGTGAATATTCAGAGTTTGATATAGCGAAAATAAATAAGATTCAAATACTGAACCAAGCTGGAATACCACTGAAGCAGATACATGAGTTCTTAGCTTGTTTTAATTTGAACGATAAATCCTTTGTTTTATGCCCTATTGTGGCGAATAAAATTCATGAGCAAAAAAAATTGATATCTGAGCAAATTGATAAATTAAATGAATGCTATGAAATGCTAGATAGTTTCTTGCAAAAACAAACCAAGATCGACTAATTGCTTTTCTAATTTTTAAATTGAAGGTACATGATACTTTTGTGAGGGTTCTAAATCTAAGGGTTACTGCAATTATCAACCTATCTTACTGCGCAACTTTTGTATAAATTTAAATCACCTTTGTGCGCTTTTGCTCACATTGATTTAGGGGTATGGCGACTATCGCTCTATGGGGTTATTTCCTATGATGGGGACATAGAGAACAGGATGTTCCAACCAACAAAAACAACAAAGCAAAGCACGAGGATCGTGAGGTACGACAGGAGTTATACCTAAGCGTCAAATACGAAAAAGCCTGACAGGATGTCAGGCTTTTTTTATGCCTTTTTTTGTTTTGGGTTTTGTGTTCATATCAGTTATTAAGAATAATAATATATCTAAAGTTGAGTGGAGGTGATGATCCGTTCATTGGGCAAATAGTAAATAGCAAACAACAAATATCAGATTTCAGCGATCAAGTGATGTTTAGAGCCGATTTCAAAGGCCAGCATTTCGGCTTTATTCAAAGCATGTTCGAAAGAGGCCGTATGTCTATCATCAGCAAATTCCTGATACTCCGAACTAACCTCATAGAAATTTTCCACGCCCAAATACTTGCTCAGTGTGCGCAGATGGGGGATTAAGTGATTCATATGATCGCGAATCCCGCCTTGTTCATAACCAAATTCTCCGCTGGATGTTATTGCGATCAAGGTCTTTCCTGATAACAGCGGCTTCAATGGAAAATCACCACGAGCGAGATCGAAATCAAAGGTTTTGTTGATCCGAATGATTTGATCAAACCAAGCTTTGAGTTGTGCTGGCATGCCGTAGTTATACATGGGGAAGGAGATCAAAATAATGTCAGCGACCGCAACCTCAGCGATGAGTTCATCAGAACTGAATAAGATACTTTTCTGAGCCTGTGTTCTTTTACTTTCAGGCGTAAATACAGCGTCTATCCAATGCTGCGAGATAAACGCAGGTGGATTTATCCCGATGTCACGATACAGATACTCATCCATCGGCCATTGATCCATCCAAGACCTAACCAACCGCATGGCAATATTTTTCGATATGGAGTTATGATTTGGGTTCGCGTTAGATATAGCTCTTACGCTCGCATCTATATGCAGTAATGTGCTCATGTTCAATGACCGCTTTAAGTTAAACCTTAAGCCATTTTGAAAGGAAACATAAGCCTCGACAAATGAAAAAATACACCCTATAGATGATCTATATTCACCTATAGGATGTATTTCTTGCGAGGGACAAATGCAAGTTTCTTTACAGGCGTTAAAAGCGTTTGAGGCTGCTGCCCGCTTAGGGAGTTTTAAATTAGCGGCTGAGGAATTAACACTGACACCGACTGCGATTTCACATCACATTCGTAATCTAGAAAGTCGCTTAAATGTTAATTTATTTCATAGGCAGGTGAGAAAAATAACCTTGACCGAAGTCGGGGAAAGGCTCGCTACAACACTATCTGAGGGATTCCGCAAGATAGAAGATGCTTTAGACGAAATTCAAATTGCAGCTCGGGTGCTTCGAGTGACGACCACTTCATCATTGGCGGCTATGGTCTTAATTCCTGCACTCAATGAATTTGCCCAAATCCATTCCGATATCTCCATTGAAATATCCACGAGTGAACGCTTAGAAAGCCATTTGTATACGCTGCCAATTCGATATGGTGATGCATTATCTATTGCCCCCTCAGATATGATTAAGCGTGATTCTTTTAATGTTTTTGCTGCTACGACGATGGATCTTTCCGCATGGCCCAGTCAGCCTGTGGCACTGTTTATCACTGAATGGAAAAATAAGGCATTACCTGAGCCGCCATTAGATCCTTGGCTGGTAGCAAATGGATTAGATCGGTCAAATTTTGTGATCAAAAAATTTGATCAAGAAATTTTTGGCATTCAGCAGGCGCTATCCGCAAACGGTTTGGTATTTTGTTCGCATACGCTCATAGACAAGTTCGTGGTGGCTAAACTGATGCAACAAGTCGGAACAAGGTCAATAGAATCAAACCTGTGCTATTACATACCGAAGAAAGAAGGCTTCACAAATAAAAATATTCGTGCATTTATTCAATGGATTGAGATGACTATTTAATGTAATGAGTTTGGAGATTGATAAAAAATTAGCTTAGGCGTGATGAAGTCAATACATCCTCAACCTCGACACGATCCTGCCATCATCCACCGATCTTGCTACGTATTTTTAGTATAAATTTCAATCACCTTTGTGCGCTTTTGCTCACATTGATTTAGGGGTATGGCGACTATCGCTCTATGGGGTTATTTCCTATGATGGGGACATAGAGAACAGGATGTTCCAACCAACAAAAATTACAAAGCAAAGCACGAGGATCGTGAGGTACGACAGGAGTTATACCTAAGCGTCAAATACGAAAAAGCCTGACAGGATGTCAGGCTTTTTTTATGACCTTTTTTTGTGTGGCGGATATCCAAAAGTTATAGTTAAGCCCCAACCTACAGATTCAATTTACAACTCGACCCTGAGCGTGTGAGTCGCCATTCCTGTTTTGTTGTATATAGGGGGCTCATTGGAAAATATAGTGCTCATACTGTGGGCTGAATCTGCTGATTTCTTGACTTAAATTTGTCAGATCAAATCTAGCCACGGGTCACAGTTTTGGTATAGTAACCACAATATAAAATTGAGCTAAGGGAAAGATTATGTCAGCACATCCACGCATTGCAGTGTTGGGCGCCGGCGGACGTATGGGCCGTACTTTGATTCAAGCTGTGCATCAAGCAGGCTATCAACTCGCAGGCGCAGTTGAACGTCCAGAAAGTAGTTTGGTCGGTTCAGATGCGGGCGAGTTGGCAGGTATTGGTCAGATTGGCGTCAAGGTCGTGGGTCAGTTACAAGATATCTTGGGCCAGTGCGATGTGGTCATCGACTTTACCGCCCCTGTTGCGACCGATGTGCATTTGCAGCAATGTCGTGAAGCGGGTGTGGCCATGGTGATTGGAACCACGGGGATGTCTGACGAACAAAAACAACACTTGGCTCAGTCTGCAACTCAGATCCCATTGGTCTATGCTGCAAACTATTCGGTTGGGGTCAATGTTTCGATCAAACTCTTAGAGTTGGCGGCCAAAGTATTCGCCGATACGGTTGATATCGAGATCATCGAAGCACATCACCGCCATAAAGTGGATGCGCCATCAGGTACTGCATTGATGATGGGTGAGGCAATCGCTGACACTTTAGGTCGTGATCTTAAGAAAGTCGCTGTCTATGGTCGTGAAGGGCATACAGGTCCGCGCGAGCGTGAAACCATTGGTTTTGAAACCATTCGTGGTGGTGACATTGTCGGTGAACATACGGTGATGTTTATCGGTGAAGGTGAACGTGTTGAAGTGACCCATAAAGCCACCAACCGTATGAACTTTGCTGCAGGTGCAGTACGTGCAGCCGCTTGGGTGGTGGGACAACAACCGCATCAATATGATATGAAAGACGTACTGGGCCTAAACGATATCTAATCGCAGATAACAACTCAGTATCGGCCAAAGCTTCAGCCATGCGGGTCAATATGGCTGAGGTTTTCATTTTTCGTACAACGGTCATCTAGATCTGTCAGATTAACTTTTAAATATCAATCGCAATATCACTATCCAAACACAACTTGAGTAAAAGAATAATACGATGAAAAAGATCATGTTCGGGGTCGCTTGTATCAGCGCCAGCTTGTGTTTACAGACGCATGCCGCCGTAGCCAATAATGGCAAACTCAGTCTGAATAAGAACAATATCAAAGTATGGACATTTCCAAATCCGAATAGTCCAAATTTGACTTATAAGGCTGAAACCACATTAAACGTGCCCATAGAGCGTGCCGTGGCACTGGTCTTGGATGTACAGCGTACGGCCCAATGGGCGCCGCATGTATCCAAGGTTGAGGTGTTGTCGCGTAACGATCAAAAGGGCGAATTTAGTATCTATATGGTCTTGGATTTTCCATTTCCCTTACAAGATCGTGATCTGATTGTGGCAGGTAAAGTCACCAAGGACAGCCAAGGTGTGATCCGTATCCAAAATCGCGCGATTGCCCAAGGGAAGGCTCTCGACTCAAGTTATGTACGACTGAAACAATATCAAGGGGATTGGGTCTTTCAAAAGATCGATGCCAATAATGTGAAGGTCATGATGTCAGGATTTGCCAATCCTGAGGGGTCTATACCCACCAGCGTAGCGAATATGTTTGTCGAGCAACAGCCGTATCAGACTTTACAAAAGATGAAGACCGAACTGGCAAAAAATCCGACCTTGCCGGCCTTACCCGCAGCCATTCGATAGCTCTAGGCGAGAGCGACTGAGCCCATCTAAATGGTATTTGACCTCAACCTCAATCTCGACCCCAAGCCTGAGTTTGTAGGCTTGTGCTTGTAGATCATGCAGTAGCGAACCTTGTTATTACATCAGTGTCGCTGCATCATTTTAGCAAGTGCTGATTTTAGACTCAGGATTAGGATCAGACTGCGTTGGCATATCAACTGTGCTGGGGATTCACATCTGTAGCCAGACCAAGATCAGTGCAACCGTCGCTAAACCCGCACCGACAAAAGACACTGCCACATAGCTCAAGCCCATATGCAGTACGATACCTCCTGCCGCCGCACCTAGCGCATTGCCCAAGTTAAAGGCACCGATGTTGACTGAAGATGCTAGTCCTGGTGCATCATGTGCCACCGACATGACGCGCATTTGTAGGGGAGGAACCACAGCAAAAGCGGCTGCACCCCAAAGGAGTAGTGCTAATGCTGCACCGAACGTAGTCTTTGCCAAGATCGGGAAAAGAAACATCATCACCATCAACAGCACTAAAAATCCGATGAGCGTTTTATTGACTGAGTAATCAGCAAACTTACCGCCGAAATGATTACCCAAAGTAAAGCCAACGCCAATGAACACCAACATCAGGGTAATGGTGCTCGCGCTAGCATGCGTGATTTCCTGCAAACTTGGGGCAATATAGGTATATAGGCTAAACATGGCACCAGCACTCATGACAGTGGTGGCCAAGGCGAGTAATACAGGGAAACGGACAAGAACTTTCAGTTCGCTCTTGATCTTGGGTTTAGGCCCAACCGAACCTTGTGGCAAGGCTTTGTATAAAAACAGCATAGTGATCAGGCCCAACACCGATATGCCAGCAAAGACCATGCGCCAACCGATATTTTGTCCAATCCATGTCGCAAGTGGCACACCACCAATGGTGGCGATGGTTAGCCCCATAAACATCATCGCCACTGCGCTGGCTTGTTTGTCTGGTGCGACCACTCGGGTGGCAACGACTGAGCCAATTCCAAAAAAAGCCCCATGATTTAAACTGGTGATGATACGTGCTGCCATCAAACTCCAATAATCAGTGGCGGTCACGGCCAAGATATTGCCGAGGGTAAAAATCGCCATGAGCAGAATTAAGGCTTTACGCGCTGGAAAACGACCAAACCATAAGGTCATGATCGGTGCGCCAATCATGACGCCGAGCGCATAAGCGCTGATGAGCATGCCCGCCGCAGGAATGGATATATTTAGACTTTCAGCGATCTCAGGTAAAAAACCCATCGGTGAAAATTCGGTCGTACCAATAGCAAAAGCACCGATGGCGAGCGCCAACAAAGATAAATTTATTTTCATACTTTGCTCAATCCCATACAGGTGCAAGTTGTTCTGGATTGACCTCACGTACATTACGCTCAAGTGTCGTAATCAATGCCATGTCCTCATGACTGAGCTGGATCTGTTGCGCCTCTAGATTGGCGCTTAAATGTTCGCGCCGTGTTGAAGAAGGAATCACTGCATAACCTAACTGTCGTGCCCAAGCCAAAGCAATTTGTGCAGTACTGGCTTGGTGCCGTGCTGCAATTGCTATTAAAGTCGGATCATTCAACACTTTGCCATAGGCCAAGGTCATATAGGAGGTTACTGCAATGCCTTCTTGATTCAAGAAATCTACCAGTTTTTGGTTCTGTAAATAGGGGCTGAGCTCAATCTGATTGGTGCTAATATTTTTACTGCCGATCGCGGTAATGGCTTGTTGGGTCAGTTCGATATTAAAATTGGATATGCCAATATGTTCAGTTAGCCCTTGCTGTTTGGCTTCAAGTAGATGGTGCATCATCTCTGCGACAGGTATACCTAACTGTGGTGCAGGCCAATGAATCAAAGTCAGGTTGACTGCATCTGTACGCAATTTGATTAAACTGTCTTTCAAACTGGGTATTAACTTGTCTGCAGTATAGTGTTCAGTCCAAATTTTTGTGGTGAGAAAAAGTTCATTGCGGTTGACGCAACTTTCAGCAATGGCTTGACCAACTTCGGCTTCATTGGCATAAATTTGTGCGGTATCGATAGCACGATAGCCTACATCCAAAGCCGTTTTTACAGAATCAATCACAGTTTGACCAGACAAGCGGAATGTACCGAGACCAAATGGAGGAACAATCATAGCAATCTCAAATAATAGTTTTGAAGTTAGGTTGATTGTCGCGTTATTTTTAGGCTTGAAAAACATGTCGATCTGCAAAATACTGTTGACGAATAATCAAGAAACGGGATGAGTCCGAACCATGAAATCAACACTAGATGAGTTGCAAGCCTTCGTGAGCATCGTGGACTGTGGTTCGATTGTTGCGGCTGCAGCACAAATCAATCAGACCACATCGGGGTTGAGTCGAGCCTTGCAGCGTTTGGAAAGCAAGTTAGGTGTTACGCTATTGGAACGTACCACACGTAAACTCAAGCTCACCCAAGAAGGACGGTTGTTTTTGCAGCGTGCACGTAAAATTATCAATGACGTAAATGAAGCAGAAGACTCATTATTAAAATCAGACCATGCTACATCGGGATTGATTCGGGTGGATTCAGCCACACCTTTTGTATTACATGTGATCGCGCCGTTGATCGCTGAATTTTTACATCACTATCCGCAGATTGAGATTGAACTGAATAGCAATGATCAAAACATTGATCTACTCAAACATAAAACCGATGTGGCGATTCGTTTTGGAACCCTTAACGATTCGAGCCTACATGCCAAATTGCTGTGTCGAAGTCGCCTATATATCGTTGCCAGCCCAAGCTATCTTGAAAAACATGGCCAACCATCTACGCCTGTTGAGATATTAAATCATCTGCAAATTGGCTTTAGCCAAGTCCCGGCATTAAATACTTGGCCGATTCGTGTTCAAGGTGAATATCTCACTGCACAGCCGAAAGTCAAAGCCTCCAATGGTGAAACAGTACGCTTGATGGCTTTACAAGGGTTAGGCATTACTTGTTTGTCCGAGTTTATGATTCGAGATGACCTTGAACAAGGTCATCTTGTGGCATTGTTTGAAGATCAAATCGAGATTTATAAACAGGACATTCATGCTGTCTATTACCAGCAAGCGCATTTGCCCAAGCGGGTACGCTTATTCATCGATTTTCTTGCCGATAAGCTGTCATCTGGTTGATGCTGTCTTTGCTCGGAACTTGCAAGCTCATCAGCACAGCATCATCCTGTTGAAATTCATTGACCAATTTCAGTACATATTGATCATTGGCTTGATGACAAGAAAATTTCAAATGCGGTTGCGTCGGCATGTTTAGACGGACGCTGTTGTCAGATGCGCTTTGGTAGACATAGGTGCGTTGCGCTGCCGTTTCATGCAAGCTGGGCGCAATAGATCTGAGTTCATATTGGCCGAGATGCTGAGTTTTTAAGAAGCCTTCAATTAATGATTTACATACAAAGCCTTGTTGCTGGGCGACCTGATTCAGCTGTTTCGGTTGGCATGCCACCAGGCCTAGACTCAGTAAACTCAGGCAGACCATCCCGAGTTGCAGTGGGCGAGCTGGGCGATTTTGGCGTGTCAGTAGAAAATTCATTTTGCGCTCCTTGTTTGAGTGGCATCCCCAATCCGAATGCTGAATGCAGAATAAATCTGTTTACTTGGTGGGTACAGATACAGTAATGTCTAAAAAATGAGTACAGATAATGTGTGAGTAGAATAACGTGGCCTTTCAATATCAAAGCCTTGCCCAGCAACTTTCTCAAAAGATTTATAGAGGAGAATTGGTCGCTGATCAGCGCTTAAATTCACTGCGACAATTTGCTGAGCAGCAACGTATTAGTCTGAATACCGCAAAAAGCTGTTATGAGTTATTAGAAGCGCAAGGCTTGATTTACGCCAAACACAAAGCAGGTTATTTCGTCAGTCCCAGACCGCTACAGACGGATCAAGTGCCACAACCGCATTATCCAGATTTCGTCTCACAACCGCGTAAGGTCTCACATTTAGATTTACAGATTGAGATTTTAGAGGCAGCGATTCAGCCCAAGCTGATCCATTTGGGCGCGATCCAATTGTCTGCGGAACTGATCCCGATTGAGGCCTTACGTCGATCGATACAACGGGCACTGAAACATAGCCATTCTGAAGATTTTTTGTATAGTGATCGCCAAGGGCATGTGGTGTTGCGTGAAGCGCTGTCGGCACATTGGGCTGAGGATGGATTCTTTATCGCCAAGGAAGACATCTACATCAGCAATGGTTGTATGCCAGCTTTGTCGGTGATGATCCAAATCCTGACCCAAGTCGGGGACAGTATTATTGTACCGACCCCCAGTTTTAATGGTCAGTTACAACTGTTGGCATCGCTCAAACGTAAGATTGTTGAAATCCCCGCGCACAGTGAGGGCATAGACTTGGCAAGGCTAGAGCATGCCATGCAGCATTCAGGTGCCAAGATGTGCTTGATGACCGCCAATTATCAAAATCCATTGGGCTTTTGTTTGAGTCATGCCGACAAGGAAAAAATCGCACAGTTGGCAGCAAAGTATCAATGTTACATTCTTGAAGATGATATTTATGCTGAGTGCAGCTTTAGCACCCATCGTCCCTTACCGATCCAGTTTTGGGATAAACAGGGTTATGTGATTTATTGTGGTTCGGTCTCAAAATCATTGTCCCCGGCTTACCGCTTGGGTTGGTTTAGTTTGCCACCACGCCTCAAGGCACATCGGGGACAAATTTTTACCCAGAATGTCACTGTGAATACTCCTTTGCAGTTGGGTTTGGCCGATTTTATTTTTAGTCGTGCTTATCGGAGTCACCTCAACCATTTGCGCCCGATTATTCGAGTGCAAGTGCAACAATATCGTGAGTTTATCATTCAGTGTTTTGCCCAAATCGAGATTCGGATCAATCAACCACAAGGGGGCTATGTATTGTGGTTGCAGTTGCCTGAGCACATCGACAGTTTGGCCATGTACCATTATGCCCAGCAGCAAGGGATTGGGATTGTGCCAGGGTTGATCTTTGGTGAGGATGATCGATACCGCAACTGTATCCGCCTCAATGCTGGACATGAACTTTCAGCGCCAGTGCGTCAAGCGATTCAATGTCTGGCGGATTGGACTCGAGCGCAATTAGAGTCTAAACAGGCGGATGGCCGCTCGTGAATCCAGTGACTAGAGTCTAAACAGGTGGATGGCCGGTCGTGAACCCAGTGATCGTCCCTGCGTTCATGACAAAGCAAGCGGCTTAGTCGTTGCGATCAAAATCGGCTTTGAGCACGATACGATAACGCGCTTGGCCGGAATGTAAACGCTCTATTGCCTCATTAATTTTTGACATTGGATATAGTTCAATCTGTGGCGCAATGTGCTTACGTGCTGCAAATTGCAGTAGTTTACGTAGATCCGCAGGTGAACCAATCGGGGAACCTGTCACCGTTTTGGCACCACCGATTAAGCTCCCTGCAGGAATCGCCATCGGTTCAAGCACCAGACCGACCATGTGTAAGGTCCCTTCAGGTGCAAGCGTATTCAGGTAAGCCTTCCAGTTTAAACTGACATTGACTGTGCACAGCAGCAGGTCAAATTTGCCATTGAGCGGCTTCAATGCTGCGGGGTCGCGACTATCAGCCACATGATCCGCGCCCATGGCTTTAAGTTCATCAGTCTTGGCTAAGTTTGAGGTAAATGCGGTAATCTCACAGCCCCATGCTTTGAGCAGTTTAATCGCCATATGGCCTAAACCGCCAATGCCAATCACCCCGACATGGTGGACGGCTTGGATCTTATGATTGAGGATGGGGTTAAATACCGTGATACCACCACAGAGTAAGGGGCCAGCAGTTTCAGGATCAACCTGTTCAGGGAGTGGGATCACCCATTGCCAAGCCGCGCGGACCTTTTCGGAGAACCCCCCAGCATGATTGACGATGGTGGCTTGCTGATCCTTACACAGGTTGTATTGACCATTGATACACAGATTACAGTGCTGACAACTTTCCGCTGTCCAGCCTATACCCACACGTTGACCGACTTGCAGGCCTTTGGCTTCAGTGCCCAATTGAGTAATGATCCCAATCACTTCATGTCCGGCTACCACAGGATAAATAGTGTTATTCCAATCATTTTCAATTACGGAAATATCTGAATGGCAGAGGCCACAATATTCCACTTTGACTTCGACTTGATGGGCGAGGAGTTCACCGGCATCAAATTGATAAGGGACTAGTTTTTCACCCGCTTGCATTGCGGCATAGGCATGTATGGTGTTTTGGCTCATGCTGATCATCCTGTAGTTTTTGGTCTTGGTCTTGGTCGTTATTTCGATTATGATTCTGGTTGTTTTAAATTGATCCGCTGCTTATTGCCATTCTTTATTTGCTGTGGCAGTTATTTTCATGATCATTAACCATGCCAACGGCCTGCATAAAGGCATAACAGGTGGTCGGGCCTACAAATTTAAATCCATTTTTTTTCAGTGTTTTCGACATCTTTAAACTGAGTTCAGTTTGAGCAGGGGCGTGTTGATAATGTTCGACATCATTTTCAATGGTTTTTTGCTCAACGAAATCCCAAAGCCAATTTACCATATCAATATTTTGCGCGCGCATGTTTTGCCAAGCAATGGCATTGTCGCGTATGGCTTTGAGCTTGCCTATGTGTCGGATTAACCCTGCATCAAGGCATTTTTCATCCAATGCTGCATCGCTCAATGCAGCAATGGTTTCGATCGGGTGATTAAAAAAATGTCGTCTATAATGCTCTCGTTTTTTTAAAACTGTAATCCAAGATAAACCTGCCTGTTGCCCCTCTAAGCACAACATTTCAAATAAATGCTGTTCATTTCTATTGGCTACACCCCATTCCTGATCGTGATATGCCACATAAATCGGATCATCTGAACACCAACCACAGCGTTGAGTTGTCATGTTTATTCTCCTTAAAACATAGTCCTTAAAACATCGCTCTTGAAATGCTGCCTTGAAACATAGACCTTGAAGTGTCGCTTTGAAACATAGACCTGGAAATGTCGCTTTGAAACATAGACCTTGAAATGCATGCCCTAAAATGTATGGATTAGAGCGTAAACAGCGACCATTGATCGTTTTTATTGTCCCAGTAATACAGCTCAGCTTGGCGAAGATCATTAAATTCAATCCATTGATCCTTTCCAGTTTTTTCTGCAAAACCAGTACTAATGAGCAGGGCTTGATCGGTGATTTCCATAATCCAGCCTTGATAGCAGTTGCCATTTAGATGGATCTTTTGTTGATTGCCTGATTCTGCAAACTCAACCAAGCGTTGAATCAATGCCTCTGACATAAGCCTGTCCTCTGTAAAATATTCTAAACCACGCGCATTACAACTTCGCCTTCGAAGTTACTTCAGCACGGCATATTCATGGTGAAATGAACATGTCCTAAACACATCTCAATGCATGTGCCACATCATGCGGTGCATTCTAACGCAAATAAGGATAAGGATTCACAGCACCGCGGCCTTTGCCTGAAAGATAGAGACCATAGTGCAAATGTGGAGCAGTATGTCGGGCGTTGCCAGTATTTCCAACGTAACCGATCAACGTGCCTTTCGAAACAAAATCACCTTCTTTTAGACCCGATCGATGTCCACTCAAATGGGCATAGTAGTGCCATGAATTGTTCGGCCCTAGCATCCAAATCACGGTGCCGCCTAAGTTATTGCCCTTCATACTGGCCACGATGCCATCTGTGGTGCTGTAGACCTTGGTTCCACGTGGAGCCATGATGTCGATACCCTCATGGCTCCGACCTTGGCTACGTGAAGCACCCCAAGTATCGGTCAGCGCTTTGGCTTTGACCCCTTGTACTGGGATGGGAAAATTTTTTGGCAGCGAGGTGTTTTTCAATTGAGCAGCTTGTTCACTGGATAAGATCGCGGGTCGAGTGGTTTTTTTCGGACTGGTGGTACATGCGGCGAGGGTTAAGACTACGCAACTGAGCAGGCTAAAACGAATAATCACAGACACAATCGATCCTTATCTTATTGATGGAAATGACTTATTAAAAAGCAAAGTTCTTAATATTAAATGACGCTATAGCAAATCTACTCAGAATCATGTCAAGGATCAACGTTAAAGATCACATAATTGGGATCATTACACCAAAGACGAACACAAATAAAGTTACACCTCGACTGCAGCAATCAATTTTTTCATGGCGGTGGGCAACCCCATACCAATCGCCTGTTCAGGGCTGAGCCATAAGCCACCCAATTCAGTTTGGATATGTTCTTGTTGATCTGGTTGAATCTGAAAGACATGTGCCTGCAATTGCCAAGTAAAATGGGTGAAACTATGTGAAATCTCTACTTTTTGTGCCAGCACTTTTAGATCGAGTTGCTGACATTGTTGTTGAAATTCGAGGTCTTCTGCAATGATCGGTAAGCACCACAATCCACCCCACAGCCCCGAATTTTCTCTTTGCTGCCATAGCCACTGATCCCCAGATTGGATCAAGAGTACTTTTGCTGATTTGATTGGGACTGGTTTTTTTGGTTTTTTATATGGCAGTTCCAGCACGGTCCCTTGCTGGTGGGCAAGACAATGTTGTTGCATCGGGCAATATAGGCAGAGTGGTTTTTTCGGGGTACAGATGGTGGCACCCAAATCCATAATCGCCTGGGTATAGTCATGGTTACGTTGTTCAGGGCAGAATGATTCAGCAATTTCCCAAAGTTGGCGTTCATGCACTGGCTTGGAGAGATCATCATCGATGTCAAGAAAACGAGCCAATACCCGCTTTACATTACCATCCATAATCACGCCGTACTGACGTAGACCCAGTGACATCAGCGCTCCTCCAGTCGAGGGTCCGATTCCGGGGAGGGCGATCCATTGTGCTAAGTTTTCTGGAAAATGCCCCTGCTGTGCCACCAAGCCTGCAGCTTTATGTAGATTACGTGCGCGAGCATAGTAGCCCAAACCTGCCCAATAGGGGGCGACCTCATTCCAATGCGCTTGCCCTAAACTTTCGACAGTCGGAAATCGGGTGATAAAGCGCTCAAAATAGGCCAGTACAGTTTTGACTTGGGTTTGCTGTAGCATGATTTCTGAGACCCAAACTTTATAGGGATCATCGGCCACTTGCCACGGTAGATCGTGACGACCGTGCTGATCAAACCAAGTCAATAATGCATCAGAAAAACAAAAAGCAGCCACAGTCATTCGAAAGTCATTGCAACGATTAAAGGGATGGCTAGTATAACCAATTCGTACTGTTTAAAAGGGATTATTCGAGATTGATCACATGAATCACTGGGTATTGATGCAACAGCAGAGCGTTGAATTTTTAGATGAAATGCTGGCTCACAAACGTTGGAAAAATGCGTTGTGAGCCAATTTGATGATCGCTCACAGGTATGTGAGTCGGTCATCCTAAATCAAGATACATCAGGGATTCGCTAAGATGCCCCAACGATTGTCTAGTTTTAAAGTTTGACCTGCATAGCGCGGGATAATGTGAATATGAAAGTGGGTTTCAGCCTCATCACCGAAGACCTTGCCATCATTAAAAGCAATATGAAAACCTTCAGGTTGATGGCGCAATTTCAATTCATTGCGCGCAAGTTCGAGTAGAGACTGTAAACATTTTCGTTCTTTGTCAGTGACATCAAAAAAAGAACCTACATGCCGTAATGGAATAATTACGGAATGTCCCTTAGACAAGGGGCGTTGTTCAGGTAGGATCACGCCATAGTCGTTTTTATCGATGATGTCATACTCATCAAACTGACAATAGGGGCAGTTGGTCTCAACCATAATTCATCCTCTTATTCGATTATTTTTTCTGACCTACAACAGGGTCAGTCATGTTGCATTAGGCTCAATTCAAAGTGCGTTTGAGCAAGTCGTACATGGCATTGATACTGGTTTGTTCAGCTTCAGCGTTATAGCCGAGATCAACAGCATTGGCTTTGGCGCGTTCATCTGCTTGTGGATTACTAAAGCCGTGTTTGGCATCTTTCAATATCACCACATGATGATTCACATCTGCATTGGCCATTTCGGTTTTAAAATCTTCGACATCGGCTAAGCTAACCATGCTGTCTGACTCGCCATGTAGTACCAATATTTCAGCTTGGATTTTGTTTTTTTCAGCCGCATGTTGTGTGGCTAAAATGGCATGGAATGTAGCAACTGCCTTTAAGTTTGCACCTGAGCGTGCCAAATCCAACATCACCTTACCGCCATAGCAGAAACCGATACCTGCCAATCGCTCAGCATCAACCTCATCCTGTGCAGCTAAGGTTTCAAGCGCAGCTTGAGCGCGGATGACGATGGTCTCAGGTCGTGCAAAGGTTTCCATCATCCATGTTTGTGCTTGGTCCGCTGTGGTGGTGACATGTTTGTTGCCATACATATCGATCGCCAATGCGGCATAACCATGTTCAGCCAATTCACGCGCACGTCGTTCAGTGTATTCATTTCGGCCCCACCATTCTGGTGCAACCAAAACCCCTGCAACTGGCGTTACATTTTCTGGTGCAGCAAAGTAAGCTATCAAAGTTGTGCCATCTGCAGCAGAGTATTGAATTTCACGTGTTTTAATGCTTATGGTCATGTATTAAATCCTTGCATAATACGAAAGAGCAGACCGATTAAACCATAAAAAAAAGACATACAAATGACTTTGTTGCGAATATTAACAATAGAAGTGTCAGTAAATATGTTGTGTATCAAGTAAAAAATAAATTTTAAAAAAGAAGGAGTTAATCCTTCTTTTTTTTATGAATTTAATATTATGCTCGGCCGCGCGAGATGAAACTTATAATGCCAAGAATGACAGCAACGATGAGTAAGATAATCGCAAAGTCTTTCGACATTCCTGCGACACCACCAAAACCGAGCAGGCTTGCAACGAGTGCAATGACTGCGAATATGATTGCCCAACGAAACATAATGGTGTCTCCATGAGTTTTTATAGTATATGTAAGTATATGGGGTGATTAAAAAACAACCTGTGAACTTGTGTTGAATAAATGTGTATAAAACACAACATTCGAAAAAAATGTGAAAAAAATTCCATTTTCCAAGTCGGGTTTCATAAACTGATATACTGCTTCAGAATTTTTTATACACACTGTTATATCGTCTATGAACCCTGAGCTACGTCCCCAATTTTGGAAGCATTATTCACTTGATCAGCTGAGTCCGCAGGAGTGGGAAGCGCTATGTGATGGTTGTGGACTGTGTTGTCTGATTAAACTCGAAGATGAAGATACCGCCGAAGTCGCCTACACCAAAGTGGCGTGTAAATTATTGGATTGTAAAACGGCACGTTGTTCTGACTACAATAATCGCTTGAGCCATGTGCCTGACTGTATCCAACTGACCCCAGAAAAGTTGCAAAGTATTTATTGGTTACCGCCGAGTTGTGCCTACCGCCGCATCAATGAAGGTAAAAATTTACCGTCATGGCATTATTTAAATACCGGTACTCGACAGAGCGTGATCAAAGCCAAAAAGTCTGCTGCGGGTCGCTGTATCTCAGAACGCGATATCGATGCTGAAGAAGTCGATGACTATATCGTGCGTTGGGTCCGTTAACGTTTTAGCGTATCGCTTGGCTCACCCAAGTATTATGAGTTTAATGAATATCTACTGAGCTGGCTTTTCAAACGGGCGTCTAGCGCAGAATAATTATTCGCAGCCAAGTGACTAAATACGTTACCATAGCTTTGTGTGCCACCAAGAAAAAAGCCAATGTCTGAGACCCACATTCCGCTCCCTGAACGTATTCGACCACGTGATTTATCCGAAATTATCGGGCAGGATCATCTGCTCGGCGCCGAAGCACCTTTGCGACAAATGATCGATCAAGGCCATTTGCCTTCGATTATTTTTTGGGGACCGCCTGGGGTAGGCAAGACCACCATCGCCTTACTGCTGGCACAAGCTGTCGATCGACCTTTTATTAGCTTGTCTGCATTAAATACTGGGGTCAAAGAACTCAGAGAAATCATTGCCGATAGTGGTGACTTACTGGTGCCAGTGGTGTTTATTGACGAGATCCATCGTTTTAATAAATCCCAGCAAGATGCGCTACTTAACGCAGTGGAAAAGGGCAAAATTACCTTGGTGGGCGCAACCACAGAGAACCCTTCTTTTGAAGTGAATGGGGCCTTACTTTCTCGTTGTCAGGTTTATACATTAAATGCCTTGGATCAAGATGCGATTCAAACCTTGCTGCACAAGGCCTTGGCTCAAGATTCATTTTTAAAGAAATGTAATATCCATATCGAAGAATATGAAGCATTGGTGCAATTTGCCGCAGGTGATGCACGCAAGGCACTCAACTTACTGGATTTAATCGCCAGTACCTTTGAGCCAGATCAAGAAAATATCATCACCAACGCCGTGGTGGTTAAAGTTGCACAACAAAATATCGCTCGCTATGACAAATCCGGTGAGCAGCATTATGACCTGGCATCGGCATTTATAAAGTCGATTCGCGGTAGTGATCCCGATGCGACTTTGTATTGGATGGCGCGGATGTTAAAAGGGGGGGAGGACCCGGTTTTCATCGCTCGTCGTATGCTGATTGCAGCCTCTGAAGATATTGGTAACTCTAATCCGAACGCTTTATTACTTGCTGGTGAATGTTTCCGTTCAGTTCAAGCTGTGGGGATGCCTGAGTCTAGAATTATTCTCGGACAAACGGCGGTCTATCTGGCGACCAGTGCCAAGAGTAACAGTACGTATTTGGCGATCAATAAGGCCTTTGATTTGGCTGAAAAAACCGCCAACCTCAGCGTACCTTTACATCTTCGTAATGCGCCCACCAAACTGATGAAGCAACAAGGCTATGGGGTGGATTATCTTTATCCACACAACTACCCAGAGCATTTTGTACGCCAAGACTATTTGCCGCCTGAACTCAAAGGCACCAAGCTCTATGAATCCGCACGCAACAAACGTGAGGTGGAAGGCGAGCGCTTACAACAACGTCGTTGGGCAGATGAGGCTTAACCAAGGCCTATCAATAACGTGACTTAACGTTGAAATTATTGATTTTAAATACAAAAAACCGCGCCTAAGCGCGGTTTTTGTTTCGACTCGAATTATTTCTTGTCGTCTTTCACTTCTGTGAATTCAGCATCTACAACGCCATCATCAGCTTTTTGTTGACCAGCATCACCTTGGAATGCATTTGGGTCAAAGCCTTCAGCACCGCCACCCGCTTGTTGAGCTTGCTCATAAGCACGTTGAGTGATCGGCATGATAATGTTTTGTAAGCTTTCAGTTTTTGCTTTGATGTCTTCTACATCATTTTCTTTAGCAGCAGCTTCGAGTTCAGCAACCGCAGTTTCAACTGCAGTTTTCTCATCGCTGGTCACTTGCTCGCCAAGATCTTTAACGGCTTTTTGAGCGCTAGAAACGAGTGCATCTGCTTCGTTACGTGACTTAGCAAGTTCTTCAAACTTACGGTCTTCTTCAGCATTCGCTTCAGCATCTTTGATCATGGCTTCGATTTCAGCATCAGACAAACCAGAGTTTGCTTTGATTTGAATCGATTGTTCTTTACCTGTGCTCTTGTCTTTAGCAGAAACTTTCAAGATACCATCAGCATTGATGTCAAATGAAACTTCAATTTGTGGCACACCGCGTGGAGCAGGTGGGATATCGCCCAATTGGAAGTTACCCAACAATTTGTTTTGTTGAGCCATTTTACGCTCACCTTGGTAAACAGAAATGTCTACTGCTGGTTGGCTGTCAGCTGCTGTAGAGAACACTTGAGATTTCTTCGCAGGAATCGTGGTGTTTTTCTCGATGATTGCAGTCAATACGCCGCCCATGGTTTCGATACCAAGGGTCAATGGGGTAACGTCGAGTAGCAATACGTCAGTTTTGTCACCAGACAATACTGCACCTTGAATCGCAGCACCCATTGCAACAGCTTCATCTGGGTTAACGTCTTTACGTGGCTCTTTACCAAAGAAATCTTGTACTTGTTGTTGTACAAGCGGCATACGAGATTGACCACCAACCAAGATTACGTCTGAAATTTCAGAAGTAGACAGGCCAGCATCTTTCAGCGCAATTCGGCAAGGCTCGATCGTACGTGCAACCAGATCAGCAACCAAGCCTTCAAGTTTTGCACGGGTTACGTTGATCACTAAGTGCTTAGGACCAGTCGCATCTGCAGTAATATATGGCAGGTTGATTTCAGTTGAAGTTGAAGAAGAAAGTTCGATTTTGGCTTTCTCTGCAGCTTCTTTTAAACGTTGTAATGCCAGTGGATCAGTTTTCAAGTTGAAGTCTTGTTCTTTTTTGAACTCTTCAACCAAGTAGTCGATCAATGCATTATCAAAGTCTTCACCACCTAAGAAGGTGTCACCGTTGGTAGACAATACTTCGATTTGTTGGTCGCCATCAAGGTCTGCGATTTCGATGATTGATACGTCAAAAGTACCACCACCCAAGTCATAAACCGCGATTTTACGATCGCCTTCTTTCTTGTCCATACCAAAAGCCAATGCAGCAGCAGTTGGTTCGTTGATAATACGTTTAACATCAAGACCTGCAATACGACCAGCATCTTTAGTTGCTTGACGTTGAGCATCGTTGAAGTAAGCAGGTACAGTTACCACAGCTTCAGTAACGGTCTCACCAAGATAGTCTTCAGCAGTTTTTTTCATTTTTTTCAAAATTTCTGCTGAAACTTGTTGTGGTGCTAGTTTCTTGTCATTGACTTCAACCCAAGCATCACCATTGTCTGCTTTAGAGATTTTGTACGGAACAAGACCGATGTCTTTTTGTACCGCAGCATCTTCGTAACGACGACCGATCAAACGTTTGATCGCGAACAAAGTGTTTTTAGGGTTAGTCACTGCTTGACGTTTTGCAGATTGACCGACCAAAATTTCACTGTCTTTGTACGCAACGATTGAAGGTGTTGTACGTGTACCCTCAGCATTTTCGATGACTTTAACTTTGTCGCCTTCTAAAACAGCGACACATGAGTTTGTTGTACCTAAGTCAATACCAATAATTTTAGCCATTGATGTGTTCCTCAAAATTTTTTGCAGTAATTTTACTTACAGAGTTTGTGCTTGATATCCGATATGAGAGCCATTGAAAAATTTTCAAGTGGAATATGTGAATTTTTTTCATAGACTCCCGATTTTATGACTTTATTGACCAACCATGACCATGGCAGGGCGGAGTAAGCGACCTGATAGGGTATAACCTTTTTGAAGTACGTTACCGATTTGACCCGCTTCAGCACTTGGATCGATACCCACAGCTTGATGGAAATCAGCATTGAAACCATTTGTTGTGCTTACAGCGACCACTTCAAATTTCTCTAAAGTCGTGAGCAGTGATTTCAATGTTAATTTAACGCCTTCAAGGACTGGATTTTCTTCATCGCCAGCAGCTTGGATTGCACGCTCAAGATTATCGACACAATCGAGTAATTCTTTAGCGAATTTTTCCAAAGCAAAGCGTTTTGCTGTATCTGCTTCACGTTCAAAACGTTCTTTGCTTTTCTCAGCTTCGTATTTTGCGTTGGCAGCAACTGCTTTTTCGTATTTTAAAGTTTCTTCAAGTTTTGTGATCTGAGCTTGTAAATCTTCAACACTAACGTCGTTGGCATGCTCTGCATCCACTTGAGTTTGCTCATTTTCAGTTTCAGCGTGCTCGTTTTGAATGTCTTGAGCTTGTGCTTGTTGCTCATTAGCCATTGATGATCTCCGTTTAAATGGGTTTTTAAACATGTACAGTCCTTAGTCGGCTTCAGTATTCACTGGGTTAATGCTGAACTGCCATGATGATCTAATTCATTAATACTCTAGAGGTGTGGGCGAGTCCCAAGAATTCAAGTTTTAGATTGAATTATTTCAACTATAGTGGGGTGTTTAGACGCTTTTATGAAAATAATGGCTGTTATACAGTTAAAAACACAGGTCGCAGCGTGTTATTGGAAACGCAACTTAGCAGGTACATATTTTACAATGTAAGTCTAAAATGGTTTTTCATTTCAATATTTAGCCACCTGACAGCAGCATTATTTTTATTTCTATGTTTTTTTTGCTGTTGCAAATACTGATTAGTTTAAAAAAAACAGAATCTTATTCCCTTGTTGGCTTTGGTTTTGTGCACCTCGATCTAAGCTTATGAATTTAATATAAAATTGCACAAGTCCAACTTGCAGTCGTAAAAGAGCAACTGATCAGGGGGTGATATATTTTTCTGAACGTTGAATCATGTTGTTCATCAAAGCGATGAACTTCTTTGATTAATTAGAAAGGAAAAATGAATGAAAAAATTGACCATAATTTCAATTTTACTGACGGCTGTTGCATTGGTCGCTGTTGGATGTACTTCGCAAGAAGCAGCAACACCAAGCACCACAACCCAAACCCAACTCCCAACCTCATCTGCTGAGTTACCGAGCGTTGATACTGGGACTCAAGGTCGTTCAGCGATTGAAGCTCAAAGTGCAGAACCTGCAGGTGCAATAGAAGCTGCAGATCCTACGCTTCAAAACAACACCCCTTACCAAGCGCTACCTGAATCAGGAACCAATCCACCTGCACTTCCAAGTACGGAGTGATATAGATCGATAAATCTGAGTATTTGTCATTTATAGCGCCGCACATTTGCTGCCTAAAAATAGACCATAGAAGCATGCTTCTATGGTCTATTTTTATATATGAATAAAGCCGAAAATGTAACTTAAGGGCTGATATCGCTGTATTGGTCATAATAAACCGAGACTGATAACGATATAGTCAATGACAAAGTGCCTGAGTTCAGCGTAGCGTATGATCTTGATTGTGATAATGCATTTACACATCACATAAATAAACTCATTCGCTTAATTTAAGTAAAACAGCAAATCCAAACCATTTATTTGATCTCATCACTAAGAATAGTATAGGGGAATCACCAATGCTGACATCGACTCAATCCGTACAACAATTATTAGAAAAAGGGCAGGGGTTTGCCGCGCGCTCACTCGACTGTTTACCTACATTTATGCAGGAGTCCTTGAGTAAAGTCCTTGGTTATCCATATCAATACCCCGAATTGGATGCTTTCCTAAAAGTATTAATGGCGGCCCAACTTAAACAGGGAAAGGTGGGGTTTATTGGTCCTGATGTCGATGACTCACGTCAGCAGTTTGAGTTGCAAATGCAATCGATCCGCGCTAAACCGACACCTGTGCATCATATTGAAGATATTCGATTGCCACTACAAAGTGGCAGTATCTATGCGCGACACTATCATCCTGCACCAAGTAAGAAACTCCCGATGTTGGTGTTTTATCATGGCGGTGGTTTTGTGGTGGGCAGTGTCAATACACATGATGAGGTGTGTCGCCTGATTGCGATTCACGCCAAAGTTCAAGTGCTGAGTATTGAATATCCGATGGCACCTGAAGTTGGCCCGCGCGATTTGATCCAATCCTGTGAAGATGCTTTAGCTTGGGTATATCAAAACCGTCGTCATTTTAAAATTTTAAAAAATCGGATTGCAGTAGCAGGAGATAGTGCAGGTGGCAACATTAGTGCGGTGATCGCTCAGAAAACGCGAAGTGCTGCTTATGCGCCTGAGGCTCAGTTTCTTATTTATCCTGTGGTGGATTTCAAAAGTCGACATCCTTCTTTTTATACCTTTAACCAAGGCTTGGTTTTAACAGGAACTGATGTGGACTATGTCACCGACTATTATGTCAATAACTTTAAAGTCGCTTTAGATGATCCGATCGTTTCGCCCACCTACGGCAACCTCAAAAAACTCGCGCCAGCTTTTGTGATCACAGCAGGACATGATGTATTGCATGATGAAGGTAAAATCTATGCATACAAGCTGCAACACAATGGTGTGAAAGTGCATTATCATGATTATGAAGAACAAACCCATGGCTTTGTAAATCTGACACCAGTATCAAAGCAAGCAAAAAAACATTTAATTGAGATGAGTAAATCATTCAGACGCTTTTGGGATAAAAATCGCTAGTCAATTCAAATTGAACAGCAGCTCACATGAAGCCTGTTTATGCTCATCCAATTTTCATACCTTTATAGAGAGTAATAGATAAATGATTAAACAATCTTTGTTGGCAGTTGTGTTGGGTGGAACAATATTGTCTGCCCACGCCAATACCATTATGCAAATGAAAACCAGCCAAGGGGACATTGAGATTGAGCTTTATAATGATAAAGCACCTATCTCAGTCAAGAACTTTGAAAGCTATGTAAAACAGAACTTCTATAGTGGCACCATTTTTCACCGAGTTATTCCAGGGTTTATGATTCAAGGTGGTGGTTTCGATCAGAGCATGACGCAGAAGCCTACCCAAGCCACGATCCAAAATGAAGCAAAGAACGGACTCAAGAATGCTCGTGGCACTATCGCGATGGCTCGGACCAATGATCCAAACTCTGCAAGCAGTCAGTTCTTTATTAATGTCGCCAATAATCAGTTCCTTGATCAAGCACCTTCAAACCCGGGTTATGCGGTATTTGCCAAGGTGACCAAGGGGATGGATGTGGTCGATAAGATTGCAAATACCCCAACCGGACGCTATGGCATGTTCCAAGATGTCCCAAAACAGCCCATTACCATCCAGTCTGTACGGATAGTAAACAGCAGTAATAAGTAATCCCAAAATTAAAGCAGAAATATATTTGTCATATTTCTGCTTTAGAATTATAAGTTTAGTTGATTTTCGTGTGAAATATGACCCAAAGTAGTGCATAAAAATACAACACATAGAAAAACAATCAGTTAAAAGGGGTTGCGGTCCAAAAAAATTCACCTATAATGAGCCCATACCGACGCGATACACGAAAAGATCTTAGCCACGGTGTTAAGGTTGAAGTAGATTTTTCGCGTTGTTTCTTGCTGACGAAGTAAGAAGAAGATCATTAATAGATTATGAAGAACAACTTGTGTGGATTTTTACCGGTCGATCAATTAAAAAATATCATTGATTGATAGGTAGAAATTACTCGAAGTTTATTTGAGAATTTTTTGTCAGAATATTGATGAGCCAAGATTTGTAGCCATAAGCTACTAATGATTTTTAACTGAAGAGTTTGATCATGGCTCAGATTGAACGCTGGCGGCAGGCTTAACACATGCAAGTCGAGCGGTTGAAGATAGCTTGCTATCGGATACAGCGGCGGACGGGTGAGTAATACTTAGGAATCTGCCTATTAGTGGGGGACAACGTTTCGAAAGGAGCGCTAATACCGCATACGCCCTAC